>NZ_JAFCLS010000023.1 GCF_018131075.1 Bradyrhizobium sp. JYMT SZCCT0428 | reverse complement strand
AAGAGGGACAGCGAAGCCTTTTGCATCAGCGTGTAATACTTGCCGCTGCCGCTCGTTTGACCGTTCCTTTACCATCGAGCGTTAGTCTGGTCGGATGACCGAACCCGCGGACCGCAAACCTTCAATGGCAGAGATCCTGCGTCTCATCCGACAAGAGTACGCGGAGGAGCAGGAACAAGCAAGAAAGGTCGACGCACCCCCCGAGGCGCGGGCCGCTTCTAGGCGAGAACAACCCTAAAACTTTGTGAGTTATTCACTTTGGCGATGGTACCGCACGATGACATCGACGGCTCATTTAGACCAAACAACTGTCGCCAACATGGCGGCGGCGCTTGACTATGTTTGCCGGAAACTACCGCCGGAACGCGACAATCCCGCAGTTAGAACGCATATCGCCGACGAAATCGTCGTGGCGGCCAATAACGGCCAAACCTCCCTTGGGGACCTGACGGACATCGGCCTTAAGGTGGTAAACGACTTCGTTTTTCCGCCGGGGCGTTCCTGGTTGAAGGCGCTGCGCGGGTAAACCCGGCGCGCGCTCACCGAGATCGACGATAACTCGATCCGCCGCGATCTGACCGCCGCGCAACGCGCGAAGCTGGTAGCGAAACGAAAAGCAGCCTACGAGGCGGTGCACCCGGAGACAGCCCGGTCGGGTCGTCGGCCGAATGACCGCCAAATGGCGGTTATAAGGATAGCTTCGCAAGAGACACGGCCGCCAAAAGCGGCAAGCCGCTTCGAACCGTTGAGCGCGACCTTACACGCAGCCGCAAGCTAGGTCCCGATCTGGACCGCGTCGCGGGGACGTCGCTGGATAAGGGAAATTAACGGTGCGACGTGGAACTTGGCTCTAATGAAAAAGTGAAAACTTGAAGTTGACACTGGGCCTTTAGTCTGTCTGGCGAACAGGGACTAGTCATGTCGTGCCCAAGATTGTTAAGTCGCCATTAACCGTCATCGCGGTGCTACTTTGCATCACCCTGGCGAGCATCTGGAGCCTGATCGCCTGGAAGTCGGTCCAGGCGCGGACGGCAGCGTTTGCCAAGGCGGGGTCCGAAACGCTGGGGCTGACCCATTCCTTGGCGCAGCACGCCTCGAAGACCTTTGGCGCCGTCGCGCTGGCGCTGTTCGGCGCCCGACAGTACGTCGAGCACTCCGACAGGTCGGCGCGCGCCTCGGCGGAGATCAATGACTTGTTGGCGCAATACGTGAAGAACATCCCTCAGGTGCGCGAGCTTGGTGTTCTCTCAGACAGCGGCAGCTGGATCTACTCGTCCTTTGAAACCGTGCCGACGGTGAACAATGCGGGTCGCGACTACTTCAAATATCACCGGTCGCACCCCCAGGACGGCGGTGCACGGATCAGCGAGCCGCTCATTTCCCGCGTCACGGGCAGGCCGACCCTGCTGATGACGCAGCGCCTTTCGCATTCCGACGGAGCCTTCGCCGGCGTCGTGTTCGCCGCCGTGGATCTTCAACACCTCCGAACCTTCTATAGCGGCTTCGAGGCCGACCAGGCCCGCTCGATCATGCTGATGAAGACAAACGGCAAGGTGCTTATCCATCGGGACGAAAGTGAAACTGGCAAAGACATGGCCGGAACTCTTCTATTCTCCGGCCGTATGGAGAACTCCGCCAGCGCGCTTTATTCCGTCGTGTCGCCCTTTGACGGGCAGAAAAAGCAGTTCGCCTACGAAGTGCTGCCGGATTTTCCGATCGTCATCAGTGTGGCGGTGGCCGAAGACGCGATCCTGAGCGCATGGCGCGCGGAACGCAGCTTTGATCTCTTGCTCGCCGGCGCAATTTCCATGCTCCTCATCGTGCTCGGCGCGGTTCTCGCGCGGCAGCTTCGGAGACGGTCTGTCATGGCCAGGGAGCTGCGCGAACGCGAGCGCGGATACCGGCTGCTCGCCGAGAATGTCGAGGACGTCGTCACCCGCGTCGACATGCAGGGGAAGCGCCTGTACATCTCCCCTTCGATCGAGAAGCTGCTCGGCTGGTCGGCCGCGGAGATCATCCCTCATTCGGCCTATGGTCACATTCACCCGTCTCATCGTGAGATCGTCAAGGCAGTCCTCGAGGGACTGGGACCTGATAATCCGACGGCTGCCTGCGAGTACCTCACGCGCCGCAAGGACGGGACCTACGTCTGGGTGGAAGCCCAGATGAACTACGTCGCCGATCCGCAGGAACCGTCCCCGGAGATCGTCGCCGTCATCAGGGATATCTCAAGACGCAAAGCCGCCGAAGAACAGTTAATGGGCGCCAACGAGCGGCTCAAGGAACTTTCCGAAACCGACACCCTTACCGGCATCGCGAACCGGCGAAAGTTCGACGATATGCTCGAGCGCGAGTTCAAGCGATGCCAGCGTTCGAAGTCCCGTCTCTCGCTCCTGTTCGTCGACATCGACAAGTTCAAGTCCTTCAACGACACCTACGGTCACAGCGCCGGCGACGACTGCATTCGCCAGGTTGCGGGTGTGTTCGCGTCCAATTTAAAGCGCCCCGGCGACCTTGTGGCTCGCTACGGTGGTGAGGAATTCGCGGTGCTGCTTCCCGAAACCGGAGTGGACAACGCCGAGCAAGTCGCGGAAGCTCTGTGCCAGGCGATCGCCGATCTAGGGCTCGCGCACGCTGGAAGCAGCTATGGCCGCGTGACTGTCAGCATCGGAGTTGCGGGGGCACGATGCGATGCAAGAACGAGCGCCGCATCGATCATGACGGCTGCCGACGGGGCGCTCTACGTCGCGAAGGAAGGGGGTCGCAACCGGGTCTGCGTTGCCGCTGAGAGCCCGAGCCTGACGCTGGTGCGGCCCTCGGGCTAGGCCTCGCCGGCACGGCGCGCGCCCGGCAAAGCCGGCGGCGGGAAGTCGTAAGGGATCAAGTTGAGCTCTTTCGCCGAAACAGCGGCGCGAACTGGAAAGTCGCCGACCGCTACCAAGCGCGCGACGACAGTAACACTAAAATTGTACACAAACCGGATTTCACTCGCGAACCTTCAAGATCAAAAAATGGACGTACGGGTTCAAAAGTGTACAGAGACCGTGGCGCAGACGCACCATTGTAGGGGCACTTTTATGCCGACACCATTGGAGCATTGCGATGCAGCGAATGACTTTTTCGGAACGGCTAAAGCAGGAGGTAGAACAGCTCCGAGCACAGGCAAAATTGTCTCATCGCGCCGAACGCGACGAACTTCTCCGCAGAGCCCGGCAAGCCGAGACCGCCTCCCACGTCAACGAATGGCTTTCATCTCCCGGGCTCAGAGCGCCGGAGTAGTGGTCTGTCTAAAAACGAACAGAACGCCACGGCCTTATCCGCCAAGCACGCTTCCCCATCCGTCAAAGACAAAGCCGCGCCACTCTACGGACCCGTCCGCGTCCACGATCGCATTTTCGCGGTAATCGGCGGCATCCTCACCGGTCCAAGTTTCGATTTTGTCGGTGAAGCGATCATGAAGGATCGCGGGTTGCGAAGGGTCGAAGGTGACCATCGGTTTCAGCTCGCGTAGGAAAGCCTCTTTTTCGCGTTGCCGGAGTATACTGAGCCGGCTAGTAACGGCGCCGGCACGGCGCTTGAGGGCAACGGCAATCGAAATGGCCGAGCGGCCGGATGCTCGCAATTCGAGCAGCCTGTGATCGTCTTACGCGGTCCAAGGTCTCTTCCTATTTTCCACGCTGACCTTCTTACTTAATTTCAATGTTGAAACCGTCAGCCCTCATATTCAACAGCGCAGTTCTATCGCCCGCGGTCATTGAAGCCGGCGGGGTAATGACAAAGCGTCTTTCCCGATTTTTCATGATTGCAATCCGCAGTGCTGGCAGGCCGCTGAATTCGCGTCTCATGATCAGAGAATTGGGTGAGCGTTGGTCGACGTGCAGCTCGAGCACCCAGTTTGATCCGCTCAAAGGGACTTCTCCGTTCACCTAATCTGCCGTCGGCAATCGTCAAGCTCGTTTTTGCAGGAAGGAGAAATCGGTCGCTCCGTTCGCGGCCGGTACGACGACCTCGCCGTCGATGATCGCCGAGGAGGCGCTGATCAGGAAAGCATCATGCGCAATCTTGCTGAAGCGGTTGGTCCAGTCGTGTCCATTGCGGGTGAAAACCTTTGCAGCCTCATTGGCGATATGCAGTTGAACACGATAGCTATCGAATTTGATTTCGTGAACCCAGCGTTGTCCGGATGGCACCTTCTCGATCGAGGTCGCCAGCGCCGGCTCAATGAAGCCCGGGTTCGGCGCCTTGACGCCGATCGCCGCGAGCTTCTTGCGCTGGAAGGCCACCCGGTCACACCAGGCGCATGGGCAGCGGCAGCTGCACGTCGCGGTACCGGCCCTCGTATCGATCAGTGAAATCTTGCAAAGGTAGAGGAATGTCACGCATCTGCTGATCGCAGCGGCGGCGGAGTTCGTGCGCGACGTCCTCGGAGACGTCTTCGGACCATCGCTCCGCGGTATTGAAGGCGACGACGCGGATCGGATTGCGATACTCACCGCTCAGCAAGTTCTGAATTACCGTCTCGAGGTCGGCGGTCTCGCAATCAGTTTCGCGCCAAGCGCTGCCGTTTTTTCCGAAATCGTCTGCTACCAAATAGACCGTCTGATCGTTGCCATTCGGCACGATTGAAGGCGTCCAACTCACCCTACGCATAATAACTCCACGCTACAGAACCAGAAAATAAAGCGGGTGCAGGCCAATTCGTTCCTGCAAGAAAAAGGCCCCGGATTTCCGGGAGTTCCTCCGGCCGATGAGCGGGCGACGTGGTCCGCGAGAACTCAGCCTCGTCCACTTCACACGGCTACCGTCCCGGAACCTGCCGCCGTTAGATGACGTTGGCCCGACTGGCGGCCAAATTTTATTAAGAGGGGCTATATGCAATGCCACGCTTTGACGACAGCGGCCGCCCCGGGCTCGGGTATCAGTTCAAGGTCCTCTCGTTCCGGACCTTCACGGTGATCCTGGCATGGGTCCTGATCGTCGCTGCTTTCTATCAAAAACCCGAGCTCTTGACGGGCGCGCAGCGACTGATGCAACGCGGCATCGAGGCCGTCGGCGACGCGGTGCCGCCACCCTGGGGGCCGCGAATGGAGTTTGTCGTCCGGGAAATCGGTGGCGTGATCTGGCTGCAAATTACGTTACTCGTCCTCGCTTTGCGCCTTGCGCTGTCAAGCGTTGCCGCCGTCTGGCGGCTGATAGCGGGGCGAGATCGCCGGCAATGGAACCAATAACGATTTCCTTTTGACCTTTCAGGGGTTACTACGTTCGGCCGAGGAGCGCCGGCAATTCGGGTGGGCGGACAGACAAATCTGTTCTGGAAAATATCCTTCGCCATCGCGACTAGGACGGGGGAGCGCGCCCTGCCGGAAGGACTTCGTTTCAAGCACATCCATCCCCTCGACAAACGCCTTCTGATGGAGGCCGAGCGTCGCTGGAAAGAGGCTGCGAAGCGCTATAAGCGACCGGGGGAGGCTTCCCAGGCGAACGTGGGCCCCGGAAAAGGCGGCATCTCCAACGACTAGGCGATGGGCACGAGGTGAGCTCGGCAGGGTGACTAACGTGAAATTTTGAGCTAGCCCGGCTTCCTTGCAGTCAGCGACCCAAAAGGAGGTCATTAATCGCGAGTTACCTGACCCCGTAACCCGCCCGCAACGCGGCTTGAGCCTTAAGCACCATGGCCTAAAAGTCGCAGTAGTTTAAGCTATGTCGGGATGCCGGACAGATTCGCAATCCTGGGGACGCCAGATGCAAGAGTATCGCGCTTACTTGATCGGCCGGGACGGGCATATCCAGCACCGCGTTGACCTAATGAGAAAATACAGCCAAGGAACATGCCAAGCAGTTACTCGACGGTCGTGACGTCGAGCTATGGCAGGGCACCAAATGCTGGCCCGGTTTTATCATGACGAGCAAGGCCGCCCGGGACTTTGAAACAAATCCAGCGCGACCCGCATTGTCACCCGATGACGCGCGACGACGAATACAGAGCAAAAGCGGCTGAGCCTCAAAGAGAAGCAGAGCGCCTAGCGAGGTGGAACGAGCCGCTTGGCTGCGGGTGGTACAAGGCTGGCTAGGCTAATCAGAAAACGTTCCCAGCACGACGACGATAGCGACGCAAAGACGATAGCGACGCAAAGTAGTGCGAACGAAAAAAGCCCCGCCGATGCTGGGGCGGGTTACTGGCCGAATTAGGCCACTCGCTATATCAAATAGGCCACTGTGATTGGAACGGCGCTTGGGATGACGTTGTCTGGCTGTCGAGTCGCAAACATCGACAATATCCCCAAGGCCCCAGCGCACGTCCCCCGATAGGCGCTGGGGCCATTGTTTTTGAACCTCCCCACTCGCCAAGAGTCGATTCAGCCCTCCCGGATTCCTGCCCCCTAAAGCCCCTACCGGGCGAAAACCCAACCGGGTTGGCGGCTCTAGCGCGGCGGCGCTGAGGCCGTTTTTTTCTGCCGATTAGGCCATCGCAGATTCAAAACAGGCCACTCATGCAGTGCTGAGTCTTCGCCACTCAGAGGAGGCGGCGCCTTACTTCTTCTCAAGTTTGTACGTGAACCGAGCTTCCATTACCGGCCCGTTGTCGTCGCGAACTTCGACGGACTTCTGATAGCTTAAGCTGTGGGGAGTGCGTCGGATGGCGTCCCGGGCCAGTTCCGCAAGAGAGCGGGCGGCTTCAACTTGGACCTGATCCAGGCTGTCGAATTCCAGCCCCTCTTCATCTGGAGCGATTTGATCGCCTTCTCGCAAATCAAAATAATAGCGTGGCATTGAACTGAAATGCAGTGGCTGATGCATCGTTCCAATAGGAGCCTATTGGATTTTCGCGGCGGAAATGGTCGCTATCAATGCCCTATCGGCATTCCGCACCGTCACGCGGCGGCCGGTTTCGTCAGCAATTTTGCGCGCGACCTTTAGAGCAGCAGCCTCATCCATTAGCTCAAGGATGATAATGCTTCCCTTGCCAGAAAACGCTGTTGGGCTTTCCACATGGACCAGGATCGGTGGCGGCTTCTTGCTCAAAGCGGAGCCTGCAGGCCGGGCGATGAAAGCCACTCATCGACATGCGTTGCAGTTTCCAAATGCCGGGCCTTGCGCATGAGTTTATCGCGCTCCGGCCCATAGGGCAGTTGTTCAGCCTGAGCGCGCAAGCGCGCGGCTTCCTGCTCAAGTCGTTCATTAAGGGATAGAAGGTGTTTGAAACGTCGCCGTGTACTCATGGCGCGCTCCTTTCCATTCCAGAGGAAGGCGGGAGCGCGACCGGCGTTCTCATCACCGATGTGGGCCAAGGGTTGCGCGGTGATACACGCTAACGGGCCAGTGTATGTCCGGTTCCGGACAGACGAAGAATGATTAAAAAGGGATCACTCCTAAAATCGTAAAGGAACCCCAGCCATTCCGCTTGATGGAAAGAAGCCAGCCCAACTAACTGATCGGCCTTACTCGTCGATCTCGCGGAGCTTTTGCTCAAGCCGAGCTATCTCCTCGCGGAGGAGCCTGGCTTGTTCCTCGTCCCGGCCAACTCGGCGGAGGTTTTGACGGCACTCTAAGATCTGCATGGCGAGTTCTACTCGCTCATTTGGGTGAGGCAGTCTCACCCCCAACATGCGCCCTCACGCTAACCATTGCCACTTGTTCCCGAAATTAACTCACGTATTTAGAAACCTTATGCCGCCGCAGACGTAATCACTAAGCTGGGGCATTGCAATTTCCAGCTCAGGAGCAGCGCCACCAAGCATTATTCGGCTTGGGGGCGCTGTTTCCGTTACTGGCCTGTTTTTGAAAGTGGGTTCACTCCCCTCGGGCGGTCCGCAGTCGCGCCCGCTCAATACCGTTATTGATTTCAGCCTGACAGGCTTCAACCGCCCGTTCGCGGGTACGATATTCGTCCGTGCCCTGGATCACCTGTGCCGGGACATATACCCCACCGCCAATGCCCGGGCTGGATTTCTCTAACGTCATACTCAACGGTGCGATGCTTCACAAAAAATGCTCCCTGCCAAGGAAGCCATGCCTCTTCGCGATAACGCATCAGTTGACGAGGCCTGTGACTGCGAGCCTTGGATGCCCACCTGCCAGAGCGGGTTAGCGCGAGTCCCGATTTTCGGCCGACTCGTCGCTTCGCTGCTGCAGCAACTCTCTCTCAGCTCGATACCAGAACGTTTCCATCATGCCGCTGGGCTCGCCAGCCTCTTTCCACAACTCAAAGGCCCGCCTCCGTATTTTGTCTTCTGTTAGGTCGGCCATAAATCGAGAATCCTCACGATTAACGGGCGGGTTTGAAGTCAAGTGGGCGCAGGTCGGATTGTTCCTGCGGCGACAGCATCATTTATTGTAGGGAGCTGTCTCACGTCGCCACCACCATCCAATGATCTCGCCGTGTGAGCGATGCCCCACGGCCGGCAAGCGGCCGACCTCCGAGCTGCTGCTGCAACTCACCCATCGCAGGGCGTCCGTTGGAGATCTTACGTAACGGAATTGATCCGCGCCGCGATCGGCAAGCGCGCTACGGAAAAAGCACGCAAGTCACGTTGCGCGGTCAAGGTACCGTTTCTGCAAGAGTCTCTGCCCGCCCCCGTTGCCGACCCTCATGATCGCCGCCCGTATTATCATTCGGTGAGTTGGTGCATGATCGCAGGAATCTCGCCAGGTATTTCGCGCGACAGCAACCCGAACGCGCCGTATTTCTTCGTCAGATTTCGGCCAGCCTGACCATGCATGTAAACCGCCCACGCCGTTGCCAGGCCGGCCTCCGTACCTCGGGCAAGCAGTCCGACAAGAATACCTGCCAGGGTGTCTCCCGATCCAGACGTGGCCAGACCGATACAGCCATTTCGCGAAAGCCAAGCCTCGCCATTTTCGGCAACGACGTGGGTATCGGCACCTTTCATCGCTACAACTGCGGGCAACGCAGCCGCAGCTCGGCGCGCCGCGTTCAAAGGGTCTTTCTCTACATCTGCACGACTGGCATTGAGAAATTTCGCCATCTCGCCCGAATGCGGTGTCACGACGATTTTGCCGACACGGCCTTGCGGCATTTTATCGCAATGGAGCGTTGAGAATGCTAAAGCATCAAGCACCAAACTCGGACGATCCAGATTTTGCAATATGGTCCGGGTGAGGTGCGCGACCGCAGCTGAGTCCGTCATGCCTGGGCCGATCAACACAGCATCGCAGTCTGCACCGAGTTCGATCAAACGCTCCGCGCTCGCCGGATCGATGCCGCCCGCATTTGTTTCCCTACATCCGATTACCAGCGCCTCCGGCATGGCCATACCCAAATGGCCGGCATGCGAACGGCAAGTGGCGATCTGCAGGATTCCTGCGCCAGCCCTGACCGATCCAAGCCCGGCAAGCAATGCTGCACCGGGAATTTCCACGCTGCCGGCAATGACAAGCACACGGCCTCTCGCCTGCTTATCGCCCTCCTTTTCGGGTTTTGGCAAGGGATGAGCCCGCAAGAATTCCCGGGTAATCTCGGTGACGCTCATCGTGCGGCGACATTCGCGTCGGGCGAGGACGTAACCGGCGCCCCCTCGCGTTCGAGCGGCGCCACGAAATTGTACTTCGTCAGTACGAGGGATCCGCCGTCCTTCTCTTCATCAAAAACGTATTCGGTCACCGCACAATTGGCGACGTCGCCCTCCGCGTCGATCGCCAGGATCTCTTTCTCGTCCATGTTTTCGAGTAGATAACGCATGCACAGCACGACCACCTGATGCGCCACGATCAGGACGGCTTTGCCACCATAATGCAAGCTGATCGTATCCAGCACGCTGCGAAGTCGCAAAATCACATCACACCAGCTTTCTCCCGCTGGTGGGCGGTAATAGAACTTTCCTACCAACTGCCTTGAAGCGGCCAGTTCGGGATGACGCTGTTCAATTCCCAGTCTGGTTAGCCGATCCAGAATTCCAAATTCCTTTTCACGCAGCCGCTCATCGATAACCAGGCTCGAAAACCCCTGGGCGAAGCCTGAGGCCTTGCCGATTTCCTCTGCTGTTGCTTGCGCACGAAGATAGGGTGAACTTAGCACGATCTCCGGTTTTGTATCCGGCGGCAACGCCGCGAACCATCGGCCTAGCGCCCTCGATTGTCGATGACCAAGAGCGCTGAGCGGAACGTCGACATCCCTGGCGGAAATATCGATGTCGGGACGGCCCGCAGCATGAGCGGCGTCGCGAGCGACGTTGCCCGCGCTTTCACCGTGCCGGACAACCCAAAGCTTGGATGGCCATCGTTTGCTCAAATGTTCTCCCGCCTGTACTGGTCGAATAGCTTGCAGTTTATTCCGACCTGCTCGTCCCAACGCCCAGTGCATTTAGAACTAACGAATGTGTGGCCTGGACGTTCCCGCCGGCCTCAGCCGGCTTTCGGAAGCGTCGCGGCTTTCGCTATCCGAGCGCGCGTCGGCGATCGCTTTGGTCACCTCTGATCCAAACAGGAATATTTGCGCAGAGTAATAGGTCCAGAGCAGAATTACGATAAGGGCGCCTGCCGCACCGTTGCCCGAACTCGTCGCTGTCGTTCCAAGATACCAGCCGATTAGACTTTTTCCCGCCGTGAACATCAGGGCAGTCAGAAACGCGCCGGTGCGCACGTCCCGCCAAGCAATAGGGGTGTCGGGCAAGACCTTGTATATGGCGGCGAACAGCGTCGTGAACAGCGCAACCGATACCAGCGTGTTGATAACGGATAAGATCAACGGAGCCAGCACGTTCCTGCTGCCCAGATAGTCGGCAAGTCCCGAGAGGCCGGTGCTGGCGGCAAGCGAAACCATCAACAGGAAGCCGAGGGCGCCGACAAGACCCAGACTCGTGGCCCGGCTCCTGATCAGCGAGAAGAACGGCTCGTCGGGCGCTTTCGCCTTCCAAGTGGCGTTCAAAGCGGATTGCATTTCTCCGAAGACGCCTGAAGCCGTGACCAACAGCATGACGATTCCGAAGATCGTCGCGGACGTGCCGGTTTTCGGATCGCTCGACTTGGCGAGCATCGATTTGACGAGTTCGCCGCTTTCCTGCCCAAGGACGCCGCCCATTTCCCGGATCAGGCTATCCCGCACCAGATCGTTTCCGAAAGCAACGCCGGCAACCGCCACGACGATCAGGAGGACAGGAGTCAGGGACGTGACAGCGTAAAACGAAATTGCTGCGCCTCGACTCAAGGCTTCATTGCCGATGTAACCTCGAACAGCAGCCTTAAGAATCTTCCACACCTCGGACATGGCTTTGCTCTCGAGTGCCTCGTCGTCGTGCCTTGGCCGCCGCTCGATACGAGAATGGCCGGCGCCAGGATTAGTCGGAGCCCGGTCTCGCGTATCCGCGCCATTCTGCCTCGGTGGTCAAATGGCATCTCGGACAGGTAAATTGAATCATCGGCCGAGACCACCAGGACGGCTTCACGATGTTCAACGCCATCGGCCACGCTTCGCATTTTGAACATGCAATCAATACGGCTTCGGGGGAGAGGTTGGGGGTTCTCATCCGACGCGGGCGACCAGTTCAAATACCTGGAGGGAACCTTAATGGGAGCAGCGCCGTCTTCAATCTGTTTTACCATGCCAGCGCAGCCCGAAGAACGACAATACGGCCAGGATGACGACGACCAATCCAACCAGATAAATCAAACCGTTCAATTTTCTCTCCTCGTTTCGCTACCGATCGCACTTGCGGTTCATGTTGCGCTTTGCGACGCGCTCGTTCCCGCCGCATCGACCATGCGCGGCTGACCTTGCCTGAAAGGGCGTCCATCGCCGCCCTTGCGCCATCGATCGTGAGGCCCTGCCTGCGCGCTTCGTCTGCCGCGGTTTCGACGACGCTCGCCGCAACCGTCGCCACCTTCTCGATCTGCTGGCCAGCGATTTCGGCAGCCCTGCTTTTCAGGGTCTCGCTGGTTTCGCCAAGGTATGATTTTTCGATGTCGGTGTTCGGCAGGGCCGCGGCGACGCCGGCGCCGATGGCCAATCCGATGGCGCCCAATGCCAGGGGCTGTGCCTTGAACAGATCAGTCAGATTGCCTCGCACATTGCGAAGAACATCGGCAGAATCCGGCAGGGCCTTTGCGTATTCCGAGGCCATGCGGGTCGCGGTTTCAACACCGTCGCTGCCGGTCTCACGGAGTGCATCGGCAGCAGATGCCACGCGGTCTTGTGTGGCGCTCATCGTGTTCCTTGCCGCCTCCGGCAGGCGATCCAGGCCAGTTCTTTCAAAGACCTCGCTCGGCCGAACCCCAGCCTTGCCTGCGAAAAGCCAGACGACCCCCATGCCGATGAGTGCCGCGGAAACAGGATTGCGACGAGCGGCATCCCCTAGATCCTTGACGAAATCAGAGCCTTTTCCGGCCATGTCGGTCATCGAACCATCTCCCTCGCTGCCGCTTTGTCCCGTTCGACTTCTTCAATCATCACCTTGGGCGCAAGTGCATCGCCCGAGAGGCGGTTGATGCCCACCACGATCAGGGCGATCGATGCGAGCGCTGCGCCGCCACCGGCGATGAGATATGCGATGGGCTCCGAAAAGCCGCCTTGTATCAGGGCGGCCGCTGCGGCAAACAACAGCAGGACAAGCGCGGGAATCATGATGACTGCCCCGGCCCCGATCATGGCGGCGGCCCTGCCGGCCTGCGCGGCCTTTTCGGACAGTTCGGCGCGAGCCAGCGCAAATTCATTTCCGATCAGCTTAGCAAGCTGACCGACCGCGTCGCTGAACAGTTCCGGGATCGAGCGATCAGTTCGAGAAGTCATCGCGGTATCCCTTGTCTGCTACGGATGAACGGCTGCCCGTTCTGACGGCCGCCGAATTCGAGGCATCGTCGCTGGAGCTCTTGAGGAACCGAACGGCTCCAAAACCGGCCAGGACCGCCAACCCAAGGAAGGCAGTGGGTTGGCGGCGCGCAAAGGATTGCGCGTTCCGGACCACGTCGTTCAGGTTGCCGTTGCGGATGTGATTGGAGACCCCCTCGATCTGGGAGGCCGCCTTCCGGATGTAGCTGCCGGCGAGCGGGAGATCGCGATCGAACTCCCGTGCCGCGCGCCGCATTGTTTCTGCCAGGTTGCCGACGTATTCCGCGCCGGAGGTTTTTTGACTGTTGACCGCGTCCTTGAGCTTGTCAGTAGCCTGAGATGCAACATCCTTGGCCGCATCGACGAGATCGGAGGCCTGGCCCTTGATGGCGTCGGTCGAACTTTCAGCAATATCCTTTGCCTTGTCGGTGAGGTCTCGGCCCGCCGACATGACCTGCTCGCTCAAACTTTTGGTCGATGCGACGGCGTCGTCAAATTTGGCTCTTGCGGAGTCCTGGCCGGAAGACGCCGTGCCTTGATGTGCAGTTCCAATGAGGTCAGCCATGTCAGTTTCCTCCGCCGTTGTGTGATTGGGACGTCTTGTCCGGATCGAACGCCGTCGTGACAGCGGTTTCCGCCACGCGCCTGACGCGTTGCCCGATCTCGCGGGCCGACTCGTCCAGCTTGTCCGGGGTTAGGCCTTCGGCGCCGGCCTGCCGCGCCACGTTTTCAAGAATTTCGCCGGCTACGCCCTTGGCAGCGTCGAAGCCTTTGGAAGCTGCTTCGCTCGCCCGCCTTCTGGCAGCCGTGGCTGCATCGCCCACGAGATCCTCCTCCAACTCACTCTTGGGAAGTGCACTCGCAATCAGACCTCCAACCAGCAGACCGACGCCTGCGACCAGAAGCGGATTCTGCTGGATGGTGTCCACCAGGGTCTTTCCGGCGCGATTTGAATATTCCGAAGCCTTGTCCCGAACGTCCCGGGCCATTTCCAGCCCCGCATTCGTCGCGGAAGACGCGGCGCTGCGCGTGGCGGCGGCTGCGTCAGCGGCCATGTCACGCGACGAATCCATCGCGGAACCAGCCAGGTCAGACGCAATGTCTTTGATATCGGAGACACGCGTGTTGATCGCGTCACCTGCCGCGGCGGCCGAGTCCTTTAGCCGGTCTGCCAGACTGAGCTCCGCCGTCGAGGACGCTGCGGTACGGCGAACCTGGTCCGCGCCCGCGGACAGCACCTCGCCAGCGCGCCCGGTGGCATCCGAAACCGCGCCCGTCGCCGAACTGACCGCCTCTCCAACCTGTGCCGCCATATCTTGGCTGCGCCGGCCGAGTTCGTCCGATAGATCGGAGGCCATGTCGGAGGCTTTCTGGGTGATCGATTGTCCGCTCTTTGTGCCGGCGAAAAATATTCCCGCGCCGACCATCAGCACGGGCAACGGAATTGCTCTTGCGAGCCTGAAGAGCGGATAGGCGAGGCTTGCACCCACGGCCACCGCCTGCATCGGGTTGCGATGCGCGGCCGCCGTTATGTCCTCCACCATGCTTTCGCCTTTGGAGCGGACGTAGCTCGTGACTTCCGCCTTTATGTTTTCGGGACTGATGCGCTGGCGAATTTCGCTCGCGGTATCGGTTACGCTCGCTTTGAGCTGGTCTACCGTTTGGGTCAGACCTTCGCGCGTCTGTTCGGTCTCGCGCTGTAGCTCTCGGAGCGATTGATCGGCTGTCTGTTGCATACCTTGACTCCTTCCTGTGCCGAACTCGGGGACATAGCTATTGTTCCCGACGCGTTTTGACGCTGGTACTTTTGGCTACAGCGGCGATGGTAGTCGCGAGCGACTGCGGCGCTACATCATCACTGCGCTGCTCCTTGTCCGCTACGAGCTGATTTCCCAATCGGCAGACGATGATCCTGGCCGAAGCTGCCCGCCGGGAGAACTTGCGGACCGTAAACGACGACCTCGCCTCCGAGACGTCCTCCAGAAAACAGACGCAGATCGTTTCGGCGTTGCCGGCGTCAATCTCGCTATCGGCGCCGGAAACACGGGCGTTGACCCCCTCACGTTTCAGCGCGTCTGCGACAATCAGCGCGGCGCAATCGTCGAGCCGACCCAGCCCGGGCAGGCAGAAAACCGGCTTGCCCAGCTTGCGAGCGTCGATGTTGACAATCTTGCCCTCTTTGGCGGGCGCACCCGCCCTCCCCTCAGCGGTCTCGTGCGAGGCGATATCTTCGATGATTTCGGCAACCGTCTCGTGGATATCTCGAGCCTGACGTCGTCAAGCCGGCCTTGGGCGGCATCGGCCTCAGCCAATCGCAGGGCGCCCAGCAGGATTTCTTCGTAATAGGCCAAAGCGGACCCGTTCTTCAGGAACGACCGCGCCTGTTCGATCGCGTCAATCGGATCGCCCGTCAGCATGCGCTGGTATGCGGTTTGCTGCGGCGTCAACGCCGGCTGGTCTCCCAGCATGACGTCGATAAACTGGAGACGGTCGACGTGCCTGGCAAAGACGACCAGACACAGCGTGAGTGGCGTGGAGAGCAAAAGCCCCAAGGGGCCCCAGAGCCAGGTCCAGAACGACGCGGCCACGACCACGGCGACCGGGGACAGGCCAGCACTTCGCCCACAGACCAGCGGTTCGACAACATGGCCAGTCAGCGGCTCCACCACTGCGAACAAGGCGACCGTCCACAAGGTCATGGTCCAGTCGCTCCCGACCGCTGCGGCCAAAGCAATTGGCAAGCCTGCAGCGAGGATCGCGCCGATGTAGGGCACGAACCGAAGGATCATAGCCAGCAGTCCCCATAGCGGCGAGCTCGGGACGCCGATGATGGCGAGGCCCAATCCGATCACGACTCCGAAAGTCGCATTCAGAATGAGTTGGGTCAGGAACAGCCTGCCTAACCGTTGCCCTGCGTCATCGAGCGCCGCCGTGGTGCGCTCCAAATCCTCGCTGCCGAGCAACCGGATGAACCGGTCGCGCAGATCCTCGCGCTGAAAAAGGAAGAAGATGAGGAAGATCACCACGATTCCGGTGGTGGTGAAGGGAGCTGCGAGTGGTCGCAGCATGGCGATCAGTGCCTCCGACGCGCCCGGGTCTGGCTGATGGACTTCGACCGGGATAGGCGTTCTTGCCGGGCCGTCCGACAACGATGGCTTCGCCGTTTCGGCATCGCCACTTCCGGGCGACTTGAGCTCCCTGTCCAGGTTCTTCAACAGGCTGGAGGCGTTCTTGAGTACGCCAACGCTGCCAATCCTGTCCCGCAAATTATGGATTTTTTCGCCCAGCGTGGACTGATAGCGCGGCAGGTCGCTCGCGAGCTGGTTGACCTCGATCATCACCATCGCCGCAAGACTGAGGGCAATGGCCAGCGCCAGGCTGACCGCACTGAGCACCGCTATCGACCGCGGCACTTTCATGCGCTGGAATGCCCTCACGAGGGGCGACAACACGAAACTAAGGAGGACGGCGAGTGCGATCGGGACGAGGATTTCACGCGTGAAATAGAGGGCGGCGACTACAAGTGCGCCGATCAAGAAGTTTGAAAACGCCGAGCCAGCTGGGACCAACACCTCTATCTACCAATGAGCGAGCCAACCCGGCACGGGAGTGCGCCGCGTATAGCCATTCAATGGAAATCCTATTGGAAGGTTCCAATTGAAACGCCCAGCCATGCTTGGCGCGTTAGCGCTTGATGGTTGCTGGTAGGCGCTCGAAGATCACAAATACCTACTCGGGTCGCGGGCTTGAGCGCTTCACGACCGTTATGCGAAGTCCCGACGATTCGCTCGTGCGGCTGGCTTTGCAAACGCGTGTCCCGCACCGACGCGAAGTTCACGCCAGCTGTCGTGGGGTTCTTGTCAAGGAGGACCAGGGTAGTCCAGGCAGCCAACCTCACAGGCTTCGTTTGGACATTTGACTCTCAGGGAGGTCAAAAAACCGGCCGAGGCCCTCACGCCGCTTGGCTATGATGGCAGCTCGCGCTCCCATGGAGAACACCATCAAGCGGAAGTCCGATCGCCTGATTGGCCGTCCTTGCTTTGAGCCGTCCGGCACATCAATGGCCCCGCCTGGAGGGCCGTCAGTCTCGTTGGTTTAGCGCACGACCAGGGCTTATGGAACTTGGCGCGTTGGTCATGGTTACATCAGTGGGACATTGAAAGAGGAAACCACCAATGAAACGTTCGACACTCGCCTTCTGCATCCTGATGGCCGCGGCCCCAGCGTTTGCGCAAAATCCGCCGGCCCAATCGGGTCCGAACAACAATGCCGTCAACAGTGCGGGACAGAACAACTCCGCCGCGCCTGTTGCCGGCCGGAATAGCTTTACCGAGGGCCAGGCAAAATCAAAAATTGAAGAAGCCGGTTACGGCAATGTCAGCGACCTCAAGAAAGACGATAACGGTGTCTGGCGCGGTAAGGCCGACAAAGGCGGCGCTTCCACCGACGTCAGCCTCGATTTCCAAGGCAATGTGAACCCCATCAAGTAGAAGGAACATCGAGATGACCGTCACAATTTCTCGCCTGTATGACAGCTACGCTGATGCTGAGCGGGCCGTGGCCCGCCTCGAGTCCGCTGGGGTGGCGCATTCCGACATCAGCATCGTAGCAAACAACTCCGACAACTGGTTTAGCGGAGACAAGAAGGACCGTGACGCCGATGGCGTGGACGACCGCGCCGAAAGTGCCGGCAAGGGCGCCAGCATCGGTGCTGGGTTGGGAGGAGCAGCGGGCCTGCTCGCAGGTCTAGGACTGCTGGCTATTCCAGGCCTCGGACCGGTTGTTGCCGCGGGATGGCTCGCTTCAACGGCCGTCGGTGCTGCGGCCGGCGCGGCTACTGGCGGCATTGTGGGCGCACTGACCGAAGCCGGCATCTCCGACGAAGACGCCCATGCCTACGCTGAAGGTGTTCGACGAGGCGGCACGCTCGTTTCCGCCAGGGTTGCGGACGCCGACCACGCTCGGCTCGATGGCCTTCTGAACGAGTCGGCTGTCAATCTTCGAAACCGAACTGCCGCTTGGCAGAAGAGCGGGTGGCAGTCGTTCGATCCCGCAGCGCAGCCCTATGGGGCTGACGAGATACGTCGAGAACGAGATCTTTATCGAAATCTATAAAAACTAAGGCCCGCCTCTGGCGGGCCTTTCATTTTAAGGCGATACCGCCAGCTGCCAATAGCCCCACCCTGGGGTAGGCGAAGATGGGACCGCCGGCCGGCTGCGGCGGCGCACCTCTGTCCACCCCCGAGATACGCGAGAGGACTCCAACAATTAAATTATAGTCATCTGCTAAGTTCACTTTTGCACATTGCGTGACGCGGCCTCGATGCGTTCGCCTATCGGTGGACAATAGGCATAAGCAGCCCTGATTCAGACCGTAGGTGCCGGGTGTTATATTGCTGCTCATCGTTTGATTCGAGGAATGAACATGAGCAACCCGCAGCGCAACACTTCTCCGCCGACCGGACGGCCAGCTTACCGCACGCTCGAAGGCTGGGCGCTTGGCGTGCTAATCGAACAGCAGGCCGTGACCGAGTGCGACCATCATGGTCATCGGAAAGACCGCTCGGACCCGGATGCCTGGAACCGGGCACGCGAGGAAGCCTGGCGGAACCCGTTTCCCGGAGCCACGCCGGAAGCGTGCCTTGCAGCATCAGAGGCTGTCATGCAGTCCATCGGCGACACCTGCCCGGACTGCTAAGCCGGGACTCCCACATTCCCATCCCCCGCCTATATTGATCTTATTCAGTATAGGTGGAGTTTGAGTTCATGGCCCCGCGCGCGAATTGGAAGGGCTTTTTGCGGCTGTCGCTCGTGACCTGCCCGATCGCATTGTTTCCCGCTACCTCGGAATCCGAGAAGATCAGCTTCAATCAGATCAACAAGAAAACCGGCAATCGAATTCGGTATCTGAAGGTCGATGCTGAAACCGGCGAAGAGGTTACGTCCGAAGACATCATCAAGGGCTACCAGATCGACAAGGACCGCTGTCTGGAAGTCACAAAGGACGAGTTGGAAAACATCGCGCTGGACTCGACCCGCACCATCGAGATCGACGAGTTCGTCCCTCGCGGCGAGATCGATGATCTTTACCTGGTACGCCCCTATTACATCGTGCCGGATGGCAAGGTCGGGCATGACGCCTACGCTGTGATCCGCGAGACCATTCGCTCGATGGACCAGGTGGCGATCGCCCGGGTGGTTCTCACCAGCCGCGAGCACGTCATCGCGCTGGAAGCCCGCGACAAGGGCCTAATGGGCATGCTGCTGCGCTACCCCTACGAGGTGCGCGACGCCGCCGAGTACTTCGACGAGATCCAGGACGTCAAGATCACGAAGGACATGCTGGATCTCGCCAGGCACATCGTCGAGTCCAAGGCCGGCCATTTTGATCCGGAAAAATTCGAGGATCGTTACGAGGCGGCGCTGCAGGAATTGCTCGAGAAAAAGCAGAAGGGCCAGCCGATAGTCGCCGCGAAGCGAGCCGCCCCCAGCAACGTTTTCAGCCTGATGGATGCGCTGAAGGCGAGCATCAAGGGTGGCAAGGGTTCCGCCCCGGCCGAAAAGCCGTCCAAGAAAATGCGTGCAACCGCGAAGCGCAAGGCCGGCTGATGGTCAAGAAAGGACCATGGAGCGATGAAGAAGACCGGCGGCTGCTGGAATTGCGGGATGCCGGCCGGACTTCCGTTTCAATCGCCAATGATTGAAGCGAACGGTGAAGGCTGTCGACAATCGCCTTTGGCTATTGCGGTCTCGCAAAAGCAAAGTGCAGTAGCCACGTCCGACGATTAAATTGGCATTTCGTCCGGGCATTCCAATTCGCGGTGGCCCGAAGCAATCTCGAGCCAAATTCAACGCTCTGACCTCATGTCTGATGTTCGTTGCGAGATGAGCCGAACGTCTAAACCATCCCGCACTGCAGCCTGCGGCACTCCTTCGACGGATTTGTTCTGGGCCGTGTCTGCGCTGACTATTGCTCGGGTTATTGCAGCTAGGGCGAAGCAAAATGCGACCAAAAGGCCGAGGACCAGAATCTTCTTGTCCGTGAGGCTCTCCATAGCCCCCGGAATCCAACGCATGGAGCGGTGGAAGCGTTCCTCATGTGCCTTTACGGTCCACGGCTCTCAATCGCGCTGATGAGAAACCGAGTATGGTCGAATAGCCGCTCTCATTGAAAAACAGCCGCTTTTAGGGAACGAGCGGCGAGTCGCCGGCTTCCCGGGCGACGTATGAGGCGGCGAACATACGGTATACCACATCATGTGGCCCGACCGGCTATGATGGTGCAAGGAGCCGGTCGGCGCTCGTGCAGTTCACTTACCTCTAGAATGGAAAGAAGCGCCCCCACTTGGGATGAAAGGCAAAACGGCAATTTTCGCACTAGGCCACTCGAGCTCGAAACAAGCCCGATATCTAGGAACGATGAATTTGCTAATACGACCGAATGCTCACCGCCGTGGCGTGCTGGAACGACGGCCTCAGTCTCCCCTGCGCTGGGGCCGCTCTCTTTGGCACTCCGAATAGGCAACCCGCAGATTCAAGACACGCGACTGTTTAGTGCCAGCGGAAAAACGCCCCGCCGACGATGACCAGGATAACCACGGCAAACGCCGCCATAAGCCAAGGCATGTCTTTTCGCTCGCGGGGGTCATTTGCTCTCCGGTGTCACCCACAATGAGGGCGATTTGCATCGGGAAAAGTGGCAATTCGGATTTCATGAGCTCTGTCAGCCCCAATTGCCCCAAGCAGCATTAACGGCCCAACGTTCTCCCGAGAGCTAAGCAGAAATCGTGCGGCGCTCTGGAGGCCTTCCGAACTAAGTCTGCTTCGGGCGCCGGCCCGTATCTTTGTTGAGTGGACCCATGCGCTCTTTCCGCAAGCCTTCAGGCAGCGGGTAATTTCCTTGGTCAGGACCAGGTAGGGGTTCGGGCCGAACGTCCGCACCCCATTGGTCCTTCTGGCTTGGTGTCTGCTTGTCTTTCACCTGCTGCGGCTGCGGGTTTCCGGCCGGGGTTACTGGGTCGTAGGCTCCGCCGCGCTTGTCTACGTAATCAGTCATTGCTTTCTCCTTTGCACAATCACGGTATTATCCAAAGAGCGGAAGCGACGATTGACACTGCCATGAATGCGCTTCCCCCGATGACCCACCATGCGGCCCCAAGACCGGAAGTCCGTTGTCGTTTCTTATGGGGCCGGATCTCGTGCGCAGCGGCCAAGCGTACCTGCGCATAGCTGTTAGGAGTTCCGCCCGCTTCGTCGTCGGTTCCAAGCGGAGCGGCAGCGGGGTCAGTCGCATCGACCTTTCCGTTGCCTTGGTCGATTGCGATCCTCAGCTGCTCGGTGGTCTCTATCGGCTTGCCTGTATCGGCCTTGTGACGGGCTTCGGGGGAAGAGCTCGACGCTCGCTTGTCTTGTGTAGTGTCTGTCATGCGGGGCAACGGGCGGGTGGTTTAAAGGTTGCTCCTGCCCATCGTCTATCAAAAGGAAGCCGAGCTTTGCGGAGCTCTACCGACTTATCGGCAAAGCCAATGATGAGTTTGTTCATATTTGCAGTCGGCAATCGCGGGTACGTAGTGAAATTCGCTCTGGAAGGATGTGCGTACGGGATTGCAACCGCGAATACGCCTCACGTAAGGGAAGAGCTGCCAGTCTCATTCTAACCTGAGGAACCATTGTGTATCGCATCGGTTGGACCGGGGGCAGTTGTGGAGAAGTGAAATGACAGACAATAATTTAAATCGCGACCGCTTGACCGGTGGTGAGAACCGCCGGGCCGGAATGGGCCGCGGAATGATCGCCCTCATTGCTGGACTCGCCGTCCTCGCCGTTCTGTTTATGTGGGCACCTTGGAACAACAACCGAACGGCTGACAACTCAGCACCCGGAACTACGATCGGTTCGAACACCACGCGCCCGTCGGCACCGATGGCCCCGACCACTGCTCCGTCACCCGCGGCCCCGGCTGCCCCCACGACCACTCGATAACCGAGACAAGAGAACCGCTGGAATTCCAGCGGTTTTCGTTCGGCCAATTGTTTCTTCAAATCGTCGATGATGCGCTGCGAGCCTTCAGGCGTGAGCAACTCGCCCGACTTGTCCGTACGTCTGCCTCGTGGCACAGCCGTTTGGTTCGTCACGCTGTTGGTCCGTCAAGACTGGTTTACCTGTATTCATACGTTCGCCTTCTGGGGCATCTCGTCGATCAGCTTGGACGCCTCAGCCTTGCTCGTCGAAATCGGCTCACGCGACGCCGGGCGGCATATCGGACGGCCCCGCCGTTTCAATACGATGACGGTGTTCGTGGAGACGGGAGCGCGCGAGCTCGTTTAGGCTTCCGTTATCGTCCTTACGAAGCCGTCCGAAGGATTTGCAGGTCGGAGTTCCTTACTGTTCGATGACTGGGAGCACGTCACCGCTTGCCGGCCCTCTTGTTGTGTCCCGGCTTCTCGCGCTCGTGGGTTACGTCTTCAGCCCGCTTATCAGCTCTGAGCCCGAGATATACGGGATGGCGCATTTCACCTTTTGTCGTCCATTCGGTGAACTTCACCTCCGCCACCAGCGAAGGCTTGACCCAGGTCGTGACGGCCTCATCCTTGACCTTGCCGGCAAACGGAGACTTCGCAGTCTTCAGCTTGATGAGCTTACCGTGCAGCTCCTCAAGCGTCTTGTGGCCGAAGCCTGTTCCGACATGACCGATGTAGCGCCAACCGTTCTTTTCGCGCAGTCCGAGGGCAAGCGCTCCAAAGAAGGGACGCGTTCGCCTGGGCGCGGTGAACCCCGCAATGACGACTTCCTGGCGCTTTGACGTCTTGATCTTCAGCCAGTTGTCCGTGCGGGCGCCCGACAGATATTTGCTGTCCGCGCGCTTGGCCATGATGCCCTCAAGGCCCTGGCGCTCCGCTTTCTCGAAGAATTTTGTACCGTTCGTCTTGCGGTGACGGCTGAAGGCGATGCGTTTGTGGCGCGGCAGGATTTCCTTGAGGCGCTTCTTGCGTTCGAGCAGCGTAAGCCTGCGCAGGTCTTCCTGATCGTGAAACATCAGGTCGAATGCGCAATACTGGAGATTCGCCTCGTGACGGAGCGCATTCTGCATCAGCTGGAAGTGCGACACGCCGTTTTCGTCCAGAGCGACGAGTTCCCCGTCAATCACGGCGTCGCCTTTCACGCCTTCGAGCGCCTTCGCAACTTCTGTGTAGCGGTGGCTAATGATCTTGCCGTTGCGGCTGTAGAGAGTGACCCTACCGCCTGCGATGTTAGCCACCATTCGGAAGCCGTCATACTTGTCCTCGAATATCCAACGGGCATCGTCGAACGGACCATCGGTCAGGGTGGCGAGCATCGGCTGGAGCCGCTTCGGTAACGTGGAAGTCCGGCTCATGCCCGCAAACCTTCGGGCGAGGCCCCTTCGAGAACATTTCGGAAGGTAATTGAATAGCGCAGGCTTTCGACGCCGGGGAGGCTGTGCTCCCACTCGGATCGTGCAGGCCCGCGCAGGAGATAGACAGAGCGCGGCTCTACCGTGAGCTTGCGGCGCTGCCAGCGATGGCCCGTCTTTAGGCGCAGCCGGAAGGTGCAGGCGGACAGAAGCGAAATGCCGACCACGTCCCCGAACACCGAGCGGTCCTTGTGCCAGCCGATCGCAGCGCCGGGTGTATATTCGGTGATTAGGACCTGATGGAGGGTACCGCGCGGGATTTCCGCGAAGTCTTCCGCCCGCGCGCGGATGCCGGATAGAAACTCCGGCATGTCCTCGGCCTTTGATAGGCCGCCACCGTTGAAGTCGTAGCGCCAGCCGAACGAAAAGACCCGGCGCTTTCCGGTGAAGCCTTGAAACTCGAACTCGCGAAACGGAAGAGGCACAATATGCCTTAAAAGAGATTGCTCTTCCTCGCGGCTCATGAAATCAGACTGATATATGAAACCCTCAGGAAGAGCGTCGTCGCCGAAAAGATCGAGAGTTTGACTAGCGTTTTGCACGCGTCTTCTTTCGAGCCGTAGTTTTCGACACGGACTTCCCGTCTCCGCGGTCGCCCTGGCCGGACTTGGCGGCCTTCTTCGCCTTCCGGCGGCGGTCCTGCGACAGCGAGCGGTTCACATCATCGCTTTCCTTGATCCGCCCCGCAGCGTCGCGCCGGATGTAGCGCTTGTCCCCGCGCGGGGCGATCAGTTCGCGTTTGGCGGCACGCTTCTTCGCCGCTTTCCTGGAAGTTGCCCGTTTTGCCATTGTCGTCTTCCTCGATGGTCTGGTCGATACCCAACACCAGTCGCATAACATGAGTTCCAGTCGGCGCGCCGGCTCGGCCGCACGGTCACGATCTCTCGCGCAAGAACGGAGGGTTCTGCCCTTGGCCTCAAGGGCACAGCTCGCTCCGCTCGGCGCCAGCTGCGCTGAGCTTGACTCCCCAACCCGTTCCTGGCCGCAGGCTCGCCGGGCTGCATAACCTGGCAACGCTTCCCAACAGGAACCATGCTGTCTCGCCATCGTTAGAGCTGGCTTTCAGGGAAAGAGCCATGCCGAAGAATGATGAATTGCGCTACGGCGCGCCCGGAGAGACCGCGGTTCACCTCTGTGTGGACATGCAGAAGATGTTTGCCGAGGGCACGGACTGGAAGATGCCGTGGCTGGAGCGCGTCTTGCCCAACATCCTGTCGATCACTTCGACCCATCGGGAAAAAACAATCTTCACCCGGTTTATCCCGGCCCAAAAGTCCGGCCAGGGCGTCGGCATGTGGCGTCATTACTATGAGCGGTGGGATTCTATGACCCTAGATCAGCTGGGCCCGGAGATGATCGGCCTGGTCCCGGACCTTGCCAAGTACGTGCCCCCGGCCCGAACCTTCGACAAACATGTGTACTCTCCCTGGACCGGCACCGACCTGCACCAGCAGCTGGGGGGCGCGGGGATCGATACCGTCATCATCACCGGCGGCGAAACCGACGTGTGCGTGCTGGCGACCATGCTGGGCGCGATCGACTGGGGGTTCCGCGTCATCCTCGTCACCGACGCGCTTTGCAGCTCGGCGGACGAAACCCACGATGCGATGATGAATGTCTACATGAACCGCTTCGGCGAACAGGTCGAAACCGTGACGACGCAAACGCTACTTGATAACTGGCCCGGAGGCATGCGGCAGCGCAGAACATCATGAGCCCCGGCACTTCTCATCTTGTGGAGATCCTGCTTCCAACAGAGACCGGCAAGGGACAGCCGATCGGTAAGGACTGGTTCGACGGCTTTCTCAAAGAGCTGACAGATAGGTTCGGCGGCGCGACCAGCTTCTTGCGCGCGCCGGGACAGGGCCTGTGGCGGAGCGGCGGCGGGACAGAGAAGGACAGCATTGCTGTTGTCGAAGTCATGGTGGAAGAAATCGATAGTAGCTACTGGCAGACCCTGCGCGAAAGGCTGGAGCGCGAACTCTCCCAAGATGAGGTTGTCATCCGCGCCCAAGAAATCAGGCGGCTGTGATGGATGAGCTTATGATCCTGAGAACATTCGCGCAGTTACAACGGTCCTTGCCGCTTCCCTCGTGGCAGCCAATCTGAGCGCACGCGTCACCGTCGCCGGTTTCATGATTTTCATCGTTGCATCCATCGCATGGATGGTCGACGGTTGGCTGGAGACCAAGGCATCCCTCGTGATTCAGAACGTGATTCTCCTTGTGATCAACGCGCTCGGAATTTTGCGCTGGTTTCCGAAGGCGGAGAAAGAAGCGGAAAGCTAGGACCACTATTCACAAAATCCGTCTCGCATCAGGAATGCCTTGTTTATCGCGACGGCCGCCTGAGCTCCTTCCGCGATGGCGACCGCGACAAGAAGGACGTCACGCGACACGTCACCCGCGACATAGACGCCGCGAACGCTGCTTGCCTCAGTGGCAGGATCAATCATCACGCCTCCTTTGTCATTACGTTTGCAGCCTAGACGCTTGGACAGGTCCGACGCCTGATGGCAGCCCGTCGAAAAGAAAAAACCCGCCCGGGGGAGTTCCGGCCCGCTCTCAAATACTATTCTCTTAAGCTCCCCGTCCGCGCCTTCAAGAGACCGGATCGGCTCAGCGCGCAGCGGAATTTTGTATTTTTCAAGCTTCCTGATCGTTTTCGCGCTGACATCCGTGCCGTCGCTGCAGGCAACCACATCAGACATCCAGTGCTTCATCATAATGGCCAGCTCTGCGCCCTTATCGCCCTTGCCATAGGCGGCCACCGGCTTCCCTGCATATTCGAAACCGTCGCAGTAGAGACAGTGATGCACGGAAACCCCGTAAAGGGGCTCGAGCCCGGCGAGTTCGGGGAGCTCGTCGACGAGCCCGGTCGCAAGCAGTACCTTCGAAGCCGCACCCTGCGTCCCGTCCGCGCAGACGAACTTAAAGGCCTCGCCCGCAGGAACGATATCGGTTACCCGCGTCCCGCGTACCTCGACGGATTTGTAGCGGGAGAGTTCCTCCAGCGCCTCGTCTAGGAAATCCGACGGGGACCGGCCTTCCCGTCCGAGCAGGCCGTGGATGGCGTGCGAGCTCAGATTCCGCTGGCGGCCCTCATCGCAGAGCAGCGCCTTCCGGTGGCACCTTCCCAGGATCAGCGCGGCACTTAATCCGGCGGGTCCGCCGCCGACGATGAGAACATCGAATTGCATTAAAAGCCCTTCCGTTGCAAACGCATACAAAATCTCCCGCATTGCTTGGAACTCCGCACCGCTGTTGGGACGTTAACGAAGCGGGAAGAGAAGTATGCCGCGCGCAAAAACACCAGCTCAATGGACCGAACCGACGCTCGAAGAGCGCCGCGAACGGCGTCGGCTTCGCCGCCAAAAGCAGCGTGAGGACAATGTCAAACGCGCCGCAAAGATGCATGCCGCCCGCCTGAAGAGCGAAACAAATATCGCGAGGACGATTGCCGAGCATAAGCAAAAGGTTTTTGTAGGATGCTCGGGCTGGCGTTACTGGAAATGGCGCGATTCATTTTATGAAGGTGTGCCGCAGAGCGACTGGTTCCCACATTACCTGAAGAGCCTCGACACCGTAGAGATCAATGCCTCCTTCTACTCATGGCCGACGGTTGCCGGTGTTCAGGCATGGAGGCGCCAGCCGGGGAAAAGAAAGTTCGTCTACACGGTCAAGGTTAGCGAGCACATCACTCACATCAAGAGGTTTAAAGGCACGAAGACGCTCGTGAAGGATTTTGGAATGATCGCCGACATATTGGGCGAACGCATGGGATGCTTCCTGTTTCAGCTTCCGCCGAGCTATCGCTACACTAAGACCCGGCTGCGTGATATCGTCAGTCAGCTCGATCCCACGCGCCGCAACGTCGTGGAATTCCGGCACGCCAGCTGGTGGAATGAAGAGGTTTATAGCGCCTTCCGGGAGGCGGGGATCGTCTTCTGTTCCTGCAGCGGCCCGCGCCTCCCCGATGAACTCGTCCGGACAGCCAATGAGATTTACGTCCGGCTGCACGGTCCCAAGCGTTGGTATCGGCACGACTACTCAAAGGCCGAGCTTGCGGTATGGGCGGAGCGGATCAAGGCCAGTGGGGCGAAACGCGCGTGGGTGTATTTCAATAATGACAATGACGCTCATGCCCCTAAAAATGCGATAACCCTGCGCCGGATGTTGGGCCGCGTTCTTAGCAAATAATGAAACTTCTTGGATCTGTCCTGCTTGCCGATGTCGCCGCAGGGCTGGACCAAGCGGTTCGCAGTACGCGCAACGCTGCAGTGTGCGAGTGATGTTCCGGTGAGCTAAAACTAGCTTCGGCACCAGCCTTTGAGAGATCCAATGCTATCCCGAAAGGTTGTGTCGCAGGTCTTTTTACCTTGAATGACAGGCCTAAAGCGGTGAAAATTTCCTTTGCTTTTTTCACGAATTCCCGTTTTTTTCCTAGAGCGAGCGGCAGTGTCGTTTTTCAGGTCTTCGTGAGGATGTCGCTAATGAACCTTCGGGCCACCTTCTGCTTGACCTGATCCATGGTGCATTGACTTGGCCGTTTGTCGGGGCGCCACCTAAGGATAGACGTGCCATGTCGAAACCGCTCCCCGGTGAAGTGATCATAGGACACTTCGACGACGTATTTGGGCTTCACCGGCGTCCACTCGGATGATCGTTTTGTCGACCATCGACTGGGACCGCCCGGTGCATTTCCCGTGAAGCTTTGTTTTTGCTGGACTTCCTCTAGTTTGTCGGTCAACGAGACCTTGTCTCTGGCTTTGATGCCGGACGAGAAGCCGACGTGATGAAGCAGTCCGTCGCCATTATAGAGCCCCAACAGTACGGAGCCGACGACCTTGCGGCCCGCCTGCCTTTTCTCGGCGTAGCGGAAACCGCCGATGACGCAGTCGGCACTTCGGTATTTCTTTATCTTCTGCATGCCTTCGCGATTGCCAGCCTGATACGCGAGATCGAGACGTTTTGCGATCACACCGTCGCTGCCGCCACCTGCCGCCATGAGCCAGCGCTCCGCTTCCTTCAACTGGCTGCTGGCGGGCGAAAGACGAAAAAGCACCGCTTTCGGAAACTGGCGGTCGGCAAACTTTTCTAGAAGCCCGCGGCGCTTGGACAGCAGCTCGGTCGCAAGTTCTCTCGTTCCTTCCTTCAACAGGTCGAACGCAAGATACAACGCCGGTGTCGCTTCGGCCAATTTCTTGACACGGCTTGCAGCGGGATGAATGCGCTGTAGAAGGTCGTCGAACGAAAACTGGCCTCCGACAGGCACGACGAGTTCACCGTCCAGCACGAAGTTCTTCGCACGCAGGGACAGCGCGGCGGATACGATCTCAGGAAAGTACCGGCTGAGGTCCTGACCGGATTTCGACAGCATTGCGACCGCGTTGCCATCTCGCGTCAGGATGCAGCGGAATCCGTCCCACTTGGGCTCATACTGCCACTCCGAGCCTTCCGGGATCTCATCGACCGGACGCGCTTCCATCGCCGGGCGAGAGGCGAAGGTCTTCTTCAAGCCGCCTTGCGTTTCCGGCCGTGGGCCTTGGATCGCTTCGTCCCTTTTGCCGCGACGCGGCGTCATTCTGACCTCCAGTAACAGGAACTTTAACTGAGCCAGGAACTTTCAGTTCCAGTACGTTGCGAGGTGTTGAATGGTGAAGAAACTGCTCGCGAAATACCGTGCCAAGCGGGATTTTTCGAAAACGGCCGAGCCGAGTGGGGTTGAGAAGGTCAAGGCGACGAAGGGTCTCCGTTTCGTCATCCAGAAGCACGCGGCGTCCCACCTGCACTACGACCTTCGATTGGAGCTCGAGGGGGTCTTCAAATCATGGGCCGTCACCAAGGGTCCCTCGCTCGACCCGCACGACAAGCGACTTGCAGTGGAGGTCGAAGATCATCCGCTGGACTACGGCGACTTCGAAGGTACGATTCCGAAAGGCCAATACGGCGGCGGAACGGTGATGGTGTGGGATCGCGGATTCTGGAGGTGCGACGATCCGCAAAGAGCTTTCCGAAAGGGCAAGCTGGATTTCACCTTGGAAGGCGAGAAGCTCCAGGGAGGCTGGATCCTCACCCGGATGCGCAGGCGGGAAGGCGAGAAGCGTAACAACTGGCTGTTGATTAAGCACCGGGATGCGTTCGCGCGAGAGGGAAAGAAGAACAGGATCCTGGACGAGGATGCATCTGTGGCGTCCGGCCGCCCGATGGACGACATCGCCGGCGGCAAAGGCCGCGGACCGAAAGCTTTCATTACCGGAAGTAGATCGAGGGCGTCGGCGAAGGCCGAATGGACGTCCCATCGCGCCGCGTCCAATGCGTCGTCGACCAAGAAGCGGGCGCAGCCGCTTGCAGCCCGTTCGAAGCGGTCCTCGACCAAGAAGGCTTCTAAGAAGAAACGCATTTCCTCAGACGCAGGCATGCCGCTTTTTGTAGCGCCGCAACTGTGCAAGTCCGTGGAACGGCCACCCGCCGGCGGCGACTGGGTCCATGAGATTAAGTTCGACGGCTATCGCATCCAGATGCGCGTTGAGGACGGTGACGTCACTCTGAAAACGCGAAAGGGCCTCGATTGGACTGCCAAATTCGGCCCAGCCATCTCGACGGCCGCAAGAAACCTATCGGATTGCCTGATCGACGGAGAGATCGTCGCCCTGGATCATCGTGGCTCCCCGGATTTCGCGGGGCTCCAGGCAGCCTTGTCAGAGGGGAAGAGCGATGATCTGGTCTTTTTTGCCTTCGATATTCTCTTTCTCGAAGGCGAGGACTTGCGGACGCAACGGCTCTCGGACCGAAAGCACTCTCTTAAGCGGCTGCTTGAAAAAGCCTATGGCAAAGATCAGGTAGAAATCCGATACGTCGAGCATTTCGAGCGTGGCGGAGACGCCGTCCTCAAATCGGCTTGCCGGATGTCCCTGGAAGGCATTGTATCGAAACAAGCCGGCGCACGGTACGCTTCCGGACGTAGCGATAACTGGACCAAAGCCAAATGCCGAGCCGGGCACGAGGTTGTCATCGGTGGGTGGAACACCAACGGAAGCCAGTTCAAGTCGATGATGGCGGGGGTGTACCGTGGCGACCATCTGGTCTATGTCGGCAATATCGGAACCGGCTTTGGAGCCGATAAGGTTTCGGGTTTGATCCCCGCGCTCAAGGCCGCCGCTTCGGAAAAGAGCCCCTTCGGTGGCAAGGGCGCCCCCCGCAAGAAAGCAGGCGTGCATTGGCTTCAGCCGAAGCTCGTCGCAGAGATCGAGTTTGCGGGATTCACCGGCGCCGGTATGATCCGCCAGGCGTCGTTCAAAGGCCTGCGTCAGGACAAACCCGCGAGAGAGGTCGAAGCCGAGCGGCCGGCTCCCTCGAACACCACCGATATAGCGAAACCCGTACCGAAGCGAACTGCCGCCCGCGCCAGACCTTTATCGGCGGCTTCCAGCGACGGCGTCGTGATGGGGGTTGCTCTGAGCCGTCCCGACAAGGTGCTGTGGCCCGACGAGGGCGAGGGCGCCGTCACCAAGCTAGACCTCGCGCGCTATTTCGAGGATGTCGGCACATGGATGATGGGGCACCTCAAGGGCCGGCCCTGCTCGATCATCAGGGCCCCCGATGGCATCGGCGGACAACGCTTCTTTCAGCGACATTCGATGAAGGGCGGGTCCAACCTTCTCGAAGAAGTCTCAGTGTCCGGCGATCGCAAACCTTATGTGCAAATCGATCGGATGGAAGGGCTGGCCGCGGTGGCGCAGAGCGCCGGCGTCGAGCTGCACCCCTGGAATAACCAACCGGGCGACCCGGCCCTGCCCGGCCGCCTCGTCTTCGATCTTGATCCCGCGCCAGACGTCGAGTTCAATATCGTCATCGACGCGGCAAATGAGATGCGCGACCGCCTATCCGACCTCGGCCTCGTCTCCTTCTGCAAGACGACGGGTGGCAAGGGTTTGCATGTCGTGACGCCGCTCGCGCGTCCAAAAAAGGGACAGAGGCTGACCTGGGCCGAAGCGAAGCAGTTCGCCCGGGATGTTTGCGGTCAAATGGCAGACGACAGTCCGGAGCGCTATCTAATCAACATGAGCAAGGCGAAGCGAACGGGCAAGATTTTTCTTGACTACCTTCGGAACGACCAGTTCTCGACGGCCGTGGCTCCTCTGTCTCCCCGAAGCCGCCCGAACGCGCCGGTTTCCATGCCAGTGGTATGGGCGCTGGTAAAGCGCGGTCTGGATCCCACCAAATATACGATTCATACTGTGCCTGGGCTTCTGAAAAAGTCGAAGGCCTGGTCCGATTACTGCGAGGCGGAGCGATCTCCGCTGGACGCGATGGCCCGCCTCAAGACGATTTCCAAACGCGCGGCCTGATCGGTTCCAGCGCCTGCACGGGATTCACTCAGTAAACAACCGCGCCGCGCGTACCACAGCAAGGCAGCGCGATTGGAACTCTCATATAAATGACGAATTGTTCAAGTTGTTGTACGACTTCTGCTGGGAGTGCGTAATGTTTGCCGGTTTCATATTCGACGTAGAAGGGACGCTCGTCGACAGCGTCCCGCAGAATCTCCGCAGTTTGCAGGATGCTTTGGAGCGCCATGGCTACCGCGTGCCCTATCAAACGCTAAAGCTCTACTCCGGACTCGACGGCGACCAGACGCTCCAGCTTATGGTACCGGACGCCGCGGAGAAGGAAAGAGGAGCAATTCTTCAAGAACAAGGCGCGATCTACGAGAGCTCTTACCTTGATAGCGTCAAGCCGTTCGAAGGCGTGCGGGATGTTTTCAGCGCGCTGACCGCCCGCGGCGGGAAGGTGGCGCTCGCAACCGACTGCAAGGGCCTTTCCTTCAAGCGCTATCTTTCGCTCATCAATGCACATGAATTCATCGCGGGGACAGCCTGCGGCGATGACGTGAAACACGGCAAGCCTGATCCGCGGCTGGTCGGCCATGCACTCGGCAAACTGGGCGTGCCCGCCTCCCAAGCGGTTATGATCGGCGACACGCCATATGACGCCGAGGCAGGCCTTGAGGCCGGTACAAAGGCGGCCGGCGTGATGACCGGCGGCTTCACTCCGGAGGTGCTTTCGCAGGCAGGGTGCTTTGCCGTGGCCGGCGACATCCGTGCGCTACTGTTCAGTCTCGAAAGTGGTGAAGCCGCCCCGGAAGGCCAGGCGGCGATGGGCACACTGCTCGAAATCTCGTCAAAGCGACTGGCGGGGTAAGCGACCTCACAAGACGGCCTCAACGAGCCTTAGGTGCTTCGCTTCCTAGGCTTCGAGATACCAGTTGGACGCGCCTTTCTTAATCATCTTCGAGCGTGAAGTTGGAGCCGCAAACGAGATTTGCGAAGCCGTCGTTCTGAATGGCGATTGACCACTCGATTTATTCAGGGTTGCTGATGACGATGCAGGCGGCCAGCGGACCGTCAATCACAAGTTTTTGGCAGTTTGCATTCGTGTTTCATAAGGCCCGTCCGCGCGCAAGTTATCGGTTCTGCCGCGGGAAAAAGCGTGCGCACCGAGTAGATTTTTCCCGCCGCCGACGGCATCTCGATAGCAGCGAGATCCCTGGCCGATGCCTTGTCGAACTGGCCCCGGAACTTCGCGTGTACATGTCGCAGTCGACCCGGACAGGATGACCGCAGGGTATTTAAAAGCGATCGAGTCCGGTCGCCTCTCCCTAAAAGGAACTCATGATCGCTCAGCGCCATTACCTTCGAAGAGATACTCATGAGCAAGATAAAAGGTGAGCGTGGACTAGGAGGCTGGGATATTGCCGCAACTCTCGGACTTCTGGCCGTAGCTTTCATGATAGATCGCGCGGCTCCCGCGAAAGGCGCGAAGCTATCCTTGCAGCCGAAAGAAAGCCGCCCTGAATCCCCCGCCGGGTTCGCGGCCGAAGACGGTGACCGCGGTCGGGACGCGGCATCGCCGTCGGACATCCCCGCGAAAGGATGGACGGACATCCTCTGGCGCGTGTACGGGAACATAAGCGACCACCGCATTCTCGCGCTCGCGGCAGGCACGACCTACTACAGCATCCTCGCAATATTTCCCGCGCTCGCGGCCCTCGTCGCCATCTACGGACTTTTTTCCGATCCAGCTAGTATCGCGAAACATCTTGACGAAGTCTCGGGCTTCTTCCCGGGCGGCGCGGTTGATGTGGTTCGCGAACAGCTGACGCGGGTCGGATCAAAAGGAAGCCAGACGCTCGGTTTCACTTTGGCGATAAGTTTAATCGTATCGCTATGGAGCGCGAACGCCGCGATGAAGGCACTGTTTGACACGCTCAACATCGTGTACGGCGAACCGGAAATGCGCGGCTTCCTAAAACTTAACGCGATGTCGTTGGGGTTCACGGTGGCAGGGATCGCGTTCGTCCTGTCGGCGCTGGGCGCAGTCGTCGTCATTCCTGTTACGCTGGAATATCTCGGCCTGTCGAAAGCCGTCGATCTCCTGATCCTGATTGGGCGCTGGCCCGCTATGTTTTTAGCACTCGCGATCGGCCTCTCCCTCATCTACCGCTTCGGACCCAGCCGCGCGGCACCACGCTGGCGATGGATCACTTGGGGCAGCGCAGCAGCTACGTTTCTTTGGATTGCTGCCTCCGCACTGTTCTCCTTTTACGCAGCTAATTTCGGGACTTTCAATGAAACCTACGGTTCGCTTGGCGCGGCTATCGGATTCATGACGTGGCTCTGGATCTCCGCAATTGCGATACTGCTGGGCGCCGAGCTAAATGCCGAGATGGAGCATCAGACGATCTACGACACGACAACCGGAAAGCCCAAACCCCTGGGCCTGCGCGGGGCCAAGATGGCTGACACGGTGGGCTCGGCGCGATAGAAGGCGCCGCGAAACATCTACGATATAGAGGTTATGGAGTCGGGGACGTGAGATGGTCCGTCCGCCGCGCGAATCTGTGTCGTAAGTTTTTAGACTTGCGGGACTTAGTCCGCTTAGTCGTTGTACAAAAACGGCCCGCCGTAGCGGGCGGGCAAAGACAACGCGAGGCCGATCAGCACCAACGCAAGCAGAACGCGAGCCTTCACGTGCGCCGCGGCGTCCATGGCTACGGCTTTCGATCCTTGGTTGGTCGGCCTGCTCGGGCGCTTCGTGGTTGTGCCTGGGTTTAACCCGATTAATCATGCGGATGACGCGCGGTTCGCTCTGGCAGTGGAGCCGGTGGGGCGATGCTCGGATACACGCCGACTTTCGAATCTTGCCCCTCCATCAGCCCCGGTCCTTCTCCCACGTCCATTTGAACAACCGAACGGCACTCCGAGTTTTAGCGAATCTCCGCCATCTGCCGACATATACATTTTTTGCGTCGTCTTCGCGCTGGAGACGCCGCGGCTTGTTGCCGATCGCCCCGCCCTTTAAACGGCCAGCACCCAGGGGCCCTACGGTGGCCTCGTATCCACAAAGCTCAGCCCTGAGAAGTGACGCAGGAACGACAGCCACGGCATCTCAAAGACGCCGTCACGCCAGCGTCGAACGCCGGGGGGCGTCATCTCTCCCCAGGGATTCCTCAATGTAATCCAACGGCGGCTTCGATGCTCGCGGCAGCCCAACACCGTATAGCAGTGATCTTGCACTATCCCGCTATTGCGATTTGTGCGGGCCGGGGTCGTTGCTATAATAGGCGAACTCGTGGCGAGAACAGACGCGAGATCCCGCCAGTGTTCCTGCTCGTAGTCGGGCGCCAAAAGTCGATGGCGCGGAGGCAGTCCTGTGATCATGTGCAACGCCCAATGCGCAGTGCCTCCCCGGTCCAGCGCACTATATCCACCGAGTGCCGTCGCACAGGCTTTCTCGAGGATCGGCCACCACGCGGGTCGCGTGCTCTGCATCAGACCGTTCTGCCCGAAAATGAGTTCTCCCGACGGGCGATAATAGAGTTCGCGATCGACGAGGATACGGCGGCCCCGGCCGGCCGAAAACACGGTGGCCTCGTAGAGGCGCCCACGGGCTTTGAGGATCAGAGCCTCCGGCCGGAAGTGAGCCACGGCCGCGGCCGCCGCGGCAAGATGGCAGTTGCTCAGTTCGCCCTGCACCACGTCGCCGGCACGGGGGCGACCATCAAACACGCGCCCATTAATTGCAGCCACTCGAAAAGCCACTTTGTTCCCTCTGAAAGGCGCGATCTTCGGCAGACCGTCAGGCGTCGGAGGCGGAATCTCGATCTGCCCGACCTTGATCCACCGCCCGCAGAAGCCATAGATGTTCAGCACATCGCCTGGGTCCGCCGTCACCATCGTACGCGGTCGGAAGTTGCCCTTCGCGTTGAGCTGAATGGTGTCGGATCGGCGAGTCCGCCGGTTGACGAACCGCAATCTGGCCTCAGGCTCGGCGATGGGGCGCAAACTGCTGAAATTCATCAGCCGAACAAGTCCCCTCCGGGCCAGGATTACACCCATTCGGAATACTGCGACCTCGGGATGTCGCGCTTTGCCTCCCACCGGAACTCGCCGCAACACCCACTCGCCGACGCTGCCGTCGGGGCGGCGCCACCGTAAACGGACAACATCACGGACGCGTGCGCGCACCCGACACTCGAAGCGTCCGTTGTTGTCAGCCCGGGCCAGGCACCGTGTATCGGAAACGGTCCGCCGAGAGCGAAGGGCCGCTGAAACGTTGACTCCGTCAATCCACGTGAAGGGAGGTGCACTGCCCCGAATGACGGCACCCTTCGACACGGATGTCACGCGAAGAGGGGGCACGAACCATGCGGACTTCATACGAACTCTAGCATTTTTGTCATTGGATTACTGCGGAGCAGCGGGATGGATCAACGTTTCTCTGAGGGGATTTTGCTCAGCAAATTGAGCCGGGTTGCCACGACAAAAGAAGCCCCTTGAGTGCGAGCTTAGGTCAGTCGAAAAGGTAGAGATCCTCTACCAACCGGAAATCTCGCTCGATCAAGTTGGATCCGATATCACGCCGGTATCGCACGTTTGGCACCACCACTTTGTCAGCCAGCGCACCAGCTTTAATTCGAGCATCTTCGATGGATTTCGCGGTACCGGTCGCCACCATAGTCCAGCCGTATTGGCCCGATGTGACCAGACGTCCCTTGGAAAGGCCGACCTCACCATAATAAAGATGGTTGTGCTCGTCAGGAGTTAGCTCGCCATCGAATATCACAGGCAATCCGACAGGTTCTTCCACAGCCTTGCGATCATAGGGGAAGGGGGGCGTCGTCAAGACAATTGCTGCGCAAAAGCCTGGACGCATTCGCACTTGCCCCGGGTGCCCATTCATTACTGCGAACAGGTCCGCCCACTTCGTTTCCTGCAAGGGCCCCAAGACCGCAAAACCGGGATAACCGAAGCGACACGTGAACTCCAGAGGCCAGATACCCGATGAATTGACGATAGTATTCAGATTGATGTAGCCGCAATAACCGCCAGCGGAAAGCAATGGGGCCATCGGCTTTAACGTCTGCTCGAAAAATCTCTGGGACCGGTCAAAAGTAGCAATCGTCCCCATCTCACCCGTGAGTTCACCAAGATTTCCGGGAAAGAACCTCTTGTGTTCCCAGTCGAGGCAGGCATTACCTACAAATTCTTTCCCGTCAAAATAGGAGCCAACACCCATCTCCACGCCTTCGACGTGCTCCATCAATATAAAACTAGAGCCATCATGCAACCGAGACGCTTTGGCTTGCAAAACCGCCATCACGTCCAGACCGCTGGAGAGCCTTCCAACGTAGTTATCTTTCGCACCGAAACTTGGCCCGTTGAACTTCAACACGTAACGGCCAGGGCGTCGCGCCAAAAACGCGTCGGCACGGGCCAAGTCGGAAAATTCAAACACCTTGGCTGTTTTGAGGCCTATGTCGGCAAGAATGTGTTGAGCAAAAGCCCTGTCGTTTTCCAGTCGATCGCCGTATGCACTTCCGCCGATCACGTTGAAACCATCTTTGCGCAGCTGATCCTGAAGTTGACCTCGCGATTTAGCCACGTTCTCGAAGAGGATTACGCCATCGTTTCCAACGGACCTAATCCAGCCAAGCTCGCTCTGCCAATCAGAGGTGTGTTCCACGAGGCCAGCCATAGTTCCTTGAGCTAAAGGTTCTCCGACGTAGACTCTCACCTCGTGGCCATCAGCGAGAAGCCTCATATACAGAGCCCCGAGATCGCAGCTGTCGCCTATGCCCAAGAAGCGCATGGCTTACTGAAGCCTGAATTCGGCTCGATAGCGCTCGAAGCAACGTGCTCCACATACCAGGCGCATCAAGGCACCTTCGGCAATGGCAGTGGCGTACTCAGGGTTTTGCTGTATCAAAGGCTTGATAGCCTCGGCGTTCCACGCCATCGAATGTTTGACATCGAGCACGGCATGAAGAGCAAAATAGTGTCGATTCCCGGCCTTGACGCCAAGCCGCTTCAAGCCGGCCGAGGTCGCAGCCGACCGCGCCGGCGCCGTCATTTCGATTACCCCGAGCGCGCCTACTGAATGGTAGGCGTAACGGCGATTGGCAGCCAGACCCGCCATAGTGTTCGCGAGCGTCAACGCTTCGGTCACGGTCGTGTCTGGCCGCGGATTGAGGCCTAGGTGCTCCGATAGCGCAGCCAGAAGCGGTCCGTGCATGGCTTTTGGGTTGCCCCGCCCCATTTCGTCCCAGTAGTTCCTTGCTAACTCAAGTTTGGGCTGAACCGGGAGTTTCAACTGCGTCAGCGCCGTTAGATCTTCAAATCCAGCTTCGCCGGCGACCTCCTGCGTCAGAAACCATTTCATCTGGTCCATCGAACATTCTTCGGCGAGCCAAGGGAACAGCGGGTCGTTCTGGCCAGGGCCGCTTTCCTTCAGCTCCTCAAACCAGCCGACGAACTGTTTCGGGTCTGTTGGCGCCAAAGCCGCTCTTGCTGCGACCGCTTTGCGAGCCGGCTCGAGAAAGCCTCCCTCCAGGAAGGAGAGCTCGGCAAGCTCAGCGGCTTCAACTTTCCAGTTTGGAGTTGGCAGCCCTGGATTGAAGCGCAATGCATTAAGGCGATTGAGCTTAAACTGGATGTCCCGATCCTTATCTAGCGGCGGTGAACGAACAATATCTAGCATTCGAGTACTCCCGGCATCCGTGCGGTTAAAAGCACAGCCGCAATCCGATCGACGGTGCTGTAGGCTTCAGTTTCAAGCTCTTCGCCAAATACGTCGGGATCGACTTCCTCGTAAGACCAGATCAGATTAGAGCCTGCAAAACATTGTTCAACAGCTCGAAGAAGGAGATCTCGTCCGGCGACTATCGGCGACCCCGTGTACAAAAGTAACGATCCGCCCGGCGAGAGCCGGTCTTTAGCGGCCTCCGCAATGCGCACAGACAATGCGCTCCCCAGTTCGCCACCACCGTGGCGATACGCTCGTTGCAGTGGATCGTTCAGGTAAGGTGGATTAGCTACGATCAAACCGAAATCGCCATCTACGTTCGCAAACAGGTCACTATTCAAAGGGACGGCTTCGACGCCGGCCGCGTCGGCATTAAGCGCTGCGAACTGCAGAGCCGTTTCGTTGATGTCAGTCATTAATATTTCGTCGCATGTCGCCTGCTTGGAAATCACGATTGCTCCCGCCCCTGTTCCGCAGCCAATGTCCAGGGCTCTTTGCAGTGTGCGCGGCTCCGCTCGAAGATTGCTCCTGATCGCATTGGCAAAGCGATAAGTATCGGGTCCGAAAAATACCGCGTCCGGCGACAACGTCGGGAACGCTGAGTGCAGCAAGGTCTGCCTGTGCAGCGTCGATGCACGTACACCGCTTATCCATCCGCCATCTTTTTCGCGGATGACACCACCATCTTTCAATACGTCAAACAGCGATGCTGGTAGAACAGCACTCTCGAAGGGTCTGCTCCAACCAAATATGTCCGTTAACAGTTCTGCGCGTCTATGCGCCGGTCGATTATTGATCCGGTTGTGAGTAGCCGGGGTTGGGGTGACAAATTCATAGCGAGTTTCTCGCAAGAACGAGACTAGGGCCTTGAGCCCGGCATTGGACATGGGATCGGAATCGTGTTGCATCCGGCTCAACCCCGCCAGATGAATGATGTTCCTATTAGGAACAAAGCCAGGGGGCGGATGTTCGAAAGGAATGAATGATCAACAACTGATGCAAATGCCCGACCGAGCTCTACCGCTGGCAAGGCGGGGTGCTATAGGCGTCGTTGACTTTGGGGATCGGGGGCGTGGGATCGTCGCCTTGGAGGATATTGAGCATGGGCAACTCATCGAAAGGTCGCCCGTTCTGATTATTCCCGCGCATGAACGACCGACGGTCGATGGCACAGTCATTTTTACGTATGTTTTTATGTGGGAGCACGACACCGTAGAACAGGATTTGTATGAACATCGCGGCCGGTCGGCGATTGCTCTCGGCTACACCAGTTTGCTCAGTCACTCGTTCGACCCTAACTGCAACTTTGTACGCCATATTGATGCGCTGCTCATCGACGTCTTCGCCAAGCGCGCGATCAAGGCGGGCGAAGAACTGACCATCGATTATCAAATGACGCTTTGGTTCGATCCAGTCCGAATCTGACGCGGAGGAATTATGGATAAAGACCCTTATGAAATCGCCATTGATCAGATCTTGGCGGGCGCCGATGGTGATGTCAGGCTCGCCCTGCGAACAGTGCTCATTCAGAATCTTGAACTCGAAGCAAGATTGCAGTTGCTCACTGCACGGATTAGGCAGGATACAAAGCCTGTGCAAGCAGGAAATTCAACTGTGAACTAGTAGCCCCAGGTTCTAGCAGACGCGAGAATCCCCACATTCAGGACCCATCCCCGCGTTTCAAAGCGGACCAGCGCACGCGACGCGCTTATCGCTCTTTCAAAGCAGCACCGTTGGCAACGAACGATTTTCTTGTCGCTGTAGATATCTTTCCGACAGTTAGCTTCAACCCTGGCGTCTCAGGCATCTCGCTGCCAAGGGGCAATGCTTCCGAGCCAGTGAACGCTGCAACCACTGTTTTAATCACCGATTTTGCCATGAGGAATTCCTTTTAGATTAATCGCGATGGGCTTGGAATCGTGGCGGGCTCGAGCCCGCCACGATCGAGCTTATGCTTCTTCCGCTGTCGTCTGCTCAACTGCGGCTGGCATCCTCGCCACGGACATCAGGGATCGGGCGACTTGATTCAGCAGTTGGTCGGCATTCTCTTCCTCAGCCAACGACTGCGAAAGAAGTGCGCTGACGGCGCTGTGGCGGAGCTGGGAAGCCAGATTTCGTGCCGTCGTGTATCCTGATATTTCGTAGTGCTCAACCCGCTGGGCGGCACCGATAAGAGCCAGGTCCGCGGCGGCATCCTCCTTCTTCTCACCCTTCGTCATGACCTCCTGGCCTTCTTCAACCAAACCCATCATGCCTTTGCAGGGTTTGGCGCGGGCGGTTTCTCCAAGCAGGGAGAAGCACTCGTTGATGCGTTCAATTTGTGCTTCCGTCTCAACCAAGTGCTGTTCGAACAGCTCGCGAAGTTGGTCAAAACGGGCAGCTTCCGCCATCAGCGGAAGCGCCTTCGTGAGTTGCTTTTCCGCGTGCAAAATGTCGCGAAGTTCGTCGACCAGGAGCTCCTGTAACCCTTCGACAGCTTCAGCCGGCGAGCTTTCGACGGACGCCTCGGTCAAGGTGTCGACATCCGCCTGAATGGCGGGCGACTTCATGAATTCCCAGTCGCCACCCTCATTCCAGGGACCGCGCGTGTCGATTTCGCCGCGGTCACCGGATCCAGTCGAGTCATTGAAGAATTGGTTGACCAACCCCGGAGTTGGTGCAAGCCGACCAATCGTAAATGCTGGCTTTGACATACTTTCAAGCGCCGCCGCAAAAGCCTTCATATGGGTGATTTCGCGCGTCATCAAAAATTGCAACGCGTCCTTGGTTCCGGCGTCGTCGCAGAAATTGATGAGGCGCTCGTAGACGATCTTCGCCCGGGCTTCAGCCGCAATATTGCTTCGAAGATCGACGTCGAGTTCGCCTGTGATTTTTAAATAGTCGGCGGTCCAAGCATTGCCCTGCGAATTGAAGAGATTAACGCCGCCGCCACCGGCTATTGCGATCAGCGGGTCTGCTTCGGCCGCATCCCGGTCAAACTTCATGGGTGCGAGGTGGAGACGAGCGAGGGTGCCGACCACTTCGAGGTGGCTCAATTCTTCCGTGCCGATATCCATCAAAAGGTCTTTGCGTTCCGGGTCGTCGCAGTTCAAGCCTTGGATCGAATACTGCATCGCGGCCGCCAGTTCGCCGTTCGCGCCTCCAAACTGCTCCAACAGCATATTTCCAAAGCGGGGATCGGGCTCATCGACTCGAACGGTGAACATGAGCTTTTTGACATGATGATACATTGGACGCTCCAGGCGCATAAGGGCAGGTCCGCGGGTAATCTATAGGATTACCGAAAGTTCCTAAGTCGCCAACACCATGCAAATGTTTTCAAGCAGTGTACCCAGCACAATTCGTTAGTTCCATTGTGACCAACGTGCCGCCTTTCCGATCCGCTCAACAGCATCTTGCTAGTGGGATGGAATCCAACGTGCCCGTAATAGGCTTCGGTTGCGCGGTGTAAGGAAAACTGGTCCGTTCTTGGTTGCCGTTTTCGGCAGGTCATGGTCTCACGCCAGTTCCGCTTCAGCGGCCAGACACAGGCGCAGCGCTCCGCGGCTAACCTTTCATGCTCGCATTCTGCGACGGCAAGCGCTTGCAAAGCATTTGGGCGTCCATTGACTCATGCCGTCCAAGGGCATGCCGCGCGCACGTGATGCCGCGATTGCTTCGTTGACCGTTCGGCTCGCTGATGACGCGCCGCGCGACGCAGTCAATTTAGGGCAACTTCGCCCGACCTCAGAGGTGGGAAGCTAACGGGTTCCCTGTGCTAACGGTCACGGCGAGCCGCCGACGGGCACGCCGGCAGCATCCCGCTTGGTTCCGTAGGCATGTAGAGCCGCGTCCAAATCATTGCTGTATGTCCGACAGTAACGCCGCAGAGCGGATGCATGATCAGGGTCGCGGAATTTAGCCGGCTGCAGTTGGAACAATAGGTGTTACCGCCGCTTCATTCAACGCCGCAACAATTCTCAGGATCCTCCGGATTTCTTGCGCGCCTTTTCCGAGTGTTATCTATCACCACAGCCCGCTCCATCAGACGTATAGGATTCGCAATGCCGGTCGGCAATCCGCTTGTGGCGAGCGCCGTCGTCTCTTGGACTGCGGTAACCCGCAAAAGCGGATGGCGTAAATCGCAACGCGCAGGCAAATTTTTTTGTAGGAACTGATACGCGCTTACTCGTATTCACTATCACGCCGGAACAACCAACCGATTAGGACCGGGCGAAGGAAGGTGGAATCGCACTGGGCAACCCTTTGGGACCGGCGCCCGAAGCGCTAGAACCAAACGCCCGCATCTAGTTGCCGAATAGTGCCAAACGCGGAGTGTTCTCTCCGCCAAATGCCATAATCGGTGCATCTGAACGCGCTCGTGCCAGTTGCCTAGCGCGAGCTGCCTCTCGCTTAGCCTTACGTTCCGCGTAACGTTTGCGACGCTCACGCAACTCCGCTTCAGTCTTCCTAAGATCTATCTGCTCAAGGCGCTTTTCTGGCTGCGCTTCCCTCGCGGCCTCCGGTACCACGTCAGACAGAGCTACCCGTTGGGGCGGCTGCGTTGGTTGGGCTGCTTCTGCAGTCGTAGGCAAGATGACTCTGACAGGTGATAGCGGTTGCGCGGTTGCGCGAGCCTGATAGCCCGTGGGTTCCTTGAGAGCCGAGTTCGCCATGAGAAGCCCGCCGCCAAAGCCAACACCGAGGATTGCGAAAGTCGTTCCCACTCCGGCGAAGAAAATGCGAGCGCTCGATGCCATGATCGTGTCTCCGATGATGCATATGAACGCATAACTGTTGGCACATGTTCCGCCGGGAAATAGGTAATGTCGTATCTTGGGCTGCGCAAAGTTGGGGCTGCTGGAACTTGCTGCAGCGGAGGTTGGGCCGTTTCTTAGCGGCTTAGGTCCATTGCCGTATGCGATTTTGCGAGGAGGTTGGCCTCGGCTCCGACAGGACCTCGCGCGGCGAACAATGCTAACGGGTTCGACTGCGTGAAGCGGTTCACCAAACCGTTGAATTGGTCAGCTCGCTGCATCCCCCACCGCGAGGGCAAGACCGGCCGGGCTAAGGTCAAAGCAAAGGCAGCGCGGCCATTTCGATCTGATTCGATTGTGGCCGGTACGAACCCAGCGGAAGCGATCCGAACCACCTGGCGAACCTATGCTTACTGGACAAGCGAATGTAACGCCCTAACCGCGGCCTCCCGGTTCTCCACAGGCACAAACAGACTGACAGAATGCGGCGACAACACATACTTGTCGGGCACAATCCCGTGAAGTCCGAGAACCTGCAACGCCCTGAAGGGCAATTCCGACGAAACGCCACCGAAGCACGTGAGACTCACCGAGCTTGAGGCTTCGCGCTGCTGGCGCAAATCCTTATTTCCGTCCAAAGTGCGCAACAGGGCGTCGAGCCACTCTGAATCACAGGCCATGGTCATGCTGCTTTTCCCAACCGTGAAGCTCGCGGCGAGGAGCTGCGGCCAAGACAGGCCGTTCCGCTTGAGATGCTGCGCGAATTTCTCGAAACCGTGATTGAGATCTTTGGAATCGATCTCCACGTGCTCAATGCGAGCCATCGAGTTGACGGCCAGAATCTTTCCGTCTTCCATACCTGTAACCTCTTTCATTACTTGAGTGCTGTTTTCTGTGCCACCCCACCGCTTAAGAACCAGAGGCACATCCTGACTTTGCGCCAGCTCTAGGCTGCGAAAATGAAGGATCTTTGCACCCCAGAAGCACATTTCGGACAGGGATGCGAAGTCCACTTGCCGCAGGGGCTTTGCCTCCCGCACGATGCGCGGATCGGCCGAACAAATTCCGTCGACATCTTTGATGATCTCGCAGCGATCGGCCTTCAGGGCCGCGGCCATCGCAACGGCCGTGGTGTCGCTGCCGCCCCGGCCGAGAGTCGTAATTTCCCTGGTCGCCGGGTTCACGCCCTGAAATCCTGCCAGCACCACAACGCGCCCACGATCAAGTTCCTCACGCACGCGAATGGGCCGTACATCCACAATGCGTGCGGAGGAATGGGAGCCATCGGTCATCACGCCGGCCTGGCTGCCGGTGAAGCTGATTGCGGGCACGCCGAGATCGGAAAGCGCCATGCTCATCAGGGACATGCTGACGCGCTCACCGGTCGTTAGCAGCATGTCGAGTTCGCGTCGATTGGGGGTCGGGCTTACCTGATAGGCCATATCGATCAATTGATCGGTGGTCTTGCCCATGGCCGAGACGATTGCCACGACCCGATGACCACGGCCATGCAGGTCGGCGAGGCTGCGCGCAACCGCGCAAATTTTCGCCGGTGTTTCAAGGCAGACACCGCCATACTTTTGCACGATGATGGGATGATTGCGCATCTAACCTCGGTGAGAAGCCTCGCTCGGCTCGCACATCGAACCGACGCCGCCTATCCATGTCCCAACGACCTCAAAGTTCGGACTGAAGGCGACAAGGTCCGCACGGTATCCGGGCGCGATCCGTCCAAGCTCGGACTCAAGACCCAGAAATGCCGCGGGCGTCCGAGAGGCCATGATGAGGGCATCGACAAGGGAGATTCCGAGCAGCGCAACAGCGTTGCGCACGGCCTCGATCATGGTGAGGTGAGCGCCCGCGAGTGTGCCATCGGGGCCAGCCACGCGATTTTCGTGCAACGTGATAAGCCTTCCTTGCAACATGAATTGCCGGTCGTTCGTGCCCGCCAGTGGCATGGCATCGGTGACCAGCATCAGTCGATCGCGTCCCTTGCAGCGGAAGGCAACACGCAATCCGGCGCGGTCAACGTGGATACCGTCGCAGATGATCCCTGCAAACAGCCGGTCATCGTCAAGCGCAGCGCCCACCAAGCCCGGCTCCCGGGCCTGCAATTGCGACATGGCATTGAACAGATGGGTCACTCCCGAGAGACCGCGATCGACCGCCTGCCTGATTTCGGCTGCGGTGGCGTCGCTGTGGCCGGCCGCGATACGCAATCCGGCGCCGATCAGTTCATCGATCATGGATGCAGGCACGCATTCCGGGGCCAAGGTTACAATGGAGCGGCCGCGGCCTCCAAAACTTTTGATCGCGGCGAGATCGCGCCGATCGGGCACGCGTATCTCGGCTTCCGGATGAATGCCCTTGCGAGACCTGTTGAGGGCCGGTCCTTCCAGATGAAAACCGAGAACGCCGGGAACCTTGAGACAAGCCTGGGCGACTGCAGCCAATCGCTCGAGCACCTCGCTGCGATCGGTGATGAGGGTCGGCAAGCAGCCCGTGGTGCCCTCCTTGCGGTGCGCCTCAACGATGCGTCGAACGCCAGCCTCCGTTGGTTGATCGTTGAGAAGAACGCCCCCGCCTCCGTTGACCTGAATGTCGATGAATCCGGGGGCAAGGACCGCGTCTGCGGGAGCGTGGACGGAGGCGCGCGCCTCCGCCTGGCCGAAGGCGATGCTTTCAATCCGCCCCTGCGAGATCCTGACCGACCCCGGCCCGCGCATGTCGGCACCATCAAAGATATGCTGCGCGGCAATCGTGAGAGAGGAAACCTGGCCCATCAGTGTTGATCCGAGAGTGGCAGTCACGAACTCGTGAGGCGGGTCGCGAACAAGGCTTCAATTGCACACCAAGGGGCTTTGGGACGGACCCGGAGCGAAACCTTCGTGTTAACCTTTCATGGGAACAAAAGGTACCATGTATCTCGGCATTGATGGCGGTGGAACCCGCTGCCGCGCCCGAATCGAAGACGAGAACGGCAGCGTACTCGGAGTAGCGAACTCGGGGCCTGCCACGATGCGAATTGGCTTCGAGAGGGCCTGGCGCTCCATCATGGAGGCCACTGAAGCGGCAGCCGCACAGGCCGGACTGACGGGCGAGGATTTCGCGCGGATGTACGCCGGAATTGGCCTTGCCGACGCTGCCTTCGCGCCGATCGTGATGCGGCACGCCAATCAAGGCGATCCGGTTGGCCGTCGCATTGTCGAACGCGCGGCGGATGCCATTGGCGATCTGCTTGATCTGTTCCTGGCGAGAGGAATTGACCGGCTCTCGCTGGTAGGCGGACTCGCGGATGTCATTACGCCCTGGCTGACGCCTGACCTGCGCGCCCGCCTGAAGTCTCCTGACGCGGATGCGGCGGCCGGCGCGTTGCTGGTGGCCCGAGGGCGGCTTGACCTACCCAAGAGAGAAACTGACCATGAACAGACTTCAAAGTTCCGCGTTTGATGGCGAATGGATCAACGATATGGCCACCGAAGAAGTCGATCCCCGTTTTGCCGATCTTGATGCATGGTCGCTGACGTCAGCGATGGAAGCTATGTGGGAGGGCCAGCTTGCGGCAGTCGCAGCGATCGGCCATGCCCTACCCGCGATCGCTGCGGCGACCGAAGCGGCCAAGGCGGCGCTGGGTGATCATGGACGCATTGTGTATATCGGAGCCGGCACCTCGGGCCGCGTGGCGGTCCAGGACGGCGCCGAGCTGATGCCGACCTTCGCCTGGCCCAGCGAGCGGGTCCGCTTCATCGTCGCCGGCGGAGACAGCGCGTTCGTCACCAGCATCGAGGGTGCGGAGGATGATGTCGACGATGCGGTCACGCAGATCAATGCCACGCAGCTCACACCGCACGACGCGGTGATCGCCGTTGCCGCCAGCGGGACAACGCCATTCACGGTCGCCGCCCTGCAGCAGGCAAGCTCGTTCGGTGCAGTGACGATTGGTGTTGCCAACAATCCCGGCACCGCACTGCTGACGTCGGCAAAGTTTCCGATCCTGATCGAGACCGGCCGCGAGCTGATCGCCGGCTCCACGCGGATGAAGGCAGGCACCGCGCAGAAGGTTGTGCTCAACCTGATCTCCTCAGGGATCATGCTGCGCCTTGGCCGGGTGTACCGCGGCATGATGGTGAACATGCAGCCGACCAACGCCAAGCTGAAGCGGCGCGCCGAGGCCATGGTGTCGCAAATCGCGCAGTGTGATACCTCGCATGCGGCACGCTGGCTTGAGCAGGCCGAGGGAGACATCAAGACGGCAGGCCTTCTGGCGCTGGGCGTCGACAGGGTTGATGCCGAGACCATTCTAAACAACTGTGACGGCAACCTTCGGCGCGTGTTTGCCGAGCTCGCCAGGGATCGTGACCGGCATCCCAAGGGAGGGGCTGCGCGCAAGCAAGGCGGAGCGGTTGAGCCGTGACCACTTCCGCGATGGCGAGCGAAATCGGGGGAAGCGCGGATGTTGTCGCCAAAATTGTTCGTAACCGCTCCGCCACGCGCGAGATCGCACAGCGAATTGAGATCGGCTCCGTCCCCCTGTGCGTCGTATGCGGCCGGGGAAGCTCCGGGCATGCCGGGGTTTACTTAAGATATCTTATCGAGACGCGACTTCGTCTCCCCGTTTCGACCAGCGCTCCGTCGGTGATCACGGCATTTCGCACACCATTGATGCTGCGCCATGCGCTGTTCATCGTGATATCGCAATCCGGGCGCAGCCCGGATCTTATCGCAGCGACCAGGTCGGCGCGCGCCGCGGGCGCCCGCACCATCGCCATCGTCAATGCGACCTCGTCACCGGTAGCTGACGAAGCGGAATTCGTCATTCCGATCGAGGCCGGCCAAGAGCATTCCGTACCCGCGACCAAGACCGTAATAGGCTCGATGGCAGCTGGCGCCGGCCTTGTCGCCGAGCTGGCGGATGATGATGCGCTGAGGTCAGCCCTCGATGGGCTGCCCGAGCGCCTGTACCGCGCAATGACGCTGGACTGGTCCAAGATTGCCGATGATCTCACCAAGGCATCAGCTGTGTTTGTGGCTGCGCGAGGCCTGGGCCTAGGTTCGGCGCGGGAGATCGCCCTCAAACTTTCGGAAGTCCTGCGCCTACCTTCTATTGGCCTGAGCGCTGCCGAGTTGCAGCATGGACCGCGCGCCGCGCTATCATGGCGCACGCCGGTTGTCATGATGCGCCTCATGGACGAAACGGCGGCCTCGGTAGATGCCCTGACAGAAGAACTGCGCGAGCAAAAGGTCGCGCTACATCTATGCGGCGGGCCGCATGGCTCGCTGCCCTGGTTGGCCGAGGATGATCCCGCCACCGACCCCATCACCATGCTGGTTCCGGCCTATCGGATGATAGAGCACATAGCGCGCGCCTCCGGGTATGACCCGGATCGTCCCCCTCGCCTGAGCAAGATTACCGAGACGTTCTGACAGCTGCCTAATCGCTTGGTGGCGGCCAAAGCCATAGAACGTCGAACTGAATGTGGGCCTTAATAGCTATCCGTTCGAACGGCGCCGATTAGCGGCTCATACTGTTCAAGTGAATGAAGACCGAGGGTCGATCGTTGAATGGCGGAAGTCCGCATGGACATCAAGGTCACCCTTTATCGTTCTGAGCGCGGAAGCGGCCTTCACCGAAGTTTCAACTCCGCAAACTTGCAACGGCACAGCAAAGCGACCCTCCCGGGGGCTTCTTCCACTTTTTCCATCGTAAGTCCGAAAGCGCCCGGAAGTTGCCCGGCTGGAGGTAGGCCGAGGCTTTTGAACCAGACGAACGTTTTTTCATCCTGCTCTAGGCGAGTGATGGAGCTGCTCGAAACGTATTGACCCGGATCGCGTGACATCTTGGTGCTCGCAGGTACTGCAGCGACTGATTACCGTTGAACCTCGGACGCTCCGGGAAGAATAGGAAACCTTCGTGGACAATGTGCCCTCAGGGGTCACACTTGTTGGAGCTGGAGAATGGTCGATGAAGTTCTTCGAAAGGCGGTCGACACAGCTTGGACCGTCTATCTGGCGACGCATCGCGACGTTGACGTTGCGGATGGTCGACGATGCCTATTGGAGCGGCATCTGCAAGGGAGGCTGGAGGCCAGCCAAGGCGAGACCGAAGAGCTCACGTGTTCTGGACTCGCCTACCTTGACCGGCTTCCCAAGGACGAATGATGAAGCGGATAGAGTTTATTGATCGGACAGATTGCAGCAGGAAGCGCGAGACCAGATTGGACGTTGCTCGCCCTTTCGTCGCTGCTTTCAACGTTAAGCACCCCTTCCACTTTCAAAACCCCTTCTTTTTACTCTTGTCGAATTTGTCGAATTTCCAAGTCCAGTACGGGCGATCTGGATAACGCTTCTTCCTGGGCAGCTTTACGATCGGTAGGCGCTGCTCGCTACCGTCGGCAATGGGTCTTGACGATGAAGCGCTCCTCACCCTCCTGAACGATCTCGATACTGAGGGGAGTTTTCGCCATGCCCATCAAGTGCAACGATCGCACGATGGTTCCTAAGAGTAGCGGACAGCCTGCCGGTTATCGGCCGGGCGCTATGCTCGACGCGTACAGAAGCGGGCGTGCTCAGTCCCTTTCCGCATCTACGAGCCGCGCGCGGTAGTCGGCGATGCGGCAGAGACGTGATGATTTACGGCGCCGGGCTCGCGGCGATGGAAAACACGCTCTCTCGCTAATGATCAGCTCCCGTCAATCTGACCAACGCCTCCAACAGACGATCGATAAAGAGGACCTGACCTTTCAGAATCTTTAGGCGCGCCTCGTACACGTTGAACCAAGCTGCCCGATCGAGCTCGGGAAATGGCTGGCGCCGCCCGGATCGCGGTGGCCATTCCATGTCGAACGTATTGCTTCGCAGATCCGCAGGATCCCAGTCGCCCTGAACAGCCCAAGCGTGAACCACCTTCCCGCCCGGTTGTTTTACCGCGCCTAGCGGGATGAAATCTCCCGTCGGATGGTGCCCGGTCTCCTCGGCAAACTCACGCCGCGCGGCAGCAAGTGGCTCCTCACCGGGAGAGATCAGCCCTTTCGGAATGCTCCACGCACCAACATCCTACGGCTCCAGAACGGGCCCCCCGGGTGGCCGAGCAGGAACTGGATGTCACTATCACGGTTTTTGAACAGGAGGAGGCCGGCACTCTCAGCCTTAGGAGATGAAGCTTTCGCCGGCAACGACACCCCCCCACACAACCGTCACTCGTAATCTAACCCGAAAGAACCTTGCTGCGCAGGTTTATCGTGAGGCACAGAAGACAAAAAGCATTACGCAAATTGCACTTGCACTGACTTGAAGCATAGCAAGCGAAAACATCTAAAACGAAATATAGCAGAGCGAAATCCAAAACGGTCCCAACCTATCTACACTGAAGTGTTCCTCCACTTTGCAGGCTATGCTCGGTGCTTGGCGTGTAAGAACCGAGCATGCCAACCAAAGCCTGAGCAGCGGCAAACAGCCTCGCCATACAATCCTCACAATTGAGTGTATCTCGCCCTTTAACCGCCAAAATTCATACGGAGGCTGCCTGCTGATACCGGTCTAGGGCGCCGATGATCAGGACGGTCTGGCTTGCGATTGTGTGTCTAGCACTGCTCAGCGCCTTGACTGTCGGCAAGGCGGTTAGAACGCCTGCCGGCCCCACAGCCGCAGAGGTCTTAGCAGACGAGTCGACGGTTGGTATTGCTGACGCTCAAGACGCGCTAGGCAAGGCCGATCGGCTTGAGATCAACTACGTGCGTCAGGAAACCCCGCCCCAAGCTGTCTTGCAGTCAATCGAGCCAACCGCACCTGTCGTCACCCCGCCTAGCCCACCGGTGGAAACCAAGATCATAAGCCGACACTGGCGCGATCCCAATGCATTTTCATCTTCGCTCAAAGATTCCCAACGGACCGAATCCAAAAAGAAGAGCAAAAACGTCGACCGCAAGCGCAATCAAGCCGCGGATCGATCCAAACCATCTGATCCGGTGAAGCCTTGCAGCCGGCCCGGTCCGTTTGGTGATCTGTTAAGAGCTGTGAATTTGTCGCCCGCATGCGCATCGTAGGTTTCAATCTGTTGCATTCATTCGCCCCTAAGGTTGATGCGCGTTGTTTAGCGAATCCGGGAAACACGTAGATATCTGCATGACCCGGGCAGCTCAGGAATCGCGGATTCACTCAGCGCGGGTCCGGGCCATGTGGCCGCCGCGCTCTTGAGACGCGCCCTCCCTGGCGATCCGCTCAAACAGTTTTTTCCGACCTACTTGGCGCGCCTGTAGACGAGCTCAGAAGACCCGCCCATCGATGTTGATGGGTTGGCGATCTTCAATTCGTCGGCGGTAATTTCGAATGCTCGCGTCTGTTCGGTTTCTGCCCGATTTGGGAACGAACTGCCCTCAAATTTCAGCGTGTAGGTTTTTTTCGTGTCGTCAACCTTGTATTTGCCGAAGGTGGCAATGCTCCCCTGCACCACGGATCTGTTTTCCTCTGGCGTGCCCTGTGCGCGGTTATTCGACGCAAACTTCGGCAGATCGGAGCGCACAATTTGCGAGGAGAAGTAACCGTTCTCGGTGAAGATCAGCAGCCCTTTTGGATTGGTGCCCCACGCCGGACTGCCATCGGGAAGTTTGGTTGTCGAGGAGACAAATGTCCAGGTCCCCACCAGTTGCTCCCTGACCGACTTCTGTTGACCAACGACGTTTCCCGGCAGCAGAGCAGCTCCCAGGGCCAACAGTACAGACGCGCTGAAAAGACTGGTCCGGTTCATATTATCCTCCTCATTTCCGTTGGTCAGATCTCCTTTTCGATCCTCGGGTTCCAGAACCGCTCAGGGCGGGCCGCTGTTCGTAGAAGGAAAATGCCCGCTCGGATGCCGCAATCTCGAGGCCAAGGCTCGCTGAACGAGATGCGCGAAACGTCCAGCGGCGTGAGCATAGGCTCCCAACACGCCGCGTTCTATCATCCGGTTGATTTACCTCGGATTATCCAAACCCAGGAAGATCGAGTAAAGGTTCGGTGCCCTGTTTTCGCGCAGAAGCCGTACGCGACCTCGCCGAGGAAGCTCGAAGTCGCGCAGCTTGCGTCCGCCTTCAAGAAATCACTGGCGGTCACCAGCGGTGGTCTTCTCGGCGCAACACGCGCCCAGGCGCTGTCGTGCGTTCGATCACGCTCAATGCACTGGGCGACGACCGCCGAGCGCGCGTGCGGCCGCCCCGTTGAGAGCGCGAACGATGATGTCCAAAGTCTCGCGCTCAGAAAGCGGTTCGATCTTGCCGTTTGGGTGCACGCGAAAGCCGGTTTGTTGAAGGCCGGCCGGTTGCTCACTCTTCTGTTTCGACATCTGCATTTTCTCCATGGTGGGGTCCATTTGCAGTAGCCGCGAGACCCGCCGCAGCGACGCGTGTGGGAAATTCCGGCGATGCGATTTCTTCAAGCGTTTCGCGAATCGCGCCGTCGAGGGTTTCGTAGGGCAACTGATCAGCCCGATTGATGTTACGCCTATCATCTGGCTAAGTTTGTCGTTTCTCGTCGTAGCGGACTGCATTGTTACCACCTTGTCGTGGTCCGCTCTTCGCCGCTCAGCGGCGGGTCTTTTATGATCGGCGAATTCGGTGACCAGCGCGTCTGGCAGGAACCGGCCGATCAATTTGCGCGTTTGGCTCGGTTGCTTGACTGCCGTGCTAACCCTTTTTCGGGCATTCTCTACGCCAAGTTTGGAAGCGTGGCATTTCTTCCGATGGCCATTCTATGTGCCCTCGCACTCCCGCTTGCGTGGCTTGGTTTCGCTGACGAGCGCAGCACACAGCACGTCGAGCGCCGCGAGGGCGGGGGTTGCGATTCTCGTGCGCCGCGGCGGGTGATGCGAGCGGACGCGACAGGCAAAGGCGCGGAGGAAAGTTTCGGGCTTCGAAAAATCCCTAGCTGGCACGTCGCCGGGCTTTCGGCTTCAGGCGCATCCCTAGATTTTGTCGTGCGGAGAAAGAGCCGAGGGAAGGGTTTTCGATTTGGTAGGCCCAAACGCACCATCGCAGCTCAATTCCAGTCGCGGCGCCACGTTAAGCACCGCGCTGGCGGCGGGCGGCGGCCCAGGCGCTGCTGCAGCGCACCATTCGAATTTCTGAAAAACTGCGCCGATTTGGGAAATGGTTGGAATGCCCGCCGATTTTTGGAAAATATGAGAGGCCCTGCCTGCCCAACATCAAAAGGAGCCCATTAGATAATTGAAATGCACCTGGTTCGAATTTAGGGCGGCATATGAGGAGCCTCCCGTGCGTGGAAAAAAAAGCGAGGTTCCCGCTCGACCCCTCCCCCCTACTCCTCCAGGGCGCGCTCTGGCGCGGAAGGCATTTGCCGTAAGGTCGTGGATCGAACGCAAAGGGCAAGCCCGCGCGCAGAAGCAGCGCTCGCTGCACGAGCTATCATCATCAACGCAGCTGCGGACTTGCGATCGCATAAGCGCCGTTCCAAAAACCCTATCGCTAAGCGTCTCAAAAAACCTTGCAAAATCAAACGACGGAAGATGTGGATTCAGTCGTTCCAAAACCAGCTGTTTATGGTACATGCTGGGGGCATCAAAACAGGAACGAAGTCACCATGAACGCCGCGAAGCGACCCAAGCGAGTAGCCCTCTACGTTAGAACTTCCACGGACCATCAAACCGTCCGCAATCAGGAACGCGAGCTGCAGGCGGTCGCAAAACGCCACTCGTGGACGGTGACGGCCGTTTATCGAGACCAGGGCATCAGCGGAGCCAAAGGAAGAGACAAGCGCCCTGGGCTCGCCAAGCTTATGCATGCGGTGTCCCGTAAGGAATTCGACATGGTTGCAGCGTGGTCGGTCGATCGGTTGGGCCGATCGCTGTTAGACCTTGTGGGCGTGTTGCAAGAGATGCATGCCAAACACGTGGATTTGTACTTGCACCAGCAAGGCATCGACACGACGACGCCGTCTGGCAAGGCAATCTTCCAGATGATGGGCGTGTTTGCTGAGTTTGAGCGCTCGATGATACATGAGCGCGTCATGTCCGGCCTTGCGCGCGCGAGGGCTGAAGGAATTCGACTTGGCCGACCGCCAGAAATTGCGGGCGACGCCGTTAAAGTTAAGGCAATCCGCGCCGCCCGTGCCGCCGGTAAGTCTGTTCGAGCTGTTGCGCTCGAGTTCGAGATTGGCGTCGGCACGGCGCAGAGACTGACCGCCTAACGCCCCTGCCGCGCGCGTAAGTTTGCCGATTTAACGACAACCGTGCCGCTCTCGGGCTTAGGCTCGGGAGCGTTTTCGTGATCGGGGTCGGTCTCGGCCAGTTCTTCGAAACGCGCTGATTCGAGCTGCGGAGCTTGATCGGCTAACGGCGCCGCTGGGTTCATCTTAGCTATTTGCTCCGCGCTCAGGTAGCAACCGGCCGGTACACTGTCTGCTCGCCGCGGCCATCAATTTGGGCCGCGACGGCTATGGCGAGGGCGGGCTGGTGGGTTATTGCGAATTCTTAGGCCTCTACCATCCGAAAGCGTTTGCCGGTTTGCTCGGGAATTGCTGCAAGTTTTGCACCAGGTCGATTGCACTGAGGGCCGGCTGGCGAGCCCGCTGAGCGATGTTAATTTTCGGAGCGACATCGGAGGGTCGCTTAGGGCGGGTTTTTCGGCAACCCGCCTAAGTGGCCTGGAAAGCGCGCCCTGGCGCCCTGGGAGCGCGCGCCCTGCGGAGGCTGGTTCGGGACGGCCGATCGATTTAAAGGTCTCCAGCGCGCCAGCGTCCGCCGTTTTCGCGGTCCCAGGACGGCCGGCGCGGCGGCTTCGGTCGGATTCCCGGATCACGCATGATGACAGCACGGCCGGCGCCTTCATCGGCAAAGGCGCGCGCGATCATCCGATCGTACCAGCTCATCGGCGGTTCAGGTGCAGTGGTTGGAAGCTCGGGCTCGGGCCGCTCGGACTCGAACAGATAGACCGCGATGAGCTTGCTCTCAAACCACACGGCGCACGCCGGCTCGCTGCAGGTGATCGGCTGTGGTCTCCGCGGGTGCGGTCGGTTGCTGCTCGTGCTCGATTGTTTCGCGCCCTGCCTCGCGCAGTCGCTCGATATCCGCCTCCGTAAGGAAGTGATCGCTCGGGATTGAAACGATGTTGATCGTGCCGACGACACCGCTGTGCTGGAGGTCGCCATGGATCTGCAGTGGCAATAATTTTGCGAGCAGAGCGCCGTGCGTTCGCGGATGATTGAAAGCCAAGTGCAGGCAAAAACCGACCAAACCATCGCGACCACGTCCGTCGCTGCCGTGCAGGACTGCGCTTTCGATCAAACCTTGCCGCAAATCTTTCGTGATCCTCGATGTCGCGCCTTTCGGTCGACCGAGGCCTGGTCTCAGGTTTTTGAGCCGCTTGGCCTTGCCCGTTTCGCGCAGATTGGGCAGCTCGAAATCGGTTTTAGGCATTGGCATGCCAAGATTCCAATTTTCTACAAACAAGGGCCGGCAGTCGTTTTCCCCACCTCCCACGCTACGCCCGTTTCACCCTCCGCGAAAGATCCGCTCTACTCCGCCGCCATCGTCGGCTCCGGCTCGATCATCTCGAACTTATGCCCGACGAAACATCCGCCGGAACACGCATGATGCACCTGCGTGCTCCACTGCTCCACCTCGTAGTGGAGCAAAGTGGAGCAAGTGCCGCATTATTCTGCTCCACCACCACCCCTCTAGGGGTGTGGGGGTGGAGCGGAGCAGGTTCCTTTGCTTTTTCCAGGTGGAGCAAAACTCAGTCCTCATCGGCCACCTCGATGAAGATTTTGGTCTTGCGTCGGTCGTCCTGTTTTTCGACCTCGACCAGCGCCCCGGAGGCCAACCATACCTTGATCAGACCAACTACCTTGGCCTTGTTGGCCCTGTCGTTCAGGTTCAGCTTCAGCGCCTTGGCCACGGCATAGCCAACCCAGTTGTTGGCCTGGGTGCTTTTCTTCCACTCACCTGCCCGGATCGCGACGGCAGCCTTGTCGAAATCGGCCCCGGTCACTCCGTCGAGCGGGTTCGGCCATTTCCAGGCCGTGACGACGCCCATGCTGTCGCCGCGATCGAGTAGATCATTGGGATCGCCGTTGCCGAGGTTTACCGTCGCCGAACGGAACCATTCCCTCTTGTCGACCGGCAGGCTCAGATTGTTTTTGCCGTCGGTGATCCTGAAGTAGCGCTTGCGGCCGTCGCTAATCCCGGCCGTCTTTGCCTCCTCTTCCGTCATCACGTTAAGCACCCGAGCCGGTCGCACCGCATTGAGCAGCGCTACGGCGCCGCGTCCGTCCTCCACCGTGACCTCGGTGCCGTTGGTTTTGCGCGTATGGTGCCCCAAGTCGATCGCGATGTTGCAGATATCGGCGATCATGGTCCAGGTTTTGGCCACCGCATCGACGGCGTTGTTGTCGTTTTCGGTCACGTTGTGTGAGGAGATGAACGGATCAATGATCGCGACATCAATCTTGTTGTCGCGGATGGTCTGGATCAGCGCCTCGACCACCGGCACGGCGATGATCACCCCATCGCGCCCCTGCGTGGCGATCACCAGCCTGCTGTCAGGATCGCGACCGCTGTTGATGAACAACCAGCCATCGACCTCCTCAGGCGTGATGTCGTAGTGCAGGCAGGCGGCGCCGACGCGACGCTCCAGTTCGTCATACGGATCCTCGCCATTCCATAACCAGACGCGGGCCCGCTGTGGCGGTTGAACTCCGAGCAGCCCCCGGCCGGTGGCGATCGCCAGGCCCTCGATGATGAATATATTAGTCTTGCCGCTGCCGGAGGGAGCAAAGGTTGCTGATCCAAACTTGCGGATCAGGTGTCTGCCGTAAATCCACTGCTGCTTCGGTAATGATTTCGGGTCGCGAAGTATGAACGGCTTGGCCTTGATCAGCGGCGGCGGTGAAGTTGTGCCTCTGGTCCCGGTGCCGGTGCCGGTGCCACTTCCGTTTCCTGTGCCGCTTCCAGTGCTGGTGTTGCCCGTCCCGCCGCTACCGGCGTTGCCTGCGTGGGCATGACCGGTGACCACCACCGCGCTATCGATCAACGCCTTGGCATCACCGCCTTCCGCAATGCAGTCGACCGCATCCCAGCCTTCCACCTTGCCGCTCGGAATCTGCACGATCGCCACCCGACAGCCGAGCGCCATCAGCACCGCGGTGGCGTCGCGCGCGAAGGTCTCGCCGGCTATGTCAGCGTCAGGCCAGATCGTCACCGTCTTGCCCTTGAGCGGCGTCCAGTCGGTCTTCCCGACCGCGTTGGCGCCACCCATGATGGAGGTCGCCGCAAAGCCCAGGTCAGCCAGCGCGTTCGCCTTGGCTTCGCCTTCGGTCAAAACCACGGTCTTGGCCGCCGCGATCGCCGGCAACCGAAACAGCGGACGCGGATGAGGCATCTTGCCTTTCCAGCGCGGCCCACCGTCGATCACCTCAAAGCTATAGGTCAGGAACGTCTTGCTCGCGCGGGTGCCGTCAGGTTCGTAGCGTCGCACGATCGCTACTATCTTGCCGTCGACATCGAGATATTTGAAGCTCGCGACCGGCGCGCCGAGCTGCACCATGTCCTCGATCGGCTTGGTGCCGAACTTCACCGCGTCCGCTTCGATCTTCTCGATCGGTGTCGGTCGCCAGGGCCGGCGCTCGATCTCGATCGGATCATGCAGGAAATACTTGGCGATTTCCCGAACGCTGAACAGGAAGTCGGCGGCGTTGTCGACAAAGCCCATGTTGAGGCGATACAGCGTAATCAGATCGCCGCTCTGCTTGGTCGAGTGATCGTGCCAGACGCCGCGCTTCGGTCCTTTTAGCTCGATCTTGAGACTGGCGCCGGCATCGCCCTGGACGTTGCCGATGCGGGCCACACCCTTCTTGATCAGCGCGCGACCCTTGCACAGCCATTGCACAAAACCTTCAACGTCGGCATTAATCCGATCGCGAACGTCGTCGACATCGAACTCGTTGGCAGCTTTCAGTTCGTCCTGTCTCGGAGCGTGATTGAGATCAATCATGCTGCGTCTCCCCGCGGTCCCGTCATCAGTCCCGCTCTCCGTCGCATCGGAAACACGTTGCTTTCGTCGAACCGGCCGCTGGCAGCGATCGACAACGTCGTGTTCAGATTGTCGAAATGGCAGCGGGCCCAGCGGCCGACGATCGGCGTGTCGGGATGATGCCCGGCATTGAGCAAGCAGTTGGCGCTGCAGATTAGTGGCGTGTCGGAGACGCAAAGCCGCTGGCCGTCATACGTTGCCGCGAACAGTCCATTCCCGACGCGATGAAAGACCAGACGCAGGGCTTGGCGCTCGCGCGTGTCATCGTTGGACATCATCGTGCTCATGATGCATCCGCATATCGATGTTAGATCCGTCGCCTGTGCCGTCAGGATCGTCGGAACGTCCGACCGAACCGCCACGATGGTGACGACGGGAGCGCCGGGCGCGAGATCGATTTCGCCGCATGCAGGCGGTCCCTGATGCGATCAGCGAGCAGCGGCAGAAGCTGGTGATCACCTCGTGTGGCTGGCGAGCGCGGTGCCTCGCGAGATCGAGCAACTGGAAGAAACTTTGGTCAGGCAACATGATGATCGCAACTCCGGTGTCGGGAGCCGCGGCGGCAGAAGTGCTGCTTGAGAGGGAACCGGTTGCGTGCTAATGGAAGGTTCTCGATGCCCCACCAAGATGCGTTGGTTGGTTTCCTCGCTCGGTAGCGCCCGCTGCCGGGCGGTTTTTTTTCAGGCGTTGGCCCCCCTCGGTGCGACGGGCGGCGCGGCGTTTTCTTCGTGTTCAGGCATTGGCTGCGCGCCCCCGCGTGCCGCCATTGGCGAGCCATTCGGCCAGCTTCGTTTTAGAATACATGATGCGGCGGGCCACCTCGCAAAAGTCGGGACCAATGCCTTGCTTGCGATAGTCGACGAGGGTTTTGTGTGGGTGACGTCGAGGGCGGCCGCAGCCTCGATCTCATCGACGTAGCCGAGTTCGGCTAACAGGTAGCCGGGCGGCAATGGTTCACACAGATCACTCATGGCAACTCCACCTTGTTAGGTAGCGTCCCTATGAGATGGACCTAAACCAACTGCCATTAAAAGCGTTTTTTACTGCCATAAAATCAGTGCACGTGACGACGTTCTTCGTCGAGCTGATTGGCAAGCTTCCGGGGATCGTTAATCTGATCCAGCCACCAGGTCGCCATTCTTATCGCGCTGTCTACCAGGTATCCGTCGGGGCCGCCGACCCCCTGCCTGATTTCAATTAATTCCTTGATCTGGACCGCCAGCCAAGCGCGCCGACGCTGATTAGCCTGATATTCGCGCCACAGCCGGTACATGCTGCGGGTGGATTTCCAGCGCTGTGGGTTGCGCCGATGGAGTCTGTGAAACACATTTTCAATAATGTCGTATGGCTTCCACTCGCGCTCAACTTCCAGGCCGAATTCAAGCGCCTCGATCAACGAGCGCCTTGGCCGCCCTTTATACTTGCGCGGTTTTTCATCGATGGGTCGTCTGACCCTGCGCATCACGAGCGCTCGACGAGGTCGGCCAGATCGGTGGCCACCAGATGAGCATAGCGCTGCGTGGTCCCGGGCGCGGTGTGGCCCAGCACCCGGCCGATCTGCGGCAGCGATGCACCACCACGAGCGAGCGCACTGGCGCGGCTGTGGCGCAGATCGTGAACTCGAATATCCTCGCGGCCGATGATGGTCCTGACTCGAAGCCAAGCACGGCGGCATCCATCGTAATCCGGCAAACCGATGTGAAGTAGTTCCTTGGCGATGGCGAGCGCCTCGGCCTGCAGCGGGACGATGTGCAGCTTCTTCTGCTTGGTGCTCGCGGCCGGTTTGATCCACAGCTTGCGCTTAGCGTCGATCTGAGAGGGCTCAAGAAGCAAAACCTCGCCAATGCGGCAGCCAGTGAGAAGCGCCAGCCTAAGCGCCAATGCGGCGTTGCGGGTGTCGTCGGCGTCGAGTGCTGCGTGAGCGGCTGTGATCTCGTCGGCATCGAGAAAAACATGCCGCTGGTTTTCGGGCCGCCGACGCACGCCCTTGGCCGGGTTGCGGTCGATTTTCTTGTCGTGCTCCAGCCACGAAAGGAATGCTGACAGTACGGCAATGGCGCGATTGGCCTCGGTCGACGTGCGTTTCGCAATCTCGCCGTGCCACAACTCGATAGCGTTGCGGGTGATGCCCTTCGGCTCGCCCTTGCCGAAGGCCGGAACGATATGGCTGTCGATCAAGCGCAGATAGCTTTTGGCGGTCGATGGCCGCCGCGTAACCTTGACGGTTTCTTTCCATTCCTCGATCAGGTCGGCTACCCGCCCTCCCCGGCCGGGCGTGACGATCTCCCCGACGTCGGCCTTGAGGCGCATCTTGCCGGCGTGGGTCCGGGCCTTGCCGATGGTCCACGCCGGAAATCGCCCGATGGTGGCGCGGCGTTGCCGGCCATTATCCCGCCAGTCGAACACAAACACTTTGCTACCGGTCGGGTAGACACGAACGGCCAGACCGCTAACCTCGCTATCAAAGTAGTACTGGTCTGCATCGGCTGCCTTAAGGGCGGCAATGCCCCGGTCGGTAAGGCGTTCGGCCATAAAATCCCTCGGATGTCCCTTGATGAAATCGTCAACAAACCGTCAACACTTGAAACGTATTTCAGGCGGTTCCGAAGGGCAAGCGAAAAGGTGCGGAAACGATAGAGAAACCAGACAAGTCACTGGTCTTATTCGCTTTATAAAGAACAACCAATTGAGATGGCTGAGAGACCACAAGGGCCCAAAAAACGACTTAAAATCCCTCGATGGCAACGTCGTGTGGGTTCGAGTCCCACCGCCCGCACCACGCTTCGCCCTGACGGGCTACGCGTGGCGCAGCCACGCTTAGGCCGTAAGGGCGAAGCGTGTCCGGCGTAGCTGAAGCGCAGCGAAAGCGAAGACGGACTGGCGAGGCAAAGGGGACGCTCTGGCGAGCGACGGCCATGGCCGGGACGTCGGGGCGAAGCGTGGGCGGGGGAGCGACGTTGCAGCAGACTAGTCTTTTCGAAATGCGCCGGCTGGAGATGCTGAGCAACACGATATTCGGCGTTGCCATGACACTGCTCGCCTACGACCTGCCGAAGGCCGCCAGTTTTGCCAGCGCACCGGCCTGGATCGACCTCGTTCGCGTCTATGCGCAACCGGTCATCGCGCTGACGATCAGCTTTGTGGTGGCCGGCCTGTTCTGGTTCAGCCATCACCGGCGGCTCGCCGTTGCGCCGGAAGCCAGCCGCGGCGTGGTATTCCTCAATCTGCTGTTTCTGCTGTCGATCATCATCCTGCCGGTGACCAACGGCCTCTATGGCAGCTATCGGCTCGATGGCGTGGTCGCCGTGATCTATGGAATCCATCTCGCTACGATTGCCACGCTGAACGGGCTGCTGTGGGTTATCGCCCTCAGGGCCCGCCGCGATATGCCGTTGCGGGTGACGGTGTTATTTCCGATCCTGGTGTTCGTGATCGGGACCGCCATCGCCACCTTCTCCCCGAAGGTGGCGCAGTTCATCTGGTGCCTGGCCTTTTTCTCGCCGGTCGCAGGCTGGCTCGCCGGACGATGGTCGCGCTAAAGAACGACCTTCGCGTCGGCCGCCTTGATCAATCGGCTCGCCTCTTCGGAAATTTGCCGCTCGACCTTCGCCTGAAACTCTTTCCGATCCAACCCCGGCGGAATCGGCGGCAGATAGGACAGCGAAATGTTGCCGCTGTGAATCATCAGCGTCTTCTTGCCCCAGAACAATCCGGAATTATGCGCCGTCGGCAACACCGGGATATCGAGGTTGGTGTACAGCGCGGCGATGCCGGCCGCGTGGAATGTCATGGGCTCGTCGACCGCCTGGCGCGTGCCTTGCGGAAATATCAAGACTTTGCGGCCCTCGCCGATCGCGTCCCTTGCTTCCGCGATCATCTGCTTGAGCGCCTGCCGGCCGGCTGACCGGTCGACCAGGATCATCGGATAGCGGTGAAGGAACCAGCCGACGACCGGGATATTGAGCAGCTCTTTCTTGGCGACGATGCTGGCATCGGGAAAAATCACGCAGAGCGCAACCGTCTCCCACAGCGATTGGTGATTGCAGGCGATGATGCATGGGCCAATTGGAATGTTGTCGCGGCCTTGCTCCCTGTAATCCAGCCCCACCACGTATTTCAGAAGAAACACGATGCCGTGCGACCACAATTGGGACACCGCGCGAACTTTTGCGCTGCTCGCATCGAAAACCCACAACAGGGGTATCGCCGGCGACAGCACCAGCGTCCACAACAGCACCAATGCATCGAATGCGACCGATCTCAGATAATGCAATGATAATATCCCTTGAGGCTTCTGCGATTGACGGGCCCCAGATACAGTACTTTTCGGCCCTTGCATAATTCCGGACGGGCCCAGACCACCGCCTGCCCCAAAGAAAAATCGTTTCACCGTGGACCGGCCGGCATTGTCTATCTAGGATTGTCGCGTGCCCGCCCTGGAACAGATCACCATCTCCCCGCAACTCACCTTCGACGCCCTCGTCGCGGGCGAGCCAGGCGCGCCGCTGGTGTTGCTGCTGCACGGCTTTGCCGAATCGATGCATTGCTGGCGCGCCCAGGTCACGGCGCTCGGCGACATGGGCTACCGCGCGATTGCGCCGAGCCAGCGCGGTTACTCTCCGGGTGCGCGGCCTAACCCCCGCGAGTTCTCGCACTACCTGATCGACCGCTTGATCGACGACGCGCTGGCCATCGCCGCGGCCTCGGGCTATGGCGAGGCGCGTTTCCACCTGGTCGGCCATGATTGGGGCGGCAGCATCGCTTGGGGATTGGCCGACCGTTGCCACGAGCGGCTGGCCTCGCTCACCATTCTTTCGCGGCCCCATCCGAACGCGTTCAATCGCGCGCTGCACATGTCCGACGGCGAACAGGCTAGTCGCTCACGACACCACAAGGCGTTCCTCGAACCTGACGCTGCGGATGTGGTGCTCGCCGACGACGGCAAATGGCTGCGCGATCGGCTCATTGCCAACGGCGTTCCCACTGAGGCGATCGAACGGCATCTGGCCGTGCTTGGCAACAAGGACGCGATGGAAGCGGCGCTGGCCTGGTACCGTGCGCGCGGCGCGGTCCGCGGGCCGCTCGGTCCGATCCGCGTGCCCACGCTCTACATCTGGGGCGACGCCGACGACACCGTCGGCCGTGTCGCCGCCGAAGGCACCCGCGATTTCGTCGCCGCGCCCTATCAATTCGAAGTGCTGCCCGGCGTCGGCCATTTCGCGGCCGATCAGGCGCCGGACCGGGTCAGCGAATTATTGCTGGCGCATATCGCAGCGCACCCGGATTGACGGAACCTGATGCCCGCTAAAATGTTGTCCTGCAGCAATTGGAGCATGACGACATGGCCAGCGAACAACCTTCCGAAAAATCTGATGCCACGGGGAGCAAGCCGGCCAGGGATCCGCACTCGCCTTCGCCACGGCCGCAAATCCCGTCTCCGCTCTCGAACGACGGGCCAGAACTGCTGCGCGACAGCAACTGCTAGGAGAGCCATCAAGCGCTGGCGGCGAATTCCTGATTGCGGCCGGGCGCGGCGTCGAACAATGCCCTGGTATATTCGTGCTGGGGCGCGGCGAAGACCTCCGCCGTGGTGCCCTGCTCTACAATCACCCCGCGCTGCATGACCGCGATCCGGTCACAGACCTGGGCTGCAACCCGCAAATCGTGGGTGATGAACAGCACCGCCAGATTGAACTTTCGACGCACCTCGTCCAGCAGCTTCAGCACCTGATCCTGCACGGAGACGTCGAGCGCCGACACCGGCTCGTCGCCAATCAGCAATTCAGGTTCCATCGCCAGCGCCCGCGCAATGCAGATCCGCTGGCGCTGGCCGCCGGAGAACTGGTGCGGAAAGCGATCGATCGCGGCGGGAGGCAGGTGTACGATCGCCATCAGGTCGCGCGCGCGCTGCAGCGCCTCCTTGCGGCTTACGCCAAAATTCATCGGCCCCTCGATGATCGCCTCACCGACCGTGCGGCGCGGATTGAGCGATCGATATGGATCCTGGAAGATGAACTGAACGCGCCGGCGCATCGGACGAAACTTCGCCTCCCGCATTGCCGCGATATCGATGCCGTCAATCTTGATGCCGCCGCCTGAGGTGTCGACCAGCCGCGCGACGCAACGCGCCACTGTCGACTTGCCTGAACCGGACTCGCCAACAATGCCGAGCGTTTCACCGCGACGGATCGTCAGCGAGACGTCCTTGACCGCGGCCACGACGCGCGCTTTCGGCTGGAACAGCGATCGCTTGCCATAAGTCTTAAAGAGATTCTCGGTCTGCAGGACCACCGGACCGGTCACCGGAGATCGCTTCGGCGGCGTCATGCTCGGCACCGCGCGCAACAGCATCCTGGTATAGTCCTCGCGCGGGGCCCGCAGCACTTCCTCACAGGGGCCCTGCTCCACGATCCGGCCCATCTGCATCACCACGACACGGTCGGCGATCTCGGAAACGACGCCGAAATCGTGGGTGATGAACAGTACGCCGGTTTTCGTGCGCCCCTGCATTTCCCGTACGAGCTTGAGGATCTGAGCCTGCGTGGTGACGTCGAGCGCCGTGGTCGGCTCGTCGGCAATCAGCAAAGCGGGGTCGAGCACCAGCGCGGCCGCAATCATGATCCGCTGGCGTTGGCCGCCTGACAGCTGGTGCGGATAGGCGTCGATCATCTGCTCGGGGTCCGGCAGATGCACCGCGCGCATCATCTCGAGCACCCGCGCGCGCTGCTCCTTCTGGTCGAGCCTGGTGTGGATCTCCAGCACTTCACGTATCTGGTCGCCGACCCGCTCGACCGGGTTGAGCGCGGTCATCGGCTCCTGGAAAACCATGGCCATGCGGGTGCCGCGGATGGCGCGCAACTCGGTATCGGATTTGGTGAGCAGTTGATCGCCCTGCAGCCGGATCGAGCCGGTCTCGACCTGCATCGCGCCCTTCGGCAACAGGCCCATCACGGCCTGCGCCGTCACCGACTTGCCGGAACCGGATTCGCCGACCACGCAGACGATCTCGTTAACATCGACGGTGAGGTTGATACCCTGCACGGCGTGCGGCCGGTCGCCTCCCCTGATGGCGACGGAAAGATCGGAGACTTCGAGGACGGTATTGCTCACATCACACCCGCTTCGCCATTTTGGGATCGAGCGTATCGCGCAAGCCGTCGCCGAGAGTGTTGACGGCAAGGATCGTGAGCGCGAGGCACACCCCGGGATAGATGATATTGTGCGGATACAGGCTGAAGACCTGACGGCCTTCGGCCATGATGTTGCCCCAGGTCGGCACCTCCGGCGGCACGCCGATGCCGAGGAACGACAGGATGGCCTCGATCAGAATGGCCGACGCGCAAATGAACGTGCCCTGCACGATCATCGGCGCGATCGTGTTGGGCAACACGTGCCGCCACAGCAGCTTCGGGGTGGAGGTGCCGAGCGTCACCGCCGCCTCGACATAAGGCTCCTCGCGCACACTGAGCACGATGGAGCGCACGAGCCGGACCACGCCCGGAATCTGTGGAACAGTGATGGCGATGATCACCGTCCATACGCTGGAACGAAACAGCGACACCATGGCGATCGCAAGCAGGATGGCCGGAATGGCCATCAACCCGTCCATGATCCGCATGATGACGGCGTCGAGAATGCGGAAGAAGCCGGCGAGCAGACCGATGAACAGGCCACAGGCGACGCTGATCAGCGCCACCGTGATGCCGACAAAGAGCGAGACCCGCGCGCCATAGACCACGCGGCTGTAGACATCGCGTCCCAGGCTGTCCGTGCCGAACTTGGTGATCATCTTGATGCGTTCGCCGGTGTCCGTCCGCATCGTGATTTCCGTGCCGGGCACCTTGTTGCGCGCGATTGGGCTGATCGCCGTCGGATCGATGGTTCCGAGCCAGGGCGCGAGCAGCCCCATCAGCAATACGATCGTGATGACGGCGGCGCCGAACACCACGCCCGGGTTGCGCAGCAATTTGCGATACGCGGCGGGCTTGACCGGGCTCGCCGGCAGCACGGGTTCGAGGATCGTCGCGTCGGCCATCAGTAGCGAATCCTGGGATCGAGAACGGTGTAGATCATGTCGACCGACAGGTTGATCATGACGTAGACGAATGAGAACAGCAGGATCACGGCCTGAATCGTCGGGTAGTCGCGCGCCAGCACCGCATCCACCGTGAGCCTGCCAAGGCCGGGGATCGTGAACACGCTCTCGGTCACGACGACGCCGCCGATCAGGAGCGCCACGCCAAGTCCGATCACCGTGACGATCGGAACGGCGGCATTGCGCAGCGCATGACGGAACAGCACCTTTCGCTCGGACTGTCCCTTGGCCCGCGCGGTGCGGATATAGTCTTCCGACAGCACTTCCAGCACGCTGGTGCGCGTCATGCGCGCGATCAGGGCGATATAAATCACCGACAAGGTCACCGACGGCAGGATCAGCCGCTGCACCCAGCCGCCGACCCCCTCCGAGATTCGCTGATAGCCCTGCACCGGCAGCCAGTTCAAATAGACCGCGAACAAATAGATCAGGAGGTAGCCGATCACGAACACGGGCACGGAAAAGCCGAGCACCGAAAAGCCCATGACGATGCGGTCGATCCACGAACCGTGCCGGTGCGCGGCCAGCACGCCGAGCGGAACAGCGACAAACACCGCAATCAGAATCGTGAACAAGGCGAGCGACAAGGTCGGCTCGATGCGTTCGGCAATCAGCGAGGCCACGGTCTTTTTGAAGAAGAAGCTTTCGCCGAAATTACCCGTCAGCACTCTGCCCGACCAGATGACGAACTGCTCGATCATCGGCCGGTCGAGGCCGAGCTGGCTGCGGATCTGCGCCACCTGTTCGGTGGTGGCATTGTCGCCGGCGATGACGGCCGCCGGGTCGGACGGGGTCAGACGCAGCATCAGGAAGATGAAGACCGCAACCACCAGCATCACGGGGATCGTGCCGAGCAATCGCCGGAAGAAGTAGCCATACATAGGTCGATCCCCGAAACCAAGCGGGCGGCGGCAAGCCGCCCGCTTCCATCACATCACTTGCACATCACTTGGTGACTTCGATGTTCCAATGCACCGGAACCGGCGCCATCAACAGCCCCTTGACGTTCTTGCGAATGGCAATCGGCTGGACATATTCGCCGACCGGGATCATGGCCGTGATCTCGATATTACGCTTCTGGACCGCTTCCGCGATCTGTTTCTGCTTTGCCAGATCGGTTGTTCGAGCGAAATCGTCGCGCAGCTTCTCCATTTCCGGGTCGCAGGGCCATCCGAACGAAGCCTTGTCGCACCCCGAATTCACATAGGCGGCAGAGACCGGGTTCATCACGTCGGCCACGACCCAGGCCGTCAGGAACGCATTCCAGCCACCGGCGCTCGGTGGATCCTTCTTGGCGCGGCGCGCAACCAGGGTCTGCCAGTCCATCGACTGCATATCGACCTTGAAGCCGCCTTTCTCCATCAGCGATTTCGCCACCGGCGCGAGGTTGGTCAGAGCCTTCAGGTCGGTGGAGTGCATCAGCAGGACGGGCGTGCCGTCATAGCCCGCTTCCTTCAAAAGCTCCTGCGACTTCTTGGCGTTCGAGTTGAGAATGGCATCCGTTCCGTTGGTCGTTCCGAACTGGGTGTCGCAGACGAACAGCGCCTTGCACGCCTTGATGTAGTTCTCGTCGCCGATGGTCGCCATCAGGAAGTCTTCCTGATTGAAGGCGTACCACAACGCCTGGCGGATTTTCGGGTTGTCGAACGGCTTGTGCAGGTGGTTGGGGCGGAAGACGTACTGCGCCTTGATCTGCGGTACCTGGACGATCGCGATGCTGGCATCCTTCTTCAGGGTACCAAGGAGATCATGGCTGGGTTGCTCGATGTAGTCGATCTCACCCTTTTGCAGCGCGTTGACCGCCTGCTGCGCGTCGGAAATCGCGCGCCACTCGACGCGGTCCACCTTGACGACCTTGCCGCCGGCAAGACCCGATGCTGGCTCGGCGCGCGGCTTGTACTTGTCGAACTTGATGTAGACGGTCTTGTCGCCCGGCTTCCATTCATCCTTGACGAAGACGAACGGGCCGGAGCCTGTGAAATCCTCGATCTGCTTGTTGGCGTCGGTTTCGGCGACGCGCTTGGGCATCATGAACGGCACGTTGGACGAGGGCTTTGACAGACCGAGCAGCACGAGGCCTGTCGGTTCCTTGAGCTTGATGGTGAAAGTTTTGGCATCGACCGCGTCGATGGAGTCGACGAAGGTCATCATCTTCTGACCGAGCGAGTCCTTGACCGCCCAGCGCTTGATCGAAGCGATGCAGTCTTCCGACGTCACCGGCTTGCCGTCGTGCCACAGCAGTCCGTCGCGCAGCGTGAAGGTGTAGCTTTTGCCGTCCGCCGCGGCTTCGTACTTCTCGACCATCTGCGGCTTGATCTCGCCCTTTTCATCCTGCGCGAGAAGCGTGTCGTAAATCATGTAACCGTGGTTGCGGACGATGTAGGCCGTGGTCCAGATCGGATCCAGGATCTTCAGATCCGAGTGCATGACGGCGCGCAAGGTAGTCTGGGCCAGCGCCGGCACCGCCACCGTCATCAGGCTGCCGACGCAAGTCGCAGCCAGAATTGTTTTTCTGAACGCATTCATTCCTTCACCTCCATTGTCGCTCGGCGCCCGAACGCTTTATCTTGTTCGGGCCCCCTGCCCGGTTTCTGACCGGACTATAGGGTCGATCTTGAGCTTCACAACACCCTTTTGGTCCGACGACACGGATGACGCCGGCGTTCAGGTGGAAGTCGGGATAGCCCTCATCCGCGTCTGGCTTGCGCTGGCCGCTGGACGGCCCTATCCAGCTCCGCCAGCACGCCTCCACAAAAATCTACAATCAAGAATGATGCCAGAATTATCATTCCCCGATCCGCTACGGCGAAAGTCTGACGGCGGGATGTTTTCCCTTTACAAAATCCCTGCCGGTCCCTCTCGTACGGACCCATCGGCACCGAGCCCAAACATTCCGGCCGAACCGGGAGAATCCAGATGAATCCTGCCAACCTTCCCTTTGATTCCGAGACCATGCTGCAGGGGCTGCGGACCTGGGTCGAATGCGAAAGCCCCACGTGGGAAGCTGGCGCGGTCGACCGCATGCTCGATCTTGCGGCGCGGGAGATGGCCATCATGGGTGCGACCATCGAACGCATCGCCGGGCGGCAAGGCTTTGCCGGCTGCGTCCGCGCGCGCTTTCCCCACCCGAAGCAGGGCGAACCCGGCATCCTGATCGCGGGTCATCTCGATACCGTCCATCCCGTCGGCACGCTGGAAAAGCTGGCGTGGCGACGCGAGGGCAACAAATGCTACGGCCCGGGCATATTCGACATGAAGGGCGGCAACTACCTCAGCCTGGAGGCGATCCGGCAACTGGCGCGTGCATCGTTCACGACGCCGCTGCCGATCACGGTGCTGTTCACGCCGGACGAAGAGGTCGGCACGCCATCGACCCGCGACATCATCGAGGCCGAAGCGGCCCGCAACAAATACGTGCTTGTGCCCGAGCCTGGTCGCGCCAACAACGGCGTCGTCACCGGACGATATGCGATTGCCCGATTCAATCTCGAAGCGATCGGCAAGCCGAGCCATGCCGGTGCCACGCTCTCATCCGGCCGTTCCGCGATCCGCGAGATGGGACGCCAGATTATCGCCATCGACGGCATGACGACTGAAGATTGCACTTTTTCGGTCGGCATTGTGCATGGCGGCCAGTGGGTGAACTGCGTCGCCACCACCTGCACCGGCGAGGCGCTCAGCATGGCCAAGCGGCAGGCAGATCTCGATCGCGGCGTCGAGCGGATGCTCGCGCTTTCCGGGACCAGCAATGACGTCACGTTCAAGGTCACCCGCGGGGTGACGCGGCCGGTGTGGGAGCCCGACGCCGGCACGATGGCGCTCTACGAACAGGCGCGCGGCATTGCGCAAGGCCTTGGTCTCGAACTGCCGCACGCCAGCGCCGGCGGCGGCTCCGACGGCAACTTTACCGGCGCGATGGGTATCCCTACCCTCGATGGCCTGGGCGTTCGAGGTGCCGACGCGCATACGCTCAACGAACACATCGAAGTCGACAGTCTCGCCGAGCGCGGCCGGTTGATGGCGGGTCTGCTGGCGACATTGACGTGAGCGCCGTTCCGTCATTCCGGGGCGATGCGAAGCATCGAACCTCAGATGTGCAATTGCACATCGGAGAATCTCGAGATTCCGGGTTCGCTTCGCGCCCCGGAATGACGGAGCAAGCTCATACGTCAAGTCGCTCGCAATGACGCATAGGGCGGCATGCAAAACGGAATTGCTCCGCAGCTTGCGCTTGGCGCAATGACACGCTTAACGTCCCCCAACGAATGCACCGGTGAGAAGACTTGATGACCCGCATTGCCGTTGGTGCCTTTCTGCACGAGACCAACACGTTTGCGCCGACCAAGGCGACCTATGACGATTTCGTTCATGGTGGCGGATGGCCGTCGATGGAGCATGGCGCCGACGTGCTCAAGGTGATGCGCAAGGTCAATATCGGCCTTGCCGGCTTTGTCGAAGCCGCCGAGGCCAATGGCTGGGAGCTGGTGCCGACGATCTCGGCGGCCGCTGTTCCATCAGCCCATGTCACCAAGGATGCCTTCGAACGCATCATGAAGGAAATGGTCGACGGCATCGCGGGCGCGGGGCCGATCGATGCCGTCTATCTCGACCTGCACGGCGCCATGGTCACTGAGCATTACGACGACGGCGAAGGCGAAACGCTTGCCCGGGTGCGCAAGGTGATCGGCAAGGACCTTCCACTGGTCGTCAGCCTCGACCTCCATGCCAACGTCTCGCCCGAGATGATGGAACATGCGGATGCGCTCATCGCCTACCGCACCTACCCGCACGTCGACATGGCCGACACCGGCCGGGCCTGCGCAAACCATCTGGCGCTGATGCTCAAGACAAAGGCGCGCTACGCAAAAGCCTTCCGGCAATTGCCGTTCCTGATTCCGATCAGCTGGCAATGCACCAACGACCAGCCGACCAAAGGCATTTATGAAAAACTGGCGGCGATGCAGAGCGCTTCAGTTCCGACGCTGTCATTCGCGCCCGGATTTCCGGCCGCCGATTTCAGGGATTGTGGTCCCAGCGTATTCGCCTATGGCGCGACGCAGGCCGATGCGGATGCAGCTGCCGACAAACTGGTGGCGCTGATCGAGAGCCATGAGGACGATTTCGACGGCCGCATCTATTCGCCCGACGACGGCGTGCGCCACGCCATGGAGCTGGCGAAGAACGCGACCAAGCCGATCGTCATCGCCGACACCCAGGACAATCCCGGAGCCGGCGGCGATTCCGACACGACAGGCATGCTGCGGGCGCTGGTTCGCAACAAGGCGACGCGCGCGGCGACCGGCGTGATCTATGATCCGGAGTCAGCCAAGGCCGCGCATGCCGCAGGCGTCGGCGCCACCGTGACGCTTTCGCTCGGCGGCAAGTCGGGCATCCCGGGCGACGCACCGTATCAGGAAACGTTCGTCGTCGAAAAACTGTCGGACGGCAAGTTCGTGGCGTCCGGCCCCTATTATGGCGGCCGCGACATGGAAATGGGACCGTCGGCGTGCCTGCGCATCGGCGATGTCCGTGTGGTCGTGAGTTCCTACAAGGCGCAACTCGCCGACCAGGCGATGTACCGCTATGTCGGGATCGAACCGACCGAACAGGCGATCCTGGTCAACAAGAGTTCGGTGCACTTCCGCGCCGACTTTGAGCCGATCGCCGAAAAGCTGCTGATCTGCGCCGCGCCCGGCGCGATGCCGGCCGATACCGCTACCCTGCCCTGGACGCAGCTGCGTCCGGGTATCCGCATCAAGCCGAACGGCCCTGCTTTTGCGACTCCAGCCAAATCTCGTTCAACCGTAACCGGATAAACAGACATGCCCACCATCGAACGCATCGACGGCTATGCCGATGAACTCACCGCGATCAGGCGCGATCTTCATGCGCATCCCGAGATCGGCTTCGAGGAGGTCCGCACCTCAGGGATCGTCGCCGACAAGCTGACGCAATGGGGCATCGAGGTGCATCGCGGCCTTGGCGGCACCGGCGTCGTCGGCGTGCTCAAGGGCAAGGGCAACAGCGGCATGAAAATCGGCCTGCGCGCCGACATGGATGCGCTGCCGATGGAAGAGAACACCAACCTGCGCTGGCGCTCGACCATTCCGGGCCGCTTCCACGGCTGCGGCCATGACGGCCACACCACCATGCTGCTCGGTACCGCGCGCTATCTCGCCGAAACCAAAAACTTCGACGGTACCGTGCATTTCATCTTCCAGCCCGCCGAAGAAGGCCTCGGCGGCGCCCGCGCCATGATCAAGGACGGCCTGTTCCAGAAGTTTCCCTGCGACGAGGTCTACGGCCTGCACAACGCACCTGACCTGAACCATGGCGAGATCGCGATCCTGCCGGGCCCGGCGATGGCCGGCGCCGATTTCTTCGACATCACGATCGACGGCTACGGCGCCCATGGCGCGATGCCGGAGCGCTCCAAGGATGCCGTGATCATCGCCACCACCCTGGCGCAGGCGCTGCAGACCGTCGTCAGCCGCAACGTGCCTCCGCATCACCCGGCGGTCCTGTCGATCACGCAGATCCATGCCGGCTCGGCCTACAACGTCATTCCCGGCCAGGCCAAGCTGTGCGGCACCGTCCGCGCCTTCGACGACGGCGTGCGCGCGCTGATCCGCGAGCGCATGCGCGCGATCTGCGCCGGCATCGCCGCGGCGTTCCAGTGCGAGATCACTGCCGATATCCGCGACACTTTCAGCGTGCTGGTGAACCAGGAAGAGCAGTCGCGGATCGTTGAGGCGGTAGCGCGTACGGTGGTCGATCCGGACAAGGTGATCACCCGCACCGAGCCGAAGATGGGCAGCGAGGATTTCGCCGACATGATGCAGGCGGTGCCCGGCGCCTATTTCTGGGTCGGCCATGAAGGCTCGGTGCCCGTGCACAATCCCGGTTACGTCCTCGACGACAAGATCCTGCCGATCGGCGCCAGCATGTTCGCGCGCATCATCGAGACCCGTATGCCAGTAGGTTAGGTGGTCATGCATAAAACCAAAAAAGAAGAAGAGGTCACGTCGCTGCACGATCTCAGCGCCGTCGACCTTCTCGCCGGCTATCGCGCCAAGCAATTCTCGCCGTCCGAAGTGCTGGAGGAAGTGCTGGCGCATGTCGCGGCGTGGGAGCCGCACATCAAGGCGCTCTATCTGCTCGACCCCGAGGGCGCGCGCGCCGTCGCCAAGGCATCGACCGACCGCTGGCAGAAGGGCGAGCCTGTCGGCACGCTCGACGGCGTGCCTGTGACCATCAAGGACAATATCGCTACCAAGGACCAGCCGGTGCCGCTCGGCGCCGCCAGCGTCAAGCTAGTGCCCGCACCGAAGGACGCGCCGCCGGCCGCACGGCTGCGCGAGGCCGGCTCCATCATCTTCTCCAAAACGACGATGCCGGATTACGGCATGCTGTCGTCGGGCCTTTCGAGCTTCCATCCCCTCACCCGCAATCCCTGGGACCTCAGCAAGAACCCCGGCGGATCCTCGTCCGGCGCCGGCGCCACCGGCGCGGCCGGTTACGGCCCGCTGCATCTCGGCACGGATATCGGCGGCTCGGTGCGGCTGCCGGCCTGCTGGTGCGGCCTGGTCGGGCTGAAGCCGAGCCTTGGGCGCGTTCCGGTCGATCCCTTCTATGTCGGACGCGTCGCCGGGCCGATGACCCGCACCGTCGACGATTCAGCGCTGATGATGAGCGTGCTGTCGCGGCCGGACCGCCGCGACGGCATGAGCCTGCCCGCGCATGAAATCGCCTGGAAGGCGCTCGACAAGTCGCCGCGCAAAGTGCGGATCGGGTTGATGCTCGATGCCGGCACCGGCCTGCCGCTGGAGAAGGAAGTGCGCGAGGTCGCCGTCAAGGCCGCCAAGGCGTTCGAATCCGCCGGCGCGGTCGTTACCGAAATCGACGGCATATTGACGCGCGAGATGCTCGACGGGATCGACGATTTCTTTCGCGCGCGAAGCTGGGACGATATTTCCAGGCTGACGCCGGACGAGCGCAGCAAGACGCTGCCTTATATCCTTCAATGGGCAGAGGCCGGCGCGAAGCTCTCAGGCCTTGATGTCATCAGGGGCTTCAACGCCACGATGGCGATCCGCACCGCCGCGGCAAAGCTGTTCTGCGATCTCGATTATGTGGTCTCCCCGGTGTCGCCGGTGGTCAACTTCCCGGCCGAGTTCGCCTCCCCGGTCAATGATCCCGAAAAGCCGTTCGAACACATCGCCTATACCGTGCCGTGGAATATGTCGGAAAACCCGGCCGTCTCGATCAATGGCGGCTACGACAAAAAGGGCTTTCCGATCGGCGTGCAGATCGTCGGACGGCGGTTCGACGATCTCGGCGTGCTCGGCATGGCCAAGGCGTTCGAAGGCCTGCGCGGCCCGCAAAAGCCGTGGCCGGCCCCGCCGAAGAAGTAAACTCTATCCGTCATTCCGGGATGCGCCAAAGGCGCAGGCCCGGAATCCATTGGGCCGCAACCGTGCAGCGAAATGGATTCCGGGCTCTTCGCTTCGCTCAGCCCCGGAATGACGTGCTAAAATGAAAAACCAAACATCAAGAGGAAACCCCCATGGCGTATGAGACCATCAAGTACGAGGTCGCCGAGCAGATTCTCACCATCACCTTGAACCGGCCCGACAATCTCAACGCCTTCAACGGCACCATGCAGCAGGAATTGATCGACGCCTTCGACGCGGCCGACAAGGACGACAATGTCAGGGCCATCATCGTCACCGGCGCCGGCCGCGGCTTCTGCGCCGGCGCTGATCTTTCTTCCGGCGCCAACACGTTCGATCGCGACGCGCGGCGTGGGCCGGTGAAGCGGCTTGCGGATGGCACTGTCGATTACAGCGACCCGCAGGTGCGCGACGGCGGCGGACAGGTGACGCTGCGCATCTTCAAATGCTTAAAACCGGTGATCGCGGCGGTGAATGGTCCAGCGGTTGGCATCGGCGTCACCATGCAGCTCGCGATGGATATACGCATCGCTTCTGAAGCCGCGCGCTTCGGCTTTGTGTTCTCCCAGCGCGGCATCGTGCCGGAGGCCGCCTCGAGCTGGTTCCTGCCGCGCCTCGTCGGCATCGCCCAGGCGCTGGAGTGGTGTTACACCGGCCGCGTCTTCCCGGCGCAGGAAGCGCTCGCCGGCCGCCTCGTCAGCAAGGTGGTGCCGCCGGATGATCTGCTGCCGACCGCCCGCGCGCTGGCCAAGGAAATCGCCGCCAAAACAGCACCAGTTTCGGTGGCGCTGATCCGCCAGATGATGTGGCGCATGATGGGCGCCGACGATCCGATGGAAGCCCACAAGGTCGACAGCCGCGGCATCTACGCCCGCGGCCGTTCGGACGATGTCAGGGAAGGCGTAGTGTCGTTTTTGGAGAAGCGCCCGGCGCAATTCAAGAACAAGGTTTCAACGGATATGCCCGACTATTACCCGTGGTGGGACGAGCGGGAGTATAAGTGACGGCGAAGCCGTCATCCCGGGATGGTGCGTTAGCACCAGACCTCAGGCGCGCACTGCGCGCCGGGGGATCTCGAGATTCCCCGGTGCGCAATTGCGCACCTGAGGTCTGGTCCTTCGGACCATCCCGGAATGACAGATCGCGAAATGACAGATGTTCAAGACGGCGTCGTCCTGCTGCACGGCATCAGCAGGACGGCGCTGTCATTCCGGAAAATGCAGACCGCGCTCGAGGCCGCCGGCTTCGCCACGCTGAACATCGACTATCCCAGCCGCCATCACGCGCTCGAAGCGCTGGCTGAGCATATCCATCCCGCCGTCATACAGTTAGCCGCCGGCACCGAAGGCCAGCTTCATTTCGTCGGCCACTCGATGGGCGGCTTGCTCGCCCGCGTCTACATTTCCAAACACCGGCCGCAGCGCCTCGGTCGCGTAGTCATGCTCGGCACGCCCAATGGCGGCAGCGAGATCGCCGATCGCCTGAAGAATGTTTCGCTCTATCGCGCCTGGTTCGGCCCCGCCGGCGAGCAACTCGTGACCCGGCGCGATGCAGCAACCGGCGCACTGTTTCCGCCGGTCGATTATCCCGTCGGCATCATCGCAGGAAACCGGTCGGTCGATCCGACGTCCTCGCTGTTCCTGCCGAAGCCGCATGACGGCAGGGTGTCGGTTGAGAACACGAAACTCGACGGGATGGCGGATCATGTTGTGATCGGCACGTCGCATCCCTGGCTGCCGGGGAATCGTGTGGCGATTGCGCAGACGATTGCGTTTCTGAGCGATGGAAGATTTGGTAGGTGAGCCAAAGGCAACTCTCCTCGTCGTCCCGGCGAAGGCCAGGCGTTCGCCGGGACGACGAATGGGAGATTACCCCATCGTCAGCGCCACGCGGCCGATTGCCTTGCGGTCGATCAACAGCCGCATCGCGCGGGCGTAGTCTTCCAGCGGCAGGCGGTGGGAGATGTTGGGGCGGATTTTTCCGGCTTCCGCCCACTCCGTCAGCGCCTTGATCCTGACCTCGCCGAGAACAGGATTTTTCCGCACCGCTTCGCCAGCGCGCACGCCGAGCACGCTGGCGCCCTTGATCATCAAGAGGTTGGTCTTGGCGAGGCCGATGCCGCCGGTGAAGCCGATGATCAAGAGCCGCGCGCCCCAGTTGATGCAGCGCATCGAATTCTCGAACACCTCGCCGCCGACGGGGTCAAACACGACATCCGCGCCGCGCCCTTCGGTGATGCGCTTGACCGCGTCGCGAAACGGTTCCTGGTCATAGCGCACCAGATGATCGGCGCCCCTCGCCCTGGCAATCGCAAGTTTTTCGTCGCTCGACGCGGTCGCGATCACGGTGGCCCCCAGCATCTTGCCGATCTCGACCGCCGCTAGTCCCACGCCGCCACCGGCGCCATGCACCAGCAGCACTTCACCCGGCTGAACCTGTCCGCGATCGATCAGTGCATGATAGGCGGTGCCGTGGCCGGCCAGAAATGTTGCGCCTTCGGCATAGTCGAAGGTCGATGGCAGCGGCACGAGTTGCGACGGCGCGGCCACGGCCTCGTCGCAATAGGCGCCGTGGCGCATCTTGACGATCACCTTGTCGCCGACCTTGACTCCGGTCGCGTCGTTCACCTCGACGACATCGCCGGCGGCTTCAACGCCGGGCGTGAACGGCAATGGCGGCTTGAGCTGGTATTGCCCCGCTGCCATCAGAACATCGGGGAAATTGATCCCGGCGGCGCGGATCGCGATACGCACCTGCCCCGGCGCCAACGGTGCCGAGTCGAAGGTTTCGAGACGCAGGCTCTCGGGCGGACCCAGCTCGCGGCAGACGACGGCTTTCGGCATCAGGCAGCCTTCTCTTGCAGCCGCAGCACGGCTTCGCGGATCAGCGGCATGCGGTCGTTGCCAAAATACATGTCTGTCTTGCCGACGAAGATGGTCGGCGAACCAAAGCCGCCGCGCGCCATCACCTCATCGGTGTTGGCCTTGAGCTGGTCCTTGATCGCCTGCTCGCCAATGCCGGCAAAGAACTTGACGTGGTCGACGCCGACGCTCTTGCAGACTTCCGTCAGCACCGAATCCTGCGAAATGTCCTTGTCGCCGCCCCAATAGGTCTCGAACACGGCGCGCGCGAACGGCACCATGTGCTTTGCAGATTCTTTGCCCAGCCAGATGCAGCCGCGCATCGCCTTGACGCTGTTCACCGGAAACACCGTCGGCGGCATCTTGATCGCAAGCCCCGCGGAACGCGCCCAGTCGGCAAGGTCCTTTTTCATGTAGCGCGCCTTCAGCGGCACCGGCGTCTCGCGCTGGGCGTAGACGCTGGGATTGACCGTGTTGAAAATGCCGCCGACCAAAATAGGCCGCCACGAAATCTCAACGCCGAGCTCTTTTGCCAGCGGCTGGATGTTGTGGAAGGCGAGATAGGTCCAGGGACTGGAACAGTCGAAGAAGAATTCGATCATGGCGTTTCCTTTTGTTTATTTATCCTCATCCTGAGGAGCCACGAAGCGGCGTCTCGAAGGATGAAGGCCCGTCTGTGGCCTCATGGTTCGAGACGGCGCTGCGCGCCTCCTCACCATGAGGGTTGGAATTGTCACTTCCTTCCAACCATTTCCTTCGCCTTCGCGCCGAACATGTTCCTGCGCGCTTCCTCGTCGAACGGCTCTTTGACGGACTTGCCGATCGCCAATCCCGCCTGCACTTGCGGCCGGGCGCGCACGTCGGCGTACCAGCGCTTGATGTTGGGATAGTCGTCGAGCGTAAAGCCCTGTGCCTTGTGAGTCATGGTCCATGGAAAGCAGGCGATGTCGGCGATCGAATACTCGCCCGCGACATAGGCGGCGGTCTTGCCGAGTTGGGTATCCAGCACCCTGTAAAGCCGCGCCGCCTCATCACGGTAGCGCTCGATCGCGTATGGGATCTTTTCCTGCGCATAGAGCGCGAAATGGCCGTGCTGGCCGAGCATGGGCCCGAGCCCACTCATCTGCCACATCACCCACTGCACCGCCTGGGAGCGGCCGCGCATGTCCGCAGGGAGAAAGCGGCCGGTCTTTTCCGCCAGATAGATCAGGATCGCGCCGGTCTCGAACACCGAGAACGGCGCGCCGCCGTCGGCCGGCGCATGGTCGACGATGGCCGGAATGCGGTTGTTGGGACTGATCGCGAGGAATTCTGGCTTGAATTGCTCGCCGCCGCGGATGTTGACCGGGATCACGGTATAGGGGAGCCCGAGTTCCTCGAGCATGATCGAGATTTTCCAGCCATTGGGCGTCGGCGCGTAATGCAGGTCGATCATGGTTTCCCTGGCTGCCGCACCTGCCGGATTATTCCCGGCGAGAACGACTTTTGTTGTTCTGTACGCCGATCATAAGACATGGCAGACAGGCGCTCAATCAGAACCGCCCGGGAGGCTCCCATGCTGTTTCCAACGACGATCGCTGGCTCACTGCCGAAGCCGGAATGGCTGGCCGAGCCGAACACCCTATGGGCGCCCTGGAAATCCAAGGGCGATGAACTCGCCCGCGCCAAGCGCGACGCCACCATGCTGGCCGTGAAACTGCAGGAGGATTCCGGCGTCGATATCGTCACCGAGGGCGAGCAGGCCCGCCAGCATTTTGTCCACGGCTTCCTGGAAAAGGTCGACGGCATCGATTTCGCCCACAAGGTCGAGATGGGCATCCGCAAAGACCGCTACAAGGCGATGGTGCCGCAGGTGGTGGCGCCGCTGACCTTGAGGGGCCGCGTCCACGCCGATGAGGCCCGCGTCGCCCGCGCCCACACCAAGCACAAGCTGAAATTCACTTTGCCCGGCCCGATGACCATCATCGACACGGTGGCCGACGGCCATTATGGCGACCGCGTCAAGATGGCGTTCGCCTTTGCCGAACTGTTGAACGAGGAAGCGCGGGCGCTGCAGGCCGACGGCGTCGACATCATCCAGTTCGACGAGCCCGCCTTCAACGTGTTCATGGACGAGGTTTCGGACTGGGGCATCAAGGCGCTGGAGCGCGCCGCGCAGGGGCTGACCTGCGCCACCGCCGTGCACATCTGCTACGGCTACGGCATCAAGGCCAACACCGACTGGAAGGAAACGCTTGGCAGCGAGTGGCGGCAGTACGAGGAGATTTTCCCGGCGATCGCCAAAAGCTCGATCCAGCAGGTCGCGATCGAGTGCCGCAATTCCAAGGTGCCGCTCGACTTACTGGCGCTGTTGACCGGCAAGATCGTCCAGGCCGGCGTGATCGACGTCGCCAGCGACACGGTCGAGACCGCCGAGGACGTCGTCAAGGTGATCGACGCGGTGTCGAAATTCGTGCCGAAGGCCAACATCGTCGCGACCACCAATTGCGGCATGGCGCCGATGCGCCGGGATATCGCGGAGGCGAAGCTGGCGGCGCTCGGGGCCGGCGCGAAGCTGGCGCGGCAGCGATTGGGGTGAGAGTTTTGATCCGCGCCGATCAAGACACGGCACACTGCGCCCTCTCCCCCCTTGCGGGGGAGAGTTGGAGAGAGGGGTAAGCCACACGCACTGCCGTTGCGGCTTACCCCTCTCCCTGGCCCTCCCCCGCAAGGGGGGAGGGAACGTTTCGTGCACTCGGATGCAACACCGGCCGATACCCGGCACTGATCGCACGCAACGTCGATGGCGGCGTCAGCAGCATCGCGTCCCCGATCGCATCACTGACCTCGCGATATCCCGCCATCGACCATTGCAGCGCCCTTCCCGCCACGATCAAAAAACTTTCCGCTCGCGCCTGCACCATCGCGCCATCGGGCAGCTTCTCCACCGGCAGCGGCAGCGGATGCAGCCGCTTCCGACTCTTATCCAGCCGCTCCCGATGCAGCACGGCATCGATATCGCGCGCGAGGACATTGGCGACACCATTACCCTGTTCCCACGCCGCACGAAAACGGTTGGCGTCGTCGCGGCGGCAGAAGAAACAGGGACGATGGCCGGCCGCGAACGCGGTCGCTTCATCGAGGAAGAACAGTTCGGTCCAGCTCCGCGTGCCCATCACCTTGCGCCGCCATCCCCTGAACTCGCAGACGCAGGTGATCCATGCCGGGCTGGCCCAGCGCTTTTTCAGCAGCGTCTTCGTTGCGGGATCATGGATGATGCCGCGGTTGCCGGTGAACAGGCCGCGGTGCGGATCGGCGACGATGTCGCCCGAGGGCGTGACGCGGTTTTGCAGCGGCATGGAAGTCCAATCGTCATTCCGGGGCGATGCGAAGCATCGAACCCGGAATCTCGAGATTCCGGGTCTGGTCCTTCGGACCATCCCGGAATGACGGCAAGACCTACGCCGCGCCGTCGCGGATCGGCGGCTGGAACGACAGCGCGGTATCCCAGGGAAAGAAGATCCAGGTGTCCTGCGACACTTCGGTAATGAAAGTATCGACCAGCGGCCGGCCCTTCGGCTTGGCGTAGACGGTGGCGAAATGCGCGTCGGGCATCATGTCGCGCACCAAGCGGCCGGTCTTGCCGGTATCGACGAGGTCGTCAACGATGAGCAAGCCCTTGCCGGTCCCGCCGCCGAGTGCGGCGGTATCGGACGAAATGCCCTTCAACACCTTCAGATCGCCCTGCTTGTCGTGGTCGTAGCTCGCAATGCATACGGTATCGATCACGCGCACACCGAGTTCGCGCGCGACGATTGCCGCCGGCACGAGACCACCGCGGGTGATGGCGATGACGGCATGGAACGGCCCGACCTCGTTGAGCCGCCAGGTCAGCGCCCGGCAATCCCGGTGAAACTGGTCCCACGACACCGGAAAGAACTTGTCCGGCGGCGGCGTGATTTTTTCAGGGGTCGTCATGACCTCGCTCCAGAATGATCCGTCACGTTTGATCTCCTCAACTATAGCGACTTTGCCATCTCGCTGGTCGCCGACCAGCCCAGTTGCGCGTACAGCGGCCGACCCATCTTGGTGGCGTGCAGTATCGCGAAAGCCACGCCTCGCCTGGCGAACTCGTGGTCCGCCCGGTCCATCAGCGCTTTGGCAATTCCCCGTTTGCGATGCGATGGCTCGACAAACACGTTGAGCACGTAGCCGCGCCTGTCCTGCGTCGGATGGGAGGGGCCCGGCGGCCACTCGATGGTCATCAGCCCGATTCCGGCGATCGGCTTGCCGTGCTCCTCGACGATATAGCCGAAATACGATCCGTCACCGAGGTGCTTGGCCAGCCAGGGTCGAAAATGCGCGGTCTGACTCGCCAAAATCGCTTCGGTCCTGCCCGGCGCATCGGTTTCGCGGAACATCTGTTCACGGTGCAGGCACACCAGTTCGAGATCGTCGGCGCGGATTGGCCTGGTCGAAATCATCGGTGCTATCGCGGCGTGTTCAAACCCGCCAGCATCTCCTTCACCGCAGCCATTGCGGCGGCGAGCTTGTCGGGATCGCGCGAGCGGACCACAAGATTGGTGTTCGGCTTCTTGTCCTCGTCCTGGAACGGATAGCTGCCGATGATGGTGTCGGGGTGCGCATTGGCGATCGCCCGCAAGGGGCCGCCGATGTCGCCTTCCCGCGCATTCGCCCGGACCGAATCCGACAGCATCCGCACGCCCGATTTCAGCTTCGGCGCGACGATGTCCATCATCGCCTGCATGATCGTGGGAATACCGGCCATCACGATGACGTTGCCGAGCTTGAACCCGGGCGCCAGGATGGTCGCGCTCTGGATCAGTTCGGCGCCGTCGGGGACGCGGGCCATGCGCAAGCGCGCTTCGTTCAGATCCTGTTCGGTCCAGCGCTCGCGGAATCGGGCCACCACCTCGGGGTGATGATCGATGCCGACGCCGAACGCCTTGGCGACGCTGTCGGCGGTGATGTCGTCATGGGTCGGCCCGATGCCACCGGTGGTAAAGACGTAATCGTAGCGCTTTCGCAGTGCATCAAGGGCGGCGATGATGTCGGCCTCCTCGTCGGCAACGACGCGGACTTCCTTGAGGTCGATCCCGATATTGGTCAGGTACTCGGCAATAAAGCCGATGTTCTTGTCCTTGGTCCGGCCGGACAGGATCTCGTCACCAATGACCAGAATACCCGCTGTGACGATCTCACTCATTTCCTCTTCCTCACCCTGTCCCCAGACCATGCGCATCCAACGCCTTGAAGTCACGGGGCTTTGCTGCCGAAATAAGCACCCGGCAGCCGGTTTTTCAGGCAGCACGGGGAAACAACCCATACCAAATGCCCCAGCCCATGCATATCGCGCTGGCCCGGCCCTTGCTACCATCCCGTGAAGTCATGCACTGTGTCGCATGGCTTCGAAAGATAGTCAGGATTTATGGCAGTCGCGTTTGATGAAATGAATGGCCCCGGCGGGGACCTCCGGCCCGCCTACCAGGAACTCTCCCGCTGGTTGAAGGAGACGCCTCCGGACGCCCTTGAATATCGCCGCCAGGAAGCGGAGCTGTTGTTCCGCCGGATCGGCATCACCTTCGCCGTTTATGGCGACGCCGAAGCCCAGGAACGGCTGATCCCCTTCGACGTGATCCCCCGGATCATGTCGTCCAAGGAATGGACGCTGCTGGAAAAGGGCCTGAAGCAGCGGGTCCGCGCCCTCAATATGTTCCTGCGCGACATCTATCACGGCCGCGACATCCTGCGCGCCAACGTCATCCCCGACGATCTGATCTTCCAGAACCCGGTCTTCCGCCCCGAGATGAACGGCCAGGACGTCCCCCACGACGTCTACGTCCATATCGCCGGGATCGATATCGTCCGGGTCGACGCCGACAATTTCATCGTGCTGGAGGACAATGCGCGTACCCCATCCGGCGTGTCCTACATGCTGGAAAACCGCGAAATCATGATGCGGCTGTTTCCGGACCTGTTCGCCCGACACCGCGTCGCACCGGTGGAAAAATACCCCGACGAACTGCTGTCGGCGCTGCGCTCGGTGGCGCCGCTCTCCGCGTCCGCCGAGCCTGTGGTCGCGCTGATGACGCCCGGCGTCTACAATTCAGCCTATTACGAACACTCGTTCCTGGCCGACAAGCTCGGCATCGAGCTGGTCGAGGGCCGCGACCTCATCGTCAAGAACGACGAAGTGTTCATGCGCACCACCGAGGGCCTCAAACGCGTCGACGTGATCTACCGCCGCGTCGACGACGACTTCCTGGATCCCCTGACCTTCCGCCCGGATTCCGCGCTCGGCGTGCCCGGGCTGATGTCGGCCTATGCGGCCGGCAACGTCACGCTGGCCAACGCGGTCGGCACCGGCATCGCCGATGACAAGGCGGTCTATTCCTATATGCCGGACATCGTGAAATTCTATCTCGGCGAAGAGCCGATCCTGAAGAACGTCCCGACCTGGCGCTGCCGCGAGCCAAAGGACCTCGCCTACGTGCTCGACAATCTCGGGGATCTCGTGGTCAAGGAAGTGCACGGCTCCGGCGGCTACGGCATGCTGATCGGCCCCGCCGCCACCAAGGCGACGATCGAGGCGTTCCGCGACAAGCTCAAGCGTGAGCCGGAGGGTTTTATCGCCCAGCCGACGCTGGCGCTGTCGACCTGCCCGACCTGCACCGCGTCGGGCCTCGCGCCGCGCCATGTCGACCTCCGGCCGTTCGTGCTGACCGGGCGCGACCACGTCACCATCGTGCCGGGCGGGCTGACCCGTGTGGCGCTGAAGGAAGGCTCCCTGGTGGTCAATTCGAGCCAGGGCGGCGGCACCAAGGACACCTGGATTCTGGACGAATAGAGATGCTGTCGCGCACCGCCGAAAACCTGTACTGGCTGGCCCGCTACGTCGAGCGTGCGGAGTATCTCGCGCGCACCATCGACGCGACCTTGCGCGTCACCGCCCTTCCCGCCGCTTATATCGGCAAGACCAATGAGTGGGATTCCGCGTTGTTGACCGCCGGCGTCAGCGCCAGCTTCTACGAGGCCTATGAGGAAGCCAACGAACAGAACGTGGTCGAGTACCTGGCGTTCTCGCCGTCCAACCCCTCCTCGATCAAGAATTGCATCGAGGCAGCGCGGCTCAATTCCCGCTCGGTACGCACCGCGTTGACCTCAGAGATGTGGGACACCATCAACTCGGCCTGGATCGAGTTGCAGGAGGTCTGGGGTAAAGGCACGTCGAGCCGGGAAGAGCTGGCGAGATTTTTGCGCTTCGTGCAGGAGACCTCGCTTCGCTTTGACGGCTCCGCCTACCGGACCATGCTGCGCAACGATGCCTACTGGTTCTCGCGGCTGGGATTGCATCTGGAGCGCGCCGACAACACCGCCCGCATTCTCGACGTGAAATATCACGTGCTGCTGCCCGAGGAGGAACATGTCGGCGGCCCACTGGATTATTACCAGTGGACCTCGATCCTGCGCTCGGTGTCGGCGCTGACGGCCTATCACTGGGTCTACCGCGAGACGCTGAAACCTTGGCTGATCGCTGATTTGCTGATCCTCAACGACACGCTGCCGCGCTCGCTGGCGAGCTGCTACAGCAATCTGGTGCGGAACCTCGACCAGATCGGCGTCGCCTATGGCCGCCAGGGCGCCTCCCAGCGCCACGCCCGCGGCGTCCGCAACCGGCTTGAACACAGCCATATGGACGATATCTTCCAGCATGGCGTCCATGAATTCATCCAGGAATTCATTGCTGATAACGCAAGGCTGGGTGAGATCATCACGAAGCAGTATCTGATTTGATACATTGTTCGTCGTGCCCGGGCTTGACCCGGGCATCCATCAGGAATTGATGGTCCTCCTGAGAAGATGGATGGCCGGGTCAAGCCCGGCCATGACGAGCACAAAACTCCAGCTACGTTTTCGGTACCACCATGCGCCTGCGAATTGCCCATACCACCAGCTATCGCTACGAGCCCCCGGCCTCGGGCGTGATCCAGATCCTGCGGATGACGCCCGGCAGCCATGACGGGCAGTACGTCGCCGAGTGGCAGATCGACGTCTCCACCGATTCCCGGCTCGACATGCACCAGGACGCGTTCGGCAATGTCACGCATGTACTGACTCACGGGCCGCTCGCCGACCTCACCATCAATGTCGAGGGCCTGATCGAGACCCACGACACCGGCGGCGTGCTGCGCGGCACCGACGAGCGTTTTCCGCCGAGCCTGTTCCTGCGCTCCACCGCGCTCACCGAAGTCAATCCGGCGATGGCGACCTTTGCCCGCGAGATGCGTTCGGAATCCGGTGACGACGTGCTCGGCTTCCTGCATGCGCTGATGGTGCAGATCAACGAGCACATGACGTTCGACGAAGACCCAACCAACAGCGGCACCTCGGCGGCGGAGGCCTTCGCGCTGAAGCGCGGCGTGTGCCAGGACTACGCGCATATCTTCATCGCCTGCGCGCGCTCGGGCGGCGTGCCGGCGAGGTTCGTCTCCGGGCATTTCCTGCGCTCCGACGGCACCGTCAACCAGCAGGCCGGCCACGCCTGGGCGGAAGCCTTCGTGCCTGATTTGGGCTGGGTCGGTTTCGATGCGGCCAATGGCATCTGCACGACGGACGCCCACGCGCGCATCGCCATCGGCCTCGACTATCTCGGCGCGGCCCCCGTCCGCGGCACCCGCTATGGCGGCGGCAACGAGACGCTGACGGTTGCGGTCAAGGTCGAACAGGCCGGCGGCCGGCAGGGGCAGTGGCAGAGTCAGTCGTAGAAGGGCTCCGTCATTCCGGGATGGTGCGCAAGCACCAGACCTCAGGTGCGCAATTGCGCATCGGGGAATGACAGCTATATCGCCGTCACTTGTCCAGCCACACATCCTCAAACCGCAGATTGTTGTACTGGCTGTTGTCGTGCGGCTTGAAGTTCTTCACATGGGGCTGCCAGCAATTGCCGGCCGATGAGTGCAGGATGATCGGGCGCGCGGCGTCGTCGACCAGGATGCGCTCGATATCCCAGACGATCTTCCTGCGCTTTTCCTTGTCGAGTTCGCGCGACTGCGCCGCCAGCAGCTTGTCGACCTCGGCATTGCAGTACTGGGTATAGTTGCGCTCGGACTTGCAGGAATAGTTCTCGACGATGTTGCCGTCGGGATCGTCGACGCTGACGCCGGTGACGTTCAGTCCGATCGTAAAGTCCTTTTTCGCCAGCCGCGCATACCATCGCGGCGTATCGAGGATGTCGAGTTCGCCGACGATGTAAATCTTCTTGAGCTGGTCGGCCAGGATCACCGCGGGGTCGCGGTAGGTCGGCAGGTTCCGGGTCTGAATCTTGATCGGCAGCGGTTTGGCGTCGCTGTAGCCGAGCTTCTGCATGATCGCCTGCGCTTCCGCGACGTTCCTGGCGATGTCAGGGCCATAGCCCATCAGCGACGACACCATTTCCGGAGACATGCCCCATTCCCCCTCGGGCTTGGCCAGCATCGCCCCGCCCAGCCGCGCGTTGCCTTCCATCAGGATCGTGTTGAAGGCCTTGCGGTCGAGCGCCAGCGACATCGCCTTGCGAATGTCGGGATTATCGAACGGCGGGTTGACGCGATTGACCAGCAGATTGATCTGGGTGCCGGTGCCGGTCATCTCGCAGATCGCGTTCGGTGCCCGCGCCTTGATGTCCTTCAGCAGGGGAACGCTGACATCGGAGGGAAAGGTGATGTCGTAGTCGCCGGTCGAGAATGCCAGCATCCGCGTGGCGCGGTTGTCGATCGTGCGCACCGTGATCTCGTCGAGATAGGGACGGTCCTTCTTGAAGTAATCCGGATTGCGCACGACGTGCATGGACTCGCCGCGTTTGAATTCGACAAACTTGAACGGTCCGGTGCCGATCGGCTTGCTCCGCATCACAGCCTGCGGCACGTGACAGGGATAAACGGCTGAAAACGCGCTCGCCAGCAGCACCGGCAGGCTCGGCTGCGGCTCGCTCAGTTCGAACGTCGCCTCATGGTCGCCATTGATGCTGACGTCCTGCAGCTTGGTGTACCAGACCTTGCGCGGGTTGCGCCTGAAATCCTGCGTTTCAGTCTTGCCGATCAGCATTCGCCAGGTGCATTGCACGTCTTTCGCCGTGAAGGGTTGGCCGTCGTGCCACTTCACGCCCTGCCGCAGCTTGAAGGTCAGCTTGGTGTTGGTCGCGTCCCAGGACCAGCTTTCGGCCAGATCAGGGATCACGGTCTCCATGCTCTCATGCGGCTTGGCCGGGTCGAACACGACCAGATTGTTGAACACCGCCGCAAACGGCAGCACCGAGGCGATGGTCGCCTCTTCCAGGAGTGACGTCGAGGGCGGATTGTCGTTGTGATAGAGCCGGAGCGTGCCGCCTTTTTTCTGCGCGGCGGCGGGACTTGCGGCGCATAGCGCAATGCACAAGAGAAGCGGGGAAGCAAATTTCAACCTGCCGGAGCAATTGGCGCGCAATTCCGCCTCCCAGAATGTTTTCTTTTTTCGTTAGAGCTGCCAAAATCTATAGGACCGCGAAACAAGACTGCCAAGCAAAACTACCAGATGCAACGCAGGAGGCGCGCGATGTCGGAAATCGACAAAGTGTTCGCAGGCTCGATTCCGGAAAACTATGATCGCCACATGGTTCCGTTGATCTTCGCGAGCTACGCGCGGGACATGTCAGAACGCGTCGCCGCATTGGCGCCGAAGTCCGTGCTGGAAACCGCGGCCGGCAGCGGCGTGGTCACGCGCGCACTGGCGCCAATGCTGTCGCCCGATGCCAGATACGTCGTCACCGACCTCAATCAGCCCATGCTGGATTATGCGAAATCAAGACAGGGCGCGGACAGCCGCATCATCTGGCAAAAGGCGGATGCACAGGCATTGCCGTTCGAGGACGCCGCGTTCGATCTCGTCTGCTGCCAGTTCGGCGTCATGTTTCTTCCCGATCGCCCGTCCGGCTACCGCGAAGCCCGCCGGGTTCTGAGGCCAGGCGGAAGTTTCCTGTTCAACGCCTGGGATCGCATCGAAGAGAACGTCTTCGCAAGCGATGTCACCGACGCGCTTGCGACGTTCTTTCCAAACGACCCTCCCCGCTTCATGGCCCGTACGCCCCACGGCTATCACGACACTGCACTGATCCGCAGCGATCTGGCGAAAGCCGGCTTCACCGACGTGACGATCGAGACAAGGGAAGCGCAAAGCCGCGCCCCCTCTGCCCAGCATGTCGCGCTGGCCTATTGCCAGGGAACCCCGCTGCGCAACGAGATCGAAGCGCGGGGGCCGGATCGGCTCGAGGCGGCGACCGACCATGCGGCGTCGGTCATCACTATCAGGCACGGCAGCGGCGAGATATCGGCCAAGATCCAGGCCCATATCATCCTCGCCCGGATCTAGCCTTCCCGATCCGGATTCAAGGCCTCGTTTCACCCCACCCGGTGCATGCCACCCCCTTGGATAATTGGGATTGGATGCCTTCTCTGAAATTCGCTACTAGTTGCCCGCCGGTAATAAGCCTAGCAGGCGTCGCATGAAGTTCGCGGTCGGAATCATCGCAGTGGTGCTGCTGGCGGCCGCTTTCAGGCAGGCGAGCGCGGTGTTCGCGCCTTTGGCGCTGGCGCTTTTCATCATCGCGATCGTCTGGCCGCTGCAGAGCCGGCTGCAGGCGAAAATACCAAAACTGCTGGCATTGGCGCTCACCATCGTCGTCACGATCGTGGTCTGTCTCGCTTTCGCCTCGCTCGCGGCCTGGGGCTTTGGGCGGGTCGGACGATCCCTGATGGCCGATACGGTGCGCTATCAGGTGCTTTACGGCGCCATGGTGACGTGGCTCGACGGCCATGGCGTCTCGGTCGCTGGCTTGTGGGCCGAGCATTTCAACGTCGCGTGGCTGATGCGCGCAACGCAGCTCGTCACCGGCCGTGTCAACACCACACTCAGCTTCTGGGTGATCGCACTTGTCTATGTCGTACTGGGACTTCTGGAAGTAGAGGACGCAAGACGGCGGGTCGAAACGTTCGGCAAGCCCGATGTTGCGCGCGTGCTGCTGGACGGAAGTAGCGCGACCGCGGCCAAATTCCGGAAATTCCTCCTGGTTCGGACGCAGATGAGCGCCATCACCGGCCTGCTCGTCGGTCTGTTCGCCTGGATCACCGGATTGCCGTTCGCGCTGGAGTGGGGCGTGATCGCCTTCGCCCTCAACTACATTCCCTTTATCGGGCCCTTCATCGCAACGCTGTTTCCCACTTTGCTGGCGATGACGCAATTTGAGAGCTGGCAAGCCGTTCTTGCCCTCTTCGCGTGCCTCAACATCATCCAGTTCGTGGTCGGCAGTTATATTGAGCCACGCGTTGCCGGCAGCATGCTTTCGATATCGCCTTTGGTGGTGTTGTTCGCGATCTTTTTCTGGACCTTTCAATGGGGCCTGTTCGGAACCTTTATCGGCGTGCCGATCGCACTGGCGATCCTCACCTTCTGTGCCCAGCATCCCTCAAGCCGCTGGGTAGCCGATCTGCTCGGCGGATCGAAACAATTAAGGGTCGACAAAAGCTAACCGCCGGTCTCGCCGGCAATCTCGACGCGCTGTGGCGGGAGCAGACAGAGCTGCCCGCTTGCACCAGCGGCCAGCGTATGGATCAGAAAATGCGTCGGTTTTGCGTCAGGCCCACCCATGACAGGCGACGGAGCAGAGATGATCTTCAGCGCACCGCAGGCGCCAATCCAGTCGATATGACGATGGCCGTGCATGACCACGGCCCGCTTCGCGAAAGGCTTGAGTTTGCGAACAAACCAGCTGCCATTGACAAGCGCGGTTCCAATACGTTCGGAAAAATTCGCAACCGGCATCGGATATTCGATCAGATGATGATGCAACGCGACGATCCATTGCGCACGGGGAAAACGACCCAGCACCGCCGCGAGCCGGCGCATCTGTTCTACGGAAACCAATCCGAGCGCATTGGTGAAAGAAAAATGCGTATCGGCGTTGGAGTTCAGGATCAGGACGCCTAATCCGTCTTCCCGATCGGGTGGCAACAGCATCGGAAACAGGTCGTCGAACAGCCCGACCAGCCCGGCAGCGCGGCGGAGGCCGCCGCGTTCGGCGAAGGCGGCGATCCGCTTTCGATGCGACGCCAGCGCCACGTTGAGGGTGGCAGCCGGCTTTCCCGCGTCGTCGACGACATGCACGCGTTCACCCTGCACCGCTGCGATTGCCGACAACGTCCGCATCTGCCGCAGCCGCTTGCCGGGGCTGAACGGCAAATCGAGCCGGGCCGGATTGGCGCGGTCGACGATGTTCACATCGTGATTGCCGGGCAACATGACCATGAGAGCCGCGAGGTCACGATGCAGCGCCACCACGTCGAGGAATTCGGCCCATTCCGTCGCGCGGCCGGCGTCGGTCATGTCGCCGGTCACAAGGATGAGGTCGAGCGGGTCGGCGGCGTGGATCGCCGCAAGACGGACCATCAGCCGCGCAAGGCGTTGGTTACCGCGCGGGCCGCCACGTCCGCTCTCGATGCGAAAGCCATACCGCTCGCCGATCACGTGAAGGTCCGACAGATGCGCGACACGCCAGGTCCGGCAACCGGACGGCGCGTCGTCGAATCCGGGAAGATCGAGCGGCTGATCCATGCTGGCATCCGCAAAGCCCCAGACCAGCGACGCAAACGCGAGATAACCCGACACCAGTATGACGGCATTGGCCAATGTCGGAACGATCAGCCGGTGCAGAAGCACAAGGTCCGGCACCGAACCGATCCACCGCGAGAACGGCCAAACGAGAATCGCGATTGCCGCCGCACACAGGCAGAGCACAATGCCGGCGCCGGCAGAGCTCGCCGCGCGCAGCCGTGCCCGCCCTGCCGCGTCGGCGTTCCTGCCGAACACCAGCTCCGCCAGGTGCCGTAGCGCCTCGCGGCCAAACGCGTAGCCGGGCTGGACGGCGAGCGCATTGAGCGACCAGAAATTTGTCTCAGCGGCCCGAAACAGCGGCCGCCAACCGAACCATCCGAGCGCGACGACCGCGACCAGCAGCAGCGCCGCGCCGATCCCGGTCAGTTCCAGAGCATGTTCGGACACGGAGGAGAACCAGGCCGTCGCGATCAGCGGCGCGAGACCGAGCAGCACCGCCGGCAACAGCAGCGAGACGGTCCAGGCGAACAGGAGTTTCGGCAGACTGATTTCAACCAGCAGACTGCCGGCGATCGCCAGCAGCGATCTCTGTCCGGGGCTGGAGGCGTCATCCTCGATATCGCCCTGGCGGGGATCGACCAGCGAGCCGCCCTGAGCGGGAGTTGAATCAGGTTCCGCGGTCGGCCGCGTCATGATCGGAGCGCGCATCTTGCATCCGCGATAGGAGTGCCTGCTGCTTAACCGACGCTACCAGCGTCTCGGCGGAATACCAGTGCGCATCCGCTCCCCCAGCGCCGCTGCCCTGCCTCGCGGCACTCATGCCAGTTCGGCATTCCGCTCGCCAAACTTCGACGGGTATGCGCTTTGTGCCGCCGGATCGCGTAATTTGTCACAAACTTTTGTAGCAAAGCACACACGCCGCAAACCCTTCCATGCGGTTGCACAGCTAACATTGAGTGCTGGCGATCAAGTCCCGTATTACAAATTGCAGGGGAGACTTGCTATGCGCGCAAAGCTTATCGGCACAGTGGCAGTTGCTGCAACCGCTTGTCTGGTCATGTTAAGCGGAAATGCCCAGGCAGAGATATTGATCACGACCGCCTCTATATCGCGAGGCGAGCTGGTTATCGCCGGACGGGTCAGGCGACCGCGCGACCCCAAGGTGGAGATCAAGATTAGTCCGACCAAAACGGTGCAGGTTGAGAGCACATCGACGGGCGGTTTCAGGTGGGTTGGTGCAGAATTTCCCTCTACCTGTATCGTGAAGATCACGTCCGGGCCGGATACCAGAGACGTGGTGATAGAGAACTGCGGCCTTCCCGGACCTGCCGGGCCGCCCGGTCCAGCAGGTCCTCCAGGGCCGGTCGGACCGAGGGGAAACTAGGAGATTCCGTGCGCGTTGGATTTGGGTCTTGAGGACTTCATCCCGCAGAAGAGGCTCATAGAGGCGGAACAAGCAATTCCAGTTTCGGGTGGATTCGCTGCGGCACGGGCGCAGCGCGACTTAATTGGCGGCTCCCGGCATATGCAGTTCGTGCCATCGCGCTGCACGGATTTGCCACAACTTTTCATGACGAAGCACACGTTGCGCAAACCAGTGCGTCAGGTTGTATGCTTGACTCCGTGCACTTACGAGCGCTTGTTTGTCGGGCCGAATAAAAAGAGCTGACAAGATCCCACGTGATCGGTTGCTCGATGATCAACAAACGTTATGAGCAACGAACGATGCCGATGCCCCGGCGCCCACGAGCAGGATCGTACAAACAGGATTGAGGAGGAGTCCCATGGACTCGCCATCGATCACGGCACAAGCCGAGCGGCCATACATTTCGACAGGGCATCTGCCTGAACCCGAGATGGTACAGGAACTCGTGTCCGAAGCGCAGCGGCGCTTTAAGTCGAACACCGACGGCCAAAACTCGCAAGTCTATCCGGCGCTGGCCAGAATCCCCAGCGATCTGTTCGGTGTCTGCGTCGTCGGCACCAGCGGACGCGTCTATGCCGCCGGGGATACCGACTACGAATTCTCGATCATGAGCGTGTCGAAGCCGTTCGTGTTCGCGCTGGTATGCGAGACGATCGGGCCGGAAGAAGCGCGCGCCAAGCTCGGAGCAAACGCCACTGGCCTTGCTTTCAACTCCCTCGCCGCCATCGAGCACGGCGGCGGCCGGACCAATCCGATGGTCAATGCGGGCGCCATTGCAACGACGAGCCTTGCGCCTGGCACGACCGCGGATGAAAAATGGCAATTCATCCATGACGGACTGTCGCGTTTCGCGGGCCGAAAGCTGCCGCTGAATGACGAGGTCTACGCCTCGGCGTCGGATACCAACTTCCGCAACCGCAGCATTGCCCGCCTGCTGCAGAGTTTTGATCGGATCTACTGCGACGCAAAGGAAGCGACCGACCTCTATACCAGGCAGTGCTCGCTGAATGTCAGCGCCCGGGACCTCGCGGTCATGGGCGCAACGCTGGCTGACGGCGGCGTCAACCCCGTCACCAAAAAACGCGTGGTCGATCCGGCTGTCTGTCATTACGCGCTGGCGGTGATGATCACCGCCGGACTGTACGAGACTTCGGGCGATTGGCTTTACGACATCGGCCTGCCCGGAAAGAGCGGAATCGGTGGCGGCATCGTCGCCGTTTCCCCGGGTAAAGGCGGCTTCGGAACCTTCGCACCCCCGCTCGACGCCGCAGGCAACAGCGTCAAGGGACAGCTCGCCGCAAAATTCCTGTCGCAGAGGCTGGGAATGGATCTGTTCGTGTCGCAACCGGAAGAATGAAGCAATGCCACAGGGATTGGGACGGGCCGTAAGACCCGACCGATCCGGAACCGAGCAAGCCGGAGAACGCCATGGCAACGCACTCGATTTCAATCGGCGACATCCGCGAAGATGCGCAGGCGTCGTGGGTGCCGATGATCGCCATTGCGTTCGGCCAGATGATCATGTCCTTCAACGTCGCTTCACTGCCGGTCGCGATGGGGGGCATGGTGCAGAGCTTCGGCGTCCCGCCGACGACCGTCGCGACCGGCATCGTGGCCTATTCGATGCTGGTGGCCGGCTTCGTGATGCTGGGCGCGAAACTCGCCCAGCGGTTCGGCGCCGCTCAGGTCTTCCGCGCCGCTGTCGTCCTGTTCTGTGCCGCGCAGATATTGATGACATTCAGCCCCACCGCGACCCTGATGATCACGGCCCAGGCGCTCTGCGGCGCGGCAGGCGCCGTGATCGTGCCGTCGCTGGTGGCGCTGATCGCCGAGAATTATTCCGGGCGCCAACAGGCGACCGCCGTGGGCGCGCTTGGTTCGGCGCGTGCCGCTGCCGGCCTGCTGGCGTTCATCATTGGCGGCGTCCTCGGCACATATATCGGCTGGCGTCCGGCGTTCGGAATCCTGATCGCCGCCTCCGCCTTTGTTTTCGTTTTGAGCTTCCGCCTCAGGCCCGACCACGGACGGCCTGACGTCCAGATCGACATCACCGGCGTCGTTCTGGCGGCAACAGCCATCATCCTCATCAGTTTCGGCTTCAATAATCTGAACGGCTGGGGCCTGGCGCTGGCAACGCCCAATGCGCCGTTCAACCTGCTTGGCCTTTCGCCTGCGCCGGTCATGATCGTTCTGGGTATCGTACTCGGCCAGGCCTTTCTGATCTGGACGCATCGGCGCCAGGCGGCCGGGAAGACGCCGCTGCTCGCCCTCGAGGTGATCGACTCGCCGCAGGAGCGCGCGGCGGTCTACGGGCTGTTTGCCGTGGTCGCGCTGGAGGCGGCGCTTAACTTTTCCGTGCCGTTGTACATTCAGATCGTACAGGGCCGCTCGCCTCTCGCGACCGCGATCGCGATGATGCCGTTCAATCTCACGGTGTTCTTCACGGCGATGCTGATCGTCAACGTCTACGACAAACTGACGCCCCGCCAGATCGGCCGCTATGGTTTTGGGCTTTGCACGATTGCACTGGTGTGGCTCGCGTTCGTGGTGCGGAACGACTGGAGCGAGATTCCCGTGCTGTTCGGCCTCGTCCTGTTCGGTATCGGCCAGGGTTCGCTGGTCACGCTGCTGTTCAACGTACTGGTCACCGCCTCGCCCAAGTCGCTGGCAGGCGACGTCGGATCGGCGCGCGGCACCACGCAGAATCTCGCCGCGGCAGTCGGAACAGCCGTCGCCGGCGCGCTGCTTGTCGGCCTCTTGAGCACAATCGCCGTCAGCAGCATCGCCGCAAATCCGGTACTGCCGAAGGAACTGCAGAGCCAGGTCGATCTCAACAACATCACGTTCGTCAGCAACGAGCGCCTGCGGAGCGTGATGGAGAACACGACCGCCACGCCGCAGCAGGTGCAGGAAGCGGTGCGCGTGAACACGGAGGCGCGGCTGCGCGCGCTGAAGATCGGCCTGCTCATCATGGCCGGCCTCGCCTTGCTCGCGGTTTTCCCGGCCGGAAAGCTCCCGAACTACCTGCCGGGAGAAATCCCAAGTGACGACCCCGCGATCGAAGGCTCGAAATCGACCTGATCCCCAATTGCGAGACGTGTGTTTCTCCGCGGAGAAAAAAAATATCAAGGCGTTGGTCAAAGGAGTGAACCCAATGGATGCAATCGAGCGTCGCAGCGTGTTACGGGGCATTCTGTGTGTGGCCGCAGCCGCGGGTTTGGCCGCAAGTTCGCTGCCGGCCGTGGTCGAGGCCATGCCCCTCGCGCCCCAGAAAGATCTTGGCAAAGACCTTGGCAGCAAGGATTCCGGCAGCAAGGAGGATGATCTCACGGTACGGGTTCAGGCCACCACCCGCCGGCCGCCCCCGCGTCCTGAAGCTCGTCCGCCGCGACGGCGCCCAATCCATCGTCGCCGCCGGCGCCGTTGGGTCTGTTATTGGCACCGCGGGCGCCGCGTTTGTGGCTGGCGATGGATATAGCCAATTTCAGAATGCTGACGCGAGCCGCGAGCGGCCGGCACTGCGCCGCTCATTCGATCGAACGGGCTCCGAACCCGAGGAGGACGACATGACCACTTACGACGGTAGTTCACGCTTGCGCGCCGATGGTTTGTCCGCGCCACCATTTTGGATCTGCGTCCTCCTTGGATTGGTGATGATCGCCGCAGGAATCCTGGTGTTGGGTGACGTCGTTCTCGTGACCGTTATCAGCACGATGTTCATCGGCTGGGTCTCGATCATCGCGGGCGCCTTCGAAGTGATCCACGCGTTCTGGACCAAGGGATGGGGCGGCTTCATATGGCAGGTGCTGCTGGGCATCCTGTACATCGCCTTCGGCGCGGTGCTGGTTAGTCAGCCGGTCGCCAGCGCCTTGATCCTCACCTACGTCCTCGGACTGCTGCTGCTGATATCCGGCATCGTTCGAATTCTGCTGGGCTTCGGCCACTGGAAAGATGCGGGCTGGATCATGCTGTTGTCCGGCGCCTTCGGCGTTCTGGCCGGCCTCGTCATTTTGACGGGATTCCCGATGACGGGTCTCTGGGTGCTCGGATTTGTCCTCGGCGTCGACCTGATATCTCACGGCATCGCGTGGCTGGCTTATGCGTGGTGGCCGTCGGCGAAAACGGCATAAGGGAGTGGTCGCTATGGTTGCACGTACTGACGAAGGGTCCGTTTTTCTCGCGAAAAAGCTCGGCGGTCTGATTCTAATCGTGCTGGGATGCTTGTTGCTGGTCGCAGGCATGAACCTCGAATCAACGGGGGTATCACTTCTTGGCGCTTTATCTCTGATTGCCGGCGTGATCTTCTGGGTTCTCAAGATCGTCAGGCGCAACGAGAACAGTCAGATCCGGTAACCAGATCAATAACAGGTCACGCGGGTATGAGAATGTCTTGCTTGAGAATATTCCCCGGCATTTCCGTGCTGGCAGTTTGGGCTGCAATCGGAATGAGCTTCTCCGGCCCGCCCTCCGCGCAGGCCCAGCAAGCTGCGGCCACATTATTCCAGAACGTCAGGATATTCGACGGAAAGAGCGGCGCGCTTTCGGCGCCGTCCAACGTCCTGATCGGAGACAACACGATAGAGAAGATTTCGACGGCGTCGATCGCGGTCGACGCTCAAACCGCAACGATCAATGGTGCCGGCCGCGTCCTGATGCCGGGCCTGATCGATGCGCATTGGCACGCGATGCTGATCCGCACGAACCCGGTAGAGGCGTTCGGTGACGTCGGCTTCAACAATCTGTTAGCTGGCGACGAAGCGACAGACACGTTGATGCGCGGCTTCACCACCATTCGCGACGTGGGCGGGCCGGTGTTCGGCCTCAAGCGCGCCATCGATGAAGGCATCGTCAAGGGCCCGCGTATCTATCCGTCCGGCGCCATGATCACTGTCACGAGCGGGCATGGGGATTTTCGGCAGCTGACTGATTTGCCGCGGACGATCGGCGGCATGCTTACCCGCATGGAGCAGATCGGCGGCGCCATCGTTGCTGATAGCCCTGACGAGGTGCGCGTGCGCGTACGCGAACAGCTCATGCAGGGCGCCTCACAAGTCAAGTTGACGGCGGGCGGCGGAGTGTCGTCACCCTTCAGTCCGATCGACGTGAGCACCTTCACGGAGGCCGAAATGCGCGCCGCGGTCGAGGCGGCCGAAAATTGGGGGACCTACGTCGCCGCGCACGCCTTTACGCCGGCTGCGATCCGGAGCGCTATTGCGGCCGGCGCGAGGTGTATCGAGCACGGTTTCCTGATGGACGACGCAACCGCAAAACTGATCGCGGACAAGGGTGTTTGGCTGAGCATGCAGCCACTGCCGGAGGGAATGAGGCTGGGCCTTCCTGAGGGTTCGGTCCAGCGAGCCAAAGCGGAAGAGGTCTGGCCCGGGATAGCCCGCGCCTATGAGATGGCGAAGAAATACAAGATCAAGACCGCGTGGGGCACCGATGTGCTGTTCTCCCGCGAACTGGCGCAACAACAAGGGGCAATTCTGGCTTCGCTTACCCGTTGGTACACGCCTGCCGAAGCGCTGGTCATGGCGACGTCGACGAACGCCGAACTGCTTGCCATGTCCGGCAAGCGCAATCCCTATCCCGGCAAGCTCGGCGTCGTGGAAGAAGGCGCGCTGGCCGACCTGCTGCTGGTGGATGGCAACCCCGTCGATAACATCAAGCTGATCGAAGACCCGGCAAAGAATTTCGTCGTCATCATGAAAGACGGCAAAATCTACAAAAACCTCCTTGTCGGCGGTAAATAGAACGACGGAGGCGTGTCGTAGGGTTCGGTTCGCAGCACCGATCAAGCGCCGATCGAGCCCTCATTCCGCGCAGCCACCCTTTCAATGCGTCTTTTTACCCATCCAGCGCATGCCACGGCCTGGGGAATTGGGGTTGGATGCCCCCGAAAAATTGGCTACTAGTGCCCCGCCGGTAATTCGGACGGTTTCGGGGACGTGGAATGACCTATTGTTGCGGAGTGCTGGTACGGGACGGTCTAGTCATGATCGCGGATACCCGCACCAATGCCGGCCTCGACAACGTCTCGACCTTTCGCAAGCTGCACATTTTCTCAAAGCCGGGCGAGCGGATCATGGCGATCGCCAGCGCCGGCAATCTGGCGATCAGCCAGTCGGTGCTGTCTACCCTGACCGAGGGCATCGAGGACCCGCACACCGGCGAGGTCGAAACCCTGATGAACGCGCCGACCATGTTCCAGGCCGCCCAGCGCATCGGCCGCGCCATCCGCAGCGTCCACGCCACCGAGGGCGACGCCCTGCGGTCTGAAGACGTCAGTTTCGACGTCTCGTTCCTGTTCGGCGGCCAGATCAAGGGCTCGCGGATGCGGCTGTTCATGGTCTACACCGCCGGCAATTTCATCGAATGCACCACGGATACGCCGTACCTGCAGATCGGCGAGCACAAATACGGCAAGCCGGTGCTCGACCGCGCCATGCATTACGACGTCGAACTGTACGAGGCGCTGAAGACCAGCCTGATCTCGATGGATTCGACGATGCGCTCCAATCTCGGCGTCGGCCTGCCGATCGACGTGCTGGTGGTGCGCGCGGATGCCTGCGAGGCCGATCTCAATCACCGCATCGAGGCCGGCGAGCCCTATTTCCACGACCTGCGTTCGCGCTGGTCGGCGGCGCTGCGCGCGGCGCACCAGAATATTCCAAGACCACCCTATAAGTCAGAAACAGAAACAAAGAAGTAAAGGCGAGGAAACAATGGCCGAACCAACAAACAAGATCGCAGTCGTCACCGGCGCGGGCACCGGCGTCGGACGCGCGGCGTCGCTAGCGCTAATGAATGCCGGCTTCACCGTGGTGCTCGCCGGGCGTCGCATGGAGATGCTGGAAGAGACCAAGAAGCTCGGCGACAATGTCGGCAAGAGCCTGTGCGTTTCCGCCGATATGACGAGCCCGGCCTCGATCGCCGCGCTGTTCGACAAGGTCAAGGAAACCTACGGCCGGCTCGACGTGCTCTTCAACAACGCCGGCATGGGCGCGCCGCCGGTGAACTTCGAAGACCTCAGCCTCGAGCAGTGGCAGGCGGTGGTGAACACCAACCTCACCGGCCCGTTCCTGTGCACCCAGCATGCCTTCCGCATCATGAAGGACCAGACGCCCCGCGGCGGCCGCATCATCAACAACGGCTCGATCTCCGCGCACGCGCCGCGGCCGTTCTCGTCGGCCTATACCTCGACCAAGCACGCCATCACCGGTCTTACCAAGGCCACCAACCTCGACGGCCGCATGTACGACATCGCGGTCGGCCAGGTCGACATCGGCAATGCCGCAACCCCGATGACCGACCGCATGGTCGCCGGCCCCGGCGTGATGCAGCCCGACGGCACGATGAAACACGAGCCGCGCATGGACGCGAAAGCGGTCGGCGACGCGGTGGCCTACATGGCCGGCCTGCCGCTCGATGCCAACGTGCTGTTCATGACGGTCATGGCGACGAAGATGCCGTTCGTGGGGCGGGGGTAATTCAACCCGATTGCGTCGTCCCGGCGCAGGCCGGGACCCATACCCCGCAGCGTTGATTGGGTTACTGGACGTCTACCGTTGGCGTTCACATCGGGAGAGCACGGCGTATGGGTCCCGGCCTTCGCCGGGACGACGTGTCGCCCCCTACTCCAGCTTCTCCACATCCCGCAGCGTCGGAAACAGCTTCATCCACAATAGCGCGATCGCAATCGTGCCGACGCCGCCGAGCACGGCGGCCGGCATCGCGCCGAACAAGGCCGCGGTGACGCCGCTTTCGAACTGGCCGAGCTGGTTTGAAGCGTTGATGAACAGGAAATTGACAGCGCCGACCCGGCCGCGCATGTCGTCGGGCGTTGCGAGCTGCACCAGTGAGAAGCGGATCACCACGCTGACGACGTCGGCGGCGCCGAGCACCACCAGCGCCAGCACCGACAGCCACATCCAGTGCGACAGCGCAAACACCACCGTCGCCACGCCGAACACGATCACGGCCTGAAACATCCGTATTCCGACGCGGTGGTTGATGGTGTGGTGCGCGAGGAACGCGGTCATCAGCAGCGCGCCGATCGCGGGCGCGGCGCGCAGGATGCCGAGGCCGAGCGGGCCGGTCTGAAGGATGTCTCGCGCATAGATTGGCAGCAGCGCCGTGGCGCCGCCGAGCAGCACCGCGAACAGATCGAGCGAGATCGTGCCGAGAATGGCCGGGTTGTTGCGGACGAATTTGACGCCGGCAAAGATATCATCCGATGTCGCGGCATCCCGCACCACGGCCGGCTGTATCAGCCGGATCGCGCCCATGATTGCGGCCCCGAACAGCAAAAATGCGGCCATGACCCCGTAGGCCGCGCTTGGCGCGAGGGCATAGGCCAGCCCACCCAGCGCGGGACCGGCGATGGTGGCGATTTGCCCAGCGCCGCTCGAAACCGCGGTGGCGCGCTGCAGCGAGCCTTTCGGCGCGATCAGCGGCAGCAGCGCGGCCAATGCCGGGCTTTCGAAGGCCCCGGCGATACCGAGCACGAAGGACGCGATGAAGATCTGCGTGACCGTCAGAAAGCCCGCATAGGCGCCCCAGGCCAAAAACAGCGCGGTCAGCCCCTCGGCGATCTGGCAGAGTTGCACCACCCGTTTGCGTTCGTAGCGGTCGGCGGCGTGGCCGGCCACGAACAGAAACAACGCGGTCGGCAGGAACTGAACCAGTCCGATCATGCCGAGATCGAACGCGCTGCCGGTCATATCGTAAACCTGCCAGCCGATGGCGACGGCCCCGATCTGGCTGGCGAAGCGCGACAGGCTGCGCGACAGCAGAAACGACAGGAAGGAGGGATGCCTGAGCAGATCGCCGGCGCCGACAGGCATCAGGGAAGACATGGTGAGGCCGGTATCCTGCTTTTCGAAGCGTGAGCCGTTGCCCGGGTCCGCTTGCATTGTTGTTGATTACGCCGTGAACGACCCTGATCCCCCTGTCAATGCCCGCGGGCTGTCAATGACCGGCGGCGGAGGACTGCCCGGCATTGCGCTTGCAAGTCCCCCGCTGCCATAATCGACCGGGGGACTTCAAGATCATGCTGCAACTGCAATCGGCTTTCGGCGTGCTGGCGTTGCTGGGAATCGCGTGGGCGCTCGGCGAGAACCGCCGCGCGGTGTCATGGCGGCAGATGGCGGTCGGGCTTGCGATCACCGTGCTCACCGCGCTGGTGCTGCTCAAGCTGCCGCTGGTCGCAAAGGCGTTCGGCGCCATCAATGACGCGGTCAATACTATCGCGGCGGCGTCCCGCGCCGGCACCTCCTTCGTGTTCGGCTATCTCGGCGGCGGCACGCTTCCTTTCGACCTCAAGGCGCCGGGCGCCGATTTCATCCTGGCGTTTCAGGCGCTGCCGATCATCCTCGTCATGAGCGTGCTGACGACGCTGTTGTTCTACTGGCGGGTGCTGCCGCCGATCGTACGCGGCATGGCGTGGCTTTTGGAACGCACGCTCGGCGTCGGCGGCGCGGTCGGTCTTTCCGCCGCCGCCAACATCTTCCTCGGCATGGTCGAGGCGCCCCTGTTCATCCGCCCATACCTGTCGCAACTCACCCGCAGCGAATTGTTCATGGTAATGACCGGCGGCATGGCGGGAATCGCCGGCACCGTACTGGTGCTCTACGCCACGTTTCTGGCGCCATTGATCCCGGATGCGGCGGCGCATTTCGTCATTGCCTCGGTGCTCGGCGCACCCGCGGCGATCCTGATCAGCCTGATCATGGTGCCGGAGACATCTGACAAACGCACCGGCGGAACGCTGACTGCTGGTAATACCGACATGGAGGTGAAGAGCACGATGGACGCGATCGTCAGGGGCACCACTTCCGGACTGGAGTTGCTGCTCAACATCATCGCGATGCTGCTGGTGCTGGTAGCCCTGGTCTACCTCGCCAACGCGATACTGGGCTTGTTGCCCGAGATCGGTGGCGCGAAGATTTCGCTGCAGCGACTGCTGGGCTATCTGATGGCGCCGGTGTGCTGGCTGTTGGGCCTGCCGTGGCCGCAGGCGATCACGGCGGGAAGCCTGATGGGCACCAAGACCGTGCTCAACGAGTTGATCGCCTATGTCGATCTATCGAAGCTCGGTCCTGATGCGCTCGATCCGCGGTCGCGGCTGATCATGCTCTATGCGATGTGTGGCTTTGCCAACTTCGCCAGCCTCGGCATCATGATCGGCGGCCTCGGCACCATGGCGCCCGACCGCCGCGAGGAAATCAACGCGCTCGGGCTGAAGTCAATCGTGTCGGGCACGCTGGCCACCTGCCTGATGGGCGCGATCGTGGGGGTAATGAGCTAGAGCGTTTTCCAGCGAAGTGGACACCGGTTCGCGTCAAGAAAACGCGTCAAATCAAGAACCTAGGGCCCCGTTCCGATTCCATCGGAACGGAAAAGGCCCTAGGACGCGCACGCCGCTTTTCGTTGGCATTCGCTGTGTGAGGCTCCTCACAGCGACAACGAGCCGCACCTTCTACTTCTGCGACCGTGAAATGAGGGAACGGCCCTTCCCACACGATTCCAGGAGAGTGACATGAACAATCAAATCCGCGACCTTGGTCCAACGAAGCCGAACAACGAACGCGCCAAACGTTCACTCATTGACGTCGAGATGGAACTTGGCGAAGAGGAATTGTCGAACGTATCCGGCGGCAGCTTGCATTTGACGTGCGCGAAGGGACAGCATTTTGCGACGGGCAAGATCACCTGTTGAAAGCGGACGTCCCCATGCCGCTGATGCTGGTGGCGCTATCGCGCCAAATCGATCGTATCGAGCTCACTGACAACCTGCCTGATGGGCGCGATCGTGCGGTTATGAGCCAGCGGGCAATGGCAAAAATCGGCGAGGTGTGGCATATTTCACATGTAGATACTTCACCTCGCATTACGGTTACGCTGAAGTACAGGATATCCAGCAGCCCGAGCGACGAAGACCGCCGCACCTATCGTCGCCGACGACCGCGAACGGAGGCGCAGGGACAATGCAGGACACGATGCGGCTTTACCGCACGCTGTTTGGTACGCGCGCGTATGCCCGCTCGCTATGCGAAGGCGTCGCCTTCCTATCTGCCAGCAGCATCGCGATCTTCGCCGCCGTCACCTATGCCACGGTCCACGCCAGCAACCACGTCACCGATTTTGTGCTGAGCCGCGTCGGGCCCTACAACGTCCGCTTTCTTTTCATCTACGGTACGTTCACGGCCTTCGTCATCACGGCGGGGCTGCTGCCCTGGCGGCCGAACCGGTTGCCGTTCGCGCTGAAGGCCACGGCGCTGTTCCTGGTGGTCCGCGCCGTCTTCGTCGCGCTCACCCACATGGCGCCGTCGCCGATCGATCCGCAGCAGCCGGCGCCGTTCTTCAACTCCATTTTTTACGGCAGCGATCTCTTCTTTTCCGGTCACACCGGACTGCCGTTCCTGGCAGCGCTGGCGTTCTGGCACATCGTGCAATGGCGGATATTCTTTCTCGCGCTGACCGCGTTCTTCGGGGCGGTCGTGCTGCTCGGCCACTACCACTATTCGATCGACGTGCTCGCCGCACTGTTCATCACCCACGGCGTCTTTCAAACATCGCGCTGGCTATTCAGCCGCGACTACGCGTTGTTTCGCTCGACCGAAAACCAGACCGCACCCCGGCCAAAGCGCGCAAGTCGCAGATCGTCCCATTCCCGTCGCCGAACCTGGCCGTGTTGCCAGACCATTCGTGCTGCACGCCGTCGGCGACGACCCGAAGTCGAGCGGTCAATCAAACACCGTGTCCTGACGCGCGAATTCACCCCGTCGATGACGCACGCCATCGACGGGGTTTAACGATCGAGCGCCCGGCTCCGGCAACGTTACTCCGCGCTGCTGACCAGTTTCATCCGCGGCTTCACCGCGTCGATCACGCCCTGATAGGTGTTGACATAGTCGAGCGCCATTCGGCGAGCCGTAAAGCGCGTCTCGAAATGCGTGCGAATGGCCTGGCGATCCAGTTCCCTTAGCCGCCCGACATCGGCGACCGCGCTGATTTCATCCTCGACGATGAAGCCGGTCTTGCCGTCGTCGATGATTTCAGGAACCGATCCACGGTTGTAGGCGATCACGGGCGTGCCGCAGGCCATGGCCTCGATCATGACGAGGCCGAACGGCTCCGGCCAGTCGATCGGCAGCAGCAGCCCGATCGCTCCGCTCAGGAAATCGGCTTTCTCGTGGTCGCCGATTTCGCCGATAAACTCGACCAACGGATGATCCATCATCGGCTTGATGATCGCATCGTAATATTCCTGGTCCGCGCGATCGACCTTCGCCGCAATCTTGAGCGGGATGCCGCAGCGTATCGCGATCCTGATCGCCCGGTCCACGCCCTTCTCCGGCGCGATACGGCCGAGCACGGCGAGATAGCTCGGCTTCACGGCCTGGGGCGTCAGCAACTTCTCCGGCAGGCCATGATAGATGGTGTTGATGAAGTTTGCTTTCGGCACCGGCCGCCGCTGCGCATTTGAAATCGAAACAAGCGGAATCTTCGAGAATGTCGCGAACACCGGCTGATGCTCGGGAAGATCCAGCCGGCCATGAAGCGTGGTCACGAACGGCGTCGGCTGCCGCGCGAACAGCGAGAACGGATAATAGTCGAGATGGAAGTGAAGAAAGTCGAATTCTTCATCGTCACATTTTTGCCGTACGCGCTCGAGCATCAGCATGTGAAGTGCGTTCGGATCCCGCACCGACCCGTCCAGCCTCAACGCCTTCGGCCATGTCGCGTCCAGCTTTCCGGAGGTTCGGGAATCGCCGCTGGCGAATAACGTGACCTCGTGGCCCAGGGCGACCAGTTCCTCGGTCAGCCAATAGACGACGCGTTCGGTGCCGCCATACAGCCTGGGCGGAACAGCCTCCGTCAACGGAGCAACCTGCGCGATGCGCATCCTAACAACCTCCTGATCTCTGACTCTGCTTTGAAAGCCCTCAGCCCCTCGTGGCGCGGCATCGCCAAGTCGGGAACGTTTACGCACCTGCGAAGTTCCAAGATGATGCGCACTTCGCGCACACTGTCGTCTTGCTCATGACATCACATGTGATCAGGCTCTTCGGACCGACCTTGCTGCGGAATTGTTGTGCAGATGAGGCGTTGCTGCGTCCTCGGGATGATCCTCATCAAGACGGCTCTCGGCAATCGGCGATCCGCTAGGATTCTCGTTTATCTCCAACAGGTTTAGCAGGCACATGGACAATCTCTCGGGATATGCAAATCGCCCTTTCCACTTTGTGATGCGCTATTTGCGTCAGCGGCGCCCGTCGCATCTGGTGATATTGGTCGCGGTTGTTGCAGCCGTTGCCTGCTCGGTCGGCACCCAGTACGGCGTGAAGTATCTCGTCGACGCCCTCGCCGCCGGACCGGCACAGAGCGGCGGTGTATGGCTGGCATTCGTTTTTCTCATAGCGCTGATTGGTTCCGACGTTTTGCTGTGGCGGATCGCGAGCTGGACAGCGAGCTTCACATTTGTCGGCGTCACCGGCGATCTGCGCCGCGACATGTTCCGCCATTTGACCGGGCATGCCCCGAGCTATTTCATCGATCGGCTGCCGGGCATGCTGACAAGCCGGATCACGGCCACCTCCAATGCCGTATTCACCGTGGAGAACATGTTCGTATGGAACGTGTTGCCGCCGTGCATCGCCACAATTGTGGCAATCGCGCTGATTGGAACCGTCAGCCTGCCGATGGCGGCCGGCATGATCGTGATCGCAAGCGTGGTCCTCATCGCCATGTTCCGGATCGCCGCCGCAGGCAAGCCGTTACATGACGACTATGCCGACAAGGCCGCCGCCGTTGACGGCGAAATGGTCGACGTCATCAACAACATGCCGCTGGTGCGGGCGTTCTGCGGGCTCGACCATGAGCACAACCGCTTCGACAACACCGTCGACCGCGAATTGACCGCGCGGGGCCGCAGCCTGCGCTATCTGGAAAAGCTTCGGCTCACCCATGCCGTGATCACGCTGGTATTGACGGTGGCCCTGTTGTACTGGGCGGTCACGCTGTGGCAGAGCGGCAAGGCCACCACCGGCGACGTGGTGCTGGTCTGCACGCTCGGCCTTTCCATCCTGCACGCGACCCGCGATCTGGCGGTAGCACTTGTCGATGTCACCCAGCACACCGCCCGCCTCTCGGAGGCGATCGCAACGCTGCTGCAGCCGCATGAGCTGCGCGACCACCCCGAGGCCGAACCGCTGATCAAGAGCGGTGCCGCCATCGCCTTCAGGAATATCTCGTTCGGATATCCCGGCGGTGTCCAGGTGTTCGACAAATTCAACCTGAATCTCAAACCCGGACAGCGCGTCGGCCTGGTCGGCCAGTCCGGCGGCGGCAAGTCCAGCCTGTTCGTGCTGCTGCAGCGCTTCTACGACGTCGACAAAGGCAGTATCACCATCGATGGCCAGGATATCTCGCGCGTCACCCAGCAAAGCCTGCGCGAGGCGATCTCGGTGGTGCCGCAGGACATCTCGATGTTCCACCGCTCCATCATGGAGAACATCCGCTATGGCCGCCCAACGGCGACCGACGACGAGGTTTTGCGCGCCGCGATCGCGGCGCGCTGCGATTTCGTCGAAAATCTGCCCGACGGCCTTGCCACCATGGTCGGCGATCGCGGCGTCAAGCTCTCCGGCGGCCAGCGGCAACGCATCGCGATCGCGCGCGCGTTTCTGAAGGACGCGCCGATCCTGCTGCTCGACGAGGCAACTGCCGCGCTTGACGGCGAATCCGAAGAGGCCATCCGCGATGCGCTCGGCCGCCTGATGCGCGGCCGCACCGTGATCGCGATTGCGCACCGTCTCGCGACGCTGCGCAATTTTGACCGCGTCGTGATGCTCAAGGATGGCAAGGTCATCGAGGATGGTCCGCCGGACCGCCTGATGCGTGAAACCGGCCCGTACCGGCAGCTCGTGACCCAGGAAATGAACCGTCTGGCGATCCACGCAGCCTGAAATCGCAGCGACGAATAGAGTACAGTCAGATCGGCGTCGCGGCGTGCGGGGCGGTATCCGCAGGGGTTACAGGACAGAGGTTACGCATGGCCACCAAAGCCAACGTCCAGCGGGCGGATGCTCCGCTCGCCGAGCAGATCACGGAATCGCCGTTTTACATCCCCATGACCGGCCAGGCGGCACGGCCGCGCCGCACCCTGAAGCATGACGATACGTTCATCGTCCTCGACAGCCACGGCGACATCGGCGCTTCCGCCGGTGGACCCGATGGATTGTTCAACGCCGACACCCGCTATCTGGCGCGGCTCGAGCTCTTGCTGAACCAGGCCCAGCCATTGCTGCTCGGCTCCAACCTGCGCGACGACAATTCCGCGCTGACGATCGACCTCACCAATCCCGACATCTATGACGGCGACCGGATCGTCCTGCAAAAGGATCTGATCCACATCGTGCGCACCATCTTCCTGTGGCGCGGCACCGCCTATCAGCGGATCGCCGTCCAGAACCATGGCGACCGGGCGGCACACATCGATCTGACGTTCCTGTTCGACAATGATTTCGCCGATCTGTTCGAAGTGCGCGGCGCCAGGCGCCCGCGCCGCGGCACCGGCACCAGCGAGCTGCTCAGCCCCGCCGATGTCAGGTTCGAATATCACGGCCTCGACGGCGAGGCGCGAACGACCAATTTGCATTTCGACCCGCGCCCGACCCTGCTCGCGGTGAACAGCGGCAGCTATCATTTCGCTCTCGAGCCGCAGCAGCTTACCTCGGTGTTCGTTGCGGTGACCTGCAATTATGCCGCCGAGCATCGGCCAGCGCCGTTCATGCGTGGCCTGCTGGCGCATCGCCGCGAAATGCGCCGTTCGACCGCAGGCGCCGCCAGCGTCGAAACCTCGAACAGCATCTTCAATGAGGTTCTGTGCCAGTCGATGGCCGATCTCAACATGCTGATGACCGACACCGCGCATGGCCGCTATCCCTATGCCGGCATTCCCTGGTATTCGACCACGTTCGGCCGCGACGGCCTGATATCAGCGCTGCAGATGCTGTGGATCGACCCGCGCGTGGCTTGCGGCGTGCTCAAACGGCTGGCTGCCTATCAGGCCACGGCCGTCGATGCCCTGAACGATGCCGAACCCGGCAAGATCCTGCATGAAATGCGCGGCGGCGAAATGGCGGCGCTGCGCGAAGTGCCGTTCGCGCAATATTACGGCAGCGTCGATTCCACGCCGCTGTTCGTGTTGCTGGCGGGATTCTATTTCGAGCGCACCGGCGACGAGGCCACGCTGCGCGAACTGTGGCCTGCGATCGAGGCCGCGCTGGCCTGGATCGACGGGCCAGGCGACCCTGATCGTGACGGCTTTGTCGAGTATCAGCGCGCGTCCGACCAGGGCCTCGCCAATCAGGGCTGGAAGGATTCCTTCGATGCGATCTTTCATGCCGATGGCCAGTTGGCCGAAGGCCATATCGCGCTGTGCGAGGTTCAGGGTTACGTCTTCGCCGGCAAACGGCTGGCGGCGCGTTGCGCGCGCCAGCTTGGCTTTGCGGAAAAGGCGCGCAGACTCGATGAAGAGGCAACAGAGCTTGCCGCGCGCTTTGAGGAGGCGTTCTGGTGTCCTGACATGGGCACCTACGCGCTCGCGCTCGATGGCGCCAAGCGGCCGTGCAAGGTGCGGACCTCCAATGCCGGCCAGCTCCTGTTCACGGGCATCATTGGCGAGGACCGTGCGCGCATGGTCGCCGCCGACCTGATGCGGCCGCGCTTCTTCACCGGCTGGGGCATTCGAACCGTGGCATCAGGCGAGTCCCGCTACAATCCGATGTCCTACCACAACGGCTCGATCTGGCCGCACGACAACGCGCTAATCGCGCTGGGCCTTGCGCGCTACGGCCTGAAACATTCCGTCGAACATCTGTTCAAGGGATTGTTCGGCGCGGCGAGTTACATGGATCTCAGGCGATTGCCGGAATTGTTCTGCGGCTTCCATCGCGAGCGGCGGTTTGGACCGACGCTCTATCCCGTGGCGTGCTCGCCGCAGGCATGGGCGAGCGCGACGCCGTTCACGCTGCTGGAAGCTTCGCTGGGCCTGGAATTCGACGCGCGGGCCGGCGAAATCCGCCTGCGGAATCCGCGTCTGCCGGAATTCCTGAACGAGGTCGTGCTGCGCGACTTGCGGCTCGGCGATTCCAGCGTCGATCTTCGCCTGCGCCGTCACGGCGATGATGTATCGCTCGAAATGATGCGGACACGCGGCCGGGTTCAGGTCTCGATCGTGTTGTCGCGCTGACGGCGATCGTACTCGGGGAAATGGTGACGAAACCAGCTGCGGCCGGTTCGTCACCTCTGCGCAACCGTGAAGAGTTTCAGGAGACCGCATGCGTTCAGGGCAAAAGATCACGGCAGCCGTTCTGGTGTGGAGCGCGATATCCCTCGGCGCACTGGCGGTCGCGCAGGAACCAGACAAGGGCCCGCCAGCCGCCGCACCAAGTCCGGCGGCAAAGGCCTCGCCGGATGCGCCGAAAGAACCGGTGCCCCCGCCTTCCGTCACGGTCATCCGCGCGGCGGACGCACGCGGGATCCTCGGACGCGATGTCCGCAGCACGGCCGGCGAGAACATGGGGCGCATCGTCGACGTGATCGTCGATCGCTCCGGAACCGTGCGCGCCGCGGTGATCGATTTCGGCGGCTTTCTCGGCGTCGGCAGCCGAAAGATCGTCGTCGACTGGAACGCACTCCACTTCGGACAAGTTACCAACAAGAAGGAAAGCATGACGCTCGAATTGACGTTGGAACAGGTCAAGGCCGCACCCGAATACAAGGAAGATACGCCGATCGTGGTGCTCGGCGCCACCGGCAGTCTGCAACCCCTGCAATTCGACCACTGACCGCGGAGGAGAATGCCACTGTCCGCGCGCCCGAACCCATATCCCAAGGATCCTGCCAAAGATCTCGGCAAGGATCTTGCCGATGAGACGCGGGGTGCGCCGTCCATCGATGAACGCGGCGACACGTCACCGCCGCCGCCGGCATCCCCCGAGCCCCACCCTTCGGCGCAGAGCCAGCGCGGCCTCGACTGGTTCATCTTCTTTCTCGCCGACGTCCAGACCGGCTTTGGTCCGTTCGTCGCGGTGTACCTCACGACGCAGAAATGGACCCAGGTCGAGATCGGGCTGGTGCTGTCGATCGGCGGCATTGTCGGGCTGATCGGCCAGATGCCGGGCGGCGCCATCATCGACGCCGCTAGGCGAGAACGGCTGGTCGCCGGTTTCGCGGTCGCAGCGATCGGCGTTGCGGCGCTGGCGTATGCGGCATGGCCGATCTTTCCTGTCATCGCGGCGGCGGCGACGTTGCACGCCATGGCGAGTTGCGTGCTCGGCCCGGCGATCGCGGCGATCAGCCTTGGATTGGTCGGACCGACCGCGATCGGCGAACGGCTCGGGCGCAATGCGCGGTTCGCGTCAATTGGCAACGGCGTCGCCGCGGCGCTGATGGGGGCCTGCGGCTATTTCATCTCCAGCCGCTCGGTGTTTCTCGCCACCTTTGTTCTGGTGATCTTCACCATCATAGCGCTATCCCGGATCAAGGATCGCGAAATCGATCCGGAACAGGCCCATGGCGCGATCGTCCGCGCCAAGCCGGACCCTGAAGCCACCAGCGTGCTGCATCTGCTGCGCCAGCGCCCGCTGCTGATCTTTGCCGGCGCCGTGATGTTGCTGCAGCTCGCCAACGCCGCGATGCTGCCCTTGATGGCCGGTATCGTGACGACGCGTTCAACCCAGTGGGCGCCGGTGCTGATCGCGGCGTGCATCATCCTGCCGCAGGCGATCGTGGCCCTGACCTCGCCATCGGTCGGCCGCAAGGCGCAGCAATGGGGCCGCCGGCCGCTGCTGCTGATCGGCTTCACCGCGCTCGCCATCCGCGGCGTGCTGTTCGCAACCGTCACCGATCCCTATCTGCTGGTGGCCGTGCAATTCTTTGACGGCATCACCGCCGCGGTGTTCGGCGTCCTCATCCCGTTGACCGTCGCCGACATCGCCTTCGGCAGCGGCCATTTCAACCTCGCCCAGGGCGTGGTGGGGACGGCGGTCGGCATCGGCGCATCATGCAGCAATGTATTGGCGGGCTTTGTCAGCGACCATCTCGGACATAGCGTGGCCTTCCTCGGCCTGTCCGCTATTGCCTGCGTCGGGCTCTGTCTGATTGCGTTCGTGATGCCGGAGACGAAGTCACCCAGTCATGCCCGGGCATAGCCGTCTGAAGGACGGCGTCGCTTACGCTCGCCTACGCCCCGGGCATCCACGACTTACTTCCTTTGCGTGAGACAAGACGTAGATGGCCGGGACAAGCCCGGCCATGACCAATACTTGATCTGCTAAACGCGCGGACTTACGACGATAATTCCACCGTCTTGAACTCCGCCGGCAAAATCACTTCCAGCAATTCGACGTCGTCGGAATAATCCAGGATCAGATGCTTGATGCGCGGCGGCTGGGTCCAGCAGCCGCCCTCTTTCATCAGGGTCTCGCCCTGGCCTTCCATATAAGTTTTCACCCAGCCTTTGAGCACATAGACCATCTGGAATTCGACGTCGTGGTAATGCAGTTTTGAAACTTCTTCGGGGTTACAGGGTCCGATCAGCCTGATCACATGCGCCTGCGCGAGGCCATGCGTCGCCGCGGCAATGCCGAGATCGCGGTACTGTGCATAGGTGCGCAGGCCGTCGGCCTTGAAATCCTCATCGCGGTGATGGCTGATGGCGATGCGCTGTTTCGGCCGCGCCTTCGGCTTTGCTACGGCCTTGGCCGCTGGCTTGGCTGCCGCCTTCGATTTGGCCGTGGCGACGCGGCCTTTTGATGCGATGGTCTTGCGGGCTGAGGATTTGGCTGCCGTGCCGAGGCCCGTCCATTTCTTCTTCACCGCGGTTTTGGCTGCGGCTTTCGATGTCGCTTTTTGCTTGGCCATTTTTCTTGCCTCCCCTGATCGTTTGGTGGGGAGAGGCTAGCACAAAATCGGTTTCGTAGGGTGGGTTAGGCGAAGCCGTAACCCACCGCCGATGCGCCGACCAAAGATGGTGGGTTACGCTTGCGCTAACCCACCCTACAAATCTATCCGCCGCTCAATGCAGCCTGAACACGCCGTCCACGGCGCGAAGCTCGGCCGGCTTGATCAGCTTGGAATGCGCGACCGTGACCGAGTACAGCGGGCCGTCGAGCTTTTCCTGCCAGAAGGCCAGAAAATCTTTCAGCGCCGGAAATTTCGGAAACAGATCGTAATTCTGCCAGACGTAGGTTTGCAGCAGTGAGGGATGATCCGGCAGTCGATAGAGAATTTCCGCCGTCGTCAGCCCATAACCCAGCACCTGCTTCCGGAAATCGTCGGAAACAACCCCAACCCGCGAGACCATGCCAACCTCCATTTTAGGAAGCGCATTTCACGTGGTGGCCGCACCGAGCCACCCCGGCGGAGATGCGCTCACATGAGAGAAATGTGACGCACGATACCAACCCATCACAAGCCTAAATGTTTAATGAACTGTTGAAAATTCATGCGTTAGCAGCAGCTTACCGCACGTGCTAATACGGGGTCGGCGGGCCCACTACCTTGATTAATCATGATGAATGAAATTGGCAGCCGTCATATTTGAGTGCCAAATTTTCTGCTAGAAGCCCTTGTCCCCCGAACAAGACTGGCCTAAATCACCCGCAGCCGGGCTGGCACTCGCCTGCCCGGACTGCCAAGACGCCAAAATCGACAACATTTGCAAAAGTTTAGGAGGACTGCATGAAATTCCGTCCGCTTCACGACCGCGTCGTGGTCAAGCGCATCGACGCCGAAGAGAAGACTGCTGGCGGCATCATCATTCCGGACAGTGCCAAGGAAAAGCCCTCGCAGGGCGAAATCGTCGCCGTGGGCCCGGGTGGCCGTGACGAGGCTGGCAAGCTGATCCCGATCGACCTCAAGGTCGGCGACCGCGTCCTGTTCGGCAAATGGTCCGGCACCGAGGTCAAGATCGACAGCCAGGAGCTGCTGATCATGAAGGAAAGCGACATCATGGGCGTCCTCACCGACGTTCCCGCGACCAAGAAGAAGGCCGCCTAAGCCAAACCCGCACACGCTCACCCCTGAGGAGCGCCTGCGCGGCGCCCCTCGAAGAGGTGAGACACCAAGTTCAACTGAGGGAAATCAAATATGTCAGCTAAAGAAGTCAAATTCGGCGTTGATGCCCGCGACCGCATGCTGCGCGGCGTCGACATTCTCGCCAATGCCGTGAAGGTCACGCTCGGCCCCAAGGGCCGCAACGTCGTGCTCGACAAGTCGTTCGGCGCCCCCCGCATCACCAAGGACGGCGTCACCGTCGCCAAGGAAATCGAACTCGAAGACAAGTTCGAGAACATGGGCGCGCAGATGGTGCGCGAAGTCGCTTCCAAGTCCGCTGATGCGGCCGGCGACGGCACCACCACCGCGACCGTGCTCGCGGCTGCGATCGTCCGTGAAGGCGCCAAGTCGGTTGCCGCCGGCATGAACCCGATGGATCTGAAGCGCGGTATCGACCTGGCTGTGGAAGCCGTGGTCGCCGACCTCGTCAAGAACTCCAAGAAGGTCACCTCGAACGAGGAAATCGCCCAGGTCGGCACCATCTCCGCCAACGGCGACGCCGAAATCGGCAAGTTCCTCGCCGACGCCATGAAGAAGGTCGGCAACGAGGGCGTCATCACGGTTGAAGAAGCCAAGTCGCTCGAAACCGAACTCGACGTCGTCGAAGGCATGCAGTTCGACCGCGGCTACATCTCGCCCTACTTCGTCACCAACGCCGACAAGATGCGCGTTGAAATGGACGACGCCTACATCCTGATCAACGAGAAGAAGCTCTCCTCGCTGAACGAGCTGCTGCCGCTGCTCGAAGCCGTGGTGCAGACCGGCAAGCCGCTGGTCATCGTCGCGGAAGACGTCGAAGGCGAAGCTCTCGCCACCCTCGTCGTCAACCGTCTGCGCGGCGGCCTCAAGGTCGCGGCCGTCAAGGCTCCGGGCTTCGGCGATCGCCGCAAGGCCATGCTGCAGGACATCGCGGTTCTGACCGGTGGTCAGGCGATCTCGGAAGATCTCGGCATCAAGCTCGAGAACGTCACGCTGCAGATGCTCGGTCGCGCCAAGAAGGTGATGATCGACAAGGAAAACACCACCATCGTCAACGGCGCCGGCAAGAAAGCCGACATCGAGGCGCGCGTTCAACAGATCAAGGCGCAGATCGAGGAAACCACCTCGGACTACGACCGTGAGAAGCTGCAGGAGCGTCTGGCCAAGCTCGCAGGCGGCGTCGCGGTGATCCGCGTCGGCGGCGCGACCGAAGTCGAAGTCAAGGAGCGCAAGGATCGCGTGGATGACGCGATGCATGCGACCCGTGCGGCGGTGGAAGAAGGCATCGTGCCGGGCGGCGGCGTCGCCTTGCTCCGTGCCTCCCTGCATCTCAAGGGGCTGCGCACCAAGAACGATGACCAGAAGACCGGCGTCGATATCGTGCGCAAGGCGCTATCCGCGCCAGCACGCCAGATCGCGGTCAACGCGGGCGAAGACGGCTCCGTGATCGTTGGCAAGATCCTAGAGAAGGAGCAGTACTCCTACGGTTTCGACTCGCAGACCGGCGAATACGTCAACCTGATCTCCAAGGGCATCATCGACCCGACCAAGGTGGTTCGCGTGGCGATCCAGAACGCGGCTTCCGTTGCGGCGCTGCTGATCACCACCGAAGCCATGGTGGCCGAAGTGCCGAAGAAGAACGCGGGCGGCGGCGGTATGCCCCCGGGCGGCGGCGGCATGGGCGGCATGGGAGGTATGGACTTCTAAGTCCAACCATTCAGAGCACAACAATAAGAAAGGCCCGGCAGCGATGCGGGCCTTTCTGCATTAGCTACACGTCCACACGTCCATCTCGACAACGATAGCTGCATGGAGGTGACCGCTCTCAAGGGATCGAGCGGAGACGTGCAGCACTTCGCCGATCGTATTATCGCCGAGCGTGGCGTCCGCTATGGCCGCGTGGCAATGATCCCAACCTCGGCTAAGACGAAGCGCCGCCCAAACGCATACTTGACGAGCGAGACGCCGGTATTTCCGAAACTCAGGCTATGCCCAATCCTAAAAGCATCATGCTCTAGCTAGTCTTCGTCCGGCTCGCGCACGACCGGCGGTTCGTCGGCGCGGTCCTCGTCCTCTTCGTCGTCGTCCTCTTCGTCTTCATCAGGATCTCGGGGCGGCATCGTGTTGCCCATGATCACGAAGGAACTCCAGTCGATCAACCTGGTGGAAAATTCCTCGGGGATGTGTGGGGTCATGTTGTTGCTCCTCGGGTGTGGACCCTAGGAGATTTTACCCCTTCTGCTGTCATTCGGCATGCAAATTTGACCCCCTTAGCCGGGGGGATCGGTCGATCGAAGTGATTAGTCGGACCGGAAGCGCTCGATGGCGCACTAACTTGGATTTCCTGCGACATCACGGGTGTAACGGGCGGTTATGCTGCACGGCCGCTTCGGATCAAGAGCCGACGTTGTGGTCCGCTCTGCGCCAAAAGCTGTCGGTCGAGGAATGTCCGGGTTGGGTGTGCGCCGTGCAAAGGCGGCGCTTTCCAGTGCGTGCAAATCCCATCCGGCAACCGCTCCAGCCGAAAGCAATCGGAGTAGTCATGGAGGTAACAAAGTGGCTGAAGCCTTCGATTAGCGTGTCACAAATTGGCGGTTCTCAAGGCTTTTGCTGCCCGGATTCTGGCGCCGATCGACGATGTGCATAGCCACCCTTGCATTTGCCTCAGCCGGCTTGCTTCACCCGCATGTACCATTCGACGAGGCGGCGAACCTGACGCTCGGTATAGCCGCGTCCCACCATGCGCGCGACAAACTCGCCGTGCTTCTTTTCGGTATCGCCGTCCTTTTTCGAGCCAAACGAGATAACCGGAATAAGGTCTTCGACCTGCGAAAATATCCGTTTCTCGATGACTTCTCGAATCTTTTCATAGCGGGTCCAGGACGGGTTTTTGCCGCTGTTCTGTGCCCTCGACCGCAGCGAGAACTTGACGACCTCGTTGCGGAAGTCCTTCGAGTTGGTGATGCCCGCAGGCTTCTCGATCTTGGTCAGTTCCTGGTTGAGGAGGTTGCGATTGAGCATCTGGCCGGTATCGGGGTCCTTGAAGTCCTGATCTTCGATCCAGGCATCGGCATAATCCACGTAGCGATCGAACAGGTTTTGACCGTAATCCGAATAGGATTCCAGATAGGCTTTCTGGATCTCGTGGCCGATGAATTCCGCATAGCGCGGCACGAGCTCGGCCTTGATGAATTCGAGATAACGCTTTTCGACTTCCTCAGGAACCTGCTCACGGCGGATCGAATGCTCGAGCACATACATCAGATGGACGGGATCGGCGCCAAGTTCCGCGGTATCGTGATTGTAGGTCGCGGCTAGCACCTTGAATGCAAAGCGCGTCGAGACGCCGGCCATCCCTTCGTCGACGCCGGCAGCATCCTTGTATTCCTGGACGCTGCGGGCCTTCGGATCGGATTCCTTGAGGCTTTCACCGTCATAGACCCGCATTTTCGCGAACAGGGTAGAGTTTTCGTGCTTGCGAAGACGTGACATCACCGAGAAGCGCGCGAGCGTTTCCAGGGTTGCCGGCGCACACGGCGCGGAAGCGAGTTCCGATCCCTGGATAAGTTTCTTATAGATCTTCTGCTCCTCGGTCACCCGCAAGCAGTACGGCACCTTGATCACGCAGATGCGATCGATGAAGGCTTCGTTCTTTTTGTTGGCCTTGAAGCTTTGCCATTCGGCTTCGTTCGAATGCGCGAGAATGACACCGGTGAATGGAATGGCCCCGATATTCTCGGTACCAATGTAGTTGCCTTCCTGGGTCGCCGTTAACAGCGGGTGCAGCGTCTTGATCGGCGCCTTGAACATCTCGACGAATTCGAGGACGCCCTGGTTGGAGCGATTCAAGCCGCCGGAATAGCTATAGGCATCAGGGTCGTTCTGGGCGAAGGTCTCCAGCTTGCGAATGTCGACCTTGCCGACCAGCGAGGCGATGTCCTGATTGTTCTCGTCGCCAGGCTCGGTTTTCGCGACCGCGATCTGCCGCAAGCGCGAGGGCTGGATTTTGGCGACCCGGAATCGTGAAATGTCGCCGCCGAATGCTTCCAGCCGTTTGTAGCACCACGGACTCATCAGTCCATGGAGGCGACGGCGCGGAATGCCGTACTTTTCTTCGATCATCGGCCCCAGCGATTCCGGATCGAACAAACTCAGGGGGCTCTCGAACACTGGACTGAGTTCGTCGCCGGCCTTCAGCACGTAGATGGGATGGACTTCCATCAACGATTTCAGCCGCTCCGCCAGCGACGATTTTCCACCGCCCACCGGCCCCAGCAGATAGAGAATCTGCTTGCGCTCTTCCAGACCTTGAGCTGCGTGCCGGAAGAAGCCGACGATGCGCTCGATGGTTTCTTCCATACCATAGAATCCGGCGAAGGCCGGATAGGCGCGCATGGTCCTGTTCAAAAAAATACGGCCAAGGCGGGCGTCCTTGGCCGTATCAATCATTTGAGGCTCACCGATCGCAGCCAGCAGGCGCTCGGCCGCATTGGCATATCGCATCGGATCGCCTCGACACGATTCCAGATACTCCGCCACCGACATGTCGGTTTCGCTTCGAACCTCAAAGGACCGAGCGAAAGCATTGAACAGAGAATCGTTGTACATGATCCCTCCTCATGAGGTAATCTGCTGGAACGCGCGGCCAAGTCCGACGGCCGACCGAACAGATCGTCCGACTGCCGGAATCAGTTGGGATCGCGCGGCATCAACTAGTCAGCGACTTGGCGCTTGGCCGTGGCCGCGCGAAAATCCCGGGGTGGTTATCTTGTGGCCCGAGCAAATCTAATCGACGTAGGCCGCCCTAGCCGCGATCACTTTTGGCCTTCGGGCGCTTCGACCCGTTCTCCGCGCTGGGCTGCGTGTTGCGGACGGCCTCGGTCAGCATCTGGCGCAGCTCAGCCTTCGTCTTCGGCGGCTCCCGCCTAAAGCTAGATTTTTGCCATTGGGTCACCGCCACTATGTGGGGATGCCCGAGGGAAAAGTAAATGCCACTGGGGCCGCAAAATCAGGGGCAGCCGACATCAACTATTTTGAGGAAAATCCACGTCCGCTCCGGAGCGCTTAACGGACTCAACTGAGACATCGCGCTACGTCCGAAATGTGCGCCAATAGGCGACGTGGCGCGATTATCTGGAAATGAAATGAGGCCGCCAAATGACGCGACCTAATGAGAGGATCGCATTATGTCGCTACGGCGTTTGGATGCTTGTCAGTCATCGCCACGGCCTCGTCTCACCGTTGCGCAGGCTAAAAGCCGACGACGTTCGCTTCCGCTGGAAGGATAATCTGGTCAATTTTTATGGTCTATAGCATCACTCAGTCGGCGACAATTCCAACAACTTCTTTTCCGCAGCGTCGTACACCTTGACTTGGAGCATCGGAAACTCAGCTTTGAGATCCATCGCCCTTTTCTGCGCCGCTTCAAGCGTTGGAAATACCGTCTTCATCCGGCCATCGACTTCCAAGCCAAACCCCTCGGTCATCACAAGGTCAGCGCGTGTGATGTTGCGGGGTTGCGACTCGTCCGGTATCGTCAGAGGCTTTTTCATGGCAACTCCTTGGGTTGCCCCCTCCCTATCTAATCACTGCCCTCCCCGATAGAAGAGCAACGCCTTTCGCGAGATTTTCCTGGTCGTTCAATTTTCGACTTTTTCAGCGTGTCGGTCGGCCATCAGATCTCGTCAACGCAGAGTCCACTTTTCCCCAACAGTGGACGTTGGTTTAGCGACTGCGCGGAACAAGTTGATGTCTGAAATACCAGGGCAGAGCGGACATGCTCTGCCCACCCTTTAACCGCCGATTTGTGCCATTACCCGACTCGTGCACCGCAGCAGACCGCATCGCCAATCGTCCGTGACGAGGATGCCACGCTGTAACGAAGCCTTTCCATCGACAGCCATAGCGATTTTCCGAAAAATTGCGGCCATCACGTTTCGGGCGGGAAGCGATTCCGTTATGCTGAGCACAACGCCAGTTGCTTATCCGCAGCTAGGCAAGCCCCCACGTCGAACCCTCGAAGGCGGTTCGTCGAGAGCGCGCGTCAGTTTGGTATTCTTATCGGTTAAATCGAGCCATTCTCGCGGAGGACAAACCGATGGGCAGTTTGTAATTTGAAGACGTGGAAGTCGGTGACAGCTGCACAGCCGGACCCTATCTCGTCACCAAGAGCGAAATCGTTCAGTTCGCCAAGCAGTATGATCCGGTGCCCGAAAACATCGATGAGGAGGCTGCAGCGCGTTCAATTTTCGGGGGACTAACCGCCTGCAGTCCCCATACTTTCTCGATCTATATTTTGTTGACGACCCAGCTTCAGCCAAGACTCCATTTCCTTGCCGGACTGGGCTGGGATGAGCTGAGGATGCCGAACGCAGTACGCCCGGACGACGAGCTCGATCTCGACTTGAGGGTCCTGGAAAAACGCGAGTCGAAGTCCAAATCCGATAGGGGAATCCTTCGCCTCCGGATCCTCTTGCGCAATCAAAGGCGAGAGACGGTGCTGGAGTGTATCGTCACTGTTCTGATTGCGCGGCGGCCGGACGCGAACGCGCCGACCCACCTTGAAAAGACTGGCGACCCATGACTGCCGCTTAACAGCGGTGCCATATCCGTAAGCCGAGGGCGCCCCATAGGCCGAATAGAACTTCATCGCCTACCTTTCGCGGACCAATGACAAAAGGAACCGATGTCCGCGTGTCTGGCTCGGACATCGCGGCCTGGCTGCGGAATGTCCGTTCTGCCCCAAGGAGCGGACATCGTCAGGCCGCCCCGGGGTCGAAGCGCCAAAGGCAGAAGCTGAAGTCGCTCAACCGACCTATACGGCAGCCTCCGGATTGAGTAGCTTTGGCGCTATTGACGTTGTTGCAGCGTTCCTGGACCGGAGCGTCCAAATGGCGAAGCGCGGACACGCGGTACGTGGCTCTCCGACTGGAGGCAAGGCGCCGACGAAGCGCCAACGTGAGCCTGAGAACGTCGATCTAGAGAGAGAAAACGCAGCTCTTAAACGCGATCTGGCCGAAGCGCTAGAGCAGCAAACCGCGACCTCCGAGGTGTTGCAAATCGTCAGCTCATCTCCGGGCGACTTGGAGCCGGTGTTCAAGAGTATGCTGGAAAACGCAACGCGTATTTGCGGCGCAAATTTTGGTCAGATGAATCTTTATGAGGATGGTCGTTTCCGTCCCGTTGCGCTCTGCAATGTGCCAGCCGCCTACGCCGCTTGGGTGGCGCCCACGCCGTTCCAACCGCATCCGCAAAGTGGTCTCGGCACCGTCGCCCGAACCCACGAAGTAGTCCACATCGAAGATATTAGAACCCTGCCGCCCTATCTGGAGGGCAATCCTTCCGTTGTTGCAATAGCCGATCTTGCGGGGGCCCGGACATATTTTGTCGTGCCGATGCTCAAGGAAAACGAATTAGTCGGTGCAATCACGATTCACCGCCAGGAGGTCAAGCCGTTTACTGAAAAGCAGATCGAACTCGTCGCCAACTTCGCCAAACAAGCCGTCATCGCCATCGAGAATACCCGACTGCTCAACGAGCTACGGCAGCGCACCGACGATCTAAAAGAATCACTGGAGCAGCAGACGGCGACGTCCGAAGTCCTTCAGGTGATCAGCAGCACGCCTGGCGAGCTGGAGCCGGTGTTTCAGAGCATGCTGGCAAATGCAACGCGCATCTGCGAGGCCAACATCGGGATTTTGTTCCGATACGAGAATGGAGCCTACACTGCTATCGCGACCCTCGGCGTGACGCCGGCTTACGCAGAATACCTCAACCTGGGGCCGATCCGGCCCGGTTCGACGACCGGCCTGGGTCGCGTTGCTAGCACGAAACAAACGATCCACATCGTAGATACAAAGGCTGATGAGACGTATGCGGCCGGCGAGCCGCTAAGGCGTGCAACCGCCGAACTTGGGGGCGCGCGCAGCCTGTTGAACGTGCCGATGCTCAAGGGAGACGATCTGATCGGCGCGTTCGGCATTTTCCGACAGGAAGTGAAGCCATTTACCGACAAACAGATCGAGCTCGTCACGAACTTTGCAGCCCAGGCTGTCATCGCCATCGAGAATACGCGACTGCTCAAGGAACTGCGCGATTCTTTGCAGCAACAGACCGCGACCGCCGATGTGCTCAAGGTCATCAGCCGATCGAGAATCGATCTGCAGACAGTGCTTGACACTCTGGTAGAGTCGGCCGTCCGACTTTGCGAGGCCAACATCGGACAAATCGCCCTTCCAAACGAGGCGGGCTATTTTCAAACCCGGGCGCACTGTGGCTTTACGGCGGAGCTCAGAGAGGAATTGGAGCGGATACCCTTCCAGCCGGGGCGTGAAAGTGTGACCAGTCGAGCTCTGCTCGAGCGCAAAACTGTCCAAATCCTCGATGCCCAAACCGATCCGGAGTACAAGCTGAGCAAAGCGCAGAGATTTTGGCGGTTATCGCAGCCTGATCGGCACGCCGCTGCTGCGCGAGGGAGTTCCGATTGGCGTGTTCGGCTTGTCGCGTAATTCCGTGCGCCCCTTCACCGACAAGCAGATGGTGCTGCTCACCACGTTCTCAGATCAGGCGGTGATTGCGATCGAGAACGCCAGGTTGTTCGACGAAGTTCAGCAAAGACCCGCGACTTGTCCGAGGCGCTGACTTACCAGACCGGGAGCAGCAAAGTTCTCGGTGTGATTGCATCCTCGCCGACCGATGTTGGACCGGTGCTGAAGGCCATTGTCGAGAGCGCTTGCGAGCTTTGCGAGGCATATGACGCCGTAGTACGCCTGAGGGACGACGACAACCTGCGTCTTGGCGCGCATCACGGCCCGATACCGATCACTTTAGAAAAATGGCCGATCAGCCGTGATTGGGTCGCGGGGCGCTCGGTCCTCGACAAGAAACCGATCCATGTGCGCGACATCCAGTCCGCCGAAGGCGATGAATTCCCCGGGACTCGGGAGTTGGCGCGCCACACCGGCAACCGCAGCTTTCTGTGCGTACCCTTGTTACGCGAGGGCGAAAGCATCGGAACCATCGTGCTGCGCCGTACAGAAGTACATCCATTCAGTGATAAACAGATTGCCTTGCTGCAGACCTTTGCCGATCAGGCGGTGATCGCCATCGAAAACGTTCGACTGTTTGATGCGGTTCAGGCCCGGACTCTGGAGCTGTCGGAATCCCTTGAGCAACAGACGGCAACGTCGGAGGTGCTCGAGGTCATCAGCGCCTCGGCGGGCGATCTTGAGCCCGTCTTCCAGAAGATGCTGGAGAACGCGACGCGTATCTGCGGTGCGAATTTTGGCACGATGGGTCTGTTTGACGGAGACAGCTACCAAAACGTGGCGCTTTACAACGTTCCGCCCGCGTTCGCTGAGACTCCGCAGAAATTTAGACCTCATCCGAAAAGCGGTGTGGTAACGGCGACCCGAAACAGGGAAGCCTTTCAAGTCGAAGACATCAGGACTCAGCCTCCCTATCTCGAGGGCGATCCCGCTGTTGTCGCGATTTCCGATCGCGCAGGGGCGAGGACTGTCCTCAATGTCCCGATGCTCCGGGAAAATGAACCGATCGGCGCCATCACGATTTACCGGAAGGAAGTGCGGCCATTCAGTACCAGGCAGATCGATCTGTTGGCGAATTTTGCCAAACAAGTGGTGATCGCCATCGAGAACACGCGGCTGCTGAAGGAATTGCGGGAATCCCTCCAACAGCAGACCGCGACCGCCGATGTGCTGAAGGTCATCAGCCGCTCGGCGTTCGACCTGCAGACTGTGCTGGACACTTTAGTCGAATCGGCGGGCCGCCTGTGCGACGCCGACGAGGGAACGATCTTTCAGCCCAAAGATGACGCCTACTGCCTGACGGCAAGCTGTGGGCTCTCTCCTCGCAGGAAGGAGTTTCTTGAGAACTGCTCGTTCCAACCCGGCACGGATACCACGATAGGACGGGTCTTGCTCGAAGGCAAAACCGTTCATATCGAAGACTCTCAGACCGACCCAAATTACCAATTTCAAGATCCGGAAGTGCGTACGCGGCTCGGTGTCCCTTTGCTGCGCGAGCGCGCGCCCATCGGCGTGTTCGTGTTGACACGCCGTGATGTCCGCCCCTTCAGCGATAAGCAGATCGAGCTCGTGCAGACCTTCGCCGACCAGGCCGTGATCGCCATCGAAAACGCGCGGCTGTTCAACGAGACCAAGGAGGCGCTGGAACGGCAAACCGCGACGGCCGACATCCTGAAGGTGATCGCCAGTTCGCCCGACGATGTGCAGCCTGTTTTCGAAGCCATCGCGGAGCGATCCAACCGGCTGGTCAACGGCCTTTCGACCGCCGTTTTCAGCGTAGTAGACGATGCGGTGCACCTGATGTCATTTACGTCGATCAATGCTACCGCCGACGCTGCCCTCAAAGCGATTACGGATGTGCCGCTGTCGGCGTTCCCGGTCGGCGAGGCGATGCGCAAAGGTGAAATCGCTCAGATTGCCGATACGGAAGACGAGGCCACGCCTGACTTTCTGCGCGATGTCGCACGGCTGCGCGGCTGGCGCAGCTCGCTGACCGTTCCAATGCTTCGCGAGGGCATACCCATTGGCATCATTGCCGTTACTCGGGTCGTGCCAGGTCTTTTCGACGATCACCACGTCCAGCTGCTGAAGACCTTTGCCGATCAGGCCATGATCGCCATCTCAAATGTCGGGCTGTTTAATGAGGTGCAGGATCGCACGCGGAAACTCTCGCAATCTCTCGACGATCTCCGCGCCGCGCAGGACCGCCTCGTGCAAACAGAGAAACTCGCTTCGCTTGGCCAACTCACCGCAGGCATTGCTCACGAGATCAAGAACCCGCTCAATTTCGTCAATAATTTTTCCGCACTGTCGGTGGAACTGGTCGACGAACTGCATGATGTGCTCAAGCCCGCGCCGCTCGACAACAAGACGCGGGTGACGTCGGACGAGTTGACCCACATGCTGAAAAGCAATCTCGAAAAAGTCGTTCAACACGGCAAACGCGCCGACTTGATCGTCAAGAACATGCTGCTGCATTCCCGCGAGGGTTCCAGCGAGCGTCGGCTGGTCAATCTCAACGGCCTTGTCGAAGAATGTCTCAACCTTGCCTATCACGGAGCCCGGGCCGAGAATCAGCAATTCAAAATGAACTTGGAGCGGTTTCTTGACCCAACGATTGGCAGGGTCGACCTGTTTCCACAGGAGATGACGCGGGTCCTCCTCAACCTGATTTCGAACGGCTTCTATGCGACAACGAAGCGCAAGGCGGAAACGAAACTTGATGGCTACGAGCCTACCCTCGCCGCTGCGACCAGGAACCTTGGCGACCGCGTTGAGATCAAAATTCGGGACAATGGCGGCGGCATTCCCGCCGAGGTGATGGACAAGATATTCAACCCATTCTTTACGACCAAGCCACCAGGCGAAGGAACCGGTCTTGGTCTCTCGTTGAGCCACGACATTGTCGTCAAGCAGCACGCCGGTTCGATCGAGGTTGATACCCGGCCCGGCGAGTTCACCGAGTTCAAGGTCATTCTTCCGCGCGTGGCAGCCACGAGCAAGGCAGGGGCAGACAAATGAACTTGCTTATTCTTGTTGTTGACGACGAACCCGATGTTGAGGCGCTGTTTCGCCAGCAATTCAGACGCGACATCCGTGACGGCCGCTTCACGATGGATTTTGCACAATCGGCAGACAGCGCGCTTAAACTGATCAGTGACGTGGCAGGTGCTTCGTTGATTCTGATCCTTTCCGACATCAACATGCCTGGAATGACCGGTCTTGAGCTTTTGCCGAAGGCCAAAGCAGCACGACCTGACGTGCCCGTCATCATGATCACCGCCTACGGCGACGCGGATACCAAGCGAAAAGCCCTGGAAGGCGGAGCCGAGGCGCTTCTGACCAAGCCCATCGATTTTGTTGCGCTTCGCGGCGAGATCGATAACCGAGTGGCAGGGGCTGGAGCTGAGGTCCGTTGTCATTAGCTAACATCAAACGCTACCCGAAAGCGGGGCCTAGCCCGCGGAGCAGTCCTTCAACCGGCCCCTGAGTACGCTCTCGCCCTTCGGTCCCTGCACCTTGAGAACATATTCGCCCCGATAGCGGCCCAGATTGCTATCGCCGCTCTTCGCTCGCATGGCAATGATCGCGAGGAATACCGAGACTTCATCGACGCTCTCGGGGGAGATACCGATCCTCAACTCATTTCCGAAGCTCCATTTTCCCGAGATGTGTTCGGGGGTAACCTTGAATTCGCGAGCATTAAATTTCCCACGTAAGGACTTGAGCTTGATCTCGCCATCGATCAGTTGGATCGCGCCGCCGTCGCCGCTGCCGATGTTGCCCAACAGATCGAAGCTCAGATTGTGGTCGTCGGCTGCGCACGTGAGACTTGCCGTGGCCCCGGCCGGAACGGCAGCCGCGAAGCAAAGAGCGGCCGCGAGGGACAAGATCTGGGCCAGTCGAAGCAGCGCAACCATGGGTGCCTCCGATTACAGGGCGCGGAATGTCCCTCATTCCGGGCTGTGCGGCAAGGCGTCGGTCCAGAACGGAAGTCGCCGATAAAGAAGTCGGCTCCGGGTAAAACCCGGAAGTCGGCGGTCTTTCGAAGTCTGCTTTGCCCCCGTGAACGGACATCGCCAGGCCAACCGGCCAGGTCCGAAAAGTGCCAAAACCGGAAGTGACAAGCCTTATTCGATCACCTCGTCGGCGCGGGCGAGAAGCGACGGCGGAATCTCGATACCGAGCGATTTCGCGGTCTTGAGATTGATGGTAAGCAAGAATTTGGTGGGCTGCTCAATTGGAAGGTCGGCCGGTTTGGCGCCTTTTAGAATTCGATCGATATAGTGGGCCCCACGTCGGGCCAAGGCCGGATAGTCAGGGCCATAAGAAATTAATCCGCCACCCTCTCGGGCGCCCGCCAAATAGATCGGCGGCAGCCCTGCTTGCACCGCAAGTTCGGACACCCGGCTCGTTGGGGAGTTAAGGATCGGGTCACCCCCTACGTACAATGCTTCCGCCCCTCCGGATTTAGCGGTAGCAATTGCGCCAGGAACTTCCTCTGCTTTACGCACCTCGATAACGTCGAGCTGAAAGCCGAGCGTGGCAGCCGCAGATAGTGCGTCCCTTAATCCCAGCCGATGGACTTCGTTGGAAGGATTGAAGAACGCTGCCAAACGCTTCGCCTGTGGCAAAAGTTCTCGAATAATGTCAAACGCCTTTCCCACGAAATTGCCTCCAGCCAGCGTGGCGACACCAGTCAGGTTTCCGCCCGGATGAGCGAGGCTTGACGCAAGTCCCAAACCGAGCGGATCGGCGACGAAGAGCATCACGATTGGTATCTCGGAGGTCGCTTCCTTAACGGCGCGCACGGGCTGAGGAGTGAAGGCGACGATGAGATCGGGTTTCGATCGCACAAGATCCGCGGCGAGCGCCGGCAGCCGATCGAAGCGACCACCCGCTTCCTTACGCTCGATGACGATGGTGGTACCCTCGAGCCAGCCGAGCTTGCGAAGCTCGTCTGATAGAGCGTTTGTAACTGGCGCCGGTGCACACGAGTTTGGGCACAGCATCCCTACGTGCGCCACTTTCCGCACGGCTTGAGCTGTGGCCGCCGACGCGAAGGCGAGCAGCACAACCAGAAGGACCGGCCCCGTAGCGAGAAATCGCCTCATTCGATCACCGTGCCGTCGCACAGGAAGATACCGCGATCGCGAGGCCGAGCGCCTTGGCCCCGAGAAGTCTAAGCCATAGCAGCTTCAGGCCGACCGGCGGATCACAATTGTCCGTAAGAACGGACATCGTAAGTCCGGCCTGCCAGGTCCGAAAAGCGCCACATCCAGACATGCCGCCGCACGTCTATTTAGACCGTACGAAGGTGACGATGCTGCGCGTCATCCCCTTGTCCGCCCAATTCGGGTTCACACGCCATGGCGACAACACTTGCAGTCGCTCACCGTCCACCGTGAGAGATCGGACTTGTTCGGTGCCGACCCACTCGGGAATCCACGCCACCTCGACCTTGGTAGTCCACCTGTCCCCTTCGACGCGATAAGTGCCGGTATAGGCGACGAGTGTGGTAAACAGCTCGGCACGTTCCTGGCTGGACTTCGCAGGCTTGCGCGCGTCTCCGGTCAGGACGAGGAACACGCGCCCCTCGGCGTTGAAGACAACGTAGCCGGTCGGGTTTTCTCCCATCGCCGGCTCTTTCCCCCCGGTCACCTGAACTTCGGTCTCATAGGAAACTAGCTTCCAGGTGCCGAGCACCTTGTTGCTGTCGTCACCGAAGCTCGGCTGACTGACGAAGCACAGCACGAACATGTATCCCAAAAGCTTGAACATCGTTTCCTCCCATGCACGCGGCTTGCTGGGGGCGCACGAGCGGCTACGTTTCTCGCCGACTCAAGTAACTTTCGCGATCTGCTGAATCGGACGCGCTCCGATCAAGGAAGAGAAGTTTGGCACGGCGGAGCCTCCGTCGCAATGTCCGGTATGGGGTCCATCGCGTCGGTTTGACGGTCGGCCAGCCACTCCGGTCTCCCCCCGTCAACGGACATCGCCAGATTGGCTCGGCTCTTCCGCTTCGTGCCAAATGCGGACTGGTGCGCGGCAGCGAAGAATGATCACTTCGTCGGCCGTCGCGAAAGTATGGTGATGAGGGCGCCAATCGCGTTTGCGGTATTTTCGATTGTCCACAACTAGAGCTTTGTGGGCGGCTCAAGTCGCGGGTTGATGCGCTGCTTCGACATAGAGAAATATGAAAAAATGAGGGCGTGCCACAGGGCCGCCCTCTGGAGACAGTAAGCTTATTTCTTTAAGCTGGCGATCTCGGAGCCAAGCAGCTTCACCACGCCAATAGCTTCTCCAATCATTAGACCTGCGAAGTAGGCGATGGAATTTGCCGTATTGCCTCCGCCGCTCACTTCATCAAGCTGGTCAAATGTAAGCTCGAAAGCAGCGCCGATCTTCTGGTCGTGTTGCATAGTCTTTCTCCTGTTTACTTGATGATGTCCTTGATCTGCTGATAACCGTCTTTGAGACCCTGGACGAAGGAATCGCCGACGCCTTTGACGTCGCCCACAAACTGATTCCAGCTATAGCCGCCAGAAACAGCCGAGAGATCATCATCGGAGAGGACTTGGTTGGTGTGTTCGAGATGGTTGCTATTCATTGTGATGATTCCTTTTCAGTTAGAACTGCGGGAACGACGGATTGGGCAGGGGAATAAAGCGACGAAGGAACTTACCGAGCCACGGGGGAATGCAGCCACCGTCGCCGGGGACGACACCGCCGCTGACGAAATCCAGACAGTCGTCTTCCAAAGCGCGGACGCCCTGTACTGGGTTGGACACGACATTCCCATTGCAGTTACGGGTGTAGATCATAGTCGTTGCTCCTTTGAGATGAGAACTAAGGCCAATCAATTGGATCGCCTAGCGCTGTTACCTAGGTGACATGGCTGAGAAGAACTGTGCGCTAAATCACCAAGGACTGGTGGGCATTCAAATCAGCCATTGGCCGTGGACTTGGGATTCAAAGAGCCAGCCTAACGCATCGAACGCATCAAACACGACGTCGATCTCGCGCCTTTCATTCTCTGGTCGATGGGGCCGGCTCGCATGTCCGAGTTGGGTCAATCGCGTCGTTTTGGCCACCCGCCGACCTCTTCCGGAATACCCCCATAAACAGACGTGGCCGGGGTCGGTCGGCATGTCTTAAAGGTGCCAAGAGCGGAACAGAGCTGCTGTTGAGGCCTCTCCGGTCCAATCGTGAAAACTGGGGCCGGACCGAGGAAGACACCGGCGCGCCCGTCACATAAGATGCAATTCTGCTTAGCCACCGGGCAGACTGCAGCTTCAAGGATAGCTCAATGACGAGCGAGCAGGTTGTAAGGCGATTGGCAGCAATCGTGGCTGCCGATGTCGTGGGCTATTCCCGCCTGATCGGTGCAGATGAAACCGGCACCCTCGCGCGGCTGGCAACCCTGCGGCGCGACATTGTCGATCACGCCATCGCCCGGCATGCCGGCCGCCTGTTCAAGGAAACCGGCGATGGCTTTCTAGTTGAGTTCAATAGCGCGGTTCAGGCCGTAACCTGTGCGATGGAAATCCAGAAGCAGGTCGAGGCAAAGGCCGGTGAGGGTCAACCGCTGCGGCTGCGCATCGGCATCCATGTCGGTGATGTCGTGGTCCAGGGAGAGGATCTAATGGGCGATGGCGTCAACATCGCCGCGCGTATTGAAGGCATCGCCGACCCTGGCGGTATTGCCCTGTCTCGCGCCGTCCACGAGCAGGTTCGTGATCGGCTCAGCACCTCCTTCAATGATCGCGGCGAGGTCGAACTTAAAAACATCAGCCGTCCGGTTCACATCTTTGACATCGGCGGCGAGAGCCCTGCGGCGCTGCCGGCTCTCACGCTGCCTGATAAACCGTCCATCGTAGTGTTGCCATTTCAAAACATGTCAGGGGATCCGGAGCAGGATTACTT
>NZ_JAFCLS010000022.1 GCF_018131075.1 Bradyrhizobium sp. JYMT SZCCT0428 | reverse complement strand
AACGACCTCCCATAAACCCCGCAACGCCCGCCTCGATCGCCTCATCTTAATCGAGGCACCAAGACTTACGACCCATACGCCGCGGCTTGCATTGTTGAAAAGGGAAGATAACGACCGGTGTGCAAAAACAATTGCCGCCGGTGGTTATGGGTCCCGGCTCAAGGCCGGGACGACGAAGCGGTTGAGCTTGGCTACGCCTTCCGCTTCTCCCGCTCCATCTCGCGCCCGATGCCGAGCATGATGTTGCGCAGCCAGATCGAGCCGGGATCCATCTGGGCGCGGGTCGGGTAGAACATGAACTGCTCGTCGATCCCGGGATCGAACGGCGGCGCGATGGCTACGAGCGACAATTGCTTCGACAGCGCGCCGATCAGGCGGCGCGGCACGAAGGCGACCAGATCCGTGCGCGCGGTGACGTGCAGCGCCTCGATATAGCCGGGCACGACCAGCGCGATCTTGCGTTCGATGCCCTTGGGCCGCAGCCAGATGTCAATCAAATCCTCGCTCTGGCCGCGGATGACAACGGCGACATGCCGTGCATTCAGGAATCCTTCGCGCTTCTTCAGTTTGGCGGCGGCGGGATGGCCGCGCCGCACCGTCAGCGCATCGCTGTCGGTATAGAGCCGCTGACGGTGGAAGCCGCGGAAGGCGTCGCCGATCGAGATCACGAGATCGATGGTGCGGGCAAAATCGGCGGTGAAGATCGCAGGCCCCCGCCACGGCACCACGTCGATCCGGACGTTCGGCGCCAGTTTGGTGACCTTCTCCATCAGCGGCGGCATCAGGAGTTCGACCGCGAGATCCGGCATCATCAGGCGGAAATGCCGTTCGCTCCGCGCGGCATCGAAATCATCTGATACGAACAGGGAGCGCACCTGGTCGAGCGCCTGCGCCAGCGGTCCGCGCAACGCCAGCGCGCGCGGCGTCAGCTCCATGCGGGCGCCGTTGCGCACCAGCAAGGGATCGCCGATCAGGTCGCGCAGCCGCTGCAGCGCGTGGCTGGTGGCCGGCTGCGACAGCCCGATCCGCATCGCGGCCCGGCTGACATTGCCTTCCAGCAGCAGCGCGTCGAGCGCGACCAGCAAATTGAGGTCAAGCGATTTCAAATTCATTGAGTGAATATATATCATATCTCCTATCGATTGGAAGAATGCGGCTCCGCGCGCGATGATCTGAAACATCAGATCACGGAGAAATCAGCCCATGAGCGCCGCCGACAACAAGAAACTGATGGAGACAATCTTCGCCGCCGTCGCCGCCGGCGACCGCACCTCGTATGTCGACGCTTTGGCCGACGACGTCACCATGACCGTGACGGGGCAATATTCCTGGTCGCAGACCTTTCACGGCAAGGAGTCCGTGCTTCGCGACCTCTACGGCTATGTCGCCTCGTTGCTGAAGTACCGCCGCACCGTTCCGTTCCGGCTGATCGCTGACGATGAATGGGTCGCGGTGGAGGCGCGCGGTGACATGGAGACCCACGCCGGCGAGCGCTACGACAATCATTATTGCCTGATCTACCGGATCGAGAACGGCAAGATTCGCGAAATCCGCGAGTATAATGACTCAAGCTTGTGCGAGCGGGTTTTGGGGCCGTATCCCAAGGAAAACTTGAAGGCGCAGAAGCTTGCGGGTTGAAGCGTTGAGCAGCGTTTGCGCTGGCGAGCAGCGCCAGCACGCACGAACGCGCCCGCGTTCGACGCCGGCCGCCATCGCTTATATGATCGCTCTCGTCCGGGTCTGGCGGGAGCGCCGCCGTTCCCGGCGTCAACTCTCTGTCATGAGCGCGCGCGAATTAGAGGATATCGGACTCTGCCGGCCCGAGATGGACTGCGAAGTCGGCAAACCGTTCTGGCGGAAATAATAAAGGGAGATCGATATGAGCAAGGAAATCTTCAGCCCGGCGACGCTGCCGCCGCCGACCGGCTATTCGCACGTCGCCAAGGTCAACAAGGGCACGCTGGTCTATGTGGCGGGTCAGGTTTCGGCCGACGCATCCGGCAAGATGGTCGGCGAAGGCGATTTCGAGGCGCAGGTCGAGCAGGTGTTCAAGAACCTCACACTCGCGCTGGAAGCGGCCGGCGCCACCATGGCCGACATCGTCAAGCTCAACACCTATCTCGTCGCCGAGGTCAGCCAGGACGACCTGCCGAAAATGCGGGCGATCCGCGACCGCTACCTGAACAAGGAGAAGCCGCCGGCGAGCACGCTCGTGGTCGTCAGCCGCCTGGCGCGGCCGGGCTGGCTGATCGAAATCGAGGTGGTGGCGGCGATCGATTAGAGGCAATTCAGCTTAGGCTGAAACGGTCCACTCGCACTCTATCGCGTCATCCTGAGGTGCGCGCTCTTGCGCGCCTCGAAGGATGAGAAGCGCCCGTGGCCCATCCTTCGAGGCTCGCTCCGCTCGCACCTCAGGATGACGTCTGACAACTCATCACGCTCCAAAATGAAAACGGCGCCCGCAAGGGCGCCGTTCCTCTTCGACGTCGTGATACTTACGCCGCCTTGATCTTCATATGGCGGAACATGTTGCCGCGCGCCTCGTCGTCCATCTCGGCCTTGAAGGTGAACTTGTCTTTCAGCGCGATCGCCTTGGCCGCCGCGGGACGCGCCGATATCTCATCGACCAGTCGCTTGACGTTGGCATATTTCGCGGCGGCTTCGTCGCTCATCACGAAGGCGGCCATCCGCGCCCAGCCCCACAGCGCCATGTCTGCAACGGTGTAGGTGTCGCCGACCATATACTTCTTGCCGGCGAGGTGATCGTTCAGCACGGCGTAGTGGCGCTGCGCCTCGAACTGGTAGCGGTTATGGGCATAGTCGTGGTTCTGGTCCTTCGGCGCAAAGTGCTTGAAGTGCACCGCCTGGCCCGAATAGGGCCCGATGCCGGTAGCGACGAACATCAGCCATGAGAGCAACTGCGCGCGGTTCTGCGGCGTGTTCGATGGCAGGAATTTGCCGGTCTTCTCGGCGAGGTAGAGCAGGATGGCGTTGCTGTCGAAGACCAGCACGCCGTCGTCGTCGATCGCCGGCACCTTGGCGTTGGGATTGATCTTCAAAAATTCCGGCTTGAACTGATCGCCCCTGCGGGTGTCGACCGCGACCGGCTCGAATGGCTGACCCAATTCCTCGAGGAAAAGCGCGACTTTCGTCGGGTTGGGCGAGCCGTTGAAATAGAATTTGAGCATTTTTGGAAAACTCCCTTTGCTTCTTGCCTGCCAGCACTGTGAACCGGGCGCGGATGATCCTACCGCAGCGCGGCATGTCCTTGCTCAAATTTTTGGAAGCAGCGCAACCGACGAGTGGAGGCAGCGGGCGGCGCGGCCAAGATGCCCACCGCGCCGCTCAGCTTAGGTAGAAGCCGATCAGCCGAGGTAGAAAAAACCCACCAGCCCTACAATGATCAATCCCGCGCCCGCCAGGTCGATGATGGTGGCGAAGCGAATGGCCGAGTGCAGGTTCGACGCCTGAATCATCCGCTCCGACCGGCGCGCATAGCCGTGGACGATGATCTGCTGGTTGAAATCGCTGTTCGCTTCCAGCCGCTCGGTCAGGCCGACGCAGATCAGCAGCACGCCGAGGATGACGAAGCCGGCAAAGCCCAGCAAGGTGAACAGCAGGATCGGGGGCACGCCGATCAGGAAGATCGGCAGCAGCGGCAACACCAGTAATGAATCGGATTGGGAGCGCATCGGACGGCTCGCTGTGGCCGCAAATAACGGCCTGTATGGGTTAAGCAAGCAATGAATATAGCTACGGATCAAGGCGAAACGAGGTGTGGCAGAATGCGAAAATCACAGGGCTGCCATCCCGCTTGTAGCGGTGCCATGGCCAGCTTGAAGGCAGGATGAAAAAAGCCGCAACGGCGGGTTAACCTGCCGCCATCCCGGAGCGGATCTCGGCGCGCAGTTCGTCGATCAGCCTAAGGCCCTTCTTGGTCTCGACGTGCCAGAAGGTCCAGCCGTTGCAGGCGCCGGAGCCCTGGGCCACCGCGCCGATGCGGTGGATCGAGCCGACCTTGTCGCCGAGCATGATGGCGCCGTCGGCGCGGACCAGGGCACCGTGGCGCTTCTTGGAATCGACCAGTTTGGTGCCGGGCGAGATCATGCCGCGCTCGATCAGTTCGGAGAACGCCACACGGGGTGCGTCGCGGGCGGTCATGAAGGGCGCCAGCGTCGCCTCGGGCAGCGGTTCGATCGCCGCGATGCGGGCTTCGGCCGCGCTCGCATAGGTCTTGTCGCGCTCGAAGCCGATGTAGCGGCGGCCGAGACGTTTTGCCACGGCGCCTGTCGTGCCGGTGCCGTTGAAGGGATCGATCACGAGATCGCCGGGCTTTGACGACGACAGCAGCACGCGCGCCAGGAGGCCCTCGGGCTTCTGGGTCGGATGCACTTTCTTGCCGTCGTCGCCCTTGAGGCGCTCGTCGCCGGTGCAAAGCGGAATCAGCCAGTCGGAACGCGCCTGCACGTCCTCGTTGGCGGCCTTCAGGGCTTCATAGTTGAAGGTGTAACCCTTGGCTTTCTCGTCGCGCGCCGCCCAGATCATGGTCTCGTGCGCATTGGTGAAGCGGCGGCCGCGGAAATTCGGCATCGGATTGGTCTTGCGCCAGACGATGTCGTTGAGGACCCAGAAGCCGAGGTCCTGCATGATCGAGCCGACGCGGAAAATGTTGTGGTAGGAGCCGATCACCCAGAGTGTCGCTGACGGTTTCATGACGCGGCGGCAGGCGAGCAGCCAGGCGCGGGTGAAATCGTCATAGGCGGCAAAGGATGAAAACTTGTCCCAGTCGTTGTTGACGGCATCGACATGCGATTCGTCAGGACGCTTGAGATCGCCCTTGAGCTGCAGATTGTACGGCGGATCTGCGAACACCAGATCGACGGAGCCTGCCGGAAGCTTCGACATCTCGGCGACGCAATCGCCTACGACGATACGAACGTTCGACTCGGACTCAAATTTAGTGCGGGGCGCCCTTGCAGACGCCCCGCGACGCGACTCTACCATGACTCAATTACTCTGACTCAGGCGACGCTGTCGGCGACGCGGGACTAAACAACCGACTGGCGTTACATTGACCGGGCAAAGTAAAAATCGACTTAATCCGTATTGCTGCTCGGACAGATTTGCCGGGGCTGATTAGCGTTTAAGCGCACTAAAACGTTTTCCCGCTGAGCCGGTCCTGCACTTGATGCGGGATGGATGCCGGTTCGCGTCAGGAAAACGCGTCAAATCAAGAATCTGGCGCCCCGTCCGATTCAATCGGAATGGAAACGGCGCTAGGCAATAATTGCCGGGCGGGTTATTGATTAACGGAATGGAAATTTTACGTCTGTGCTGCGTTGGGTATCCAAGGGCAATCCGCCGGGATGAGGAATTTGCGCCATGCGTTACGATGACTTCCGCCGCAGCGACTCTATCGACGACCGTCGCGACGACAGCGGTGGCGGGGGTGGTGGTGGTGGCTTCGGCATTCCGATGGGCGGCGGTGGCGGGCTCGGCATCGGCACCATCATCGTGCTCGGCCTGCTCGGTTATGCCTTCGGCATCGACCCGCGCATCCTGATCGGCGGCGCGGAAATTCTCACCGGCGGCAGCCAGCAAGCGCCGACCTACCAGACCGAGCGCAAGTCGGGCCCCGCCACCACAGGCGCGCCCAAGGACGAGATGGGCAGCATGATCGCCGGCGTGCTCGGCGAGATCGACGATCGCTGGAACGAGATCTTCCAGGCCAGCGGACAAACCTACAAGGGACCGCGCATCGTGCTGTTCCGCAACGCCACCAATGGCGGGCGCTGCGGCATGGCGCAGTCGGCGATGGGGCCGTTCTACTGCCCGCCGGACAAGCAGATCTTCCTCGACACCCAATTCTTCCGCGAGGTCGAGACGAAGTTTCGCGGCTGTTCGGGCAGCTCCTGCAAATTCACCACCGCCTATATCATCGCGCATGAGGCCGGCCATCACATCCAGAACCTGCTCGGCATCCTGCCGCGCGTGCAGCGGATGCAGGAGCAGGCCGGCAGCAAGGCGGAAGCCAACGCGCTGCAGGTCAAGGTCGAATTGCAGGCGGATTGCCTGTCCGGCGTCTGGGTCAACCGCGAGGAAAAGAAACGTCCGGGCTTTGTCGAACCCGGCGACATCGAAGCCGCACTGGCCACCGCCACCGCGATCGGTGACGACACGCTGCAACGCAAGGCGACGGGCAGGGTCGTGCCTGATTCATTTACCCACGGCTCCGCCGCCCAGCGCAAGCAATGGTTCATGACCGGCTACAAGCAGGGCACCGTGCAGTCCTGCAATACGTTTGCCGCGGGGGCGCTGTAGCGCGAGTTGAATTAGCATTGTACCGTCATGGCCGGGCATAGGCGAGTGAAGCGACGCCGTCCTTCAGACGGCTATGCCCGGCCATCCACGTCTTTGCTTTTGAGAGACCTTAAGACGTGGATGCCCGGCACAAGGCCGGGCATGACGAGAAGAAAAAATCATGTCCTCCATCGACGAAACCAAACAATTCGTACCGCTCAATATCGCCGTGCTGACGATCTCGGACACGCGCGCGCTTGCCGATGACAAGTCGGGGGCGACGCTGGCGGAGCGGCTGGTCGCCGCCGGCCATCATCTCGCGGCGCGCGAGATCATCGTCGACGATGTCGATGCGATCCGCGTCATCATCCGCCGATGGATCGCCGATCCTGGTGTCGATGCCATCATCACGACGGGCGGCACCGGTTTTACCGGCCGCGACGTCACGCCGGAGGCGGTCGAGCCGCTGTTCGAGAAGCGGATGGACGGTTTCTCCACCGCCTTCCACATGCTGAGCTACGCCAAGATCGGCGCCTCGACGGTGCAGAGCCGCGCCACGGCCGGCGTTGCCGGCGCGACCTTCATCTTCTGCCTGCCGGGCTCGCCCGGCGCCTGCCGCGACGGCTGGGACGGCATCCTCGCCGCCCAGCTCGATTACCGCACCCGCCCGTGCAATTTCGTCGAGATCATGCCGCGGCTCGACGAGCATCTGCGCCGCCCAAAGGCCAAGGGCGCGTCGGTCTGATCGTCGTCGCCGTAGGATGGGTAGAGCGAAGCGAAACCCATCATCTTTCCTTGTGTGATCGATGGGTTTCGCTGCGCTCTACCCATCCTACAATTCCATCTCCCAGGTCTCGCCAACAAGGCTTTGACCAAAACTTCGATGTGGCTCGGTCGCGACCAGCTCAAAGCCGGCGTCCTGATAGATCTTGCGGGCAGCGACCAGGATGCTCTGGGTCCACAGCGTCATCCTGCGATAGCCGGTCGCCCGCGCGAAGGCGACGCATTCGGCGACCAGCCGCTGGCCCAATCGCTGGCCGCGTCCGGCCGGATCGACCAGCAGCAGGCGCAGCTTGGCGACATCGTCGCTATGCTTGACCACAAAGACCGAGCCGACGGGGACGCCATTTAGCTCGGCAATCCAGCAGCGCTCGCGCGAGGCATCGAACGAGGTCAGGAATTTCGCCGCGATCTCGGCCACCAGCGCTTCGAACGAGGAGTCAAAGCCATATTCGCTGGCGTAGAACGCGCCGTGGCTCTGCACCACCCAGCCCATGTCGCCGGGGCGGTGTGTGCGCAGGATCGCTCGGGCCGCCGCCGCGCCGGATGCGCCGAGCAGCCGCTCGATCTCGGCCATCGCACCGACGAGCTTCTGGCTGCCGCCGTGCGGCAACGCGGCCAGCATCGCACCGATGTCGTCCTGCATGCTGCGCTCGAGCTTGGCAAAGGTCTGGCGTCCCTTGGCCGTCAGGGCGAGCTGGAATTGCCGCCGGTCCGCCGGCAGCGGCTTGCGGGTGAGCAATCCATTCTCATCGAAGTTCTGCACGATCCGGCTGAGATAGCCGGCATCGAGCCCGAGTTCGGCGCCGATCTCCTTGGCCGAGAGGTCTTCGCGATAGGCGAGCTCGTACAGCACCCGCGCCTCGCTGAGCGAGAACGGGCTCTTCATGAGTTGCTGGTCGAGCACGCCGAGCTTGCGGGTGTAGAAGCGGTTGAAGGCGCGGACCGCCGCGACCTCTTCGTCGGAACTGCTCTGGGACATCGCGCACCTCAATATTGCCACAGTCAGATAACTATTTGACTTTGGCAAGTGTATTCTGGTGCGAACCAGCCCCCGCTCTATCTTTGCATGGGGTTGTTTTCGCGATTTTTTGTTTGGGTTTGGAGAGGCGCCTAGGCCACCACCATGATGCGGCTGCGCAGCATGGTGCGGGAGCGCCGGCCGAGCTGGCGCAGCAGCCGGGCTTCGGAGCGGCGGACGTCCGGCCGGTAGCCGCCGAGCCGGTCGTAATGATCGTGCGCAATAAGAAGACCCTGTTCCGCCGAAGGTCCCGTAACCATGCGGGCGATGAATTTGAGGCCATCGCGCAAGCCGGCATCGGCATAAGGCGAGCGGGCATAGCGGAAGATCCCGGCGCGAGGCCGGCCGCTGCTCGATACGCTCTGGATGAATTGCGCGGTCTCTTCGATCCAGCCCGAGTCGAGCACCGCGCCGGCGTGCAGGAACATCAGCCAGGGTGAACGCGCCTGGCGGGCGCCGGCGGCGAGCGCCGCGGCACGGGTGCCTTCAAACGCCATAAAGCGGCAGCCTGCAACGTCGGCCACGCGCTCGATCACACCGTTCGCGGTGCGGTCGACCAGCACCACTTCGCGGATCAAACCGGCAGCGGCACCCGGCACGAGCGCCGCGAGGGTGGCGACGGCGGGCTGTTCGACGCCTTCAGTTGGGATGATCACGCTCAGCATAATGAGGCTTCGTTGGCTCAAACGGTGAAAAACGCCGTTTGTTATCACCTTGTCACATTCAAAACATCCGTTGGCATGCGGATTTTTGCGGCAGCTCTCGTGTGGATTTGTCGATCTATGTTCTTGTTTTGTTCTAAAGACGTGTTACGTTCCAAGCATGAGCCGAGCATCCTCTCATGCCCTCAAGCACCCGCCGGTCACGGCGCCCTCCGAACCGGCGGGTGCTACTCCTTTTCCTGAGCTTGATGTCGCGATCGAACGCGAGCGGCGGCGTGGCCGCGGCGCCCAGTCCAACGACAGCGGCCGCTTCGAGGCCGAGGCCCGCGTCGCCTTCGATGACGGCTGGCAGAGCCTCGAAGACCTGCCGCCGTTCAAGACCACGGTCGGACTCGACACCTCGCGAAAGGTCATCACCCGCAACGACTCGCCCGATATCGGCTTCGACCGCTCGATCAATCCCTATCGCGGTTGCGAGCATGGCTGCGTCTACTGCTTCGCGCGGCCGACCCACGCCTATCTCGGGCTGTCGCCCGGACTTGATTTTGAAACACAGCTGCTCGCCAAACCCGATGCGCCGGAGTTGCTGGAAAAGGAACTGGCCGCGGCGGGCTACGAACCGCGCATGATCGCGATCGGCACCAATACCGATCCCTATCAACCGATCGAGCGCAAATACAAGATCATGCGCGGCATTCTCGAAGTGCTGGAGCGTGCCGGCCATCCGGTCGGCATCGTCACCAAATCGGCGCTGGTGACGCGCGACATCGACATCCTCCAGCGGATGGCAAAACGCAATCTGGTCAAGGTCGCACTGTCAGTGACGACGCTCGACCCGAAACTCGCGCGCACCATGGAGCCGCGGGCCTCGACACCGCCGAAGCGGCTGGAGGCGATACGGCAACTGGCGGAGGCCAGCATTCCGGCAACAGTGATGGTCGCGCCCGTGATCCCCGCGCTGAACGATTCCGAGATCGAGCGCATCCTCGATGCCGCGGCGCATGCCGGCGCGAAAGAGGCGAGTTATGTGCTGCTGCGGCTGCCGCTGGAAGTGCGCGATCTCTTCCGCGAATGGCTGATGGCGAATTATCCCGACCGCTATCGCCACGTCTTCACTTTGATCCGCGACATGCGCGGCGGCCGCGACTACGACTCGCAGTGGGGAACCCGGATGAAGGGAACCGGGCCGATGGCCTGGATGATCGGCCGCCGCTTCGAAATAGCCTGCGAGAAGCTTGGACTGAATAAGCGGCGCCTGAAACTGACCACCGACCATTTCGTCAAGCCGAAGCGGAGCGGGCAGCAGTTGAGTTTGTTTTAGGGTTCGTCATTGCGAGCGAAGCGAAGCAATCCACGTCGCCGCACGAAGGAAGATTGCTTCGTCGCTACGCTCCTCGCAATGACGAAGGAGACAACAGCATGAGTAAAGATCCACCCATCCCACGCCTCACCGTCATCACGCTCGGCGTAACCAACATGCGCGCCAGCATCGCCTTTTATGAAGCGCTGGGTCTTGCGCGAAGGATTCGCTCGGCGAGGCCGTGGCCTTCTTCGACACCGGCGGCCCGGTGATCGCCCTGTTTCCGTGGGATCAGCTCGCACAAGACGCGACGCTGCCGGACCATCCGCGGCCCAGGACCTTCCGCGGCGTGACGCTGGCGTGGAATTGCGCCTCACGTGAGGAAGTCGATACCGTGCTGGATTTTGCGATCGCCAAGGGCGCCTCGCTGCTCAAACCCGCGCATGAGACCAGCTACGGCGGCTACTCCGGATATTTCGCCGATCCCGACAATCATCCCTGGGAAGTCGTGGTCGCCCCCGGCATCGAGGTCGGCGAAGACCGGCGGGTGCACTTGGCGGATTAGTGCCAACCTATCGTGACTGAATAACGGGAATTGCACCCGGTTCCCGGTTGCGCCGTGGCGCGTGCTTGCCCACCATCCCGGGCATGATTCGGCAAAAATCATCCAGGAAGCCAGCGGCCAAGCCGGTCGCCAAACAGGCAAAACTGCCGAAGGGCGTGATCGCGGTGGCGCCGCCGAGCTTTCGCCGCGAGCGGGCGCTGATCAAGCGCGGCGTCTGGCCGATCGCCGGTTGCGACGAGGCCGGGCGTGGTCCTTTGGCCGGCCCGGTGGTGGCCGCCGCCGTGATTCTTGATCCCAAACGAATTCCCAAAGGCATCGACGATTCGAAGCGGCTGACGGCGGAGCGCCGTGAGGAACTGTTCGATGAGATTTGCGCGACCTCGTCGTTTGCGGTCGCCTTTGCCTCGCCGGCGCGTATAGATCGCGACAATATCCTGCGCGCCTCGCTGTGGGCGCTGACGCGCGCCGTACGGGGCTTGCCGGAAATCCCCAAACACGTGTTCGTCGACGGCCGCGACCGGATCGAGGCGCCATGCGGCTGCGACGCCGTGATCGGCGGCGATGGCATCGTGATGTCGATCGCGGCCGCTTCGATCATCGCCAAGGTGACGCGCGACCGCCTGATGTGCGCGCTGGCGCTGGATTGCCCGGGCTACGGGTTCGAGACCCACAAGGGCTACGCCGTGCCGGAACATCGCGAGGCGCTGGACCGCTTGGGTCCCAGCGTCCACCACCGCCGCTTCTTTGCGCCCGTCATCGCCGCGCGTGAAAAGCATCAGCCCGGCACCGTCGAGCCCGATCTGTTCACGGTCGAAACGCAAATCGACGCGGATGTCTCGGTGGCTCTCTAACGCACCTTGCATTGACGCGCTTCCTGACGCGCGCCGGTACCTCGCTTGAAAACGCGATAGTTGCCTCGGCGGCTGGCGCGCTCTATCAAATGGGTCTCGAATAGGCCGGACCTATGGGATCGGCTGGGGCATTTCGGACGTTTCATGCGTTTCACCTCCCTGGTTGTCGAACTGATCCGCGCCCGGCCGCGGCTGGTGGTCTGGCTCGTGGTGCTGCTGCAGGCGGCAATGTGGCTGATCCTGCCGATGCTGCTCTATCGCAGCCCGCCCGGCGATATCGCCACGGTTCTGGCATTCGGCAGGGAATATCAGGTCGGGACCTATTTCGGCCCGCCGCTGGCGTTCTGGCTTGCCGACATCGCCTTCCGTGCGGCCGGCAATCATGTGTTCGGCGTCTATCTGCTCGCGCAGATCTGCGCGGTCGTCACTTTCTGGGGCTTCTATCAGCTCGCGCGCGCCATTGTCGGCGGTCAGCAGGCGGTGCTCGCGGTGCTCTTGAGCATGACGGTGGTGGCCTTCAGCTCGCCCGGCGTCGAATTCGGCCCGCTGGTGCTGGCGCGGCCGCTGTGGGCGCTGCTGTTGCTGCATTCCTGGCGCTTGATCGGCCAGAACCGGCGCACCGCCTGGTTCGCCTGGTCGATCGAAGCGGGCTTGTTGCTCCTGACGACGTCGGCCGCGCTCGGGCTGTTGCTGCTGATTGCCGGATTTGCCGTCGCCACCGCGCGCGGGCGGCGCACCTTGATGTCGCTCGATCCGCTCTATGCGTTGCTGGTGATCGTGGTACTGGTGCTGCCCTATCTGATCTGGGTCGTTCGCGCCGACGTGCTGGCGATGCCGCCCTTGCCGGCCATCGATGATCTCTCGGGCAGGGCGATGCACTGGGGCGGGCTGCTCGGCGGCCTGTTGCTGGCAACGGCCGGCATCGTGCTGCTGGTGATCCTCAACTCCGGTGTGTTTGTCCGCAAGGCCGAGGAAGCGCCGATCATCTATCGGCCGCAGGTCGATCCGCTGGCGCGCCAATTCGTCTACACGTTCGCGATCGCTCCCGCGCTGTTTGGCAGCCTGATTGCCGGCGTGTTCAATCTCGAGCGCGTTACCGGCGGCGCCGGCGTTGCCTTGCTGATGTCGGGGCTGGCCGTGATCGTGGCGACCGGCGATCTCGTGTATCTGCGGCGCCAGCGGCTGCTCCGCACGGTCTGGGCCGGGGCGGTCGCAGCCCCGGCTTTCGTGGCCATCGCGGCCACGCTGTTCCTGCCCTGGACCAGCGGCGCCGAAGTGCCGACCTCGCTGCCGGCGCGGACGATCGCGCATTTCTTCGGCGACAGTTTTGAGCGGCGCACCAACCAGCGGCTGCGCGCGGTGGCCGGCGATCCGCAGCTCGCGAGCTTCGTTGCGATGGATAAGGGCCGGCCGCATCTGTTGCTCGACGCCACGCCGGAACGCACGCCGTGGCTTTCGCTCGCAAAATTCAATGAAACCGGCGGCGTCGTGGTCTGGCGCGCATCGGACACGTCAGGCGCGCCGCCTCCCGAGATCGCGTTGCGCTTTCCCGGCCTCGTGCCGGAAGTGCCGCGCGCGTTCGAATGGATGGTGAATGGAAGGCAGCCGCTGCTGCGCGTCGGCTGGGCCATCGTCCGGCCGAAGGCGCCGTAGAACCCGATCCTCATGGTGAGGAGCGCGTCTTCGCGCGTCTCGAACCATGAGGCCAACAGCCGGGCCTAATCCTTCGAGACGCCCGCAAGTGCGGGCTCCTCAGGATGAGGAGACCTTCTCCAATTCCTTCGCGATCGCGCGCAAATCCTGCCACGACATCCGCTTGTACGAGGGCGAGCGCAGCAGATAGGCCGGGTGGAACGTCGGGATGGCGCGGATGGAGCGGGTGCCGGTGTCGTAATCGAACCATTTGCCGCGGGTCTTCATGATTCCCTCGCGGGTCGACAGCAACGTCTGCGTCGAGGGATTGCCGAGCGTCACCAGCACGTCCGGATTGACCAGTTCGATCTGCCGCTGAATGAACGGCAGGCAGATTTGCGTTTCCTGCGGGGTCGGCGTGCGGTTGCCGGGCGGCCGCCATGGGATCACGTTGGCAATATAAGCTTTGCTGCGGTCGAGGCCGATCGCCGCGATCATGCGGTCGAGCAATTTGCCGGATCGGCCGACGAACGGCAGCCCCTCGATATCCTCGTCGCGTCCGGGGGCTTCGCCGACGAACATGATTCGCGCTTCCGGATTGCCGTCGCAGAACACCAGCCGTGTCGCGGTGTGCTTGAGCGCGCAGCCTTCGAAATTCTCCAGAAGCGCTCGCAGGGCCTCCAGTGACGGCGCGGTTCGCGCCATTTCCCGCGCCGAGGCGATCGCGGCTTCCGGCGCCGGCGCTATTTCGCTGCGCGAAACTGCCGGCGCCGCCGCGGGCATTTCCCGCACCAGTCTTTGCGGCGTGGTTTCGCGCGGCGCGGCAATGGTAGCGCTGTCGGGCTCGGCAAGCCGGTCGATCGGGTCATCGGCCAACGCGCAATCGACCCCGGCCTCGAGATAAAAGGCCAGCAATTGCTGAACGGTAGGGGCGGGTTCGGGCGCGATGGACATCATTCCAATCTAGGATGTATTCGGCCGCCGCGAAACGCCTGAGATTCCATTTCCATGGTTGTTCTTGGCGCAAAAATCGGAAACAAACGAACCTTAGAGCCGTTCTCAATTGGGCTGAGACCAGAACATGAGCACCGAAGAACTTCCGCCGCGTGAGTCCATGGAATTTGACGTCGTCATCGTCGGCGCCGGGCCGTCCGGCCTCGCGGCTGCGATCCGTCTCAAACAACTCAACGCCGATCTCAACATCGTGGTGGTGGAGAAGGGCTCCGAAGTCGGCGCGCACATTCTGTCGGGTGCGGTGATCGATCCGGTTTCGCTCGACAAACTGATTCCGGACTGGCGCGAGGATGCCGATTGCCCGCTGAAGACGCAGGTCAAGGACGATCGCTTCTACTGGATGACGGGCGGCGGCGCGATCCGGCTGCCGGGTTTCGCGATGCCGAAGCTGATGGACAATCATCACTGCTATATCGGCTCGCTCGGCGATGTGTGCCGCTGGCTGGCGCCGAAGGCCGAAGCGCTCGGCGTCGAGATCTATCCGGGCTTTGCCGCTACCGAAGTGCTCTACGACGAAAAAGGCGCGGTGCGCGGCATTGCGACCGGCGACATGGGCATCGCGAGGGACGGCAGCCACAAGGATTCGTTCACCCGCGGCATGGAATTGCTCGGCAAGTACACGCTGTTTGCCGAAGGCGCGCGCGGCAGCCTGTCCAAGCAACTGATCGCGAAGTTCTCGCTCGACGCCAACAGCGAGCCGCCGAAATTCGGCATCGGCCTCAAGGAAGTCTGGGAGATCGATCCCACAAAACACCAGAAGGGCCTGATCCAGCATTCGTTCGGCTGGCCGCTCAATAATTCGACCGGCGGCGGCTCGTTCCTCTATCACTACGACGACAACAAGGTGGCGGTCGGCTTCGTCGTCCATCTCAATTACGACGATCCATATCTGTCGCCGTTCGACGAGTTCCAGCGCTTCAAGACCCATCCTTCGATCCGCACCGTGTTCGAAGGCGGCAAGCGGCTGGCCTATGGCGCGCGCGCGATCACCGAGGGCGGCTACCAGTCGGTGCCGCGCTTAAGCTTTCCGGGCGGCGCGCTGATCGGTTGCGCGGCAGGCTTTGTCAACGTGCCGCGCATCAAGGGCGTGCACAACGCGATGGGCAGCGGCATGCTCGCCGCCGAGCACCTCGTGGCCGCGCTCGGCGCCGGCCGTGCCAATGATGAATTGGCCGAATACGAGAATGCGTGGCGCGGTTCGCAGGTCGGCAAGGACCTCTACCCGATCCGCAACGTCAAACCGCTGTGGTCGAAGTTCGGCACCCTGATCGGCGTACCGCTCGGCGGCCTCGACATGTGGACCAACACGCTGTTCGGGTTCTCTTTGTTCGGAACCCTGTCGCACGCCAAGCCGGATCGCAAAACGCTGGATCCGGCCAGGGCGCATGCGCCAATCGCCGTGCCCAAGCCGGACGGCAAGCTCACCTTCGACAAGCTGTCGTCGGTATTCCTGTCCAACACCAACCATGAGGAGGACCAGCCAATCCACCTCAGGGTTGCCGACATGAACCTGCAGAAGACATCCGAGCACGACGTCTTTGCCGGCCCGTCCAACCGCTATTGCCCGGCCGGCGTCTATGAATGGGTCGAGGAGGCTTCCGGTCCGCGCTTCCAGATCAACGCTCAGAACTGCGTCCACTGCAAAACCTGCGACGTCAAAGACCCGAACGGCAATATCACCTGGGTTCCGCCGGAAGGCGGCGGCGGGCCCAATTACCAGGGGATGTGACCACGATTACGTGAGTTTAATGGCGGAGGGCCGGCAGGTGTCCGGGTAACCCCGGTACCGGCCACGATACCGCCACAGTACAAGCGTCTTCCGAGGCTGCGGGCTAAAATGGGTGGAATTGGCGGCCGACGGGGAGATCTTGGGGACCCTGCTGCCGATCGATTCGCCACCCCGTATCCTTGCGGTTGAACGCCAAAAGCGGCATTGTCGCTGGGCCTTGATGCCGCCGCGTATGTCCGCATTCGAGAGCTATCGAAAAGATTCCGCCATAAATCCTGGAGCTAGGCGAACCGTGATGCTTTCCACTCGTTTCAATCGCTGGACCATCGCCGCTGTCACTGTCGCCGCACTTGCCGCACCCGGCTCGCTGCTGGCGCAGACGCCCGAGCATACCGGCGACAATTCGGCGCAATTTCCGAGCAAGAGCGATCTGAAATCGCTGACGACGTCCGGCAGCTATCTGGCCGCGCGTCATGCCAGCGTCGAACGCGACGCCAGCTCGGCTGCGGCGTTCTACCGATCGGCGCTGCGTACCGATCCCAAGAACAACGAGCTGCTCGACCGCGCCTTCATCTCCTCGCTCGCGGATGGCGACATCGACGAGGCCGTCAAGCTCGCCGACCGCATTCTGACGCAGGACAAATCCAATCGCGTGGCCCGGCTGGTCGTCGGCGTCCGCGACCTGAAGCAGAAGAAATACGCGACCGCACAGATCAACATCAATCAGTCGATCCGCGGACCGATCACTGACCTAGTCGCGACGCTGTTGTCGGGCTGGGCCAGCTTCGGCGCGGGCGATTCCAAGGCGGCGGTCGCCAATATAGACAAGCTGACCGGACCGGAGTGGTATCCGATCTTCAAGGATCTGCATTCCGGCATGATCCTGGAACTCGCCAACAAGGAAAAGGATGCCGGCGTCCGCTTCGAGCGCGCCTACAAGCTCGACGATTCCATGCTGCGCGTGTCCGACGCCTATGGGCGCTGGCTGTCGCGCAACAAGGACTCGGCGGCGGCAATCGGCATCTACGAGGCGTTCGACAAGAAGCTGCCACGGCATCCCCTGGTACAGGAGGCGCTGCGCGAGACGCGGGCCGGCAAGAAGATGCCGCCGCTGATCGAATCGGCGCAGGCAGGTGCGGCCGAGGCGCTGTACGGCATCGGAGCCACGCTGACCCGCCGCGGCGGCGAGGATCTGGCGCTGGTCTATCTGCAGCTCTCGCTATATCTGCAGCCCAACCATCCGTTGGCGCTGCTCTCGCTGGCCGATCTCTATGAGTCGGTGAAGAAGCCGCCGATGGCGATCAAGGTCTATGAGCGCATGCCGGCGAGTTCGCCGCTGAAGCGCAACGCGCAGATTCAGCTCGCCACCAATCTCGACGCCGCCGATCGCAGCGAGCAGGCGATCAAGATCCTCAAGGACGTCACCGCCGAAGACCCCAAGGACATCGAAGCCATCATGGCGCTCGGCAATATCGAGCGCGGCCGCAAGAAGTTCGCTGATTGCGCGACGACCTATTCCAGGGCGATCGACGTGATGCCCGGCGTGACCGACAAGAACACCTGGGTCACCTATTACTATCGCGGCATTTGCCAGGAGCGCTCCAAGCAATGGAGCAAGGCCGAGGCCGACATGCGCAAGGCGCTCGAGCTGCAGCCCGAACAGCCGCATGTGCTGAACTATCTCGGCTATTCCTGGATCGATCAGGGCATCAATCTCGACGAAGGCATGAAGATGATCAGGCGTGCCGTCGATCAGCGTCCCGACGACGGCTATATCGTCGACTCGCTGGGCTGGGCGTTCTACCGCATCGGCAATTTCGAGGATGCGGTGAAGAATCTCGAGCGCGCGATCGATCTCAAGCCCGAGGATCCGACCATCAACGACCACCTCGGCGACGCCTATTGGCGCGTCGGCCGCACGCTGGAAGCCAAGTTCCAGTGGGCCCACGCCCGCGACCTGAAGCCCGAGGCGGAAGAATTGCCGAAGATCGAGGCCAAGATCGCCAACGGCCTGCCCGAGGACACGTCGTCTGCGGCTTCCGCCGACAAGAAAAAAGAAGACGGCAGGGGCGGTTGATCGAAGGCATTGGGGGGCTTGTTCGACAATGCCGGCGTTGATTGATGAGGGGCGTGCCAAGGTCAACCTGACCTTGAGGGTGGTCGGCCGCCGCACCGACGGTTTTCATGATCTGGAAAGCGTGGTGGCGTTTGCCGACTGCGCTGATCGGCTGACGCTGACACCGGGTTCCGATCTGACATTGCAAATGTCAGGACCGCTGGCGCAGGCCTGTGGCGAGACGTCGGACAATCTGGTGCTGAAGGCGACGCGCCTGCTGGCAGAGCGGGTGCCGGGCCTGAAGTCCGGCAGTTTCACGCTCGACAAGGTGCTGCCGGTCGCGGCAGGCATCGGCGGTGGTTCGGCGGATGCGGCGGCCGCGCTTCGGCTGCTGGCAAAATTGAACGGGCTGTCGCTTGATGACGAGCGGCTGCGCGAGGTGGCGCTTGCGACCGGCGCCGACGTGCCCGTCTGCCTGGCCTCGCGTGCCTGCGACATGACCGGGGTCGGCGATACCCTGACGCCGCTCAGCCTGCCGATCATGCCGTGCGTGATGATCAACCCCTGCGTTCCCGTTCCGACCAAGGACGTATTCAAGGCACTCGGCCTGCGTAGCGGCGAATTGCTGGTCGGCGTCACCGACGTTTTCCGGGGCGTCGACTGGCCGGAAGCCGGCGCCTCGGTCGAAGACTGGGTCGAAGTCCTGGCCGCCAGTGCCAACGATCTGGAAGCCCCGGCGATGCGCATTCAGCCGGTCATCGGTGAAGTGATCGCCGCGCTCAACGCCACCAACGGCGCGTGGCTGGCGCGGATGTCGGGCTCGGGCGCGACCTGCTTTGCGATCTATGAAAACACCGCCGACGCCGGCCGCGCCGCGGAGAAGATCCGTCGCGAGCATCCCGGCTGGTGGGTGCACGCGGGAACGCTGAGCTGAGACGCTGCTTGTAGGATGGGTAGAGCGAAGCGAAACCCATCAGGACTTGCTTCAGTCAAGCGATGGGTATCGCTTCGCTCCACCCATCCTACAGGCTAATTCGCGGGCCGCCGCACCAGCGCCAGCGACACGCCAAGCCCGGCAATGAACAGTCCCGAACCTTGTCGCAAACGTTGAATGAGACGCGGCCGCCGCACCAGGCCCGCGCGCGCGGTCGCGGCCATCATCACCACGACGACATCAGCAAGCGTGTTCAGCAATACCGAGATCAGGCCGAGCGCGATGAACTGCAGCGCAGGATGAGCGCCGGCGGGATCGATGAACTGCGGAATGAACGCCAGAAAGAACGCCGCGGTCTTCGGGTTCAGGGCTTCGACCAGCACGCCCTCGCGAAACGCCTGTCGTGCGGTGGCCGGGCTGATCGCCTCCACCATCGCCTGCCGGCCCTCGCGAAACGTCCGGACACCAAGCCAGACCAGATAGAGCGCGCCGGCAAGTTTGAGCACCGTGAAAAGTTCGGCGCTGGCCAGGATGATCGCGGACACCCCAAGCGCGCCCGCGATCACATGCACGAGCCCGCCAAGCCCGGTCCCCAATGTCGAGGCGATGCCAGTCTTCCGGCCGCCCGACAGCGTCCTGGCGGCGACATAGAAGATCCCGGGACCAGGCACGAAGGCGATGATCAGCGCGGCGGCGAGAAACAGCGAAAATTGTGTGCCGCTCATCCAGTACGATCCTGCCGTAGGATGGGTAGAGCGAAGCGAAACCCATCATCCATCCGCAAAATCGCAAGTGATGGGTTTCGCTGCGCTCTACCCATCCTACGAAGCCTACGACGCCATCAATGCGAGCGCGCGAGGCAGAACGCCACGACCTGCTCGAGCGCGGTCTTCATCGGCGAGGCCGGGAACAGCGCCAGCGCATCGACGGCCATCGCGCCGTAATGATGGGCGCGGCTGATCGTGTCTTCCAGAGCGCGATGCTTGGTCATCAACCCGATGGCGTGATCGAGATCATTGGCGCCGATCTCGCCGCGCTCCAGCGCCTTGACCCAGAACGCGCGTTCAGAGGCGTTGCCGCGGCGGAACGCCAGCACCACCGGCAGCGTGATCTTGCCCTCGCGGAAATCGTCGCCGACGTTCTTGCCGAGTTTTGCCGATTTGCCGCCGTAGTCCAGCACGTCGTCCACGAGCTGGAACGCGATGCCGAGATTCATGCCGACCGAGCGGCACGCGGTCTGCTCGGCCTTCGGCCGGTTGGCGATGACGGGACCGACCTCGCAGGCGGCCGCGAACAATTCCGCGGTCTTGCCGCGGATCACAGCGAGATATTCGTCCTCGGTGGTCGCGGTGTTTTTGGCCGCGGCGAGCTGCATCACCTCGCCCTCGGCGATGGTGGCGGCCGCCGAAGACAGGATGTCGAGCGCCCGCAACGAGCCGACCTCGACCATCATGCGGAAGGCCTGGCCGAGCAGGAAGTCGCCGACCAGCACGCTGGCCTCATTGCCCCACAGCATCCGCGCGGACAATTTGCCACGCCGTAATTCGCTCTCGTCGACCACGTCGTCGTGGAGCAGGGTTGCGGTATGCATGAACTCGACCGAGGCGGCGAGCTTGATATGGCCGTCGCCGGAATAGCCGGTGAGACCGGCCATCGCCAGCGTCAGCATCGGGCGCAGCCGTTTTCCCCCGGAGGAGATCAAATGGTTGGCGACCTCGGGAATCATGGTGACTTCGGAACCGGTCCGCGACAGGATCGTGGCGTTGACCCGCTCCATGTCGGCGGCGACGAGCCCGACCAGCTCATCGATCGAAGCGTTTGGGCTTTCGAAGGGTACAATAACCGCCACGCGGGTCTCCAAATCTGGCCAATTCGCACTATCCTTATCTACAATAGAAAGTGCAGGCTGAAGCGGCAAGGGCAGGCAGTGGTTGACAGGTACCAGCCGGCCTTGGACCGGGCCGGCCTAAGGAGGGCGCAAATTGCGGGAATTGGTTCGGACCAACGATATTGTGCTGGTTTCCGCGGTCGGCGCGCTGCTCGACGGCGCCAATATCCATCATCTGGTGCTCGACCAGAACATGAGCATCATCGAGGGATCGCTCGGCGTGCTGCCACGCCGCATCCTGGTCCATGAGGACGACAACCGCGAGGCGCGCCAGCTTCTGACCGATGCCGGGCTTGCCCATGAATTGCGGGCGGATGAGTAATTCCCCCGATGTCACCGAGGACGCGTTTCTCGGCGGGAGCTTGCACCTGCGGCAACTGAAATCGGGGCACCGCGCCGGTCACGATGCCATGCTGCTGGCAGCGGCAACGCCGGCCCGTTCAGGCAATCGCGTGGCCGATCTTGGCGCTGGTGTTGGTGCGGCAGGGCTGGCGGTGGCCAGACGCGTCGGGGATGTCGACCTCGTGCTGGTCGAGATCGATGCCGGTCTCGCAAGCCTGGCGCGCGCCAATGCCGAGGCGAATGCCCTTGCCGCCGAGGTCATCGTGCTCGATGTCGAGGCGGCCGCCGACGCCTACGCCGCGGTCAACTTGCATCCTGATAGCGCCGATGTCGTTTTGATGAATCCGCCGTTCAACGATTCCGTGAGGCATCGGGTCTCGCCGGACCGCGCGCGCGGGATCGCGCATGTCGCGACATCCACCACGCTCTCGAACTGGAGTCACGCGGCCCGCCGCATCCTCAAATCCAGGGGCATGCTGACGCTGATCTGGCGCGCCGACGGAATTGCCGAGGTGCTGGCGGCGCTCGATCACGGTTTTGGCAGTCTGGAAATTTTGCCCATTCACGGCGATGTGAAGGCGCCTGCGAATCGAATCCTGGTTCGCGCCACCAAGGGCGGGCGCGCGCCGACTCGAATTCATGCCGGACTGATGCTCAATGATGAGCGAGGGGTGCCCAATAAAGCGGTGCAGGAGATTTTGGCGGGGAGGGGGATATTGCCGTTGGCCACCCCCTGAGGTGGCCGAGGAACTGATGTCTCGAACGCGAGACGAAGCGGAAAAGCCTATTGCGGAAGGGTTTCCGACTGCCGTTTCGGAGCGTTGGTGAAGTGGACCGCGGTCAGGATGGTGCCGATCAACAATATCAGCAGGTAGATTTTCATGTCACTCTCCGCTGCGCCATTGCAGCCGTAACGGCCACGTTGCACAAGGCATTCCTGCCCCAGTTCGTTCCAGCTCTTCCAATGACACTGGCGTGATAAAAAATGGTTAATTCGAGGTAACGGCATGAGTGAACAAATAAGTGATCGTGTGGGATTGCCGGGCCTTATCGAACGGCTGAAGGGATTGGTCCCGGCCAAATTCCGGCGCGGCGCCGCGGTGGTGCCGGTGGTGCGGTTGTCCGGCGTGATCGGCGCGGTGACGCCGCTGCGGCCGGGCATGTCGCTCGCCGGTGTCGCCAAGACCCTCGAACGCGCTTTCGGTACCAAGAATGCCAAGGCGGTTGCGCTCGTGATCAATTCGCCCGGCGGCTCGCCGGTGCAATCGCGCCAGATCTATCTGCGGATCAGGCAACTCGCCGCCGAAAAGAATTTGCCGGTGCTGGTGTTCGTCGAGGACGTCGCCGCATCCGGCGGCTACATGATCGCCTGTGCCGGCGACGAGATTTTCTGCGATCCGTCCTCGATCCTCGGTTCGATCGGCGTGGTCGGCGGCACTTTCGGCTTCCAGGAGCTGATCAAGAAAATCGGTGTCGAACGGCGGCTCTATACCGCGGGCGTCCACAAGGCGACGCTCGATCCGTTCCTCCCCGAAAACCCCGATGACGTGGCGCGCATCAAGGCGCTCCAGCGCGAGATCCACACCATCTTCATTGCACTGGTCAAACAGAGCCGCGGCAGCCGCCTCAAGGGGGCCGACGACACGCTGTTCACCGGCGAATATTGGGCCGGCGAAACCTCGGTGTCGCTGGGCCTTGCGGATGCGGTCGGCGATTTGCGTTCGACGCTGCGCGCCCGCTACGGCGACAAGGTGCTGACCCCCGTGATCGCGCCCGCCAGCGGGATGCTGTCCGGCCTTCTTGGCCGGCGGTCGCCGGGGGCGGGCTCCATGGGCGCGCTCGACGGTTTTGGGGGCCTGCCGGATGAGCTGATCTCCGCGCTCGAAACCAGGGCAATTTGGGCCAAATTCGGGTTTTAGAGCCCGGGAGAGGCGCGCCATTTAGTCCTAAAGGCGGGAATTGCGGCGCAGCCCGGCTTGCGCGAGAATGCACCTATTGGGGGCGTGACCGACGTGAACGACAAGGATCGACCGATGCCACCGTTGATCGCATTCGCAGGGGCCCTGGGTGGGCTCGCCGTGGTCCGCTGGGCTTACAAGACCGCCGTCCGGATCAACCGGGAGCTGGAAGAAGCGCGGCTGGCCCGCGTCTCGGAATCTGCTCAAACCAGCGAAATTCCGACCCTGCGCCGGGACCCCGTCACCGGGGCCTATCGTCCGGGTTAAACTGATTTTCGTCATGCCCGGGCTTGTCCCGGGCATCCACGACTAAGCTTTCTCCAGCCAAGAAAGACGTAGATGGCCGGGCATAGGCGAGCGGAAGCGACGCCGTCCTTCAGACGGCTATGCCCGGCCATGACGACGGTCATTGGCTCCCCATCGCCTTGATTCCCCTCGCCACCGCCGATACGGTCCCGCGCGCCCAAAACCCCCTCGCGAGACCGATTCTGCCGATGGACGAATTGCCTGCCCATATGCGCCCGGAACGTTCGTTCCAGGGCTTCATTCTCGCTCTGCAACGGTTCTGGGCCGAACAGGGCTGCGTGATCCTGCAGCCCTACGACATGGAAATGGGCGCGGGCACCTTTCATCCCGCGACGACCTTGCGCGCGCTCGGGCCAAAACCGTGGCGGGCCGCCTATGTGCAGCCCTCGCGCCGGCCCAAGGATGGCCGCTACGGCAAGAACCCCAACCGGATGCAGCATTATTACCAGTATCAGGTGATCATGAAGCCATCGCCGCCGAACCTTCAGGAATTGTACCTGAAGTCGCTCGCCGCGATCGGCCTCGATTCCAGCCTGCACGATATCCGCTTTGTCGAGGACGATTGGGAAAGCCCGACGCTGGGCGCCTGGGGGCTCGGCTGGGAGTGCTGGTGCGACGGCATGGAAGTGTCACAATTCACTTACTTCCAGCAGGTCGCGGGCGTCGAATGCGCTCCGGTCGCCGGCGAACTCACCTACGGAATGGAGCGGCTCGCCTGCTACCTGCAGGGCGTCGACCACGTCATGGATCTCAACTTCAACGGCCGCGAGGGCGTCGACAAGGTGACCTATGGCGACGTGTTCCTGCAGGCCGAGCAGGAATATTCCCTGCATAATTTCGAGCACTCCGATTCCGAAATGCTGTTCAAGCAGTTCGTGATGGCCGAAGAGGCCTGCAAGAAATATCTCGCGGCGGGCTGGAAATCCGGCAGCAACCAGAAGGAACACCTGATGGCGCTGCCGGCCTATGACCAGTGCATCAAGGCGAGCCATGTCTTCAACCTGCTCGATGCCCGCGGCGTGATCTCGGTGACCGAACGGCAAAGCTACATCGGGCGCGTGCGCGACCTCGCAAAAGCCTGCGGCGAAGCCTGGGTCCACACCGAAGCGGGCAGGGCGTCCTGATGCCTGATCTTTTGCTCGAATTGTTTTCCGAAGAAATCCCCGCGCGCATGCAGGCGAAGGCGGCTGACGATCTGCGCCGCATGGTCACCGATAGGCTGGTTGCCGAGGGGCTGGTCTACGAGGGTGCAAAAGCCTTCGTGACGCCGCGGCGGCTGGCGCTGACGGTGCACGGCATTCCGGCACGGCAATCCGACCTGAAGACCGAACGCAAGGGTCCGAAAATCGGCGCGCCCGATGCGGCCGTGCAGGGCTTTTTGAAAGCGACTGGGCTGGATGAGGCAACAATCCAGCGCGACCCGAAGGGCGACTTCTATGTCGCGCTGATCGAGAAGCCCGGCCGCCCGACGCTCGACGTGCTCGCCGATATTCTTCCGGTCATCGTGCGCACTTTCCCGTGGCCGAAATCGATGCGCTGGGGTGAGCGCTCGGCCAAATCAGGCGCGCTGACCTGGGTGCGGCCGCTGCACTCGATTATCGCGACCTTCGGTCCGGAGACCGAAGAGCCTGAAATCGTAAAATTCTCGATCGACGGCATCGAGGCCGGCCAGACCACTTTTGGGCATCGCTTCCTGGCGCCATCAGCGATCTCCGTGCGCCGCTTTGAGGATTACGAGGCCAAGCTGAAGGCCGCCAAGGTCGTGCTCGACCCGCAGGCGCGCAAGGACATCATTTTGGCCGACGCCAAACAGCTGGCGTTCGCGCAGGGCTTTGAGCTGGTCGAGGACCAGGTGCTGCTCGACGAGGTGTCAGGCCTCGTCGAATGGCCTGTCGTGCTGATGGGATCGTTCGACCAGGAGTTTCTGTCGATCCCCGGCGAGGTGATCCGCGCCACCATCCGCAACAACCAGAAATGCTTTGTGGTCAGCGATCCCAAGGATTCTGATAAGAATCCTGACAAAACCGGAAAGCTCACCAACAAATTCATCCTCACCGCCAATATCGAGGCCACCGACGGCGGCAAGGCGATCATCGCCGGCAACGAGCGCGTCATCCGCGCGCGCTTGAGCGATGCGAAGTTCTTCTACGAGAGCGACCTGAAGACGAAGCTCGAAGACCGCCTGCCGAAATTCGAGAACATCGTGTTCCACGAGAAGCTCGGCACGCAGGGCGAACGCATCAAACGCATCGAGCGTCTGGCCGCGGAGATTGCGCCGCTGGTTGGCGCCGATGTCGAGAAGACCAAGCGCGCCGCGCATCTGGCGAAGGCGGATTTGCTGACAGAAGTGGTCGGCGAATTCCCGGAGTTGCAGGGCCTAATGGGCAAGTACTATGCCCTCGCGCAGGGCGAAGACGCTTCCGTCGCGGCTGCGAGTGAAGAGCATTACAAGCCGCAGGGGCCTGCGGATCGCGTGCCGACTGATCGGGTGAGTGTCGCCGTCGCTTTGGCTGACAAGATGGATACACTGGTTGGTTTCTGGGCGATCGACGAGAAGCCGACTGGAAGCAAGGATCCGTATGCGCTGCGAAGGGCGGCGTTGGGCGTGATTCGGCTCATCGCGGAGAACACGATCAGGCTTCCAATCCTGAAAGCTGCACAATCGGCCATTCTCGGTCTCCCCGAAAAGGGAGCCAAGTATCCGGCCGCCGATGCGCAAAAGCTTCCGGGCGATCTCCTCTCCTTCTTCGCCGACCGCCTCAAGGTCCAGCTCCGCGACCAGGGCGCACGTCACGATCTCGTCGATGCCGTGTTCGCGCTCGGCGGCCAGGACGATCTGCTGATGGTGGTCCGCCGCGTCGAGGCGCTCGGCAAGTTCCTCGACACCGACGACGGCAAGAACCTGCTCGCGGGTACAAAACGCGCCAGCAACATCCTCTCGATCGAAGAGAAGAAAGACAAGCGCAGCTTCGACGGTGCGCCGGATCCGACGCTCTACAAGCTCGACGAAGAAAAGGCGCTGGCGAAGGCGATCGACCAGGTGAAGAGCGAGGCCGGCGCTGCGGTGGCCAAGGAAGATTTTGCCGCCGCGATGAGCGCGATGGCCAAGCTGCGGCCGGCGGTCGATGCGTTCTTTGACAAGGTCAAGGTCAACGACGATGAACCAAACGTGCGCGAGAACAGACTGAAGCTCTTGAACGAAATCCGCGCGGCGACGCGCGCGGTGGCGGACTTTTCGAAGATCGAGGGCTGACACGTGGATCAGAAGACGCTGGCCGCTTACGATTTGGATGCGGCGGCGTTCGCCAAGGACTGGCTCGAGCAACCGGCGCCGGTCGATTTGCACGAAATCGTCGAGCGCTTCTTCGTGCGCGGCGGCAATTCAGCCGATATCGGCTGCGGCTGCGGCCGCGAGGTAGCCTGGCTCAACGCCAACGGCTTTTCCGCCACCGGTTTTGACGCCTCGGAAGGCCTGCTGGCGGAGGCGCGGCAGCGGTATCCCGGTTTTAAGTTCGCGCATGCCGAATTGCCCGACCTGAAGGGCATCGGCACCTACGACAACGTGCTGTGCGAGACCGTGATCATGCATCTGGAGCGCGCGCAGATCGCCCCTGCCGTCCGCCGGCTGCTCACCGCCGTCAAGCCCAGCGGAATTCTCTATCTGAGCTGGCGGATCACCGACAATGCCGACCTGCGCGATTCGCAGGGGCGGCTTTACTGCGCGTTCGATACGGCGCTGGTGCTGGGGGAATTGAAGTCGACGTCGCTGTTGCTCGATGAAGAGGTCGTCAGCGCCTCCTCGAGCAAGAAGATTCACCGTCTCGTCGCCAAGAAGCCGGGTCTGGAGATCAGGGAATAGAGCGCCAACGAAAAGCCCCGCCCAGGGGGAAACCGGGCGGGGCTTTCTTGTCCGGTCGTATCTCGCGCACATCCGCTTGCGCGGCGCCCGGACTATCGTTCAGGCTAGCGGGATTAGTCGACCACCTGAACGATGCGACGCGAACGCGGTTCGACCAGGACCGTCTGGCCGTTCACCACGGTGTAGCGATAGGGCGTTGCCGCATAGGTCTGCGGTACGTCGTAATAGGTGATGCCGGCTTCTGGCAGCACGCCGCCAACGGTCACGCGCTCAGGAATGGTGAAAGGCGGCACGCGCTCACGCACGACATATTCCCGGAACGCCGGGCGTTGTTCGATGGTGATGCCCTCATGCTCGCCGATCACCACGGTGCCGCCGCCAACGACACCCACGGTGCCGCTCTGCGCCTGTGCTACGATCGGTGCAGCCATCACGCCGGCGATAGCTGCGATGGCAAGAAGTCTGTTCTGCATAGTGTAACTCCCTCGTGCAGAAGAACGCCGGCTGGCCAGCGTACAATGCGAGCCAATTCATCGCGCGCGGCATTGTTCCGGAAAAACGCGGCCACATCCGCGGCATTTCTGGGGAATTATCGCGAACGCGGGAACCCGTTGAGGCGACAGGCGTCTCCTATTCCGGAACCGCGCCAGCGGTTAAGTTGCCGCCCTCGATTCGAGCTTCCCCTCATCACCAGGAGAAATTTCAAATGACCATCACCGCCGCGCATATTTCCCCGATCGTCGCCCTGATCGCGGGAGTCCTGATCCTGATCATGCCGCGGTTCCTGAATTTCATCGTCGCGATCTACCTGATCATCGTCGGTCTGGCCGGGCTCGGCGTGTTCAAGATGCTGCGCTTCTAGTCAGGCAAGCGGGGTTTCGCGGCTTGCGCGGAACCCCTCAAAGTGGTGTAAGGCGCGCATCTTCTCCTCTCTTTTCGGATTGTCATCTGCCATGGCCAAAGCGGTTGCGAAGTCCAAGAAAAACCTTGTGAAAATCGTAGCGAAATCAAAGTCATCGGCGCCGGGCAAAGCCGCGCCGGCGGCCTCGGCGCGCAAGACGCTTACGAAGGCTCCGGTTGCGAAGGCAGTTGCGAAGCCCGCTCCCAAGGCGGTTACGAAGCCAGTTGCCAAACCTGTTGCCAAGCCAGCTGCGAAGGCTCCGAGCAAGCCTGCCGGCAAGACGGCGAAGAAGGTGAGCAAGCCGGCCGTCGAAGCGGTAAAATCCGGCCAGTGGGTCTACACGTTTGGCGACGGCAAGGCCGAGGGCAAGGCCGGCTTGCGCGATCTGCTCGGCGGCAAGGGCGCCAATCTCGCCGAAATGGCCAATCTCGGCCTGCCGGTGCCTCCGGGCTTCACGATTCCGACCTCGGTCTGCACTTACTTCTACGCCCACGACAAATCCTATCCGGCCGCGCTGAAGGCGCAGGTCGAAAAGGCCCTGGAGCATGTCGGCAAGCTCGCCGGCAAATCGTTCGGCGATTCCAAGAATCCGCTGCTGGTGTCGGTGCGCTCCGGCGGCCGCGCCTCGATGCCGGGCATGATGGATACCGTGCTCAATCTCGGCCTCAACGATGAGACCGTCGAAGCGCTCGCCGAATTGTCCGGCGACCGCCGCTTTGCCTATGACAGCTATCGGCGCTTCATCACGATGTATTCGGATGTCGTGCTCGGCTTCGAGCACCATCATTTCGAGGACATCCTCGACACCTTCAAGGACGGCCAGGGCTATACGCTCGACACCGATCTGACCGGCGACGACTGGGTCGAACTGGTCGGCCGTTACAAGGATGCGGTGGCGCGCGAGACCGGCCACGATTTCCCGCAGGATCCGCACGCGCAATTGTGGGGCGCGATCGGCGCGGTGTTCTCATCCTGGATGAACGCGCGCGCGGTGACCTACCGCCGGCTGCACGATATTCCGGAATCCTGGGGCACCGCTGTCAACATTCAGGCCATGGTGTTCGGCAATATGGGCGAGACCTCGGCGACCGGCGTCGCGTTCACGCGCAATCCCTCGACCGGTGAGAGCAAGCTGTACGGCGAATTCCTGATCAACGCTCAGGGCGAAGACGTGGTGGCGGGTATCCGCACGCCGCAGGACATCACCGAATATGCGCGCCAGGAATCCGGCTCCGACAAGCCGTCGATGGAAGTCGCGATGCCCGACGCGTTCAAGGAGCTGACGCGGATCTACACGCTGCTCGAAAAGCACTACCGCGACATGCAGGACATGGAGTTCACGGTCGAGCAGGGCAAATTGTGGATGCTGCAGACCCGCGGCGGCAAGCGCACCGCCAAGGCGGCGCTGCGGATTGCGGTCGAACTCGCCAATGAAGGCCTGATCTCGAAAAAGGACGCGGTGATGCGGATTGATCCCGCTTCGCTCGACCAGTTGCTGCACCCGACCATCGATCCCTCCGCCAAGCGCGACGTCATCGCCACCGGCCTGCCGGCCTCGCCCGGCGCGGCCTCCGGCGAAATCGTGTTCTCGTCCGATGAAGCGGCGAAACTGCAGGCCGACGGCCGCAAGGTCATTCTGGTGCGGGTCGAGACCAGCCCGGAAGACATTCACGGCATGCACGCCGCTGAAGGCATTCTCACCACCCGTGGCGGCATGACCTCGCATGCCGCCGTGGTCGCGCGCGGCATGGGCAAGCCCTGCGTCTCCGGCTGCGGCACCATTCGCGTCGATTACGGCCGCGGCACCATGAGCATCGGCACCCGCACCTTCAAGACCGGCGACGTCATCACCATCGACGGATCGGTCGGCCAGGTGCTGGCCGGACGGATGCCGATGATCGAGCCGAAACTGTCGGGCGAATTCGGCACGCTGATGGGCTGGGCCGATGCCGTCCGCAAGCTCGGTGTTCGCGTCAATGCCGACACGCCGGAAGACGCGCGCACCGCGATCAAGTTCGGCGGCGAGGGCATCGGCCTTTGCCGTACCGAGCACATGTTCTTCGAGGAAACCCGCATCCGCACCGTGCGCGAGATGATCCTTTCCGAGGACGAACAGTCGCGCCGCGCGGCACTGTCGAAACTGCTGCCGATGCAGCGCGCGGATTTCGTCGAACTGTTCGAGATCATGAAGGGCCTGCCCGTCACGATCCGCCTGCTCGATCCGCCGCTGCACGAGTTCCTGCCGCACACCCAGGCCGAGATCGAGGAGGTCGCGCGCGCGATGAACACTGATCCGCGCAAGCTCGCCGATCGGGCCCGCGATCTTGCCGAGTTCAACCCGATGCTGGGCTTCCGCGGCTGCCGTCTTGCGATCGCCTATCCGGAGATTGCCGAGATGCAGGCGCGCGCGATCTTCGAAGCCGCGGTCGAGGCCGAGAAGCGCACCAGCAAGGCTGTCGGCCTCGAAGTGATGGTGCCGCTGATCGCGACCAAGGCGGAGTTCGACCTGGTCAAGGCGCGGATCGACGCCACCGCGCAGGCGGTGATGAAGGAGACAGGCAAGAAACTCGCTTATCAGGTCGGCACCATGATCGAGTTGCCGCGCGCGTGCCTGATGGCCGGCGACGTGGCGCAGACCGCCGAGTTCTTCTCCTTCGGCACCAACGATTTGACGCAGACCACCTACGGCATCAGCCGCGACGACGCCGCGAGCTTCCTCGGCACCTATGTGGCGAAGGGCATCCTCGAGATCGATCCGTTCATCTCGGTCGATCGCGATGGCGTCGGCGAACTCGTCAAGATCGGCGTCGAGCGCGGACGCAAGACGCGGCCCGATCTCAAGGTCGGGATTTGCGGCGAGCATGGCGGCGATCCCGCCTCAGTGGCATTCTGCCACGAGATCGGCCTCGACTACGTCTCGTGCTCGCCCTATCGCGTGCCGATCGCGCGGCTCGCCGCGGCGCAAGCCGCGCTCGGCAAGACGGTCGCGAGCCAGGCGTAGTTCTTACTCAACGCTGAGAATTAACAGAGACCTCGTCGTGCCCGGCCTTGTCCCGGGCATGAACGTTTTTGGGCGCACAGGCCTTTCGTCATTGCGAGGAGCGCAGCGACGAAGCAATCCATCCATCCGTTATGCCGCGCGATGGATTGCTTCGCGGAGCCTGTCATCGGGCGCGCATTCGCGCGACCCGTTGGCTCGCAATGACGGGGCCTAGGCTGCGATCATCAGTCCCCGTAGTGACACGGGAACCCGCAACATTTTCTTCATCATCTTCGTTGACGGGATGTTTACCACTTTCATCACGTCCCCGTTTACCAACACTTCTCAAGCGCCACAGCACATGCGCGCAAAATCTTGCGTGGTGCACGCAGGCCACGCCGATTAACTCCCCGGCAACCTAAATTCGATACCAACAATAAAGATCGAATTGCACGGATGTACTGAGTTCGGTCGTTTTTTGTAAGCGTTGCGTAGAGCGTATCGATGAATGTGTTGCGTAACCAGCCGAAGGGCGCGCGGTTCGCGTCCTTCGGTCTCGGTCTTTGCATCTTCGCATTGATGCCGACCGAGATCGGATATCAGGATATCGCGTCACTGCTGGCCCGGCAGCCGGGCGTCGCCGAACGCTGGCAGAAGCGGGTGTTCTCCACCGCCAGCAATATCCACGTCGCGACGTTCAGCTTCGGCCGTCCGATCGGAACGTCTTCGCCGCAGACCGCAACCTTTCGGCTCGCCAGCCTCGACAATCAGGGCATCGACATCACCGGTGCGGTGACGCGCAACCCGATCATCGCTCCGCCGCCGCGTTATCATGCCGCCGATTTCCCCAAGGTCGATCGCACCATGAAGGGCGATCGCCTTGCCATCGCGCCGTCCACGCCTGCGGAGAGCTCGATCCCCGCCGGCAGCGCGCCCGCCATCGAAGATCCTTCGTCTTCAAACGCCTCCGTCAAAGGCCAGAAGACCGCGGCCACGCCGCCTTCAGGTGAGCCCGCGCCGCTCGATCCCGAACTTCAGGCCGCTCTGCGCGCGCCGCCGCTGCCGCAATTCGATGTGTCGATGTCACTCGAAGCCAAGCCGCTCGACGACAAGCCGCTCGGTAAGCCAAAGGACGTCTCGGCAGCACCGGAAGTGGCGCTCGCGCCCGCGCCGCCGCGCGACAATTTCTCCTTCAAGACCTCGAGCCTGTTTTTTGGCTCGTCGCTCGGCTCGCCCGAAACCATGGAGCGCTGGCGGCCGGGCGAAGAGCCCATCGTCATGCTGCCGAGTGCGGTGGTGGCCGATCCCGACATGAAGATCATGGCCTCGCTGCCGGTCGATGCCGACGGCCCGGTCAAGGCCGGCGAGATGGGCGTCAGCGTTGCGCCGAAGGGCGAGGTCAATTCCGACAACCAGCGCGCCAAGACCCCGGCCGAGCGGCTCGGCCTGTTCGACGAGAAGTCGCGCGCCAAGTCGGAAAAATGTCTGACTGAAGTTGTCTATTTTGAAGCGCGCGGCGAAGCGGTGCGCGGCCAGATCGCGGTGGCGCAAGTGGTGTTGAACCGCGCCTTCTCCGGCAAATATCCGGATACGGTGTGCGGCGTAGTCTACCAGAACAAGCACCGCCATCTGGCCTGCCAGTTCACCTTCGCCTGCGACAACAACAAGGACGTCGTCAAAGAGCCCGACATGTGGGATCGCGCGCAACGGATCGCAAAGGCGATGCTGGACGGCCAGCTCTGGCTGCCCGAGGTCGACAAGTCGACGCACTACCATGCCTATTGGGTGCGTCCGTCCTGGGTCAGCGAGATGAAGAAGATGTACAAGACCGGCGTGCACACCTTCTATCGGCCCCGCAACTGGGGCGACGGCAGCGACGCACCAAGCTGGGGAACGGCGGCGGAGACGGCGCAAATTTCCGCCAAGCTCGCCGAAGCTGCAAAGAGCTCAGCAGAACAGGCAAGTTTCAGAAGGTAGTTATTGTCGTCCCGGCCTAGTGCGCAATTGCGCACGGGGGCCGGGACCCATAGCCACCGGCGGTAATTGTTTTTACGCGCTGATCATTATCTTCCTTTTCCAACAATGCGGCCGCGGCGTATGGGTCCCGGCCTTCGCCTGGCCTTCGCCGGGACGACGAGTTGACTTCTTGGCTCGCCCGCCCGTCCGACCCACCCCCAAAATTGCACTCGACGATTTTGCAGGGCTGCCCTGCAGCGGAAAAATTTTCTCCGCTGCCCTTGGGATTTCCATGCGAATGCATTAACTCCTCCCGGCGCACCCGGCCGATCCCTTCCGGCCGGGGCGCCAAGCATCGAGGAAACCCATGGCTGTAACCGCAGACAATCTTCGCCCGGCCAAAGCCAGCTGGCGGACGCCATTGGTGATCATCATCTGCGGATGCGCGATTGCGCTGTTGAGTTTTGGGCCGCGATCGAGCCTTGGTTTCTTCATCCAGCCGATGAGCAAGGAATTTACCTGGGGCCGCGACGTCTTCGGCCTTGCGCTGGCGCTGCAGAACCTGTTGTGGGGATTGGGCCAGCCGATCGCCGGCGCGATCGCCGACCGCTTCGGCATCCTGCGCGTGATGGTCATCGGCGCGCTGCTCTACGCCGGCGGACTGCTCTTGATGCGCTACGCGTCGACGCCGGCCTCGCTCGATCTCGGCGCAGGCGTCCTGATCGGCTTTGGGCTCTCCGGCTGTTCGTTCAACCTGGTGCTGTCGGCGTTCAGCAAACTGCTGCCGCCGGAGAAGCGCGGCCTGGCGCTCGGCGCCGGCACGGCGGCCGGCTCGTTCGGGCAATTCCTGTTCGCGCCCTTTGGCGTTGCGTTGATCGATAATTTCGGCTGGCAGCCGGCGCTGACCGTGTTTGCCCTGCTGATGCTGTTGATCGTGCCGCTGTCGCTGGCGATCGCGACACCGCCCGCAACGTCGTCGAACGTTCCCGCCGCCGACCAGCAATCGTTCAAGACCGCGCTGGCGGAAGCGTTCGGCCACCGCTCCTACGTTTTGCTGGTGCTCGGCTTCTTTACCTGCGGTTTCCAGCTCGCTTTCATCACGGTGCATCTGCCGGCCTATCTGTCCGATCGCGGCGTCTCGGCGCAGACCGGCGGGTGGGTGGTCGCCGCCATCGGCCTGTTCAACATCATCGGCTCGCTCAGCGTCGGCTGGCTGCAGAACAAATATCCGAAGCGCTACATCCTCTCGATGCTCTATTTTGCCCGGGCACTGACCATCCTGGCGTTCATTTCATTCCCGATCACCACTTTCTCGGCGATCATGTTCGGCGCTGCCACCGGTCTGACCTGGCTCTCGACGGTACCGCCGACCTCGGCGCTGGTGGCGATCATGTTCGGGACCCGCTGGTTTGCGACGCTGTATGGTTTTGCCTTCGTCAGCCACCAGGTGGGCGGTTTCCTTGGGGTATGGCTTGGCGGCATCGTGTTCGAGCAGTTCGGGTCGTATACGCCGCTTTGGTGGCTCTCGATCTTCTTCGGCGTGCTGTCGGCGCTGATCAATTTGCCGATCGTGGAACAGCCGGTCGCGCGCCCGGTTGCGCAGCCCGCCTGATCCGGTAAAACCCCGGACATACAAAGTTCGGGGAGTTTGCCGTGGGAACGTTCAAGGCCATCAGGATCGACAAGGCGGAAAAAGGTACCACCGCCGCGCTGACGCAGTTCGACGAAGCCGAATTGATGGAAGGCGATGTCACCGTCCGCGTCGAATGGTCGACGCTGAACTACAAGGACGGTCTGGCCCTCACCGGCAAGGCCCCGGTGGTGCGGCGCTTCCCGATGATCGCCGGCATCGACTTCGCCGGCATCGTCGAACAATCCACCCATCCGCAGTGGAAGGCCGGCGACAGGGTGGTATGCAACGGCTGGGGCATGGGCGAGACCCATCTCGGCAGCTACGCCGAGAAGGCCCGCGTCAAGGGCGACTGGCTGGTGCGGCTGCCCGATAACCTCTCGACCCGCGACGCGATGGCGATCGGCACCGCCGGCTATACCGCGATGCTGTCGGTGCTGGCGCTGGAGAAGCACGGCCTGACGCCCAAAAGCGGTCCCGTTGTTGTTACCGGTGCTGCGGGCGGCGTCGGTTCGGTCGCGACCGCCGTGCTGTCGAAACTCGGCTATCACGTCATCGCCTCCACCGGGCGGGTGTCGGAGACCGATTATCTGAAGGGTCTCGGCGCCGCCGAAGTGATCGACCGCAACGAATTGTCAGGCCCGGCAAAGCCGCTGGCCAAGGAGCGCTGGGCTGGCGGCATCGACAGCGTCGGGTCGACCACGCTCGCCAACATCCTTTCGATGACGAAATATGGCGGCGCTATCGCCGCGTGCGGCCTTGCGGCGGGCATGGACCTGCCGTCTTCGGTGGCGCCGTTCATTTTGCGCGGAGTGTGCCTTCTCGGCATCGATTCCGTGATGTGCCCGATCGAGCAGCGCAAGCTTGCCTGGAGCCGCCTGGCCAGCGATTTGGATCACGGCAAACTAGCTGATATTACTCATGAAATCGGCCTGGACCAAGTCATCGGCGCCGGCGCCAAAATCCTCGCCGGCGAGGTCCGCGGTCGAATCGTGGTAAAAATTCTCTAACGGCGTTCAGACTTTACCAACCATGCTGCTCCAATGTTGCCACGGTTCGTATGGTAAGCAGCGGGTAAAGAGGCCTGCATGATCCGGAAAACGGGATAACGGTTTTCCGCGGAGGTCATGTCTAGCAAGGCGGGTGCCCGCGCTCAGTAGGGTGGAGTTGCTGCATGCTTGCGCGTTTGGTGTTGGGGGCCGTCACGGCCACGGCGATGGTGGTGCCGGCGCTGGCCGGGATGATGAATGCCGATGAAGCCCGCAAGTTTGTGGCCGGCAAGGTTTTCGCCTTCACCTGTTTCGACGGCTCCCGCGGCGCAGGCCGCGTGCTCGACGATCTCGGGGCGGCCGGCTCCATTCAATTCAGCGGCGCGGGACCGACCCGCCATGTGCGCCTGCCCGGCAACACGCTGCAGATCCGCGGCCAGGCGGTTTGCGCTTCCATCAAGGGTCTTCCGTTCGAGCCGTGCTTCAATCTCGAAAAGCGCGATGACCGCTCCTTCCGGGGGTCGGTGTCGGGCATGGGCTTCGCCTATTGCGATTTCCGCCACCAGGGCGCGCAGCAGATGCTGATGGCCCGCTCGGTGGCACGGCCGCGTTCGCTGCATGCGCCGGCGCAGACACGCTCGGCCGACGCCTCGCGCACGGAGGTCTCGGCTCGCGTCGAGACGCCGGCGGTTGAGGCCGCGAAGCTCGAGCCGGTGAAGGCGGAGCCGGCGAAGGCCGAAAGCGCGCCGGAGCTGCGCCGTTCCACCGAGTGATATCCGGCGAAATGAAGCCCAAAGTTGGGAAAGTGTGCCCGTAGTCATACGGGCTGGCGTTTTCACGTCTTGGTAGCGAGTCTAGCCCACCGTGGCGGCCAATGACGGCCTGGGGGCGGCTCATACGTGAGATCAACTATGCCGCTGTATTTTTTCCGGATTAGCAACGGTCACTACGCTGGCGCATCCGACCAGGGCTCTGAATTCGAAAGCCGCGAAGCCGCCTGGGCCGAGATGACCAAGGTGTCCGGCAACCTGCTCGGCAGCATTTCGCGCAGCATGAAGCAGAATGCCGAATGGCAGATGGAAATGCTGGACGAATCCAAGAAGCCGGTGTTCAGGATCCGGCTCGTCGCCGAATCCGTCGGCGATGAGCAAATTCCTCGAATAAGTGCGCGCTGCTAGATCAATTAGCTAGCTCCCAGTCGGCACAGCAGGCGCCACCGCCGCCCGCCTGCGGAACAGGATCCGCTGATACAGCCAGCCGATCGCCACCAGCACCAGGCCCAGGCACATAAAGGACAGCGCGCGATAGACACCAGTCAGCGTCGACATGTCGATCAGGAAGGCTTTCAGGATCGTCAGCGCGATCACGACCGCTGACGCCAGCCGCGCACGTTGCGAGTTGAAGAGGATGCCGACCCCGAGCATGCCGACGCCGAACGCCAGATAGGCGATCGAGTAGGTGTATTGCTCGGCGCCAGTGGTCGGGCCGACGGCCATGACCGGACCGTGATAGATCCTGCGGATTTCAAACGTCACATAGGCCAGCGCCAGAATCAGCGCGCCCGCCGTGATCGTGTTGGCGTATTCGACCGGACGCCGCCCCGCCACAGCATAGGACAACAGCAGCGCCAGCACCGCGGGCAGGGCATAGCCGAGCAGCAGCAGGTTGATGACGACGCCGCCGACATCGATCGACCATAGCATCGGGTTCTCCAGCACCAGCAGCCCGAATACGGAAGCCAGGCCCGCAAAGACGGTGAGCAGGATTGCGCCGGCATTGTGAACGACACTTCCGGTGCGGAGGCGCAGGCGCTCCAGCCCGATCGCCATCGCCAGCGCGACACAGACCTGCAGCGCGACTTCGGCGAGGCCGGCGCTCGGGCGATAGACGTCGCCATTGTTGACGGCATGGCGGATTTCCATGAACGCCAGCAGCACCGTGAACAGGATGGCGGCGGATTCCACGATGCGCAGCGGCGCATCGTCGCCGCCGCGCCGCAGGAAGATGCTGCCGGCCCAGAACGATAGCGCCGGAATGCCGTAGCCCCACAGCAGCCAGTTGAAAATCGGCGTGGTGCCGACGGCGTGGCCTACGATGCGCGGCTCATAGCCGATCCGCAGCACCACGATGGCGGCGAGGATCGCGGCCAGCGAACGCAGGAACGGGATCGGCCGCTGCACCGAGATCCAGGCGGTGCCTGCCGACATCAGCGCCAGCGCGATCGTGAGCCAACCTTTTTCCAGTGCGAACGTCAGAGCCAGCGCCAGCGCTGCGAGCGCACCGGTCGCAAACAGCGCGATCGAGGCCTGCAGGCCCGGACGGTCCTCGCGCTTGGTCAGGATCTCGGTCGCCGCAGCATAGGCGGCGGCAAGGATCACCGCGAGGACCGCGAATGGGATCGAGCGGTCGAGATTCGCGATCCGGGCATAGAGCGCGACCAGCAGCGCCAGCGGCGTGAACACGGCCGTAGCCGACCAGACCACGGGAATGGTCGAACTGCTTGAACGGCCCTGCGCCAGGAATCCCGCGACGCCGAAACCTGCCGCGAAGATCGCAGCCGAGATCAGGTGCAGCGAAACAGAACCATCCGTTGCGCTCGGCCCGATGCCCGCGATCGGCCCGCCGGGCAGCACCAGCATGTCAGGGTTGGCGCGGATCGCCCATTCGGCGAACACGATGAAGACGAGACCGGCGGCGGCGCCGACCGCGCCGACCGCGGCATCGGTGCGCTTGGCGACAAACAAGCTGCCGGCTACCAGCAGGCCGAACGCGACCATCGCGACGTCGGCATGAGAACTGTTCAGCACGATCAGGGTCGCGCCGAGCAGGTAGGCGGCGAGCGAGCCGGACGAAATCGGTTCGATCTCGCCGTCTTGCGCTGAAGGCCCGAACATGAAGCCGCACACGACAAGCAACGCGGCGAGGATGAAGCCGGCGATCACATGGAACACATGCGGCGCGACCATCGACGGGCCGCATTGCAGGCAGGGGAGCGTCCAGAGCAGCGCGAACACGATGGTGGTCACCGCAAGCCAGCGCCACATCCGCACCCGCGCCAGACCGAAGGCGGCCGCGGTGACGATTGCGAGGTACACGTAGAGCGCCCAGAAGTCCGGCTTGCCGGAGGAGACCAGGATTGGAGTCACGAAGGCCCCGGCGATGCCAAGCCCGGCCAGCGCCGGCCCGTGCAGCAGTGCCGCGGCCAGCGTGCCCATCGCCACCAGCCCAAGCAGGATGAACGCGGTGGCGGGCACCAGGAAGCCGTACAGCGCATAGGCCGCGTAGACGGTTGCAAAGGCCACCGCCGTGCCGGCGGCGGTCAGGATCGCGGGGATGTTGGCGATCGGTGTCGCTTCGATTGTGGAGATGCTTTCCTTGCGGCGGGTCCATTCGCCGGCAGCGAGCAGCGCCAGCGCGAACAGGCCGCCGAGCAGCACACGCACCCCGGGGCCGAGCAGGCCGGCCTCGATCGAATAGCGCACCATGAAGAAGCCGCCGAGCGCCAGCGTCAGGCCGCCGATCCACACAACCCAGCGGGTGCCGAGTGTTTCCTCGAAGCCGCGATCGGGCTGCGGCAGGGGCGGCGGCGGCGCGGCGGGCAGGCCGTCAGCCGTTTCCGCTGTGGTCTCGGTCGGCGCTTCGGTCTGCGGCCCGGCGGCGGGTGGGGTCCATTCAGCCTCGGGCGCGATCGGCGGCGGTTCGGCCACGACGCCGGGAGAGGCGGGCGCGGTGCCTTGCTCGAACATCTGGGGAAGCGGTGGCGGGACGGGCCTGGCGAGCGCTGCCGCTGCTTCCATCCTGTCCAGCCGCCTTCGCAACTCCCCGATCTCGTTCATCGCCTTGACGGCAACGATAACGGCGACAATGGCGAACAGGAACGGAAGAATTGCAAACTCGTCGAGCATCAGGCCTCCAGGCGGGCACGCAGAAACGTTAACCGCCTCTATGCGGCCCGTCGCAATGCTGTGAGTGCAGTTCTGCCCGAAAAAAGTTCAAACCGCCCCCGGCTGGCGGCATTTTAGCACAGCTATTTCGCGCAAGATTATTCGAGGTCCACGCGGAAGGGGCGGCCCTCGACGGTCATGCTGCCCGGGCCCATTTCATCGAGCGCCCGCAGCATCCGTCCCTCGCGCCCCAGCGCCTTGTCGGCGAGGCTGACGATCAGCCGGTTGGGCTGGGCGATCGGCGAGGCGGCGCGGATCTGCCGGGCGATCGAAATCTCGTCGCGGTGCGGATTGAGCATGCAGGCGGCGGCAAAGGCGCTGGCGGTCGAACGGCTGATGCCGGCATAGCAATGCACCACCATCGGCGCGCTGCGGTCCCAGCCGCGCACGAAGTTGAGCACCTTCTCGATATGCGCGTCCGACGGCGCCAGAAAGCCGTCCATCACCTCGGTGATGTCGTCCATCGACACGCGCAAATGGTTGGCCTCGAGCACCGAGGCCGGCCGCTGCACCTGATCGACATTGGCCATCACGGTGAGGATATGGCTGGCGCCGGTGGCCTTGACGGTTTCGGGAAGGGCGGCGAGCGAGCAGACGTGAAGCATGGCGATCCTTTTGGGGAGGTGTCCATTGCGGACCGTCCCTGGGCAGTCGCCATTATAGGCCCGGGTGGGGGCCGGTCAAAGCGGGTTCACCCGCGCTTTTTGCCTTCAGAACCGCGAAATTATCCGATGTGCAGTTTGGCCCCTCTGTACTTCTGCAACGTCCGCCCGCTGCGATGCGGTAAGGCAAGGAGAGGTAATTTCACTCACCCATCAACCGATCGCCCTACCGAAGAACCAAATCGATGAAGCAGCGTTGAGAAATGCACTTGCCGGGTGTCAACCGGACGCAACGGAGATTGATGGACGTGGGCATTTTTCCGGTTTCTGCCTGCGACACCAACGCATCGGTACGCGCTGACATCTAACCTGTTCCTGGCGAGTGCGCTTTTTATGCTGTTTGAGTCGTCCGGACAATTCGCACGGATCTCGCCCGCACTTACGGTCACTGCGTGCCTTTGATGGTCCATGCGCGATGCGGATGATTTCACACGCCCACTGAGACCGACACAGCCGGACATCAGTTCTCAAGCGACCACTTCATCGGTGCCTAGTGCCAACTGCCGATGAGCCCGAGCTCCTTCCGAACCGTGGCAGCGGAATTGCCGACCTTCTCCACGGCCTTCTGAAGCTCCTCCTCGGATACGCGAAGCGCCTTGGCCCAGTATTTGACCTCACGCGGATCGCGCATGTTGATCTTGGACCGGTCGGGTCGTTCTTTTTTCGTAAGACCGCTCATAGCCATCCTCCACGGAAGAAACGGCGCAACGGACGCTCGGTTCCGTTTGACACGAACTATGCCGAAGAAGGGCCTCCCAAGCGGTGTCGCGGTACGCGAAGCTGCATTTTTCCGTCATTGCGAGCCAACGGGTCGCGCGAATGCGCGCCCGATGACAGGCTCCACGAAGCAATCCATCTTGCCGCGCAAAGAAAGAATGGATTGCTTCGCTGCGCTCGCAATGACGAATGGGCTGTTGAAATCCGAATCGGAAATGCGCGACGCCGCTGCCGGAATGCATCACCGCTACGACGCCACCGCGCCAAACCGCGCCAGAAACTGCTTCTCGGCCTTGGCCGCAGTCCATGGCGTCAGGTATTCGCGCACGGTTGGTTCGGGCAGGCCGGGGTCTTTGCCGAACAGGCGCTTGGCTTCGGCTTCGGCAAAGCCTGCCAGATGGGTGGCTTCGAGATAGGCCGCGCCGCGGTCGGCGGCCTTGATCGCCTGCGTGATGGCATCGGCCAGCACCGGCGGCAGGCCGAAGCGGATGTGGATCGCCGCCAGCAGGCGTTTCTCCACCACCTTGTAGTCGCCGCCGATCACGGCCTTGAACGGCGAGATCATGTCGCCGATGACATATTCCGGCGCATCGTGGAGCAGGGCGGCAAGCCGGAATTTCAGGTCGACACGCGGCATCTGCTCGCGCAGCACGGCTTCCACCAGCAGCGTGTGCTGCGCCACCGAAAAAATATGTGCGCCGCTGGTCTGGCCGTTCCAGCGCGCGACGCGCGCCAGGCCATGGGCGATATCGGCGACCTCGATATCGAGCGGCGAGGGGTCGAGCAGATCGAGCCGCCGTCCCGACAGCATCCGCTGCCAGGCCCGGGTCGAGACATCGGAAGATTTGCCAGCCATCCTTCTTGTCGTCATTTGGCCTTGAGGCGGGGCTTGCGATGTTGTCCGCTGCAGGTCTCGTGGCAGAAGCACGTGACCAGATGGTCGTTGACCATGCCGGTGGCCTGCATGAAGGCGTAGACGATGGTCGGGCCGACGAACTTGAATCCGCGCGCGCCGAGCTCCTTGGAAATCTTGATCGAGAGCGGCGTCGAGGCCGGCACGCTGGCGGTGGTCTTGAACTGGTTGACCTTCGGCTTGCCGTCGACGAAGTCCCACAGGAATTTCGAGAAGCCCGCGCCTTCTTCCATGATCTTGAGATAGCCCTTGGCGCTGTTGACGGCGCCTTCGATCTTGGCGCGGTTGCGGACGATGCCGGCATCGTTCATCAGCGCGTGGACCTTCTTCTCGTTGTAGCGGGCGATCTTCTCCGGCTGGAAATCGTCGAAGGCTTTGCGAAAGTTCTCGCGCTTGCGCAGGATCGTGATCCAGGAAAGGCCGGCCTGAAAGCCGTCAAGGATCAGCTTTTCATACAGCGCGCGGTCGTCATACTCGGGCACGCCCCATTCGGTGTCGTGATAGGCCATGTAGAACGGATCTTCGCCCGGCCACGGGCAGCGGGTCTTGCCGTCGGCGTGCAGGCGTGCGGAGCGGCTCATTGGACTTTGCTCATGCGACGGTCTGCTTCGGCGGCGTGCGCACGTCGTTCGGATCGGTGAGGCGGATCGCAAGCCCGCCGGCTGACAGCGTCAGGCCGGCGTCGAGCGCGTCGGCGACGCGATCGGTCCGCAGCAGCGCGATGCCATGGCCGCCCGCGGTCGATCCCATGGTGCCGACCGGCTTGTCGCCGGCGACAACGGGGATGCCGGCCTCGGGCGAGAAATCTTCCAGCGTGATCCGAACCGCGCGGGTGCGCGCGGTGCCGCGATGCTGCATCCGCGACACCACCTCCTGCCCGACGTAACAGCCCTTGTCGAAATCGATGCCGTGCAGGCGGTCCATATTGGTCTCGTGCGGAAACGCGTCGCTGTACATGAAATCGAGCCCGCCCCGCGGCACGCCCGCGGCGACACGGCGGACCTCATAGGCGGCTTCATCGACCAGCTCAGCGCCGATCAAATCGGCGACCTTCTGCTTGAGGTCTTCGGGAACCAGGATGCGCCAGCCAAGCGTTTCGTTGCGCGGGTCGGCGAAGGCAAGATCAGGCTTCATCGCGGGCTCGCCGTCCCATACTGCGAGCACGCCGAGGCTGTCGGAGAGGTTTTCCACCGCGACCTTGGCACGCAGCTTGTAGAAGGAGAGCTTGTCGGCGAGGCCTTTTGCCAATGGGCGCGGCAGGTCGATCAGGAAGCCGCCGCCATGGCCGCTGGAAGCCTCCGTGATCAGGAAATCCGCTGTTATCTTGCCCTGCGGCGTCAGCAGCGCGCCGAACCGGCCGAGGCCCGGCTGCAGCAGCGTGACGTCGGTTGTGACGAGGCCATTGAGGAAGTTGCGGGCGTCCTCGCCTGAGACCTTGACCACGCCCCGGTCGGTAAGAAACGCTGCTTTCATGCGCTGAAAAGGCCTATTTTGGAGGTTCTTCTTGAATTTCTCGTTCAAGTTCCTGGGGAAACACAGGTGCCGGATATCACATGGGAAGCTAAGGCGCTAAGGTGCCGTCAACAAGCCCGAGAGGCAGCCTAAAACGGGCGTCGAGGACCGATGAATCAGCGATTTGATACCATTCTAAAATCCGGCACCGTGGTCAATCCGGACGGCGAGGGCCTCCGTGACATCGGCATCACCAATGGCCGGATCGCCGCGATTGGCGGGCTCGGTCAGGCCTCCGCCGCCGAGACGATTGACTGCAAGGGCCTGCACATCCTGCCCGGCGTGATCGACACCCAGGTGCATTTTCGCGAGCCGGGCCTGACCCAGAAAGAAGACCTGGAAACGGGATCGCGCAGCGCCGTGATGGGCGGGGTCACCGCCGTGTTCGAAATGCCGAACACCGATCCCCTGACCGTCACCGAGGCGACCTTCAGCGACAAGATCAAGCGCGCCCATCACCGCATGCATTGCGATTTTTCGTTCTTTATCGGCGGCACCCGCGAAAACGTGGCCGATCTGCCGGAACTGGAACGCGCGCCGGGCTGCGCCGGCGTCAAGGTGTTCATCGGCTCTTCCACCGGCGCGCTGCTGGTCGAGGACGACGAAAGCCTGCGGCGGATCTTTGCGGTCATCAAGCGCCGCGCCGCCTTCCATGCCGAGGACGAATACCGCCTCAACGAACGCAAGTCGCTGCGCATCGAAGGCGATACGCGTTCGCACCCGGTCTGGCGCGACGAGACCGCGGCGCTGATGGCGACGCAGCGCCTGGTGAATATCGCCCGCGAGAGCGGCAAGCGGATTCACGTGCTGCATATCTCGACCAAGCAGGAGATCGACTATCTGCGCGACCACAAGGACGTCGCGTCCTGCGAGGCGACGCCGCATCATCTGACCTTGGTGGCGCCTGAATGCTACGAGCGGCTGGGCACCCATGCCCAGATGAACCCGCCGGTGCGCTCGGCCGATCACCGCGACCGCATCTGGTACGGCATCGAGCAGGGCATTATCGACGTGCTCGGCTCCGACCACGCGCCGCATACGCTGGAGGAGAAGGCAAAAACCTATCCGGCCTCGCCCTCGGGCATGACGGGTGTGCAGACGCTGGTGCCTGTCATGCTCGACCACATCAACGCCGGGCGCTTGTCGCTGCAGCGTTTCGTCGATCTCAGCAGTACCGGTCCTGCGCGGCTCTACAACATCGCGACCAAGGGCCGCATCGCCGCCGGCTATGATGCCGACTTCACGATCGTCGACCTCAAGCGCTCCGAGACCATCACCAACAAATGGGTGGCTTCGAAGGCGGGCTGGACGCCTTATGACGGCATGCGCGTCACCGGCTGGCCGGTCGGCACCTTCGTGCGCGGCAAGCGCGTGATGTGGCAGGGCGAACTGACGACGGCATCGACCGGCGAGCCGGTGCGGTTTTTGGAGACGCTGAGGGCGTAGCATCGGGTGCCGTCACCCGCGAAGGCGGGTGACCCAGTACGCCGCGGCTTATCGGTTCAATCGCTGACGTCTCTGCAATACTGGATCGCCCGCCTTCGCGGCCGACGACAGTGGAGGATGTCGAGAGATTACTGCCGCGCCAGCGAGAGCGAAAACTCGCCGTTGCGTACGCGCGCGGGAAGGCCTTCGACGAATTTCGCCACCGCGTCCTCGCCATAGGTCGAGACCAGTTCGGCCAGCGCCGTAAACAGGCTCGCTTGCGCCAGGCAGTCGCCGTCGACGCCATCGTGGCGCGCCTCGGCCCAGGCCTCATGAAGGTAGCTGAGCGCAGCCTGCTTCTGTTCGTGGTCGGGCAGCGGATCGCGGTGAAGCGAATAAGACGCAGGATGGCTCATGAAACTCGACAGACGTTGCGCGCGTTCCCCAGCGGAGCGCGTCTGATCGCCAAGCTGTAGCATGCGCCGCGGGGCCTGCTAGGCCACATCTTTAAGAAAGGTTAACGCCGCTCCCGGCATTTGATGGGGTCGCGGGTTCCGCGGAAAAATCCCGGGAAATGCAGTCGAGTATGGCCTGCGGCGTGGCGCAGACATGCAGCGCGCCGGCCCCGATCAATTCGTCCTTGCTGCCATAGCCGTAGAGCACGCCGATTGCCTGCATGCCGTTGTTCTTGGCGCCCACGATGTCATGGCTGCGGTCGCCGATCATCAGCGTTCTGGCCGGATCGACCGAAGCGGTCTTCAGCGCGTATTCCAGGAGATCGGACTTGTCGACACGGGTGCCGTCGAGCTCGGAGCCGAACACATGCTCGAAATGATGGCGCAGCCCGAAATGCTCGACGATGCGTGTCGCGAACACATGCGGCTTGCTGGTGGCGACGAACAACGGGTGGCCGGATTGGCGGAGCGTCGTCAGCACTTCGCTGATCCCGTCATAGACGCCGTTCTCGTACAGCCCGACGTCGGAAAACCGCTCGCGGTACAGCGACACGGCGCGGTCGGCGGAATCTTCCGCGCCCAGCAGTCTGACAAAACTGGCGCGCAGCGGCGGGCCGATGCACCAGGTCAGTTCGTCCTCGGTCTGGATGGTGTGATGGTCGAGCTTTTGCAGCGCATACTGGATTGAACGCGTGATGCCGGGCTTGGGGTCCGTCAGCGTGCCGTCGAGGTCGAAATAGATTGCGTTGAGGCTCATGTCAGTTCGCATAGCGCGCGGTCAGATCGCGCGAAATCTTCGAGCCTTCCTCGATGTAGCGGCGGATCGCGATCGAGGCGGCGGGCGTGCAGGTGCGGTAGGTCTGCTGAAATCCGTTATAGCCGCGGTTGAAGGCGGCGATCATGCGCGCGCGGCGTTCGCCCGAAGGCGTTTCGGCATCGACCAGCGCCTGCATTTCGTTGCGCCATTTCGCGCCTTCATTGTTGCCGCAGATGCCGCGCAGATAGTGCAGCGTGCCGAGGATTTCGGCCAGCCGCTGCAAATCGCGGTCGAACGGCGCGGCGCCATCCTGGGCCCGCGCGGGCACCAGATGGCAGGCCGAGATGAGGATGAGGACGGCGAAAAAGTGCTTGCGCATTTGGGGGTCCAGAACCCGCCCGATATGCCCCCTCAATGCGCCGGAGGCAAGACATAGCGTTTTGGACTTGATCCGGGGGTGGACACCGGTTCGCGTCAAGAAAACGCGTCAAAATAAAAGGACTCGCGCCTAAACCAGCTTCCGTGCCGCTGCTAAGACCTCCAGGAGGCCGCCGGTGAGCCTGAGATCGCCGAGCGCATCGGGGTCAAACCATCCGAAATCGTCGTGCTCATCGTTCAGGACCGGCTCTCGGGCGGTCCAGCGCGCCGCGAACGACATGATCAGATAATGCCCGCCGCCGCCGGTTCCCGGCAGCACTTCGCGCCAGCCGGCCAGCTCCAGAATCTCGATTCGCAAGCCCGTTTCCTCGTCGACCTCGCGATGCAGCGCCGTATGCAGCGATTCGCCGAATTCGACCCGGCCGCCGGGGAACGAATAAAACCCCTTGCCCGGCGAGCGCGAGCGCCGGACCAGCAGAATCTTGCCGTCGCGAAAGATCGCGCCGCTGACGGCGAGCTGGGGACGGATGGGTGGCGCGGGGGAGTCCAAGGTGTGATCCGGCAAAAGTGGAAGACGGTTTCGGGCCGGATCATGCCCGATCGGTGCGCGAAGGTCTAATGCACTGCCGACAGGTCAGGCCTTAGTTCGACATGATGCTTTCGACGTCGGCCTCGGTGGCGCCGTTGATGATGCCGCCCGCCAGCATAACAAGCGGCTTGACCCAGCCGGTAGCCTGCTCGGCGAGTGTGGCGCGGGTCTTGTCCTGGCGGGCTTCGCGCATCGCCGAGCCTACCGCGGTCAGGATCGAGGTCATGGTGTTGGCGACCTTGTCGAACTCGCTGCGAATCTTGGGGTCGGCCAATTCGTAGGCCTCGATCGCGAGATCGCGGGCCTTGAAATTGGAAGCCCAGAAATGCTCGGCGTAGGACAGCGGGGTCCAGGTCAGAAAATCCTCGGCGCATTCCGGCATATCCGGAACCATCTCGAGCAGCATGATGGCTTCGTTGAAATGATTGAGATAGTCGGTGGCAAGCCCGGTGCGGGGATTGATGTTGGCGGCGCGCAGAACCGCGGCGCGGGCCTCATCGATGTGGCCCGTCGGCGGCAATGTCGGGCGATCGGATCGCGCTTCTGTGGCGGCCTGTAAGCTCATCTGTTCCAGTGTTAACAACTGGGGTTAAAAGGGATTAAACGGACCCCCATTCGGGTTAGATTATGTGCGGACGTTTCGTAATTACCTCGCCGCCGGCGGCACTTAGGCAGATTTTCGGCTATGCCGAGCAGCCCAATTTCCCGCCGCGGTATAATATTGCTCCGACACAGCCGATCCCGGTGGTGATGCTGGAGAATGGTGGCCGGCATTTCCGGTTGATGCGCTGGGGCCTGGTGCCGGCCTGGGTCAAGGACCCGCGCAAGTTCTCGTTGCTGATCAATGCACGCTCCGAGACGGTGCGGGAAAAGCCGGCCTTCAAGAACGCCATCAAGCGGCGGCGCTGCCTGATCCCGGCCGACGGCTATTACGAATGGCAGGATTCGAGCGGCCGCAAACGGCCGTTCTTCATCCACCGCCGCGACGGCAAGCCGGTCGGCTTTGCCGCATTGGCCGAGACCTGGATGGGGCCGAACGGCGAGGAGGTCGACAGCGTTGCGATCGTCACCGCGCCGGCCAGCCGCGATCTGGCGGCGCTGCATCACCGCGTGCCCGTGACGATCGCGCCCGATGAATTCGAACGCTGGCTCGACGGGCGGGCCAATGATGCCGACGACGTCATGGTGTTGTTGACCGGCCCCGCGGAAGGCGAATTCGCCTGGCACGAGATTTCGACGCGGGTCAAAGCGCCGAAGCCGAAGGCCACGCGCAAGGCGGCAGCGGCGCCCGAGGATGAAGGGCAGGGGAGTTTGTTCTGAGTCGTCGTCCCGGCCTTGAGCCGGGACCCATGCGCCGTGCCCTATCGATGAGAACCGTGACGTTGGAGACCTTCAAACACAACGAACGCCGCGGGTATGGGTCCCGGCGCAAGGCGGGACGACAGATACCCCGGAACGACGGCTTACCGAAAAATATGCAGCGCCGCATATTGCAGCAGCATGATCGTCTTGGCATCCGCGATGCGGCCGTCGGCGATCATCGCGAGCGCCTGATCAATCGGTAATTCCAGCACCTCGATGTCCTCGCCTTCGTCGGCGAGGCCGCCGCCGCTGCCGATCCGCATCGAGGCTTCATACTCGGCGACAAAAAAGTGCAGTTTCTCCGTCACCGCGCCCGGGCTCATGAAGGCCTCGAACACCTTCTTGACGTCGTGGAGGCGATAGCCGGTTTCCTCTTCGGCCTCGGCGCGGATTCGTTCCTCCGGCGATGCATCGTCGAGCATGCCGGCGGCGGCTTCGATCAGGAGATCGTCGTAACCGTTGACGTAGGCCGGCAGGCGGAACTGCCGCACCAGCACCACGGTGCGCAAGGCTAGATTGTACGGCAGCAGGGCTGCGGCATTGCCGCGATCATAGACTTCGCGGGTTTGCGTCTGCCATTCACCGTTGCCGCGGCGGTAGTCGAGCGTGATGCTCTTCAACAGGTACCGGGCATGGGAGAGCACACGCTCGTCTTTGATGCGGACGCGGTCGGAGATGGTCATGGCATTCCTTCTGCATCAAGGCGTCGGCTCGCAGCCGTCGAGCCATTTGGCGAAGACGATCGTCTGCGCCTCGGCATAGCCGATCGACTGGTAGAACGCGCCGGCGAGGGCGTTTTCGCGCCGGACCATCAATTGCACCTTGGCCATGCCGGCCGAGCACAGCCAATCTTCGGCCGCGCTCATGATAACGCGGCCATAGCCGCGGCCGCGGCGTTCCGGATCAGTCGCGACGTAATACACCCAGCCGCGATGGCCGTCATGGCCGACCATGGCGGTCGCCACGATGGCGCCGCCGTCGCGGCCAATCAGCACGGTCGAATTCGGCTCGCGCCGCGCCAGCGCGATGTCGGACGCCGGATCGTTCCACGGCCGCGTCAATCCACAGGCCTGCCACAGCGCGATGACGGCGGGAATGTCGGCATCCGCGATCGGCGCGATGGCGAGTGGCGGAAGCGGCTTTGGCACCGATGTGTTCACAGCACCTTGCCGGGGTTCATGATCCCTGCGGGATCAAGCATCGCCTTGATGCTGCGCATCAGTTCGATCGCGACCTTGTCTTTCACGTCAGGCAGTTCGTCGCGCTTGAGCACGCCGATGCCGTGCTCGGCGGAGATCGATCCGCCCATCCGCAGCACGATCGCGAACACGACCTCGTTGACCTCGTGCCAGCGCGCCAGAAAGTCCGCGGTGTTGCCGCCGACCGGCTGGCTGACATTGTAATGGATGTTGCCGTCCCCGAGATGGCCGAACGGCACCGGCCGCGAGCCCGGGATCAACTTCACCACCGCCGCATTGGCCTCTGCGATGAAATCAGGCACGGCGGCGACCGGTACGGAGATGTCATGCTTGATCGAGCCGCCTTCCGGCTTCTGCGCCGCCGACATCTCGTCGCGCAGCTTCCAGAACGCCGAGCGCTGGCTGAGGTTCGCCGCGATCACGGCGTCATCGACGATGCCTTCTTCCATCCCCTTGGCCAGGATCGCTTCCAGCGCATCGCGGGCGTCGTCGCGCGAGGACGACAACTCCATCAGCACGTACCAGGGATGCTTGCTCTCGAGAGGATCGCGGATGTCGATGCCGTGGCGGATGCTGAAATCCACCGCGATGTCGGCAAGCATTTCGAAGCTGGTCAGGCTGCCGGCGGCCTCGTTCTGCGAGATCGACAGCAGCTTCAGCGCCTGCGCCGGCGATTGCAGGCCGACATAGGCGGTCTCGATCGCACGCGGGTTCGGGAACAGCTTTAGCGTCGCCGCCGTGATGATGCCGAGCGTGCCTTCGGCGCCGATGAAGAGGTTGCGCAGATCGTAGCCGGTGTTGTCCTTTTTCAGCTTCGACAGCGAGTTCAGGATCCGCCCGTCGGCCAAGACCACTTCCAGGCCGAGTGCCATCTCGCGCGCCACGCCGTAGGCGAGCGCGGCCGTGCCGCCCGCGTTGGTCGAGAGATTGCCGCCGATGGTGCAGCTTCCTTCGGCGCCGAGCGACAGCGGAAACAGCCGGTCGACGTCGCGGGCGCGCTGCTGCGCGACCTGCAGCACCACCCCTGCCTCGCAGGTCATGGTGTTGGACGCGGCATCGACCTCGCGGATTTTATCGAGCCGCCGCAGCGAGACGACGACTTCGCCATTGTGCGGCGTCTGGCCGCCGACCAGCCCGGTATTGCCGCCCTGCGGCACCAGCGCGATTTTATGCAGGGTGGCGAGCTTGCAGATTTCGGAGACTTCCGCGGTCGATCCCGGCCGCAACACCAGCGGAGATTTGCCGTGAAACAGATCGCGCTCTTCGGTGACATAGGGCGCGATATCGGCAGCATCCGTCACCGCATATTTGTCGCCGACGATCGCGCGGAATTTCGCGATCAGTTCGGGCGGAATCTGTGGCGCGGCAGGCTGCACGATATTCATGGTCTTCTCTTTCACTCCCGTCCGATTCACTCCCGCCCAACTGCGGCGCGGCGCAGCCGGTCGTTGATGGCTTCACCCAGTCCGTCGTTGGGAATGGGCATCACGGCGATGGTTTGCGCAGCTTTGCTGTCGAGCGCGCGAAGATAGCCGAACAGATTGGCGGCGGCCTCGCTGAGATCGCCGCGTACGGACAGATTCATCACCGCGGCGGCGGCGTCAATTCCCGAAACTGCATCGCTGCCGAACGCCAGCAGCGCTTCGCCGGGCTCGATCCGAATTGCACCGAGCCGCACACGTGTTCTCGGAGCATAATGCGACGCCAGCATGCCCGGCGCCAGCGGCTGGGCGCTGTCGCTCTCGGCGTCCGCAGGCGGTTGCTTGAGCGCATGGCCCAGCACGCGCTCGATGTCGGCGCGCGGCAGGCCGCCTGGCCGCAGCAGCATCGGTTCGTCGAAAATGCCGACGATGGTCGATTCGACACCGACGGCGACCGCGCCGCCATCGACGATCAGGTCGATCCGCCCCTCGAGGTCGCTTTGCACATGGGCGGCCGTCGTCGGCGAGACGTGCCCGGACAGATTGGCCGACGGCGCCACCACCGGCCGGCCGAAGACGCGCAGGAGGTCGCGCGCCACAGGGTGCGCCGGTATCCGAATCGCGACGGTCTCGAGCCCTGCCGTGGCGAGGTCGGCGACCGCGCAATGTTCGGTTTTCGGCAGCACCAGCGTCAGCGGCCCCGGCCAGAACGCTTCGGCCAGCCGCATCGCGGCCGGGTCAAAACGGCCGATTTCGCGCGCCGCGGCGAGATCGCCGACATGGGCGATCAGCGGATTGAAGGCCGGCCGGCCCTTGGCCTGGTAGAGCCGGGCGATTGCAGCCGCATTGGTGGCATCGGCGCCCAGCCCATAAACCGTCTCGGTCGGGAACGCGACCAGCCCGCCTTCACGCAAACAATGTGCGGCAGAGCCCACCGCGGCCTCGCTGGCAGGCAAAACGGGCGTTTTCAGGCTTGTATTCACAGGGATTAATTCCTCAAATCGGTGCCTTGCGGTGACCGAAACCGGCAGCTATAAGCCGCGTTCTTAGTCGGAGTGTGGCTCAGCCCGGTAGAGCACTGCGTTCGGGACGCAGGGGTCGCAGGTTCGAATCCTGCCACTCCGACCATTAAATCAATGGCTTGCGCGACCTTCTCGCGGCCTCTTATTGACCAAAAATCCCGGTTTTGCACGCAAAATGCACGCAGCATTTTCGGTGCGCGCGAGACGGTCTTCATCACGCGCCCGATGGTGCAGAAGGTCGTCGGGCGGGCACCGGCGCGACGTTCTCCGAGCGCATGGCGAATCAGCGTTGCGTTGATGCGGTCCTCGAGACTGGTCCTCCTCACCAGATGCGGTCATCGTCAATGATGAAGCCGTCATCGAATCCCCACCCGGTGTTACTTCCTTGACGGCCGCTGCCCAGCGCTCCGCTTGGGCATTCACAAACGCCGCGAAGGGTCCGGTCGTGTCACCCAGCGGCCCGAAACCGAAGTCCGGGATTCTGGCCTGCACGTCCGGCAAGCAAAGCGTACGATGCGGCCGATCTCGACCGCGAGCCTATCGATGATAGGCATCGGTGCGTGCATGCCGCTGGCCGCTGTGCCGGACGATCGCCGTGATGAATTCGAAACAGGGAGATGAAAATGCAGGAACCGGAAAGACGCGAAATCGGCCGCATCTATTTTCCTTCATCTCCCAGCGAGTTCATAACTGCATTCGCTCATTTCCATCGGGCCGAGATTGCCCGCATGGCCGGATGGCGAGATCGCATCGACCGGACCACCAATTGGGCCATTACGCTGGTCGCCGCGATGCTCTCGGTCTCGCTCTCGACGTCGAATGCGCACCACAGCGTGCTGATGTTTGCGATGGTGCTGGCATTCTTCCTGCTGATGATTGAGTCGCGGCGCTATCGCTTCTTCGACGTATATCGGTCTCGCGTGCGCAGGCTGGAGCGCAATTACTACGCCAAACTGTTTGATCCCGGCGTGAAAGCAGAGGAGGACTGGCAGCGCATCATGGCTGCCGATCTCCTGGCGCCGACATTCGTGATGTCGATGGCAGAGGCCGTGTCGCGAAGGTTGCGACGCAACTACATCTGGATATTCCTGATCCTGCTGGGCGCATGGGCGCTCAAGGTGACCTTTCCCTCCTTCAGCGGCGAGGTCCCGTCGGCTCTCACCTTCGACGATTGGGTCAGGAATGCCGGCGTGGGTCCGGTTTCCGGCTGGATCATATCGGCGGTCATGCTGGCTTTTTACGGCTGGATCGTCATCGCTGCATTGAGGACTGGCGGCCGTCAGGGTGAACTCGCGCATGGCGATGCTCACGTGTGAGGCGTGCAGGCATGTCTTTCGATCCTGGAGGTGGGACTGCAAGCAACCAATCGATGTCCGCGAATTTTTTTCTACATGATCTTCACGCAGCGGGCGGAATCGAATTGGTGTTCGCCGGGGCGTGATTGAATCATCGCGATCCGTGGCGGGCGTTCGATCCCCGGCCTCTTGTCTGCGGTGGTTCGAGAACGACCTGCTTCAGATCGCCGCCGCCGTTCACAACGACGACGACGAAATTGAGTTTGCCATTGTCGTCCACCAGGCTTCCGCCAATGGCGCGTCCCGATGCAACTTGTTCCGCGATGACGACGGCGTCCGACAGCTCTTGCCGGACGGTCCGCAGCGCCATGACGTTGTTCCTGTCGTCCCAATTGAGGTCGTTCAGGTGCGACACCGTTTCCGTGCCGATCATGTCCCCGGTTTTTGCATCGATGGCGTGTTCCCAAAGACGATTTTCCCGAACTGTCTTCACGCGATAGACCGGGGAGCCCGAGGCGCCATCGAAGCTGACATCCGCGGTCCTCGAACCGGTGTGCCGCTTTTCAGCGATTCCCATCGCCTGGCGGAGTGACAGCTGTGACGCACGGAACGCCTCGAGCTCGCGGTTCACCGCCTCCTGGTGAATGCGCTCGCCCTCTGCGCCTTCCTCCTGAGCGGCCTGTGTGGCCGATAACGGGGGTATCGCAAACGGCGGAACAAGCGCGAGGAGGGAGAGAAGGATGACCGCAAATCGTTGCTTGTTTGACATCGGCTGCTTTCGTTGTTTGCACGGGCCGGATTGAAAGTCGGGGCTGACATCAATTGCCGCTGGCGAGATGCCGCCTGGTTGAGACGCCGGACATCGCCGCAGGTTCCAATTCGTCCGGTGGAGGAGATACCGACCAGACACGGTTGCCGCGCGCCCTGTCGTAACCGTACTGGAACAACGCGCGCATATAGGCGGTGTCGAAGCCGGAGGTCGGCGAAGCCGGCTGATCGCCCTCTATGTAAGTCAGGTTGAATCCGAACCTGTTGCGGCGGGCGAAGATATAGGTGCTGTACAGGATCGAGCGGGTCTGGATTTTCGTCATCGTCGATGACGACCGCGCCGCGATTTCGACGGTGGCATTCCGAACCAGCTTGAATTCACGCTCGATGTAGAGCTGCAGATTGCCCATCTGGCCCGGCTTGGCGTCGTGCAGCAGGTAGGCCTCCGGCAGCGTCAGGACAGGCGCGGTCACGCCGCCATCGACGTGCATCTCCTCGAAACGCTTGCCGTTGGCTTCCGCGGTCACCAGCATCGGCGGAAACACCACGGGCAGGCTGGCCGATGCGGCGACGACGTCCCGAAACAGGTTCAATGCTGCGGGCGTGCGGAGCGAGGCGATGCGCCCCATGTCCCAGATCGCGGTGCGCTGCGAATCCAGATTGGTCGTGACGACGAGCAGCCGCCGCCCCTTGGCGTGTTCGGCTGCGACCGCCGCGACGAAGTCGGCATCGATATATTTGGCCACCAGTTCGCGCAGCCGGGCGTTGCCGAACAGGCCCGCCCCGAAGATGGCATTGAACGGGTTCGGTGCGTCGAGAAGGCTCTCGGCGATGCCGCTGGTGTAGAGCTCGCGCAAGGTCGCGTCATGGCCGGGACCGAGGAACGCGAATGGCGCGATGAGCGCGCCGGTGCTGACACCCGACACGATCGAGAACGAAGGACGCTTGCCGGTCTCGGTCCAGCCGATCAGCACGCCGGCGCCATAGGCGCCGTCGGCCCCGCCACCGGATAACGCAAGATAGGTGCGAGGTCCGCGCAGTACGGCTGGTGCGGGATATTGCCGGAATGTGGCGGCGGGCTCGTCGGCGTAGCGGCGCAGATCCGAAAGATCGAGGACGCGCGCGGAGGATGCCTCCGCAAAGCTGTGCGGCGTCCTTGGCAGCGACGAACATCCGGCGGTGAGAAGGCTGAGCGCTGAAACCATGGCCAAAGCTACGGATGTCCGAAGACCGATGCAGTTCATGACATTTCCGGATTGGAAGGGAGCGCTCAGGGGCGACCCGCGGGGCATCGCGAGTGGCTTCGCCATTCGGCCCATCGGGATGCGACCATTGGCTCCGTCAGGCGCCGGCGATTGCTCGACGGCCGCGGCTCTCGCCGCTCCGGCCTGGACCGGATTCCCTTGCACGCATCCGGACGCACCGCCGGAAACAGGGCCACTTTGACGCCATAAGACACATCCGAACCAATCAAGTGAGTAATCACTTACTAAAGTTGACTGGCTCGAAAGTCAATAGTGGGTCATGTTTAAGGTATTAAAATACCTTTATGAAAGGATCCAGCCTGCGCACCGCAGCAGGCGACAAATAGGGTAGGGTCCGGGAGTGACAAAGCATATCACCGACCGCGCAAGGATGGCCCGTCACTGGCTGATCCTTGCAGACGATCTGACCGGAGCCGCCGACTGCGCCATTGCCTTCGGCAGGATAGGGCGTGAGGCGGTCGTGACGTGGGGTGACGCCACAAAGCCCTCGCATCGCCAGGCAGCTGTTTGGGCCCATGACGTCGCAAGCCGCGGTCTTTCGTCCGAGGCCGCGGCGGCGCGCCATCTCGGCGTGCTGACACGCTTGCCAATGTCCGAACGTGCGCTGTTCAAGAAGATCGATTCAACGTTGCGGGGACAGCCCGCGGCGGAACTGGCCGCGACGCTTGCCCATCTGAAGTCAGGGGCCGAGCGGATATTTGGTGTGCTGGCACCAGCCTTTCCGGCGACCGGCCGCACCACCGTCGATGGCCGAGTCCTCGTTCACGGCGCGGCCCTGGAAGAAACCGAGCTATGGCGGCGCGATCACACCTATCCGAATGCCGACCTCGTCGACGTTCTCGCGGCCGCCGGAATTTGCGGCGAGAAGGTCACGCTTGCCGCTGTGCGTGGGGGCGATCTGCGAGCCAGGTTCGCCGCGATGGCGGATCGGTCGGCCACAATGGTTGCCATCTGTGACGCCGAGACCGAGAATGATCTGGCCCTGATCGCGGAGGCGGGGCTGCATGCATCGCCTGCGAGCGTCTTCATCGGCAGCGCGGGTCTTGCGCATGCGCTGGCGAATCTGGAGGGGCGTGGCAGCAGCGAAGCGCTGCGTATTCCCGCCAGCAAGTTCGGAACGCTCACCGTCGTCGGCTCGCTCGCCGCTGCCTCCCGTGTCGCGGCACGCCGATTGAGAGAGACGGGAACCGCCGCATATTTTCCGGTCGAACCGAAAGCCCTGGCTGGAAATGATGTCGATCGCGCGGAACTTGCTTCCGGGGTGATGGCGCGTCTCGCTGATGGTGGCGATGCTCTCGTCGAGATATCGCTGAACGATTCTCCCAACATGTCGGTAGGGCCGCCTCTGGCGCACAATCTCGCGACAGCGCTGCAAGTCGCCGCGCCTGTGATCGGTGCGATTGCGGCAACGGGCGGCGAAACCGCGGCAGCACTCTTGTCGGGCCTTGGCGTCAACGCTATCCGTCTTGCCGACGAGATCGAACCCGGCGTGTCGCTCGGCCTCACGCTGGGCTCGCTGTCCGTTCCTGTCGTCACCAAGGCAGGCGCATTCGGCGACGAGGATAGTCTTGTCCGCATCAACGAGCGCCTCCACGCCGTTCGAACCAGAGGAAGTTTTGCATGAGCCGCCCGACGATTGCGATCACGATGGGCGATCCCGCCGGCATCGGGCCCGAAGTGATCATGAAGGCGCTGGCGCAGGAGGCGGCGCGGGCAATCTGCAATCCGCTCGTGATCGGCGACGCCAACCGGCTGCGCAAGGCAGGCGGGCTTGTCGGCACGTCGGTTGCGGTCGATGCACTCGGCGATGCCAAGCAGGCGAATTTTGCCGCCAGCGCCGTGCAATGCCTGGACCTGAAATTGGTGCCGGACGATTTGCCGTTCGGCCAGGTGTCGGCAGCAGCAGGCGAGGTCGCCTATCGCTGCATCGAAAAGGCCGTCGAGGTGGTGCAGGCGGGCGACGCGCAGGCGATCTGCACGGCGCCGCTGTCGAAGGAGGCTCTTCACGCAGCCGGCCACAAATTTCCGGGCCACACCGAATTGCTGGCGCATCTCACCGGAACGCCCGAAGTCTCGATGATGCTGGTGTCATCGAAGCTCCGCGTCATTCACGTCACGACGCATATCGGTCTTCTCGATGCGATCGAGAAGATCGAGCCCGGCCTCGTCGAACGCGTGATCTCGCGCGGACACGGCGTACTGGTACGCGCCGGCATCGCCAATCCAAGAATTGGTGTTTGCGCGATCAATCCGCATGCCGGCGAAAACGGGTTGTTCGGCCGTGGCGAGGAAGCGGCGAAGATCGCGCCCGCGATTGAAGCCTGCCAGCGCCGTGGCTGGGATGTACGCGGCCCGCTGCCGGCGGACACCCTGTTCTTCCTGGCTGGCCGCGGCGATTACGACATGGTGGTTGCGATGTACCACGATCAGGGTCACGGCCCCATCAAGGTACTCGGGCTGGAAGCGGGTGTTAACATCACGGTCGGCCTGCCCGTGATCCGGACCTCGGTCGATCACGGCACGGCTTTCGACATTGCGGGCAAGGGTATCGCGGATGAGCGCAGCCTGATCGAGGCGCTGCGGCAGGCGGCCGATCTGGCGCCGGACGCGGATCTCCGCGATCGTGTGTGACTAAGTATGTGCGGCGCGCTCTATTGACGTCGCCGCGCGGGAACACATATCCCGCACCATCGATCCACGTCACCGCTCAGGAGAAAATATGGACGCGCCGCCGAAGATCGATCCCGTCACAGCGCATTCTGACAACGATGTCGTGCACTGGCTGACCAACGGCACGCGCGATCAGCGCTTCATCGACAATATCTTCGGTGAGCTTTGTATCCGGCTCCAGCAAGCCGGCATTCCCGTCAAACGGGCGTCGCTTCATATCCTGATCCACCATCCGCAATGGCTCGGCGCCCGGATCATGTGGGAAGACGGGCGCGAGGTCGAGATTGCGCGCGTGGACTACGATGTCCAGGAGCGATCCGAATATATCGGCAGTCCCGCCAACGAGATCCATGAGGTGTCACCGAAGTGCGCGAGAATCTCGAGCGCGATCCTTCGCTCGGCCGCAAGCACGCCGTCTATGACGAGATGCGGGCGAAAGGCCTGACCGACTATGTGGCGTGGCCGCTCTATCATACGCTCGGCAAGCGGCACATCGTGACCTTTGCAACCGATCGTCCAGGCGGTTTCGACGACGCGCATATCGCAGATCTATTGAAGCTGTTGCCGGTGCTGGCGCTGGTCAGTGAAATCCGGGTCAAGAACCGGCTGGCGCGTACGCTGCTGGAAACCTATGTCGGATCGCATGCCGGCGAGCTCATTCTGGCGGGCGCCACCAGGCGCGGAACCGGGACGACGGTTCGCGCCGCCATCATGATCTGCGACTTGCGTGATTTCACCCGGATCTCCGACAACTGGCCGCGCGATGACGTCATTGATCTCCTGAACGGCTATTTCGACGCGATGTCGGAGCCGATCGCGCGTCATGGCGGCGAAATACTGAAGTTCATCGGCGACGGCCTGCTCGCCATCTTTCCGCTCAGCCAGCCCCAAGCCTGTGCAAACCTGCTGCATGCCGTGACTGAGGCCCGTCAGGCCATGACGGCCCTGAACGAAAAGAACAGCGAAACCGGCCGGGCGCCGCTGAACTACGGCATCGGTGTTCACGTCGGCGACGTCATGTACGGCAATATCGGATCGCGCAGCCGGCTCGACTTCACGGTTATCGGTCCGGCGGTCAACATGGCTTCGCGTCTCGAAACCCTCACCAAGCAATTGGGGAAAACGGTGCTGCTGTCCCGCGCGTTCGCCGACTCTGTCGAAGGCGATTTCGATCTCGAACGCGTCGGTGAACATCCGGTGCGCGGCTTCAATGATCCGATCGAGCTGTTCGCGTATCACGGCTGAATGCCGATCCTGGTCCCGCGCGTCTCCGATCGCTTGACACAAGGCGTCCTTGTTCTCATTATGTTCTTTCTGCGAGAACATCGTCAAAACGACATGGGCGAACGGTCAGGATGGCAACGACAGCCACCATCCTCCATGCGGACCTGGATGCTTTCTATGCCTCGGTAGAGCAACTGCTTGATCCATCGCTGCGCGGCAAACCCATTGCCGTCGGTGGTGGGGTTGTGCTTGCCGCGTCTTACGAAGCCAAGGCCTTCGGTGTCCGCGGCGGTATGCCGGGACGACAAGCGTGCGAACTCTGTCCGCAACTTATTTTTGTCAGCGGGCATTTCAGGGAATACCAGCGGCTGGGCGATGCAGCTATCAAGGTGATCGGCGATTTCACGCCTCTCGTCGAGCGGATCTCCATCGACGAGGCCTTTGCCGACGTCGCGGGCTGCACCCATCTGTTCGGTCCGCCTGCCGAAATCGCGATGGCCATCCGCCAACGCGTGCGCGCGGAGCTTGGTCTTCCGATTTCGGTTGGTGTCGCGCGCACCAAGCATCTGGCGAAAATTGCTTCGCAGGTGGCCAAACCCGATGGGCTCGTCGTTGTCGATCCCGACACGGAGCTCGGATTCCTTCACCACCTGCCGGTCGAGCTGATGTGGGGCGTGGGTCCGGCGACGCGGACACGGCTGGCCGAAATTGGCGTGCTCACGATCGGGCAACTCGCAGCGACACCGGGATGTTCGCTCAAGCGGGTGCTTGGTGCCGCGGCAGGGACGAAACTTGCGGCGCTGGCGTGGAATCGTGATCCACGGGAAATCAGGACCCACCGCCGGGCTCGATCGGCAGGAGCGCAATCGGCGCTTGGCAGGAAACCCGCCGAAGAGCGGGTTGTTCGATCCACCTTGCTTCACCTTGCTGACCGTATCGGCAGCCGGCTCCGCGCCAAGTCCAGGCCCGGGCGGACCGTGACGGTCCGCGTTCGCTTCGCCAATCTGAATTCCGTCACGCGTTCGGTCACGCTCGACGCACCGGTTTCCGCGACCCTGATTCTGGCTGAGGTCGCCGAGGAGCTGGTGCGCGCCGTCCTCGCCGATCATCCTCACGAGAAAACCATTTCGCTGCTGGCGATTTCCGTATCGCATCTTGGAGAGCAGCGGGATGTGGAGCTCGAGCTCCCGCTCGGCCTTGGCGATGAAGCACGCCGCCCCGGCACCAAGAGAGGCATGGCACGTTGGGCGGTCGACCATGCCGTCGATAAAATCCGCGAACGCTTCGGATGGGATGCGATCGGCTACGGATCGGTGGCGCCGGGCGTCTCTTCTTCCGTCCCCGACGCGTTTCGCGAACTCGCGGAAAAGGACCTGTGAACTTCACCCGGTTCGCGCTTTCCAGCTCTTGCCTGATTTCGGGTCGTAGCGACCGCCACCGAGGTGCTCGTGGCCCCAAGTCATGATTTGCAGCAGGACGGGTTCCAGGCGTCTTCCTTCGTCGGTCAGCTGATAGGCGTATCGGACAGGGTTTTGCTGATAGGGCTCGCGTTTCACCAGCCCCCATTCCGCAAGCCTCTTGAGCCTTTCGGAGAGGATGTTCGACGGGACGCGTTCAGCGCTGTCCTGCAGCGCCTGAAAGGTCTGCTTGCTGTGCCACATCAGGTCGCGAACGATGAGAAGCGTCCACTTGTCGCCCACGACTTCCAGCGCGCGCGCGATGGAGCATGTCGATCGGAAGTCATGTCTTGCCATGGCGAACGTGCCCGCGTTTTCAGCACCGAACCTGCCCGGAACGGTGTCCCTCGATAATCTATCAGACCGACTTGCATTTTTAAAGTGTCGTGGCTAGTGTAACTTTCGATTTTAAAGTTACTGGCCGGCGCCGGGCGGCTGATCGACGTGGCGACGTCATGAACAGGATTGTACTCGCCCATGCTGCCGCGGCGGCAGCGGCCTTGATCGCGGGGGCTGCCGTCGTGGCCACGCGCTCGGTCATTGGAGAGATCGACCCGATCTCGCTGGTCTTCTATCGCTACCTGATCTCGACCGCCTGCTTTGCGCCGTTTCTGCTGGTGACGTGGCCGCGTGGCGGCCTTGCGCTGTCCGAGTGCGCAAAGATCGCCGGGTTCGGGATTCTGTTCTTTGTGCTTTTTCCCTGGGCCTTCAATGCGTCGCTTCAATACGTGCCGGCCGCACGCGGCGCGGTTGGTCTGGCGACGATACCGATCCAGACCCTGATCGTCGCAGCGATCTTTAGCCGAGAGAAGCTGACGAGTGCGAAGGTCGCAGGCGTCGTGCTGGCGTTTTCGGGCATCGCGGTGGCGTTTGGCACCGCTGCATTCGGGCGGGGAAATGCCGATTACATGGTCGGAGACGCGCTGATGCTCCTCAGCGTCCTCTGCGCCGCCATCTACTCGGTTTTCAGCCGCGCAACCCTGATGCGCCACGGGCCGATTTTCGTGACGGCATTGGCGATGGCGTTCGCTGTCGCTGTCTTGTTGCCGGTTGTCGGTCTCCAGCAAGGCAGCGTGGCTCTGCCGGTACTCAGTGCAAAAGGATGGATCGCGGTGGCGTTCCTTGGAACGGTTGCCGGTGTTCTGCAGTTTTCGCTTTTCATGTGGGCATTGCGCTGGCTGCCGCCGACGACAACCGTGTTGTACCTGACGCTCAATCCCATCACGGCGATGGCCCTGGGAATCGTGCTGCTTGGAGAATCGCTGACGGTGGAACTGGTCGCCGGTATGGCCCTCGTCCTCGTCGGCATCCTGGTTGGCAGCGGGGTCGTTTCGGCCAACAGGGATTGGGCCCGGCAGGCGTCATCGGGTCCGGCCCGCTAGAGCGAGCGAAGTGGTCGACAGGTCTGCAACCCAAATTCGACGGGGCAAGGAGGGTGGCGGTCACCGCAAGCGCCCAATATAACCCTTGTTGCTTCGGCAAGGAGGTGAGCGGTTGCGCGAACGTTATCAAGGCAAATCCCTGAACCGGCTGGAAGACCATCGCTTCCTCACCGGGCGCGGGACATACGTCGCCAATGACCACGTGGCTGATGTGCTTTACGCCCATGTGGTCCGCTCGCCGCACGCCTTCGCACGAATTACCCGGATAAGTCTGGACGCTGCCCGTGCGCTCCCCGGCGTTGTGGCGGTGCTTTGCGAAGCCGACCTCGCGGCCGATGGGATCGGCGAGTTGCCCTGCGTCACGGTGATTGACGCGGCCGAGCCGATCATCGCGCCGCCGCGCCCCGCGCTGGCCCGTGATTTCGTGCGGCATGTCGGCGATCCCGTCGTCCTGATTGTCGCAGAGACGCTGGAGGCGGCGGTGGCGGCCGCCGAAGCGGTCGACATCGCCTATGAGGCCAAGCCCTGCGTTACCATGGCGACCGCGGCGCTCAAGCCGGACGCTCCGCTGCTTTGGAAGGAGGCGCCGGGCAATTCCGCCTTCCTGTTCCATAGGGGTGACGCGGCGGCGGTTGCTGCGGCGATGGCAGAGGCCGCTCATATCGTCGAGTGCGACCTGTTCAACAACCGCGTGGTGGCCGCTCCCCTGGAGACGCGCGCCGCGATCGGCTTTCATGATCGCAAGACGGATCAATTTCTGCTGTCGGTGACTGGTCAGGCCGTTCACGACACCCGCAAGGTGCTGGCTAGCGCCGTCTTCAAGATACCGCTCGAGCGCCTGCGCGTGGTGGTGCCTGACGTCGGCGGCGGCTTCGGGATGAAGAACTACGTCTATCCCGAATATGTGCTGGTGCTGTGGGCGGCCAGGAAGCTCGGCCGCCCGGTGCGCTGGGTCTGCGAACGATCAGAAGATTTCGTCAGCTCGGCGCATGGGCGCGATTTCTTTTCCCGTGCTCGGCTGGCGCTCGACAAAGATGGCCGGTTTCTCGCGCTCGAAGTGAAGGCGGTCGCCAATATGGGCGCGTACCTGTCGACCAGCGGCCCGATCAGTTCCACCAACGCGGCCGGTAGCGCGATCGGCGGTGTCTATGACATCCCGTCAGTTTTTTACGAGGTGCGCGGCGCCTTCACCAACACGCCGCCGATCGACGCCTATCGCGGCGCCGGCAAGCCCGAGGCCAATTATCTGATCGAGCGGCTGGTGAACCTTGCATCGATCAAGTCAGGCATCGATGCCGTCAAATTGCGCCGCCGCAACATCGTCAGCAGGTTTCCGCATCGCACCGCGATGGGCATGAAGATCGACGGCGGCCGCTTCAAGGCCAATCTGGACGACGCGATCGCGCTCGCCGATCGCGACGGTTTTCGCAAGCGGCGCAAACAATCTGACAAGGCCGGCCTGCTGCGCGGCCTCGGGATTGCGTGCTTCCTCGAAACGTCCCGGGGCGTGCCGTTGGAAATGGCGCGGGCCGCATTCGAGGCCGACGGCACGGTGTCGCTGGCGGTCGGTACGCAGTCCAACGGCCAGGGGCACGAGACCGCCTATCCGCAGGTCGCGGCCGACCTGCTCGGATTGCCGATCGATGCATTCCGCTTCCAGCAGGGCGACACGGATTTTCTGCCCGGCGGCAACGGCCATGGCGGCGCGCGTTCGATGCATATGGGCGGCACAGCGCTCGTGATGGCGATCGAGAAACTGATCGAGAAGGGCCGGCTGATTTCAGCGCATCTGCTGCAGGCGCCGGCCGATCAGGTGGTGTTTGTCGATGGCCGCTTTGTCGTGAAATCCACCGAGCGCGCCATCGAGATCGGCAAGGTAGCCGATGCCGCACGGGATGCCGCCAATCTGCCGGAGGGATTGACGCCGGGGCTCGAGGGAAGTGCGACCAACAGTTCCGACCTCTACAATTTTCCGAATGGGTGTCATGTCGCGGAAGTCGAGATCGACCCTGATACCGGCGTGGTGCGGCTCGACCGCTACACCATCGTCGATGATTTCGGCCGCCTGATCAATCCGCGCGTGGCGCTCAGCCAGGTGCATGGCGGGGTGGCGCAAGGCATCGGGCAGTCGCTGCTGGAGCACATCGTGTTCGATCCCGAGGGGCAGCTGCTCAGCGGCTCTTTCATGGACTACACGCTGCCGCGCGCGCAGGATCTGCCGAGCTTCGCCGGTGGTCTGAATGAATCGTCGCCGACCAGGTCGAATCCGCTGGGCGTGAAGGGAACCGGGCAGGCCGGCAGCATCGCCGCGCCGCAAACCATCATGAACGCCGTGCTCGACGCCTTGTCACCGCTCGGTATCAATGAACTGGACATGCCGGCGACGCCGTATCTGGTGTGGAGCGCCATACAGAAAGCACGAACATCAGGACGGATTTCGAAATGAGCCAGGCCGCCTATGTCGCCGTCGATTGGGGCACCAGCAGCTTCCGCCTGTGGCTGATGAATCAAGCCGGCGACGTTCTGGCGGAACGCCGCAGCGATGAAGGCATGATGGCGGCCGCCAAGGTCGGCTTCGTCGCCGTGCTGCAGTCGCATCTCGATGCCGTCAGCGCCGCCGATCATTTGCCTGTCATCATCTGCGGCATGGCGGGAGCCCGGCAGGGCTGGGTTGAAGCGGGATATATCGACACGCCGGCAAGCCTCACATCCATCCTGCAGCGTGCCGTGCCGGTTCCCGAACAGTCGCGCGATATCCGGATCCTTCCAGGCATCGCGCAGCGCGACTCCAAAGCGCCGGACGTGATGCGCGGCGAAGAAACCCAGTTGCTCGGTGCCCTCGGTGCGGATGGCGAAGCGCTGGTCTGCATGCCCGGCACCCATTCGAAATGGGCGAGCGTGCGTGGTGGGACGGTGGAGCGCTTCACCACGTTCATGACCGGCGAACTCTTCAGCGCCATATCGCAAGGGACGATCCTGTCGCTTGCCGTGGCGAACGCGGACGAAGCCGTGGATAGCGAAGCGTTCAAATCGGCGGTCGTTGCCGCCTTTGAGGCGCCTGCCTTCACGGCCAATTTGTTGTTCCAGGTGCGCTCCGGTCAGCTTCTGTTCGGCGGCAGTCCCGCCTCGGCTCGCGAGAGAATTTCGGGAACCCTGATCGGCCTCGAACTGGCGGCGGGGCTGGCCGGCGATCGATCGAAGAGCAACATCACCCTGGTTGCGTCAGGCAGGCTCGAGGCGCTGTATCGATTGGCGTTTGACAGTCTTTCCGTTGCGGTCCAATCCATCGATTCAGATGATGCGGTCCGACGTGGTCTTGCCTCGGCTGCCAAGACCATCTGGACTTTATAGAAGGACACAAATTTGTGAACCCTGTTCCATTCCCGCCGATGAAGCGTCCGCTGGTCGCGATCTTGCGCGGCGTGAAACCCGAAGAGGCCGAGGGCATCGTCGACGTGCTGATCGAACACGGCATGACGGCGATTGAGATTCCACTCAACTCCCCGGACACGTTCCGCTCCATCGAGATCGCCGTGAAGAAAGCCCCTGCCGATATCCTGATCGGTGCGGGCACCGTACTGACGCCAGAGGATGTCGAACGGCTCCATGATGTCGGCGGGCGGCTGATGGTTTCCCCGAACGTCGACCCTGATGTCATTGCCGCCGCCTGGGATCGCGGCATGGTCACGATGCCCGGCGTCTTTACCGCGACGGAGGCGCTGCTTGCGGCCAGGGAAGGGGCTTCTGCGCTGAAATTCTTTCCGGCCGGTATCCTTGGCGCGTCGGGAATAACAGCGATCCGCGCCGTTCTTCCCGCGGGCCTGATGATCGCCGCCGTGGGCGGCATCTCCGACAAGAATTTTGCGGAATATACCAAGGCCGGAATTCACGCCTTCGGTCTCGGCACCAGCCTTTACAAACCGGGCATGACCGCGGCCGAAGTCGCCGAACGCGCCAGGGCAACGATCCGCGCCTACGACACCGCGATGCAGGAACAGAAATAATTCAGCGAACGGCTCCGGGCTTCGCCCTCATCGCCCAACGCGCCATCCGTGTGGACCGCCCCCAGAGGCAACTACGGCGTGACACGAATCAGCTGACCAGGCTGCGTTGGATCGCTGCGACTGTAGCGCCAGATCGACCGGTCGGGGAACGCCTTGCGCAGCGCGCCGACATCGGTCCCCACACGGGCATGAAGAACGGCCGCGTCCATGGATGGCGGATTGCGCACGAGGTCCCAATCATGCATGCCGAGGCCGCTGGAGGTGTCGTGAATGACGACCGCGTTCCCGGTCACGGCTTGCTGCACCAACCGAAACGGCTCCTGGCGCGAAAACACCTGGAACTGGAAGGCCGTCAGCACCAGCGGCCAGATGCCAACCAGATACAGCACGCAGGCAATCGGAGCGAGCGGCAGCATCGCGCGATCCATCGACCGCTCCAGTCTCGCGGTAACTGAAGGGAGCGCCGAAACGATGGTGACCATCATCAGAGGGAACGCATCGAAGTAAAAGCGAGGGCCATAGCGGTTGCCGCCGAGATCGGCGTAAATCACATAGGCCAGCACGAAGCCCGGAAAAATCAGATCGTAAAAGGCGAACTTGCGGTCCTTGAATTTGAGTATGAGGCAACAACAATACACGATCAGCAAAACCGGCGACGTCCACAACGCAAGTTCGACCAGGCGACCCGCGGTTATCACCACCCCATTGAAGATCCGCAAGGGGTCGAGGCTTACGAAAATATTGGATACTTCCGGCGTGTTGATGACGTAGTATGCGGTGCGGAACGGGCTGCCGGTGATCAGATAATGATAGAGCATCAGCAGCAGGAGTGCCGGGACAAGTCCTGCCGCCAGAAGTCCGATCAGGCGCGGCCATGCGTTCCGCCGCTGCCGGCTCAACCACAACAGCGTCGCCGGAATCAGCGGCAAAACGTCGTAATAGCGTGTCGCCCCCAGCAAACCGACGATGGCTCCCGCCGCGACCAGCCTGTGCCCCCGCGGAATCTCACCATCCGGCAGCAGGCAGAGGCAGAACGACAGGATCAGCAGTGACGCGAGGACGTGCGGAAAATACGAAGCCGCGTTCATGACGTAGAACGGGGTCAGCGCAAAAAGCGCCGCCGCGACGACAGCCGCGGATGGATTACCGACACGCCGGCAAAACGCGGCAAGCGCCACGACGCTGGCTCCACCCAGCAAGGCATTTACCGTCCATGGCGGTATTCCCAGCAGCAACCCTGCCGAGAGCACCATCGGCCATGCCGGTGGGGACTGGCTGACCCATTTGGATTCGAAAAGATAGGTGCGGAACGGGATCAAATCCGTTCCCAGAATTGGCGGGGCTTCCCACAATCGAAACGCAGCAAACGCGCGCGCCTGAAACAGATAGCAGTCCTCGTCGCCGGAATTCGGAAACCGGTCCAGGATGAAGTAGGCCACTGCCAACGGCAGCAGCATCGCGGCGATGACGGTCACGGATATGCACCAATTCGTCCGTGCCCCGATCCAGGAAACGATCTTCCCGGTTATTCGATCAACCTCGCCAACGGGGCTGATTGCAGCGCCGATCATAATGAAACCGATGCAGAGCCCGGTTTGGATGGCGAACGTCCAGCGCAGGTCGTCCAACGGACCTGCGCAGTCGCCCGCGATCCGGCCAGGGCATGGTGTGAACCAGAGGGCTCCCTGCAGCCATGGCACAATGAGTACAAACGCTAAACCCAGTCCCAGCAGAGCGAGCCAGCGAGATCGCGGCAACATTCGGCTTTGTCGAACGCCCAGCACGTCAACGCTATCCGCATTCATGGCTAGATCCCTTGCGCGTCACGCATATGATTCAGGCGCTCTCGCTGTTCCACTGCAATGGCAGGACAGCGTGACGGAAGCCAATACGAAAATTGCAAAATATGGCGGCCTGTAATTCTCGGGAAGGGCTGCAAAACAGGGCTCCTCAATGACGCCGGTCAATGCGCGGTGCTGCCCCTTTTGCCTATGCTAGATTCCGTAATGTTCGCTTAAATAGATCGCATGATTTGAAACGCCGGGCGCAACCTTCCAATCGCGAGCCAGGCGCAATCGCCCGGCGCAATGGTTAACGCAGGCCTAATGGCAACTTGCGACGAAGTGGACGCGCCTCAGGTCACCGGTCCCGGCGTGAACAGCGTCAGATCGTTGTGAATGCCCCAGCGGTCGGACCACACTTTGGTGCGGCCGCTCGCGACATCGAGGATCAGGCGGAACAGGTCCCAGCCGGTTTCCTCGATCGTCGCTTCGCCGGTGGCGATGCGGCCGGCGTCGAAATCGATCAGGTCCTTCCAGCGCCGCGCCAGTTCGGTGCGCGTCGAGACCTTGATGACGGGGGCGGCGGCGAGCCCGTAGGGCGTGCCGCGGCCGGTCGTGAACACCTGCAGCGTCATTCCCGACGCAAGCTGCAGCGTGCCGCAGATGAAGTCGCTGGCGGGCGTTGCCGCGAAGATCATGCCTTTAGTTCGCACGCGCTCGCCCGGCGCCAGCACGTCGACGATCGCGCTGGTGCCTGATTTGACGATCGAGCCGAGTGACTTCTCCACGATATTGGCGAGCCCGCCCTTCTTGTTGCCGGGCGTGGTGTTGGCGCTGCGGTCGGCGTCGCCCTTGGCGAGATAGCCGTCATACCAGTCCATTTCGCGGATCAGCGCGCGGCCGACCTCTTCGTTGGCGGCACGCCGCGTCAACAGATGTATGGCGTCGCGCACTTCGGTGACTTCGGAAAACATCACGGCTGCGCCTGCGCGCACCAATAGATCGGCGGCGAAGCCGAGCGCGGGATTGGCGGTCACCCCGGAAAAGGCGTCCGAGCCGCCGCATTGCAGGCCGATCACGAGGTCGGAGGCGGGGCAGGTTTCGCGGCGGCGCGCATTGAGCACGGCAAGTCGCGCGTCTGCCATCTCCATGATGGCGTCGACGATGGCGCCAAACCCGTCGAACGCTTCGTCCTGCATCCGCACGACGCTGCTGTCGGTCCCTTCCGGCAGCAACCGCTCGGGAACCAGTTTCTCGCAGCCGAGGCCGACGACCATCACCTCGCCGCCGAAATTCGGGTTCAGCGCGAGGTTCTGCAGGGTGCGTATCGGCACGATCGCCAGCGGCGCATTGATCGCTACGCCGCAGCCGTAATTATGCGTCAGCCCGACGACGTCGTCGACATTGGGATATTTCGGCAGCAGCTCGGCCTTGATGCGCTTGATCGCAAACTGCAGCGTGCCGGCGACGCATTGTACGCTGGTCGAGATCGCCAGCACATTCTTGGTGCCAACCGAACCATCGGGATTGCGAAAGCCCTCGAACGTGTATCCCTCGAGCGGAGCCTGCGGGGCCGGGACGGCGGTGGCGAGTTCGAGGCTGTCCAGTTCCGGCGGCGTCGGCATGTCGATGCGCGCCTCGTCGACCCATTCGCCGGCCAGGATAGACTTTGCCGCGGTGCCGATCACCTCGTTGTAGCGGCGGATCGGCTCGCCCGGCGCAATATCCGACAGCGCCACCTTGTGGCCCTGCGGCACGAAGGTGCGCAGCTCGAGACCGCAGGCAAAACGGCTCTTCGCCGGCAGGCCGCGATCATTGACCACGATCGCGACATTGTCGTTGGGGTCGAGCCGGATGTAGCGCGGCTCAAAGGCCTGCGCCGTCGCAGTTCCTGTCACGAAATTCTCCTTAAGCGTGCTTCCTGCCGCATCCCCGCGCCAGTCCGGACAAGTATAGGCCGTTTTGGCGAGTATATGAAACTCACGCATCTGACGCATGGCGATGATCAGCTTCCGCACGCATTCAGCCATTGTGACGAGGCCGGCCAGTGCGCTAGCCTCCGTGCCAAGAAAATGTGTCAAGAAACGCCAAAGAGAAAACGAAGGGGCATGCATGGGCAAGAAGATAGCGATCGTCGGAGCCGGCGCCGTCGGCGGATATGCCGGGGCCCATATGGTGCAGGCGGGCGAGGACGTGACGTTCATCGATCCCTGGCCCGAGCATGTCGAGCATATGCGAAAGCACGGCCTGCGCGTCACCCACGCGATGGATGTTCCGGAGTTCTCGGTTCCCGTGCGCGCGCTGCACGTTACGGACGCGCAGCAGCTTGCGAAGGAGGCGCCGGTCGACATCGCCTTCGTCTGCATGAAATCCTACGACACCGCCTGGGCCACCATGCTGATCCGGCAATATCTGGCGCCGGACGGTTATGTCGTCTCGCTGCAGAACTGCATGAATGAAGAAACCATCGCCGGCATCGTCGGCTGGGGCAAGACGCTCGGCTGCATCGCCAGCAGCATCACGGTCAATTTGCCCGAGCCCGGCCACATCCATCGCGGCGCCGGCAAGCACGGGGCCGCGCACACGGTGTTTCGCGCCGGCGAAGTGCACGGCCGCATCACGCCACGGGCGGAGGAAATCTGCCGCCTGGTCGGTTACACCGACAGCGCCAAGGTCACCAGCAACCTGTGGGGCGAACGCTGGTCCAAGCTGGTCGCCAACGTCATGGGCAACGGGCTCTCCGCCTGCACCGGCATGACCGGCGGCCAGATGCTGGAGAGCGAACCGATCCGCCGCTTCTCCACCCGGCTCGGCAGCGAGGCCATTCGCGTCGGCCAGGCGCATGGCTATCAGCTTGAGGAGATCCTGCATCTGCCGCCGGAAACGATCGCGCGGGCCGGCGAGGGCGACGAGGCGGCGATGCGCGCCTGTGACGAGCAGCGCTTTGCGGACGGCAAGCGCACGGCATCAGGGCAACGTCCCTCGATGGGCCAGGACATGCAGAAGGGCCGGCGCACCGAGATCGAATTCATCAACGGCTTTGTGGTCGATGAGGGCGAGAAGATAGGGATCGCATGCCGCGCCAATGCCGCGCTGACGGATATCGTGATGCGCGTCGAACGCGGTGAGCTGAAGCCGGATCCGCGGCACATCACCGAGCTGCGGTTGAACTGAGGCCCACGCGATTGCGATCAACACCACCGCCTATCATGGGGCTATGATTTTCCCTGAGTTGTCGTAACCTCCATCGCCAGAGATATTGGGAGGTGTGCCATGCGTCTCTTTCTTTATGGGTTTATGTTGATGGCTTCGATTTCGACGGCGGCTGCGGATTCAAAAACAGATGCGCTTCAGATCATCGATAGATGGGCCAAGGCATTCACAGCGTCGGACGTTGACGCGATCGTCAAACTTTATGCGCCGGACGCGTTGTTCATGGGGACTGGAAGCAAGGCAGTCGTGACCAAGCCCGAGGGTATCAGAACCTATTTTGAAGCCGCGCTTCTCAACAACCGGCCGAGAGGGGCGACCCTCGACAGCTATGAATCGATGGTGCTCTCTGACAACGCCGTGCTGGTGACCGGTCTCGATACGACGACCCGTGTCAAAGACGGAACCCCGATCAGCGCATCCGGACGGGTCACTTTCGTGGTGGCAAAACGCGGCGCCGATTGGCAGATCGTGCATTTCCATCGGTCGGCCATGCCGCAATAAGCGGCTGGATGTCTTGGCGGGCGCTGGACCAATCCTGCGCCAGCCCTTAAGTAATCCCGATGGACATTGCATCGGACGCGCCGCAGTCGCGCTATTTTCAGTCGCAGGGGCTCAAGCTTCATTTCACGGATTGGGGTAACGCGCATGCGCCGCCATTGCTGCTGGTGCATGGCGGCCTCGACCACTCCCGCAGCTGGGACTATCTGGCGCGAGCGTTGGCTGCGAATTATCACGTCGTGGCGCCCGATTTGCGCGGTCACGGCGATTCCGGCTGGGCTTTCGGCTCCAGCTATAGCCTTGCCGACCACGTCTACGATCTGACCGGCCTGGTGAAAGCGGAAGGTTTTGAGAAGGTCGCCATCGTCGGCCATTCGATGGGCGGCATGGTCAGCCTGACCTATGCCGGCGCCTTTCCGGATAGAGTCTCGAAGCTGGTCGTGCTCGACGGCGTGACCAATTTTCCGGCGCGCCGCCCCAAACCCGCCGACGTCAGGATATCGGATTGGGCCGGCGACCTCGACAAGCTGGCGCAGCGGAAAATCCATCGCTATCAGACCGTGGCCGATGGCGCCGATCGGATCGTCGGCCGCAACCCGCGGCTGACGCGCGCGCAGGCGATGCATCTGGCCACCCACGGCATGAAGCGCAACGACGACGGCAGTTTCAGCTGGAAGTACGATCCCTATTTGCGGGCGCGGGCGCCGTACCGGCTGTCGCTCGAAGACAATATCGGGCTGTGGTCACGCATCGCGTGCCCGACGCTGCTGGTTGCGGCCAGCGAGAGCTTTCTGCCCGATCCCGAGAAGGCCGGCGTGATGTCGCATTTCAAACACGCCGAACTCGCCAAGATCGCCGGCGCCGGCCACTGGCTGCAGCACGACAGGCCGGATGAGGTGCTGGGATTGATCCAGCGGTTTCTTACGCAATCTTGAGGGCTGGCGTAGCACGGCCCGGCGGTTCATCGATTTCCTCCACGCCGGCAGCCGTCCGGCAGATCATCATCGCTTCACGCAAGTTCCCCGCGGCGATGTCGGCTTTGGCCGCCTCCCGCAGTTCTTCCAGCGCTTCCTTGTCGAGGTTCTCGGCCCAGCAACCGAGCATGATGATCGTGGCCTTTGGCAATCGGCGACGCAGCCGCCGAACCGAGTAGCGCATATGGGCGGGACTGCTGGCGTCGAGGTAGGACAGGCAGACGATCGCGACACCGCTGAAATCCAGCTGCACGATCCTGGTCGACGAGAGTGCGTCCGCAGGCTCGACGCGCGCACCGAGGCCGTGCGCGTCGGAAAGCTGGGCAAACAGCACCGCTGCGGCTTCGTCGAGCGGGGTGCGTCCGGCCAGGCAGAGCACCGGCGCTTCTCCCTGCCAATGAAGCGGTAGATCGGCTTTTTGCACGACCGGCAAATTGCTTGATATCGCGGCATCCGGGACGGTTTCGACCGCGGCCGCCGCCTCCGCATCCATGGTCGGCGAGGTCACCTCGGGGATCGAATCATCCTGGGTGGAAAGGTCGCTGGCAAACTCGGTAACGGCGTCGCGAATCTTGATCATGCGCGCCTGGTCCAGGGCATCGCGCTTGGCATCTGCCTGCGCCAGTTGAAGGCCTCTCAGGGCGACCTCGTCGAAATAGGAAGACAGCGATTTCTCCTTCAGGAATTCTTCGGCCTTTCCTGCCGCCTCGATCGGATCGCCGGCCAGCATTCGCTGGTAGAACATTTCCGGCGGTGACAATGCGGGCCTGTCGCCAAAAATCACGTCGAGAAATTCGAGCCGCTCGACATGACGTCCGAGGACGACGAGGCAAACCGTCAAGGGCGTTGCAAGGACGAGCCCGATGGGCCCCCACAATGCGGTCCAGAACGTCGCTGAAGCGACGATGGCGACGGGAGAAAGTCCGGTGCTCTGGCCGTAGGCGAGAGGCTCCACGACCTGGCTTATGATCGGTCCGACTCCCAGAAAGAGCACGACCGTCCATACGAGCATCGACCAGCCCGGATCGACGGCGGCCGCCAACGCCAGCGGAAAAGCCGCCGAGATGGCTGTGCCGATGTAGGGAACGAACCGCAGCACGGCCGCCAGAATGCCCCAGAGGATCGCGCTGGGAATACCTATGAACGATAGTCCCGCCCCGATGATCACGCCGAAAGTGGCGTTGATCATCAACTGAGCCAGAAACAGCCGGCTGAGGCGCGTAGCCGCATCGTCCAGCGCCGCTGTCGTGCGTTGCAGATCATGCGAGCCCGCCAATCGAATAAGGCGGTTTCGCAGATCCTCGCGCTGGATCAGGATGAAGATGACGAAAATGATGATGATGCCGGTGGTCGCCAGCGGATTGAGCAATGGTGCGATCAAGGTTCGCAGATTCTCCAGCGCTCCCGGGTCGGGCTGGCGCACTTCAACGGGGATAGGCAAGGCCGTGACGGCAGCATTCGGCGCGCCGAGACGCGGGATGGCACCGCGGACCGATTTATCATCCTTCGGCCTGTCGAGTTCCCGGCTCAATTCCTGGAGCATGTCCGCCGCACGTTCGAGGGTGCCGCTGCTCGCCGTAACGCCGCGCACTGACTTGATCTTTTCGCGCATCGTCGATTGATAAACCGGCAGGTCTCCGGCCAATTGGTTCAATTGATTGGCGATCAGGGTGCCCAGGCCGAAGATCACGGAGAATGCCAGAAAGACGATGCCCACGACAGCAAGGCTGCGGGGAACGCGGGCGCGCTGCAGCAGTCCGACCGGCGGTCCGAGCACAAAGCTGAGAAGGATAGCGAGCGCGATGGGTACGAAAATTTCTCGGCCGAAATACAGCGCCGCAATGAACAATGCAGCCATGATCGAGCAGGCGACGGCACTCAGTAAAGCCAGCAGCTCGTCCATCGTGCGTCCGGCGCTGACTTTTCTGGTGATCAAGCTCATTGAGGCTTTCCGAGGCGTTGCAGGAAATAGACGCCGGGCACGGGGAACAAAGAATGGTTTGAATAGGCGGCTCAAGCTGGTTCTCCCGTAACCAAGGCGCGACCGGCGCATAGGTTGCACCGGGTAAGGCAGCCTATTCACCGGGGACCATGGAACCTTTTCGCGAATTGCGATCCGGCCTTCGTCAGAGGCCTCTGGCGAGCAGGTTGCCAGCCCGGCGCGGTCCGCGACATCGAACAAATCCGGCAGCAACGCGTTATTCCAGATGCAGAAAAGCAAACCACGATGCGCCGGCCCAATGAGCATGCAGCCCGTCGATCACGGCTCGACGAGGCCCGCACCGTTGCTTCCTGCAATGCCTGGCTCGGACGACGCAGAGAGGAAATCCCTACCGAAAACCAAACTGACCAGAGCCGACGCCGTCCGCGCTGCGAAGGCCAGGATCATGCGGCGCAATTCACTGCGAAAGCAGCGGCTGGCGCAAAAGGGATGACACCGGAAACCTCAATTTCTGGAATCGTTATCCCGATCCAGCTTTTGAAGGTATGACAGCCCATGCACGGTCAAGCGGTGCTCGTTCGTTTCGCCGTCGACGTATAATTTCATCAGATGCCTTGAAAGACGCTCGCGGGCGCCCTTCGTCTCGGAACGGTCCGCAAGGGCGCCGTAGATGCTCAGCGCGCGGTCAACGGGTAGCGTTTGCATTGGCCCAGCTCATCGGTTGGAGTTCGATCTGAAGAGGTAAAGTCCGGTGCCCCGTATCGTTCCGGCGTTATGCTGATGCAATTGTGAGCGTCAGGTCCGGAAAAACACGAAAAGGACAACCGCCAACGTGACCACGGCAATACTCAGGCTGATGAGGAGCAAAAACAGTATCGACGGTCCAGGCTCGGCCTGGCGAGCTTCTATTGGCGTTTCGATAATGACGCCGTGTTTTTTGATGGCCATACGGTTGCGTTCCTTCGCTCGTTCCAGCGGTTCATGGGCATTGGTAGATAGCCTCAGACTCCTGGATCGAGACTGGTTCGGTCGGACACCGGTATTGGCTATCCCTTGCTGGAGACCAAGCCGCCTGGCTCATGATGGTTCCGGCCAATCAGCGACCCGCTGGCTCTACCCGCCCTGCGAAGCTAGTATCCCGCTACCTGATGCGGCCTGAATAGCCGGCCCTTCTCCACCACCAGCACGACGCCGAGCGACGCCAGCGTACACAGGAAGAAACCGGTCGCGAACGGCAGCAGCGTGCCGTCGTAATCCTGGCCGATCGTGGTGCCGATGCCGATGCCGAGCAGGGTGGTGATCGATCCGTACAGCGACGAGGCGGTGCCGGCGATATGGCCCTGCGGCTCCATCGCCAGAGCCGTGAAGTTGGCGATCATCAGCCCGAACGAAAACATCATCAGCGCCGACAGCGCCATGAACAGCGGCAACGGCAGCATCTGCAATTTCACCGCCGCCAGCATGATTCCCGATACGGCGACGTAGCCCAGCAACGCGGCGTGTGAAATCACGCGCATGCCCAGACGATTGACGAAGCGGGAGTTGACGAAGCCGGCAATCGCCGTGCCGATCGCGATGCCCGCGAACGCAATCGGAAAATAATGCCCGAGCCTGTAGATATCGGTGAATACCTGTTGCGATGTGAACACATAAGCGAACAGCGAGCCGAGCACTCCGCCGGAGACCAGCGCGTAGCCCAACGTCTGGCGGTTGGTGACGGTCTGGCGGAAGGCGTCGAGGATGTCGCGGACGGCGAGCGACCGGCGCAGCGGAACCGGCAGTGTCTCCGGCATGCGCCACGCGCTCCAGATCAGCGTCACCACGCCATAGACCATCAGCACGATGAAGATGCCGCGCCATTGCGTCAGCAGCAGCACCGCCTGGCCGAACGACGGCGCGATGACGGGCACCGCGATGAACACCATCATCGCCAGCGACATCACGCTCGCCATGCGGCGGCCGGCGTAGCAGTCGCGCACGATCGAGGTGGCAATGACGCGGGTCGCCGAGGTGCCGAGGCCCTGCAGCGCGCGCGCCAGCAACAAGGTCTCGAACGAGGGGGCGGCGATCGCCAGCAGGCTCGCGATAAAATAGACGGTCATGCCGCCGAGCAGCACCGGCCGGCGGCCGAAGCGGTCGGACAACGGCCCCATCACGAACTGGCCGACGCCGAAGCCGACCAGGAAGATCGACAGCACCATTTGCGGGCGGTTGGCGTCGGCGAGGTGGAACGCGGAGCGGATGTTCGGCAGCGCCGGCAGCATCATGTCCATCGCCAGCGGGTTCAGCGCCATGATGGAGGCGATGATGACGACGAATTCGGGGAAGCCCATCGGGCGATGGCCTGAGGAAACCCAGGCATTGGCATTGATTTCAGACACTTACGACCTCGCTTCAGGCCGTGAATCTATTCCTTTTGTTGCGCCGCACAATGCCCAATCCGGGATGGCTGCCCGTCGGGGAGGGATGGGGTTGTGGGTAAGGTTTGGACGGTCGCGCCACGCGAAAGGTCTGCTCCCTCCCCCCTTGCGGGGGAGGGCTGGGGAGAGGGGTTCTCACGAGCAGTCCCGATGACGCCACCCCTCTCCCTAACCCTCCCCCGCAAGGGGGGGAGGGAACGCACGGTTCGCGCGATTTGCTGCTCGCACATCAATGCAGTAGCCGCGTCGGGCAAATCACTTCTGTTATTCAGAAGTCATGTCAAGCCCCAAAATAAAAAATATTTCTGTTTTACAGAAAGGCAAATCAGGTGCATATCTTTGGCCATCCCGTCCCACTCAGAGGGCGTCGGCCGTCGTCACGGACGTTGGACGGGTTGCGATGGACGCTGATGTCGCGGAGACGTAACGCGACAGAGGCGTACGGCGAAGACGCGTGGTCCTGGCGCCCGTTGCCGGCGTCAAGTTCCTGAGAGGCCAAAAGCTGATCAGGGGCGACGGAGTCAATCAAGAACTCGTCTCCGGGGAGAGCGCGATATAAGCCGTAAAGCCATTGCGCAGGGAATGTCGGATGTTCTCCGCTGCCCTGTATGCTCGTGTGCACTTTGTTTTGTGCAAACCGCACGCGAGACCGCGGGTGCAGCGCGCATCCGGCATTCCCTGCGCCCTCTCTATTTGGGGGCGGAACGAATTTGCAAACCTCGGGCGCATTGCGCCGCGGGAAGGCGAAGGCGTGTTTACGATGACCTATCCACGTCGTCCCGGCCTTGAGCCGGGACCCATACGCCGCGGCCCATCGATTAGAGCGCCGGCGTTAGAGACTTTCTGCAAACAACAGCCGCCGCGGCGTATGGGTCCCGGCGTTCGCCGGGACGACGAAAGCGGACCCGTCCCGCCGTAGCCCAAGGGCGAAGGCGGATTGTTTTACCCGTCCCTTTGCTTTAATCCCCCACCCATCGACCGCCCCGAAACGGAGACCCCGTGCCAGACCAACCCCTACGTATCGGCACGCGCAAGAGCGTGATGGCACTGGAGCAGACCGATGAGGTCGCGCGGCGGCTGCGTGCGGCCAATCCGGGGCTGAACGTCGAGATCGTAAAATTCGAAACCCGCGGCGATCAGGACCAGACCAGCAAGCTGCTGCGTCATGGCGGCAAGGGCGGCGCGTTCGTTGCCGAAATCCGCCAGGCCATGCGCGCCGGCGAATTGCAGGCCGCGATGCATTCGCTGAAGGACGTGCCCGGCAATGAGGAGACGCCCGGCCTCGTCATCGCGGCGACGCTGCCCCGCGATGCCGCCAACGATTCACTGGTGCTGCGTCCGGGCCTGTCGCTGGAAACCTTCAGGGCCTCGCGCGGCAAGGGCTTCAAGATCGGCACCAACGCGGTGCGCCGCGCGGCCTATCTGCGCCGGCTGTTTCCGGAAGTCACCGTGATCCATTACCGCGGCGCCGCCGACACGCGGATCGCAAAACTCGACCGCGGCGACATGCAGCGCCTTCCCGACGGCGGCGAGGTCGGGCCGGCGGATGCGCTTGTCATGGCACGCTCCGGCCTCGAGCGCATCGGCATGACGTCGCGCATTGCCTATGATTTCTCCGTCACCGAGATGCTGCCGTCGGTGGGCCAGGGCATCGTCGCGGTCGAATGCGTCGAGAAAGACTGGGTCACGCGCGGGTATCTGGCCGGCATCGAGAACGCCTCGTCGCGGCTCTGCGCCGAGGCCGAGCGTGAGGTGCTGTGGGTGCTGAACGGCCATTGCAATTCGCCGATCGCGGGTCACGCGACCATTTCCGGCAACGACATGACGCTCACGGCTGCTGTGCTGGATGAGACCGGTCAGCGCTTCATCGAAGCGTCGCGAACGGCGGCGGCGGACCGACCCCGCGAACTCGGCCGCGCGGTTGGTCTGGAATTGCTCGACAAGGGTGCCGCCGAAATCATCGCGCGCAACCGGCCGGACGAGCATTAGAAACGATCCGCTATTAACGCGCGACCTCGCTCCATTCCGGGCAGGCGCGCTGATCGACCGGCACCAGCCAGGCCTTGTAGTTGGTCTTGTCGATCACCTCGGCCGGCAGCATCACCTTCTCCGGCAGCGGTTCGCGCTTGAGATGACGCACCGCCGCCCGCGTCGCGGTGCAGCCGATCTTGAACATGTTGAAGTCGACGCTCGCGAGCATCCCGCCGGCTTCGATCTGCTTCACCGCCGGGAGGATGCCGTTGATGCCGATCACAACAGCCGTCCGGTTGGCGGTCTTGACGCGCGTCGAGCACGCCGAGCGCCATGCTGTCATTGGCTGAAAGCACCGCGTCGATCTGCTTGTGCTCGGCCAGCAGCTTCTCCATTCCGCGCCTGGCGTCGGGGGTCTGGTAATTGCCGACCGCCGAGCCCAGCACCTCGATGCCCGGGAATTCGCCGAAGGCGCGCTGGTAACCGCGCAGCCGCTCGCGGTTGGTGGGTGCGGCCGGCGTGCCCTCGATGACGACGATCTTGCCCTTAGCCCCGAGGTGCTCGAACAGATAGCGCGCCTCGCGATAGCCGATCTCGAAATCGTCGGCGCCGACATAGGTCACAAAACTGCCCGGCAGCGGGTTGGAGACCAGTATCACCGGAATCTTGGCCTCGTTGAGCAGCTTCACCGAAGGGACCATCGCGACATCGTCGACTGGAATGAAGATGATCGCATCCGGCCGGTTCTTGATGACCTGTTCCACCATCGCCTTCTGCTCGTCGACATTGTCGGGCTGCTTCGGCACGAAGTGCACGACCATTGCGCCGGTGGTCCGCGCGATCTGGTCGGCGGCAATGCGGAAGGCCTCATAGGCCGGGTTGGTCGAATTTTTGGTGAATACGGCGATCGTCATCTTGTCGTCAGCGGCGGTGGCATGGTGCGCGAGCAGGGCCGCTACAACGGCTATCGCGGTCGTCATCAAACGTTGCATCGTCGCCTCCCTCAATGTGATCCGAGATATCAACCGCGTCATTGCGAGCGCAGCGAAGCAATCCATAGCCAAGGCAAAAGTAGGAGTGGATTGCTTCGCTTCGCTCGCAATGACGAACACTCACAGCCAAAGAATCTTCTTCCGGTACTCAAGATCGGTCAGCAGCGGCGCGGCCGGTCCCTGATGGAACACCGCGCCGCGCTCCAGCGCGAAGACGCGGTCGGCCAGCGCCAGCACCAGATCGAGATTGTGCTCGACGATCACAATGGACGTGTGCCGGCGCAACTGGTCGAACACCCTGAACAATTCGAGGATCACGGTCGGCGCCAGTCCCTCAAAGGGCTCGTCGAGCAGCAGCAGCTTGACATTGCCCGACATCGCGCGCGCGACCGCGACCATTTGCTGCTCGCCGCCGGAGAGGTAGTCGGCCGCGACGTCCATGCGCTCGGCCAGCCGGGGAAAATATTGCAGGATCTGCGCTTCATCCCACACCACGCCGTTGCTGCCGTCGGTCTTGCGGGCCAGGCGTCCGAGCGAGAGATTTTCCCGCACCGTCATGCCGGCGAACAGGCCGCGGCCCTGCGGCACATAACCGATGCCCATGCGCGCGATATCGGGCGCCGGCAGGCGGGCGATGTCCGTGCCGGCGTATTCGATTTTGCCGGACGACAGCGGCGTCAGTCCGGCGAGCGTCTTCAACAGCGTCGATTTGCCGGCGCCGTTGCGGCCGAGCAGTGCGACGATCTCGCCTTCGCGCACGTCGAGCGAGGCGTCGTGCAGGATATGGCTCTTGCCGTAGAAGGTGTTGACGCCTTCGAAACGCAGAACCTGCGCCGCGCTCTCCCTGGCTTCGTCGGTGCGGCTGTGCTCCACCTCGGGGACGCCGGTGCCGGTATAGATTTCCTGCACCCGGCGGTCGGCACGCACCGCACTGGGCGGGCCGGTCATCAGCACTTCGCCCTGGTTCATCACGGTGACGGAGTGCGAGAAGCCGAGCACGCGGTCGATATCGTGTTCCACGATCAGCACGGGGATATTGGCGGCGACGTTCTTGACGAGGTTCGAGACGCGCTCGCGTTCGGCGGCCGCGAGGCCGGCCAGCGGCTCGTCGAGCAACAGCACCTGCGGCTTGGAGCCGAGCGCGATGCCGAGATCGACCAACCGCTGCCCGCCGTAAGAGAGTTCGCCGCCTTCGATCGTCTCGATGCCTTCGAGGCCGAGGAACTTGATCAGCTCCGCGGTCTCGGCATGAATGCTCTCGTAGCTGTCGATGTCGCGCCAGAAATTGAAGCGCATGTCGCTCTGCGCCTGCAGCGACAGCCGCAAATTCTCGTAGATCGACAGGCCCTTGAACAGGTTGGTGATCTGGAACGAGCGCGCCAGCCCCTGATGGCAGATCAGGTCGGACGGCACGCCCTGAATCTCGCGGCCGTTGAGCTTGATGGTGCCCTTGTCGGTCGGAAACAGACCCGAGACCAGATTGAACAGCGTGGTCTTGCCGGCGCCGTTCGGGCCGATCAGCGCGTGGATTTCACCGGCGCCGACCGCAAGACTCGCATTGTGGACGGCGCGGATCCCGCCAAAGCTCCTGGAGACGCCGTTCACTTCCAGCACGGTGCCGGTGAGCCCCTTCGGCATCAGGAAGGCCGGCAGCGGCAGGCCCTCGTAGATCTTGCGCCGGCTCATGGCCGCGGATTCCTCCGGCGCCGGCCACCAGCGTTTGCTGAGCCGGGCCCAGATGCCGACCAGCCCGTCCGGCGAGAACAGCACGAAGGCCACAAAGATCAGTCCGAACCACAGCAGCCAGTCCGAGGTCCAGATCGAAAACAATTCGCGGAACAGGATGAAGAACAGCGCGCCGAGCGCCGGCCCCAGCATGCTGCGCATGCCGCCGATCACGACGATCGCCAGCAGTTCGCCGGAGAACGGCACCGAGACCGCCTCGGCCGAGACGAGGTAATTCTGGAATCCGATCAGCCCGCCGGCAAAGCCCGTGACCACTGCCGAGATCACGAAGACGCCGAGCTTGTAGCGCTCGACCGGATAGCCCTGGAAGGTGGCGCGCAACTGGTTCTCGCGGATCGCCACCAGCACGTGGCCGAACGGCGAACGCACCAGCCGCAGCAACAGATAGAGCACGCCGAGGCTGAGCACGGCGACGACGATGTAATAGTTGAGCGCGTTGTCGAGATCGAAGGCACCGATGCTGCCGCGCTTCAGGCCACCGAGGCCGTCTTCGCCGCCGGTGACCTTGGTCCAGCGGAAGGCGGTGGTGTAGGCCAGCGCCGCCAGCGCCAGCGTCAGCAGCGAGAAGTAGACGCCGCGGCGCCGCAGGATGACGATACCGACGGCCGCGGAGGCGACCGCCACCACGACCAGCGACAGCAGCAGCGGCAGCCAGATCGAGCCGGGGAACCAGTTGAGCTGGATCAGGCCCGCCGCATAGGCGCCGATGCCGAACCAGGTGCCGTGGCCGAACGAGACCAGGCCAGTGTAGCCGACACACAGGTTGAGCCCCATGGTCGCGATCGCCAGCGCCACCACCATGGTCCCGGTGTTGTGCGACAGGCCAAGCGCCTGCATGCCGAACGGCAGCGCGATCAGTGCGAGGCCCGCCAGCAGCAGCGGCCGGTATTTCGAGGCGGACGACAGCTTCATTCGAATTTCTCGATACGCTCGCCCAACAGCCCGCGCGGCCGCACCAGCAGCACCACGAACATCAGGACATACATTGATGCCTCGCCGGCGGCGGGCTCGAAATGGATGGTGATGCCGCGCACCACGCCGACCAGCAGGGCTGCGATCACCACGCCCCAGAAACTGCCGAGGCCGCCGATCACGACGACGACGAAGGCGACCGTGATGATGTCGGCGCCCATCGCCGGCTGCACGATGGTGATCGGCGCGAAGAAAGCACCGGCGAGTGCGGCCATGCCGACGCCGAGCATCACGATCGCGGTCATATATGGCTGCAGCCGGATGCCCAGCGCCGCGACCATGTCGGGCCGCTGGATGCCGGCGCGCACCACGCGGCCGAACGAGGTCTTGTGCAGCAGCAGCCAAACCCCGACCAGCACGGCGATCACCACAGCGAGAATGAGGAGGCGGTAACGGGAAAACAGGAAGTCGCCGAGGAACACCGAGCCGCGCAGCGCGGGCGGAATCGCCGCCGAAATAGGCGGCGCGCCCCAGATGATGCGGATCGCCTGTTCAGCAACCATCGCGAGCCCGAACGTCACCAGCAGGCTCAGGATCGGGTCGGCGGTGTAAAAACGGCGGAGGATGTAGCGCTCGAACAGGATGCCCAGCATGGCCACCGCAATCGGCGACAGTACGACGGCGGAGCCGAAGCCGAGATATTTGGTGATCTCGACCGAGACGTACGCCCCCAGCGCGAAGAATGCGCCATGCGCCAGATTGACGACGCCGCCGACGCTGAAGATCAGGGACAGCCCGAGCGCGATCAAAAGGTAATAGCCCCCGAGCACGAGGCCATTGACCACCTGTTCCAGCAAGAACGCGAATTGCATGTGCCTACCTTGAACAAGAGCGGCGCCGGCTGGTCGATGCCGGCGCCACTCACACCAAACGGGGCTAGCGCGCCAAGTGGCGCGTCAGGCCTTCATCTCGCAGGGGTTCTGCGTCTTGGTCGGATAGATCTTCTCCAGCGGCTCTGCCGCCACCGGCACGGCGTCACCAAGCACCAGCATGTCCCACTTGTCCTTCATCTCGCCCTTCGGCTTCACCGTGAACGGATAGGCCTCCTGCACCAGCTGATGGTCCCAGGAGCGGAAATAGCCCTTGCGCGCCTTCATGATGTCGAACTCGGTCTGCTTTTCGAAATGCGCGATCAGCGCGTCGCTCTCGGTCGATTTGATCTCGTTGATCGCCTGCGCCAGCAGCTTCAGCGTGACGTATTCGATCCAGGCGTGGTTCTCCGGCGGCTTGCCGTATTTTTGGGTAAAGGCGGCGACAAAGGCCTTGGAGGCCGGGTTGTCGAGCGTGTGATACCAGACGGTCGGCCAGGTGCCGCTGAGATTGCCTTCGCCGGCGGCCCAGGCGTCGCCGGTGTTGAGGTTGAAACCGACCAGCGGGTAGGGGAAGCCGAACTCGGCATATTGCTTCACGAGGTTGGTGACCTGGTTGCCCGCGAGGTTGCAGCAGACAACGTCCGGCTTGGCTTGCCGCACCTTCAGCAGATAGGGGCTGAAATCGGTGACGTCGGTCGCGATCAGTTCGTCGCCGGCCAGCGTGGCGCCGTTGGCGTCGAAGAAGGTTTTTGCGGCTTTCAGCAGATCGTGGCCGAAAATGTAGTCCGCGGTCAGCGTGAAGAACTTCTTGCCCTTCACCATGCCCTTTTGATTGAGCGCTGTGCCGACGGCATTGACCATCACGGTGTTCGGAATGTCGCAGTGGAAGGAGTATCGGTTGCAGTTCTTGCCGCGCAGCGCGTCGGAGCGCGCGCCGGTCGAGAAGAACACCTTCTTGTTGCGCTCGGCGACCTGCATGATGGTCAGCGAGGAGGCCGAGGAGATTTCGCCGAGCAGCACCACGGCGCCATCCTGCTCGATCATGCGCTGGGCCTTGGTCGAGGCGGTCGCGGGATTGACCGAGTCTTCCGAAATCAGGTCGATCTGCTTGCCCATGATGCCGCCGGACTGATTGATCTCTTCCGCGGCGAGCTTGACGCCGAGCTGGGCGTAGCTGCCGATGGCGCCGAGAAAACCGGTCAGCGGCACGAGATGTCCGATCTTGATCCGGGTTGCCTGGGCGCGGACGATCGCCGGAAATCCCAGAGCGGAAGCGCCGGCAAACGCGGCGCCTGTCTTCAACAAAGTACGTCGGCTGTAGCTGAACATGGCGGGTCTCCTCCCTGGGGGCGCGTCACGACGTCCTGCCTCCGATTCTCGCTATGCGAGGATGTGAGAGACGTTCTTTTATTATTGGAGGATAATTCCGGACACGGCCGCGCCTGTCAACGCCAAATGCGTCGCAGATTCGCTTCAGGCGATTGGGGAGAGGCGTTAGGAGGACTTCGCTGTATCGCGGGCGCCGAACTCGGCGGACAACCGGGCGGCGGCGGTTTGCACCAGTTTGGCGCGGCTTTTCAGCACCTGGTCGGACATCCGCCAGATCGGACCAGAAATGCCGAGCGCCCCAATCACGTCGCCGGTAAAATTGTAGACCGGCACCGCGATGCAGCGCACTTCCGCGTTGTACTCGCCGTCGTCGATCGCGATTGCGCTGCGCCGGATTTCGGCAATCTCGCGCAGCAGCACGGCAGGATCGGTGATCGACTTTCCGGTCGAAGGCTTAAGTTCGACGCGTTCGAGGAACCGCTTCAGCTGGTCGGGGCGCAGCGAGGCCAGGATGATCTTGCCGAGCGCGGTGCAGTGCGCCGGCCGCACCACGCCGACCCGGTCGGTGAGCTGGAACGCGCCGGAGCCGCTGGTACGGGCGATGACAACAACGGAATCGCCCATACGCACGGCAAAATGCCCGCTCTCGCCGGTTTCCCGCGAGAGATCTTCCAGCACCGGCGTTGCGAGATTGACCATCTCGATTTCATCGAGCGCGCTGGCGGCGAGCGCGAACAACGGCCGGCCAACGCGGTAGCGCTTGGAATCCCGCTCCTGCCGCATGTAACCCAGCGTGACCAGCGTCTTGGCAAGATGGAACGTGGTGGAATTATGCAGGCCGACAAGCTTGCTGAGTTCGGCGAGGCTGATGCCCTCGCGGTGGCGCGCGACTTCCTCCAGGATCGAAAACGCGCGCCCGAGCGACTGCACGCCGCCGCGCTGACGCTCCTCGGCGTCGTCGTCGATGTTGGGCGCGTTCGATTGCACCAGCCGGGCGACCGCCGTCTTGCGTGGCGTGGCGGGCTTGTCGCTTGTCTTCGGCTTGGTTCGCGATTTCACGGATGGGTCTCCAGGAAGGCAGGGCCGAATTCTATCAGGCTGCCCTCGTCAATGAATAGCATGATGCTCCGCTGCGGGCCCGTCCATCTCTATACCACAATAGCAATTGACGTACAGTATTATGAGAAATAGGGTCCGCCCCTGTCGGCCGCGCTAATCAAGACGCGGCGTCCAGGTTTGTTGAGCAGGGAGAGAGTGATCCGATGGCGCGCAATATGCTCAACGGGGCCCAAATCATCGTCGACTATTTGATTCAGGAGAAAGTGCCGCAGGTGTTCGGCCTGTGCGGCCACGGCAATATCCAGTTCATCGATGCGCTGTACGAGCGTTCCGACGACATCAAGACCATCTCGGTCCACCACGAGAGCGTCGCCGGCTTCATGGCGGACGTTTATTACCGCGTGTCAGGGCGGCCGACCGCGACCTTCACCTCCTGCGGGCCGGGCTCGGCCAATCTGCCGATCTCGCTCGGCAACGCGTTCCTGGATTCGGTGCCGTTCATGGCGGTGACCGGCAATGTGCCGACCAGCCAGTTCAATCGCGGGGCGTTCCAGGAATTGTACCGCCACTATCAGGCCGACTTTCCCTCCACGGTGCGTTCTTATTGCAAGAAGGTGTTCCAGCCGACGCGGGGCGAAATGGTGCCGCTCGCGGTTCGGCAAGCCTGGAAGACGATGATGTCGGGACGTCCGGGTCCTGTTGTGCTGGATGTTCCCTTTGACGTGTTCATGGAGTCGGCCGCCGAGGAGGCGCCAAACGCGCAGGCCTGGAACGCCAACATCTCCAGCCGCTGCGGCGCCGATCCTGAGGGCGTGGTGAAGGCGGTCGATATGCTGCTCGGCGCCGAGCGGCCGGTGATGATCGTGGGGCAGGGCGTCCGCTATGGCGGCGCTGCCGAGGAATTGCTCAAGCTCGCCGAGCGGCTTCAGATTCCGGTGGCGGCATCGGCCAGCGGCCTTGGCGCGATCGATTGCAACCATCCGCTGGCGCTGGGGCTGGTCGCACGCGCCGGTCATTACCAGGCCAACCACGCGACGCGTCAGGCTGACGTGCTGCTGGCGATGGGAATGCGGTTCGACGATCGCACCTCGAGCTCGTGGATTCCCGGTTACTCCTTCACCATTCCGCCGACGCGGCTGATCCATGTCGACATCGACCCCGAGGAGATCGGCCGCAACTATCCGGTCGCGCTCGGGCTGATGGCCGACGTGCGGACGTTCCTGCGGCAGGTCCATGCCGAACTCGATCGCCGCGCCGATCTGACCAAGAAGGCCGACAGCCGCAAAAAATGGCTGGCGCAGATCGATACCTATCGCAAGGAATGGGACAAGTTCGTCGCACCCGGATTTTCCGACGACACCATGCCGATCAACCCGCAGCGCGCTGCGCTCGAGATCGACAAGGCGCTGCCGGAGAATGCGATCCTGGTTAGCGACATCGGCGTGCACCACAATTGGCTGTTGAGCTTTTGCAAGCCGAAGCGGCCGGACTCGCTGATCGGTTCGATGGGATTCGGCCCGATGGGGTTTGGTGTCGCCGGCGTGATGGGCGCGAAATTCGCGGCGCCCGACCGGCCCTGCGTATCCGTGTGCGGCGACGGCGCCTTCTTCATGCACGCCAACGTGCTGGGAACGGCGGTCGAATACAATCTGCCCGTGGTCTGGGTGGTCTGGAACAATTACGCCTATGCCTCGATCCGCGGGCTGCAGCGCGGTTATCTCGGTGGCCGCGAACTGGCGACCGACTTCCACGATCCCGTGACAGGCCAGCGCTACAATCCGGATTTCGCCGCGATGGCGCGCTCCTGCGGCGTCGAGGGCGTGCGGGTCGATCGCGCCGGCGATATCGGCGAGGCCATCCGCAAGGGCATCGCCGCCAACAAGCCCTATCTGATCGACGTCGATATCGCCGCCGATATCAATCCCACGGGCGCCGGCGTCTGGGAATTGCCCGGCCTTGGCCAAAGCAAGGCGGGCATCGGCACCCGCTATCAGCCCGTCTGATTTGAACCGAGGAGAGCGCATGTTGCTTGCAGGCAAGAAAATCGTCGTCGTCGGTGGTTCCTCCGGCATCGGTCTTTCGACCGCGGAAATGGCCAAGCGCGAAGGCGCCGATGTCATTGTTTCATCCCGGAATGTCGAGCGCCTCGACAAGGTGGCGGAAACGCTGAACGCGATCGCGATCCCGGCCGATGTCACCAGCGACGAAAGCATCGCAAAGCTGTTTCGCGCCTGCGGTCCGGTCGATCATGTCGTGGTCACGGCAGCCCAGCTTCGCACCGGTCCGTTCAGGACGGTCGCGATGGAGGACGTGCGGTCCACGATGGAAAGCAAGTTCTGGGGCGCATGGCGCGTGGCGCGATCGGCGGAGATCCGCCCCGGCGGATCGCTGACGCTGGTCTCAGGCTTTCTCAGCGTTCGCCCGCGGCCGAATTCGGCGATCGTCAGCGCCGCCAATGGCGCGCTCGAATCGCTGGCAAAAGCGCTGGCGCTCGAACTGGCGCCGGTGCGCGTCAATGCCGTCTCGCCCGGCGTGATCGATACGCCGATTCGCGCCGCGATGCCCGAGGAGGCGCGCCGTGATATGCTCGCCAAGACCGCGGCGGCATTGCCGGTCGGCCGGGTCGGGATCGGCGACGATGTCGCGCGGCAGATATTGTCGTTCATGGCGAACGGTTTTGCGACGGGGTCGATCGTCTATATCGACGGCGGCGCGCTGGTGATCTGATCGTCGCGGTAACTGAGGAGCACCAAATGGCTTCAGAGGATCACGGCGCTTTCATCCGCAACATCGCCGAAGTGCCCTGGCGCGAATTCCCCAATCATTTTGGCGGCGCGCTGTCGAAACCGCTGGTCATGCCGGAGACGGCGGGCTCGCGTCACATCGACTACCGGATTTCGATGTACCAACCGATGGCCCATGTCGCGCGCCACAAGCACAAGATCCAGGAGCAGATCTATCACGTGCTCGAGGGTGAGGGGCTGATGGAAATCGCCGGCAAGAACCACGTCGTGCGCAAGCACGATTTTATTTTCCTGCCGCCGGGCGTCGAACACGCCATCTCGAATTCCGGCCTGGTCGATCTGGTGTTCCTCGTCATTACTTCACCGGTGACGGATGACGAGAAGCCGGTCTGACACGACGGCGACATTACGCCGCAAGATCAAGCAGCAGGCACGATGAGCCTCTAATCAGCACCTTGCGTCCGTTTGACGTGAGGACCGGCACATCGTCGTTGATCGTAACGAGGCCAAGCGCAATCAGGCCTTGAATTGTGAATCGATGCATCCGCTGTGGCCGGGATGTGGAGTTGCGCAAGTTCTTCAACACTTCCCACTGATCGGGCGTCAGATCGTAGTCGATTTCATCGTTCATGGCGTCCAAAGACTCCTCACGTTCTCAAGGCGCGTGATAGCCGCCGCTCATGAAATTCATGCGACCACAACGAGTCAGGATTTGGACGTGCGGTGTTGCGCCGTCACATCATCGTGTCATTGGAAACTTTCAACTGTCGCGAATCGTGACATGCTGCATTGCGTCAATGCGCCTTAATCCTTAACCGCGGCGCACGCTGGCGCCGCCATCCACCGGCAACGTCACGCCGGTGATGAAACTCGCTTCGTCGGAGGCGAGAAACAGCGCGGCATTGGCGACATCCCAGCCGGTTCCCATCTTCTGACGCAGCGGAACCTTGCTGTCGCGCTCGGCCTCGACCTCGGCGCGGGTCTTCTTGAATTCGCGCGCGCGGGTATCGACCGCCATCGGCGTATTCATCAGGCCGGGCAAGATCACGTTGGCGCGGATGCCATATTGCGCGTTCTGGTAGGCGAGCTGTTCGGTGAAGGCGATCATCGCCGATTTGGTCGCCTTGTAGGCGACATATGGATAGGTCGTGATCGCCGCCATCGAGGAGATGTTGATGATGCTGCCGCTCTGTTGCTGGCGCATGATCGGGATCACATGCTTGGCGGCGAGGATGCAGCTCTTCAGATTGATCGCGACGCAACGGTCGAACGCCTCCTCGGTGATATCGAGCAGTTCGGCGTCGCCGCCGGACAGGCTGACGCCGACATTGTTGTGCAGGATATCGACACGGCCCCACCGTCCATGCGCATCCGCCACCATCGCCTTGATGTCGGCATTTTTGGTGACGTCGGCCTTGAAGGCGATCGCCGTACCCTGTTTGGCCGCGATCAGATCGACGGTCTCCTGCGCCGATTCGAGATGATGATCGACGCACAGCACCCTGGCGCCCTCGCGCGCGAAGGTGAGCGCGGTGGCGCGGCCGTTGCCGATGCCCTCGCCGGGGCTCTGGCCGGCGCCGACGACGATGGCGACACGATCTTTCAGGCGCATTTCATTCCACTCCCGGGATCGGGTACTGTTGCAGTACCTCTTTGTAGTAGGGCTCGTTGTCCATCTTCATCGTCGCCAGCACGCGGACCACGGCGCAGTAGAACGCGATGGTGACCACGAGGTCGGTCATGTGCTCGTCGGAGAGGTCTTGCTTGATCTCGGCGAAGGTTGCATCCGACATCGCCAGCTCGCGCACCATCTCGCGGGCGCCGCGCAGGATTGCTTTCGCGAGCGGTTCGAGGTTCGAGGATTTGCCCTCGGTCTCGGCCATCATCGCCTTGATGTCGTCGTCGGTGACGCCGAACTCCTTGCCGATCTTCACATGATGGGTGAATTCGTATTCCGACTTCTCCATCCAGCCGACCTGCAGGATCGCAAGCTCACGCAACCGCGGATCGAGCGTGCTCTTGTGGCGGATGTACCCGCCGAGGCCAGAGAAGGCGCGCGCCATGTCGGGCGAATTGACCAAGAGCTTGTGCAAATTGGTGTTGCGCTTGAGCATGTCGCGATATTCGGGGGCGACCTGGTCGGCTTCGAGATAGGGCAGGCGGGCCATTTTATTGTTTTCCTTATTGGCAAGTTCGTCCGGCCGCGCCGGACGCGACCGCGTCAGGTCGCTCAGCCATAGAGGGCTTTATGCTCGCTCGCGTAATTGGCGTAGGAATCCTTGATGCTCGCGAGATTGAGCAGCATGGTGGCGACGGGCTTGTCGTCGGTGGCGAACACCGTGGTGCGCACCCACATGCTCTCGGTCCGGCGGCTGCCGCTCAGCGCCACGACCTCGCGTTCGGTGATGTAGTTCTCGCCGGCGAATAGCGGCCCGCGCAGCAGGCGGATTTCCTGATCCGCGAACAGTCCGACCGCGGGGCCTCGCACCGGCAATCGATCCTCGCGCGCGCGATATTGAAACAGCACGCTCAGCATCTCCATGGGGATAATGGCCCGGCCCCAGGGATTGAGCTCTTGTGAATAATACGCCGAAGGTTCGGTGATGACCTTCAGCTTCTCGGCCAGCGAAAATGGATAGAGATCGCCCATGTTCTGGTCGAAATCCATTTTCACCGTTTGCCGGCCGGTCTTCATGCCGACCTTGAGGTCGGCGAGAATCACGGGATCGGCGAGCGGCTTGAGTTCGCCGAGCCGCCGGTGCAGCGCTGTTTCCGTCCCATCGCCGCCGACCGAGGCGGTGCCGCGCAAAATCTCAGTGCCGTCGCGTTTGGTCATGCCGATGGTGCAAACGGTCTGGCCCGGCTTTGGCTTCTCGATATTGGCCTGGACTTCCTCGCCTTCGAAAGCGGGATTGCGATAATGCGCCGAGAGGCATCCCGTCTCGAACCAGGCTCGGCCCCAGATCCGTTCGCACAAGGGCGCGAACTGGCTGAAATGGGTCGGGCCTTCGATCGTGCCACCCTGAAAGCCCAGCTTTTGCGCTGTCGCATCGTCGTGGATCGAAGCGTGGGAGTCGTAGACTTGGGCATGCAGCATCTGCGCCGGGCGCCGCCACGGCCCGACGAGCACGTCGCCGCTCTCCAAAATTTCGGTCGTGAATGCCGCTTCTGTCATCTCTAGGTTTTCCTTGAAGTCTTCCTTGGGCTCTCCCGTTTGCCGTCCAGCGTTTCAAAGAAGCGAGGGTTCGGCAAGGGTGCGGGCGAAATCCAATCGCAGCCGAGATATGTCTTGCCGCCATGCATTCAGGCTGGGCACGCATAGCAAAACCGGTGCATTCTGACCCGAATTAGACCGGTTCAAAATAGCCGGCAGAGCGATAGACGCGATGGGGAGCGAAAAATGGCGTTGATGGACGTTGGGCTGGACGACAAGTACCGGCTGGATGCGAAACGCATCTTTCTTTCCGGTACGCAGGCGCTGGTCCGGTTGCCGATGTTGCAGCGCGAACGCGACCGCGCACAGGGGCTCAACACCGCAGGTTTCATCTCGGGTTATCGCGGTTCCCCGCTCGGCATGTACGATCACGCGCTGTGGCGTGCGAAATCCTTCCTTAGGGAACACAACATCGAGTTCGCGCCCGGCCTCAACGAGGATCTGGCGGCGACGGCGGTGTGGGGCAGCCAGCAGGTCGGAATGTTCCCGGGCGCCAAGGTCGATGGCGTGTTCGGCATCTGGTACGGCAAGGGTCCCGGTGTCGATCGCTCGATGGACGCGCTCAAGCATGCCAACTCGGCCGGCACTTCGCCCAATGGCGGCGTGATCGCGCTGGCCGGTGACGATCATGGTTGCCAGTCCTCGACGCTGGCCCATCAGAGCGAACAGGTGTTTGCCGCAGCGCTGATGCCGGTGGTCAATCCTGCGACGCTGCAGGACTATCTCGACCTCGGGATTCTCGGCTTTGCGCTTTCGCGCTACTCGAGCTGCTGGGTCGGCTTCAAGGCGATCTCCGAGACGGTCGAAAGCTCGGCCTCGATCGTCAGCGATCCCGATCGCATCAAGATCATTATGCCAGACGATTTCGAAATGCCGCCGGGCGGGCTTGGCATCCGCTGGCCGGACGCGCCGCTGGAACAGGAGCGCAGGCTTCACGGCCCGAAGATGCAGGCGGTCGCCGCCTTCACGCGGGTCAATCGCTTCGACCGCATCGTGCTGGATTCCAAGCCGGCACGGCTCGGCATCATGGCGACCGGCAAGGCCTATCTCGACCTGCGCCAGGCGCTGGCCGATCTTGGTATCACCGACGCCGAAGCGCAGGCACTGGGACTGCGCATCTACAAGGTCGCGCTGACCTGGCCGCTGGAGGAGCACGGCGCGCGCGCCTTCGCCGAAGGCCTGCAGGACGTGCTTGTGGTCGAGGAGAAGCGCGGCTTCATCGAGGATCAGCTGCTGCGCATCCTCTATAACGTCGATGCTATGAGGCGCCCCTCGGTGGTCGGCAAGCGCGACGAGAGCGGCGCAATGCTGCTGCCAAGCGAAGGCGAACTCACGCCGACCATGGTCGCCGCCGCCGTGGTGGCGCGGCTCCGCCGGCTAGGCCATCGCAGCCCCGCGCTGGAACAGCGCTTGGCAAAACTCGAAGCGTTCGACCGGCCCGCGGAGGGCATCGGTGCTGCAAAGCTGCAGCGGACGCCGTATTTCTGCTCGGGCTGCCCGCACAACACCTCCACCAAAGTGCCTGAGGGCAGCCGCGCGATGGCCGGCATCGGCTGTCACGGCATGGCGCTCTCGGTGCCGAACCGCCGGACAGCTACGATCTCGCATATGGGCGCCGAAGGCGTCACCTGGATCGGGCAGGCGCCGTTCACCAGCGAACAGCACGTGTTCCAGAATCTCGGCGACGGCACCTACACGCATTCGGGCTTGCTGGCGCTGCGCGCGGCTTCCGCCGCCGGCGTCAACATCACCTACAAGATCCTCTACAACGACGCTGTCGCGATGACTGGCGGCCAGCCCGCCGAGGGCGGCCTGACCGTGTCGCAGATCGCGCATCAGGTTTCCGCCGAGGGCGCCAAGCGGCTTGCGATCGTCTCGGACGAACCCGAGAAATACCCCAGCAAATATTTCCCCGCAGGCGCCACCGTTCATCACCGCCGCGAACTCGACGCCGTGCAGAAGGAGCTGCGCGACGTCAAAGGCCTCTCGGTTCTGATCTACGACCAGACCTGCGCCGCCGAAAAGCGCCGCCGCCGCAAGCGCGGGCTCTATCCGGATCCGCCGAAGCGTGTCTTCATCAACGAGCGCGTCTGCGAAGGCTGCGGCGATTGCTCGGTTGCCTCCAATTGCGTCTCGGTGCAGCCGCTGGAAACCGAACTCGGCCGCAAGCGCCGGATCGACCAGTCGAACTGCAACAAGGATTTCTCCTGCATCGAAGGCTTTTGCCCAAGCTTTGTTACCGTGCATGGCGGCAAGTTGCGGAAGGCCGATCGTGCCGCGGCTGATCCGTCGGCGTTGTTCGCCGATCTGCCGCAGCCGACGCTGCCGGCGTTGGATGGCGCGTTCAACATCCTCGTCACCGGCATCGGCGGCACCGGCGTCATTACGATCGGCGCGTTGCTCGGCATGGCCGCGCATGTCGAGGGCAGGGCCTGCTCGACGCTCGACTTTACGGGATTGTCGCAGAAGAACGGGGCGGTCATGAGCCACGTCCGCATCGCGCCGTCTGCTGACGATCTCGCCAATGTCCGGATCGGGCCCGGCACCGCCAACCTCATTCTCGGCTGCGACATCGTCGTCGCCACCAGCATCCCGGCGCTGAGCCGGGCCGAGCGCGGCCTGACGCGCGCGATCGTCAACGCCGATCTGCTGCCGACCGCAAGTTTTGTCATTGATCCCGATATCGATTTCCAGGCCGGTGCGATGCGCGACTCGCTCAATGAGGCGGTGAGCGCAACCGATCTCGACATCCTCGATGCCACCGGTCTTGCCTCATCGCTGATGGGCGACAGCATCGCGACCAATTCCTTCATGCTCGGCTTTGCGTTTCAGCGCGGCGCGATTCCGCTGTCGCTGGAGGCGATCATGAAGGCGATCGAGCTCAACGGCGCGGCGATCGAGATGAACAAGCTGGCGTTCTCGTGGGGCCGGCTTGCTGCGCACGACCTGCCACGCGTGGTCAGCGCCGCGCGCTTCAAGGCGCAGGGCGCAGCACCGGTCAAGCGGACGCTGGACGAAACCATCGCTCACCGGGCTGGCTTCCTGACCGACTACCAGGACGAGGCCTATTCGAAGCGCTACCTCGCCGAGGTCGCGCGGGTGCGTGCCGCCGAAGCCAAGGCTTTGCTTGCATTCAAGGCTTCGCCCGCGGCGCACGACCTCACCGAAGCCTTTGCCAAGGGCCTGTTCAAGCTGATGGCCTACAAGGACGAGTATGAAGTGGCCCGGCTTTATTCCGACGGCGAATTTGCCAGAGCGTTGAAGGAGCAGTTCGACGGCGACGCGAGCGTCAAGGTCAGCCTGGCGCCGCCCTTGCTGGCGCGCCGCGACAAGGTGACCGGGCATTTGCGCAAGCGCGAATTCGGCGGCTGGATCCTCAAGGCGTTCGATGTCCTGACGCGCTTCAAATTCCTGCGCGGCAGCGCGTTCGATCCGTTCGGCTATACCTCCGAGCGCCGGATGGAGCGGGCACTGCCGGGCGAATATTCCGACATGATCCTCCGCCACCTCGACACAGCCAAACCGCAGGACTGGCCGCGGCTGGTGGCGCTGGCAAAAACGGCCGACCTCGTGCGCGGCTACGGCCACATCAAGGAGGCCAATGTCGAGCGCTACCGCCAGGAGTGCATGCGGCTGCAGGGCACGATCGGGCAGCCGGTGGCGCAAGCCGCGGAATAGGAGTTCCGGGCCACCGGCCGCGGATTTTTCGCGGCCGGCGTAGTTAGCGGGTAACCTTGCCGAAAATTTCGGCTGGAAAAGGCCCTGCCGGCTTCCTACATGATCTCAGTTATCGTTATTTTTAATCATTTCAGGAGGTCCTTAATGGTCCTGAAAAGTGCTTTAGCTGCAGCGGTTTGCACGGGGTTTTTGGCGTTGGCCGGCTCCGCGACGGCGGCCGAATATCGTCCGGGTGAGTTGCTCGGCCTTGAGCTTCCGAGCGCCGTTTTGTCGCCCAAGCGGATCGGGCCGGAGGCGAAATTCGCGCCGGTTCGGATCGAGGCAAGGTCGGAGGAGTCAGAGGCGGATCTGGAGTCGACCATCTGGCCCAAGCTGCCGCCACGCAAGGCGCATGTCGCCAAATCTCAAGCCGAGAAGTCCAGCGCCGAGGCGCCGCGCGCCGCAGCGCGTGCGAAACTGGCGAAGCCGCGCCACAATCCGCTCGATGCGCAGGCGCGCGATGTCAGGATTCAAACCTGGCCGTGCAAGTCCGGCGGCATCTGCAGCTGGCAGCGATAGCTCAAGGTTTTCCGATCAGAAAGAAGACAGCCACGATCAGCACGGAGAGCGTCGTGATCACGCCGAGTACGGCGGCGGCGATAGCCGGCAATTGATGGGAATCCAGCCATCGTTGCAACGCGTTGCCCATCGCTCTCCCTGACCTGATCTTGATTTGCCCCGCACCTTGCGGGCAGTCTATTCATAGCGATCTATCCCACGCAATCCAATGCCGTCCATGCGGCTTTCGTCTTCCCCGCGACACTTTACGCCTTCGGGAGCATTCAATGGAAAATCTGCAAACGCAGGGCATTGCCCTGCCGAGACTTGGGCTGGGCACCTTCCGCCTGCAGGGCGATGCCTGCCGCGCCGCGGTTGAAAGCGCGATTGCGCTGGGCTACCGGCATCTCGACACCGCGGAAATGTACGGCAACGAGGAGCCGATTGGTGCAGCGATCGCGGCCTCGCGCATCGCCCGCAAGGACCTGCATGTCACCACCAAGGTCTGGAACGAAAACCTGGCGCCGGACGCAATCCGCCGAGCCTTCGATGCTTCCTTGAAGAAACTGCGGCTCGACCAGGTCGATCTCTATCTGGTGCACTGGCCGTCGCGGAACATGAACCTGCCGGCGATGTTCGAGACCTTGATGAAGCTGAAGCAGGAAGGCCGCACCCGCGCCATCGGCGTCGCCAATTTCAACATCGCGCTCTTGAAGACCGTGGTCGAGGAGATCGAGGCTCCGATTGCCTGCAACCAGGTCGAATACCACGCGATGCTGGATCAGACCAAGCTGCGCCAATATCTCAGCGCCAAATCGATTCCGCTGGTTGCCTATTGCCCGCTGGCGCAGGGCCGCGTGGCGTCCGACGAGACGCTGACCGCGATCGGGCGCAAGCATGATGCCAGCGCCGCACAGGTGGCGCTGAAATGGTTGCTCGACCAGGACGGCGTCGCCGCGATCCCGAAGGCCTCGCGCGCCGAAAGCCAAAAGGCCAATCTCGACGCGCTGCAGGTGCGGCTCGATGACGACGATCGAAAGGCAATCGCGGCCTTGCCGAAGGACAAGCGTTGTGTAAATCCCGCCTTCGGGCCGGCGTGGGATTGAAGGCGATTCCTCCTTTTCCGTCCGCCGGAATTCAAGGTTTTTCGCTACACACGGGCTGAGGTCCAGTCCATACTGGGTGGCATCAAAGGGAGGTCTAGAAAATGCGTGAAGCTGTTATCGTTTCCTATGCACGTACGGGGCTGGCGAAGTCCGGCCGCGGCGGGTTCAATATCACCCCTCCGATGTCCATGGCGGCCCACGCCATCAAGCACGCGGTCGAGCGCGCCGGCGTCGAGAAGGATTACGTCGAGGACTGCTATCTCGGCAATTGCGCGCACGGCGCGCCCAATATCGGCCGCCAGGCGGCGCTGCTCGCCGGCATGCCAAAGTCGACGGCCGGCGTTTCGGTCAACCGCTTCTGCTCCTCGGGGCTGCAGACCATCGCGATGGCCGCCAACAGCATTCGTTCGGACGGCGCCGATTGCATCGTGGCAGGCGGCGTTGAAAGCATCTCGATTCCCGGCGGCGGCTCGCCCAAGGAATCGATCGATCCGGATCTGCTCAAGGCCGCGCCCGACATCTTCATGGCGATGATCGACACCGCCGACATCGTCGCCGAGCGCTACAAGCTCAGCCGCGAATACCAGGACGAGTACTCGCTGGAATCGCAGCGCCGCATGGCCGCAGCACAGCAGGCCAACAAGTTCAAGGACGAAATCGTCCCGATGAAGACCAGGATGAAGGTGGTCGACAAGGCGACCAAGGCGGAAAGCATCGTCGACTACACGGTCGATCGCGACGAGTGCAACCGCCCCGAGACCACCATGGAAGGCCTCGCCAAGCTCGAGCCGGTCAAGGGCCCGGGCAAATACGTCACCGCCGGCAATGCCAGCCAGCTTTCGGACGGTGCGGCGGCTGTGGTGCTGATGGAAGCCAAGGATGCCGAAAAGCGCGGCCTGCAGCCGCTCGGCCGTTTCGTTGCCTGGGCGGCGGCGGGCTGCGAGCCGGATGAGATGGGCATCGGCCCGATCTTCGCCGTGCCGAAGCTGTTGAAGCGCCATGGCCTCAAGATCGACGACATCGACATCTGGGAACTGAATGAAGCCTTCGCCAGCCAGTGTCTGTATTCGCGCGACAAGCTCGGCATCGACCCCGAGAAGTACAATGTCAACGGCGGCTCGATCGCGATCGGCCATCCCTTCGGCATGACCGGCGCGCGGCTCACCGGCCACATCCTGCAGGAGGGCCGTCGCCGCAAGGCGAAGTGGGGCGTTGTCACCATGTGCATCGGTGGCGGCCAGGGCGGCGCAGGCCTGTTCGAAATCTACAGCTGATCGGCCGTTACAGGCCGCTTCGCTGAACAAGCTTGACGATCATACGAACAAAGAAAATGGCTCCGCGAGGAGCCATTTTCCGTTGAGGCGCAAGCCTCAATAACGATCTCAATAACGATAACGCTTCTTGATCACGACCGTGTTGTGATGATGACGATGTCCGCGATGGTAGCCACGGTCACGATGCCCGCGGTATTCGGCGCGTGCACCGTGAGAGTGGTGATGGCCTTGGTGATAACCGCCGCCACGCTTGATCACAACAGTCTGTGCGCTTGCAATCGACGGCACCCCGATGATGATCGCGCCAAGCGCTGCCAAAACTAATCCAAACTTCTTCATTACTTGTCCTCTCCTCAATTGAGCGAGGATAGAACAGCGCATCGACGGGAACGTTCCGACGAAACTTGAAGAGAATTCTGAATGTCTGTTCAGCAAGGATCGGCGTATGCAATGCGTGCGTTGGTTCCGTGCGCGAGCAAGTTTCTTTAGTCCAATAAACCACGCTCGAGACCTTGCGGTTGCACGTGACCGTCCGGGACAACCGCGTCCCACGGACCGTCCAGCCGCACGGTCATCGATACCCGTCTGGGTTGATTGTGGGCATGCGCCGGCTTGCGGAAAGCCCGGTCCCGGCGCATCATCGCGGCATAAAAATCATATGGGGGAGCGATGCCATGAGCGGGTTTTCACGCCGTGATTTTCTGAGCTTGACCGGGTCAGCCGCCGTTGCCGCGATGTCCGCACCGGCTAATGCCGCGATGGGTCCGAACGACAAGTTCGACCTCGTGATCAAGGGCGGCGATGTGCTCGATCCCAGCCAGTCGTTGCGGGGAAAACGTGACATCGGCATTCGCTGGGGCGTGATCGAGGCGGTTGAAGCCGATATTCCGGCCGCACGCGCCGCGAAGACCATCGACGCCGCGGGCAAGCTGGTGACGCCGGGATTGATCGACCTGCACTCCCACGTCTACCCCTACGGCTCGGCGATCGGCATTCCCGCCGACGAATTGGTGCAGGCCCAGGCAACGACGACCGTCGTGTCGGCGGGGGACGCCGGCGTCAACAATCTCGCCGCGCTGCGCCGCTACATCGTGGCGCAATCGCGCGCGCGGATTTACGCCTTCGTCCATATCGCCAATCACGGTCTGTCGGGCTTCCCGGTCGCCGAGCTCTACAATATCGACCACGCGCAGCTCGACGCCTGCGCGATGGCGCTGGCCGAGAATCCGGATTTCCTGCTCGGCGTCAAAGTCCGGATGTCGGAGAATGTCATCGCCAGGCACGGCCTCGAACCACTGAAGCGAGCGATAAAAGCCTGCGAGATGTGCGGCTGGCCAGCCAAGATGATGGTTCATATCGGCGGCGTCGAGACCCGGGAGCTGATGTCGCAGATTCTCGATCTGCTGCGGCCGGGCGATGTGCTGACCCATGCCTATTCCGGCGCGCCGAACATCGGCGGCGTCTTCACCAACATCGTTCAGGATGGCAAGCTGTTGCCGGCAGCGCTTGCCGCCAAGCAGCGCGGCGTGATGTTCGATGTCGGCCATGGCGGCGGCAGTTTCGATTTCACGGTGGCGGAGCCTGCGATCGCGGGCGGCTGCCCGCCCGACACGATCTCGTCCGACATCCACGTCTTCTCCGGCAACTCGCCCGGCATGCCGTATCTGCCGAACGTGATGAGCAAGTTCATCCCGCTCGGATTTACGGTGGAGCAGGTGGTGGCGATGGCAACCTCGGCGCCGGCCAAGATCATCAACCGCGCACCGAAAATCGGCACGCTGCAGGTAGGCGCGCCCGGCGACGTCGCCATCATGGAACTGGTGGAGGCGCAGGTCTCGTTCGTCGATACCCGCAACAACAAGCGCGAGGGCAAGCTGTTGCTGAAACCGGTGCAGACCGTGATCAACGGCGTGCCGTTCGGGAGGCCGTATCAGGCGCCGTTCGCGGTGAGGTGAGGGGATTGCTTCGTCGCGTACGCTCCCTGGCACAAACGCTTTGCGTTTGTCGCAGGCAATGACGCGGACCGGTCATTGCGAGCCAACGGGTCGCGCAAATGCGCGCCCGATGACAGGCTCCGCGAAGCAATCCATCTCTCCACTGGTAAGGTCTTGGCCCCCTCAAGTCCGTGCCCGCTTCTCCACATTGGCGATGCGTTCGGGCACGCCGAACTCCTTGCGGCAGACTTCCGCGAGCACGGCGACGCCTTCGCGGATCTGCTCATGGGAGGGGCTGGCAAAGCACAGGCGCAAGCGGCTGCCGGCATAGGACTTGTCGGTCGACCATTCCGGCCCCGGGTTGATGGCGACGCCGGCGGCCAACGCTGCCTGATACAGTTTCAGCGTATCGACATTGTCGGGGAGTTTGACCCACAGGAAGATGCCACCCTTGGGATCCTCGAACTCGGCTGATGTGCCGAACTGCTCGTTGAGCGCCTCCATCAGCGTGTCGAGCTTGGCGCGCAGGCCGCGTGTCAGCTTCGGCACATGGGTTGCGAAATGCGGTGCGCAGTATTCCGCCAGCACCATCTGCTCCAGCGCGCCACTTCCGGCATCGGTCTTGAGCGCCAGCATCCGCGACATCATCTCCCAGGGCGCGACGATGAAGCCGACCCGCAGCGCGGGAGCGATCGATTTGGAGAAGGAGCCGATATGGATGACGCCGCCTTGCTTGCTCATCGCATAGATCGCGGGCGGGCGCTGGCCGTTCCAGATTAGGTCGGCGTAGCAATCGTCCTCGAAGATCGGCACGCCGTATTCCTGCGACAGTTTTATCATTTCGGCGCGCCGCGCCTCCGGCAGGATCGAGCCGGTCGGGTTCTGCACGGTCGGGATGGTGTAGATGTATTTCGGCATGATGCCGCGGCGCTTGTGGTCGGCCAGAGCAGCCGCCAGCGCATCCATCCGCATGCCCTCGTCGTCGAGAGGAATGCCGACCGTCTTGACGCCGAGCCGGGTCAGCCGGCTCAGCGAGCCCTGATAGGTCTCCTGTTCGATCAGCACGGTATCGCCGCGCGCCAACAGCGTCGCGTTGACGAGGTCGAGCGCCTGCAGCGAACCGGAGACGATCATGACATCGTCGGCGGCGCAGCCGATGCCGGCATCGCGCTTGAGCTTTTTGGTGAGGAATTCGCGCAAGGGGCGGTAGCCCTGCGGGCCGCTGGCGAGGCCGTAGGTCGCGAGCGTCTTGCCCTCGCGCTGGAGCACGGCGGTGAGTGCCTCGATCAGGCCATCGACCGGCACCTGGTCGGGATCATTGTTGCCGCCGACGAAACTGTATTTGGCCAGACCCGTCCACCGCGCCGCCGGCGCCGGCAATCCGGCCGGCAGCAATGGTGCGAAATCGAAAATTGATGCGGTAGACATTGGACATTCACTCCCGTTTTGTTTTTCATTGAGAAGGCCGCTGGCGCGGCCCTCCGGTATTCTGGTTTAGTTCTTGCCGATGATCTTAATCGCTCGCCGCTGGGGGATGAAAGCGGAATGTCTGCTATCGATGCTGCCCAATATGGCGGGGGTGCCTGCGGGGTTCGCCGTCAGGAACCCTTCCAAATTTTGCCGGGTGCTGCCGGCCGCCTGCGCCCGAGCATCCGGCGTGTAAAGGATCGACAGGCAGGCAAGAATCGCTAGAAAGAGACCTGTTGGGCGGATGTGACACATTGCTCGTTTGACCGTTGCGCCCCTGCCTCTAGGTTGCAATGAGGAAAAGTCAGGAAATATGCACGAGCTTATCGGCGATATCACTTTATGCATCCTGTTTGCCTGGGTGCTAGGCTTGCTGGCGCATTTTACCCGGCAACCGCTGATCCTCGCCTACCTTATCGCCGGGTTTGTCATCGGTCCATTCGGCATGAAATGGGTCCACTCCAAGGACTCGATTCACGTCATCTCCGAACTCGGCCTGATCTTCATGCTGTTCATGATCGGGCTGGAAATCGACCTGAAAAAGATCGTGCGCGCCGGCAAGGTCATCCTGTTTGCCGCGGGCGGGCAATTGGTCGGCGGCTGCCTGCTCGGGATCCTGTTCTTCTGGGGGATCGGACTGTCGATGGGGGCCGGCCGTTTCGACGCGCTCTATCTGTGCGTCGCCTGCGCGCTCTCCAGTACCGTCATCATCGTCAAGGTGCTGTATGAGAAGCGTGAGCTCGATACGCTGCCCGGCCGCATCACGCTCGGCGTATTGGTGCTGCAGGATATCTTCGCGATCCTGTTCCTCGCCGTGCAGCCGAGCCTCGACAATCTCCAGGTCAGCGTGATCCTGATCTCGATCGGCCGGGTCGGCGTGCTGGTCGCGACCGCGTTGGTGCTCAGCCGGTATCTGCTGCCAAGACTTTTTCACCAGATAGCGCGGCGGCCGGAGTTGATCCTGCTCGGCGCCCTGGCCTGGTGTTTCCTGATCGGCGAGATCGCCGAGCGGTTGCATCTGTCGCGCGAAATGGGTTCGCTGGTCGCCGGTGTCTCGCTCTCGACATTCCCCTATGCGCTCGACGTCACCGCCAAGGTGACGACGCTGCGGGACTTCTTCATCACGCTGTTCTTCGTGGCCTTGGGCATGACCATTCCCATTCCGGGCGCGTCGGTGATTTGGCTGGCGCTGTTGATTGCCGCCTTCACCGTCGTGAGCCGCCTGGTGACGACATTTGTGCCGCTCTATCTGATGAAGCAGGGTCTGCGCGCCAGCCTGTTGCCGGCGATCAATCTGGCGCAGATCTCGGAGTTTTCGCTGGTCGTGATTCAGACCGGTGTCGTCGCGAACCATATCAGCACCGAAACGTCGAGTGCGGCGTCGTTCGCGTTCGTCATTTTGGCCGTGATCAGCACCTTCGTGATGGGCAAGAGCGATGAGATCACGCGAGCTCTGATCGGTCCCATGAAGAAGATCGGCCTGCGCGATCTCGATCACGGCCAGGGCGAGGCCGCACATGAGGGCGGCCACGAGGCACGCCGCATCGTCATTCTCGGCTTCTTCCGCGCCGCGAGCGCGCTGCTCGCCGAAATCGAGCGGCAGAATCCGCTCGTGCTCGAACAGATCACCGTGATCGATTTCAATCCCAATGTGTTCCGGACGCTGGCCGATCGCGGCCTGCACGTGATCTATGGCGATATCAGCAATGTCGATACGCTGCTCCATGCCGGTATCGGCAAGTCGGAGCTGATCATCCTGAGCGTGCCGGATTCGCTTCTGAAGGGCGCCAACAACGAGAAACTGGTCCGGCACGTCCGTACCCTCAACCCGTCAGCCAAGATCGTCGCGACCGCGGATATGCTGCGCGACGTCAATGATCTCTACGCAGCCGGCGCCGATTACGTGACCGTAACGCGGGTCAGCGACGCCCACGAACTCTACACCGTGATCGAGGCGGCGCAGGCGGGATTGCTGGAAGAAAAGCGCGCCGAAATGGACACGCTGCTCGCCGAGCGCAAGGAAGTGCTGCCGTAAGGCCTTCTCGCAAGTCGGAAAGGGCGATGTGGACGTGTGACGTCACGCACGCATTGGCTTGAACCGGATTTGATGCAGCCGACACTGAAGACCGTACGGCGACGCCATTTCCCTGGCGGCCAAATCTTTGGCAGCAAAGCAATTTCAATCGGTATGCGGTTATCAGTATCGTCATCAAATAACGCTCGTGCATCGAGCCCGGCGTCCTCGTCGTCCACGCTGTTCGGTTGCCTGCTGGCGGGAACGTCTGCGATACTGTTTCAGCTGACGCTCGGCACGCTTGTCGTTGCGTACACGCCGGTAGTGCCGTGGATTGTCGGGGTGTTCCTGCTCGGTCTGCCGCTGGCCATTGGCGTCACGCGATCCCGGCCCGGCCTGTTCATGCCTGCGGTCGCGATCATGACGTTGACGGGCGTGTCGCCGGTCTTTGTCGTGGATGCTCCCTTGTGGGGCCGTACCGTCAATCTGCGTCTGGTCGACGATATTCCTGAAGGTGTCGGCGTTGCCGGCTACACCGCGCCGCGCTGGCGCGTTGCAGGCGAGTTCGCAAGCGAGGCGCGCTTGAGCGGCGGCCGCGGCAGCAAGAGTTACGGCACCCGCCGTCTTGCGCCGCTGGTCGGCGACGGCTGGAGACCGGAGCTTCCCGTCGAAGTCTGGGTCGCAGGCGAAATAAGGGATTCCGGACGCATTCTCGCCTCGCATCCGCAATTCTGGAACGAACCCGGCGGCGAATATGTCCGGTTCGTCGGCGTTGCCGTATCCGGCACGCAGATCATCGCGCGCGATGCGGCCAACAAATTCGGCCTCAAGACCCTGGATGAGCCGCTCATCGTGACGCGCGCCCCCTCGGTTGCAGGCGCCCTTGCAGAGCAATACCGGGCCATCGCGCGGATCGCAGCCGTGCCCTTGCTGGGCTGGGCCTTCTGTATCCTCGTTGCTGGAGGCTTCTCCAAATGGCGCGAGCAGCGACGGCGGTGAGCTACAGGCTGCTTTCCTGCGCCATCGCGCCCGCAAACGCCGCACGGCGGCGGGCGATGAATCCCGCAATCAGGATCAAAGCCACCAGCAGCCACACCGTGAGCGCGATCGGGCTCTCGACATAGATCCAGGGATCGCCCTGGCTGAGGAACAGCGCCTCGCGAAAGTGTTTTTCGATGTTGGGGCCGAGGATCAGGCCGACCACCAACGGCGCGAGCTGGAATTTCATCTTGTTGAAGGCATAGCCGACGACACCGGCCGCGAGCAGCACCCAGACGTCGAAGATGCTGTTACGGACGCTGTAGGTGCCGATCACCGACACCACCAGCAGCAGCGGAATGAACAGGTAATGCGGAATCCGCAGCAGGCTGACCCAGACGCCGACCATCGGGATGTTCAGCGCCAGCAGCATGACGTTGCCGATATAGGCCGACGCGATCAGGCCCCAGAAGATTTCCGGATGCTGGGTGATCAGCAGCGGCCCGGGCTGGATGCCCTGCACCAGCATCGCCGAGATCATCAGGGCGGCAATCGGCGTGAAGGGGATGCCGAGCGCCAGCAGCGGCACCAGCGAGGCTGTTGCGGCGGAGTTGTTGGCGGCCTCGGGCCCGGCGACGCCTTCAATGGCGCCGCTGCCGATCTCGCTGCCATGTTTCGAGGTTGCCTTCTCCAGCCGGTAGGAGGCAAACGAGGCCAGCGTCGCCGCCGGTCCCGGCACCAGGCCGAACAAAAACCCCAAAAACGTCCCGCGCAACCAGGAGGGCACCGCGCGCTTCCATTCGGTGCGAGTCGGCAACAGGTCGCGCATGGCAACGGATTCCGGCCGGTTCGCGGCGTGGATCCGGTCCTCGACCAGCAGCATCAGCTCGGCAAAGCCGTAGAGCCCGACCACGACCGGAACCAGCGAGACGCCTTCGGCGAGCTCGGGAAGGCCGAAGGTGAACCGGGTTTCGCCGGTGACGGCCTCCTGACCGATGGTGCCCAGCATCAGCCCGAGCGTCATCGGCAGCAGCGCCGAGGCCAGCGTGCCGCCTGATATCCGCGACATCACGATCAGCCCGCCGGCGGTGAGGGCGAAGAATTCCGCAGGGCCAAACAGGATCGCGACCTTGGCGAGCAGCGAGGAGAACATCATGACGCCGATGACGGCCAGCGTGCCGCCGACAAACGAGCCGACCGCGACGATGGTCAGCGTTGCGCCGGCGCGGCCCTTCTTGGCGAGCTGATAGCCGTCGATCGCGGTGACCACGGAAGCGGATTCGCCGGGGATGTTGAGCAGGATCGCGGTGGTCGAGCCGCCATACATCGAGCCATAGAAGATGCCGGCCATCATGATCAGGCCCGCGGTCGGGTCGAGCGAGAAGGTCAGCGGCAGGATCAGCGCGACGCCGGCGACGGGTCCAAGCCCCGGCAGCACGCCGATCGCAGTGCCCGCAAACGCACCGGCAAAGGCGGCGAGCAGATTGCCCGGCGTTGCGGCAATGGAGAGGCCGTACAGCAGGCCCTGGAGGGAGTTCATGTCATGCCCGCTCTCAGAACAGCCATTGCTTGAACACACCCGCCGGCATCTGCACTTTCAGAAGCCGCACGAAAAACACCTCGAAAACCACCGCGATCACGACGGCGTAGATCGCGAGACGCACGATCGACCTGTTGGGATCGTCCGAGAGCAGCCACATGCTCGCCAGCAAAAACAGCGCCGAGGCGATCATGTTGCCGAGAACGGGCATCACCACGAAATAGATTGCGAATGCCGCAAGCACCGAAAGCAGCCGGCGCAGGTCAGCGCCATCAGGCAGCGTAAAGGTGGCCGGCATCGGATCGTTGGCACCGCCGTGCCTTTCAAGCAGCACCGAGATCGCCGAGAGCGCCATCAGCGCGGCCACCGCGATCGGGAAGATCGCGGCTCCCGGCTTGTGCCATCGCCCGAACGACAGCGTCTGCCAGGCGTCAAACGCGTAAGTCCCGGCCAGCAGCAGCGCGAGCAGGCCGGCGAACCGCCGCGCCCGCGGCAGCCCGAAGCTTCGCGCCGGCGTCACTTGTCGTCGTCCAGAAACTTGACGACCTCGCGGAACTTCTGGTCGTAGCCGGCGAGCTCCTTCTTCATATCGTCGCCAATCTTGGGATCGGACGTGTAGCCGTTGGCTTTCAGGAAGCTCTTGAATTCGTCGCTCTCGACGATGGTCTTCGATACCGCAAGCAGCTTGTCGAGGATCGGCTTCGGCAATCCATTCGGGGCGATCACGTAATAGCCGACCGGGAAGGTATCCTTCCACGGCGTTTCGCCGATCGGCTTGGCGTCCGGCAGCAAGTCGTATTTGCCGTCCTGGAACACCGCCAGCACGCGCAGCTTGCCGGCATCGATCTGTCCCTTCATGCCCGGCGCAAAGCCGGCGGTTCCGTCGACGCGGCCACCGAGCGCGGCCAGCGTCGCCTCGCCGCCACCGCCGGTAAACGGCACCGTGACGATGCGCAGGCCGGAAAGCTTGTTCAGTTGCTGGATCGCGATGTCGTTGACCGAGCGCAGGCCGGAGACCGAAACCTTCAGCTTGCGCGGGTTGGCCTTGGCGTCGGCCAGAAACTCATCGAGGTTCTTCCAGCGCGATTCCGCCGGTACCGCGAGGATAACAGGCAGATCGGACAGTTTGGCGATCGACTGGTAGTCATCGGCCGATTTCCAGGCCAACCCCTTCATTTCGAGGGGTTGGTAGGCCAGCGACGAACTGGAGCCGAGCCCGATCGTGTAGCCGTCCGGCTTGGCGCGGATGACCGCGCCCGTGCCGATGGTCGCGGAGGCGCCCGGCTTGTTCTCGACGATTACCTTGACCTTGAGTTGTTTCTCCAGGAGCTCGGAATATTTGCGGCTGATCGGGTCGGTCGAGCCGCCCGGCGCGTACGGCACATAGAAGGTGATTTCGCGGGTCGGCCATTCGTCGGCGGCGGGCGCGGGCTGCGATAGGCCCGCGACCCCGGCCATCAGGGCGAACCCCGCCCATGCCATCAGGTGGAAATTCAAGCGAAAACGCATATGTCTCTTCCCCGAATGGTGCTTCTTGTTTTTATGGGTGCGACCATGGCGATTGAAGCCGGACCCCGTCAATGGTTTCCTGCATGGCGATTTCGTACAGCGAAACGTCGCAGGCGACGTTCTGCCCTGCGTATTGATGCTGGCGCGGGCCCATGAGTCCGGCTAATGCACTCCCTGTCCAAAGCGAGAATTTGAGAAAATGGCCGACACGATCCAGGAAGTTCTGCAAGCCTTTGCCAACGGCGAACTCGTCGTCGTCACCGATGATGACGACCGGGAGGGTGAGGGCGATTTGATCGTCGCCGCCTCGCTCTGCACCGCGGAGAAAATGGCGTTCATCATCCGCCATACCTCGGGCATCGTCTGCGCGCCGATCACGCAGGAAGACGCGCGCCGGTTCCGGCTCGATCCGATGGTCGCGCATAATGATTCCAACCACACCACTGCCTTCACGGTCTCGATCGACTACAAGCCCGATGGCGGCACCGGAATTTCGGCGGACGAGCGCGCCTCCTGCTGCCGTGCGCTGGCCAACCCGAATGCCGGCGCCAGTGATTTTGCGCGGCCCGGTCATATCTTTCCGCTGATCGCCCGCGACGGCGGCGTGCTGCTGCGCTCCGGCCATACCGAGGCCGCGGTCGATCTCTGCAAGCTCTCGGGCCTGCCGCCGGTCGGCGTCATCTCCGAGTTGATGAACGATGACGGCACGGTGATGAAGGGCGTGCAGGTCGCAAAATTCGCCGCCACCCACAAGCTCAAGCACGTCACGATCGCTGACATGATCGCCTACCGCCAGGCGCGCGAGAAGCTGATCGAGCGGGTCGCGACCTTTACGACGGATAGCCCGATCGGGCCGCTGCAGGGCTATGCCTACCGTTCGCCGTTCGATGAGATCGCGCATGCCGCCTTCGTCTATAACGGCATCGGCGACGGCAAAAACGTGCTGACGCGGCTGCACAAGCCCAACATCGTCAAGGATCTGTTCACCGGCCAGGCGCGCATGCAGATCGTGCTGAACCATTTCAAGCAGGCCGGACGCGGTGTGCTGGTGTATTTGCGCGATGGCGCCGCCGGCGTTCCGGTCGAGCCGGTCGGCGAACAGAAATCCGCCGAGGCCGATCGTAACCGGCAATGGCGTGAAGTCGGCGTCGGTGCGCAAATATTGCGCGATCTCGGTATCACTTCGATCCGGCATCTGACGTCGTCGGTACACGACTACAAGGGATTGTCCGGTTTCGGGATCGAGATCGTCTCCAACGAACGGCTTGAGGGCTGAACGTTGTCATTCCGGGGCGATGCGTAGCATCGAGCCCGGAATCTCGAGATTCCGGGTTCGCGCTGCGCGCGCCCCCAGATGCGTAATTGCGCATCGGGGAATGACGTGAAAGGCCCAATTCAATTGCGCTTCGGACGATAGCGCACTAATTTGGCCGCCAATTCCAATCAGGACAGCGATGCGAAAGGGATTTTTATGAGCGTGCGCCCTCAGTCCAAGGACAAACCGACATCGGCGGGTTTCCAGTGGGACGATCCGTTCCTGCTCGACGAGCAGCTTACCGAAGACGAACGCATGATCCGCGACACCGCGCGTGCCTATGCGCAGGACAAGCTGCTGCCGCGCGTCACCAAGGCCTATCTCGAGGAAAAGACCGATCGCGAGATTTTCAACGAGATGGGCGAACTCGGCCTGATCGGCATCACGCTGCCGGAAGAATATGGCTGCGCCAGTGCAAGCTATGTCGCCTATGGCCTTGTGGCGCGTGAAATCGAGCGCGTCGATTCCGGCTATCGTTCGATGAACTCCGTGCAGTCCTCGCTGGTGATGCACCCGATCTTCGCCTATGGCGACGACAGCCAGCGCAAGAAATATCTGCCCAAGCTCGCGACCGGCGAATGGGTCGGCTGCTTCGGCCTGACCGAGCCGGATGCCGGCTCCGATCCCGGCGGCATGAAGACCCGCGCCGAGAAGGTCTCCGACGGCTACCGGCTGACCGGCAGCAAGATGTGGATTTCCAACGCGCCGATCGCCGACGTCTTTGTCGTCTGGGCAAAATCGGCCGCGCATGACAATCAGATCCGCGGCTTCATCCTGGAAAAGGGCATGAAAGGCCTGTCGGCGCCGAAAATCGGCGGCAAGCTTTCGCTGCGTGCCTCGATCACCGGCGAGATCGTGATGGACGGCGTGGTGGTGCCGGAGAGCGCGCTGCTACCCAACGTGTCCGGTCTGAAGGGGCCGTTCGGCTGCCTCAACCGCGCCCGCTACGGCATCTCCTGGGGCGTGATGGGCGCCGCTGAAGACTGCATGGCGCGCGCGCGGCAATACACGCTCGAGCGCAAGCAGTTTGGCCGGCCGCTGGCGGCAACCCAGCTGGTGCAGAAGAAGCTCGCCGACATGCAGACCGAGATATCGCTGGGCCTGCAGGCCTCCTTGCGCGTCGGCCGCCTGATGGACGAGGGCAAGGTGGCGCCGGAGATGATCTCGATCGTCAAGCGCAACAATTGCGGCAAGGCGCTCGACATCGCGCGCGTCGCCCGCGACATGCACGGCGGCAACGGCATCCAGATCGAATATCACGTGATGCGCCACTCTTCGAACCTGGAAACCGTCAACACCTATGAAGGCGCCCACGACGTCCACGCCCTGATCCTGGGCCGCGCGATCACGGGCATCCAGGCGTTTTCGTAAAGGCAAACTCTATCCAATCGTCATGGCCGGGCAGAAGCGCGAAGCGCGTCTTCGCGCCAGATGTCCCGGCCATCCACGTCTTGGACGCCGCGAGAAGAAAGACGTGGATGCCCGGGACAAGCCCGGGCATGACGGAGCAAGAACCCCACGCTGCGAGCATTCCTGCATGGCCGAAACCGAAGACGAAACCATCCCGTTCAACCGCGACTTCCCGCTTCAGCCGGGCGTCGTCGACGAAGCCCGCCCGGGCGTGCGGCGGGTGCTCTGCAACAATCCGAGCCCCTTCACCTTCACCGGCACGGTCAGTTACATCGTGGGCAAGGGCAAGGTCGCGATCATCGATCCCGGCCCGAACAATGAGGCGCATGCGAAGGCGCTGCTGGACGCCGTGCGCGGCGAAACCGTGACGCATATCCTGGTCACCCACACCCACAACGACCATTCGCCGAACACTGCGCGGATCAAGGCCGCGACCGGCGCGCCGGTCTACGCCGAGGGGCCGCACCGCGCCTCGCGGCCGCGCTTCGAGAGCGAGAAGCACAATCCGGAATCGGGCGCCGACCGCAACTTCCGGCCGGACATCGAGGTCAAGAACGGCGACACCATCGAAGGTTCCGGCTGGGCGCTGGAAGCGGTGGCAACCCCCGGCCACACCGCCAATCATCTGGCGTTCGCCTGGCCCGAGCGAAAGATCAGTTTCGTCGGCGACCATGTGATGGGCTGGTCGACCTCGATCGTGGCCCCGCCTGATGGCTCGATGATCGACTACATGGATTCGCTGGCGCGGCTGGAGAGCCGCCCGGAGGATCTGTATTTCTCGGGCCATGGGCCGGAAATTCCGGAAGGCCCGCGCTTTGTGCGTTTCCTGACCCGGCACCGCCGCGCGCGCGAGGCCTCGATCCTGCATCGCCTTGCCAAGGGCGAGACCGACATCGCGACCATGGTGCGTGCGATCTATATCGGCCTCGATCCGCGGCTGAGCGGTGCAGCCGGCTATTCGGTGCTGGCGCATCTGGAAGATCTGGTGTCGCGCGGCATCGTGGCGACCGACGGCGATCCCGTGATCGGCGGGACCTATCGGATGGCGTAGGGCGGTCCATTCGTCCGTCATTCCGGGGCGTGCAAAGCACGAATCTCGAGATTCCCCGACGTGCATTGCTGTCCGCCACGACCGAGAAGCATCCAGTCAATCAACACTCGGGCTACGTCAATGACTCTCGCTCTGCGCGCGGGAGAGAAGAATCGCGAACCGGTGAGGGGTCTGTCTCGCTCGGAGACAGACCCCTCAACCGCCTCTCTCGGGAAGCGAGAGGAGAGCCGTGCGTATTAGAACACCTTGTCCACCGGCAGGCCGAGCGCCATCGAGCCGGCGTATTGCGCCTGCGGGCCGGCCTGCAGCGGGTGGTAGCGCGCGGCCTGGATGTCGCGGAAGCGACGCTCCAGCCCAGTGGCGCGGTAGAAGCCGGCGCCGCCGGCGAGCTCCATCGCAAGCTCTACGGTGGCAATGGCGTGGCGCGCGACGAGCGTGCGGCCCGTCATCACCTGGTTGATGGTCTCGGCCGAAGGCGCATCGAGCCGCACCGCCGCCAGCATGTGCTCGCGGGCAAGGCGCGCGCCGGCCAGTTCGGTGTCCATGCGGCCGGCAAGCTGGATCATGTGGTTATCGACCTTCTTCTTTTTCGCGACACCAACCGCGATGTCGCGGGCGCTCTCGGCGACGCCGAGATAGACCGAATAGATCAGCGGAAACGCGATGGTTGCGATGATCTGGAACAGCGGATGCCATTCGCCGGCCTTGCGCTTCACCGCAACGGCTGCCTCCGGCACCACATGGCCGTCGATCAAGACGTCGTTGGAGCCGGTGCCGCGCATGCCGAGCGTGCGCCAGTTGTCCATCACCTTCACCTGCGGCGAGTTCATCGGCAGACCGAAGTGCAATACCTGCGCCGGTTCGCCTTCGCTCTCCAGCACGGCGGTGGTCATGAACAGGTTCGCGGCCGGCGAGCCGGAGGCAAACACCTTGCGTGCGGTGATGCGATAACCGCCGTCGACCTTCTCGGCCTTGCCGGAGCCGCCGATCCAGTCGCTGCCGCCGCTCGACAGCAAAAAGATGCGCTCGGCAGCGATGCGCTTGAGCAAGGGCTCGACGGGCGCCGCCTTCTGCACCTTCCAGCGCCAGGCGGGAATCGCGACCTGATGGGTGTGCATGGAAAACGCCAGCGCGGTGGAGCCGCAATGCTGGCCGAGGATGCGCAGCATTTCGGCGAGTTCATCGATGCTGGCGCCGCCGCCGCCAAGTTCAGCGGGCACGCCGGCCTCGACCAGGCCCGCTTCCTTCAGCGCGGCAAAATTCTCGGCGACGAACTGGTCCTCATCAGTAGCGGTGACGGCGCGCTCGGCGAAGATCGGGCCGAGCTGGCGGGCGATCTCGACGGGGCTGCGGTGCGTTGTCGCATCGATGGCGCGTGCTGCGTTGTTGCTCATGGTCATCCCTCCATTACTTGGGACATTCGCGAGTACGCGAGATGTCTAATGCCGCGGAAACTAGGCCCGGACGCAAAATCCCTCCAGTTCAGGAAGTGTACCGCCGCGGCGGCGAGGCGCCGCAAGCAAAACGACCCACTGTAAACACTAGACTATTCGGTTCAATGTGACAGCCGGCAGGCCAGAGCGGTATAGTATCTGTACTGCCGTCGTCCTCGCGCGTGCATAGGAGATCCCGTTGCCCGACAAAAGCGAACGCGGAAGCTATGGGCAGTTCTGCCCGGTGGCGATGGCGTCAGAGATCTTCTGCAACCGCTGGACTGCGCTGGTGCTGCGCGAATTGCTCTGCGGCACCACGCGCTTCAACGAACTGCGCCGCGGCGTGCCGCGGATGTCGCCGACACTGCTGTCGAAGCGGCTGAAGGAGCTGGAAGAGGCCGGCGTGATCGTCGCGGTGCCAACCGGTCAGCACGGCGTGGTGGACTACAAGCTGACCGAGGCGGGCGAAGATCTGCGCGGCATCGTCATGTCGCTCGGCTTCTGGGGGCAGCGCTGGGTCGAGTCGACGCTGTCGCTGAAGAATCTCGATCCCGGGCTGTTGATGTGGGACATGCGGCGCAACCTGCAGCCGACGCCATTGCCGCCGCGCCGCACCACCATCAACTTCATCTATCCGGAGATGCGGCCGGACCGGAAATCATGGTGGCTGGTGGTCGATCGCGAGAAGGTCGACCTCTGCCTCACCGATCCCGGCTACGACGTCGACCTCTATGTCAGCTGCCCCCTGCGCTCCATGACCGCGGTGTGGATGGGCGTCGCCAAGCTGAACAACGAAGTCGAGGCCGGCCGCATCAAGGTCACCGGCGACAGCTCGATCGCCAAATCGATGCAGCAATGGCTGGGTCTCAGCCCCTTCGCGCAGGGGCAAAGGGCGGTGGTGTAGCTGCAAACAGGCCGTTATGCGCGTCGGTCTTGGTATGTCCGAACATGTCCGGTTAGGGGATATTCTCGGAAACGCCGTTCTGCGCCCCTTGCACGCACGGGGGCGAAGGAGCCGCGCCCAGCGCGCTACTGCTTCTTCACCGTCTTGGCCGGCGCCTTCGCGGGCGCCGCCGGCTTCTTGGCGGCCGGCTTGCTGTCGGCCACGGTGTTGATGTCCGCGATCAGCTTGGTGATGCGCGAGGCGTTGCTGCCGAGATCGCTGTCGAAGTAGCGCGAGGCGGAGCGGATATCGACGCGCGAATCCTCGCCGTCGGCCTTGATGCGGATCGAGACGTCTTCGCGAAATCCCATGATCATCGTTTGCGCGATCGCCTCGATGCGTCCTTCGCGGCGTGCCTGCGGCGGGCGTTCGTCGACCACGCGCCATTTGCGCTTGTTGACGAGCGCGAGGGTGATCTCATAGGCGCGCTGCGGCGGGACCTCGAGCTCCACGGTCTCGATATCAGGGTAGGCGATCGCCTGCTGCTCGGCTGAATAGAGCCCGGCATAGACCGCGGGATTCGTGCCATCGCCGGCACGCAGCGGCGCCAGCGCCTGGAAGCGTGGCGGATCGATCGAATCGGTGGTGATGTCGTAGATCCGCGGCAGCTTGCGGTATTGCAAGGCCAGATAGGCGGGGTAGGCGAGGATGGCGGCGTCGAGCAACAGCGCCAGCAGGATGCGGCCCATGCCGCGCGAGCCGTTCTGCCAGATCGCGGCAAACGCGGCGAGGCCGACCAGGATGGAGAGGCCGGCCAGGGCCAGCGCGCCGAAGAAGGTCGCCAGCGCCGGCTTCATCTCGAGGAAGCCGAAGCGGACGATCAGGATCGACACCACCACCGCGATCAGTGAGAACAGTGCGAGGTTGCGCGCCCATGTGGCGAGGCTGGACACGGGCTCCGTCTGGTAGGGAGCGGAAAACCTGCGGGCCATCCTCAAACTTCCATCATGAATTCAGCTGCTGTTCCGGTCGTAATGCTGGTGACCCGGTGCGCCCTGAACTAGCGCATTTTCCGCACCTGTGGAAAGCAGCTTGCGCCGGAAAATCAGTCCAAATGGTGGTGCAAGGAGCGTCATGCCGGATGGCCGAACTGCGCGACCACAAAGTCGATAAAGGCCTTGATGCGCGGGGCGCGGTGGCGGCCGGGGACGGTCAGCGCATGGATCGGAAACGTCTCGGGGATGTGGCTATCCCCGAGCAGCGGGACGAGGGTGCCTTGCTGTATTGCCCGCGCGACCATGAAATCCGCCAAGCGGGCGATGCCGAGCCCGGCTACCGCCATATCGAGCAGCAGGTCGGCATTGTCGCTGGTAAATGTGCCTGACACGGCGAGGCGATTGATGCCTTCATGGGTGTGGAAGGGCCATTGCGACCACGCCGGCCCGGGCAGCGTCAGGCAATTATGCTGCAGCAGATCGGCCGGCACGCGCGGCGATCCGTGTTGCTTCAAATAGAGCGGACTGGCGCAGATAACCCGTGTGGCGTCGCCGAGCTTGCGCGCGATGAGGCTTGAGTCGCCGAGTGCACCGGAGCGGATGGCGACGTCGACCTGCTCGGCAACCAGGTCGACCTGGTGGTCCGAAACATGAAGCTCGACGCTGATGTCTGGATAATGGCTAAGGAAATCAGGAAGGGCGGGACCGAGTATCTGTTTGGCCAGGGCCGTCCCGACGCTGATCCGCAAATGACCGCGTGGCAGCCGGCTTGCCGCCGTTACCTCGGCTTCAGCGGCTTCGATCGATGCGAGGATGTCCCGGCTCCGGGCCAGAAACAGGTCGCCCTCGGCGGTCAAAGCGAGCCTGCGCGTGGTTCTGGTCAGGAGGCGCACACCCAGCCGGTCTTCGATGCGCGTGACCAGCTTGGACAAGGCAGAGGGGGTCACGCCGAGGTCGTCTGCCGCGGCGGCAAAGCTGCCCCGCTCGACCACCCGCACGAACCCATTCATCTCGGCCGAGGCTGCGTTGATATTCATGAATTTGGTTCACGAGTGAATGTAAATACTCGCCAATTATATCATATCGGAAACGTAATAATAGTGGTTGCAGACAATACAATGAAGGAGCGGCCGCTATGTCTTGGGAAAAGAGGTCTTGGGAAAAGAAGCTGCAAGGTCACGCTAGGGGTGTTGAGGGCGCGCTGCGCCATCCGGACGGCAGCCCCGATATCGCCGCCTACGGCAGGATCGCTCAGCGCGAGCGGGACGCGGCCGTCCTTGCCACCGTGCAGGACACAGCCCGCAGCCTGCGTGCGATGTGGTCGGCGATCTGGCGTGTCTTGGGTGGGTCCTCGGGCCGGCCGGGGCGCATCCGATCGAATGCGCCCCTCCGAGGCTAGAGCGTTTTCCAGCGAAGTGGACACCGGTTCGCGTCAAGAAAACGCGTCAAACCAAAGAATCTAGAGCCCCGTTCCGATTTTATCGGAACGGGAAAGGTCTAGGCCGCAGCGTTCGGGAAACGGTAGCTCTTGAACTGGTCGCGCAGCGCGGTCTTCAGGATCTTGCCGGTCGCAGTGTGCGGAATGCCCTCGACGAAAGCCACGTCGTCCGGCATCCACCATTTTGCGATCTTGCCATCCATGAATTTCAGGATGTCCTCGCGGCTTGCCTGCTGGCCGGCCTTCAGTTGCACGATCAGGAGCGGGCGCTCGTCCCATTTGGGATGATAGATGCCGATCACGGCGGCCTCCGCCACCGCGGGATGGCCGACCGCGAGGTTTTCCAGATCGATCGACGAAATCCATTCGCCGCCCGACTTGATGACGTCCTTGGAGCGGTCGGTGATGCGCATGTAGCCGTGCTGGTCGATGGTCGCGACGTCGCCGGTGTCGAAATAGCCGTGCTCGTCGAGAATCTCGTTGTCGACCTTGAAGTAGGCCTTCGCGACAGCAGGTCCTGCGACCTTGAGCCGGCCAAAGGTCTTGCCGTCCCACGGCAATTCCTTGCCGGCATCGTCGGTGATTTTCATCTGCACACCGAACGGCGGGTAGCCTTGCGTCTGCAGGATATCGAGCCGCTCCTCGCCGGTGAGTTCGGCGAACGGCGGCTTCTGCGCCGCCACGGTGCCGATCGGGCTCATCTCCGTCATGCCCCAGGCGTGGCGCACGCGAATGCCCATGTCGACGAAGGATTTGATCATCGAGCGCGGCATCGCCGAGCCGCCGCAGACCACGCTCTTCAGATGGGGCAGCTTCAGGTTTCCGGCGGCCATGTGGTTGAGCAGCATCAGCCACACCGTCGGCACGCCGGCGGTGTGCGTGACCTTCTCGGTGTCGAGCAACTCATACACCGATGCACCGTCGAGCTTGGCGCCCGGCATCACGAGCTTGGTGCCCATCGAGGGCGCGGAGAACGCAATCCCCCAGCTGTTGGCGTGGAACAACGGCACCACCGGCAGCATTGTCTCGGCGGCGCTGGTGCCGAGCGCGTCGACATTGTTGGCCATCAACCCGTGCAGCACGTTGGAGCGGTGCGAATACAACACGCCTTTTGGATCGCCCGTGGTACCCGAGGTGTAGCACATCGCGGCTGCGGTATTCTCGTCGAAGGTCTTCCACTCGAACTTGCCGTCGGCTTCCGCGATCCAGTCCTCATAGGCGACCGCGTTCTTCAGCGTGGTCTGCGGCATGTGGGCCTTGTCGGTGAACACGACATAGCGTTCGACGCTCGGCAGGCTGTCGGCGATCTTTTCCAGGATCGGAATGAAGGTGAGATCGGTCATCACCACGCGGTCTTGCGCATGGTTGATGATCCAGGCGATCTGGTCGGGGAACAGCCGCGGGTTGACGGTATGGCAGATCGCGCCGATGCCCATGATGCCGTACCAGGCTTCAAGGTGGCGCCAGGTGTTCCATGCGATGGTGGCGACGCGGTCACCGAGCTTGATGCCTTCGCGGTCGAGCCGCTGCGAGACTTTCAGCGCACGATCGCGAATTTCGGCGTAATTGGTGCGATGAATGGGCCCTTCGACCGACCGCGTGACGACCTCTTGCGTACCGTGATACTGCGCCGCGTGTTCGATAATCCGGTGGCAAAGCAAAGGCCAGTCTTGCATCAATCCGAGCATACGCACGTCCCTCCCAAAGGTTATTGTCTCGCGCATGATCCGCCAAAGTGCTGGTGTCTTGGCGTGCGATCATGGAATTGACATGAACTGTAGCGCGGAGAAAGCAAGCCGAAAATGGGCTTTTGGCGCCTTTGGTCGCACAGCGGCGGCAATGGTTACCGTTGCGGCGGGCCTGCTTTTGCTCGCTCTGCTCTCCGACCAGGCCCTGGCCGCGAAAACGTCCCGGGCATGGCAGTCGCCTTGGGGCGATTTGTTCGGGATCCATCCGCCGAGGCAGCGCGGAAAGGTCCACCGCGCGGCGGTGCCGCTGCCGCGGCCTCGCCCGGCCGATGCACCAACTGCTGAGCCCGCCAAGCCCACGGCTGACGAGCCCTCCAAGGAAGCTGCCAAGGAAACCGCCAAGGAAACCGCCAAGGAAACCGCCAAGGAAACTGCCAAGGAGACCACAAAGGAAGCCAAGCCCACCGAACAGGCCACGCCCCAGCCACCTCCGCCCTCGGCCTGCCGGCTGGCGCTGACGGAGGCCATCGCCATTGCTCCCAGTATTCCCGACATCCGTGGCGCCGGCGGCTGCGGGGGCGAGGACCTGGTGCGGCTCGAGGCGATCGTGCTGCCGGACAAGCGGCAGGTCTCGGTGAAGCCGGCGGCGATCCTGCGCTGCGCGATGGCCTCGGCATTGGCGGACTGGATCCGGACCGACATCGCGCCGCTGGCGGTGCGCCTCGGCAGCACGATCAGCGATCTCGACAATTTCGACTCGTTCGAATGCCGCGGCCGCAACCGCATCGTCGGTGCAAGACTCTCCGAGCACGGCCGCGCCAACGCGCTCGACGTCCGCGCCCTCAAGCTGGCCAATGGCCGCTCGATCTCGCTCACCGATCGCACCGTGCCGCGTGAGGTGCGCGAAGCCGTGCTGCATAGTGCGTGCGCGCGGTTCTCGACGGTGCTGGGTCCGGGGTCGGACTGGTACCACGAGGACCACATCCATCTCGACATCATGGAACGGCGGAACAACTACCGGATCTGCCAATGGAACGTGTGGGATCCGCTGCCGCAGAGGGCGCCGCTGATGCCGGCCGAGCGGCCGGAAGAGGCGCCGCCGCGCGAGGTTGCCGCCAAACCCGAAGCGGCCAAATCGGACGCTGCCAAACCCGCTGCGGGGAAATCCAGCGCCGCCCCGGCGGATGAGAAATCCGGTGCGGCAACGCCCGAACCCGAACCCAAGCCCACAACAAAAAAGCGCCGGCAAAACCGGCGCTCGTGATTGTCCTCTTTGCGGTCACCAGTCGCGCCCAATACGTGACGATTCATTGGCGTAACTCCAGCGTTTACGTGCCGGTTTGGGCTCGCTGCGGAAGAGGCTGTGTCCTTCTGGCCGCATTGCCGCGGCCCCCGTGGAATTCCGGTCGATATTTCGGTCACACCCTTGTTTCAATGCTGCTGATTGCGCGGGTTGGCCGCGATAGCGCACGGCCAAATAAAAAACGCCGGCAAAGCCGGCGTTTTGATCTCGTTGCGGTGTGATGCAATCCGCTATTGCGTTATCGAGCTGCCGCCGCCCTGGAGCGCCATCTTCGAATTGTAGGGCGAGTCACCCTGCTTCGGGTCGAGCACCACGACGATCGTGCCTTGCTTGACCTTGCTGTAGAGGTCGATGACGTCCTCATTGGTCATGCGAATGCAGCCCGAGGAAATCGATGCGCCGATATATTCCGGCTGGTTGGTGCCGTGAATCCGGAACAGCGTGTCACGGCCGCCCTGGTAAAGATAGAGCGCGCGGGCGCCGAGCGGATTGTCGACGCCGCCGGGCACCGACGCAGGCAGGCCTTCAATGCGCTTGTGGATGTCAGCGGTCGGTGTCCATTTCGGCCATTCCGCCATGTTGCCGACCTTGGCAATGCCGGAGAAGGCCAAGGCTTCTTCGCCGACCGTGATGCCGTAACGGATCGCCTTGCCGCCGTCCTGCACCAGGTAAAGATAATGGTTGTCGGAATCGACCACGATCGTGCCGGGCAGTTCACGGCGATGATAGTCGACGATGGCGCGGCGGAACGGTTCGGCCACCGGAACCTTGGCGTAACGCGCCTTTGCGAGCTGGGCCTTGTCATTCGGCTTGAGCGTGGCCTCGGGCGCGGCCTGATAGCTCGTGGTCTGCATGCAGCCCGACAACATCAGCCCTGCAGCCAGAATTCCCAACTTTGCCTTCAGCGACGTCATTGCACTTCCAATCGAACAATATCGCGGTTACGCGCCAATTTGCGTCGCAAACGCCACGATTCCAATAATCCCATTATTGGCAAAAACCGGTAATTATTCCAGTGCTTAGACGCTTGTTCGGCGCTGCGGGAGCCTGGCTGTGGCTTTTATGCCGCAAGTTTTTCGATTTCCGGTTGATTTATAGGCAACGCTGGCGTCCTTGCCGAATCGTGGCCACGCTACCGCCACCCCACCGCCATAAATGTGGATGGAGGGTTAATACGCCAGTCATCAAGCGCTTGCCAGAATCGCCTTTAGTCCGCTGGGTGCCTGTGGCGCTGTCGCGCGAAACGGGTACTAGGTCCGCGCGACGAAGACATGTCAGGACCAAAAGACGACCGCCCTGTTCCGGAGTTTCCCATGTTGTCAGTGTACGTCCCCTCTGAATCCACTCTTAAGAAAGTCGAGGTGGCTGAACCGGCGACGTTGCCGGAGGCCGCGGTCTGGATCGACATGGTGAAACCGACGACCGAGGAAGACCGCGCCGTGGAGCGGCTGACCGGGATCGCGGTGCCGACCCGGGAGGACATGCAGGAGATCGAGATTTCCAGCCGGCTCTATATCGAGAACGGCGCGCGCTACATGACCGCGACGCTGATGTGCCATTCCGACACCGATATGCCGCGGACGACGGCCGTCACCTTCATCATGGCCGGTCACCGATTGGTAACCGTGCGCTACGACATGCCGAAGCCGTTTGCCCTGGTGGAGAACAAGCTGGGGCGGTCGTGCATGCCGGGCATAACGGGCGAAATGGTGCTGATGGAACTTGTCGACGCGGTGATCGACCGTTGCGCCGACATCCTGGAGAAGGTCGGCGCCGACGTCGACCAGGTTTCCCATGACATCTTCGAACCCGAAAGCGAGCGTCACGGCCAGGCCAAGCGATATTCGCAGATCCTGATCGCGATCGGGCGCAAGGGGGATTTGACCTCGAAGGTCCGCGAGAGCCTGGTCTCGGTCGGCCGCGTCGTCACTTTCCTCTCGGCGGTCATGGAAGGCGTCAAATGGTCCAAGGACATGCGCGAGCAGCTCAAGACCATGCAGCGCGACGTCGCCTCGCTGACCGACCACGCGTCCTACCTGTCCAACAAGATCACCTTCGTGCTCGACGCCATGCTGGGCGTCGTCAATCTCGAGCAGAACAACATCATCAAGCTGTTCTCGGTGATGGCCGTGGTCTTGATGCCGCCGACGCTGATCGCCTCGATCTACGGCATGAATTTCAAGGCGATGCCGGAGCTCGAATGGGCGCACGGCTATCCGATGGCGCTGGTGATGATGCTCATGGCAGCCGTGCTGCCGTACTTCTTGTTCAGATGGAAGAAGTGGCTGTAGGCGCAACGTGACTGTAGTCACCGAGTGACTGTAGTTGCCGAGCGGCCGTAGTAACCGAGATGTTAAGGCGTGCGCATGATCTCGGGGGCATTCATGCACCTTCAAAAAAACAGGAAGCTGCCCCAATTGTACGAGTAAAATTTGAGCGTCGCGATGAACCTTTGCGCGACAGCTTTCTGCGATAACGCTGTCACAAGCCGCGAGGACAGCAATGGTTGAAAAATTCATAACGTCACCCCGCAACGTCATCGATTTTGCGCGCTACCAACAGGGCCGCATCGTTGGCAAGGCGCAGGCGATCGCGGCGCGGCTCTGCCGGCATTGCGGGGCTGCGCTTGCCGATGGCGAGAACGAAGACGAATGCTCCAGCGCCTTCAACGTCGAGACGCGTGATCTGCGAACCGCGCCAAGAAAAACGCGGAGCAAGTTCTACGCGGAGTGAAGCGCGCCAGCGCTTTCGCGCGAAGCATGCCCTCGGACTTGATCCGGGGTGCATACCGGTTCGCGCAAAAAAACCGCGTCAAAAGAGAATCCAGAGCTTCGGTTCTGATTCAATCAGAACCAGTCGTGCTCTAGACGTGCTGGCCGCCGTTGATGTGGATCTCGGCGCCGTTCACGTAACTGCTGGTTTCGGTACACAGCACGTAGATGATCTTGGCGACCTCGTCCGGTGTGCCGAGGCGGTGCATTGGAATCTGCTGGTCGACGATCTTCTCGGTGCCCGGCGACAGGATCGAGGTGTCGATCTCGCCCGGCGCGATCGAATTGACGCGGACGCCGACGCGGCCGAAATCGGACGCCATTTCACGTGTGAGTGAAGCAAGCGCCGCCTTCGACGTCGCATAGGCCACGCCCGCGAACGGATGCACGCGCGAGCCCGCAATCGAGGTGACGTTGACCACCGAGCCCTTGGTGGCCTTCAATTCCTCGATCAGCCCGCGCGCCATCATGATGGGGGCGAAGAAATTCACCCGGAAAACATGGCTCCAGGTCTCGATGTCGGTATCCATCGTGCCCATCCGCGTGCCTTCAGCGGTCTTCGGCGAAATCGCGGCATTGTTGACCAGCGCGTGCAGCGCGCCGCCTTCGAGGCGTTCGCGGATTTCCGAAATCGCGCGCGTGGTATCGGCATGGTCGGCAAGATCGACCTGGATGTGATCTTCAGGCCCGGCGTCCCACGGACAGTTGTCGGGGAAGGGATGCCGCGAGCAGGTGATGACGCGCCAGCCGGCCGACGAAAAGCGGATCACCGTGGCATGGCCGATGCCGCGGCTGGCTCCGGTCAGGAGCAACGTGCGTCGCGGCGCATTGGTGGAAGTCGACATGCAATACTTTCAGGCTTCAGGGATAGAGCCGCACTTTGGTCCAGGGTTGAACCGGCGCGTCGCGGCGGAATTCGATGCGGTCGTGGAGGCGGAACGGACGGTCGTGCCAGAATTCGAAACGCACCGGCTCGATGCGCCAGCCGCTCCAGCCCGGCGGACGCGGCACTTCGCCGATGACGTGCTTGGCGGCGACCAGCGCGATCGCCTGCTCGAAGGCAAAGCGGCTTTCCAGCGGCTGCGATTGCTTAGAGGCCCAGGCGCCGATCTGCGCCTGCTTCGGGCGGGTGGCGAAATAGGCGTCGGCTTCTTCCGCCGTCACGGGCGACACGTCGCCGCGGATGCGCACCTGACGGCGCAGCGATTTCCAGTGAAATAGTAAAGCCGCTTTAGGATTTGCGGCGAGTTCGCGGCCCTTCTGGCTGGCGATGTGGCTGTAGAACACGAAACCATCCGCATCAAAGCCTTTCATCAGCACCATGCGCACGTCGGGAAGGCCGTCGGCGTCGACGGTTGCGAGCGCCATCGCGTTGGGATCGTTCGGCTCTGCCTTCACGGCTTCGGCGAACCACGCACCGAACAACGCAAACGGTTCCTCGGCGGCGGTAAAATCACCCGATGTTAACGGTGTCGGGTGTTTGATGGAGGTTGTGTCGGTCATGCCAGGAGTTCCAGTTGCGTCCGTTCGCGTCAGAGAGCGCGCTACAGCCCCAGTATAGGTTCGCCCTATATAGGACATGGGGACGCATTGGCCTATCGGCGATCCGGCCGGCGGGCGCGGTGATGACCATGATTTTGATCGGCCTCGGCGCAGGCGGTTGCAGCATGGTCCGCTCCGACGTCCTCGCCAAGCTGGAAGAAAAAGACGTGACCGGGTCGGTGACGCCACCGGCCGCCCCTCCGGTGCCGACCGAGAGCGATCTGGCCTTTGCCCGCACGGCCGCCTCCGATGTATTGACCAAGGGTGGCAAGGATTCCAGCCAGCCCTGGGAAAATCCCGAAACCGGCGCGCGGGGTTCGGTGACGCCGCTGTCCCAGGCCTATGCCTCGGACGACGGCCGTACCTGCCGCGATTTCCTGGCCAGCTACGTCAAGGATCGTGCGGAAAGCTGGCTGCAGGGCGCCGCCTGCCGGGGTGAGCAGGGCCGATGGGAAATTCGTACCCTCAAGCCCTGGAAACGGAGCTAAGCTACCCCCAAAGCGTTTAAGGGTCAGTTTTTCAGGGGAATCGGCAGTTGCAAAAATGCAACTGGCTCCCCAGATGAAGGCAAAGCGGGCGAGTAGCCCTTTAGTTAGAACCGATTTCCCGTGAAGGAGACGTGACGGATGCGCGACCCCTATGAGGTCTTGGGGGTGCCGCGGGGCGCCAGCGCTGCGGCGATCAAGAGTGCTTACCGCAAGCTCGCCAAGAAGCATCACCCCGACAACAACACCAACGATCCGAAATCCGCGGCGCGTTTTTCCGAGATCAACTCAGCCAACGAGATCATCGGCGACGAGGACAAGCGCAAGCAGTTCGATCGCGGTGAGATCGACGCCGAGGGCAAGCCGCGCTTTCAGGGCTTTCCCGGCGGCGGCCCGCGCGGCCGTGCCGGCCCGGGCGGCGGCTTTGAAAGCCACACGTTCCGCAGCGGCGGCGGCCCCGGCCCCGGCGGCGGCGGCTTCGAGGACATCCTCAACAGCATGTTCGGCGGCGCTGCCCGCGGGCAACGTCCCGGCGGTGGCAGAGGATTTGAATTCGACACCGGCGGGATCGGCCTCGATCTCGATCTCAGCGTCGCCATGACGGTGTCGCTGGAGGAGTCGGTCAAGGGTGCCGAGAAGCGCGTCCGGCTGCCGACCGGCAAGGAGCTCAACGTCAAGATTCCGGCAGGCGTCGCCGCCGGTCAGCAAATCCGGGTGAAGGGCCAGGGCGAGACCGCGCAAGGCCATCCGCCGGGCGACCTCCTGATCACCGTCAGCATTGCGCCGCATCCCTTCTTCAAGATCGACGGCAGCGATCTGCGGCTCGATCTGCCGATCACGCTCTATGAGGCGGTGCTCGGGGCCAAGATTCGGGTGCCGACCCTCGGCGGCGCGGTCGAATTTCCGATCCCGAAGAACACCTCCAGCGGTCGCACCTTCCGACTCAAGGGCAAGGGGCTGCCGAAGGCAGGCGGGACCGGCGACCTGTTCGTCACGACGAGGATTATTCTTCCCGACGGGAACGATGCCGAGCTTGAAGCATTGATGCAAAAGTGGCGCGACGGCCACCCTTACAATCCGCGCAGCGAGTTCGGCTGACCAAAAACACGTTTAATAAAACAGCGGAGTGCGGCAGGCCATTTCCCGATACAATTCAGGCGCTTCCCTTTAAAAGGGCGGCCTCGAAAGGGGGACCAGCGCGGTACCAAACCCCGATCGAGGCCGCTTGCGCCGATCGGCGGATCGAGCGCCACTCATTTTCGCGTGATCACCCAGTGCGATAATGAGACGCGCCGATGTCCTGATTCCAGATTTTCAATGTCAGAATTGGGACAAACGGCTTTACCTAAACCGTTTTCGAGCGAGGGCAGCCCGCACCTTGATGCGGAGTGGACACCCGCTCGCGTCAGCAAACCGCAACAAACAAGCGCTCATTCAACCAGGTGGTGGATTTGGTTCAACCCCTTGGTTCAACCCCCGGTCTTTTCCATCTGGTCATACACCGATTGGGCGATCTGCGTCAGCCGGCCACGGTCGCCGACGCTGCTCACCACCACATAGGCCACGCCGCGATCGGCCCAGAACAGGGCGCTCTCCTTGCCCTCCGACGAAAATCGCATCTGCGTCGCCTCGGCTTCCGACTTCGCCGTGTAGATCGTGAAGCGCTCGCCCGATGCGCTCTCATACATCATGAACGAGGCAGGCCCGGTCGCGCCGGGCAACAGCCGCCCGCCGACCAGCTTCAATCCCGCCGCGGTCAATTCCGGCGCGCGCACCAGCCAGCCGCAGCGCTTGGTCAGCCATGCCTGCAGATGCGCGCGTTCGCTGCCGGGCACTTCGACGGGATGGCGCACTTCGACCACATAGAGCCGGTGCGCATCGAGCGCATCCGTCGTGAAACTCTGCAGCGCCGAGGGTGCTGCTGCAGCCCCGCGCGCCATCCAGCCGACGCCGCCGCCGACAATGAATGCCGCCAGCGTTGCGGCAATCGCGCCGTAGAACCATTTGCGCGGCTGGCGCACCAGCCGCTCGATCTCGAGCCGCCTCGGCACCGCCTCGTCGACGATGCCGTCGTAGCGGACATGCAGCGCTTCCGCCATCGTGCGCCACGACTGCACGCGCGCCGCATCGTCGGGATGCGTCGCGAGCCACGCTTCGACATCGCCGCGGCGCTCCGCCGGCAGCTCGTTGTCGACGTAAGCATGCAGCTCGTCTTCGGTGACGGGAATATGGGGGTTGGTCATCGTCGTCGTCTCTGTCTATTCGTGATCTGAAACTGCCTATGCATATCGCCTGCCATCACGCGTCTTGTTTGCATCACCTGCATCACTTCACCCGTCTGAGCGCGGTGCGCTCGCCCTCGAGCGAGGCTTTGACGTGTGCGCGCGCCCGGGCAAGCCGGGACATCACAGTCCCGATCGGTACGCCCTGGATGTCGGCGACCTCGCGGTAACTCAGCCCCTCCAGCATCACCAGCAGCAGCACCGAGCGCTGCTCTTCCACCAGCGTCGACAACGCGCGGGCGATGTCGCGGCCTTCCGCTTCGGTGCCGCTGGCGTCCGGGTTGTTGTCGAGCAGCGGCATGAATTGCGGCCGCCGCGCCAGCGATCGCCGCCGGTTCTTGTTGAGGTTGGTCAGGATCGTATAGAGCCAGCTCCTGACGTCGCCGCCGAGAAACAGCCGTTCCGAACGCAACGCGCGCACCAGCGTGTCCTGCACCAGATCGTCGGCGATATCGGCGTCGCGCGCCAGCGCACGCGCGTAGCGGCGCAGCGCCGGAATCATGGCTTCGACACTTTGGCGAAACGCGGTCATTGTCACCAGATCTTCAGGTCGGTCCGGCGCGAACGCCTTAACCAATATAACACCCAAACGACGCGTCTATTCCGCCTGTTGAGGCTCGCGCAAGACCGCGTTAAACCCAAGGTTAATCCATAGATTACCCTCAAGCGGATTTGGGCTGTACCCCGCTGGAGTGCTGGTGTACCTCCAACCGTAATACCAAGCGCGACTGGAAGCCGCATGCCGCGCGCTCTCCCATTCGTCGCTCAGGGAATAGCCGCCAGTCCGATGCCTGCGCCTGTCATCTATTACATTCGCCATGGCGAGACATCGTGGAATGCTGAAGGCCGGCTGCAGGGTGTGCAGGACATTCCGCTGAACGATCTTGGCCGCAGGCAGGCGGCCCATGCCGGCAATGTCCTCGGCGATCTCTTCGCGCGCCATGGCCGCGACAAATCGGACCTGGCGTTTGTCGCGAGCCCGCTGATCCGCGCCCGCGCCACGATGGAGCTGGTGCGTAGCGAACTGAAGCTGCCGCGCGACGGCTACGCGCTCGACGACCGTTTGCGCGAGATCGGTTACGGCCAGTGGGAAGGCGCGACACTGCCCGAGTTGCAGCTGCGCGACCCCGATCTCTATGCCAAACGCCAGATCGAGAAATGGACGGTGTCGCCGCCGGGCGGCGAGAGCTATGTCGACGTGCAGGCGAGGATGCAGGATTGGTATGCGTCGGTGGCGGCGGACACGGTTGCGGTGGCGCATGGCGGCACGGCGCGGGCCCTGATGGTGGCGCTCGGCATCGAGACGCCGCTCAGCGCCGCCGACCTGACCATCGAGCAGGGCGCCGTTTACGTCTTCCGGGACGGGGCGCTGCAGAAGTATAGTTAAATCCGCATCCATCCCCCGTCATTCCGGGGCGATGCGTAGCATCGAACCCGGAATCTCGAGATTCCGGGTCTGGTGCTAACGCACCATCCCGGAATGACGGCCTAACGTTTGACCGCGGGGGGCGCGCGCGTTACCACACGGCGCAATCCGGCAATTTTCTAGGCAGACCATGTCCTTCAACACCTTCGGCCACATGTTCCGGGTCACGACCTTTGGCGAGAGCCACGGCATCGCGATCGGCTGCGTGGTCGACGGCTGCCCGCCGCTGATCCCGCTGACCAATGCGGACATCCAGATCGATCTCGATCGCCGCCGTCCCGGCCAGTCGCGCTTCACCACCCAGCGCCAGGAACCGGATGCGGTCAAAATCCTGTCCGGCGTCATGGCCCATCCCGAGACCGGGGTGCAGGTGACGACGGGAACGCCGATCGCGCTGCTGATCGAGAACACCGACCAGCGCTCAAAGGACTATTCCGAGATCAAGGACAAGTTTCGTCCCGGCCATGCCGACTTCACCTATGAGGCCAAATACGGCCTGCGCGATTATCGCGGCGGCGGACGCTCGTCGGCGCGCGAGACCGCAACGCGGGTTGCGGCCGGCGCCATCGCGCGAAAAATCCTGCCCGACGTCAAGGTGCGCGGCGCGCTGGTGCAGATGGGTCCGCACAAGATCGATCGCGAGAAGTGGGACTGGGACGAGATCGCGCGCAATCCGTTCTTCTGCCCGGACAAGGACAGGGCTGCGTTCTTCGAGCAATACCTGGACGGCATCCGCAAGAGCGGCTCCTCGATCGGCGCCGTGATCGAAGTCGTCGCCGAAGGCGTGCCGGCCGGCCTCGGCGCGCCGATCTACGCCAAGCTCGACGGCGAACTGGCGGCGGCGATGATGAGCATCAACGCAGTGAAGGGCGTCGAGATCGGCGCAGGTTTCGGCGCCGCCGAATTGTCGGGCGAGCAAAACGCCGACGAGATGCGCACCGGCAACAACGGCACGCGCTTTCTGTCCAACCATGCCGGCGGCGTGCTGGGCGGCATCTCCACCGGCCAGCCGGTGGTGGTGCGCTTTGCGGTCAAGCCGACGTCGTCGATCCTGTCGCCGCGCCAGACCGTGGATCGCTCCGGCGCCGACACCGACATCATGACCAAGGGCCGGCACGATCCCTGCGTCGGCATCCGCGCGGTGCCGGTCGGCGAAGCCATGATGGCCTGCGTGCTGGCGGATCATCTGCTGCGCCATCGCGGGCAGGTCGGCTGAGCAGGTTTTGCAGGGCGGATTGGCGAAGCGTAATCCGCCGTTTTTGGGTCAGCCAGGGGCGGCGGATTACGCTCCGCTCCAATCCGCTCTACGGTCTACGGGCTTAGTCCTTGCGGCCGTTATTGTCTGCGAACTGATCAGCAGATATGTCGGGGACGTTGAACAAAACAGCTGGCCTGGTTCGCGTGATCATTGCGTCGTAATTGCCCGCAAGGCGTAACAGGCGTTGCTTGATGAATGGATCGGCTTGAGTGGCGAGTTCACGCAATTGTCGTGCTCGCTCCTTGTAAAAATCATCGTCCATCTGGGATCCCCACTAAACACCTCGATGGCTTATAGAGACGATCTCGTCTTGCTCATGTGATTGAGGACACAGTTCAGGCATTTTCTGCGACTTACTGGTACCGTTCCGCGGGTCCTAACTGCTCGCGAATGCAGCGTTTACAGTTTTTTGCGCGGAAGGCGCGGACGGTCATTGCCAACCGCGGAATGCTTCCAAGGCGATAAGCTTCCAAGGCGATAACAAGAGATAAAGGTCGCAGGCATTCGCGCGCTGCGACCCGCCGGGCGCAAATAAATTGGTACTTAAAAATGCTCGATCCGCCAGCCCCGGTTGTCCCAGAGACTGCTCCCGGTATCGACGAGTGTGGAGTCAAAATTTAAGTTCCCGCTGCGAAACACATCGAGTGTTGCGAAACCGAGACACAAAGTCGCAACGGCAGGCAGTTCCTATGAAGACCTTTTGCTCGCGCAACTTTCAAGAACAATTCGTGCGCGCATCAGTCGGGTTCCAGGTGGGTTGATGCATCAAGCGGCCGGTAGAGGCATGTCGAGAATGCCTCCCTACGAAAACTCATCGTTCTGGTTGCGCATTCTGCTCTCCTCCTTTGTCCGTCCTATCGCAGCCTTGAGGTCATCCAATTCGAGGAACGTATCCGCCTGCCGACGTAATTCGTCAGCGACCATCGCAGGTTTCGTTCGCATGCTTGATACGACTGTGACGCGAGGACCGAGGCGCTGGATTGCTTCCACAAGGCGACGAAAATCGCCGTCCCCGGAAAACAACAATATGTGGTCTACATGCTTCGCAATCTCGACCGCATCGACTGCGAGTTCGACTCCGATATTGCGCTTGTATTTCCGCCGGCCCTGACCATCATCGAACTCTTTGACCGAGTTCGTACGCACTGTGAAGCCGTTATAGTCGAGCCAATCGATGAGGGGCCGGGTCGTTTGAAACTCTTCAGCGATGATCGTGTAGTAATAAGCACGTACAAGCACGCCGCGCGTCCTGAACTCGGCGAGAAGCCTCCTGAAATCAATGCTGAAGTCCAAGGCTTTCGCCGTGTAATGGAGGTTCAGGCCGTCGACAAAAAGCGCCAATTTTTCCGAAGGAGTCATCGCCCCAAGCTCCCTTCACTTCCCATAGGACAGCGGTGCATTACGGAGAAACTAAGATTGCCGGCGGGGTGACGTACTTTGTCCACTGCTGCCGCGTCGCGGCGTTTATGTCCGCTAAGGGGCATTCGCGTCGGTCTGGCCGGACCACGGCGACTTCCGGTCTACCCCGGTGAACGGACATCCTCAGGATAGGCAGGCGTGTCTCAAATGTGTCAGAACCTGACACGATGCGTCTCCCAAAGTGCATTGCATGATCATTGAGCCAGGAGGTACGCGGTTGGAGTTTGCTTTTTATCCGCGGCGAAGTAAGTGACCTGAAAAGGACTAACAGGTGGCGCTTCCGCTTGGGTCATGAACGACGAGACTCGACGTGAGCATAACAGGTCCGCTTTCAAGCTACGGGAGGCAAACATGTCGGTTACGGACATCGTCATTCGGACTTCTATCGCAGCGGATCTCGAGTCGCTAATGGCGCTCATGATCGAACTGCAGGAATTCGAGCAGCAGTTCACCGAGCGAGCCGTTGCGGATCGTGAGTTCGCGGTGTGGTACATCGAGCGCCTGCTGCGCGTTATTGACGAAAACGACGGATTACTCCTAGTCGCCACGTTGAATGGTGCGTCCTGCGGGTTCGCCGCGGGCTTTCCAGACCAGGAGCCCGAGCTGCGTGATCGATACTTCCTGATCGCGGAGCTTGTCGTCACCCGGGGTCAGCGCGGCCGTGGCATCGGGCGTCGCCTCATGCTGGCGATGGAGGATGCAGCGCGCGCTCGCGGGCTAAAACGGATGGGGATTGGCGTCCTGGCCGGAAGCGACCGGGTGCATCGTCTGTACACGGCGCTGGGTTATCGGGACTATGCCATCAGCCTGCGGAAAGAGCTGCCGTCATGAGCCCGCAGGGCGATGCGGTCGGAACGACGGCGCCTTGACCGCGAGAGCGTCTTTTCAACGGGTGCACCGCTTATCGGCTTTGGGTCAAACCGAGAAGTCCGGGTGGGTAACCGGAAAGTCGGATTTGCCCTCAATGCCGGCCTTCAAAACCATCGGCATGTCTCAAAAGTACCGGAAGCAGACGTTAGCCGAGTAGTCCGGTCACTCAATCCGTCGTACAGTATGTTGTCGGTCAGAGTGCGAACCATGGTGCAGGATCGGCCAATTCGGGTCGAGCGCAGGTTGTCGGCCATAATGGCCGCCGACGTGGCTGGCTATTCGCGGCTCATGCACAATGATGAAGAAGCTACGCATGCCAAAGTTGCGGCACTTTTGATTGACGCTGTCACCCCCGCAATTGCCGAACGCGGGGGCCGGATCGTGAAGAACACGGGTGACGGGTTCTTGGCAGAGTTTCCGAGCGCGGTCGAAGCGGTTCGCGCTGCTGTCCAGTTCCAGGCCCGCATCAGGGAGCTTACAGTCGATGACTCGGAAGATAGCCGCATCATGTTTCGTGTGGGCATCAACGTCGGAGACGTAATCATCGAACCTCACGACGTTTTTGGAGACGGCGTCAATATCGCGGCGCGACTCGAAAGCATCGCGGAGGCCGGTGGGATCTGGATCTCATCGTCCGCCTACGATCATGTCCAGGGCAAGATTCAGGCTGAGTTCATCGATATGGGTGAACAAAGCCTCAAGAACATCGAACGCCCGGTTCGTGCGTTTAGAGTTCTCGACGTTGCGATGCCGCGAAAACCCGCGCTTCCACGTCGGGACAAGTCCTCGATTGCGGTGCTGCCTTTCCAGAACCTTTGTGCGGACGCTGAGCAGGAGTACCTGGCTGACGGCATCGTGGAGGACATCACGATGGCGTTGTCGCTCTTTCGTTGGCTGTTTGTGATCGCGCGAAGCTCAAGCTTCACGTACAGAGGCCGGACAGTCGACGTAAGGCAAGTTGGTCGCGAGCTTGGCGTACGCTATGTCCTTGTCGGTAGTGTGCGCAAAGCTGGAAACCGCATACGTATCGCAGGACAACTTATAGACACCGAAACCAGAGCGCACCTGTGGGCCGGCCGTTTCGAGGGGCCGCCCGAAGATATGTTTGACCTTCAGGACCGCGTGACAGAAGGCGTTGTGGGCGCAATCGCCTCCAAATTGCAGATTGAGGAGATCAAGCGAGCCAACCGAAAGCCAACCGAGAATCTCCTGGCGTATGATTACTACCTGCGCGGAATGGCCAAGCATGATTTTGAGTCGATGGCCGCCAATCAGGAAGCGCTCCGGCTTTACCGCAAAGCGATCGATGTCGATCCCAAACTAGCCTGCGCCTACGGCATGGCAGCATGGTGCTACGTGCACCGAAAGGCGCGCGGATGGATGATCGAATCTGTCCGGGAAAGTGCCGAAGCCACGAGCTTGGCTCGGAAAGCAGTGCACCTGGGTAGCGACGATTCCGTGGCATTGTGTATGGGCGGTTATGCACTTGCCTTCATAGCGCACGAGTTCGACGCGGCCGCGACTTTCATGGACCGGGGGCTGGAAGCTAATCCGAACCATGCGTCCGCCTGGACGCTCGGTGCGTGGCTGAGGGTATGGAGAGGTGAGCCGGATGTGGCGCTCGAACATGTCGCACATGCCGTTCGCCTAAATCCTCGCGATCCCGCTGGTGTTCATGGTGCAGCGGCATATGCGCATTTTCTGTTAGGCGACTACGACAGCGCGTCAGCCTGGGCCGAAACGTCCATGCGTGACAGTCCGCCTTTTCTGCTGCCAATTTGTGCGTATGCGGCAAGCAATGGGCTGGCTGGACGTCTGGAACCGGCACAACACGGCGTGGAGTTGGTACTGAAACACAGACCCGGTTTGCGCATATCAAACTTGAAAGATCTCGCGTCATTCCGCCGGGACGAGGATTTCGCTTTGTTCAGCGCTGGCCTACGAAAGGCCGGCCTTCCAGAGTGATCGGAGACGAAACTCGAACCGGCCGCCCACGTCGGCATCGGGTCAAAAACGGAAGTCGGTCCTCGCATTCGTGATGTCCGCTCTGGCGCCGTGAAGCAAGCGTGGAGCGCGCCACGTCCGCACAGTGCCGATTTTGTTGCAAAAGTCGGCTGTTTGCGATGGATAGTTCGGCTACGTCGCCAGGGGCGGCCGGCTTTGATCCGCCG
>NZ_JAFCLS010000021.1 GCF_018131075.1 Bradyrhizobium sp. JYMT SZCCT0428 | reverse complement strand
ACGGTGGCAATAGAGGCCGTCTCACCGGGGAGAGCGCGTTATAAGCCGTAAAGCCATTGCGCAGGGAATGTCGGATGTTCTCCGCTGCCCTGTATGCTCATGTGCAGCATTCTTATGCACAATCGCACATGAGACCGCGGGTGCAGCGCGCATCCGGCATTCCCTGCGCCCTCTGAATTGAGAGGGCGCGGAATTTCTAGCAAAGCTCGGGCGCGATGTGCCGCGAGAACGCGAAATTGCGTTTGTCGTCATTGCGAGCGCAGCGAAGCAATCCATGCCGCCGCACGAAGAAAGAATGGATTGCTTCGCTTCGCTCGCAATGACGTTGGTGGGCTGTTTGAAATTCAAATCGGAACAGCAGGGCAAGCGAAACGACCTGGCACAACCAGCGCTTGTCCGTGACGGCGCGCACAGCCGCGGTCGTCGGCCGGCATGAAGCTGTCAGTCCGGCAACGGATTGTCCGTTGTCGGAGCAACGATGGAGACAGCGATGACTTCGAACATGCCTGCCTTGGACGACCATGCACTCGATGCCGTCAGCGGTGGTCTTGGCAAAGGAGACGTGTGCGTAGGAACCACGACGATGATCAAAACCAGCGCGGGTACCCTGACACTCGGCGCTGCCAACTGCACCGCCGGCGGGGTGACGGTTTCAATTCCGTTCGGAAGCTGGGAGCCCGCTTAACGCGTCGGGTCCCGCCGCGATGCCAGCCACGGCCGGCCTCTCACCATCTCGCTACCGGTTGACGGGCTGGCAAGAAGCGGATTGTCGCCGCAGCGATAGACCCGTGGCTCTAGACGTGAGGCGCGCTCGATCCGCGCAATCGTTCAACATACCAGAATGCCCAGATGGTAACGAACGAGAGGACGAATATCCCCCCGCATGCAAGGAGCGTTGATCCAAAACTAGTTTCCATGACATCCTCCAACAGGGTTGATCGCTTGCAGTCCCACCAGTCGATGTTGCGAGCATCAAGCTGGTTTCAAATCGCGCGGTAGCGGTCGACGTACACTCGCCCGTCAGCGCCGCTGACGTTTCACTGGGTCGGTCATTCCGGACAGTGCTTTGCGGGCGAGATCTCGTTCGTGGATCAATCGATCCATGAACTGACCTCGAACCGTGGGCGGGAGTGTTACCGAACTCTCAGTCACCGAAGGGTGCCACGGGCAGGGCGGTGATAAGGCAGGATGCGCGCTATTACGCGAAAGTGCCAATCAATAGTGCTCATGCAAGCCAGAATGTTTTTTACCGCGCACCATGGATGTCGGAACTTTTGCGCAAAGCGGAACAGAAGGCGGAAGGCGGAAACTATTCCGCGGCTTTGCTGGTCGGCGGATGGCCCCGGAGCCTGTCCTGGCCGGCGCGACGCTCACGTGACGACAGTCACGGAAGAGTTGGCCTTGCCGGCATAGGTTGTGCTCACAACGAGCGATGATCGCTTGCGCCAACGGATGGAGACTTGCCATGACCAAGGGCAATCGTGAACTGAGCATCGATGAATTGGGTGTGATCAGCGGAGGCGGATTGAAATCGGCGTTTGATAAAGTGCCTGCGTCCACCTCCACAGGTGGCTCCGGCACCGGTGCGCCGGATTGGTGGAGACCGTTTCCCGGTTATTTGACTATGGATTCGGTCAGGGCGCTCGGCCCCATCGGATTTTGACGATTTGGGGTGGGCAAAGCCACCGGGTCGCGCGAATGCGCGCCCGATGACAGGCTCCGCGTGCCCACCAGTCGGAATGATGAATTGCAGATAGATGGTGGGCACGGCGCGAATGCGCCTTTGCCCACCCTACGGCTGCGTTTACGCCCGCACCGCAATCAGCTGCGAGCCGACGGCGCCGAGCAGCAGCTGGTGCGCGCGATCGACGATTTCGTCGAGCGAGCGGGTGCGCGCAAACATCGCCTGCGCCTGCGCCAGCAATTCGTCGCGCGTCGGAATCCTCGGATGGAACGATGCCAATATCTCGGCGGTTTGAGATCGGGCCTGGCTCAGCGTCTCCTGCAACGCCACCAATTCGGACGAGTGCAGCGCCGATGAAACGGCGAGCGCGATCCGCTCGGGATTGAACCAGGCGACGAGTTCGTCGGCGGCGCGATTGATGACGCGCGAACCGAGCCGCTGCTCATTGCGCAGCACTTCCGCGGGCGGCGTCTTCAGGTCGCGGACGACGCGAACGAAAGACAGCGCTTTGAGCATGTAAAAGGTGACGTCGATTTCCCACCAGCGAAAACCCTGGCGGGCGCTGCTCTGGTAGGCGTGGTGGTTGTTGTGCCAGCCTTCGCCCATGGTGAAGAACGCCAGCAGCCAGTTGTTGCGGGAATCGTCGCCGGTGACGTAGCGCTTGCGGCCGTGAACATGCGCCAGCGAATTGATGCAGAAGGTCGCGTGATAGAGCAGCACCGTGCTCCAGACGAAACCGACCACGAGGCCGGACCATCCGCCGATCAGGAAGCAGATGATCGCGAGGATCACGCTCGGCAGCTGCTCGAACCGGTGCAGGAACCTCAATTCCGGAAAGGCCGCAAAATCCGCGACCTTGACCAGATCGGTCAGGTCGTGTTGCCGGTAAAAAATCCAACCGACATGGCTGTAGAAGAAGCCCTTGTGCCGCGGCGAATGCACGTCATGTTGCGTATCGGAATGCAGATGGTGGTGGCGATGCTTGGCTGCCCACCACAGCACGCTCTTCTGGGTGGTGCTTTGGGCGAGGAAAGCCAGCACGAATTGAAACAGCCGGCTGGTCGCATAGGAGCGGTGGGAGAAGTAGCGGTGATATCCCGCCGTGATCGCGAACATGCGCAGCCAGTACAGCGTCAGGCAGATCGCGACCGCCTGCCAGGTGATGCCGGTCCAGAACGCGGCAAAGCAGCTGAAGTGCAGCACGATGAACGGCAGCGCGGACGGGTACATGATGTCGTCATGCGCGTCGGCGGTTTGGGCGTCGGCATTGTCTGGCTTGTCGGACATGAAGTGCGTACTTGGCTCCCTGGCGCATGCCGGCATGCTGCCGGGCATGACTCACGGTTGATGGGCGAGGGTGATGATCGCATCCACCGGTTAAAGACCCGCTGAGGGGCCCGACGATGTTGGTCGAGAATGGGCAGAGGCTCGTCAGTCACGCGCACTAGGGGCGGGGCCAAGTCGGTCGGCCGAAGTTCGATCACCATAAATAGTTCTGCCCAGCCCGCGGCGCAAGACAATGTCCGGTACCGGACCTGAGGCCGTGGGTCGCACTCCGGCCGAAAGGGCGGGGCGGGCGAAATGACGGCCCGCCCCGCGCCCTGACCGGAATTGGAATTGTTCCAGATTTTTGGGAACCCGTTCCACGCCGCTCGCCCGATAGGCCCTGAAAATCGGGCGATATCAGTATCCAATGAGCTCCGAAACCGCGTGATTGGAGCTCGGCTTTGACGTATGGGTCCAGCGGCGGCCGTGGTATTTGTCACCGCCGGACCATGGGGTTAACCGACCAGATTCACTGAGGCCTTCTTGCTCGATAAGCTTGAACTATTGCTTGCGCTCGCAAAGGAGCGGCATTTCGGACGCGCCGCCGAGGCGTGCGGCGTCACCCAGCCGACCATGTCGACCAGCCTCAAGCAGCTCGAGGAAATCCTCGGCGTCATGCTGGTGCAGCGCGGCTCGCGCTTTCAGGGCTTTACGCCCGAGGGCGAACGCACCCTCGACTGGGCCCGGCGGATCGTGGGCGACACCCGCGCGATGCGGCAGGAGATCAACAGCCTCAAGGACAAGCTCTCGGGCGAGATCAGGCTGGCGGCAATCCCCACCGTGCTCGGCATGGTGGCGCAGCTCACCACGCCGTTCCGCGCGCGCCATCCCGATGTGCGTTTCCAGATCCGCTCATGCACCTCGGCCGAGGTGCTGGGGCTGCTCGAAAATCTCGAGGTCGACGCCGGGCTGACCTATATCGAGAACGAGCCGATCGGCAAGGTTCGCACCATCCCGCTCTATAACGAGAGCTACCGCCTGCTGACGGCGCCGGATGCGATGTTCGGCGATCGCAAGCAGGTCACCTGGAAGGAGGTCGGCCAGGTGCCGCTGTGCCTCCTGACGCCGGATATGCAGAACCGCCGCATCATCGACCGCGCGCTGACGTCGGTCGGCGCCGAGGCGATGCCGACGCTGACGTCGAACTCGCTCCTGGTGCTCTATACCCACGTCAAGACCGGACGCTGGGCGAGCGTGATGCCGGCGAAGCTGGCGGAGACGCTGGGGCTCGCGGACACCGTCCGTAGCATTCCGATCGTCGATCCCGTGGTCGATTACAGCATCGGCATGGTGATCCCGCAGCGCGATCCGATGACGCCGCTGATTGCAGCCCTGGTGCAGATCGCCCGCGAAGTGGCGCCGACCCTGGAATCGACCTGAGGGCCGGCTACGCCGCGACCGACAGCTTTGCGCTCGGCGTTTGCGGCTCGCGCGGCAGCCTGATCCGCACCACCGTTCCGGCGCCGAGCTTGGAACGCAGCCGCATCGTTCCGCCGTGCAGACTGGTTAGCGATCTCGCAATGGCGAGCCCGAGGCCCGAGCCCTGATAGGTCTTGGTGAGCTGGCTTTCCACTTGCTCGAACGGTTTGCCCAGCCGCCGCAGCGAATCCGGGGCGATGCCGATGCCGGTGTCGGCGATCACCAGCACGATGGAATCGCTGAGCACCTGGCCGCGCACGGTGACCCGGCCGTCGTCGGGGGTGAACTTGACGGCATTCGACAGCAGGTTGACGAAGATCTGCTTGACGGCGCGGCGGTCGGCCATGACCGAGATGGTGCTTTCGATATCGGCGTCCAGCGTCAGATGCTTGTCTTCCGCGCGCCCGGACACCACGCGCAGCGACTCCGCCAGAATGTTCGACAGGTCGAGCGGCTCCATGTCGAGCTTCATGCGGCCGGCCTCGATCTTCGACATGTCGAGGATGTCGTTGATGACTTCGAGCAGGTATTTGCCCGATGTCAGGATGTCGTGGCAGTACTCCTGGTATTTGTCGGAGCCGAGCACACCGAACATGCCGCTGCCCATGATCTCGGAGAATCCGATGATGGCGTTCAGAGGTGTGCGCAGTTCGTGGCTCATATTGGCCAGGAATTTTGACTTGGCGTGGTTGGCTTCCTGGGCGCGGGTTCGTTCCTGCGAGTATTTCTCGGCGAGGTCGGCGAGTTCGGATTGCGAGCGCTTCAGATCGAGCACGTTGGCGCGCATCCGCGCGTCATTTTCGACCAGCTTCTGCTCGTGTTCCTTGATGCGGGTAATGTCGGTGCCGACCGAGACGTAGCCGCCGTCCTTGGTGCGGCGTTCGCTGATGTGCAGCCAGCTGCCGTCGTCGAGTTGGGCTTCGAAGGTGCGCGCTCCCGGCGCTTGCGCGCCGGTCTCCTGCAGTCTGGTGCGGACCTCCGGCATGCTGCCGACTTCGATCACGGTTTCATAGGAGGTGCCTGATGTCACCGCCGAGTCAGGCAGTTTGTGCAGGCGCTGGAAATGCGAGTTGCACAGCACCAGGCGGTCTTCCGCATCCCAGAGCACGAAGGCTTCCGGAATGGTCTCGATCGCGTCGCGCAGCCGCAGATCGGCCTCGACGGTTTTCTCGGCCAGACTCTTCTGTTCGGTGATGTCGACCGCGATGCCGATCAGATGCAGGCCACTATCGGCGGCGGCCTGGCTGAGTTCGCAGCGCACCCGCAGCCAGATCCAGTGACCGCCGGTGTGCTGCATGCGGAAGGTCTGGTCGATATGGTCGAGCTTGCCGGAAATCAATTGGTCGGCGATCGCGAACAGGTCGATGTCGTCGGATTTCACCAGCGCGTTGACTTCGCCGAACGTCAGCAGGTCGTTGCGGGAGTCAAGCCCGAGCATCGTGAACATCGACTGCGACCAGAAGATCCTGCCGCGCGAAAGATCCCAGTCCCACAGGCCGCAACGGCCGCGGTTGAGCGCGGTGTCGATCCGGCCGCGCACCGCGTCATTGATCAGGTCGCCCTCGCGGGCGCGGGTCGATTGCCAGTGGAACGCAAAGCCGAGGATCAGCACGACGAAGCCGGTGGTGGCGGACAGCGTCATCGACAGCGCCGCGTCCGATCCCCACAGCGGATCGTTCTTCTCCTGGATCACGATGACCTGGCCGGGCAGCGACTTGACCAGCCGCGAGATCGCCAGCGCGCCGTTGCCGCTCGGCAGCGTCATGTCGTTGATGATTCCCTGCTGCGCCGGCGCGGCGAGCAGTTGCGCGGTGGAGATCACGTCGAGCACGCGGTCGCTTTCGCTGAGGCCCTCGACCGGGATCCGCGCCAGCACGCGATGCTCCACACCGGTGACGATGAAATGGCGGCCGACCGCGTTGCCCCAGGAGGGAATGAGTTCGGGCAGCAGGCTCTGCAGCCGGTCGATGGTGAGGGCGCGATCCTGCCGGACGGAGGCGAGGCGATCGATGCGTTCGGCCATGAGGTCGGTGACGGCGGCGAGGTCGCGCTTCATGGCGGCGCGCTTCTGCCGGGTCTGGTCGATCACCTGCACGACCGCGCCGAGGCAGATCGTGATCAGAAAGGCGATGATCAGGGTCGGCACGGCGCGTCGCAGCGCCGGCTCGGCGATGAGCAGCCTGTGGTAAGCCGGTTTTGCGATCGATTGCGCCAATCCCTTGATCGAATCGGATTGGACACACGCGTTCGCCGCATGCGCGCGCGCCATGCTAATAAACCCCCACCAAAATCAATTTTTTCACACCGTTCGGAAGAACCCCACGTCGTTTCCGAATCATAGTGATTTGAATCCGTTTTTCCCGGGCTGTCGAGAGTCAACGATTCGTTAATATGAAATAAATCTTGTCCAACGGGGAATCAGGGACTCCAAAAAGAGTCCGAAACAGGAACGCGTCCGTATTAGTACGTCCAACTCACAGATAGGGCGGTTCGGCGTGGCTGATCACGCGCTTGATGGTCGGGAAGGCGCGGCGCAGCGCGCGCTCGATCTCGTCGACGTTCTCATGCACCTTGATGACGCTCATCGAGGGCGCGGCGCGGCAGTGGAAGTTGACGATTTCGCCGGCGTCGGTGTCGCGCACCCGCACATTATGGATGTCATGGATGGCGCCGTTGGCCGCGAAACCGGCCAGCGCCGCCTTGATGACGTCCACCCGTTCGGGTGAGGCGTCGGTGCCGTGGGGCAGTTCCGGTTCCAGCGGCTCGATATGGGTGTCGACCTCGACATCCTCGCCAAAATCCTCGCGGATGCTGCGCTCCAGTTCATGGGCGATGTCGTGCGCCGCTGATAGCACCATGTCGCCGTCGACCTCGAGGTCGATGCTGACCGTCAGCCTTCCGCCGAGATCGTGCACCGTGACATGGTGGACCGCGAGGCCGGAATTGCGCGCGATCACCATGATGCGCTCGCGCACGCTCTCATTGTCGCGCGCCACCGGCACCGCGGTGAACGTCAGATCGGCGTCGCCGAGCGCCTGGCTCACCGCCGCCTGCGCGGTCCGCTTGATCGCCTCGACGCGGTCGATCGGGGTGGTGCGGGGCACGTTGACGATGGCGTCGATGAAATGGGTCGGCCCGACCATGCGCACGCGCAGCCGTTCGACGCCGACCACGCCGGGTACGGCGCGGATGGCCGCGGTGGCTTTCTCCGCCGCGCCTTCCGGCGCGCGGTCGAGCAGGGTTTCGATGGTCGATCGTCCCAGCCGCAAGCCCAGCACCGATATCATCACGGCGACCGCGATCGCCGCCACGGTGTCGCCCCAGGCATAGCCGAAGCCGGTCAGCACCAGGCCGATGATGACGGCGATCGAACCCAGCACATCGGAGGCAAAATGCAATGCGTCGGCGGCCAGCGCCTGGCTCTTGGTTTCGCGCGCGGTGCGATGCAGCGCCCGCGCCCGCCAGAAATTGACGCCGATGTCGATCACCAGCACCACGAAGGGCACGGCCGAGAGCGTCGGCGGCGGCGCGCCTTCGCGCAGGCGGCTCCAGGATTCCACCAGAATGCCGCCGGCCAGCACATAGAGCAGCGCGATGACGAACAGCGCCGACAGGCTTTCGAACTTGCCGTGGCCGTAATGATGTTCCGCGTCGGCCGGCTGGTCGGAAACCCGCACCACCAGCCAGGTGATGATGGTCGCGACCACGTCGACCGAGGAGTGCAGGGCCTCCGAGATCAGCGCCAGACTGCCGATCGCAATCCCGACCGCGAATTTCGCCGCGGCCATGCCGGCGCTGGCAAAAATCGAGATCGCGGCGACGTTGGTCTTGAGGTTGGAAACGCGGGCGTGGGTTAATGTCATGACCGGCGGTTTAGCAGGGCGTCCGTCAACATCAAGCGCCCATCCACAGCGCTAGTCGCAACTGGTTTGCAGAAGCAGGTTTGAGAGCCGTCATTGCGGTGGTTTATCCGTTTTGTCGTCCCTGCGAACGCAGGGACCATACGCCGTGTCGCCTGTTGTGAACGGTGCTGTTCGACGATCTCGCGTAATCATGATGTCCTGTGGTTATGGGTCCCTGCGTTCGCAGGGACGACGGCAAAATACAACTCCGCGATCTCGCGACGCATTGCGCCCGAGTCTTGCTTGAAATCTTCCCGCCCTCTCAAGAGAGGGCGCAGGGAATGCCGGATGCACGCTGCACCCGCGGTCTCGTGTGCGGTTTGCACAAAGGAAAGTGCACACGAGCATACAGGGCAGCGGAGGCGAGCCGACATTCCCTGCGCAATGGCTTTACGGCTTATGCCGTGCTCTCCCCGGTGAACGAGTTCCTTTTTGTCACCGTCGTCTGCGAATTGACGGCTCATCGAGACCCGGTCGGGTTCGACTTGCCTCCGCAAACTTGACACCAGCAACGGGTGCCAGGACCACACGGTTTTGCCGTACGCAGCATTCCCGTCTTCGCCTTTGGCTTCGCCGGGCACGGCCCGTCTTCGCTTTCAGGTCCATTCGGGCGTTGGCATCGCTCGTCCTGCGCGCCGTGTGCCGCTCATGAGGTTCATCTCACCCTGCAGCCACCTATCGCGCGCGACGCTGCCGCGTCCACCGCACCCCGTCCCACGTTCGTGACGATCGCGAGCGCCCCTCTCATTGGGAAGGGATGGATGAGGTGTGCAGGTGATTTGGGGGTGGCGTCAAGCGGAAATTCTGGAAAACGGAAAACTGTTGGTGGGGGAGGGCTGCCGAGGTAGCCGCAATGAGCTTTGGAGTGCCTATAGCGCGGAGGACGGATTAGCCAAAGGCGTAATCCACCGCTGTATTTCAAACAGGATGGCGGATTACGCTTCGCTGATCCGCGCTACGCTTACTATGGCGAGAAGGTGAGGTGCGCCGCGCCAAGCCCCTCAAATCGAACCTCGCAGACATCACCCGGCTTAAAATAGCGCAGACCGGTGCAGGAGCCGCAGGTCACAAATTGACCCGCGCTTACCCCTGTGGTCGTCCGCATCATCTCGACAAGCGCAACTACAATACCAAACGGATCACCTGTCGGATGGCCGCCTATCTGATCGACTATCGTTTCGCCGTTGACAATGAGCATCACTCTCAGTTCGGCAAGGCGAAGCCGCTGCCATTCCGTACTTTTGCTGCCATACACGAAGCCGCCATTGCTCACGCAATCAGCTAAACGTTCCAGAAAAGTGGTCTTTTCAGGCAACGCGAACCGGCTGCTCACCACCTCAATTGCCGGATAGGCGTCGGTGACCCCGGCAATCTCTTCGCGTGTGTAAGGCGTCGCGCGTGGCGGCAGATCACACAGGAATCGGAAGGCAATCTCACCTTCGACGCCGCACTGGGGCATTTCCCTTGAAGGAATGACGCACGGTGAGGCGTAGATGGTTGTGTCGAAGATGAGCGCGCGAACGCCCTCCGTGATCAACCACGGCGCATCCTCGTTGGCTGTCGCGTGGACCTCATCCTGATTGCGGGTAGGATCAGGTGTGGTTGGGGCCGTGGCTTTGTAGCCTCCTATGGTGGCTCCGAGCTTGATCGCAACAGCGTCCTGAACAGCATGGGCCTCCTTGACGCTACGAGGGCGACAGATGACCGGCAGGGAGGCAATCCGAACCTGCTTCTGTCTTGCCGTTGCTATGAGCGATGCGGCCTCATCTACGTTCGCCATATCCATCCTCGCCGTGCCGCGGAACGCTAGCAAACGCTGCCGTCGGACGTCGACCCACGGATTAGCCCAACGGGTCTGCGCGCAGCGCGGCCCGATGACAGGCTTCGGCGTAATCCGCCGCCGTACGTTCAAACAAGATGGAGGATTACGTTTCCACCTTCCACCTTACCCGTTGGGCTACGGCTGACAGGCTGCCAACCGGCGCCACAGCTTTGCCTCACCGACTAACCGCACTCGCGACCCTGCGTCGCGCTGGTGACACGTGCGAGAGCGGCGTCGATCTCTGTGGTCTAGTCAAAATCGGCGAAGGCCAATTTGGACTCGCCTTTGGCCTTGTAAGCTTCGCGGCGCTCCGTCAGGTAATCGCGGTTAGTCAATAATCGTTCGGTGGGATCGAGTTCGGCTACGCGACAACCGCGTCCTGTAGCGCAACTGGGTCGACTAATTACTGCCTCTCCCCCTGATAAAACCGCACCCGATAATCCTGCGGCAACACATTCAACCTCCGCCGAAACGCACGCCGCAAATGCTCTTCGCTTTGAAATCCCGCGCGGGCGGCGATTTCCTTGATGGGGGCTGCGGATTCTTCCAGTGCCCTGCGGGCGGCTTCGACGCGGAGCTCTTCCACGGCCTTGCCGGGTGTGCGGCCGGTCTTTTGCCGGAACACGCGCGCGAAGGTGCGGGGGCTCATGCCGACGCGCTCGGCCAGACTCTCGACGCGCAAATCGCGGCGGAGATTGTCCTGCATCCAGGTCGAGATATTTTCGAACGCCGTGTCTTCGGACGACTGCAGTGACAGCGGCACGCTGAACTGGGCCTGCCCGCCGGGCCGCTTCAGGAACACGACCAGGCGGCGTGCGATACGCATGGCTTCGCGGTGCCCGAGATCATCCTCCAGCAAGGTGAGCGCCAGATCGATGCCTGCCGTCACACCCGCTGATGTCCAGACTCCGCGGTCGTGCACGAAGACCGGGTCGACCAACACCGCAACATCAGGGTATTGCGCCCTCAGCATCTCACAGGAGCCCCAATGGGTGACCGCGCGCCGCCCGTGCAGCAGGCCGGCGGCAGCCAGAACAAAGGTGCCGGTACAGACGGAGCAGACACGCCTTGCGTTCGGCGCCGCGAGACGAAACCAGTCGACCAGCGCGGCATTCGCCGCGGCACGATGGACGCCGGGGCCGCCACCGACGATGAGGGTGTCGATATCAGTGCGGTCGCAGTCGGAGAGGGCGGATGTCATTACCTCCAGGCCGGACGAGGTTTTGACCGGACCACCCTTTAACGAGCAGATCTGCCAGACATAGGGCGCGCGACCGGCCTCTGACGTTTCGCAGGCAAGCTCAAAGGCTTGCAGCGGACCGGCAAAGTCGAGCAGCAGGCAATCCTCGAACAGGACGAAGACCAGACGGCGGGCGGTCGAAGCCATGAGCAGCCTTGTTAGGAAGTCTCTTGGTGAGGTTTGGCAGGAAATGCGTGTATTATGACATTTCGGCAAACGGTCTCGCCTGTCAACATCCTCTTGTTCAACAGAGGGGTGCAGCATGTCTGGCAAGCCGATCGAGATCGGACTTCTTTTCTTTCCCGGGATGACCCAACTGGATGTCACCGGGCCTTTCGAAGTCTTTGCCCGCCTTCCGAACGTTCGCATGCATCTGCTCTGGAAGCGCATCGAACCTGTCATCAGCGACGTCGGCCTGCCGCTGCTGCCGACCACGACTTTTGCCGACTGCCCGGACCTGGATGTGTTCTGCATCGGTGGCGGCCCGGGGCTGGTGGACTTCCTCGGTGATGATGAGGTGATTGCGTTCGTTCGCGACAAGGGTGGATCGGCGCGCTACGTCACCTCGGTTTGCGCGGGCTGCCTGATCCTCGGCGCCGCCGGCCTGCTCGACGGATACAAGTCGGCCTGCCATTGGCTGATGAGCGAGCAGCTTGCCGCCTTCGGCGCCATCGCGGTCGACGAACGTGTCGTGATCGACCGTAACCGCATTTCCGGCGGTGGCGTTACCGCTGGAATTGATTTCGGCTTTCAGGTTGCATCGGAGCTCTGCGGAGAAGAAGTCGCGAAGAAACTCCAGCTCATGCTGGAATACCAGCCGCAGCCACCGTTCGATATTACCGTGCAGAATGCGCCGCCCGAGATGCTTGCCCAGATGCGCCTTGAGGCCGAACCCTGGCTTCGCAAGCGCGCCGCGGCGGTCCAGAAGGCCGCCTTGAAGCTCAAATCGAAAGCAATGACGGCTGCATGAGCCATCAGCTAGATGGACGGAAACCTTAGCGCCACGATTGGAGAGATACTTGCATGATTTGCAATGGCCGCGTGAACCCGGGAAGATTGATGTTCAAGGTCGCTGCTCTCTTGCTCTCCGGGGCACTGATCGGATTTTTGCCGGTCGCTCGCGCGGCCGAACTCTCCGGTGGCGTCGTCCGGATCGGCGTCATCAATGACCAGACCGGACCATTGTCCGACTTGAGCGGGCCAGGTTCGATCGCTGCCGCCAAAATGGCGGCGGAAGACTTTCAGAAATTAGTACCGTCGATCAAGGTCGAGATCATCGCCGCCGACCACCAGAACAAACCTGATATCGGCGTCGGCATTGTCCGGAAATGGTTCGACGTCGATGGTGTCGACATGGTCGCCGACGTGTCCAACTCGGCCGTTGGCCTCGCCATCCAGTCACTGGCCCGCGACAAGAACAAGATTGCGGTCTATTCGGCCGTGGCGACCACCGAGCTCAACGGCAAGCAATGTTCGCGAAATGGCCTGGCCTGGCTTCACGATTCCTACAATCTGGTGTCGGGGCCGATCCGTACGCTGGTCGCCCAAGGCTACGATACGTGGTTCTTCATTGCGGCTGACTACGCGTTCGGCAAGAATGGTGCTGGAGTCGCAGCGCGTGCTCGCGGCAACAGGAGGCAAGTCGCTCGGCGCCGTGTATCACCCGATCGGCACCGCGGATTACAGCTCCTTCATCCTGCAGGCCCAGGCCTCCGGGGCCAAGGCCATCGCCTTCGCCAATGCCGGTGAGCAGCTGGTGACGTTGATGAAACAATGGAACGAGTTCGGCATGAACACGGGCAAGCAAAAGCCCGTGGCCGAGCTGATGTTCCTCACCGACGTTCATGCCATGGGCCCGAAGATCGCAAAGGGCCTGACCACCCTCACGGCGTGGTATTGGGCGCTGGACGACGAAACCAGAGCCTTCGGCCAGCGCTTCTTCAAGCTGCGCGGCACAATGCCCACGGCACCGCAAGCGGCGGTTTACTCAGGCGTCAGTCACTATCTGAAAGCCGTTGCCGCGGTCGGCAGCGATGCGACGGATCCGGTGCTGGAAAAGATGCGCGCGATGCCGGTTGACGACTTCTACGCAAGAGGCGCGAAGGTGCGCGAAGACGGCAAGCTCGTGCACGACTTCTACCTGGTCCAGGTGAAGGACCCGTCCGACGTCAAGGCGCCCTGGGAATACTACAACGTCCTTGAAAAGGTTCCGAGCGGCGAGGTTTACTCCGACCTGGCGAATAGCGAATGCCCGTTGGTCAAGCGGGTCAATTGAGACGCTTAAGCCGGCAGCTTGAGGGCACTGGAGATTTCGGCAAGCGTCGCCTTCTCGGTATCGCTGACCACCACACCGCCAATCCCGAGAAATCCGCCCTCGGTGGATGCCTCGGCGACATTTTCACTGATCTCGCGCAACCAGTTCTTGAATGCAGCCGTGTCGCCAGGTGCTTTGGCGCTCAGGATGCCGTCGACTTTCTGCAGGATTGCGATGCAGGCCGCCTTGACCTCGGAAGGCTTTTTGCCGCTGAGGCTTTCCTTCAGGCCGTCGCGCGCCACGGTTCGCCCCTCGCTTGTTGCGAAGTCATCGACCACGGCCTTGATGAGCGGATTGGAGCCCGTGTCCATCTTCGTCTTCGCCAGCATCTTTCCGCTTGCGAAACTCTCCTGGAGCAGGCCCCAAAGCCCGCTTGGCTCGGCGGCCGTTACGGCAAGGCCGGGCGCCATCACGCTCTCCAGAAGCGTTTTCCATTCGTCGGCGGTAAATGTTGATTTGTCGGCCATGAGCGTTCTCCTCACCGTCGCCGGGCTACCGCGACGCCGAGCAGAAAGGCGACCAGGAGAGAGCCGAGCGGAGCTTCGCGTGCAATGTTGCTAAGGATGCTTAGCGGCATGCCGGGTTTTCGGCCGCTCTCGATGGCGTCGCCAACCCGGTTGGCCGCGCCTTTGACGGCGTCAGAGACCTCCTCGATCGTGGACTTGGATTCAGGCACCGGATCCAGGCCTTCGTAGATAAACGGCTGAGTGGGGGCGTCGTCGGTCATGGTTTGAACTCCGGATCATTCCCAGCCAATCGATCAGCCGGCTATTGGTTCCTCATCGCAGCGTGCGAGCCGAAGGATTCGGAGTCATCGACCCCGGCATGTCACGGCGTATCCGGCTTGTGAGTTGGATGCGATTGCCGAACGGGTCGCACTTTGGGCGTGCGAGGCAACTCCGCGAACTCGGACGAGTGGTAATCCCGTCCCTGCGGCGTGGTGATGTAGATGTCGTAACAGCCGGTTCGCGACATTTCCCGCGCTTTCTTGAGCGCGGCTTCAGCAGTCTTCCTGCGATGGACCAGTTCGCCGTGCTGGCACTTGGCTTTGATGGAAAAGCTCATTTCTTCTTCTTTTTCTTCTGCTTCTTCTTGATGATCTCGGCCTGGGCCCGGAAGGCCTGCGCCAGTGATTTCATCTCGTCGGCGACATCTGCGTCAACGCTGCTCGCCGCGACCCGCTCCGCGGTGGCTGCCTGCCGACGGATTGCCTTGGCCATTTTCATGAAAGGTCAATGTCTTGCCCGTGGTGTGGTTCCAGACGGCAGCATCGGGCGCGGTTTCGCGTGTCCGGCAACCGGGAAGCGCGTGCCACCGAGGTCACTTCCAGTGTGCAAGGCATCCGCGGGGAATACAGGAGCTTCTGCAAATCCAGTGCCGCCGAAACCCAAGGTGAGCAACGTAGTCGGCAATTCAGGAGTAGGAACGTTTAGTGAACAAAGGGTATCGGTTGCAGTAGAACTGCCTGAATTTTGGCGATAATCTCTTCGCCCTCAAGCAAGAGCGCGGGCGCGCAGCGCCCAAAGAGGTGGAGTCTGATTAAACTCGATTACGAAGACTCACTTTTGGACAAAGGGAGTAGTAGTGATGGTACAGTCTATAGTAGAGCGGGTCTCCAGCGTCATTGACCTGGAGGGCGAAATCGAAGCGGAGTTTCGAAGAAGTCCGCCGGTCCACCACGAGCGGCGGCCTGTCACTTTCGCGCCGCCGCCAAGGGTGCATGAGCCGACCGTGTCGATGGCGGACAACGGGTCGATGCCTGATTATGTCGAGCACCGCGAGGGAGCCACGGAAATCGGCAAGCTGACGGCGGAAGCCATTGTTCGCGAATACGAAGCTGCCGCAAAAGACATCGAGGCGATGGGCGCGGAACTGATCGAGCGCGTCAAACAATGCGAGGCGATGACCCGCGATGCGCTCGCCGTGACCCAGGAGATGAGGGAAACCGCAGCCCGCTACCGCGAGGAGGCCAAGCGTATCTTCGTTCAGATCGAGGACTGTTCGCTGATGACGGCGGAGGTCCGCAAGACCTGCAGCGAGCTGAAGGAAAGAATCGCCGCTCCGGTGGTTTGATCCAGCTTCAGGCCACTTGAACGTTGGTTCGGTGCGCGGCTCTGCGCTCAGGGATTACCCGCGCCCGGAATCTCCACCCTGGCCGCATCGATCCGCGACGACGATTTCCGTTGCCGCAGTTCCTCGTACGACGTTGCGGCGCTCAGGCAAAACAGGGTTTGGCGCTTGGCCCCGCCGAGCACGCAGGCAAGCGCCCGGCGGCCGGGAACTTCGATGCGCTGCAATTCACGGCCCGCGCGGTCGAGCCGGATGAAGGCGTCCTCCTCGAAGGCCGCGACCCACACCGCGCCATCAGCGTCGAGGCAGATGCCATCAGGGGATTTCATGCTGCCGAAGCGCCCGCGAAGCGTCAAATCGCCGTCGGCGGCGATGTCGTAATCGGCAAGGCAAGCGCCATCCATCTCGGCCACGACGAGGCGGTCGTTTTGCGGCGAGACCGCGATGCCGTTGGGAAACCGCAATCCGTCGGCCACCACGCGCCTGGTGCCATCAGGCATGACAAGGATGATGCGGCCGGGCGCGCCGCGATCCGGCGGCGGCGGCAGGTCGAAGCCGAGATCGCCGACATAGGCGCGGCCGAGCCCGTCGACGATCATGTCGTCGATCGTGCCGGTCGCGATGTCGGACAGGTCGGCGTAGAGCGATAGCTTTCCGTCGGAAAAGGCCAGCAGACGTTTTTGAAACATCGTCAGCACGATCAGCCTGCCGTCCGGCAGCACGCCGAGGCCGCACGGCGTGTCATCGAATTTCGCGTGCTGCTGGCATTCGCCCGAGGGCGTAAGGCTGAGCAGCGTCCGTTCCATGCAGTCGACGAACCACAGCCGCCCCGCATGCCAGCGCGGCCCTTCGAAGTAGCGGCCGCCGTCGTGGATGGTGTGGGGTTTGGTTGAGGTCATTGCGGTGGCCTTTGGCTAGCACATGACCCTCATCCTGAGGAGCGGCCGCTTGGCCGCGTCTCGAAGGATGAAGGCCCGTCTGTGGCCTCATGGTTCGAGACGGCGCTGAAGAAGCGCCTCCTCACCATGAGGAAGCGCTGCACCGCGTCCGGGACACGTTGGAGGCCTACAGCGTCACCACGATCTTCCCGAGATGCTTGTTGGCTTCCATGTGCGCGAACGCCGCGCCGATCTCGGCGAAGGGAAAAACCTTGTCGATCGGCAGCTGCAGTTTACGGGATTCCACCGCCGGCCAGATGTCTTTGCGGACCTCGTCAAAGATCTCGCGAACTTCCTCGATGGTGCGGGTGCGGAAGGTGACGCCGATATAATTGATGCGGCGCGCGGCGTGCAGATCAAAATTGAAATCGGCATGGGTGCCGCCGAGCCGGCCGACATTGACGATGCGGCCCTTGACCTTGGTGGCCTTGAGGTTCTGGTTCGCGACCGACCCCGAGACCTGATCGACGATCAGGTCGACGCCTTCGCCGCCCGTCGCCTTCAGCACTTCATCGACCCAGCCGGGATCAGAGGAATCCACCGCGAGGTCGGCGCCGAATTCCTTGAGACGGCCGCGGCGCATCGCATCCGTCGAGGAGCCGATCACGAGTTTGGCGCCCTTGTATTTTGCGATCTGCATCGCCATCAGCCCGACGCCGGAGGAGGCGCCCTGGATCAGCACGGTCTGGCCCGCCTGCAGCGCGCCGTTGGTCACGACAGCGTTGTGCATGGTGGCGAGCGCGACGGGAAGCGTAGCGGCCTCCTCGAAATTCATGTTGGAGGGCGCGCGGAACAGCCGGCCGTGATCGGCCAGCGTGTATTCGGCGAACGCAGCCCCCCCGGAGCCCATGATCTTGTCGCCGATTTTGACGCCCTTCGCGTCAGGCCCGAGCTCGGCGACTTCGCCGGCCCATTCCATGCCGAGCACGGTGCCGACACCGCCGGCCGCGCCATGCACATGGCCCTTGGTCATGCCGAGATCGGCGCGGTTGAGGCCGCAGGCGCTGACCTTGACCAGCACCTGCGTGCCTTTCGGCGAGGGCTTTGCGACGTCGGTGATTTCAGCGCCGTTGGCGCCGTACACGTAGGCTTTCATGGGCTCTTCTTTCTGCTAGTTGGGTGGCGTCGTCCGTCATCCTGAGGTGCGAGCGGAGCGAGCCTCGAAGGATGCGCGGCCCGGCTGGTGGCCGTCGCCCTTCGAGGCCGCGCTGCGCACGGCCGCCTCAGGGTGACGGATAACAACTCTAGCTGCGCTACTCCGCGGCCTGACGCGCCGCGCCGGACATCATGCCTTCGAGCCGGCTGCGGATGATGGCTTCCGCATCGCGCATGATTCGCGACACCAGTTCGGCGCAGGTCGGGATATCGTGGATCAGGCCCTGCACCTGGCCGGCCGACCAGATGCCTTCATCGGCATCGCCGGTTGCATAGACCATCTTGCCGCGCGCGCCGGCGACGAGTTCGCGCACATCCTCGAATTTTGCGCCTTCCTTTTCCATCTGCACGACCTTGGTCGAGATCATGTTCTTGGCGACGCGCGAGGTGTTGCGCATGGTGCGGAAGATCAGCTCGGTCTCGCGCTCGTCATTGGCGACGATGCGCTCCTTCACCAGCTGGTGGATCGGGCTTTCCTTGGTGCACATGAAGCGCGTGCCCATGTTAATGCCCTCGGCGCCGAGCGCGAGCGCGGCAACGAGGCCGCGGCCGTCGCCGAAACCGCCGGAGGCGATCATCGGGATCTTGATCTTGTCGGCGGCCGCCGGAATCAGAATGAGGCCCGGCGTGTCGTCCTCGCCGGGATGGCCGGCGCATTCAAAGCCGTCGATCGACAGCGCATCGACGCCCATCCGCTCCGCCGACAGCCCGTGGCGGACGCTGGTGCATTTGTGGACGATCTTGATGCCGTGCTTCTTGAACTCGGTGACGTGCTCCTGCGGCTTGTTGCCGGCGGTTTCCACGATCTTGATGCCGGCCTCGATGATGGCTTGGCGGTATTCGGCGTAAGGCGGCGGCTTGATCGCGGGCAGGATAGTGAGGTTGACGCCGAACGGCTTGTCGGTGAGGTCGCGGCAGCGCGCGATTTCTTTTGTCAGGTCTTCCGGGGTGGGCTGCGTCAGCGCGGTGATCAGGCCGAGTGCGCCGGCGTTGGCGACGGCGGCGACGAGCTCGGCCCGCCCGACCCATTGCATCCCGCCCTGGACGATCGGGTGCTCCACGCCAAACATTTCGGTGAACCGCGTCTTGATCATGTCCTGCCCTTTGTTTTCCGGGCGCGGGCAGAGCCACGCGCGTTTTTGTTGGATTTCGAGCGGCAGGATGCCGTCAGCAGGCGCAAAAGTCTACCGGGGGCGGGCGGGTGTCAGGGCATCGCCAGCATGCAAAAGCGGGGCTTTTGTCCGTGGGGCGGACAATTTTGCGGCTTCTCGCGCCGGGGCGAGGGTGTTGCCTGGTTTCATCGGGCAGGCAGTTTGTTCCGCTCAATGCCGTTGCGCTGGTCCGGCAGCGATCTGGTCTCCATCTGAAGCCGGCGGAGCTTGGCGATGTTAACCGGCAGCAGCACAAGGTGCAGGAAAAACACCGGGTACACCTGAGACAACAATCCGTAGACGATAAAAAGCACGTTGCTCAGCAACGCAAACGAACGAAGCGCCAGTATGGTCGTCATGCAGAAGCTCGCGAGAACGCTGAGCGCTGCCACGAAGCCGAGAACATCAATCAACGACAAATCGATCAACGACAGATTCATGTCGGCCGTCCCCATCGTCCGCAACAGCGCATTGCCTGCGGTCCCAATCGACGCTGGATCATGGCCAGCTCATTACGCCTGCAATCCGCATGCGAACGTAATCTGGCTCACATACCGAAGGTGTTCGTTGTGTCTACGCGTCGGTTCGCGATCACAAACACGCGAGAGTGCAATGAAGCTGTTCCGTTGCGCGAGGCGCGCGGCACGACTGTGAGTGGCTTCACAGCCGCGTCGCGTTCTCCGTGTTAGCGTTGCAGATATTGAAACGACTGCTCTGAAGGAAGAGCAATTTGATTAAAAACAAGTCAGAGACCGGAGGCGCTTATGTTCAAGCAATTCCTTTTGGTTGCGGCTCTTATTGGTTCCTTTCAATCCGTTTGTCATGCTGACCCGGCCGCGAGAGTGGCCGCTGACTCTTCTGCTGTTCAGCCTCAGTCAGAAGCAACCCGGGCGACAAGAGATCTGCTCGATGAAATTGTGACCTGGCTCGGTTCGAACTTTGATCTGCCCGCCGCGGCAGATCATCCGGCCGTCGCTTTCGTCTCGCAGTCGAAGCTTGAAACGATGCGCGCCGAGGACCGTGCGTTCTCGCGAGGCCTGACGCAGGGTGCCGTGGGCGATGAACCGGCTCCGCGTCGTGTTGTTGCCGTCTACGACATCAATCTGAAAACAATCTTTCTGCCTGACGACTGGAACGGAAAATCACCAGCGGGCCAATCGATCCTGGTTCATGAAATGGTTCATCACCTTCAAAATCTCGCAGGACTCAAGTTTGAATGCCCGATGGCGCGGGAGAAGGTCGCCTACATGGCACAGGACAAATGGCTAAAGCGGTTTGGAACGAGCCTGGAATCGGAATTTGAGCTCGACATGTTTACGGTTCTGATCTCCTCCGCGTGCATGTATTGACCGCCATTCGGCAAAACTGAATCAGGGAGATCTGGGTGGGCAATCTGCAACCATTCCGACGCTCATGTTCAAGCTCCTGACGGCCATTACGTTTGCTGTAGCGCTCCTGGCGATGGTGCAGGGGCATCAGCGCCAGTTCAAACCCCTGCCAACTGGCCCGATGCCGGCGGCGCTTATCCCCTAGAGGACCGGCGCGCGAAGCCCGGGCAACCACCCTCCATTCGCTGGGTGATCAAAATCACGGTACGTCCGGGAGCGCTGGGGCAAGTTGCGATCACGGGCCGCGAATGCCCGGAACATCAACCACTCTAGCGAACGGATAGGATGATCATGAGCAATTCCCTGAATCAGAACACGGGCGCTGACTGCGAAATCCTCAGCCTCGCGCAACTCGAAGCCGTCAGCGGCGGCCGCATCGGCGGCGGCCTCTTCGGCGACAAGGTCGTCATCATCGGCTGCACCACGCAGCCCCCGTTCGGCGGCTATCCCCCGGGAACGGTCACCTGGAATCCCTGGATCGGCCAGCCGTACCCGACGCCGATTTTCTAAGGGCTTGCCCCACTTTCAGTCATGGCCGGGCTTGTCCCGGCCATCCACGTCTTTCTTGTTTAGTGGAAGCCAAGACGTGGATGCCCGGCACAAGGCCGGGCATGACGCGTTTTGCTACGAAGAGCGGCTGCCGTTACGGGCCTGACGAAGCCGCACGCGCCTAGCGTGTCGGCCGCGCCAGCGACGGATCACGCCGAGCCGGACCCGCTCCCCACGATCTTCTCGCTCAGCTTCTGATCGACCACCTGCACCGTGTTGTCGATCTCGGCGTTGGGCGCACCCAGCTGATGCGAAATCAGCTTCACCAGCAAATCGACCCGCTCGATGAACGGCGCGCCAGCGGCCACGGCGCGGGCCGCCGATGACGGCTTGAGCAGGCTTTCCGCCGCCTTGGCATATTTCTCGAACGGCACCTGATCTATCGGGTCGGCGCCGAGACGCCGCGCGATGCCGTCGACATGGTCGTAGATCGATCGCGACAGTTTCAGATCACCATGCACCGCGTCGCGGATCGACTGCGGCTCGTTCGGCGTGATGCAGCGGTAATTGCCGGTCAGCAGCATCGACCATTTGGCCAGCGGCACGAACAGCGAGTCGAACACCTTGAGCTTGACCGGAACGTCCTGGCCATCCAGCTTCACCGCGTCGATGTCGGCTTCCAGCTCGCGCAGCAGCTTATTGTGCTTCTCGTCTTCGAATGCCGCTGCCTTGAAGTTGGTCGGCAGGCCGACATGAAGAATGTTCGCCGCTTCGTCCGGCGGGCGGAAGGCCTGCGGGTCGGGCGAGCAGAGCGACACCAGTCCCGGCTTGAAGCGCTCCCATACCAGCGCGTTGGTGTAGGCCTCTTCGAGGTCCATGTCCGCCAGTGCGGGGATCCGTTTGAGATAGGGCAGCGGCGGCATGTTCATGATCGACAGACAAGGCAGCTTGGCCTCGGCGATCTTGATCATCAGCACGCGGATGGTGTGGTTGGTGTATTGCGGCTCCTGCATCGCAAGGCCAACCAGGTCGTAACGGGACAGGTCGACGTCGGAAGGCGTGACCGCGTCGAGCTTGCCCGGCAGGTCGCGCGAAAAGATCGGGCGATGCGCCGGCTCGTCGCGCAGCTTGATGCGGACTTCAGTGCCCTCGCGGTTGATCAGTTCGGCCGTCTTCTTCCGGCAGACCAGGGTCACGTTGTGACCGGCCATCAGCAGTTTCGTTCCCAGCAACGAGCCGTAGGAAGCTCCAAGGATCAGAATGTTGCGCGCCATACTCTCTCTCTTCCACCGGTTGTGCTGGGTTTTGCTTTGATGTTTCGCCCCACGCCAAGCCTCACGAATTGCCTCGCGCCTGGAGGCGGGGAAACGTAGGAGGCCTTGGGGGCAGCTCCTTCGGGCGAGGAGCGACCGTGCTTATCGCAAGTCGGCTGGCATTACAAATGCCAATTGGACCTGAGTTCGCTGCCTACTGCCGGAGTTCTGCGCGTGGCTGAGGGCTTTCTCGAACTAGGTTTGGAGCGCGTCACTGCGGGCCGGTTCCGGCAGCTTGATCCTCTCGTTCAGTTTTTGATCTACGGTCTGAACCGTGCGGTCGATCTCGGCATTGGGTATGCCGAGCTGATGCGAAATCAACTTCACCAGCAGGTCGACCCGCTCGATGAACGGCGCGCCGCTGGACACCGCACGCGCTGCCGACGATGGCTTCAGAAGGCTTTCAGCCGCCTTGGCATATTTTGCGAATGGCACCTGATCCTTTGGGTCCGCCCCCAGACGTTGAGCAATGGCATCGACGTGGTCATAGATCGACTGCGAGAGCGACAGATCATCGTATACCGCGTCGCGGATCGACCTCGGTCCGTTCAGCGTGACGCAGCGGTAATTCCCGGTTAGCAGCATCGACCACTTTGCCAGCGGGACGAACAGTGAATCGAACACCCTGAGCTTCACCGGAACGTCCAACCCATCAAGCTTCACCGCGTCGATGTCGGCTTCCAGCTCGCGCAGCATGGCGTTGTGCTTCTCGTCCTCGAAGGTTGTGGCCTTGAAGTTCGTCGGCAGGCCGACATGAAGGACATTCGCCGGCTCTTCCGGCGGCCGGAACGCCTGCGGATCGGGCGAGCAGAGCGATACCAGTCCCGGCTCGAACCGCTCCCATACAACCGCATTGGTATAGGCCGCTTCCAGATTCGTTTCCGCCAGTGCCGGGATCCGCTTGAGGTACGGCAGCGGCGGCATGTTCATGATCGACAGACAGGGCAGCTTCGCCTCGGCGATCTCGATCATCAGGACCTCGATCGCATGGTCGGAGTATTGCGGTTCCTGCATCGCAAGGCCGACCAGATCATAACGCGACAGGTCAACGTCGGCGGGCGTGGCCGCGTCCAGCTTTCCCGGCAGATCGCGCGAAAAGATCGCCCGGTGCGTCGCCTCCTCACGCAGCTTGATGCGAACTTCGGTGCCGTCGCGATTGATGAGTTCGGCGGTATTGTTCCGGCAAACCAAGGTCACGTTGTGACCCGCCATCAAGAACTTTGTCGCCAGCAATGAGCCATAAGAGGCTCCAAGTATCAGAATGTTGCGCGCCATACTCTCTCTTCCACCGATGCTAGAATTTTCAATCGAAGCCACACTCGAAATTCCCGTATGAGGCTCTTAGGTCTGCTCTGAGGTCTTCCTGGGCGAAGGAACGGCGCAGCCCAGGCCTTTACATCGGTCCTTTTTGTCGGCGCACCGCTCCTGCGGCGCAGGTGTACAAACGCCGTTTGCGACAGAGCTAAAACTTGTGTGCGGTGCGGCGATCCGAAGTCGACGTTAGGCCGAAATGGCCAGCTGGGCGTTGGCTTCCTCGTCAAACGCGGTCGAGATGTCGCGGATGCTGACGACGCCGATCAGGCTGTAATTCTCGAGCACCGGCACATGGCGGATGTGGTGCCTGTTCATGAGATGGCGAACGTGCTCGAGTGAATCCTGCGAGCTGCACGACACCAGCTGCTGCACCGAGATGAACTGCGAAACCTTGAGATTGGCGCCGGCGGCGCCGTACTCGGCGATTGCGCGAACCACGTCGCGCTCGGTGAACATGCCGACCGCCGTATTGCCCTCGGTGCGAACGACATCCTTGACCACCAGCGCGCTGATATTGCTGGAGCGCATCAGTTGCGCGGCGATGGCAACCGTCTCGTTCATGCGAACCGTTGCGACACGGGCGGCTTTCTTGCGCAGGATATCTCCGACTTGCATGGCAACCTCCTTGGGGTGGATCATGCGCAATTCTGGTATACATAATACCATAAGTCAACACGGAAAAGAACGGACATCGCGCACGCGTCGCGGACAGAAATAGGCAGTATTGCTGACATTTTCGAGGTTTGGCGAGGGGAGGGCGAGGCGATCCGGAAGGGACGAAGATCTGGTCTGAGGCGATCAGGTATACCAGAGGCCGGTCTATCTCGGCGCCAGATGAATTCCTGCAAGCGTGCAGCGCACCGAACCACCGGCTCTTTCGATCGTGGGGATATCGAGTGCGACGGGTTTGGCGCTTTCCGAGATCATGCCCAGTTGATCCTGGTTAAGCGAGGCAAGCGCCGTCGTCGAGAGGGCCAGGATTCGACCATCGTTTCCCTGAAGTTCCAGGGCGTTGCCGGCGAATTTTGCAATCTGTTCGTTCGCGAGCGCGATAACACGGCGGCCGGAACGCTCCAGCCTCGTAACGACCTCCCGCCGTCTTGTGAGGTCCGTCATCATGTCCAGTCCCATCAGGGCGAAGTCGGTCGCGATGCACATCAGGACGTTGGTGTGATAGATCGCGACTCCATTATGGTCCCGCGCATCGAAGACCATCGGCTCGAAATTGAATTGGGTCGAAAAGCGCTCAAGCGCAATCGGATTGGTCCGATCGGAGCGGACCGCATAAGCCACACGGTCGATATGATCGAGAACCATGGCGCCGGTCCCCTCGAGAAACAGCCCGTCGGCCTCGAGACCCGAATAGTCGATAACCTGCTGCACCCGATAATGGCTCTTCAGCATTTCGATGACGTCGATGCGACGCTCGCGCCTGCGGCTGACAGCCTTCATCGGATAGATCGCCACATGACCGCCGGCGTGGGTGGAGAACCAGTTGTTTGGAAAGACCGCATCCGGTGTGTCGGTGCCGGTGCTGTCGAACAGATGCACGTTCACACCATGGCTGCGGAGCGTATCGGCCGCTTGCGTGATCTCGGCGTAGGCCGTCAACGAGAGGTCGTCCTGCGGGTCGGGGCAGGCCTGGAAGAAATTGTCGGTGGCGGTCTCGGTATTCACCGTGAAGTGGTCCGGCCGAACCATGATCACCGCAGAAGGCGCCTGGACGGAGTATGGAATGTATCTTGCCATGCGATAGCGTTTTCCAGCGAAGTGGACCCGGTTCGCGCTAAGAAAACGCGTCAAAACAAGGAATCTAGAGCCCCGTTTCGATTCAATCGAAACGGAAAAGGCTCTAGGCCTGCTCTGCGCGCAGCAACATGCCAAACAGGTCGCGGGGCTCATCGGGATCGGCGATAATGTCGAGGTCCTGGTAAAACCCCGTGCCCCCGAGCTTGCGCCGGACATAGCGAAGGGCGGAGAAATCCTCGACCGCGAAGCCGACGCTGTCGAACAGGGTGATCTGGTTTGCATCGCGGCGGCCGGTCACGTGTCCCGTGATAACCTGCCACAACTCAGTGACGGGGTAATCTGCGTCCATCTGCTGGATTTCGCCCTCGATGCGGGTCTGCGGCGGATATTCCACAAAGGTATCGGCGCGCAGCAAGATATCGCGATGCAGTTCGGTCTTGCCCGGACAGTCGCCGCCGATGGCATTGATGTGAACCCCGGCCGCAACCATGTTGTCCGTCAGGATCGTCGCATACGACTTGTCGGCGGTGCAGGTGGTGATGATCCCTGCACCTTCGATCGCGGATTGCGATGATGTGCAGGCGGTGACAGTCAGACCCATGCCGGAAAGGTTGCGAACCGTCTTTGCCGTCGCCTGCGGATCGATGTCGTAGAGCCGGATATGATCGATGCCGACCGCGGCTTTCATGGCGAGCGCCTGAAACTCGGCTTGCGCGCCATTCCCTATCATTGCCATCGTGCGGGTACCCTTGGGCGCGAGGTGCCGCGCCGCCATGGCCGAAGTGGCTGCGGTCCGCAGCGCCGTCAGCAGCGTCATTTCCGTGAGCAGCACGGGATAGCCGGTCGAGACTTCCGCCAGCAGGCCAAAGGCCGTCACGGTTTGCAGGCCGTGCGCCATGTTCTTCGGGTGGCCGTTCACATATTTGAAGCTGTAGATTTCGCCATCGGAGGTCGGCATCAACTCGATCACGCCTTCGCCGGAATGAGATGCAACGCGCGGCGTCTTGTCGAACGACTCCCAGCGACGGAAATCTGCCTCGATGACGTCAGTGAGTTCGCTGAGCAGGGTCTCGATGCCGATGTGATGCACGAGGCGCATCATGTTCGCGACACTGACGAACGGCACAAACGCTTTTTCCGATGGAAGGAGCGAAGACATTGTCGGGTTCCGATCGCACATGTTTGATGGCGAAGGATAGCGACCGTACATGCTGGCCGAAATATTAGTTTTGTGCTATTTCGGTCATATAATTGGGCAATTTGTACAGCTCAATTGCGCGAATTGTACACTGGAGCAGAGATGGCCGCAGCAAAGTATGCACCGGATGATCTGGATCGCACCTTCGGACCGATGGACGCGCATCACTGACCAAGCTTTCCGACGCCCTCGGGGTCGCGCGCGGCACGGTGCAAAACCGGCTGGATCGCTTGATCGACACCGGTACGCTGCTCGGCTTCACCGTCCGCGTACGGGACGATTACGACGTCAATACCATCCGTGCCGTGATGATGGTCGAGGTCGTCGGCAAATCGACCACCCAGGTCGTGCGAAGGCTACGCGGCCTGACGGAAATTTCAGCGCTGCACACGACCAACGGCAACTGGGACCTTGTCGCCGATATCCGGGCGGCGAGCCTCGCAGATTTTGACAGGCTTCTTCGCGAGGTGCGGATGATCGATGGCATCGCCAACAGCGAGACCAGCCTTTTGCTGAGCACGGTTTGACCGGGATGTGGACCTGTTAGCGCATGCAAGTTCAGGAGGTCCCACAAAGCGAAAACGCGCCCATCCCGCAGGGATGAGCGCGCTTGTCGTCGGATCAGGTAGGGCAGGTTAGGCGGACGCCTTTGCGTTCGCGACCACCACCTTGCGCCATGGTTTGAGCACGAAGATCGCCAGCAGCGAGGCGAGGATATTGGCGCCCGCCGCGATGATGAACACGCTGTCCCAGGTGCCGGACGATTGCTGCATGTAGTTCGCGATCGGCACCAGCAAGGCTGCGGTGCCCTTCGCCGTATAGAGCAGGCCGGCATTGGTGGTTGCGAACTTCGCACCGAACGTGTCCGTGCAGGTCGAGGGGAACAGCGAGTAGATCTCGCCCCAGGCAAAGAACACGAAGCCCGACAGCAGCACGAACCAGATCGGATCGTGGCCCCACATGTACAGCGCCCAGATGCCGACGCCTTCCATGCCGAAGGCGATGAACATGGTGTTCTCGCGGCCGATCATGTCGGAGATCCAGCCGAAGAACGGCCGGGTCAGACCGTTGAGGACACGGTCGATCGTCGCGGCAAACGTCACCGCGGTCATCGTTACCGCCATCAGCGTCACCGGTACGCTGTCGACCTTCCAGTCGACCGCGATCGGCTTGAGGTTGGCAGTGACCATCAATCCGCCGGCGCCCACGATCACGAACATGAAGTACATCAGCCAGAAGATCGGCTGGCGGATCACCTCGGTCGGCGAATAATTGCGCCGGCTCTGGATCACGTTGGCGTTCTGGATCACGGCGGGGACCTGTCCAGCCTTTGGCGAGAACATCAGGAAGGCAAGCAGCACGATGATGATGCCTTGTCCGAGACCGAAATACAGGAAGGTGGTCTGGAAGCCGGAATCCTTGATCATCGCCTGGATCGGGGCGACCGTCAGCGCGGAGCCTGCGCCGAAGCCGGCCGCGGTGATGCCGGCGGCGAGGCCGCGCTTGTCGGGAAACCATTTCAGCGCGTTGCCGACGCAGGTGCCGTAGACGCCACCGGCGCCGATGCCCGCGATGATCATGCCGAGATAGAAGCCGTTGAGTGTTTCTGCCTGCGCGTTGATCGCCCAGCCGACGGCGCAGAGGACGCCGCCGACGAGAACCACGATGCGCGGGCCGTATTTATCGACGAACCAGCCTTCGACCGGCACCAGCCAGGTTTCGAACAAGACGAAGAGCGTGAACGCCCACTGGATCGACGCGCGATCCCAACCGAATTTTTTCTGGATGTCGGGGACGAAGAATGTCCAGCCGTATTGGTAGTTCGCGATCATCACCATGGCGGCGACGCCGATCGCCAATTGCGTCCAGCGGTAGGTATCGCTGACGCGGGCTACTGCAGGGGCCGCTCCTTGAACTGTGTCCGTCATCTTCCCTCCTATGTGCGCTGTTCTATCGCCCGACAGCTCTGAGGAAGGAGTTTGGTATATGATATGCCAGTAGACAAGAGAAATCTTGACTAGATGTCGCAGGCTAGTCGATTTTTTTGCGGATGTCTCTTTCTCGGTCCTTTTAGAAAATGCTGCAGATAAAAAGACTTAGCCGCCGGATCGCGTTGCGATCCGACGGCTTTACAGGCGCGAAAAATATTTTTGTCTGGTATTTTTAGCTGTCAGGCGACCGAATGGGGACGCAAGCGGCTGTAGCCTTCCTGGATCGCGGACCAGAACAGCGCGATCAATCCAAGCACCATGATCGTGCCGACCAGCGAGTTCGAGAAGAACACGCCGAGCGAACCTTGCGATCCCAGCAGCGATTGCCTGAAGGCTTCCTCCGCCTTGTCGCCGAGCACGATGGCAAGCACGAGAGGGGCGAGGGGATAGTTGCACTTCTTCAGGAGATAGCCGACCACGCCGAACACCAGCATCAGCACGACGTCGAAGGTTGAGCTGTGGACCGAATAGGCGCCGATCGCGCACAGCACCAGAATGAGCGGCGCAATGATGCTGAACGGCACGCGCAGGATCGCCGCGAAGATCGGCACGCAGGTCAGCACGACGATCAGGCCGACGAGATTGCCGAGATACATCGAGGCGATCAGGCCCCAGACGAATTCCTTCTGCTCGACGAACAGCATCGGGCCGGGCTGCAGGCCCCAGATCAGGAGGCCGCCGAGCAGCACGGCCGCGGTCGGTGATCCCGGCACGCCGAGCGACAGCATCGGCAGCAATGCCGCGGTACCGGCGGCATGCGCCGCGGTCTCCGGCGCGACCACGCCCTCGACCTCGCCCTTGCCGAAATTATGGCCGTTCTTGGAGACCCGCTTGGCGATGCCGTAACTCATGAACGACGCCGGCGTGGCGCCCGCGGGCGTGATGCCCATCCAGCAGCCGATCAGGCAGGATCGCAGCGACGTCACCCAATACTGCGGCATCTCCTTCCAGGTCTGCAGGACGACGCGCAGGTCGATCTTCGCCTTGCCGCCGCGGAAGGCCAAACCCTCTTCCATGGTCAGCAGGATCTCGCCGATGCCGAACAGGCCGATGACGGCGATCAGGAAGTCGAAACCGTTGAGCAATTCAGTCGACCCGAATGTCAGCCGCAATTGTCCGGTGATGGAATCGAGGCCGACGGCCGCCAGCGCAAAGCCGATCATCATCGCGGCGATGGTCTTGAATGGCGGCTCCTTACTCAAGCCGACGAAACTGCAGAACGCCAGGAAATAAACCGCGAATTTTTCCGCTGGACCGAAGCGTAACGCAAAACTTGCGACCAGCGGCGCGACCAGCGTGATCATGATGACGGCGAACAGCGCGCCGACGAAGGAGGAGGTGAAGGCGGCGGTCAGCGCTTCGCCGGCCTTGCCCTTCTGTGCCATCGGATAGCCGTCGAACGTGGTCGCCACCGACCAGGGTTCACCGGGTATGTTGAACAGGATGGACGTGATGGCGCCGCCGAACAACGCGCCCCAGTAGATGCAAGACAGCATGATGATCGCCGATGTCGGCGGCATGCTGAATGTCAGCGGCAACAGGATCGCGACGCCGTTGGCGCCGCCCAATCCCGGAAGCACGCCGATGATGACGCCGAGCACGATGCCCAGCACCATCACCATGATGTTGAATGGCTGCAGGGCGACCGCAAAGCCGTGAAAAAGATTGACGAGTTCTTCCATGCTTCAAGTCCTGCAAGCGTGAGCTAATGACGTGACAATTCCGACGACACGAGAATTCTATTTTTTATTTGAGCATGATCTTTTCGGAAAACCGGTACCCACTTTTCCGGATCATGCTCTAGAGACCAAGCCATTCCTCGATCGGTCCCTTGGGAAGCGGGACCAGAAACCAGCGCTCGAAAATCAGGTAAGTAACGATCGGCATGCCGAGGGCGACGGCGGTGACGACGAGCCAGCTGTATTTGCCGAGCCATCGCATGAACCAGCCGATGAAGATGATGGAGGCGAGATAGAGGCCGGTGAACGGCATCACGCCGACATAGATCGCGGTCGGTATGACGACGCTCAGCACCTGGCGCAACTGGCCCCATTCCGCGAACAGCCCGTCGTCGCCGTCACGCAGCCCGTTCCACAGGTTGATCGCGCTGGAGGCGATAATGAAGATCCCGATGTAGAACGGGAAGAAACCGGCACGCGGTCCCTCCGCGCCCCAATTGATGCCGGCCTTGATGCTGCCGTAGACGACGATCGCGCCGAACAACGCGATCAGCAGCGTGACGCCGGCTTCCACGGCCTTGTGGGTCGGGCCGGCGTGCGGGCTATTCGTAGTCATTCAAACTCCATCCGGAATCACGGTTCTGGGGTCGCAGCGCTTCATGCGCTGCGCATTCGCCGGTGTACGCGACGTGACTAAAGGTCAGTTTCCGGGGGTAGCGAGGAAACCGGCCTCTTTCATCAGGGTTTCGTGGCGCTTCTCTTCCGTCTCGACCCATTTGGCGTAATCAGCCCCGGTCAGGAAGGTGGTGTTGAAGGCGCCGCTCTTCATGAAATCCTGCCACTCCGGCGTGGCCCGCACCTTCTTGAACAGCTCGACGTAGTATTCGACCTGATCCTTGGTGGCTTTGGGCGACATGAAGATGCCGCGCAGCATCAGATATTCGATGTCGAGGCCCTGCGACTTGCAGGTCGGAATATCCTTCCAGCCCTTGCCGTCCGCGACGACTTCGTCATAGGCCATCTGCTTGGCGTCGAACACGCAGAGCGGGCGAAGTTTGCCGCCGCGCCATTGCGCCACTGCTTCGATCGGATTGTTGACCGTTGAATCGACGTGGTTGCCGACGAGCTGGACCGCGACCTCTCCGCCGCCCTTGTAGGGAATGTAGGTGAACTTGGCGCCGGTAGCCTTCTCGAGCGCGACCGTGATGATCTGGTCTTCCTGCTTCGATCCGGTGCCGCCCATCTTCATGCCGCCGGCGGGCGCCAGCTTCACGGCATCGACGTAGTCCTTGACGGTGGTGTATGGCTTCTCGGCATTGACCCAGAGCACGAACTCGTCGAGCGCCAGCATCGCGACCGGCGTCATGTCCTTCCAGCTGAAGGGAATGCCAGTTGCAAGCGGTGTCGTGAACAGGTTGGACAGGGTGATGATGATCTTGTGGGGATTGTTTCCCGAACCCTTGATGTCAAGAAAGCCTTCGCCGCCGGCGCCGCCTGACTTGTTGATGACGACCATCGGCTGCTTCATCAGGCTGTGTTTTGTCACGATGCCCTGGATGGTGCGGGCCATCTGGTCGGCGCCGCCGCCGGTACCGGCGGGTACGATGAATTCGACCGGGCGAACCGGCTCCCACGCGGCGGAGGCGGCCATATTGCCGGCGCCGAAGATGGCAATCGCGGCTAACGCGGTATGCAAGACAGAATGCTTCATTTGACGTACTCCCCGTAAAATTCAAACGCCGTTCTTTGCCGGCTTTGTCTTTAACTCAACTCTTAACTGAACACTTCTGATCCAGCCGGATTTCCCCATTTGTCCAATTATCTCATGAGGTTTGGTCAGATGGCATTGCAGGTCAGGGTTGCAGACCTTTGTGAACTGTAAGCCTGACTGCTCGGCGCAGCATCCGCGTCTTTCGGATAAGTCTGAACTGCGAACCGCGACACCGCCTGCTGATATCGCCGCCTTGGCGCCGAAGAGCCTGCCGCCATCCTCCTGATCGCCTCCGTTGTTGTTGGGCCGGAACGCTTGGAAGACATATTGGTATGCGATATGCCAATACTGCAATCGAATAATGATGCCAGAACATAGCTCAGGCTAATTTGTCGCAGTTGGCGCCTGGCCCGGAGTGCTTAAGACGACGCCAAAAAAAGAGGCCCCGGAAAACCGGGGCCTTTAGTCTGGGAGGAAACCTGAAGTGGTCGAGCCTGAAAACGCAGTCTGTACTGCGCCTTAGCGTGCTCAGAGACCGAAACGGGGGAGGTCGCCGTTGCGAATGGCGATGCGGGCGCTCGCGGTCAGCAGGCGGTCGATGGAGGCCATCAGCCGGCCGAAGAATGCGCTTGAGGGTGCGAGGCTGATAGAGGCGGTCTTGGACATTTGGTCCCCTTTTCTGTGTCGCGGAGTAGCTCCGCTTCGTGATCTCCACCAAATTTATGTATACCAGATGCCAGAAACAACGTCTTTGTTTGCATAGCAGCAATTAGCCTTCTGCATTGCAACATAAGGAAGGCTATTGGGGTTCCCAAACGAAAAGGCCGCCGGAAACCGGCGGCCTTTGACGGAGTTTGAGAGATGAGGCGGTTTATTCGGCCGCCTGCTTGCGCGGCGGCTCGAGCGCGCCGGAGTCGTGGATCTCGGCCACCTGGTGATCGCTGAAGCCGAGCACCTGGCGCAGGATTTCGTCGGTATGTTCGCCGAGCAGCGGCGAGCGCGTCACCTCGCTCGGTGAATCCGACAGCTTGATCGGATTGCCGACCGAGATGTACTTGCCGCGGGTCGGGTGATCGACCTCGACCACCGTGCCGGTGGCGCGCAGCGACTGGTCTTCCGCGATCTCCTTCATCGACAGGATCGGGCCGCAGGGGATGTCGTCCTTGTTGAGGATTTCCATCGCCTCGAACTTTGTGTTGGTCATGGTCCATTGTTCGATGCGCGCGAAGATCTCATTCAACCGCGACAGCCGGGCAGGCGGCTTGGCGTAATCCGGATGGGTCTTCCAGGTCGGTTCGCCGATCACGTCGCAAATCTTCTCCCACACCGGCGCCTGGGTGATGAAATAGATGTAGGCGTTGGGATCGGTCTCCCAGCCCTTGCACTTGAGGATGCGGCCGGGCTGGCCGCCGCCGGAATCGTTGCCGGCGCGCGGCACCGCGTCGCCGAACGGAATGCCTTCGCCGAACTGGCTGTATTCCTTCAGCGGACCATGGGCGAGGCGCTGCTGGTCGCGCAGCTTTACGCGCGCCAGATTCAACACGCCGTCCTGCATCGCAGCTGTGACCTTCTGGCCCTGGCCGGTGACGGTGCGCTGATAGAGCGCGGTCACGATGCCGAGCGCGAGATGCAACCCGGTGCCGCTGTCGCCGATCTGCGCGCCGGTGACCAGCGGCAGGCCGTCGCGGAAGCCGGTGGTCGACGCTGCGCCGCCGGTGCACTGGGCGACGTTCTCATACACCTTGCAATCTTCGTAAGGTCCGGGGCCAAAGCCCTTGATGGAGGCCACGATCATCTTCGGGTTGATGGCGTGGATCTTCTCCCAGGGGAAACCCATGCGATCGAGCACGCCGGGGCCGAAATTCTCCACCAGCACGTCGCAATTCTTGATCAGTGCGGTCAGGACTTCCTTGCCCTTCGGGTTCTTGGTGTCGAGCGTGATCGAACGCTTGTTGTGGTTCAGCATGGTGAAATACAGGCTGTCCACATTGGGAATGTCCTGCAGCTGGCCGCGCGTGATATCGCCGACGCCGGGACGCTCGACCTTGATCACGTCGGCGCCGAACCAGGCCAGCAACTGCGTGCAGGTCGGTCCCGACTGGACGTGGGTGAAATCGAGAATGCGAACGCCCTTCAGCGCCTTTGTCATCGTCTGTGCTCCGTACTCTGTCTGCCCTGCAACGCGCAGGATGGATTGGAAAGTGATTGGATTACTTCTTCTTCAGCACGCTTTGCGGATTGAGGTTGCCGATGCGGCCGCTTTCGGAGCCGGCAGCGGGATCGATCACCGCGTTGATCAGCGTCGGCTTGCCGGAATCCATCGCGGCGTTGACCGCGCGCTTCAGTTCATCCGGCGAGGTGGCGTGGACGCCGACACCGCCGAACGCTTCCATCATCTTGTCGTAGCGGGAGCCCTTGACGAACACGGTGGGCGCCGGATCGGAGCCGACCGAGTTCACGTCGGTGCCGCGATAGATGCCGTCATTGTTGAAGATCACGATGCAGACCGGCAAATTGTAGCGGCAGATGGTCTCGACCTCCATGCCGGAAAAACCGAACGCTGAGTCGCCTTCGACCGCGAGCACCGGCTTGCCGGTTTCGATCGCGGCGGCGATGCAATAGCCCATGCCGATGCCCATCACGCCCCAGGTGCCGACGTCGATCCGCTTGCGCGGCTGGTACATGTCGATGACGCCGCGGGCGAGATCGAGCGTGTTGGCGCCTTCGTTGACGAGGATGGCGTCAGGCCGTTCCTTGATGATGGTTCTGAGCACGCCGAGCGCGCCGTGATAATCCATCGGCGAATTGTTGTTCATCAGCCGCGGCGCCATCTTGGCGACGTTCTCTTCGCGCTTCTTGGTCACCGCACCGGTCCAGTCGGAAGGTGCCGCCGTCCAGTTCGCGCCCCTGCCTTCGAGCAGCGCCGAGACGCAGGAGCCGATGTCGCCGACCACGGGAGCGACGATCTCGACGTTGGAATCCATTTCCTTCGGCTCGATGTCGATCTGGATGAACTTCTTCGGCGCATCGCCCCAGGACTTGCCCTTGCCGTGCGACAACAGCCAGTTGAGGCGCGCACCGATCAGCATCACGACGTCGGCGTCTTTCAGGACGGTCGAGCGCGCAGCACCCGCGCACTGCGGATGGGTGTCGGGCAACAATCCCTTGGCCATGCTCATGGGCAGGAACGGAATGCCGCTCTTCTCGACGAAGCTCTTGATCTCATCATCGGCTTGCGCGTAGGCGGCACCCTTGCCGAGGATGATCAGCGGACGCTTTGCGCCCTTGAGCACGTCGAGCGCGCGTTTCACCGCTGACGGGGCGGGGATCTGCGCCGGAGCGGCGTCGATCACCTTCACCAGAGACTTCTGTCCGGCCTCGGCATCCATTACCTGACCGAACAGTTTCGCGGGCAGATCGAGATAGACACCGCCCGGACGGCCCGAGACCGCGGCGCGGATCGCACGTGCCAGGCCGATGCCGATGTCCTGGGCATGCAACACGCGGAAGGCGGCCTTGCACAGCGGCTTTGCAATCGCGAGCTGATCCATCTCTTCATAGTCGCCCTGCTGCAGGTCGACGATCTCGCGCTCTGACGAGCCGGAGATCAGGATCATCGGGAAGCAGTTGGTGGTGGCGTGGGCGAGGGCGGTGAGGCCGTTGAGAAAACCGGGCGCCGAAACCGTGAGGCAGACGCCGGGCTTCTTGGTCAGGTAGCCGGCGATCGAGGCGGCGTTGCCGGCATTCTGTTCGTGGCGGAACGAGATCACGCGAATGCCTGCGGCCTGCGCCATGCGGCCGAAATCCGTGATCGGAATGCCGGGCACGCCGTAGATCGTGGTAAGGCCGTTGAGCTTCAGCGCATCGATCATGAGATTAAAGCCGTCGGTGAGCTCGCGCTCGGCTTGATTGGTATCGATGCTTTTGGCTGCGGTTACGGACATTCCACTTTCTCCCTGATCGTGTGTGGTTCGGACGAGTTGATCGTCTTCTGCTGTGAAGTCGTTCTAACTAGGTAAGTCTCTAACTAAACAGTCCTCTAGCTAAAGAGTTCTTGGCCATGCGCTTCGACATAAGAAGCGAGGCCCAGCGTGTGATCGCGCGCGCGTTTCTCGGCGAGCTCGGTGTCGCGCGCTTCCAGTGCTTCGATGATCGCCAGATGCTCGGGCAGCGAGGTCGCGGTGCGATCGGTGCGGCCGATCGTCAATTGCCGGTAGCCGCGCACATGCAGCAGGATGTCGTTGGTCATATCGACCAGCACCGGCGACTCCGAGAGCGAGATCAGCGCCTGGTGGAAGGCGATATTGGCCTTGGAGTATTCCTCGACGTGGTCCTGCGGCAGGCGGTCCTTGCCGAAATCCTTGAAAAAATCGCGCAGCGCCGTGATGTCTTTCTTGCGCGCGGTGGTGGTGATCAGGCGCGCGGCCATGCTCTCGAGCGCGGCCCAGGCGCGGATCATGTCGACGATCTCGGTCTTGGTGCGGCGGACCACGACGATGCCGCGGCGTGGCACGGTTTTGACGAAGCCGTCCTGCTCCAGCATCGCGATGGCTTCGCGGATGGGGGTGCGGCTGACGCCGAGCCGTTCGGACAACGCGCGTTCGTCGAGCATCACCTGCTCGGGCGTCGCATAGATATCCATCTTGAGAATAGCTTCCTTCAAGGCTTCGTACGCCTTGTTCTTGAAGCTCGTCTCAGGTGCAATCCGAACGATTGCGATATCTGCATCAGCCATGGCAGGCGTGGCCTTGGGTTGTTTGTGTGCGGGCACGATTCGTCTCCTCCGGTGGGAGACCAGTTGTAACAGGAATAACGTCTAATATTTTTGGCATACCAAATACCACCATGTCAAGTTGACAGTATTTTCAGCGTTTCCGGGGCATCAGGTGACTTGACTTTCTCCGCGCTGGCATACCAAATGCCATAAAATATGCCCCAGGAGGAAGTCCATGTCGAATCCCAAAGATGCGGTCCGCAAAGTTCTCGATGCGGTGAAGGCCGATAAGCGCACCAGCCTGACGGCCCCGGAGGGCAAACTGGTCTGCGATGCCTACGGAATTCCGGTTCCAAAGGAGGGCGTGGCCAAATCCGCGGCCGAGGCCGCCAAGCTCGCGTCCGACATGGGTTTCCCGGTCGTGATGAAGATCGTCTCGCCGGACATTCTCCACAAGACCGAGGCCGGCGGCGTCATGGTCGGTGTCAAGACCGCGGCGGATGCGGAAAAGAATTACGAGACCATTCTCGCCAATGCCAAGAAGTACAAGGCGGACGCCAAGATCGAGGGCATCCAGGTCCAGCAGATGCTGGCCGGCGGCACCGAGGTCATCGTCGGCTCCATCACCGACGGCTCGTTCGGCAAGCTCGTCGCCTTCGGCCTCGGCGGCGTGCTGGTCGAAGTTTTGAAAGACATCACTTTCCGCCTGGCGCCTGCGACCAAGGACGACGCGCTGTCGATGCTCGACGGCATCCAGGCCAATGAGATGCTGAAGGGCGTGCGCGGCGGCGACCCCGTCAACCGCGAGGCGCTGGCCGCAGTCATCGTCAAAGTGTCGCAGCTCGTCAGCGACTTCCCCGAAATCGTCGAACTCGATCTCAATCCCGTATTCGCCACCAAGAACGACGCGATCGCCGCAGACGTGCGCATCGTCGTCGACTTCGACTACCGGCCGCGTCCGGCGCCGCGCCCGACCGAAGAAATCGTCACCGCGATGAACCGCATCATGCAGCCGAAAGCGGTCGCCGTGGTCGGCGCCTCCGCCGAGGACGGCAAGATCGGCAACTCCGTGATGAAGAACCTCATCAACGGCGGATATAAAGGCGACATCTATCCGATCCACCCCAAGGCATCAGAGATCCTGGGCTACAAGGCCTACAAGAGCGTCAAGGACGTGCCCGGCGTGATTGACACCGCCGTGTTCGCGATCCCGGCAAAGTTCGTCGCCGGCGCCTTGATCGAATGCGGCGAGAAGAAAATTCCCGGCGCGGTTCTGATTCCCTCGGGCTTTGCCGAGGCCGGCGCGCCCGAGTTGCAGGACGAAATCGTCGAGATCGGCAAGAAGTACAATGTCCGCCTGATGGGGCCGAACATCTACGGCTTCTACTACACTTGGTCGAACCTCTGCGCGACGTTCTGCACCGCCTACGACGTCAAGGGCCATGCGGCGCTGTCGTCGCAGTCCGGCGGCATCGGCATGGCGATCATCGGCTTCTCGCGCTCGGCGAAAATGGGCGTCTCGGCGATCGTCGGTCTCGGCAACAAGTCCGACATCGACGAGGATGATCTGCTCGCCTTCTTCGAGCAGGATCCCAACACCAATTTGATCGCCCAGCACTGCGAAGACCTGAAGGACGGCCGCGCCTTTGCGGAAGCCGCCAAGCGCGTCTCCAAGAAGAAGCCGGTTGTGGTGCTCAAGGCCGGCCGCACCTCGGCCGGCGCGAAAGCGGCCTCGTCGCACACCGGCGCGCTTGCCGGCAACGACAAGATCTATGAAGACGTGTTCAAGCAATCCGGCGTGATCCGCGCGCGCAGTCTGCGCCAACTGCTCGAATTCGCGCGCGGCATGCCTGTCTTGCCGACGCCGAAGGGCGAGAACGTGCTGATCATCACCGGCGCCGGCGGCTCCGGCGTGCTGCTGTCGGACTCCTGCGTGGATAACGGCCTGTCGCTGATGGCGATGCCGCCGGACCTCGACGCGGCGTTCCGCAAATTCATCCCGCCGTTCGGTGCGGCAGGAAATCCTGTGGATATCACCGGCGGCGAGCCGCCGATCACCTACATCAACACGGTGAAGCTCGGCCTGTCGGATGAGCGCATCCATTCGCTGATCCTCGGCTACTGGCACACCATCGTCACGCCGCCGATGGTGTTCGCCCGCAACATGGTCGAGGTGAAGAAGGAGATGGAGGCCAAGGGCTTTGTGAAGCCGATCGTCGCTTCGCTCGCCGGCGACGTCGAGGTCGAGGAGGCCGCCGAATATCTCTACCAGAACGGCATCCCGGCCTATGCGTACTCGACCGAACTTCCGGTCGAAGTGCTCGGCGCCAAGTACAAGTGGGCGCGCGGCGCGGGCCTGCTCTGAGACAAACGATCAATGCCGCTTCGGTTTGCCGAAGCGGCATTTTCTGACGGAGAAATGGGGGCTTTCATCCTTCGAGACGCCGCTACGCGGCTCCTCAGGATGAGGTCTGGGTCTGGCCATGAATTCGGTCTTAGACCCTCATGGTGAGGAGCCGCGTAGCGGCGTCTCGAACCACGAGGCCACGGATACGCGGTGTTGATCCAACCTACGGATGGATGCAGGTCGCGATGAAGCGAAACGTGATCCGGCGCAAACCACTCGAGCCGAAATCGGGCCCGGACAGTGAGGCCGAGTCGAGGGACGGCGGCGTGCAGTCCGTCGATCGCGCGCTCTCGATCATCGAAACGCTCGCCGAAGACGACGCGGGCTATCGCCTGAGCGATCTTGCGATCCGCACGGGGTTGTCGACCTCGACCGTGCACCGGCTGCTGTCGACACTGGAAAGCCGGCGGTTCGTACAGTTCGACCGCACCGAATCGAAATGGCATGTCGGCGCGCGCAGCTTTACGGTCGGCGCGACCTTCGCCCGCCGCCGCAATTTTTCCGCGCAGGCGGTACCTTATTTGCGCAAACTGCGCGACCTGACGCGCGAGACCGCCAATCTGGCCGTCGTCGACGACGAGTTCATCGTCGTGCTGACGCGGATGGAAAGCCGCGAAATCATGCGGTCATTGACACAAGTCGGCGGCCGCGTCGCGATGGTGGCATCCGGCGTCGGCAAGGCCGTGCTCGCGACCTGGTCCGACGAGGACGTCAACGTGATCATCCGCCATCACGGCATGCCGCGCCTGACCGAAAAGTCGATCGTGCGGCCGAGCGATCTGTTCAAGGAACTCGAAAAAGTCCGCCGCCAGGGTTTTGCCATCGACGACGAGGAAGCGTGCATGGGCCTGCGCTGCATCGCCGCCGTGGTCTACAACGACTGCAGCGAGCCGCTGGCCGCGATCTCGGTGTCCGGCATGACCAGCCGTCTCACCGACGATCGCCTGCCGCAGCTGGGGCAGACCGTGCGCGAGGTGGCGGCCGAACTGACGGTGGCGCTCGGCGGCGTGAAGCCGGTGGCGAAACCGGCCTGAGCGACGGAAGTTTTCGCGAAAGCGCGGCCGGGCGTCTTGGGCGGGTCGGCAGGCAATCCCCCACGTTTTTGCAGCGGAACACGACGCCGGTGAACAGTCCGTCTGGACAGCGGCGGCTTTTCCGGCTGATATGCGACGAAATGACACGATGCGGCAAATGCGTAGCCATCTGCATCAGCCTGGAGGAACTCCCATGATCCCGTTTTATACGCGCGTGTTCGGCGCGGCGGTCGCGCTGACGCTCGCGGCAGGCAGCCCGGCGCTGTCGCAGCAGCTCGAACTCAAGCTGATGGCGCCCGCGGCGCCCGGCGGCGGATGGGATCAGACCGCCCGGGCGATGCAGCAGGCGTTTGTCGCCGCCGGTATCGCGCGCAGCGTCCAGGTCACCAACGTCGCCGGCGCGGGCGGGAGCGTCGGCATCGCGCAGTTCGTCAACGGCGCCAAGGGCGACGGTAACCAGATGATGGTGAACGGCTTCGTCATGGTCGGCGCGCTCGCCATGAACAAATCGCCGGTCACGCTCGAACAGGTGACGCCGATTGCGCGCCTCACCGAGGAGATCCAGGTCATCGTCGTGCCGGCGAATTCGCCGATCAAGACGGCGCAGGATCTGGCCGCCGCGCTCAAGGCCGATATCGCCAAGGTCACGTTTGCCGGCGGCTCGGCCGGCGGCGTCGACCATGTGATGGCGGCACTGTTCGCGGGCGCCGTAGGCGCCGACGCCAAGAAGGTCAACTACATCCCGTTTTCCGGAGGCGGCGAGTCGCTGGCGGCCATCCTTGGCGGAAAGGTCACCGCGGGCATTTCGGGAATGAGCGAATACGACGGTCAGATCAAGTCCGGCAAATTGCGCGCGATCGGCGTGACGTCGGAAAAGCGGATCCCCGGCAGCGATATTCCGACCTTCAAGGAGCAGGGCATTGACCTCGTGCTGGCCAATTGGCGCGCGGTGATGGCGCCTCCCGGCATCACCGCGGAACAGAAGAAGACGCTGAGCGATGCCGTGGAGAAGATGGTCAAGTCCGACGCCTGGAAAGAGGTTCTCAAGCAGAAGGGCTGGGATGACGCTTATCTTTCCGGGGACGCGTTCGCGGATTTCCTGAAGAAGGAAACGGTGCGCGTTACCGACGTGCTGAAGTCGGTCGGCCTCGTCAAATCATGAGCGCCTTCCGCAGGGGACGGCGGAGCGGCGCATCGATTCCGCGGGCGTTGTCATTGCGCTCGCGCTCGCGGCGTTGGCCGCGGTGCTGGTGTGGGACGCGAGCCAGCTGCAATCCAACAATCCCTACGGTATGGGCCCCCACGTGATGCCTGTTGTCATCGCCGTGGGGCTCGGCATTCTCGCGATCGGCAATCTGGTCGAGGCGCTGCGCGGCAATCTGCCGGCACGCGAGAGTGCCGATGCCAAAGCGGTGTGGCTGATTCTCGGCGGGTTGGCGCTGCTGATCGCCATCATCGGTCTTGGCGGCGGCTTTATCCCGGCGACCACGGCATTGTTCGTCGCCACGGCGACGGCCTTCGGGCGGCGCGCCATTCTCGCCGATCTGGCCATCGGCTTCGTAATGACCACCCTGATCTATGTCGCCTTCAGTCGGCTGCTGACGTTGAGCCTTCCCGCCGGCCCACTGGAAAGGCTGTTTTGATGGATGCCTTCGTCGCACTCGCTAACGGCATGGCTGTCGCTATCCAGCCCATGAACATGCTCTATGCGTTGATCGGCGTGCTGCTCGGCACCGCGGTTGGCGTGTTGCCCGGCATAGGGCCTGCGCTCACCGTCGCCCTGCTGCTGCCGGTGACCTACAAGCTCGATCCCGGCGGTTCGCTGATCATGTTCGCCGGCATCTATTATGGCGGCATGTATGGCGGCTCCACCACCGCCATCCTCATCAACACGCCCGGCGAGAGCGCATCGATGGCGACCGCGCTGGAAGGCAACAAGATGGCCAAGGCCGGCCGCGGCGGGCCTGCACTGGCGACCGCCGCAATCGGCTCGTTCGTCGCCGGCACCATCGCCACCATTGGTCTCGCCTTTCTTGCACCTTGGCTGGTCGACTTTGCGGTGCACTTCGGGCCGGAAGATTATTTTGCGTTGATGTGCGTGGCTTTCGTCACAGTGTCGGCAACCTTCGGAAGTTCGCCGATCCGCGGACTGACCAGCCTGTTCATCGGGCTGACGCTCGGGCTCGTCGGCATCGACAAGCTCACCGGCCAGCCCCGGCTCGCCTTCGGCATCCCCGAACTGCTCGACGGCGTCGAAGTGACGACGCTGGCGGTCGGCCTGTTCGCGGTGGGGGAGGCGCTCTACGTCGTCTCGCGCCGTCATCACTCCGAAGAAAAGCTTGAGCCGGTGCGCGGCTCGCTATGGATGACCAAAGAGGACTGGCAACGGTCGTGGAAACCGTGGCTGCGCGGCACCATGTTCGGTTTTCCGATCGGCGCGCTGCCCGCCGGCGGCGCCGAGATTCCAACCTTTCTGTCTTACTCAACTGAAAAGAGGCTGTCGAAACACCCCGAGGAATTCGGCAAGGGCGCGATCGAAGGCGTCGCCGGGCCGGAAGCCGCCAACAACGCATCCGCCGCCGGCACCCTCGTGCCGCTCTTGACGCTGGGGCTTCCGACCTCGGCTACCGCCGCGATGATGCTGGCGGGCTTTCAGCAATACGGCCTGAACCCGGGACCGCTGCTGTTCGCCGAGCGGCCCGATCTGGTGTGGGGCCTGATCGCCAGCCTGTTCATCGCCAACGTCATGCTGCTGGTGCTCAACCTGCCGCTGGTCGGCCTGTGGGTGAAACTGCTCGCGATCCCGCAGCCGTGGCTCTACGCCGGCATTCTGGTGTTTGCGACCACCGGCACCATCGCGGCAAAACCGTCGGTGGTCGAACTGTCGATGCTGGCGGGTTTCGGCGTGATGGGCTTCCTGATGCGCCGGTTCGATTTTCCGATCGCGCCTGTCGTGGTCGGTCTCATCCTGGGGCCGATCGCCGAAAGCCAGTTGCGCCGCGCGATGTCGATCAGCCTCGGCGATCCCATGGCGCTGCTGCAAAGCCCGATGTCGGCGACGCTGCTCGGCATCGCGCTGATCGCGCTGGTAGCGCCGTTCGTGATGCAGGGGCTGGGCCGGTTCAAGGCGAACGAGGATTAGGGCGGGCTGTCTTGAACATGCCGGTACTGGCCAATAATATATAGTTGGCAGGCCATGTTTCGGAGCGCGCCGCTATGGCGTTGAATTTACTTCAATCCGGATTCGCAACTCTCCAATACGAGATCGCCGAGGAGAGGGCGTCAGCGCTCGGGCGGCTTGGACGGCGGCTCGAGGCCGCGTTGACGGCACTTGCCGCATGTCCGCGGACCGCCAACACCGATCGAAAAATCCGTGATGGTCTGGTCGAACAGGCGGGGTATGCGCTCTGGCTCTTCGTCGTGCAGCGCGAAGCCTGCGGTCTCAACAAGATCGACCACGTGATCAAGCTCTACGGGGTGCCTAACGAGGTGCTTGCCCGCATGGGGCCATTGCCGAAAGCCCGCCCTCCGGCGTGATCCAGCGGCCGTCGCAATCCCGCTCCGGCTACACCGGCAGCTTCCGCCCCTGATGTGCCCGGCCCTTGATGGCGGCGGCCTCGCTATGCCCCGCGATCACGCGCACGCCCTCGTCAATCCGTATCGTGATGTTGTCGGCCGTACAGCCTTGCAGGAACGCGACGCCGTTGGTGCGGCAGGCCGCCAGAATGCGGTCGCGCGCCGCCTGCATTTCCCGCGGAAAGGGGTTCGCGAGGAATTTCGCGATAGCCGAGCGAAAGACTGAGGTCGCCCGGGCCGATCTCGGCAAATCCCAGTCCGGGCACGCCAAGGATCTCCTCGCAATTGGCGACGCCCTCGGGGCTTCACCCCCAGCAGCAACTCACCTTTCGGATTGAGCGGCCAGGGATCGCAGCGCGCCATATATTCCTCGGTCGACAGGCCCCACACGGGCGCCGCCGTGGTTTCCGATCCGCGCCCCCGCGTGCCGATGCCGAGCAGCTTGCGGCCGGCGGCGTCGGTGCCGCCGTCTTTGGCGCGTATCGCTCCGGCCATCCGTGCCAGCGGCGAGGGAATTTCGGGATCGACGCCATCGGTGTTGTGCGGATAGCGGCAGGATTCAACGAAGGCCCGCACTGCGTCGGCGGTTTCCGCCTGGCACAGCAGGATGCCATGCACGCCGCGGCCGAGGATCTGGCGGAACTGCCAGGCGTTGTAACGCACATGCGCGGCGTCGATGCCATTGACCGGCGCCTCGACGATGACCGTCGGCGTGCGGTGCCCCGAACGCGTCGGCCCGGCGTCGACCATGCCGCGCATGTACTCGGCAAGGCCGGTCATATCGAAGGCGCCGTGCTCCATGCATGTAGTCGGCCCAGGTCCCGGCATCGGTGCGGCCCTGCGCATGAGTCAGCACATGGCCGCTGTGCGGGCCGTCATAATAGATCGCCTGATCCTGCTCCAGCAGTTCGATGCAGCGACTGATCCGCTTGCCCATCAAGGGTTTCCTCCGACAGTTTCCGCAGGTGCCGGAGCAAGGCTAGCACGCTGTCGCGCCACCGTGGACAGGGGCGGTGATCACTATCGCGCTGATTGTGCAAAAGCGTTGTTGGGAAAACAGGAAATGGGCCGTCGCAACCGGCAGCCGAACCAGCGATCGACGGAATGACGCCGTGAAGCCGGCCAAGGGCCGCAGGGCGGACTGTTGCGTCAGTCCGCTCCGCGGACCGTTGTCACTTGAACATGCCGAGAATCCACTTGATCAGCTGATCCACCGGCGAAGGCTTGGGATGGGGCATCGTGCCATCCCTGGACGTAGCCATGCCTCCGTACACCGCGGACAACTCGTCGATGTTCAACTCGTGATCGTTTTGCATCCGTGATCTCCTCTCAACCGATGGACGCCTCATCCACCGTGCCGGGGAGGGTAGAACGGGCTCTCAGCCGAGGGTGTGATCCACGTCACGCACTCTGCGGGGTGTGCGCGGATCCGTTGAACCAATCCGCACTGTGGCTCACCGCCGCGCCCGCAGCATTGGCGTCAATGCGGGAGACGAGCCGCTTTGTATCCTGCCGATAATCTTGAAGCCGTGGCGTTCGTACAGGGAAATGTTGCGCGGGTTCGAGCTTTCGAGGTAGGCGGGGGCGCCTTGCTCGTCGCAGCGTCGAAGGGCGTGTTTCATCAAGAGCGCGCCGAGCCCTTGCCCGATCCATTTCGGATCGGCGGCGATAACGGGCAGGTACCAATGCGGCTCGTGCGGATGATGCTCGGCCATGGCCTTCATCACAGCGCCAACATCCTCCGCGATCTCCGGGCGCAGCGCCCCTTCCATGGCCGCGTCCATCGCTGTTTCGTCGGGCTCGACGCCCGGCGGCAGCCATAAAGCGGCGGCGCGAGCGTGTTCCGTGATGTCGGCTGTGCCATGGTCGAATGCGCGGCCGCCAAAAGCTTTGACGAATCGCGGCATCACCCTGAGATATTCGGACGCGTCGGGCCAAACCCAGCGCGTCATCGGGTCGGCCGCGAACCCGAGCACGATGGTGCTGATGACCGTTTTCTCGATGCTTGCGTCCGCTGATTTCACTTCCGGCACCGCCGACATCGGGTCATCCCTCATTTCGATCCCGTCACCGCGCAATGTAGGTGTGCGACTGCCTTCTTTCCAGGCGTTGGCGGCGTGGTAGGCGCGGCGATCCGCAAATCGTCGATGGCAATCGCCGCCTAGTTGACGGGCCCGCCGCGACCGAGATTTTCCGTATCCGGGTCCGCGCGCGTTACCCCGGTCGCGCGGTTGACCATGACCGTGACGAACCAGAGAACGACGCCGACCGCGAGCAGGACGCCGGCGACGCGGTACTGCACGGGGTCACGGCCGGTCCAGGGACCGGTCAAGAAGGCGCAGAACACGGCGCCCAGGATCGGCAGAATGGTCGGCGTGCGGAAATGCTGATGATCGACAGGGTCGCGCCGAAGCACCAGCACCGCAACATTGACCACCGTGAACACGCACAGCAATAGCAGCGCCGTGGTGCCTCCGAGCGCCGGCACCTCGCCGACAAAGGTGATCAGTCCGAAGGCCAGCAGCGTCGTGAAGCCAATGGCGACGTAGGGCGTGCGCCGCGTCGCGTGCACCTTGCCGAGGGTGGGCGGCAGCACATGCTCGCGGCTCATGCCATACACGAGGCGGCTGGCCATCAGCATGTTGATGAGCGCGCTGTTCGCCACCGCGAACATGGTGATGAAGCCGAAGATCCAGAGCGGGAAACCGGGCGCGCCTTTCTGAACCACTTGCAGAAGTGGGGTCTCGCCTTCGCCCAATTGCTCGGGAGCCACCAGCGTGATCGCGGAAATCGAGACCAGCACATAGATGGCACCGGTAATCGCCAGGCCCGCCAGCAGCACCTTCGGGAAGTGACGGGTTGGATCCTTGCATTCCTCGGCCATGTTGACCGAATCCTCAAAGCCCACCATGGCGAAGAAGGCGAGCGTGGTCGCTGCGATCACCGGCCAGAACATGCCGCCATCCGGGGTTACGCGAAACTGCATCACGCGCGAAACGTCACCCTGGCCGAGGCCGATGGCCCAAAGGCCGATGACGATAATGATCAAGAGGCCGGTCAGCTCGACGCAGGTGAGCACCACATTGGCCTTCACGCTTTCGCCGACGCCGCGGAAATTGACCGCGGCAACCACCGCCATGAAAGCAAGACCCGTGACGGTGATGCCAAAACCGGTCAGGCCGAGCCCCATCGCGTGCGACATGTTCGCGGCGAACGCCCGGGACGCCGTCGATGCCGAGGTGATCCCCGAGCACATCACTGCAAACGCGACGATGAACGTGATGAAATGGATGCCGAAGGCCTTGTGGGTATAGAGGGCCGCGCCTGCCGCTTTCGGATATTTCGTGACCAGTTCGAGATAGCTGAACGCGGTCACCAGCGCGACCACGAATGCCACCACGAAGGGCAGCCACACCACCCCGCCTACCTGCTTGGCGACCTGGCCTGTCAGCGCGTAGATACCGGTGCCGAGAATGTCGCCGACGATAAACAGGAGGAGCAGCCAGGGGCCCATGACCCTGTGAAGGCTAGGTTCGACGCTGCTTGACGGGGTACCGGCGTTGACGGTGACATCGGCCATCGTACGTCCTTTCCACTCTCGGTAGCGCCGGTGCAGTGTATCGGCGGTTGGCGGTTTGTGGAAGGTGCGGGGCAAACCATTCACAGCTCGGTGCACCGCACTGCGGGACGTTGTTTGGTCGGTTCTCTCGTCATTGCGAGCGTAGCGAAGCAATCCATATTGCGCCAAGCCGTGCCGTGGATTGCTTCGCGGAGCCTGTCATCGGGCGCGCATTCGCGCGACCCGTTGGCTCGCAATGACGGCGCTGCGACAAAACGACCCGACGGGCAAATCATTTCTGATTTACGGAAATCGTGTCAAGTAGAAAGTTTCTGTAAATCAAAAAGATTTCTGTTGTCGGTCGACCCAAATCAGTGCGCATCTATCGCCATCCCGTCCTGGTCAGAAGGGCGTCGGTCGTCGTCACGGACGTTGGGCGGGTTGCGGTGGACGCTGGGTTCACGTCTGACGACGGCGTGGACTAAGCGTACGGCAAAACCGTGTGGTCCTGGCGCCCGTTGCAGGCGTCAAGCTGTCGGAGAAGCGCAAGCGGAAACGTCGGCGACGGAGTCAACCAAGAACTCGTCTCCGGGGAGAGCACGGCATAAGCCGTAGAGCCATTGCGCAGGGAAGGCCGGGTGTTCTCCGCTGCCCTGTATGCTCGTGTGCAGCCTACTTAGTGCAATCCGCACACGGGACCGCGGGTGCAGCGCGCACCCGGTCTTCCCTGCGCCCTCTGTTTGAAGAGGGCGGGAAGTTTCTGCCAAACCTCGGGCGATCAGCGCCGCGAGAATGCGAAGCTATTTCCGCGTCATTGCGAGGAGCGAAGCGACGAAGCAATCCACCTTCTCTGCCGCGCTATGGATTGCTTCGCGGAGCCTGTCATCGGGCGCGCATTCGCGCGACCCGGTGGCTCGCAATGACGGCTGATAGAGCCTCGCCTCTCGTCCGCGACCCAATTGTTTCACCCCGCATCCCATCCAACCACCTGATCTCACGCCATTTTCCCCATTCCTCCCACATCGCGGGAAACAAATGCGACGTCGTTGAGATCGGAGGTGGCAGCCGTGATGATCGCGCCAGAGCAACACGGTCAAGCGAGGTGCAAAATGGCGAAGATGCGAGCGATCGATGCCGCGGTACGTATCCTCGAAAAGGAAGGCGTGGTGACCGCCTTCGGCGTGCCCGGTGCGGCGATCAATCCGCTTTATTCCGCGCTGAAGCGGCGCGGCTCGATCAGCCACATCCTGGCGCGCCATGTCGAGGGCGCGTCCCACATGGCCGAGGGCTATACCCGTGCCAAGGCCGGGAATATCGGCGTCTGCATCGGCACCTCGGGCCCGGCCGGCACCGACATGATCACCGGGCTCTATTCGGCGATCGCGGATTCGATCCCGATCCTGTGCATCACCGGACAGGCGCCGCGCGCGCGGCTCTACAAGGAAGACTTCCAGGCCGTCGACATCGAGTCGATCGCAAAACCCGTGACGAAATGGGCTGTCACGGTGCGCGAGCCGGCGCTGGTGCCGCGCGTGTTCAGCCAGGCGTTTCACATCATGCGCTCGGGCCGTCCCGGGCCTGTGCTGATCGATTTGCCGCTCGACGTGCAGCTGGCCGAGATCGAGTTCGACGACGAGACCTACGAGCCGCTGCCGGTCTACAAACCGTCAGCGACGCGCAGGCAGATCGAGAAGGCGCTCGCCATGCTCAACGCCGCGGAGCGGCCGCTGATCGTGGCGGGCGGCGGCGTCATTAATGCCGACGCATCCGAATTGCTGGTGGCGTTTGCCGAGGCCGTCAACGTTCCCGTGGTGCCGACCCTGATGGGGTGGGGCGCCATCCCCGACGATCACGTGCTGATGGCGGGCATGGTCGGGCTGCAGACCAGCCACCGCTACGGCAACGCCACCATGCTGCAATCCGACTTCGTGCTCGGGATCGGCAACCGCTGGGCCAACCGCCACACCGGCTCGATCGAGACCTACACCAAGGGCCGCACCTTCGTGCATGTCGATATCGAGCCGACGCAGATCGGCCGCGTCTTCAACCCGGATTTCGGCATCGTTTCCGACGCCAAGGCGGCGCTGGAATTGTTCGTCACGGTTGCAAAGGAGTGGCGCAGGGACGGCAAGCTCCGGGACCGTCAGGCCTGGCCGGCCGCATGCCAGGACCGCAAGCGCACGATGCTGCGCCGGAGCCGCTTCGACGACATCCCGATCAAGCCGCAGCGCGTCTATGAGGAGATGAGCCGGGCGTTCGGCCGCGACACCTGCTACGTCAGCGTGATCGGACTGTCGCAGATCGCCGGCGCGCAATTCCTCGGCGTCTATCATCCGCGCAACTGGATCAATGCCGGGCAGGCCGGCCCGCTCGGCTGGACATTGCCTGCCGCACTCGGCGTGCGCGCCGCCGATCCGACCCGCGAGATCGTGGCGCTGTCGGGCGACTATGACTTCCAGTTCCTGATCGAGGAACTCGCGGTCGGCGCGCAGTTCAAGCTGCCTTACATCCACGTCGTCGTGAACAATTCCTATCTCGGCCTGATCCGCCAGGCGCAGCGCGGCTTCGAGATGGACTATCAGGTGCAGCTCTCGTTCGAGAACATCAACGCGCCCGAACTCGGCGTTTACGGCGTCGACCACGTCGCGGTCGCGCAAGGTCTCGGCTGCAAGGCGATCCGCGTCACCGATCCGCACGACGCGCAGGCGGCGTTCGCGACCGCGCGCGAATGGATGGCGGAGCACAAGGTGCCTGTGGTGGTCGAGTTCATCCTCGAACGCGTCACCAACATTTCCATGGGCACCGAGATCGACAACATCATCGAGTTCGAGGAAGTGCTGGATTTGCCGCTGGACGATGCGCCGGCGAAGTCGACCACATCCGGCACATTGTTGCCGGCCTAAGGGGGATATCGACGATGCCCAAATTTGCCGCCAACCTCACCATGCTGTTCGGCGAACTGCCATTCCCGGATCGCTTTGCGGCGGCCAAGGCCGCCGGCTTCAGCGGGGTCGAATATCTGTTTCCCTATGATTTCGACAAGGCCGAGCTCAGCGAGCAATTGCAGCAGCACGGGTTGACCCAGGTGCTGCACAATCTGCCCGCGGGCAACTGGGCGGCGGGTGAGCGCGGCATCGCGATTTTTCCTGACCGGGTCGAGGAATTCCGCGACGGCGTCGCACGCGCCATCGATTACGCCAGGGCGCTGGATTGCCGTCAGCTCAATTGCCTGGTCGGCATTGCACCTGATGGCGCCGATGCGCGCGAACTGAACGAGGTGCTGATCGGCAATCTGCGATTTGCCTCCGACGCGCTGGCCAAGGAACGGATCAGGCTGCTGGTCGAGCCGATCAACACAACAGACATTCCAGGCTTCTTCCTCAACGGCACCGAACAGGCGATCCAGCTCATATCCGACGTGCGGTCGAGCAACCTGTTCGTGCAATATGACATCTACCACATGCAGATCATGGAGGGCGACATCGCGCGCAGCCTGCAGAAGCATCTGCCGCGCATCGCCCACGTCCAGCTTGCCGACAATCCCGGCCGCAACGAGCCCGGCACCGGCGAGATCAATTACCCGTTCCTGTTCCGGCACCTCGATACGATCGGCTATCGCGGCTGGGTCGGATGCGAGTATAAACCGAGGACGACGACCGTCGACGGCCTCGGCTGGCACGCGGCCCTGACGCTCGATACCTGATTGGTCAATAACAAGGGAAAATCCAGATGATCGATATCGGCTTTATCGGCCTCGGCACCATGGGTCGCCCGATGGCGAAGCATCTCCAGACTGCCGGCCATCGCCTGTTCCTGCACGACGTGGCGCCGATTCCGCCTGAGTTGGTCGCTGAAGGCGGCGTGGCCTGCAAATCGGGCAAGGAGGTCGCGGAAAAATCCGACATCGTCATCATCATGGTGCCGGATACGCCGCATGTCGAAGCGGTGTTGTTTGGCGAGGGCGGCGTCGCGCAGGGGATTTCAAAGAGCCAGATCGTGGTCGACATGAGTTCGATCTCGCCGCTCGCGACAAAAGAATTCGCCAAGAAGATCGAGGCGCTCGGCGCCGATTATCTCGATGCCCCGGTTTCCGGCGGCGAGGTCGGCGCCAAGGCCGCGAGCCTGACCATCATGGTGGGTGGACCCGAGCGCGCGTTCAACACCATGAAGCCGGTGTTCGACAAGATGGGCAAGAACGTCACGCTGGTCGGCGGCAATGGCGATGGCCAGACCACCAAGGTCGCCAACCAGATCATCGTGGCGCTGACGATAGAGGCGGTCGGCGAAGCGCTGTTGTTCGCATCGAAGGCCGGTGCCGATCCGGCACTGGTGCGGCAGGCGCTGATGGGCGGCTTTGCCTCGTCGCGGATTCTCGAGGTGCATGGCGAGCGCATGATCAAGCGGAATTTCGATCCCGGTTTCCGCATCGAGCTGCATCAGAAAGATCTCAACCTCGCGTTGGAAGGCGCGCGCTCACTCGGCATATCCTTGCCGAACACGGCGATCGCACAGCAATTGTTCAGTTCCTGCGCCGCGCATGGCGGCAAGGCGTGGGATCATTCCGGCATGGTGAAGGCGCTGGAGATGATGGCCAACCACGAGATCGGAAAGACTTGATCGAACGCGGAACCTGATGCGAAAGTTCCTGTTCCGCGCGCACGATCTTGGTGCATGCGGAACCGGAACATCTGATGCCTCCGATGGTTGAAACGCACCATCAATTCACTGGAGGACATAATGAACAATCGTCTTGCTGTTTCGCTCATTGCCGCTTCGCTGCTGACATCGGGCGCGGCGTTTGCCCAATCCACCACCGTTCAGGGCGCACAGGACGGCGCCCGAGCGGGTGGCCAGGTTGGCGGTCCGGTCGGCGAGGTCGTTGGCGGCACCGTGGGTGCGGCCGTGGGCCTCGGCCTGGAAATTCCGAACGCCGTGATCACGTCGATCCAGGCGGAGCGCGGGCCGTCGGTCGTGGTGCGTGAGCGCGTCGTGGTCGGCGAGCCGCTGCCGTCGACCGTCGAATTGCGCACGGTGCCGAGCCACACCGAATATCGCTATGCGATCGTCAATGATCGCCGGGTGATCGTGGAGCCGCGCACCCGCAAGGTCATCAAGATCATCGACTAAGCGCGCAGCTTGCAATTGATCCTCGCGGGGGCATTCCTCCCGCGGGGATTGTTGCGTCAGGACGCACCGGCCGTCAGGACGCACCGGCGCTCGATCGCTGCGTGCGCTTGACGACCAGATCGAAGGCCGCCGCGACGGCGAGGCCAACGCAGACCGCAAGCGCGTCGACCAGAAAATCCTCCAGCCGCGCGTGCCGCCCCGGCGCCCAGAATTGCAGGATCTCGATCACACCGGTCAGGCCGACGGCAACGGTCGCCGTCAACAAACGGTTTCGCGTGTAGGCGAGGCCGAAAACGAGGCCAAGCAATACGAAGGCGAGCGCATGCTCGCCGTCCTGTCCGAGGATACTGGCGTGCGGCCGGTATCCGGGCGGTCCGAGCGTCGCGAACGTAACGGCTGCGGCAAGACACCAGGCGAAGAGCTTGAGGGCGACTGACATGGCCTCGGCTTAGCACGATCGGGACGCGAGTATTGCACCTGCGAACAGCCACAATGCCGTGTGGTTAATGCCTAATTCTAGAGCGTTTTCGAGCGAAGTGGAGCCCGGTTCGCGTGAAGAAAACGCGTCAAAACAAAAAGCTAGAGCGGTTCCCGCACGCCCAGCCCGTGCATGAAGCGCTCCCTGATCTGCACGGGATCGCGCCGGGTGGTGCCGACGCCCGGCTTGTCGTCGATCCGCACGCCGATCAGCGTCGGTCCCGCGGCGGACATGGATTGGTCGATCAGGCGCTCGAAATCGTCCTCGTCCGCGGCCCAGGCGCTGTTGCCGAGGCCGCTGGCGATCGCAATCGCAACGATGTCGGCCACAACAGCGCCCGGCGTCGGCTGCGCACCCGTGATCTGGTAGACGCCGTTGTCCATCACCACCATCGTGAGATTCTTCGGCGCCAGGGTGGCGATCGTCGACAGCGCGCCCAGTTGCATCAACAGCGAGCCGTCGCCCTCGAGCGCGAAGATGCGGCGCTCGGGTTGCGCCAGCGCCACGCCGAGCGCGATTGGAAAGGCGAGGCCCATGCTGCCGAGCATGTAAAAATTCTGCGGCCGATGGCCGGCGGCCCACAGGTCGAAATTGGTGTTGCCGATGCCGCCGACCACGGCTTCCTCGTTCTTCAGCTTGGCGACCAGCCGCGAGGTGAGATCGAAGCGGTTCATGACCTTGGTATTTCGGGCAGGGGTGCTGTTCATGACATCGCTCACTTGTCGAAGGTCTTGCCGCCGGTCAAAAGCGGCGAGAGGATCAGCGCCACCGGCGCCTGCGTGGTGATGGACTGCTTGATCGAGCGGTCGCAGATGAACTCGAACTCGTCGAGCCGTGTGCAGGTGTGATGCTCCATCGCAAGCGAATCCAGCACCGGGCGCATAGTGCGGCACACCAGCGACTGGCCGTAGTTGAACTCGCCGAGCGTGCCGCGTTCGGTCACGAACATGATCAGCGGGATCTGGTAGGGCATCGCCAGCGAGGCCAGCACGTTGGCGAGCGTCGCAAAGCCCGACGTCTGCATCAGCACCGCGCCACGCCGCCCGCCCATCCAGGCGCCGGCGACGATGCCGACGGCTTCTTCCTCGCGCGCGGTCGGAAAGGTCGTGAAAAACGGATCGGCATGCAGGTTCTTGATCAGCGTCGTCAGGATGCGATCGGGCACATAGGGCACCAGGCTGACATCGTTGCGCTTGAGCGCTTGCAGCACGATGCCGTGCCAGCTCTTCTCCTGCGAGATCTCGGGCGAGGTCTTTTCCTCCGCAACCGCCATACTGTGTCTCCCTCGATCTTCCGAAAATTCGCGTTCGCGACGTCGTGCCGTCGCGCAGCTTTTGCCGCGCCGAAACTTGACGTCGCGGACGAGATTGTCAACATGCCTTCATCGTTACCGTGATCTGCAGACTTGGCGATGGCTTCAACGCGCCGGCATGCGACAATGTGAGATAACGAGAACATCGGGAGGGCTGCCGTGGGAGTTTGGTTCCGGATGGCTGCGGTCGCGGGATTGATTCTCGCTGCGGCCGGCGCGGCATCCGCGCAATCGTTCCCGTCAAAGCCCGTGCGCATTCTCGTGCCCTATCCCGCCGGCGGCGGCGTCGATGTCCTGACGCGCACGCTGGGTGAGGTGGTGTCCAAACAATGGGGCCAGTCGGTCGTGGTCGAGAACCGTCCAGGCGCCGGCGGCGTCATTGCCTCGCAGGCGGTCGTGACGTCGCCGGCTGACGGCTACACGCTGATCATGGTGGCGAGCGGTCATGCCACCAATCCGCTGCTGTACCCCAAAATTCCCTACGACACCTTCAGGGACTTCGCGCCGATTTCGCTGCTCGGGTCGTCGCCCAATATCCTGCTGGTGCGCGCGGATTCTCCGTTCAAGACGGTGGCCGATGTGATCGCGGCGGCGAAGGCAAAGCCAGGGAGCCTTTCGTTTGCCCACGCCGGCACCGGCACGTCGACGCATCTGGCTGGCGAACTCCTGAAGAATCTCGCCAAGGTCGATCTCAACGCCATTCCGTACAAGGGCGGGGCACCCGCGATCAACGATCTGCTCGGCGGGCAAATTCCAATGTCGTTCAACAACGGGCCGGAATCGGTCGGACAGCTTCAGGCCGGCACGCTTCGCGCGCTCGCCGTCACCACGGCCGATCGCGCGCCGTTGCTGCCCAACGTGCCGAGCATGTCGGAAGCCGTGCCGGGCTATGACACCGGCGTGTGGTGGGGCCTGCTTGGGCCGGCCGGCATGCCGCCGGAGATCCTCGCAAAACTCTCACATGATTTCGTCGCGGCCTTGAACACGGAGGCCGTGAAGGAGCGCCTCGGCAAGCTCGGCGCGCAGCCGATCGGCAGCTCACCGCAACAATTCGACGCCAGGATCCGTGCCGATTACGAAAAATGGGAGCCAATCGTCAAGGCTTCCGGGATGAAGGCGGAATAACGATGTGGTGCCTCCGATGATTCCAGCCTGCCTGCCGCCTCGTCCCGTCAGCCGTCCCAAAATTCCGCTGCCGCCGGGGGCCTGCGACACGCACGCCCATGTGTTCGGCCCATCTGATCGCTTTCCCTATGCGGATGATCGCAGCTACACGCCGCCGGATGCGCCGCTGGAAAAATATCTCGGGATGCTCGACACGCTCGGCTTTGCGCGCGGCATATTGGTGCAGGGCAGTGCACACGGCCGTGACAATTCGGCAATGCTCGATGCGCTGCGGCGAGAGCCCAATCGCCTGCGCGGCGTCGCGGTGGCCGACGCCAAAGTTTCGCCGAACGAATTGCGCGCGTGGCACGGTGCCGGCGTCCGAGGCCTGCGCTTCAATCATTTCTTCCGCGACGGGCAACTGCACTATCGCGGCGGCGTGCCGTTGACGGAGGCCGAGAAGCTTGCGCCGGTCATGGCCGAGCTTGGCTGGCACCTGCAGCTCTGGATCGACGTCAAGGATTTGCCGCAGACGATTCCGATCCTCCAAAAACTCGGCCTGCCTGTCGTGATCGATCACATGGGCCGCACCGATGCGCGCGCCGGCACCGGCACCGAGGGCTTCCAGAGCCTGTTGCGTGCGGTCGGCGAGGGCTGGTGCTGGTCCAAATTGTCGGGCGCGCATCGGCTGAGCCAGAACGCGCCCGATTATCCCGACGCGCGGCCGTTTCACGAAGCGCTGGTCAAGGCCAATCCGGAGCGCCTGGTCTGGGGCGGCGACTGGCCGCATCCGCGGGTCGAGGGCGAAATGCCGGACGCCGGACACCTGCTCGAATTGTTTCAGATGTGGACGCCTGATAAAGCGACGCAGCAGCGCATCCTCGTCAGCAATCCCGCCAAACTCTATGACTTCCCGAACTGAAAGTTGCACAACAAGATGACCGTCAACAACAAGCGCGTGTTCTACGTCAAATATCTCGCCCACGAGATCTACACCGAGATCCTGGCGGCCAGGGCCGATGTGCGGCTCGACAAGCTGGAAAACGAGAGCCCTGAATCCGTCGCGGCGCCGATTCTGGCGGCGGCGCACGCCTATCAGATCGGGGCGGCGCGCGATGAACTGGCGCCGCATTTTCATGCCCATGCAGATCTTCTGAAGCGGGCGCCGAATTTGCTCATCGTCTCCAGCAATGGCGCGGGCTTTGACCCCGTCGATGTCGATGCCTGCACCGCGGCGGGCGTGCTGGTGGTCAACCAGACCGGCGGCAACGCCAATTCCGTGGCCGAGCACGCGCTTGGCATGCTGCTGACGCTGTCGAAGCGCATTCTCGAATCCGACCGCGCATTGCGGCGCGAGGCCAATGTCAATCGCAATGCGCTGATCGGCAACGAAGCGCAGGGTAAGACCATCGGCGTTGTCGGGATCGGCAATGTCGGCCGTCGCATCGCCGAGCTCTGCAAGGGCCTGCTGCACATGAAGGTGATCGCGTACGATCCCTATCTCACGGCGGACGAAATCGCGGCGCGGGGTGCCGAGAAGGTCGAACTCGACGATCTGATGCGCCGCTCGGACTTCGTTTCGATTTCCTGCCCACTGACAAAAGACAATCGCCGCATGATCGGCGCAAAACAGTTCGCGCTGATGCAGCCGCACGCCTTCTTCATCACCACCGCGCGCGGCTTCATTCACGACGAGGCCGCGTTGTACGACGCGCTGCGCGACAAGCGTATCGCCGGTGCCGGGCTCGACGTCTGGGACAAGGAGCCGCCGCCGCCGGAACATCCGCTGCTGCAGTTCGACAATGTGCTGGCGAGCCCGCATACGGCGGGTGTTACGAAGGAAGCCCGCGTCAACATCGGCAGGATCGCCGCCGAACAGATCCTCGACGCGCTTGACGGCAAGCGGCCGCCGCGCATCGTCAATCCCGAGGTCTGGCCGACCTATGCCAAGCGCTTCGAGAAGACGTTCGGGTTTGCGCCGAAATAGGCGCTACAGGAAAACGAACCGGAAGGTGGTTCCCTTCGATACCACGCGGCCGGCGGTCGGGGCCGGAAAGTGCGCCGCAAGCAGGATGCTCGGCGTGTCCGCGAGCCGCTCGAGCAGTTTGATACGGGTGGCCCGCGCGGCCTCCCGATCGAAATCCGCCGCGTTCGACAGCCAGGGCGCCGCGCACTGGATCGGATGATGGATGATGTCGCCGGACATGACCGCGTGATCATGCCTGCCGTTCAAATGGATCTGCATATTGCCGATTGTATGGCCCGGGGCGGGCTCAAAGTGCATCATCGCGTTTCGATCGTCGAACAGCAGATGGTCGGTCTCCACGAATTCCGCCTGTCCGGCGGCAACCACCGGCAACACCGAATCTGCGAACGATCCGTGATTGACCGGATTCGTGGGGTTGGCAGCGTGGGCCTGCTCCCAATGGTGATACTCGGTGCGGCCCATCAGGTAGCGTGCGTTCGGGAAGGTCGGGACCCAACGCCCGTCGATGAGCCGCGTGTTCCAGCCGACGTGATCGACATGCAGATGCGTGCACATCACGAAGTCGACGTCTTCGGGACGAACGCCGAGTGCTTGCATGTTTTCCAGATAAGGCTGGTTGAGCTGGTTCCATACCGGGACGCGCGGCCGCGGCTTGTGATTGCCGCAGCAGGTGTCGACCAGGGCTGTCCATCGCTCGGTGCGGACTACATAGGAGTGGTGGCTGAGGATCATCCGCCCGGTGCCGGGCTCGATGTATCGCTCGTCCAGCCAGTCTCGATTGGCCGCGATCACCTCGTCATCGACATTGGCGAACAACCAGGTCTTTTCAAACGGCAGGCTGGCAATCTCGACCAGCCGGTCGATCCGCATGCTGCCAATTTTCAGCGTCTCCATGCTGGGCTTGTCAATTCCGCAGCAGATCGCCGAACGGCACCCAGCGTGTTCCGTCATAGCGGATCAGCCGCATGCTCGTCATCGGCGTATAGCGTTCCGGCGAATTATTCACCGCAGTGCCGCTGATCAGCATCGGCAGGCGAACGTCTTTCAGATTGGTCGCCTGCTTCATCACATTGACACGGGTCAGATCGTTACCGGCGGCCTTGAGCGTCGTTACCAATGTCTGGGCGATGGTGTAGCCATACACGTTGAGCCAGTCGCTCTTGTTGGCGTCCGGCAGATATTTCTCCATGAAGGCCAGCCATTCCTTGTAGCCAGGGTCATCCTTCAGGCCGGGATCGGTGCTGTCTTTCAGATACTGGCTGGAGATGACGCCGACCGAATTCTCGCGCCCCGCCGGTTCGAGCACGCCGCTGATGGAGGCAGATACGTTTGAAATGATCGTGGTCGGCTTCCAACCGATCTCGCCGATCTTGCGGATCGCCTGCGCGGCGAATTTCGGTGTCGCCGCTACCAGCACGACATCGGCGCCGCTGCTCTTCAAGAGCAGTATCTGGGTATCGATGGTGGGCGAGGTGGTTTCATAGGGGGCCTTGGAGACGATCTGATTGCTGCCGCCGAGACCTTCCTCCAGCGCCTTCAGATAATCTTTTCCGAGATCGTCGTTTTGATAGAGAACACCGATCTTTGCCTTCGGGTGGCTGTCCCTGATGTATTTGGAATATGCGAGAGCTTCGTCGCGATAGGTCGGCTGCCAGCCGACCGTCCACGGGAAACTCTTCGGATCGTCCCACTTCGCGGCGCCGGAGCCGAGGAAGAGTTGCGGCACCTTCTTGTCGTTGAGATATTTGTGCACGGCGTTGTTGGTCGGCGTCCCGACCCCGCCGAATATCAGCAGCACCTCATCGCTTTCGACCAGGCGCCGGGTCTGCTCGACGGTTTTCGGCGGACTGTAGGCGTCGTCCGCGATGATCATCTGGATCCGCCGCCCGTTGACGCCGCCTTCGTCATTGACCTTGCGAAAATAGGCTTCGGCGGATTTCGCGATCTGCGCGAAGGCGGAAACCGGCCCGCTGAGGGGGGCCGTGGTGCCGATCTTGATCGTTTTGTCGTCAGCTCCGGTGTCGTATTTCGCGGCGCCTTGCGCCTGCGCGGGGATGGCCGCCAGCACCGACAGGGCGATGCCGAGGGCGTGAAGTCGGGGTCCAGGAAAACGGCGCACTTTGTAGCTCCTCCCAGGTTTCCCGCCTCTTCGGGCGGCTTTTTGCGGTCGTTCGGGCGTACGAACGATCGTTCGTTTGACTATCGAACGATCGTTCGTTAGTCAATGTGGATGATTTCCTCAGTTTCCAATGCGGCCGAAACGGTCGCGACCTCCACCCGCGAGCGCATTCTTGCCGAAGCGCTCAGCCTGTTTGCCGAGAGCGGCTATGGCGGCGCCTCGATGCGCGAACTGGCGCGCCGGGTCGGCGTCCGCGAAAGCAGCCTTTACAACCACTTCCCGGGCAAGGCGGCGATCCTGGAAGCGATCGTCAGCGAGCACGGGCCGGCGAGTTCGGCGAGCCGCCTCGAGCAGCCGCGCTATCGCCAATTGCGCGACCAGCCCGCGGCGTTTTGCCGGCAGTTTGCCCTCGACCTCGTCGACCAATGGTCGGACCCGCGCGAGCATCAGTTCCAGAAAGTCATCACGGCGGAACGAAACCGCGTGCCGGGCATTCGCGCGAAATTCGCCGATCAGTTTTATGCGCGCGAGCAGCGCCTGATGACGGATTATTTCCGCGGCTTCACGCTGGCCGGTCTCGTCAAGACACCGGATCCGCGCGAGACCGCACGGCTGTTCGCAGCCGGCCTGATCTACATCCGCCTCGAGCACTATGTGATGGGCGCGCAGTCGTCACCGCGCGACAAGGTGATGGAAGCCATCGAGCGGTTTCTCGGTTTCTTCTTTTCGCTGATCGCCATCAGCGACGTCGCAGAGCCAACAAATACAAAAAAACGAAAAGGCAAGGGAGAAGCGCGTGGCAAGGTTACCCCTGATTGATCCGGGCGCGACCGACGGAGATATCTGCGCATCCTTTGACCGGATGCCGTTCAGCCCAAGCATCTTCCGCATGATGGCGCATGCCGAAGCCGGCATGATTCCGCCGATGCGGCTGTGCAGATCCATTCTGCGCCAACACGACGCGAGATAAAAATGTCAGAGAAGATGCGCTATGTCCGCAAGCTCAGCGCGGCGTCCGAAGGTCAGGCTCCGGGCCGCGGCCGGCTTCGGGGCCGCAGGATCCTGGTCGTCGGTGGCGGTCAGCGGACGTTCGACGCCGCGACCGATCCGGTTGGAAACGGCCGGGCGATGTCGATGCTGTTTGCCAGGGAAGGCGCCCATGTCGCGGTCGCCGACCTGCACCGCGCCAGCGCCGATGACACCGTAAAGCGCATTGCCGGCGAGGGCGGTCTCGCCTTTTCGATCAAGGCGGATATCGCGCGCGAAGCCGATGTGAACAGGATGATCGACGAGGCCGTTGATGGTCTCGGCGGGCTCGACGGCATGGTGCTCAACGTCGGCATCGGCGTCGGGGCGCTGGGGCTTGACGGTGTCGATCTCAAGGAGTGGAATGACACGTTCGCGGTCAATTTGACCGGTCCGATGCTCTGTTGCCGCAAGGCGCTGAAGCATATCGCCGATGGGGCGTCGATCGTGTTCATCTCGTCGATCGCCGGGCTTCGCTCGGGCTCACGGCTGGTTGCCTATGACACGTCGAAGGCCGCGCTTGGCGGCCTGATGCGCAACGTCGCCAAGGAAGGCGCGCGCCGCGGCATCCGCGCCAACATCATCTGCCCCGGACTGGTCGATACGCCGCTCGGACGCCACACCAGCGCCGGCCGGCCTTCCCGAAACGCTTCCGGCGCGCCGTTCGGGCGGATGGCGACGGGGTGGGAGATCGCCTACGCGGCGCTGTTCTTCATGTCCGACGAGAGCGTTTACGTCAACGCGCAGACGCTGGCGGTCGACAGCGGCATCACCGGGCTATGAGCACGGTGAGGCAACCGATCGAACAATAGCCGGCATCTTCTCGTGCCGGAAAGAAAAGTGAAAACAGGGGAGTGAGCGTATGTTGAGCAAGTCGTTGTGGCCGGCCCTTGTTGCCGGTGTAGTCAGTGCCATCGTCTGGACGGGCGCAGCCTCCGCACAGAAGAAATACGATCCCGGCGCATCCGACACCGAGATCAAGATCGGCCAGACCATGCCGTACAGCGGGCCGGCTTCGTCCTATGCCACGATCGGCCTGGCGATGAAGGCCTATTTCGACAAGATCAATGCGGAGGGCGGTGTCAACGGCCGGAAGATCACGCTGCTGTCGCAGGACGACGGGTTTGTTTCCTCGAAGACGGTGGAAGCCACGCGCAAGCTGGTCGAGCAGGATGATGTTCTGTTCATCGCCGGATCGCTCGGCACCGCGCCGAACGCCGCCGTTCAGAGATATCTGAACATCAAGAAGGTGCCGCAGCTTTTCGTTGCGACCGGCGCGACGCGGTGGGGCGATCCCGAACATTTTCCGTGGACCATGGGATGGCAGCCCAGCTACCAGATCGAAGGCGCCATTCTCGGCCGTTACACGGCTGCGACCTATCCGACGGCAAAAATCGGCGTGCTGTATCAGAACGACGATTCCGGAAAGGATTATATCAAGGGTTTCAAGGCGGGCCTGGGTGACGCCGCCAAGCTGATCGTGGCCGAGACCTCGTATGAATTGTCGGATCCTACGGTCGACTCGCAGGTGATCACGTTGAAGACCGCGGGCGCCGAGGTGTTTTTCCTGCACGCGAATCCGAGATTCGTCGCCCAGGCGATCCGCCGGACCTTTGAGCTGACCTGGAAGCCCGCGATCATCCTGCCGAGCGTTGGCGCCTCGGTCGGCGCGGCTCTGGCTCCGCCCGGTCTCGAGAAGTCGATCGGCGCCGTGACCGCGGCCTATATGAAGGATCCCACCGACAAAGTGTGGGAAAGCGACAAGGGCTTTCAGGACTGGCTCGCCTTCATGAAGCAGTGGTATCCGCGCGGAAGCCTGATCGACGGCAGCAATGTCTACGGCTACTCCATGGCGCAGACTATCGTCCAAGTCCTCAAGCAATGCGGCGACGAGCTGACGCGCGAGAACGTCATGAAGCAGGCGGCCTCCATGAAGGATCTGGAGCTTCCGATGCTGCTGCCGGGCATCAACTCAGCACCAGTGACAAGGATTTTTTCCCGATCAAGCAGATGCGGCTGGCGCGCTTTGACGGCACGTCCTGGATCGTGATGCCGAAGTGAGCCGAGGCGGCCTTGAACCCGTCCTCTCCGGGGACGGGTTCAATGCCGAAAATGCAGTTCTAATGGCCAAATCCGCGTAGAAGATTTGCGCCGCGGTGGGCGCGATTACGGCAATAATTCCACTGTCAAAGGGCGCCCGGACGACGGGCGCATTGCTATTTTCGTAGACATCTCGACTAGTTAGCCCGTTACGACCATTTTCCTTTGTGCGCCCCGTTTCTCCGGAACAACCGTTCCGCCGGGCGCCATGGAAGATGAGATGCGACAGGTAGGTACATTTCTGCGCAACGCGCCGTCCCGGATCGGACGTCGCCTGGCCCAGATCGTCGCGATCGCCGCCGCCAGCCTGCCGGCTGCCGGGGCTTAGGGCCGCTTACGTCAATCTTGAAAGTTGCGCGAACTCTACGGTTAGCGGATACCGGGCTTGTCGCGCCATGTCTGGCGCAAATTCTCTCGCGCAGCGTCAGAGCCTTGCCATCGCCGCCCGCGCGGCACATTGCGCGCGGGCTCAGCTAAAGTTCGCGAAGAGTTTTAGTCATTGGCTTCCGGCGGCAGAAAATTCACTTCATGCTCGGCCGAGATGCGCACGATTTCCGCGACGTCGCTCAGATTGTGCAGCTGGTTGAAAAGTGCTTCCAGCTTCTGGGTCGGTGAAACCCAGAACAGCGCCCGCGCCGGCTTGTCCGATTTGTTGAAATAGCCGTGCGGGATTCCGCGCGGCAGCCGGACCAGGTCGCCGGCCTTGGCCTGCACCCAGACGCCATCGAGTTTCAGGTCGAGCATGCCATCCTGCACCAGGATGAATTCGTCCTGCGTGGGGTGGATGTGGACCGGCACGAACTGGCCGGGATCACTGTTGGTCTCGAACGCAAAGGTCGAATCCGTCACGGCCTTGGGGAAATACACCTGGCCGAGGATGTTCCAGGTCTTGCCGGAATAACCGGTGCCGTTCTGTGTGATGCCTTTTTCGAGCGCCGCCATGTTGTTGATCCCTCTTTGGCTGTCGCGACGACGCTACCCCGGGCCGGCCTCCTGTCAAGCGGATGTGGGCAGGCAAGGAATGCTTCCTTACTTGCTTCCTTGCAAAAGCTTGAAGTTTAAAATAAATGTCGGGGGTCAGTTCCGGGAGGCCGACCGATGTCCAAACCGTTGCATTCCCAGCATGCGCTCGTCACCGGCGGCGGGCGAGGCATTGGCCGCGCGATCGCGGCAGCACTGTCCGAAGCCGGCGCTGTCGTCACCGTGCTCGGCCGCAATCGGGCGACGCTGGATGAAGCCGTTGCCTCAGGCGCCGCGCAGTTCGCGGTTGCTGCCGATGTCGCCGATGCGGCTTCCGTGAAATCAGCCGTTGCGGAGGCCGCCGCGCGGCGGCCGATCGACATCCTGATCGCCAATGCGGGCGCGGCAGAATCCGCGCCGTTCGGCCGCTCCGATGCGGCGCTGTTCCAGCGCATGATGGACGTCAATCTCATGGGCGTGGTGCATGCCACGCAGGCCGTGTTGCCCGGCATGCTGGAGCGCCGCCGGGGGCGGGTGGTTGCGATCGCCTCAACCGCCGGCCTGAAGGGCTACGCCTATGTCAGCGCCTACAGTGCGGCCAAACACGCGGTGATTGGTCTGGTCCGTTCGCTGGCGCTGGAAACGGCCAAGAGCGGCGTCACCGTCAATGCCGTCTGTCCCGGTTTCACCGAAACCGATCTGCTCGAGGGCAGTATCGACAACATCATCAAGAAGACCGGCCGCAGCCGTGAGCAGGCGGTGGCTGAGCTGTCGAAGCACAATCCGCAGGGCCGCCTCGTTGCGCCGTCGGAAGTCGCCGATGCCGTGCTGTGGCTGTGCGGCGCGGGCGCCGGCGCCATCACCGGACAGGCCGTTGCGGTTGCCGGCGGCGAGGTTTGAAATCCGAAACCGTCATTGCGAGCGCAGCGAAGCAATCCATCTGTCACGAAGGAAGAATGGATTGCTTCGTTGCTTCGCTCCTCGCAATGACGAATGATACAAGGGAGATCCCATGAGCAAACCCGCCAACCCCGTCACGCTGCCGCTATCAGAATATTCGCCGAAGCATTTTCTGCTTGAGGTCGACGGCAAGATCGCCACCGTGACGCTGAACCGTCCCGAGCGGAAAAATCCACTGACGTTCGACAGCTACCGCGAACTGACGGATTTCTTCCGCGCCTGCGCGATGGATGAAGAAGTCAAGACCATCGTGGTATCCGGCGCCGGCGGGAACTTCTCTTCGGGCGGCGACGTCTTTGAGATCATCGGCCCGCTGGTGCAGATGGACACCAAGGGCCTCACCGCGTTCACCCGGATGACCGGCGATCTCGTGAAGGCGATGCGCGCCTGTCCGCAACCGGTCATCGCCGCCGTCGACGGCATCTGCGCCGGCGCCGGCGCGATCATCGCGATGGCCTCGGATATGCGCCTGGCAGCGCCCGGCGCCAAGGTCGCCTTCCTCTTCAACAAGGTCGGGCTCTCCGGCTGCGACATGGGCGCCTGTGCGATCCTGCCGCGCATCATCGGCCAGTCGCGGGCGTCGGAGCTGCTCTACACCGGCCGCTTCATGGCCGCGGAGGAGGGCGAACGCTGGGGCTTCTTCAGCCGGATCGTAGCGCCCGACCAGGTGCTGGCGCAGGCGCAAGCGCTGGCGAAACAGGTGTCCGACGGGCCGACCTACGCCAACACCATGACCAAGCGGATGCTGGCGATGGAATGGGCGATGTCGGTGGAAGAGGCGATCGAGGCGGAAGCCGTTGCCCAGGCCCTGTGCATGACCACGGAGGACTTTGCCCGGGCGTTCGAGGCGTTTTCCAACAAGCGGTCGCCGGTGTTCCAGGGGAATTGAGCAACCAAGTAGCCCGGGCGTCGCTCCGCTCATCCGGGCTACAGCTGGGCCTTGCGGGAAAATTGCTTTAGGTTTAAAGTAATTTCCCAGATGGCCTGTTAGCTTGCTTCGGAGGCGCTGATGAAGGTGGCGATAATCGGCGGCGGACCGGCGGGTCTTTATGCCGCGATCCTTTTGAAGAAGCAGCGGCCGCAGGCCGAGATCACGGTGTACGAGCGCAACCGCGCCGACGACACGTTCGGCTTCGGCGTGGTGTTCTCCGACGCCACGTTGGACAATTTCGAAAAGTACGACCCGCCGAGCTACCGCCGCATCACCCAGGAATTCGCCTATTGGGATGACATTGCCGTGCATTTCCGCGGCACCGTGCACCGGGTGGGCGGCAACGGCTTTTGCGGCTGTTCGCGCCGCATGCTGCTGCTGATCCTGCAGGAGCGCGCCCGCGAACTCGGCGTCACGCTGCTGTTCGAAACCGATGTCGACGACGAAACCCGTTTTGCCGATGCCGATTTAATCGTGCTCGCCGATGGCATCAACAGCCGTTTTCGCGACAAGCATACCGAGCATTTCCGTCCCGAGATCGATCTGCGTTCCAACAAGTTCGCCTGGATGGGCTCCACCCGGCCGCTCGATGCCTTCACCTTCATCTTCCAGGAGACGGAGTGGGGACCGTTCATCGCCCACGCCTACCAATATGAAGCCGGCCGCTCGACCTGGATCTTCGAGACCGATGCCGAGACGTTTGCGCGCGCCGGGCTCGAAGGCTTGAGCGAGCAGCAATCCGCCGATCGCATGGCGGAAATCTTCGGCTGGTTCCTCGGCGAGCATAAGCTGCTGACCAACCGTTCGATGTGGCGCAATTTCCCGATGATCCGCAGCGAGCGCTGGGTCAAGGACAACATGGTGCTGCTCGGCGACGCCAAGGCGACCGCGCATTTCTCGATCGGCTCCGGCACCAAGCTCGCCATGGAAGACGCCATCGCGCTCGCAGAGGCGATGGCGCAGGCGCCCACGGTGGATGCTGCCTTGCAGACCTACGAGCAGGGTCGGCGCGAGGAGGTCGAGAAGACCCAGCACGCCGCCGACGTGTCGCTGGTCTGGTTCGAGCATGTCGACCGCTTCTGGGATTTCGATCCCGTGCAGTTCGCGTTCGGCGTCATGACCCGCGCCAAGGCGATCACCTACGATAACCTCACGCTGCGCGCGCCGGGCTTTGTCAGCGAGGTCGACCAGGCGTTTGCAAAGACCGTTCGCGCCAAAGGGTTTGACGTCGACATCGAAAAACCGGTCGCGCCGATGTTCCAGCCGTTCAAATTGCGCGAGATGGAGGTGGCCAACCGCGCGGTGGTGTCGCCGATGTGCATGTATTCGGCCGAGGAGGGTGTACCCGGCGATTTCCATCTGGTGCATTACGGCTCGCGCGCGATCGGCGGCGCCGGGCTGATTTTCACCGAGATGACCTGCGTCGGCCGCGACGCCCGGATCACGCCGGGTTGCACCGGACTGTGGAACGACACGCAGCAGGCCGCCTGGACGCGGATCGTGGATTTCGTTCACGCCAATTCGGCCGCCAGGATCTGCCTGCAGCTCGGCCATGCCGGCCGCAAGGGCGCCACCAAGCTGATGTGGGAAGGCATGGACCGGCCGCTGGAGCAGGGCGGCTGGGACACGCTGTCGGCATCGCCGATCCCTTACTTCCCGGACAGCCAGGTGCCGCGCGAGATGGACCGATCAGCGATGGATCGCGTCAAGGCTGAGTTCGTGGCCGCCGCGCTGCGCGGCGATGCCTGCGGCTTCGACATGCTGGAATTGCACTGTGCGCACGGTTATCTGCTCGCGAGTTTCATCTCGCCGCTGACCAACCGGCGCACCGATGAATATGGCGGTACGCTCGAGAACCGGTTGCGTTATCCGCTCGAAATATTCGAGGCGATGCGCGCGGCGTGGCCGGCGCACAAGCCGATGTCGGTGCGCATCTCCGCGACCGACTGGGCCGAAGGCGGCGTCACCGGCGACGATGCGGTGGCGATTGCCCGCGCGTTCGGCGAGGCCAGCGTCGATCTCGTGGACGTCTCCACCGGACAGACCGTGCGCGACGCGCAGCCGATTTACGGCCGCATGTTCCAGACGCCGTTCTCCGAACAGGTCCGCAACGAGGCAAGGGTTGCGACCATGTGCGTCGGGAACATCACGACGTCAGATCAGGTCAACACCATCCTCGCCGCCGGCCGCGCCGACCTGGTGGCGCTGGGCCGGCCGCATCTGGTTGATCCTTCCTTCACCATGCGGGCGGCGGCCTGGTATGGCGCCTCCGATATCGCCTGTCCGCCGCAATATCTCCCCGGAAAAGAGCAGATTTTCCGCAACTCTGTCCGTGACCGGCAGGATTTCGACGACCTCAAAATTAAGGGTAAGCCGAAAACCCGCGCCGAGCTCAAGGCTGAGGCGACAAAGCCGCTTGCGGCCGAATAGGCTGGATGGCACGCTCTATCTCTCCCTCGCCCCGCGCTAGCGGGCAGAGGGGTAGACAGTTGAGTGGAGTTTGAGCGGATGAAGGCGATCATCGTCGGAGGCGGCATCGGAGGCCTCACCACCGCGCTGATGCTGCGCGCCCGCGGCATCGACTGCGAATTGTTCGAACAGGCCGACAGCATTCGCGAACTCGGCGTCGGCATCAACACGCTGCCGCATGCGATCCGCGAACTCGCAGGCCTTGGCCTGCTGGACTGGCTGGATGCGGCCGCTGTTCGTACCGATGATTTGTATTATCTGAACCGTCATGGCCAGGAAGTCTGGCGCGAGCCGCGCGGCCTCGGCGCCGGTCACGACGTTCCGCAATTCTCGGTCCATCGCGGCCGCCTGCAGAGCGTCATCCATCGCGCCGTCGAGGAACGGCTCGGCAAGGAGGCGATCCATACCGGCTGCCGGCTTGGCGCTTTCGCGCAGCACGAAGGCGGCGTGATCGCGCATTTCTTCGACCGCACCGGTGCGCATATCAAGTCCGCACGCGGCGATGTCCTGATCGGGGCCGATGGCATCCATTCGCGCGTGCGCGAAATGCTGTTTCCGGACGAGGGGCCGCCGTGCTGGAACGGACTGATGCTGTGGCGCGGCGCGCGCGACTGGCCGATGTTCCTGACCGGCAGTTCGATGATCGTGGCCGGCGGATTGAATGCAAAAGTCGTGGTCTATCCGATCGCGGAAGGATCGAGTCCCGCCAGCCGGCTGACCAATTGGGCAGTAATGGTCAGGGTTGGCGAAGGCAATGCGCCGCCGCCGCGCCGCGAGGACTGGTCGCGGCAGGGCAAGCGCGAGGAATTGATGCCGCATGTCGCGCGGTTCTCGGTGCCGCATGTCGACGTCCGCAACCTGATCTCGGCGACGCCGGAATTTTATGAATACCCCTGCTGCGACCGCGATCCCCTGCCGTACTGGACCTGGGGCAGGGTGACGCTGCTCGGCGACGCTGCGCATCCGATGTATCCGGTCGGATCGAACGGCGCCTCGCAGGCGATCCTCGATGCGCGGGCGCTTGCGGATTCGCTGGCCCACGCCGAGCATCCGCGCCAGGCGCTGCTGGCCTACGAGCAGAAGCGGCTGCCGATGACGGCAGAGATCGTGCGCGCGAACCGCCGCGGCGGTCCCGAAGGCGTCATCGACGCTGTCGAACAACTCGCGCCCGACGGCTTTACGGATATCGAGAAGGTGCTGAGCTACGGCCAGCGCGAAGCCATCGTTCGGGGGTATGCCTCAAAGGCCGGCTTTGCCGCGCCGTCACTGGCGGCGGTGCGGTAGTGCCAGCGTAAGTGCCACACGCTAAACTGTAATCGCCCGCGAAAGCGGGCGATCCAGTATTCCAGAGACGTCAGTGATTGAATCGAGAAGCCGCGGCGTACCGGGTGCCCCGCTGGAGCCTGTCATCGGGCGGCCATTCGGCCGACCGGGTGGCGGGCACGACAATCTCAAGCCCCCGGAGGCGGCGGCAGGAAGTGGATGTTGTGCTCGGCCGCCAACGCCACGACGGCGTCGGGCGTCTGCTCTTTCATGTTGTGGATGCCCCAGAACAGGTCGTAGAGCCGCCGCGTCGGCGACACCCAGAACAGCACCTTCGAGGTCCGGCCCGATTTGTTGAAGATGCCGTGCGGTTTGCCCATCGGCAGCCGCACCAGATCGCCCGGGGAAGCCTGCGTCTCTGATCCGTCGAGGAAGAAGTCGAGCTTGCCTTCCAGGATGTAGAGATACTCGTCCTGATCGGGGTGGATGTGCGGCGGCACAAAAGTGTCGGGCGGGAAGGTCGCATGCCATGAGAAGGAATGCTCGGTGACGCTTTTGGGCACATAGGTCTGGCCAAGGATGTTCCAGGAGATTCCCTGGGTGCCTTCGTTGGCGCGGGTGATGCCGGCGATTTCAGTTTTCATTGTGTTGTTTCCTCCCAGATTTTCTTGCCAGCGTTTTCTTCGCCCGGCTATTTGCCGGATGCGCAATCCTTGGCGTAGCGGTCGGCGTAGTTCGAAAAGACCTTTTCGACGATCTCGGTCTGGAACTTGCCGTCCGGGCGTTTCGCCACCTTGGTCAGGTAGAAGTTCTGGATCGGATAGCCATTGACGTTGAACTTGAAGTCGCCGCGCAGGGAGGTGAAGTCGGCTTTCTTCAACGCCGCCGACACCGCGTCCTTGTTGGCAAGATCGCCCTTCACCGCCTTGACGGCGCTGTCGATCAGCATCGCCGCATCATAGGCCTGGAAGGCATAGGTGCCCGGCACGATGTTGTAGGCCGCCTCATAGCCGGCGACGAATTTCTTGTTCTGCGGATTGTCGAGGTTGGGTGCCCAGTTGGAACCGCCGAACATGCCGACGGCCGCATCCTGCTGTGCCGGCAGCGTCGATTCATCGACCGTGAAGGCGGACAGCACGGGAATGCGATCGGCAAGGCCGGCCTGCCGGTATTGCTTGACAAGGCCGACACCGAGGCCACCCGGCATGAAGGTGAACAGCGCGTCGGGCTTCGATGAGGAGATCTTGGTCAGCTCGACCTGGAAATCGGAGGTGTTCAGCGGCAAATAGCTTTCCTCGACGATCTCGCCCTTGTAGTCGATCTTGAATCCGGCGGCGGAATCCTTGCCCGCCTGATAGTTCGGCACCAGCACATAGACGCGCTTGTAGCCGCGATCCTGGGCAACCTTGCCGAGGACCTGGTGGACCTGATCGTTCTGGTAGGAGGTGACGTAGAAGAACGGGCTGCACTCCTTGCCGGCATAGGTCGACGGACCGGCGTTCGGGCTGATCAGAAACGTCTTGTTTTCTGTGACCGGCCTGTGAATGGCCTGGAGGATGTTGGAGAAGATCGGGCCTACGACGAAATCGACCTTTTCGCGTTCCAGGAGGCCCTTGACCTTGGTCACGGCCCCGTCCGGCTTGAGTTCGTCATCGACCACGACGAGTTCGACGTCCTTGCCTGCCATCTTGCCGCCGAGGTCCTTGACCGCGAGCGCAAAGCCGTCGCGGACCTGCTGGCCGAGCGCCGCCGGAGGGCCGGACAATGTCACGATGACGCCGATCTTGATCTTCTCCTGCGCCGCGGCTTGTTCTGCGGCGACACTCAGCAAGACCGCAAGTCCGGCCAGTTTCAACGGCTGCATCATGACTACTCCTTCATTCGGCCGCAGCCGAAACCACCACAAATCGCTTCTCGCAAAGCAGCTTATTCTGAGGATGACAGCCGCCGCAAGCAACAAGGCACCAGATAAGAATCCGTGTAAGAAAGCCATGCAAGCTGCGCGCCAAATGCTTGAACCCTAAAGAAATCTGGACCATGATAGCAAGCTGCGGTCCTGCTCGATTCCCCGCGCACGCAAATCAGACAAGATGGCGTCATGATGCTTGATTCAGAGACCAAGGCGGTCGAACTCCCCGAGGATCACGGGGATGAAATCAGGCTGTGGCTCCGCCTTCTGACCTGTACCACCCTGATCGAGGGCGAGGTTCGCAGCCGTCTGCGCGAACGCTTCGATGTGACGCTGCCGCGCTTCGACCTGATGGCCCAGCTCGACAAGGTGCCCGACGGCATGACGCTGTCAGACGTCTCGAAGCGGATGATGGTGTCGAACGGCAACGTCACCGGGCTGGTCGAACGCCTCGTCGAATCCGGTCACCTCGACCGCCGCACTTCGGATGCCGACCGCCGCGTCCAGGTGATCCGCCTGACCAAGGCCGGCCGTGTCGAGTTCCGCAAGATGGCGGCCGAGCATGAATTATGGATCGCCGACATCTTCGGGGATTTGACGCCGAAGGATGTCCGCGAATTGATGCGGCTGCTGGCCAAGACCAAGGCTTCCGCGCAGAAATCCGCGAAGGCGCGGACCGCGTAGGCGCAGCCGGGAACGGGCGGCGCGCCGGCTTCCAAAAAAGAGTGGAGCAGCCCTGATCTGGGCCCTTGCGCCAAATTACTTTAAGTATAAAATGATTGCCAATGGAGCACTGCCGGACGGTCTTCACAAGCCTTTCATCCCGAACGCGAGGGCGATGGAAATGTCAGGTAGAAATTTAGATCTTGGCCCATCGGGTCACGTCGATGATTTCGCGCGGCGAAATCTGCCGCCGCCGGACCAATGGCCGGAACTGGTTCTCGACCGGCCGGAATTTCAATACCCCGAATATCTCAACGCCGCGGTCGAACTGACCGACCGGATCGTCGAGAAAGGTTTTGGTGACCGCACCGCGCTGATCGGCAATGGCCGGCAGCGGACCTACAAGGAACTTGCCGATTGGTCGAACCGCCTGGCGCATGCGCTGGTGGAGAATTACGGCGTCAAGCCCGGCAACCGCGTGCTGATCCGCTCCGGCAACAATCCGGCGCTGGTGGCGGCGTGGCTCGCGGCGACCAAAGCGGGCGCCGTCGTCGTCAACACCATGCCGATGCTGCGCGCCGGTGAACTGACCAAGATCGTCGACAAGGCCGAGATCGCGCTGGCGCTGACCGACAGCCGCATCGCCGACGAGCTGGTTGCCTGTGCCAAGACCAGCAAGTTTCTCAAGCAGGTGGTGAACTTCGACGGCACGTCGAACCATGACGCCGAACTCGACCGGGTGGCGCTCAACAAGCCGGTCCGCTTCGATGCCGTCAAGACCGGCCGGGATGATGTCGCGCTGCTGGGATTTACCTCGGGCACCACGGGCGAGCCGAAGGCGACGATGCATTTCCATCGCGATCTCCTGATCGTGGCCGATGGCTATGCGCGGGAAGTGCTCAACGTCACCGAAGACGATGTGTTCGTTGGTTCGCCGCCGCTGGCCTTTACGTTCGGCCTCGGCGGTCTTGCGATCTTTCCGCTGCGGTTCGGCGCGACTGCGACTTTGCTGGAAAACGCTTCACCGCCCGAGATGGTCAAGATCATCGAGACCTACAAGGCCACGATCTGCTTTACGTCGCCGACGGCATATCGCGCGATGATGGCCGCGATGGACAAGGGCGCGGATCTGTCGTCGTTGCGGCTGGCGGTGTCGGCCGGCGAGACCTTGCCGGCGCCGGTGTTCGACAGCTGGACCCGCAAGACCGGAAAGCCAATTCTTGACGGCATCGGCAGCACCGAGTTGCTGCACATCTTCATCACCAACCGGATCGGCGAGGCGGTGGCGGGAACGACCGGGCTCCCGGTCTCCGGTTACGAGGCCAGGATCGTTGACGATGACATGAAGGAGTTGCCGGCGGGCACCGTCGGAAAGCTCGCGGTGCGCGGCCCGACCGGATGCCGTTATCTCGCGGATAGCAGGCAATCGAATTACGTGCGCGACGGCTGGAACCTGACCGGCGATTCCTTCGTCCGCGACGAGACGGGACGCCTGTCGTTCGTGGCGCGGTCGGACGACATGATCGTCTCCTCCGGCTACAACATCGCAGGTCCCGAGATCGAGGCGGCACTGCTGACGCATCCGGCGGTCGCCGAATGCGGCGTCGTCGGCGCGCCCGACGAAGCACGCGGCATGATCGTCAAGGCCTACATCGTGGTCGCCTCCGGCGTCGACGCCGACGCCGCGCTGGTGACGGCGCTGCAAGAGCACGTCAAGCGCGAGATCGCGCCGTACAAATATCCGCGCGCAATCGAATTCGTCGCGCAATTGCCCAAGACCGGGACCGGCAAATTGCAGCGTTTCGCCCTGCGGCAGATGGCGCACGCCAATCCGGCCTCGGCGGGCATGGCCGCGGAATGAAGCGCATAGCGTTTTCGAGCGAAGTGGATACCGGTTCGCGTAAAGAAAACGCGTCAAACAACAATTTGGAAGTGATGGAGAGATTTTTGTGAGCACGCAAAAAGGGCCCACGCTGGCGGTGTTGCCGGTGGCGAAGGGCGAGGGGCCGGCTTCAGGCCTGCAGATCCTGCAGCCGAGCGGCTGGCCGGTGCCGAAAGGTTACGCCAACGGCATGGCGGCCGACGGCCGCCTGGTGGTGACCGGCGGCGTGATCGGCTGGGACGCCAGCAACGTTCTGGCCGATGGCTTCATCGCGCAGGTGCGGCAGACGCTGGAGAACATCTCGGCGATCCTGGCAGAGGGAGGCGCGAAGCCTGAACACCTCGTGCGTCTGACCTGGTACGTCGTCGACATCGAGGAATACCTGGCGAATCTCAAAGCGCTCGGAAAAGTGTATCGCGAAATTTTTGGCGCGCATTACCCGGCGATGGCGCTGGTGCAGGTGGTGCGGCTGGTCGAGAAGGCCGCACGGGTCGAGATCGAGGCGACGGCCGTGGTGCCGCGGTAGTTCCTCCTTCGTCATGGCCGGGCTTGCCCCGGCCATCCACGACTTCCTTGCGCAGCGCAACCAAAGACGTGGATGCCCGGCACAAGGCCGGGCATGACGGAGTTGCTGGACAGCGCGCTCCTATTTTGTCCGGCTCTCATCACCTGCTGAGCGTCTGGTGTGAACTCGCCCCGCGCTTGATCGCCTCCCAATCGTAGAGCATCGGCACCATCTCGCCTTTCGCCCATGTCGCATTCTGGTTCGCGTAATGCGGACTGGCCGGATGGCCCGATGCGCCATGGAAGACGATCCACCGGCAGTTGTTCCATGCGCCGACGTCGAAGACGTAGCGGGACAGTGCGGACGAAGTGGCCTGGAAGCCGAGCTTCATCGAATATCCCGCCATGAATACGCAATCATTGTCGCCGGAAATCTTGGCGCAATCCTTGTCGAGCTGGCCGGCATAGTCGGGGAAAGCGACCGAGAGTGCGTGCTTGAGCTTTGGCGTATGCAGCGTACCCCAATCGGCGGTCGGCGCATTCTTCGACACCGTGACCACGGCCTCGCGCAGCAGCTCATTCCAGGTCGCGCCCTTCAACAGGCTCTCGTCATTGCTGCGCAGCAGTTGCGGCAGCGTCCACCAGAACTGGACTTCCGGAAACAGGCCCGGAGCCACCTTGGTGAAATCGCTCTCAGTGGTCTTGTCGAGCCCCGATCGGCGCAGCGCGAGTTTTGTCAGTTCCCGCCGGACGGCGGAATAGGCCGCGGCCGCGACCGAGTCGCCGCGCATCTCGCCATCCCAGCCGAGGATCAGGTCGCACAATTGCTTCGTCTCCGCCGGCAGCCCGATCGCGCGCAGGCGTTCACGGATTTCGATGGCGGGAATGCTGAGGAGGTCGCGGTGAATCGCCGGCATCTGCTCGGGCGAGGGCCGCTTCAACTCCTTGAGCCGCAGCCAGATACGGCGGGTGCGGTGCGGCGGCATCGGGTCGGTCGAGAGATATGGTTCGCGCTCGGGCTTCACCACGCGATTGTTGGCGGTGACGATCATTCCCTTATCCGGCGCGATCGTGTGCGGCATATCTTCGAACGGCACCATGCCGTCCCATTCGTGCTCGCCGGTCCACCCCGGTACCGGCAGCCAGCCATTGGAGCGCGGCCGCTTCGGCACCAAGGCGCGCACGCGATGGCCGATTTTGCCTGACGTGTCGCCGGCGACGACATTGTGGTCCAACAGCGCAAAGCCGCGCGTCGCTTCGTATAACTGCTCAACCGATTTGGCGCGCAGCATCCGCACCATGCAATCGAATGACGAATCAGGCACCGCGAACTGCACGGATTTCAGCGCCAGTGCGGTGCCCTTGTTGGGATCACCCGCAATAACGGGCCCATGTTGGGTCTCGACCACGTCGATCGTGACGTCATTGCCGTTGCGCACCTTGATGGTCTCGGGCCGATGCGTCGCGGGCAGCATCTCTTCTTTAAAGCGATAGTGGCGGGCGTCGGCGTCGAATTGCTCGACATAAAGATCGTGGATGTCGACAAAGGCATGCGTCACGCACCAGGCGACGTTGGCCGTGTGTCCAAAATGCGGGAAACCGGGCACGCCGGGGACGGTGAGGCCGATGACGTCGAACTCGTCGCAGGCGAGATGCGCCTGCGCGTACATGTTCGGCATTTCCAGTACGCGATGCGGATCGCCGGCGACGATCGCCCGGCCGGTCGCGGTGCGCTCGGCCGAGATCGCCCAATTGTTGCTACCGCCGTCGAGTTCGGCGCCCATCTGCTCCTGTGCGGTCGCCAGCAGGGCGGTTATGCCGGGCTTGAGATCGGCAAGAACAGCCGCGAGCCGCTTGCCTTCCACGCCCGGCGGCACACACAGCAGATCGCTGCCGCCATCATCGAAACGCAGCTTGGCGATGTTGTCGGCGCCGACGATCGGCAGCGCCGCGGCGCGCCAAAGTTTCCACCACACCGATCCCATCAGGAATCCGATCTGCCGCATCACGGCGATGGAATGCCAGGGCTCCCAGGCGACAGGTTCGCAGCCGAGGATTTTGTATTCGACCGGCCATCGGCGCAGCGCGATGAACGCGTTGACGCCGCGCGCGTACGCCACCAGCATCGCCTTGGCCTCGTCGCCGAGCAGGGCGTAGTCGCGGCGCGAAGCGGCGTCGCCATTCATCTGCCGGGCAATCACATCACCGGCAACAGCGCGGGCGCCGAGCCATTCGGCATAGCGGCCGGTGCCACGCCGCAGCAGCGCCTCCATCTGCCAGAGCCGGTCCTGCGCCTGTGCAAACCCGAGCCCGGCAAAAGCATCCTGATAGGTGCCGCCGCGGACATGCGGGATGCCCCACGCATCGCGCCAGATGTCGACATGGCCGAGCAGCCCCTTCACCTGCGCCGGGCTGACATAGTCCGGCAGGTGATCGGCTGGGTTGATCCGGTTGGAGGTTGCGGTCACAGGGCGCTCCCGGGTTTTTCTGATTTGTTGTTCTTGCGACGGACGCATCATACGCATGCGCGCATGCAAAGCCATGCCTGATAGCTGCGCCGGAACGGGTTCGCTGCGTCGGCATCTTGCCGTTATTCGCGTGCGATGCTTTGATGGCGGGATGGAGCCGCCCCCTTCATCGAAGCGGGGAGCCACCACGTCTGCGGCACGCGAGAAAAACAATAAGCGCACACAAGAGGACGCCATGAACAAGCCAGCAGCGGTATTGAGCGAAGCGCAGAGCGCGGATGCGATGTTGCGGGCGCGAGCCGAGCGCGTGGTGCCCGGCGGCATGTGGGGACATCTCAACGCCGCGCGGCTGCCGGAAGGCTATCCGCAGTTCTTCGCCTCCGCCGAGGGATGCCGGGTGCGCGACGTCGACGGGCGCGAATATATCGACTTCATGTGCAGCTGGGGGCCGGTGCTGCTCGGCCATCGCCACCCCGAAGTGCAGGCGGCGGCCGAGGCGCAGGCTGCTCTGGGCGATTGTCTGAACGGGCCGGGCGCGGTGATGGTGGATCTGGCCGAAGATTTCGTCGCAATGGTGCCGCATGCGGACTGGGCGATGTTCCAGAAGAACGGCGGTGACGCGACCACGGCCAGTGTGACCATCGCGCGGGCCGGCACCGGTCGACGCAAGGTGCTGGTCGCCAAGGGCAGCTATCACGGCGCGCTGCCATGGTGTTCGCCGAGCGTGGCCGGCGTCACCAGCGAAGACCGCGCGCACCTGCTGCACTTCGAATATAACGACGTTGCAAGCCTGCAGGCGGCGGTCGATGAGGCGGGAAAGGATCTTGCTGCGATCCTGGTCACCGGCTTCCGGCATGACATCGCCCGCGATCTCGAATTGCCGACGCGCGAATTCGCCGCCGCTGCACGCGCCGCGTGCGACGCGGTGGACGCCGCGCTCATTCTCGACGAGGTGCGCACCGGGCTGCGGCTCGATATCAGGGGAAGCTGGGAGGCGCACGGCGTGCGGCCGGATCTCGCGGCCTGGAGCAAGGCGATCGCCAATGGCTATGCGCTGGCAGCCGTGACCGGCAATGACAAATTCCGCGAGGCGGCAACAAAGGTGTTCGTCACAGGCTCGTTCTGGTGCGGCACCGTGGCGATGGCAGCGGCACGGACGACGCTGCGGATCGCGCGGGAAACCGATGTGCCCGGGCATATCCGCACCATGGGCTTGCGGCTGCGCGAGGGGCTGGCGTCGTTGGCGAACCAGCACGGCATCGCAATCCGGCAGAGCGGCCCGCCACAGATGCCGCTGATGCTGTTCGACGCCGATCCGGATGTGAAGAAGGGCCGGGCGTTCTGCTCAGCGGCCCTGCGTCACGGCGCGTTCTTTCATCCCGTGCACAACATGTTCCTGTCGTCGGCCCATCAGGCTGCCGATATCGACGCGGCGCTGGAGGCAGCCTCGCACGGTTTCAAGGCGGTCCGCGCGCTTACCTAGTTGCTTTGCGGCTATTTCAGCGCCTGCAAAACCTGATCGAGTTTCTCGACCAGCACGTCGGCGTGCTCGGTGGTGAACACCAGCTGCGGCCGGATCTTGAGAACATTGGCTTGCGGCCCGGCGGCGCTGATCAGCACGTGCCGCTCGCGCAGCATGTTGACAATGGCCGCGGTCTCGCTGGCGGCCGGCGTCCCCGCCGTTCCGCTGTGCCGCAGTTCCACGCCAAAGAACAATCCGGCGCCGCGCACCTCTGATATCAATGGATGGCGCGCCTGCAGCTGCCGAAACTGTTCACGCAGATAGCCGCCGACGCGCTGTGCATTCGCAAGCAAGCCTTCGGACTCGATCACTTCGAGCACGGCTATTCCGGCCCCCGCCGAGACGGGATTGCCGCCAAAAGTGTTGAAGTAGCGTGAGCGCGCGCCGAACTCGGCCAGCACTTCCGGTCGCGCCGCCATGCCGGCGACCGGATGGCCATTGCCCATCGGCTTGCCCATCGTGACCAGATCGGGAATGAGACCGTGGCGGGCAAAACCCCACATCTGCTCGCCGGTGCGGCCGAAACCGGGCTGCACCTCGTCGGCGATAAAGATGCCGCCGGCCGCACGCACCGCTTCGACCGCGGGGCGCAGGAAGCCTGCGGGATCGGCGAACACGCCGTCGCTGGAGAAGATGGTATCGACCAACAGTCCGGCCGGGCGAATGCCGTTTTTCTTCATGTCGTCGAGCGCGCCGCGCACGTGCCGCGCAAAGGTCTCGCCGGTGTCGTCGCCGGCAGAACGTGGCGCCGGTACCAGCCGGGCGTGGCTGTCCTTTGCCAGCGGCAGCCCGAGCGAAGGTGACAGCTCGGCCAGCGCGCTGGTGACGCCGTGATAGGCGGTTTCCGTCACGATGAAGCCGGTGCCGCCGGTGCAGGTGCGGGCCACGCGCAGTGCAAGGTCGTTGGCCTCGCTGCCGGTGCAGGTAAACATGATCTGGCTGATCTCGGCCGGGAAGGTGGCGAGAAGCTTTTCGGCGTAATCGAGCACGGTCTCGTGCAGATAGCGCGTATGGGTGTTCAGCACCGCAGCCTGCCGCGCGATCGCCTGCACGACGTGGGGATGCGAGTGGCCGACCGACGCGACATTGTTGTAGGCGTCGAGATAGGCATTCCCTGCGGGATCGTAGAGCCACACGCCTTCGCCGCGGACGAATTGCACGGGTTGTTCGTAGAACAGCCGGTAGGCCGGTCCGAGCAGGCGCTTGCGCCGTGCGATCAAGTCGTTGGCCGAAGCAGTCTCATGGTTGGTGGACATCGGTTACTCCGAGTTGCAGGCAGACTGAATCTGCTGCCGGGCCTGAGCCCGGGGAATACCAGCGATTCGCTGCAGTCTGCCCCAGGCCGCCGGATTGTTGCGTAGAATATAGTCCCGATTCCCGGGATAGCGGATGGCCCGCCAGCTGCTGATGACGATGGTCATCACCATGCGCGTCGCGATCAGATCGAACAGGATCTCGAATTCGATTCCGTCGAGCGGCGTAATCCCATGGTAAGCCGCGATCATATCGCAGGCGGGCGCGAGCGGATCGTTGCCATCGACGACCTGGTACGCCGCGGTCACGGCGAGGTCGACGACCCGGGCGGTCGACGTCATGTCGCCAAAGTCGATGATTCCCGCAATGCGCTCGCTGTTGGCGGAATCGACGACGATGTTGTGCGGGTTGAGATCGTTGTGAAGCGGCTGTTTGGGCAGGCCCGACAGCACCGGAAGCGCGTCAGTCTCGAACCGGTCGAGGGTGCGCTCGACGAGGGTGCGCCGGTCGGCCGGGACGGCGTCGATCAATGGACGCAATTCGGCGGCGTGCTGAAGGTCCCACAGCAGCTTGTGGTTGGCGCCGGGATGCCGGAAGTCGCGTAGGCCACGCGCCATCCGTGCGGCACATTGGCCCAAGTCGCGCCGCAGCGCCGTTGAACTCTCGACGGTGTGAAAGGGCGTTCCGGCAAGAAACGACAAGAGACGCACGACCCGCGTCGAGCCGTCATCGAAGCCGATCTCGAGTTCGTTGGCGCCGTTCAACGCCGGGAAGATGCGCGGCACCGGCAGGCCGGGGTCGGCGGCGGCCAGCTGCACCAGGGCTTCGGTCTGCAGATTCGTAACCGCGCGATCCTCCGTGGGGTTCGCGATCTTCAGCACATATTCGCGTCCGTCAGGCGTCCGCAGCCGGAAATTCTGGTCGCGCTCGCTGTCGAGGCGACGCACCGTGACGGGCAAGCCGTAATGTTCGGCCGCCAGTTGCTTGGCAAGCGATTCCGGAATGCTTGACGCGGCGCGCAGGCCATCGATCGGATGTGCCGCGTCAGTCGCGGGAGAGGAGTCTGGCACCGCAGTGTCCTTTAGGCCGTGATCCCTGGGGCGTGCGACCGGTCAATAGCCGCGTTGGCGGTCGATGGCGTTTGGCGGCCGTCGGCCGGTTTGTATCGCGTCGGCGGTTGCGACGACCGTGGTCGCAACGGCCTCGACCCGGACTTCGCAGGCGTCGTGCGGCGTCACGACGATTTTGGGATGATGCCAGAATGGATGTGCCAGCGCCAGCGGTTCGGCCGCAAACACGTCGAGCGCGGCGCCGTCGAGCTGACCGCTCGCCAGCGCGGCCAGCAGGTCAGCATCGACCAGATGTTCGCCGCGTCCGACCTGGATGAGATAGCCGCCGCGGCGCATGCGGGCGAACAGTTTTGCGTTGAGGATGCCCTGGGTCTCCTGCGTCAGCGGCAGCAGGTTCACCAGCACCTCGGTTTCGCCGAGCATGGCGGCGAGGCCGGTGGGGCCATGGAATCCCCGGACGGAGGCGGGCGTCGGCTTCGCCGTCCGGCTCCACACCATGACGGGGAAACCGAGCTGCGCCAGATCGGCGGCAACGCGCTGGCCGATTTCGCCGTAACCGAGGATGCCGACCGGTACGTCCTGCGCGGCACGCTGCGGGAGGCGCTTCCAGATTCCGTCACGCTGCTGGGCCAGATAAGTTGCAAAACGCCGCTGATGCGAGATCACATGCCAGATGACAAAGCCTGACATCGTTTGCGCCTGCAGGGGATCGACGATGCGAACGACGTCGATATCCGGCCGCAGGCTCGGGCAGGCGACAATATTGTCGACGCCGGCACCGAGCGAACAGACCGCCTTCAGGTTCGGGTAACGCTCGAAAGCGTCTGCCGGCGGGTGCCACGCGATCGCAAGGCTGATGTCCGCGTCGGACCCGTTGCGGCGATGATCGACGATTTCGATGCGGTCGGCGATGCGGGCGAATTCTGTTCCGAGGTAGCCTCTGATATCGAGGCTGCTGCTGACGAGCGCACAACGCATCGTTTACGCCGCCTTGGAAGATGATATCTGGCCGGGCACCGCAGCAAGAAGCTCCTGCGTATAGGGGTGCTCGGGAGCGGAGAACAGCGCCGCGGCAGGCCTGAGCTCGACGATGGACCCGCGCTGCATCACCGCGATGCGGTCGCAGATCTGGGCTGCCACCCGCAAATCATGGGTGATGAACAGCATCGACAGCCCAAGGCGCGTCTTGAGGTCTTCGAGCAGGTTCAGAACCTGCGCCTGCACGGAGACGTCGAGCGCGGAGACGGCCTCATCGGCCACCAGGATTTCCGGATCGAGCGCAAGCGCCCGCGCGATTCCGATCCGCTGCCGCTGGCCGCCGGAGAATTCGTGCGGAAAACGTTCCATCGCACTCGCATTGAGGCCGACCAGACTCAGCAACTCATGGGCGCGTTGTCGCGCCGCCGCAGGCTCCGCGCCGTGCGCGATCGGGCCATCGGTGATGATGTTGCCGACCTTGCGGCGCGGATTGAGCGACGCGAACGGATCCTGAAACACCATCTGGATGCGCTTGCGCTGCTCGCGCAGCGTTTTTCCGTTGATGCGCGTCAGGTCGGTTTCGCCGAGCCGGACGGTGCCGCGATCCGGCTCGATCAGCCGCATGATCAGGCGCGCGATGGACGATTTGCCGGAACCGGATTCGCCGACCAGCCCGAGCGTCTCGCCCTGAAAAATGTCAAAGCTGACTTCCTTGGCGGCCTGGACGCTGCGGGTCGGCTGAAACCAGCCGCCGCCGCTGACATAGGTCTTTTCGATACCGATCACCTCGACCACCTTCGGCCGATCGAGCCGGGAAACGCGCGCCGGCGGCTGCAGCTTCGGAACGGCTGCGAGCAGCGCCCTTGTATACGGATGTTGCGGACGCTGCAGCACCTCGTCTGCCGCGCCCTGTTCGACCACCTTGCCGTGCTGGAGCACGACGACGCGATCGGCGATATCAGTGACGACGCCGAAATCATGGGTGATGAACATGACAGCCATGTTGCGGCTGCTTTGCAGGTCGCGGATCAGTTTGAGGATCTTCGCCTGCGTGGTGACGTCGAGCGCGGTCGTCGGCTCGTCGGCTACCAGTACCGTCGGTTCGAGCGCCAATGCCATCGCGATCATCGCGCGTTGCCGCTGGCCGCCGGAGAGCTGGTGCGGATAGGCGCGCACGCTGCGGTCGGGGTCGGGAAGGCCGACCTCGCGCAGCAGGCTCACCGCTTTCTGTCTTCGCTCCTTCGGCGTGAGCAGGCCATGCGCCTCGAACATCTCGGCGATCTGGTCGCCGATCCGCATCAAGGGGTTGAGCGCCGTCATCGGCTCCTGGAACACCATCGCAACGCGGCGGCCGCGCAAGCCCAGCCAGCCATCCGCGTCGAGGGTCAGCAGGTTTTGGCCGCCAAAGCTGATCTCGCCGGCCTCGGCGATCACGGTGTCCGGCAAGAGGCCCATCAGGGCATGCGCGCACATCGACTTGCCCGAGCCGGATTCGCCGACGACGCAAAGGATCTTGCCGGCGGTGAGCTCGAACGAAACGCCGTCCACGGCGTAAGAGCGGTCGCTGCCGGGCGGCAGGGCCAGCTTGAGGTCTTTGATAACTACGGCGGCGTCAGACATGCTCAGCGCCCGTCCTTGTTGAGACGCGGGTTGAGCGCATCGTTGAGGCCTTCGCCGATCAGGTTCAGCGCCAGCACCGAGATCAGGATGGCGACGCCGGGAAACACCGTGATCCACCAGGCCTGGCGAATGACGGTGCGGCCGGCGCCGACCATGTAGCCCCAAGACATCAAATTGGGATCGCCAAGCCCGAGAAACGACAGCGAGGATTCGAGCAGGATCGCGGTGGCGACCATCAGCGACGCCAGCACGATCACCGGGGAGAGGGCATTGGGCAGGATCTCTCGCCAGATGATCCAGCTGTTGGTCTGCCCGGTCACGATCGCGGCCTGGACATATTCGCGGGTGCGCAGCGACAAGACCTCGCCGCGAACCAGCCGCGCCACCGGTGGCCAGCTGACGATGGCAATCGCAATCACGATCGAGACGATCGACGGCTGCAGCACGGCGACCAGCACGATCGCCAGCGCAAAGCTCGGCACGGTCTGGAAGAACTCCGTGAAGCGCATCAGGGCGTCGCCGATCCGGCCGCCGAAATAGCCGGCCGCAGCGCCAACGGGAATGCCGACCGCAAGCGCCGCCAGCGTCGAGACGAGCCCGACCAGCAGCGAGACGCGGGCGCCATAGATGATGCCCGCCATCACGTCGCGACCGAGCGCGTCGGTGCCGAGCGGCAGCCCGGCCAGCGTGAACGGCGGCAGGAACGGCCGCTGCACCATGCGCCAGGGCGAGGTCGGAAACAGCAGGGGACCGAACACGGCAATTACGATCGCGACAGTCAGGATCACGAGGCCGATCAGGCCGCCGGGATTGCGCAACATCGTTCGCCAAAACTGTCTCATGCGGCGAACTCGATGCGGGGATCCACCGAGCGGTAGATCAGGTCGGTGATCAGGTTGAAGGCCAGCACCATTGCCGAGCAAACCACGAAGACGCCGAGCAGCAGATTGTAGTCGCGCTGCAGCAGCGCCTCGTACATCAGCCGGCCGATGCCGGGCCAGGCGAATACGGTTTCGGTCAGCACGGCGCCGCCGACCAGCGTGCCCGCCTGCAATCCGGCCAGCGTGACCACGGGCAGCAGCGCGTTTCGCAGCACGTGGCGGCGCTGGATCACGGCATCGCGCAGCCCCTTGGCGCGCGCGGTCTTGACGAAGTCGAGCCGCTTGACCTCGAGCATCGAGGCGCGGGTCATGCGGGCGTAGGTGGCCATGAAGAACAGGCCGATCGTCGTCGCCGGCATGATCAGATGGGCGCCGACATCCAGCACGTGAGCGAGCCCGGTGTAACCAGCACCCACCGTCTCGTAGCCAAAGCTCGGCAGCCAATCCATCGTCACCGAGAACAGCAGAATCGCCATCAGCGCGACCCAGAATAGCGGCGTGGCGTAGAAGATCAGCGCCAGCACTGTGATGGCGGTATCGGTCCAGCTGCCGGCGCGGCGCGCCGCCAGCGTTCCGAACAGGACGCCGAAGGCGAGCGATATCGCGAACGCCGTGCCGGTCAGCAGCAGCGTGGCCGGAAGGCGGTCCATAATCAGTTTCGAGACCGGCATCTGCTGGCGGAAGGAGAAGCCGAGATCCAGGCTGACGATGCCCTTGACGTAAAGGTAGAGCTGCACCGGAAGCGGCTTGTCGAGGCCGAATTTCTCGCGGAGCTGGGTCAGGAAAATCTGGTCGCTGGCACCGGCTTCGCCGGCCATCACCAGTGCCGGATCGCCCGGCGCCATCCGGATCAGGAAGAAGTTCAGGACGACGATGGCCAGCAGGACGATGACGGCCTTGCCTATGCGCTGGGCAATGAATGCGAGCATCGTGTGGATTTCCGCTTCGAAGCTTGTTGTTGAAGTGTCAGACCGCGGCGCAGCACAGGAGGTGCCGCCGCGGTCCGATGTCAGGCGTTACTTTTCGATCCACGCATCGCGAAAACCGTCATTGACGCCGATCGCGGTCGTGACGAGGTTCTTGACGTTGCAGCGGCTGATGGTGGGGAACTGCAATTCGAGCAGCCATGCCACCGGCACGTCGTCGGTCAGGATTTTTTGCGCCTTGGCGTAGATCTCCTGGCGCTTGGCATCCGGGAAGGCGACCGCGCCGTCGGCGAACAGCTGATCGATCTCCGGATTGGAATAGCCTTCGACGTTGTTGAACGGATTGCCCTTGACGATCTGGCTGGTGACGTAGTTGCGGCTGACGCCCAGTGCTGGATCGCCATACTGATAGAGATAGGTGAAGGCGATATCGTAATCCCAGTCGGAGGTTTTCTGATTCCAGCCGGGAACATCGGTCGCGATCATTTCAACGTTGATGCCGACGTCCTGCAGATTCTGCTTCACGGCCTCGGCCCAGCGCTGCCAGGTTTCGCCATAGGGCAGCGGCAGCAGGCGAACCTTCTCGCCATTGTAGCCGGCCTCCTTCAGGAGCGCCTTCGCCTTGGCCGGGTTGAAATCATACTTCGTCACCGCATCGGTGTAGTACTTGATCGCAGAGCCGGACGGGCCGGTCGCGACCTTGCCGAGGCCGTTCCAGATCACGTCCTTTGCAAAATTGCGGTCGATCGCGAACATCAAGGCCTGACGGAATTTCTTGTTGGCCGTCGGGCCGGAGCGGTTGTTGAGCCACAGCCATGAATGCGGGCTGAAGAATTCCCAGCCCGCACCGGTGACGCAGACATTCTTGAGTTTGCTCAGGCGGGGAACGTCGAAATTCTCGACCGAACCGCCCGGCAGCACGTCGATCTTGCCGGTCTCGAACGCCACCGACCGCGCCGCGGCGTCGGGAATGACGTGCCAGTAGATCTCGTCGAGGTTGGGTTTGCCCTTGATATAATAATTCGGGTTCTTGACCAGCTTGATGAACGAGCCCTTCTGCCATTCCTTGAACATGAAGGGGCCGGTGCCGATGGGCGTATTGTTGGCCGGGTTGGTCTTGAAATCGGTTCCTTCGTAGATGTGCTTTGGAATCATCGGCATCGAGCCGACTTCGAAGATGCCGATGAACGGCCCGAACGGTTGCTTCAGCGTGAACACGACGGTCTGCTCGTCGGGCGTCTCGATCTTGTCGACCTGGAGCAGATTGTTGCGCCCGCGGGGATGGGTTTGCTTGAGGAATTCGATCGAGAACACCACGTCGGCCGAGGTGAACGGCTTGCCGTCATGCCAGGTGACGCCCTTGCGGAGCTTGAACGAGTAGACCTTGCCGTCTTCGCTGACGCTCCAGCTTTCGGCGAGACCCGGCAGCGGCTCCAGCTTCGGACTGTAACGCAGCAGGCCTTCATAGATGTTGCCGGACACCATCTGGGTCGGGCCGTTCTGCACAAGGCCCAGCATCAGGCCCGGCGGTTCCGGCTGGATCACGGCATTGACGACGCCGCCGGCCTTCGGCTCTTGGGCAAAGGCTGCGCTGGTAAAGGCTGTGCTTGAAAGGGCGCCTGCCACCGCAAGACCCATAACAAATTGCTTCAGCATGACATCTCTCTCTTGATCGCCTGAGCGGCGTGCGTTGCGTTGAAGTTGGAGTGGGGGCTAGTTCATGAAGTCCGGATCTGACCGTTCCAGCATCCGCTTGAAGGCGACCCATTCGATGTCAGGAACACCGTTGAGTTCGATGCTGTCATAGAAGGTCTCGTACTGGCCTGCGGTCTTGCGGGCGACGCTTGCCGAGAGCGGCACGATCTCGGCGCCAGCGCCCTGAACCGCGAGCTGCGCGCGGCACGAGCGCTCCAGATTGTGCATCAGCTTGAACGCCTCGGCGACGGAGCGGCCGCAGGTGAGCATGCCGTGATTGCGCAGAACCATCACGAACTTGTCGCCGAGGTCGGCGACCAGGCGCTCGCGCTCATCCAGATCGAGCGCGATGCCTTCATAGTCGTGATAGGCGAGGCGGTCGGTGAACTGCATCGACCATTGATTGAGCGGCAGCAGTCCCTGCTTCTGGCAGGACACCGCGACGCCGGCGACGGTGTGGGTATGCAGCACGCAGGCAGCATCCGTTCGCGCCGCATGCACGGCGCTGTGAATAGTGAATCCGGCCGGGTTGATGCCGAGGTTCATCGGGTCGTCGATGACGTTGCCGTCGATATCGACGGTGACCAGATTGGACGCGGTGACTTCTTCAAACCGCAGGCCGTAGGGATTGATCAGAAAGCGGTCATGGCTGCCGGGCAGCCGGGCCGAGATATGGGTGTAGATGCTGTCGTCGAGGCCGAGCCGGTGAATCAGCCGGTAGGCGGCGGCGAGATCTATGCGAGCTTGCCGGGTTCCGTCCTTGATGGCCGGGGGCGGTACGTGCGCTGTCATTTTTGGAATGCACCCTTTTTGAACAGGTCTAAGGGTTGCACTGCAACACGGGTCATGACAAGACTAAACTGTCGACAATCGACGATTAAATAATGTACAAGTGGTAAAACCGGCTCAAAACCTGACGAGCACGGGCCAAAATGGACCATTTTGATGCGCACACTGTCTCCACCGGTCGGGTTACCAGCCCTCGCCGACGCCGATCTCGTCGGTCAGGTCGCCCGTCTTTTGACCCAGGCGGTGGTCGAAGGCCGGCTGGCACCGGGTTCCAAAGTCGTGGAAGCCGGGATTGCGAGGGAGCTTGGAGTGAGCCGGGCGCCGGTGCGCGAGGCCGCGCGGCTCTTGGAACAGCAGGGACTTCTGGTGGCCAGTCCGCGCCGCGGCTTCTTCGTGCGCAAATTCGCCGCCGACGATATTGACGACATCTATGATCTCAGGCTGTGCGTCGAACGCCACGCGGCCGTGCTCGCCGCGCGCAACCTCACGCCGGAGACGCGTGACATGCTGCGGCGGCAGATCGACGTGTTGCACCAGACCGCTGATCTCGAGGATCCCGCAAGGCAGGTCGAGGAGGACTACCGCTTTCACCGCCTGATCTGCGAGATAGCGGCGAACCGGCGGCTGTTGCGGTTGTTCGACGATCTCGCATCTGAAATGCGCATGGTGATCGGCCTGATCGGCCGGCTGTACGATGATCCGCATGAAATCGCCCGGACACACGAACCCGTGTTAGCTGCCATCGAACAAGGCCATCCCGAACGTATCGTGGCGCATATCGACTATCATATCGGTCATGCGTGGCGCGAAGTCGGAAAACTCGTGCGGGAGATTCCCGCTTAGCCGGCGGCGCACGCCGGTGCACGCCAGATTTCATTGACAGAAAACAGGAGTATTCGCGTGAAGGCCGTCTACACTGAACTGCATCGCAGTCACGATCCGCAATTCTTTCTGGTGCGCGGCGTCGTCCAGCGCACCACCGAACAGCCCGAACGCGCCGACCGGCTGCTCGCGGGATTGAAGGCCGGCAAGCACGAACTGGTTGCGCCCACACTGTTCGGGCAGGGCCCACGTGCAAGGATTCACAGTCCGGAATATCTCGGCTTTCTCGCCGAAGCCTGGGAGGCCTGGTCCGCGCTCGGCAATGCCGGTCCGGAAATGATCGCCAACATCCATCCAGTGCGCCACGCCGCGACCTACCCGACCCATATCGTCGGCCGGCTCGGCTGGCATACCGCCGATACCGCGGCCCCGATCGGTCCCGGCACCTTCGCTGCGGCGTGCGCGGCAACGGATGTGGCAACGACGGCGGCTCAGCTTGTCATGGACGGTGAAGACGCGACCTATGCGCTCTGCCGTCCGCCCGGTCATCACGCCTACCGCGATATGGCGGGCGGCTTCTGCTTCTTCAACAACAGCGCGATCGCGGCGGCACATCTGCGCCAGCGGCACGAGCGTGTTGTCATCCTCGATGTCGACGTCCACCACGGCAACGGCACGCAGGGCATTTTCTACGAACAACCCGACGTGTTTACGGTTTCGATCCATGCCGATCCCACGTCGTATTATCCGTTCGTCTGGGGTTACGCGCACGAGCGTGGCGCGGGTCCCGGCCTTGGCACCAACCTCAATATTCCCTTGCCGATCGGCACCGGCGATGACGGCTACATCGCGTCGCTCGGCGTTGCAAAGAAAGCCATCGACGCCTTTGCACCCGGCGCGCTGGTCGTGGCGCTCGGTCTCGATGCGTCGGAGCACGATCCACTCGCGGGGCTCGCCGTGACCACCGCCGGCTTCCGGCGCATTGGCGCCGCTATCGCGCGGCTCGGGCTTCCTACCGTGTTCGTCCAGGAGGGCGGATACCTCTCCGACATTCTCGGCGCCAACCTGACATCCGTTCTCGCCGGCTTCGAAGAAGCCCGCTAGGCCGCGCGCCTTTCTGACATCGACGACTTCAGGAGACGGAGTAAATCTTCCGTCTCCTTTTGTACTTTCGCCACCGCTTCCAGCTTCACGGGGCCATAGCCGCGAATGTCCATTGGTGCGGCTGCGATCTTGGCCAGGCGTTCGATGGTGTCAGGTGAAATCCACGGCGTGAGATCGGTCACGAGCCTTTCGTACCAGTCGATCAGGCCGCGCTCCATCTGGCGCTCGTGCGTATAGCCGAACACGTCCAACGCGGTACCGCGCAGGAATTTGAGCCGCGCCAGAATCCGGAATGGTGTCTGTATCCATTGCCCGAATTGACGCTTGAGCGGCCGGCCGCGGGCGTCCTTGCCGGACGACAGGACCGGCGGCGCCAGATGATATTTGATCGCGAAGTCGCCCTCGAACTCCTGCCGCAGCCCGTCCTGAAACCCGGTCTCCATGTGCAGCCGCGCCACCTCGTACTCGTCCTTGTAGGCCATCAGCTTGAAGAGGGACCGAGCGGTGGCGGTCGTTAGCGCTTGCGAGCCGGGCGCGTGGCGTTCCTCGGCGGCGCGGACTTGACTGACGAATTTGAGGTAACGATCGGCATAGTTCGCATTCTGATAGGCGGTGAGGAAGTCGACACGGCGAGAGATGATTTGGTCCAGCGTCTCTTCCTTTTTGGCCTGCCCTAATAGTGACGTCACGAAATCACGATCCGCAGCGGCGAGCCGCCCGCTGGCAAAAGCCTGCTTGTTCTGTTCGATCGCAACGCCATTCAAGTCGATCGCGCGCATCAGCGCTTCCAGTGTGACCGGCACCAATCCTTGCTGCCACGCCGCTCCGAGCATGATCACATTGGCAAAGACCGTGTCGCCGAACAGCGCGTCGGATAGCCGGTTCGCGTCAAGACTCCTGAAATTGTCCGATCCAACGACGCGTTCGAGGTGCCGAAGTCTCGCCGCCGCTTCCAGGCTCGCATCGCGATTGCGCACGATGTCGCCGGTCGGCATTTCAGCCGTGTTGATGACGGCCCGCATGTCAGGTCCGTAAGTGCCGGAAGCCTTCGGCGAGGAGCTCACCACGATGTCGCATCCGATCAGCGCGTTCGCTGCTCCCTGATCGATCCGGACTTGATGGATATCGTCAGGACTATTCGACAGCCGGATGAAACTCAGGACGGGGCCGAATTTCTGCGCGAAGCCGGTGAAGTCGAGCACCGATGCACCCTTGCCCTCCAGATGCGCGGCCATCGTGATCAACGCGCCGACGGTGATGACGCCGGTGCCGCCGACGCCGGTCACCAGCAGGTTGAACGGCTTTTCCAGGGAAACGAAATTTGGCTCGGGCAGCCCCGTCGTGCGGGCCATCGCGTCGATGCCGGCTCCCCGTTTCTTGCGGCGGGTCGCGCCTTCAACGGTGACAAAGCTCGGGCAAAAGCCGTTGACGCAGGAAAAGTCCTGGTTACAGGTCGAGAGATTGATCTGGCGCTTGCTGCCGAACGGCGTCTCCTTTGGCTCGACGCTGAGACAGTTGGACTCGACCGAACAATCGCCGCAGCCCTCGCAGACGAGATCGTTGATGACGACGAATTTCTTCAGCTCGGGCGCCTGGCCGCGCTTGCGCTTGCGCCGCCGCTCGGTGGCGCATTCCTGCTCATAGATCAGGACGGATACGCCCGCGATCTGCCGCAGTTCGCGCTGCACGGCATCGAGTTGCGCACGGGGATGGATCGTCACGCCCTTCGGGAAATCGCCCGCGTGCAATTTGTCGGGCGCGTCGGACACGATCGCAATCCGCGCCACGCCGTTGGCACGAACTTCGTGGGCGATGGCGGTCACGCTGATCGGCCCGTCGACCGGCTGGCCGCCGGTCATCGCGACCGCGTCGTTGAACAGGATCTTGTAGGTGATGTTGGCCTTGGCGGCGACGGCCTGCCGTATCGCCATCGATCCGGAATGGTAATAAGTGCCTTCGCCGAGGTTTTGGAACACGTGCTTGCCGCCGGTGAAGCGCGAGGAGGCGATCCAGTTGACGCCTTCGCCGCCCATCTGGATCAGCGAACTGGTATCGCGATCCATCCAGCTCGCCATGAAATGACAGCCGATGCCGGCCAGCGCTTGTGATCCCGCAGGGACCTTGGTTGATGTGTTGTGCGGGCAGCCCGAGCAAAAATAGGGCGTGCGCGTTGCTCCTGAGATGTTGATGATCTCCGCGCTTGGGCGCTGCAGGCGTTCGGCGCGCGATGTGAGGTCGAGGCCGGGGAATATCAGGTCAAGCCGTTTGGCGACGATCGGCGCCAGCAGCCGCGGCGACAACTCGCCGACCCAGGGCACCAGCGGGTCATTGTTTTCATCGCTCTTGCCGGCCATGTGTTCGGGCTTGTGGCCGGGATAGTCGTAGAAATATTCCTTGAACTGGCTTTCGATGATGCCGCGCTTTTCCTCGATCACGAGGATCTCGCGTTTCTCCCGGACGAATTCCAGTGCGTCGTGATGCGCCAGCGGCCACACCATCCCGACCTTGTAGATGTCGATACCAAGCCTGCGGCATTCGGATTCGGTTAAGCCCAGGAGTTGCAAGGCCTCCATCAGGTCGAGATGAGCCTTGCCCGTGGTGACGATGCCGTAGGTGGCGTCGGGAATGTCGTAGATCCGGCGATCGATCGGGTTGGCGGCGGCAAAGGCGAGCACCGCGTTCTTCTTGGCTTCCAGCCGGTGCTCGATCTGTGGACCGGGAAGGTCCGGCCAGCGATAATGCAGGCCGCCTGCGGGCGGTTCGAATGCCGGCGGGTTGAACAGGCGGCGCGGCGGCAGTTCGACCGAGGCGCAGGATTCGACCGTTTCCGAGATCGCCTTGAATCCGACCCACATGCCGGAAAAGCGGCTCAGCGCGTAACCATATTCGCCGAAGGAAAGATATTCGGCCACGCTCGACGGACTAAGCGTCGGCATGAACCACGCCATGAAGGCGACGTCCGACTGGTGCGGCATCGACGACGACACGCAGCCATGGTCGTCTCCGGCAACGACCAGCACGCCGCCATGCGGCGAGGAGCCGTAGGCGTTGCCGTGCTTCAACGCATCGCCGGATCGATCGACGCCGGGGCCCTTGCCGTACCAGAGGCCGAACACGCCATCGACTTCGCGCGCCGGGTTGGTTTCGACCTGCTGCGATCCCAGCACGGCGGTGGCGGCGAGGTCTTCGTTGACGGCGGGAAGGAATTCGATGCGCCGTTCGCTCAGGAGTTTTTTGGCGCGCCAGAGTTCCAGGTCGACGCCGCCCAGCGGCGAACCGCGATAACCGGAGACGAATCCGGCCGAGTTGATGCCGTCGGCAGAATCGCGGTCGCGCTGGTCGAGCAGGATGCGCACCAGCGCCTGCGTGCCCGTGAGCAATACACGCCCGGTCCGGCGCGTGTATCGGCCCATCAGGGCGTAATCGTCGAGGTCTCTGCCTGTCGTCAGGGTCTGGGTCATGTCGGCCTCCCGCCGTATCAGGTCGGTGAAAGTGTCGACCCGATCGGGTGGAAGAGCTGTTCTAATTGTTCGATATTTCCGTCTGTTATGGTAGAAACTACCAGCAGTGACGTATCATCCGGCATGATCTGCCACGGCAGTTCAGGAGAGGCCCATCATGATTGAAGGACAGGATCGACGATTGCTGACCCATCTCCAGAAAGATGGCCGCCGCAGCAACCAGGATCTGGCTGACGACGTCGGCATGTCGTCTTCGGCGTGCTGGCGCCGGGTGCGGGCGCTTGAAGAGTCCGGCGTCATTACCGGCTATGCGGCGCTGGTCGATCGGGAACGGGCCGGCTTCCTGACTTCAGCCATTCTGCATGTGTCGCTCGATCGCCACGACGCGACCTTCGTTACCCAGTTCGTCGCGCGCGTGAAGCGGCGCCCCGAGGTGCTCGAGTGCTTTGCGACGACGGGAGATGCTGACTATCACCTGCGCGTCGTCGTCGCCGACATGGCCGCCTACAACCGGTTTCTCGACGAGTTCATGTTCAAGATTCCCGGCATCCGTCACGTCCGCACCAATGTCATCCTCAAGGAGATCAAGTGCGACGTCGCGCTGCCATTCTGAGAGGGCTTGGGGCCGGGGAACTATCGTTGTTGCAGAACGTTTGTCTTCCGAATTTCGAAAGCCTGTTTTGATCACGGGAGAGCAAAATGATTCGTGCTGCCGCAGCAATTCTAGTGGGATCGTTGGTCATTGGACCTGCGGCCGCGCAATCGACGACGCCGTCAAGCGAAAAGCCGGAGACCAGTTGTACGACAACGGGCTCCGCGACCTCGGGACACGGCGATGAAAAGACGTCGAATTCAATGGCCGTGGAAAAGAGCGCGATCCTGCCCGATGCCGGCGGCGCCGATTCGGCCGCGCCCACCGTGCAGAGCGGCGGCAAGCCCATGCTGGTCCGAAAGGACTGCCCGCCGGATTCCAAACCGAAGGGATGAACGCATCGACGCGCCGTGCGAATGCTCGTTCTGCCTTCGCTAAGGAGCCGGCGCAAGGATGATGCCGGCCTACCTGTCGTGAGAACTACGTTCGATCAATCGCACTGCTCGTAGCCGGACGATTTGCATTTCTGCGCCTTCTCGCGCGCTTCGGTGACCTGTTGCGGGGTCAGCTCCTTGGTGAGCAAAGCGAGATCCTTCTTGGCCTCGGCATTGCCCTGCGCCGCCGCCACTTCATACCACATGTAGGCGCGAACGGTGTCGGGCGATTCCTCGCCGCTGGCCTTGTAGTAGAGGCTGCCGAGCAATGTCTGGGCCTGGGGGTTGCCTTGCTTGGCCGCGAGCCGGCTCCACTTCCGCGCTTCCTTTTCGCTCTTGGGAACGCCGAGGCCCATCCTGTGCATCACCGCGACCTTGTATTGCGCGACGGCATTGCCTTTTTCCGCGAGCGGCCGGAACAGCTTGATCGCCGCCGCATACTGCTTTTTTGCAAACGCGGCCGTGGCTTCCTTCAAGCTGTCGGCATGGGCAGCGGGTCCGTTGGCTGTCAGAGCGAACATGATCGCGGTCATCAATCCCAGATGTCTCAATAAGCGCACGATTTTCTCCCTTAAATGCTTTGAAGAAAAAATTATGACTCCCTCGTATCTCGAAAATCGGCGCGGCACAATCGCGTGGCCATCCCGCAGCTTCGGTGCGATGCAATGAACGCGTTTACTCAATGATAATGCGAGGTGGCGGCCGGCTTGCCGCGCCTGACGTGATCGTGGCCCAGACATCGCGGGCAATCGCGATGTAGTGGCGCGCATGAACGCCGTCAGGTTCGGTCGCGACCACCGGGCGGCCATCGTCAGACGTCTCGCGAATCTTGATATCGAGGGGTATCTCGCCGAGATACGGAATCCCGCGCCGTTCGGCGTCCTGCCGTGCGCCGCCATGGCCGAAGATCGGCGTGAGCTTCTGGCAGGCCGGGCAGCAGAACGCCGACATGTTTTCGATCAGACCGAGGATCGGGATGTTCACCTTCTCGAACATCGCGATGCCGCGCCGCGCGTCGATCAGCGCGATGTCCTGCGGAGTGGAGACGATCACCGCTCCGGCCAGCGGCGCCTGCTGCGCCATCGTGAGCTGCGCGTCGCCGGTGCCCGGCGGCAGGTCGATCACCAAAATATCGAGATCGCCCCACGCCACCTCGCGCAGCAATTGCGTGATCGCCGAGATCACCATCGCCCCGCGCCAGATCATCGCGAGGTCTTCCTCGACCAGAAAGCCGATCGACATCACCTTGACGCCAAACCGCTCCAGCGGCTCCAGCATGCGCGGGCCGACCTGGCGTGGCTTGCCGCGCAGCCCGAACAGTTTTGGCTGCGACGGGCCGTAAATGTCGGCGTCGAGGATACCGGCTTTCAGCCCGATGGCGGCGAAGCCGAGCGCGAGATTGCACGCGGTGGTGGATTTGCCGACGCCGCCCTTGCCGGACGCGACCGCGATCACGTGCTTGACGCCGGGAATGCCTGACGCGCGTGACATCGCGCGGGCTGCAGGGGCAGGCTGGGTGGCGGACACGGCGGGCTCCTTACGATCCAATGGGATCGCCCTTCTTGCCATCGCGCGCGCGCAAATAATCTTCGGTCGTCATCACCGGCGGCCGTTGCGGCGCCTCGTGCGGGTCAAAACCCTCATTGACCACGGCCTCGACGCGGCAATCCGCGCACATTTTGATGACATCGATCCGTTTGGCGTTGGCGCCCTGGAACATCCAGTGCTTCTCGCCGAGTTTTGCCAGTACGCGTTCTATCGAACTTTTGGTCCCGAACGGTTTGCCGCAGGCGATGCAGTTGAACGGTTCTTCCTCCTTGAGGACGCGCAGCGGCGCGTTCCATGCCGCAAAATCCAGCCGCGGCTCGAGCGTGATGACTTTTTCGGGGCAGGTCGCTTCGCAAAGCCCGCACTGCACGCACAGGCTTTCAGTGAAGCGCAGCATGGCACGATCGGGATTGTCCGATAGCGCGCCGGTCGGGCAGGCGGTGACGCAGGCGTGGCAGAGCGTGCAGCCTTCGACATTGAGATTGACGCCGCCGAACGGCGCGCCCGGCGCAAGCGGGACGCTATCCACCGGCGCGGGGGCTGCGAGGTGAAGTTCGCGAAACGTCGTTTCGAGCACGCTGCGTTTGGCGCCGCGCGGCACGAAGCCGGCCGGCTTTGGCGTCGCGACGCCGCCTGGCGCCGCATCGAGCATCGCGCGCAACTGGTCCGGATCGTCGGTCTCGAGGATGCGCACCAAGCCAGCGCCGAAGCCGAGCGCGGCAACCACGGTGTCGGACGTCTCTGTCGTCCGGCGCAGTCCGGCAATATCATGCCTGGGTTTGCCGCGCGTCAGGATCGCGACACCGTTGCCGCCATAGGCGAACACCGCGGCGATACTCTCCGGTCCGAGCTGCGTCACTTCATTGACGCGCAGCGGCAGCACATGGGCCGGCAGTCCGGCGCCGAACCTTGCCAACGCGTCGATAAGTGCGTCGCCATGCTCGCCGTCGTGGAACAGCACGATCGCGTTGTCGCCGCCGGCCTTGCGATAGGTCTGCAGCAGCGTGCGCAATCGCCGCATCAGCGCGTCTGCACTGGGCAGTGCATATGAAGCAGCACCGGTCGGACACACCGAGGCGCAGGCGCCGCAGCCGGCGCATACGTTGGCGTCGATCGCGACGGCCTTTCCGTTCGGCGTAATCGCGCCGGTCGGGCAGAGATCGAGGCAGCGCGTGCATCCGGTAATCCCCGAGCGCGAATGGGCGCAGAGCGCTTCCTCGAACTGAATGAAGCGCGGCTTGTCGAAGGTGCCGACCAGATTGCCCGCATCCGCAATCGCGCGCTCGACGGCGGCGCGGTCGCGCGGATCGGCGCGCAGATATCCCGGACGCAGTTCGTGCGCGGGAAACAGCGGCGTACCGCCGCTGAGATCGAGGATCAAATCGCAGGTCGACGTCGCGCCGTTGCGTGCGGGGCCGAACACGAGCTTGGCGCGCGAAGATGGCAGCGGCAGCGCGTAGTCGTCGACCGCAAGCTCAAACGCGCCGAGATGACCGCGGGCGTTGCGGATGGTGCCCCTGAGCACCGGAAACTCATTGCTCCGGCGCGGCATGACGTCGCCGGGTTTGCTCAGCAGCACGGTGATGTCGAGACGGTCGGCGAGGCGCTGCGCGGCGTCGATGGCGAGTTCGTCGCTTCCATAGATCAGCGCGACGCCGTTGCTTTCCAGCGTCACCATTGAGATGGGCGGCATGTCTTCCTGCGCGGCCGCGATCAGCGCCGCGGCTTTCGGACCGGCCGCCGCCGCATCGTTCGACCAGCCACCGGCTTCGCGGATGTTTGCAAAGGTGAGTTGGGCTTGCGGGAAATCCTCGGCAACTTCGCGGAACAGCGGCGCTTCCTGCGTGCAGGCCACCGTGATCGGCGCACCGTCGGCAAGCGCTTGCTTGAAGCGGTCGAGTTCGAGGCCGCAGAGCTGGTTGGCTTGCGTAATCTTCCCGGCGCAGCCACGGTTGATTGCCGGCACGTCGAGCGGCATGGTCTTCTCGCAACTGCAAATCAGAAGATGAGACGCCGTAGCCATCGTTAACTTCCTGAACCGGCGCGCACATCGCACGGTTCGTTTTCTGGTTCCGCTCGCGTTGCGAGCCCGACGGGGATAGCATACACCGGCGGATTGCAAAGCAATTTAGCAAAGCAACGCAGGATGAGCTTTTCGATGATATCGCGTCGCGGGGAAGCGGATCAGGCGCCCGATCTGCCCCCCGGTTATACTTTGGTCGCGTTACGCGAACTCGGCGATGCGTTTGCCCATGGATGCGAAATCGCGGCCGAAGCGGGCGCCGGAACGCTGGTCTGGGTGCGGCGCTACGACCTGGTCGAATTCGCCGTGGTGCTCGAACCCGACGAGCCCTTGAACTCGGCGCGCCGGGCGTTGTTCGCCGGCATGAACGCGCTGGCGGACGCGATCGCGGCGCATTGCCCGCCCGAACGGGACGTCAGTTTCGACTGGCCTGATGCGATCAGGTTCGACGCGGGATTGCTGGGCGGCGCGCGGCTCGGCTGGCCCGTCGATTGCGCGGAGACCGACGTGCCGAACTGGCTGGTTTTCGGCGTGATCCTGCGTGCCGCCGACATGGTGCATCTCGACGAGGTGCAGGCCGCGGCCGGCGTTTCGATGCTGGGCGCAGGCTTTGAGATGGTCGATGCCGACGCGATCATCGGCAGCTTCGCCCGCCATCTGATGACCGCGTTCGATCGCTGGAACGAGCGCGGTTTTGAGGCCATCGCCCGGGATTATCTGGAGCGGCTTCCGGGGCGCAAGGCAGGCGAGATCAGGGCCATCGACGTCAATGGCGATCTGCTGGTCAAGCTGCCCGCCGGCAGCGGGCCGCCCGATCGATCCAGCCTCGTGGATGCGCTGGCGAAAGCGGACTGGTATGATCCGCAATTGCGCGGTCCGAAGTTCGGATGAGGCTGACATGCTGAAGCTGCCGCGAACCATCAGGCTCGACCCATCGGACACGTTTGTTTTCGAGCGTGCCGCGGAACCCGGGGAATGGGCGGTTTCCGGCGCGTTCGTGTTCTGGAACCAGGATTCGGCTGATCTGGCGCAGAAGCAGCGCGTGGCGCTGCGTTCCGGATTTCTCGGGATCGAAAGTCTGGGATGGTCGACGCTGGCAATCGTGACCGAGGCGACGGAAGCGGAGCGGCAAGCCGCAGTCGATCGGCTTGCTGCGCAATTGCTGGAGAAGTTCGGCGCGCCGGATCTGAAAGCCGCGCGCGGCGCCGCCGAAGAAGAGGTCGCGTTTGCGGCTTCGCTGTGCGATCACCCGGCGCAGACCTTGCTCGCCGTGCAACGCAGCATCGAGGACGGAGAAATCCGCGAGCGCTTTCGCACCCTCAAGCCGCGCGAAGCCGCAGGCGATGCCGACCGGTTGCACGCCCATGCCAGCGCTTTTACCTTTCATGAGATCGAAGGCGACGATGAACCTGCCGAGGAGGTCGACCTGCTGGGATTGATGGGAACTGAACAGAAAACCGGAAATCGCAAATGAGAGAATTCTGGGTCGCCTCCGGCCATCATCTGACGCGGCGCGCCGATCACGGCGGGCTGATTGCGACGCCCGAACTGATCATGGCCTATCTGGCGCGGCCCGAATTGATGCCGCCGGAGGACGCCTGCGAAGCCGAGCGGAACCTGCACGCGGGCCTGTTGGCCGATCCGCTCCGTTCGGTTTCGAAAGCCGATATCGCGGCGCTCGCCGATCCCGATGCGCGCGAGAACTGGACCTTTATGATGAATTTTCGCGATCGGCTGGTCGCGGCTCCGTCACTCGAGGCGGTCTATGTGAATATCGCCCGCAATGGCGCCGGCGACCTGCCGCCGATCTTCGTCTCGCAGCTCTGCCATCTGATCCTGCGCAACGCGCTCGAGGGCTGCGACGATCCCTACATGCTGCGTGCGGCCGAACTGTTCTATCGCAGCCAGCAGGCGGCGTTTCATGAGGGCACGCTGTTGCTTGCGGACGCCGAAATCGTCGAGGCGCAGCAACAGGCCGAACATGACCTGCATGCGTCGCCGCTGACAGCGATGCTGGCGCCGCCAAAGGCGTTCGGCGAGATGGATGTGATGGACGACGAGAACGCCTGGACCTATTGGTCGCGTTCGGATGCGCATGCGATGGTCATGAACATCGGCGGCAATGCGAAGGCGCGTGCCGGGCTTTGCCGGGTGATCGAACGATGGATCGCCCATCTGCTCGATGTAACCGTCAGCGTCGAGACGGTTCCTTCGATCGAAGACCGTGACTGGCGCTGGTTTGTCGGTCTCGACAGCGAGGGCACTAAAATCGGCAATGCGCTGTGGAACGGCACGTCGGTGGACGCCAACGCCGCCGAGCGCATTGTCGCGCTGATGCGCCTGACCATCGCGGATACGCGGCTGGTGGATGAACGCGTCGGCAGCAAGCCGGTTTACCTCATTCTGGCAATGGGCGCGGATAAGGTCGTGCGCCTGAAGCCGCAAAATCTGGTCGCCGGGCTGCCGCTCGCGCCAAAGGCGAATGTGGCATGACCGGCCGGTGCACGGAGGATTGCGCATGGCGATGACCGCATCCCGCGAAGTGGGTGTGGTGGTGCGGCGCCGCGCCGTCGATAATCCATGGATCGATCATATGTGGTCGCCGGCGATGGTGCTCGACGAGGTGCCGGCAACCGCGCCATGGACCGTGCTGTCCACTGAACCGGATGCGACGATGTATTACGCGGGCGCCGCCAGCATCGACCTGTTCAGTTCCGACACCGCCAATTACCGCGACAATCTCGCCGACGGCGAACCGCGCATCTGGGTCGCGCTGCGGCGACAGGCCGGCGGATCCGAACTGGAGTTGACAAAAATCACGGCCGATCCGACCGAAGGGGAGGCGATCTTCGAAAGCGGTTGCGACGTCATCGGCACGGTTCCGATGTCTCCGGAGATCGCGGCCTGGATCGCCGCCTTTGTCGACGAGTTTCATGTCGAGCGGGTGTTCCACAAACGCAAGCGCGATCGTGCCGGCGGCGACCGCCCGCGTGGACCGAAGGATCGCGGCCCGAACGAAGGGACAGGGCGCGCATGAGTGCTCCGGACCAGGGCGACGACAAGGGCTTTTTGGCGCGATGGTCGCAGCGCAAGCAGGAGGCCAAGGAAGAGATAAAGCAGCCCGAGCGCGAAGCGCCCGTTGCCGATGCCGAAATCGCTGCTGCTCCGGCGACTGAGGCCGAGGCTGAGGCTGAAAAGGAGGCTGCGCCGGAGTTCGATCTCTCCAGCCTGCCGTCGCTCGAAGAATTGACGGCGGAGACGGATATCACCGGCTTTCTGCGCAAGGGCGTTCCTGAGCATCTGCGCAATGCGGCTTTGAGAAAATCCTGGGCGCTGGATCCCGCGATCCGCAACTACGTCAATCCCGCACTGGAATACGCGTATGACTGGAACACGCCGGGCGGCGTGCCGGGCAACAGCGAACTCGGCGCGGGCATCGATATCGCCCGGATGGTCACCCAGATCATGGGCACCGGCGAAGCCCCGGCCGAGCCGCCGGTTGCCGCCGAGGTCCCGGCGGAGATTGCCATGGACACTGAATCTTCCGGCCAGCCAAAGCCGGATCTGCCGGATCAGCCGCTGCGATTGAGCGGTCAGCCGGAGCCAGTAGAGCCGAATCCTGTGAGGGACGACGCGGGAGCCAGCCTCGGACCAGTGCAGGAAGCGATCTCCGTGGCTTCCGATTCTGCTGCACCGCAACAGCCGGTGCGACGCCATGGCTCGGCAAAACCTGTTGTTTAGACAAAAGTTTTCGAGACATAGGCAAAGCCTATGATACAAATTTAGGACTGGAATAATTCCAGTTCTAATTTGTATGCCCGATTAAGAGGCATCGGACACAGGATACGGGACACTGGGCGCGAGGCTGGGGAGATGTCGGGTTCACCATGCGTGACGCCGGACTGGAACAGGCAATCAGGGCAGCGGGTGGCGTCGCGTCGTTAGCGCGAGCGATCGGCATTGCGCAGCCTTCGGTTTCATCATGGTCGCGGATTCCCGCCGAGCGGGTTCTCGCGGTCGCGGCCTTGACGCGCGTCGAGCGTTCCGTGCTTCGCCCCGATCTCTATGGATCATCCGAGGCTCAGGTGTCATCCAACTTGTCAGCGAAACCGGAAATCGACGAGATCGATCAGCTGCGCGCCGCGGAATACGGCTTGCTGTCGCTGCTGCTCGGCAAGGCGCCGGACGCGGGCACGCTGGCGCGGGTCGCGCTATTGAAGGGCGACGCCTCCGATCTCGGCATGGCGCATGTCGAACTCGCCGTGGCCGCGTCGGCTGTGGACGACCGCGCCGCCAGCAAGGAATTCTTCGACCTGTTCATCGGGCTCGGGCGCGGCGAGCTGCTGCCCTATGCCTCCTATTACCTGACCGGCTTCCTGCACGAGCGCCCGCTGGCGCGTGTGCGCGAAGATCTGGACCTGCTCGGCATCGAGCGTGCCGGCCCCTCGCGCGAGCCGGAAGATCACATCGCGATTCTTCTTGAGGTGATGGCGGGACTGGCGCGCGGCGACTTTGAGGCTCCATTCGCCGAACAGGCGCGCTTCTTCGACCGGCATCTCAAGCCGTGGGCGGCACGGATGTTCGCCGATCTGGAGATGTCCGGGACCGCCAAATTCTACCGTGCCGTTGGCCGCGTCGGCCGCGTGTTTATGGAACTGGAAGCCGAGGCCTTCACGCTGTCCGAGTGACGCGCAAAGGCAACTGAACGTTTGAAGTGGAGGAGACCGCGATGAGCAAACCATCCGACAAGGCGCCGGCCGACAAGCCGCTCGATGCCAAGGGGCTCGATCGCCGCCGTTTGTTCATGATGGGCGGATCGGCAGTCGCTGCGGCAGCCGTGGTGCCGCTGGCGGGAGGAGAGGCGGTCGCGGACGAGGCGCAGGGCGAGCGCATCAAGGCCCGCTACAAGGAAACCGATCACGTCAAGAATTTCTACCGCGTCAACCGCTATTGATGGGAACACGCACATGTTGATGAAGCGAAAAGACGGATCCGCAGGCAAGGCGCGTTTGCAAGGCGTCGCCGCCGGCCTGGCTTCAGGGGTTCTCGACCGCCGCACGTTCCTGCGCCGATCCGGTCTGGCTGCAGGCGCCGGCGCCGCCCTCGGCTTGATGCCGCTCGGCTCGGTGCGCAAGGCAGAGGCCGGTCCGAAAATCGTCGGCGCGCCGACGGAAATCAAAAAGAACATCTGCACGCATTGTTCGGTCGGCTGCACCGTGATCGCCGAAGTGCAGAACGGCGTCTGGGTCGGCCAGGAGCCGGCGTGGGACAGCCCGATCAACCGCGGCTCGCATTGCGCCAAGGGTGCGTCCGTGCGCGAGCTCGTGCACGGCGATCGCCGCCTGAAATACCCGATGAAGCTCGTCAACGGCGAGTGGCAGAAAATATCGTGGGACGTCGCCATCAACGAGATCGGCGACAAGATGCTGGAGATCCGCGCCAAGTCGGGCGCGGATTCCGTCTATCTGCTCGGTTCCGCGAAATTCTCCAATGAGGGCGGCTATCTGTTCCGCAAATTCGCGGCGTTCTGGGGCACCAACTCCATCGACCACCAGGCCCGCATCTGTCATTCGACCACCGTCGCCGGCGTCGCCAATACCTGGGGCTACGGCGCGATGACCAATTCCTACAACGACATGCGCAACTCGAAGACCATCGTCTTCATGGGCTCGAACGCCGCCGAAGCGCATCCGGTGTCGCTGCAGCACATCCTGACCGGCAAGGAGATCAACCGCGCCAACGTCTTCGTGCTCGATCCGCGCTTCACCCGCACCGCGGCCCACGCCACCGAATATGTGCGCTTCCGCAGCGGCACCGACATCGCGGTGATCTGGGGCATGCTGCACCACATCTTCGCCAACGGCTGGGAAGACAAGGAATACATCAAGCAGCGCGTTTACGGCATGGACCAGATCCGCGCCGAAGTCGCCAAGTGGACGCCGGAAGAGGTCGAGCGCGTCACCGGTATTCCGGGCGAACAGGTCAAGAAAGTCGCCGAGACCTTTGCGAAGCAGAAGCCGTCGGCGTTCGTCTGGTGCATGGGCGGTACCCAGCACACCGTCGGCACCGCCAACGTCCGCGCCTATTGCACCCTGCTGCTGGCGACCGGCAATGTCGGCACCTTCGGCGGCGGCGCCAACATTTTCCGCGGCCATTGCAACGTGCAGGGCGCCACCGATATCGGCCTCGATATCGTGACGCTGCCGCTGTATTACGGCCTCGTTGAAGGCGCCTGGAAGCACTGGGCGCGGGTCTGGGAGGTCGAATACGATTATCTGCAGGCGCGCTTCGACGAAGTGCCGGCCAAGGCGGGCCGTCCGGCCCGCACCCGCAAGCAGAACATGGAATTGCCGGGCATCCCGTGGACCCGCTGGTTCGACGCGACGCTGGCCAATCCTGATGATGTCGATCAACGCGACATCATCAAGGGCGTGGTCATCATGGGGCATGGCGGCAATACCATCCCGCGCATGACCGAGATGGTGAAGGGCCTCGAGAAGCTCGAACTGCTCGTGGTCGCCGATCCGCATCCGACAACGTTCGCGGCGATCTCGGAGCGCAAGAACGGCACTTATCTGTTGCCGGCCTGCACCCAGTTCGAAACCTCGGGCTCGCGCACCGCTTCCAACCGGTCGCTGCAATGGGGTGAGCAGATCGTCAAGCCGATCTTCGAATCCAAGGACGATTACGAGATCATCTACCTGCTTTCCAAGAAGCTCGGCTTCGCCGACCCGATGTTCAAGAACCTCAAGGTGGAGAACAACCGTCCGTCGCCGGAAGAGCTGCTGCGCGAAATCAACCGCGGCGGATTCTCGACCGGCTATTCCGGCCAGTCGCCGGAGCGGCTGAAGGCGCATATGAAGAACCAGGGCAAGTTCGACCTGGTGACCCTGCGCGCCAAGGCCGACGAGCCTGAAATCGGCGGCGACTATTACGGCCTGCCGTGGCCGTGCTGGGGCACGCCGGAGATCAAGCATCCGGGAACGCACACGCTCTATAACACCAACCTGCACGTCAAGGACGGCGGCGGCACGTTCCGGGCGCGGTTCGGCGTCGTCTATGAAGAGAAGCAGCCGGACGGTTCGGTAAAGAACGTCAACCTGCTGTCGGAAGGCTCCTACAGCAAGGGTTCTGAACTCACCGACGGCTATCCGGAGTTTACCTACGGCGTGCTGAAGAAACTCGGCTGGGACAAGGACCTCACCGCGGCCGAACTGGCGACGATCAACAAGATCGGCGGCAACAATCCCGACGGTGTCGGCTGGGCCGTCGACCTGTCGGGTGGCATCATCCGCGTTACGCTCGAACATGGCGTGATGGCCTATGGCAACGGCAAGGCCCGCGCGGTGGCGTGGAATCTGCCGGATCCGGTGCCGGTCCATCGCGAACCGATCTACACTTCTCGCCCCGAACTCGTCGCCAAATACCCGACGCGCCCGGATGGCCGCCAATTCCGGATGGCCAATCTCGGCTTTTCGGTTCAGAAGGCCGCGGTGGACAAGGGGCTTGCCAAGCAATTCCCGATCATCCTCACGTCGGGTCGTCTCGTCGAATATGAAGGCGGCGGCGAGGAAACCCGGTCGAACAAATGGCTTGCCGAATTGCAGCAGGACATGTTCGTCGAGGTCAACACATCGGATGCTGCCGAACGCGGCATCAAGGATGGCGGCTGGGTCTGGGTTTATGGCCCGGAGAACTCATCGAAGGCTCGCGTCAAGGCGCTGGTCACCGACCGCGTCGGCAAGGGCGTCGCATTCATGCCGTTCCACTTCTCCGGCTGGTTCCAGGGCGTCGACCAGCGCAGCAAATATCCAAAGGGCAGCGATCCGATCGTGCTCGGCGAAAGCGTGAACTCGATCACGAGCTACGGCTACGATCCGGTCACCGGCATGCACGAGGGCAAGGTGACCCTGTGCCAGATTCAATCGGCGTGAGGGGAGAATAGATCATGGCTCGCGTCAAATTTCTCTGTGATGCCGACCGTTGCATTGAATGCAACGCCTGCGTGACGGCCTGCAAGAACGAACATGAAGTGCCGTGGGGCATCAATCGCCGCCGCGTCGTCACCATTAATGACGGCAAGCCCGGCGAACGCTCGGTGTCGATGGCCTGCATGCATTGCACCGATGCGCCATGCGCCGCCGTCTGTCCGGTGTCGTGCTTCTACACCACCGCCGACGGTGTGGTGCTCCACTCCAAGGACCTGTGCATCGGCTGCGGCTATTGCTTCTACGCGTGCCCGTTCGGCGCGCCGCAATATCCGAAAGTCGGCAATTTCGGTTCGCGCGGCAAGATGGACAAGTGCACCTATTGCGCGGGCGGGCCGGAAGCGGACTCCACCCCGGCCGAATACGCCAAATACGGCGCCAATCGTCTGGCCGAAGGCAAGCTGCCGATTTGCGCCGAGATGTGCTCGACCAAGTCGCTGCTCGCCGGCGACGGCGCCATCATCGCCGAAATCTACAAGGAGCGCGTGATGAAGCGCGGTTACGGTTCGGGCATGTGGGGCTGGAAAACGGCTTACGCGGATTCACCGACCGGCTGATGCCTTGGCCGTCGCGCGGGGCGCGGCGGCGCACATGTCACGAGAAACGGGAAGGTCACGGGCCTATGCCAAGCTCTCTTTCACACCTCCGGGCGCTATGCGCCGCCATCGCGTTGCTGTTTGTGTTCGCGCATCCCGCCGCCGCGCAGCTGACGTTCAAGCCGACCGCTGAAGCTGTTCAGGAAGACAAACTCCTGAACGCGCTGAAGGAGGGCGACAAGATCACCGGGCGGATATCGATCCCGGATACCATGGCCTCCAGCCTGATCCAGCCCGCGGGCCGCGACTGGCGCGATTTTCAGCGCAGCAAGCTGCCGATCATCGGCGGCGTCGCCATCCTTGGAATGATCGTGCTGCTGGCGATCTTCCTGGCGGTGCGCGGCAGGATTCGCGTCGATCACGGTTTTTCCGGCACCAAGATCTTGCGTTTTGCGAGCTTCGAACGCTTCACCCATTGGCTGACGGCGAGCTGTTTCGTCGTGCTGGCGCTGTCGGGGCTCAACATCAGCTTCGGGCGGGTCCTGATCATGCCGCTGTTCGGCGCCCAGGCGTTCGCGACCATGTCGGGCTGGGCCAAGATCGCGCACGATTATCTGGCGTTTCCGTTCATGCTTGGCCTCGCGATCATGTTCCTGATCTGGATCAAGGATAACATCCCCGGGAAGCTCGACTGGCAATGGATCAAGCAGGGCGGCGGGATCCTGGCCAATGGCAAGCATCCGCCGGCCAAACGCTTCAATGCCGGCCAGAAGGGCATCTTCTGGATCGTGATCATCGGCGGCGCGCTGATGTCGGTGTCGGGCTGGTTCATGCTGTTCCCGTATCTTCCGGCCAATGTCACGGCGTTGCAATTCTGGACCGTGATCCATGCGGTGATCGCGATGCTCTTCATCGCGGCCATGCTGGCCCACATCTATATCGGTTCCGTCGGGATGGAGGGTGCGTTCGATGCGATGGGCACCGGCGAGGTCGACCTGAACTGGGCCAAGGAGCATCACGCGCTCTGGGTCGCGGAGGAGCAGGCCAAGGGCCGTGCGCCGTCGAAAGATGGCACGCACGCCGTGGCGGCCGAATGACGATACGGGTACCGAGCAGTTCGAGGGAAATACGATGAAGAGCTTTCTGGCGGCTTTGGCGTTTGCGGCGATCGCCGCGTTCTGCGTGTCGTCCGTGCTCGACACCATTCAGCAGTCGAGTTCGGTTGCCTACACCACCAGCGGGGCGAGGGTCGGCGATCCCGGTAAAAATCTGATCGGGCCGAACTGATTTTTGGCTCGGATGTTGAACGCTCCCAAGGAAGTTAAGGCAGTTGCGGCGTGGCCGGTGGAAATCCGGCTGGTGAAGGACCGCCGCGCCCTTCACGTCACCTTCGACGACGGTGCGGATTTCAACCTGTCGGCCGAACTGCTCCGGGTGACCAGTCCGTCCGCCGAAGTCCAGGGGCATTCCGAAGCGCAACGCAAGACGGTCGGCGGCAAGCGCAACGTGACCATTCTCTCCGTCGATCCCGTCGGCAATTACGCCGTGCGGCTCGGCTTCGACGACATGCACAATACCGGCATCTATTCCTGGGCGTTCCTGCACGATCTCGGCAGCAACGCCGAGCGGCGTTTTCAGGATTATCTCGACGAGCTCCAGGCCAAGGCCCTCGATCGCGACAAACCGGGCATGCGCTGATCCCATTCAGCAATGCTTGCCTTGACGGCGACACGAACGGACGAAACGATCGCCGCAGATGATCCGTGCTCACACCATCTCCCGCCTCATAGCACTGACCTGGGCCGCTCTGCTGGTCCTGCCGGCCTTTGGCACCAGCGCCGCCCACGCGCAGTTGCGCGGCCATGGCGGGCCGGTGCGGGCCTTGGCGATTTCACCCGACGGCGCGAGCGTCATTTCAGGCAGCTTCGATTCAACCGCGATCCGCTGGTCGTTGACGACAAATGCGGCCGAGCAGGTGCTCCGTTTCCACGCCGACGCCGTCAACGCGGTGGCGTTGCTCCGGGACGGACGGGCCGCGACGGCGGGCGCCGATGGCCGCATTGCGATCTGGACCGCCGGCAACACCCGGCCCGACGCGGTGCTGGAAGGCCATACCGCGCCGATCGCAGCCCTTGCGGTTTCGCCCGACGGCGCAACATTGGCCTCCGTGTCGTGGGATCAAACGGTGCGCCTGTGGCCGCTCGCGGGCGGCGCGCCGCGCGTGCTGGAAGGGCATACCCAGAACGTCAACGGCGTCGCCTTTTCGCCCGACGGCCGCACGCTGGTCAGCGTCAGCTACGATCAGAGCGTTCGCATCTGGCCGCTGGCGGGCGCGTCGCCGCCGACAGTCATTGCGATGCCGAGCCCGCTCAACGCGGTGGCGATTGGCCGTGATGGCGAAATCGCGGCCGGAGGCGCCGACGGCAAACTGTATTTTCTGCGCAGCGACGGTGCGCGCGCCGGTGACGTTGAAACCGGCCCGAGGCCTGTGATCTCGATGGCGATCTCGCCCGACGGCGCGTGGGTCGCGGCCGCCGGTATTGGTGGCGCGGTCGCGGTGATCGATCGCAAGACGCGCAATCTGGCGCGCACATTGGTAGGTCCCGGGCTGCCGGTCTGGTCGGTGGCGTTTCTGCCTGATAGTCGCACGCTGCTCACCGGCGGCGCTGACAGCACCATCCGCCGCTGGAACGCGGTGACCGGAGATCCCGTCGATCCCTTGCTGTTTGAACACACGGCAGACCCGCTGGCCGCGTATGCCGGCGACCGCGGCGCGGATATTTTTCGTGCCTGCGTCGCCTGCCATACGCTAGGTGCTGATCAGGCCAACCGGGCAGGGCCGACGCTGGCCGGCCTGTTCGGCCGGCGCATTGCGACCTTGCCGGGATATGATTTTTCCGACGCGCTCAAGCGGCTCGATATCGTCTGGACGCCGGAAACGGTTTCGAAATTGTTCGAGATCGGGCCTGCGGCCTACACGCCGGGCACCAAGATGCCCGAGCAGCGCATCGGTTCCGAACAGGACCGTGCCGCTTTGGTGCAGTTCCTGGAGCGCGCCACGAAGCGGTAGCAACCCCGACTATTGGCTGCGGGTATTCCGGGCCGGGGCTTCCGTTTTCGCTGTGATCGATTCAAGCAACCAGCTCTTGAACGAGAGCATCGCAGACGATGGTCGCCGGGAGTGCAGCGACGTTATCCAGTAGTCGCCGAGCGTTACTTCGGTCTTGAACGGACGTACCAGCCGCCGCTCAAGGACCTCGTCCCGAAACATCTCCGCCGGCAACAACGCAACGCCGGCACCGCGCGCTGCCACGCTGGCGATCGTGATCGATGAATCGAACACCATTCCCTTGATGACGGGACTGAGCAGTCCCGCCGCGGCAAACCAGCGCGACCATTCATCCTGCCGATAGGAACGCAGCAGCTCCTCGCGTTTGAGATCGGCCGGCCTTTTCAGCCGGCGGGCCACTGCCGGCGCGCAGAACGGAGTAAGCGGCGCCGCCATCAGGTGGATCGCCTCCGTACCGTGCCAGAGGCCGTCGCCAAACCTAATGGCGTAATCGAGGCCTTCGCCCGCTATGTCGACGCGATTGTTGTTGACGAACAGGCGCAAGTCGATCCGCGGATGCGCCTTCCTGAAACTGTCGAGCCGCGGCAGCAGCCACCCCGACGCGAAGGTGCCGACGACGCCGATCGTGATGACGTCCTGGTAGCGACCGTCTTCAAAACGATTGAGCGCTTCGTTGAGGCGCCCGAAGGCTTCGACGATGCTGGGAAGCAGTAACTGTCCTTCGTCGGTCAGCGCGACGCCGCGCGGAAGCCGGCGAAACAGCTGCGCGCCAAGCCTGTCCTCCAGCGCTTTCACCTGCTGGCTGACGGCGGCCTGCGTTACGCGGAGCTCAAGCCCGGCACGGGTGAAACTCAGGTTGCGCGCCGTCGCCTCAAAGGCCCGTAGCGCATTCAGCGGAAGGTGTGAAAGCTTCGTCCTGCGGCGCATTGCTCGTCCCTAGTTTTTCTAATGCCTGCGTTCAAAACTGATCGTTTGTCAAGACGGCGCCTTCTGGGCACGTTCCCGCCCGCAACCCAGAGGGATTCGAATGATCAGCAGGAGACAGTTTCATCTCGGTTTCGGGGCAGGACTGATAGCCGCTGATATCAGCGGCTTACCAGGACCGGCACGCGCAGCGGCCACGGATCAACGGCTGATCGACGAGATCAGGCGTCTGGAGAGCGAGAGCGGTGGCCGGCTCGGCGTTTGTGTGCTGGAAACGGCAACCGGTGCACGTCATGTCCACCGGGGCGACGAGCGCTTCCCGATGTGCAGCACCTTCAAGGCGCTGGCGGCCGCGGCGGTGCTGGCGCGGGTGGATGCCGGGAAGGAGCAATTGACGCGGCGGCGCATCACCTTCGACGCATCCGCGATCGTGGTGAATTCACCGGTGACCGAAAAGCACGTCGGGGGCGACGGCATGACGCTCGCTGAAATCTGCGAGGCGGCGATGACACGGAGCGACAACACTGCCGGCAACCTGCTGCTCGCCAGCATCGGCGGACCTCCGGAGCTGACGGCCTTCGCGCGAGGGCTCGGCGATCAGGTCACGCGGCTCGACCGGAATGAACCTTCGCTCAACCAGGCGCTGCCCGACGATCCCCGCGATACCACGACACCCAATGCGATGGTTTCGAATTTCGAGAAACTTGTCCTTGGGACCGGAGCGTTGTCGGCTGCGTCGCGCGAACAGCTGACGGCGTGGCTGGTCGCGAACAAGACCGGCGAAACCCGATTGCGCGCAGGGTTTGCGAAAGGCTGGCGTGTCGGTGACAAGACCGGCGCCGGTGACCATGGCACGAACAATGACGTTGCCGTGGTGTGGCCTCCCGACGGCGCCCCTGTCATCGTCGCGGCCTATTTGACGGGCGCCAGCGTTCCCAGCGCGCAACAAAACGCCACCATCGCTTCGATCGCGCGAGCGGTCGCGGCGATGAGATCGGGCTAGGTGCGGAATGCGAGCAAACCTCTCGGCGGCAACGGCGGGCGGACTATCGATAGCCGTCGTCGCTGTATGCCTTGTGATGCCGAGTTCGGTTCCATCGCTTGCGTCGAACGGGATGTTCACCAGGCGTCCGGCATTCTCGGAAGCGGACCAGCCTGTGCGGAGGGCCGCCGGGTGTGGAGAGGTGAGGCCGATGGCGGATGGCCTTCCCGAACTCGACTACCGGATCGACCTTTCGGTGGTCGGCAGTCTTACGGCGGTGAAGACAGATGGAGCGTTGTGGTATCTCGTGCTGTGTTCTCCGCCCGATGTCCGGATTATGTGCGTGACCTACCAGTCCAACGGCATGGAAGCCGGTGACAGGATTATCGTGAAAGGCGGATACCAACGACGCGATGACGATCACATCCTCCTGGATCCTTGTTTGGCGAGCAGGCCGGAGCCGTGATCTGGTTCCCGAGTGCGGTGCAAGCGAGATCGCAGCCGGGCCGAACGGCGCGACGCCGGCTCTGAAGTTCGGCCTGCGGCCTACATACCAGGCACCAAGATGCCCGAGCAGCCCATCGGTTTCGAGCGTGCCGTTTTGGTGCAATTCCCGGGGCGCTAGAGAAAGCGTGAACGCTGTCTGTGACTCAGTTCACATCCGCGCTTCGGGCCTCACGCTAAGAGACAGACGGGGTGGGCTTCTCCGAACGGAGGTTTGCCATGAACCGTTTGATGATCTCTGGATTCATTGCGGTCGCGTTGCTTGCCGCTACCATCACCATGTTGCCGTCGCACTCGCTTTGGGGCCATCGCTCCACCGGGACAACCGGTCTGGCGTCATCGCAGCAACGTTCCGTTTCGACTACGGCGAACAAGCTCCCGATCGAGGAGTTCGAGGATATGTCGTTCGTCTTTTCGCACCCGCCCAAGCGCTGAAAGGCGCGGACGGCATGATTCTTGGGTCGTGACTTCGCGAACATTGGCGCGTGAATTTGCATCACGACGCGCTTATTTTCGCCGGAAAGCCACGTCGCCCAAGACACAGCGCCCAAGGCACGGCGTTCACCACGTGAGCGCATGGCTTGCCCATTGACGCCGGCAAGTCGGCATAGGACATTTCGATCAACGCGCGATCAACGTGCGAGCGATCGGAAGCCGGGCCATGAATGTCACCCATTTCAAGAATTTCGAAATGCTCGACCCGGAGGTCGGGGAGTTACGCGGCGGCCATGAACTGGTGGTCGAAGGCGACACGATCCGGGAAGTCTCGGCCAAACCGATCAAGCTCGCAAACACCAGCGTGATCGACTGCGGCGGACGCACGCTGATGCCCGGCCTGATCGACAGCCATGTCCATGTGGTGCTGTCCGAGGTCGTGATCCGCAACATGGAGAGCGTGCCCCTGACGCTGATGACGGCGCGCGCCGCCCGTCTGATGCACAGGATGCTCGACCGCGGCTTCACCAGTGTGCGCGATACCGGCGGCGCCGATTGGGGCCTGAAGGAGGCGACGGACAAGGGGCTGATACCGGGGCCGCGGCTGTTCATCGCCGGGCGTGCGATCGGTCCGACCGGTGGCCATAGCGATGCACGTCGTCGCACCGATTTTGGTTCGCGCTGCCATTGCTGCAACGCCATGTCGTTTTCCATGGGCGTCGCGGACGGCATCACCGAGGTCCGCCGCGCGGTGCGCGAGGAGATGCGGCAGGGCTGTGACCAGGTCAAGATCATGATGTCCGGCGGCGTGGCGTCACCCTACGATCCGCTCGACAGCCTGCAGTTCTCGGTCGGCGAGGTCGAGGCCGCCGTGCAGGAAGCGCACGCCTTTGGCCGCTATGTCTGTGCGCACGCCTATACGCCGGAAGCGATCACGCGCGCGGCGCACGCCGGCGTTCGCACCATCGAGCACGGTAATCTGATCGACGATGCCTCGGCCAGGCTGATGGCCGAGAAGGGCATGTTCCTGGTTGCCAATCTCGTCACTTACTTCGAGATGAAGAAGCATGCCGCCGAGTACGGCATGAATTCGGACATGCTGGCCAAGAACGACCTCGTGATCGATGGCGCTTTAAAATCGCTCGAAATCTGCAAGCGCCACGGCGTCCCGGTCGCCTACGGCACCGATCTGCTCGGCGAACTGCAGGTGGCGCAGTCGGAGGAGTTTTCGCTGCGGGCGCAGGTGCTGTCGCCGGCGGAGATCATCCGCTCCGCCACCACGATCGGCGCAGAGGTCACCCGCATGGAGGGCAAGATCGGCTGCCTGAAGCCGGGCGCGTTTGCCGACCTGCTCGTCGTCGACGGCGATCCCTTGAAGAACCTGAAACTGTTCGCGGACCAGGGCCAACACCTTTCAATCATCATGAAGGCCGGGCGCTTCCACAAGAATCGGCTGCAGTGAGCCTGCCAGTGTCCCAGCAAATTCTGTTCAAGAATTTCGAACTGCTCGAACCCTCGTTCGGCGAGCTCCGCGGCGGCTATCAGATGCTGGTCGAGGGCGATTCCATCAAGGAACTCAGCACGACGCCGATCAAGGCGGCCGAGCCCACGGTGATCGACTGCGGCAAGCGCACCTTGATGCCGGGGCTGATCGACTGCCACGTCCACGCCATCCATAGCGAAGTCAATGTCCGCTTCATGGAGGCGTTGCCGCTGACGCTGGTCACCGCGCGCGCCGCGACGCGTTTGCGCGCCATGCTCGACCGCGGCTTCACCACCGTGCGCGACACCGGCGGCGCCGATTGGGGCATCAAGACCGCGATCGAAACCGGGCATATCACCGGCCCACGGCTCTACATCGCCGGCCAGTCGATCGGCCCCACCGGTGGCCATTCGGATTCGCGCCGGCGTACCAACCGCTTCAACAGCAGCAACAACGAGTGCGTCTGCTGCAACGGCCTGCAATTCAAGTCCGCGATCGCGGATGGCGTGGACGAGGTCCGCAAATCCGCGCGCGAGCAGATGCGCCAGGGCGCCGACCATGTGAAGATCATGATGTCCGGCGGCGTCGCGTCGCCTTACGATCCGCTCGACAGCCAGCAATTCTCGGATGGCGAGGTCAGCGCGGCGGTGGAGGAGGCGACTGCCTTCGGCCGCTACGTCTGCGCGCACGCCTATTCCGCCGAATCCATCACCCGCGCCGCGCGGCTCGGCGTCCGCACTATCGAGCATGGCAATCTGATCGATGATGCTTCCGCCAAGCTGATGGCCGAAAAGGGCATGTTCCTGGTGGCCAACCTCGTCACTTATTACGCCATGAAGGATCGCGCAAAACAGTTCGGCATGATCGGCGAAAGCCTCGCCAAGAACGAAATCGTGCTGCAGGGCGGGCTGAAATCGCTGGAGATCTGCAAGCGCCACAATATTCCTGTCGCCTATGGCAGCGACCTGCTGGGCGAGCTGCACTGGGACCAGTCCAAGGAGTTCACCATCCGCCAGGAGGTGGTCTCGCCGATCGAGATCATCCGTTCGGCGACCACGATCGGCGCCGACGTGCTGCGCATGCCGGGCAAGGTGGGGACTTTGCAGGCAGGTGCCTTCTCCGACGCCATTCTGGTCGACGGCAATCCGCTGAAAGACCTTGCGCTGCTTGGCGATCAAGGCAAACATCTCTCCCTGATCATGAAGGCCGGCATTTTGCATAAGAACCGGCTGAACTAATCGAAGGCTCCCACAAAGAGGCGATCTTGACCGTCGTACCCCGATGGACCTCATCACGCGTTGTCGGCCGGATGGCGCTCGGGACGGCGGCTGGCGTGTCGCTTGCATATATCCTGCTGCCGATGTTCTTCGTGATCTGGCTGGCATTCTTCGCACAGGAAATTCCGTCATTCCCCCCGGAAGGCTATTCGCTGAAATGGTTTCGCGCTGTTCCCGGCAATGACAGGTTCGTCAAGGGATTCTTCCTTAGCCTGCAGGTCGCCGTGATCGCCACGTCGATCGGTTTGGCGATCGGCATTCCTGCCGCCGTCTGCCTGGTGCGCGGGCGTTTTGCCGGGCGCGAGGCGGTGAACAATCTGCTGTTGCTGCCGCTGATCGTGCCGGGCATCGTGCTCGGCATCGCGCTCTACGTCTTCCACGTCGAAACCGAGATCGTTACCGGATGGCCCATCCTCGGTTCACTCGGCGGCCTGGTCGCCGGTCACGTCCTGATCGCGATCCCCTGGACGGTGCGCCTGATCACCGCGAGCCTCGTCGGGATGGACCGCGCCGTCGAGGAAGCCGCGCAGAGCCTCGGCGCCGACCGCCTGACCACGTTCCGGCGCATCACGCTGCCTGGCATTTTGCCGGGCATCGTCGCGGCCGCTCTGTTCGGCTTCATCGCCTCGTTCGGGAATCTGGAAATGAGTCTGTTCCTGGTCGGTCCCGGCCGCACCACGCTGCCGATCGCGATCCTGCAATATCTCGAATGGAAGATCGACCCGACGATTGCCGCGGTATCGGTACTGCAGATCCTGTTTATCGGCGGGGCCATGCTGCTGACCGATCGCTTCGTCAAGATCGGTCGCGTGGTCTGAGCATGGCGCGTCTGCAATTAACCGGCATCACCAAGCGCTATGGCGACTTCAAGGCCGCCGATGACGTGTCGCTCGACATCGCCGATGGCGAGTTCCTCGTCCTGCTCGGCCCGTCCGGCTGCGGCAAGACCACGACCTTGCGCATCATTGCCGGCTTCATCGAGCCGACATCGGGCAGCGTGCGCGTGGGCGATCGCGACATTACTTCGCTGCCGCCATGGAAGCGCAACACCGGCCTCGTGTTCCAGAGTTATGCGCTGTTTCCGCATATGACGGTGGCCGAGAACGTCGCGTTCGGCCTCGAAATGCGCAAGATACCGAAGGCGGAGATGGCGCCGAAGATTGCGGAAGCCTTGCGCCTGGTGCGACTCGATCATCTCAGCGACCGGCTGCCGCGACAATTGTCCGGCGGCCAACAGCAACGCGTGGCGCTGGCCCGGGCGCTGGTGTTTCACCCCGATGTGCTGCTGCTCGACGAGCCCTTGTCCAATCTCGACGCCAAGCTGCGCCAGGACGTGCGCGTCGAAATCCGCGAACTGCAGCGCAAGCTCGGTCTGACCACGGTCATGGTGACGCACGACCAGGAGGAGGCGCTCACCATGGCCGACCGCCTCGTCGTCATGAGCGAGGGCCGCATCCGCCAGATCGGCTCGCAGCAGGATCTCTATGAACGGCCTTCGGAAAAATTCGTCGCGGATTTCGTCGGCCGCTCCACCTTCATCGATGGCCGCATGGATGGCCCCGGGCGCTTCATCTCGGCCGGCGGCATCGTCGTCGCCTGCGAAGGGACCGCTACCGGCAGCGCTTCGCTGGCGCTGCGGCCCGAACGGCTTGCACTGATGTCGGCTGCGGCGCCTGCGATGGACAACAGTTTTCCAGGCTCCGTGGAGTTCATCTCCTATCTCGGCTCGCAGGTGGATCTGCATGTCCGCCTGTCGCCCAAGGAGCGTGTCATCGTGCAGATCCAGAACCGGCCGGAACAGCCGTTGCCGGTGATCGGAGAACAGGTCCGTATCGGCTGGAGCAAATCGACAGGCCGCGTATTTCAATCATAATATCTCTGCCAACCAACATCCCGGAGGCATCCACCATGACCAGCTCGAAATCCCGCCGTGAAGTCCTGCTCGGTGCCGCAGCCCTTGCCGGTACCGCCAGCCTGCCACGCATGGCGTCGGCGCAGGCCAAAGGCCGCATCGTTGTCGGTACCTGGGGCGGCGACTACGCCCGCCTGCTCAACAAGAATATCGAGGCGCCGATCCTGATCAAGGATGGCTGGGAGGTGGTGCAGGACCAGGCTGGCGATCCCGAGCGGCGCTCGAAGATGCTCGCCGAGATGCGGCTGCCGCGCGGCACGACTGATGTGCAGGGTCTTTCGGCCATCAACATGTTCCAGATGCACGACGCCGGCAGTGTGCTGCCGATCGACTACGGCAAGCTCAAGAATGCCGGCAATCTGCTGCCGGGGATGAAATATCCCTACGGCGTCGGCCATATCTATTCGGGCAAGGTCGGCGTCTACAATCCGAAGGTAATCACAACAGCGCCGGTCAGTTACAAGGACGTGTTCGATCCCAAGCAAGGCAACAAGCTCGGCATCATCGACATCCAGTATCAGTACACGTTGGTCTGCGCGGCGCTCGCTGCCGGCGGCAAGGTCGATGATCTCGAGCCCGCCAAGAAACTGCTACTGGAGTGCAAGAAGGCCGGCATGCGGATCTATCCGACCAACGAGGCGTTTGCGCAAGGCCTGAAGTCGGAGGAATTCGGCCTCGGCGTGATGTGGAAAGCGCGCGTCGTGCAATGGCAGAACGCGGGCATTTCAGTGACATCGATGACCCCAACCGAAGGCGCACTGGCCTATGTCTCGGGCTTCGTCATCCCGAAAAACTCGCCCAACAAGGAAGGCGCCTACGCCTATCTTGACGCCATGCTGGACAAGAGCGCGCAGGAAGCGTTCGCCGTCGACATGGGTTACAATCCCACGGTCAGCAACGCCGTGGTCGCGCCCGATCTCAACAAGCGCATCGGCTTCACCCCGGACGAGGTCAAGAAACTGGTCGATCTCGACTACAACTATCTCAACAAGAACGACGTCGCGCTCAAGGAATGGTGGGACAAGGAACTGAAGGGCTGAGCGGGCTTTAGCGAAGCAGCCGATGGCCACGACCGCTGCAGCACAGTTCCAGTCCGACGAGAAGCCGACGTCGGTGCTCTCGGCGACGACATTGATTGGGCCGGCGACGGTGTTCGTGGTCGCCGGTCTGCTGCTGCCGCTGGCGATCCTGTTCCGCTACAGCTTCGACAAGGTCGACGCGCGGCGCATCATGATCGATACGTTCTCGTTCGACAATTACGTCAAGTTCTTCTCTGATCCCTATTACACCGGCGTGCTGGCGACGACGTTGCGGGTGGCCGCGCTTTGTACCGTCATCTGCCTCGCGATGGGTTTGCCGCTCGCTTATGTACTGGCGCGCACGCAGTCGCGGTACAAGAACGTGCTTATCATGCTGGTGGTGCTGCCGCTGTTCGTCGGCAATGCGGTGCGCGCCGCCGGCTGGATGACCCTGTTCGGTTCCAAGGGCTTTCTCAACGTCACCCTGATGCAGATCGGAATCATTACCCAACCGATGCAGATCATGTTTACCGAGGGCGCCGTCATTGCCGGCATCATTGCCGTCAATCTGCCCTACATGGTGCTGACATTGCAGAGCGTGATCGAGGGCATCAACCGCAATGTCGAGGAGGCGGCCTTCAGCCTCGGCGCCGGGCCGGCGACGATGTTTCGCCGCGTGCTGCTGCCGCTGTCGCTGCCGGGCATCCTGGCCGGCACCATCCTGACCTTCATCCTCGGCATGAATGCCTATGCGACGCCGGTGCTGCTGGGCGGCCCCAAATTCAAGATGATGGGGCCGCTGGTGTACGGACAGTTTCAGCTCAACAACTGGCCGTTCGGCGCGTCCGTCGCGTTCGTCCTGATGACGGCTACCCTCGGATTGACGGCGGCGGCAAATATCCTGGTACAGCGCCGGTTCCGGCGATGATAACTGAAAGGGACTTGTGATGACGGTTGGTGTTGGCGGTTCGACCGCGGAGGCGGAACTCGCCGCAATCAAGAACATGCGCGGCGACGTGCCGCCGATCGGCGTCGAGGAGCGGCTGCAGCGTATCGCGCGCGCCCAGGCCATCATGCGCGAGAAGGGCATCGACGCGCTCTATCTCGATGTCTCCTCGAGCATGACCTATTTCACCGGATTGAAGTTCCGCCGCACCGAGCGCATGCACAGCGCAGTGCTGCCGGCCAAGGGCGAGATCGTCTATATCTCGCCGGCCTTCGAGGTCGAGAAACTCAAGACCATGACCTCGTTCGGCGAAAAGATCGCGGTCTGGGAGGAGGACGAGGATCCGACCGCCACCGTCACCGAGACCGTGCGTTCACTCGGCTATCCCTCCGGCACCATCGCGGTCGATGAGGCGACGCCGTTTTTCACCTTTGACGGGCTGCGCCGCGCCGGCAACGCCTACACCTTCATCAATTCGATCGACGTGACCGCCGGATGCCGCATGATCAAGTCCGAGCAGGAGCTCGCGCTGATGCAGACGGCCAAGAACATCACGCTCGAAGCCCACAGGCTGGCTGCCCGCATCATGCGCGAAGGCATCACCACCACGGAAGTGCAGGCCTTCCTCACCGCCGCGCACCGCAAGCTCGGCTCGGAAGGCGATCCGCCGTTCAACGCGGTGCTGTTCGGCGAGGCCACCGCGTATCCGCACGGCGTGCCGTATCCGCAAGTGCTGAAGGAGGGCGACATGATCCTGATCGACACCGGCGCGCCGGTCGATGGCTATCTCTCCGACATCACGCGTTCCTACGTGTTCGGCGAGCCGAGCAAGCGCCAGCGCGACGTCTGGAACCTGGAGAAGGAGGCGCAGGCCGCCGGCTTTGCCGCCGCCAAGCCGGGCAACCGCTGCGAGGATATCGACATCGCGGCCCGCGGCGTCATCAACGGCGCCGGCTTCGGCCCCGGCTATGCCACGCCGGGCCTGCCGCACCGCACGGGCCACGGCATCGGCCTCGACGTGCACGAATGGCCCTATCTCGTGAAGGGCGACAGGACCGTATTGAAGCCCGGCATGACGTTTTCCAACGAGCCGACCATCTGCATCTACGGCGAATTCGGCGTCCGGCTCGAGGACCACATGGTCATCACCGAAACCGGCGCGCGCTGGTTCACCCAGCCGGCCCATTCGGTCGACGATCCCTTCGGTCTGGAGAAATAACGCCTTCAGCCGCTCTTCTTCTGCCGCGTGCTGGCGATCAGCACCAGCAAGAACGAGGCCGCCGTCATCAGCGTGCTGATCGCGGCGATCGTCGGATCGATCTCGTCGCGCAGCGCGGTGAACATCCGTTTTGTCAGCGGCTGGTACTGGCCGCCTGATATGAACAGGCCGACGACCGTCTCGTCCATCGCCGAGATGAAGGCGAAGATGGCGCCGGTCAGCACGCTGGCCTTGATCTGCGGTAGCGTGACGGCGAAGAAGCTGCGCAGGCGGTTCATGCCGAGGCTGCGCGCAACCATCTCCTGCGCCGGATCGAAGCTCTGCAGGCCGGCGACCACTGACGTGATGACATAGGGCAGGCCGAGCATGACATTGGCGAGCACCAGTCCCGACATCGTCGCCACCAGTCCGATCTTGGCATAGACAAAGAAGATGCCGACCGCCGTGATGATGATCGGCACCACCAACGGCAGCATGAGCATCATGTGGACGATGCGCATGATGCGCATTTTCGAGTTACTGATGGCGTAGGCGGCGGCGACGCCGAGCGGCGTTGCAATCAGGACGGTGAGTGCGGCCACCGCGAAGGTGACGCGGGTCGCCTGCATCCAGGCGGCATTGCCAATGTATTCCTCATACCAGCGCAGCGACAGCGATGGCGGCGGGAAGGTCAGGAAGCGGGTGCTCGAAAACGACATCGGCACGATGATCAGCACCGGCAGGATCAGATACAGCAGCACCAGCGCGCAGAACACGACGAAGACGATGCGGGGCAGCGAGAACGTTTTCATTTTTGCCCCAGGATGCGGTCGAGCGGAATGAACCGGCCGACGATGAGGAAAATGACGAGAACGCTGAGCAGCAGCACCACACCGACGGCGCTTGCGGCGCCCCATTGGTCGTAGAGTTCGACATTGCGGCTGACCAGCAGGGACACCATCACGGTACGGCCGCCGCCGAGCAGTTCGGGCGTAATGTAGAAGCCGAGGCACAGCACGAACACCAAGGTCGTGCCGGCGAGCACGCCGGGCAGCGACAGCGGCAGGAAGATCCGCCAGAACGTGTGCGAAGGGCTGCCGCCGAGGCTGGCGCCCGCCTGCATCAAATCGTGCGGGATCTTCTGCATGGTGGCGTAGAGCGGCAGCACCATGAACGGCAGCAGGATATGCACGGTCGCCACGACAGTGCCGAAGGTATTGTGCACCAGCGCCAGCGGCTCGTCGATGACCCCGAGATATTGCAGGAACTGGTTGACCACCCCGGTCCGCTGCAGCAGCGCCAGCCAGGCATAGGCGCGCACCAGGACGCTGGTCCAGAACGGCAGGATCACCAGCGCCAGAATCAATACGCTCCATCCCTTCGGCACCACGCTGGCGGCATAGGCGATGGGATAGCCGAGCAGCAGCGCCAGCACCGTCACCAGCAGGCTGATCTGGAAGGTCAGCGAGAAGCTGCGCCAGTAGATGGCTTCGCTGAAGATGCGGCGGTAGTTCTCCAGCGTGAAGCCGTCATGATAGATCGATTGCCAGGCGAGCCAGCCAACCGGAAGCACGATCAAGAGCAGGATCACCAGCAGCGCCGGCGACGCCAATGCCAGCATCAGGCCCTGTTCGCGGCGATGGTGACGCAACGAGAGGTCTGGTGTGGAATGGGTCAATGCCGTGTTCCTGTCATTGCCAGATGGCTGGAGCGGGGTGCGCCGGTCGAACCCCGCTCCGGATTATTTCCGCCTATTTCTGTACGAACGAGACCCAGCGCTTCTCGGCGGCTTCGCCGTCCGGCGACGCCCACCACGCATAGGACATCAGCGCCTGCTTCTTGGCGTTGTCAGGCGCGCTCGGCAGCTGCGCGACGCGCTCCGGTTTGACCACGCCGGTATCGAACGCCTTCGGGTTCGCCGGGCCGTAATCGATGTGCAGCGGCAGATTGGCCTGATGGACGGGGTCGACGGCCTCGTTGAGGAACTTGACCGCCGTTGCCAGGTTCGGCGCGCCCTTGAGGATGCAGAGCGAGGTGCTCTGCAGGATGCCCTGGTTATAGGTATAGGCGACCTTGGCGCCTTCCTTGGTCAGCGCGCTGACGCGGCCGTTCCAGGCCATCACCATGTCGACCTCGCCGTCGTTCAGGAGCTGCGCGGATTGCGCGCCCGAGGTCCACCACACCGTGATGTTGGGCTTGATCTCCTCGAGCTTCTTGAAGGCGCGGTCAACGTCGAGCGGATAGAGCTTGTCCGGCGCGACGCCGTCGGCCATCAGCGCTGCTTCCAGCGTCGCAATGGGGTGGTTGCGCAGCGCGCGACGGCCGGGGAATTTCTTCACGTCCCAGAAGTCGGCCCAGCTGTTCGGCGTGGCGCCATCAGGATATTTCTTCTGGCTGTAGGCCAGAACGCTGGAATAGAACTCGTACGCCACCGAATACGGATTGCGATAGGCTTCCGGCATGGCGGCGGCATTGGGAATCTTGGAGAAATCGAGTTTTTCGATCAGTCCCTGTTCGCCGCCGCGCAGGCAATAGCCGGTCGGAACGTCGACCACGTCCCAGATCGGCTTGCCGCTGGCGACCTGCGATTTGATCACCGGCCAGGCGTCGGGAATGCTGTCCTGGTTGATGGTGATGCCGAGCTTCTTGGCCGAGGGATCGAGGATCGCAACCGTCTGCGCCTTCTGATAGGCGCCGCCCTGCGACACGAAGGTGATCTGCTCGGCGGCGTTGGCTGCGATGCTGGTTGACGCGAAGAGCCCGAGCGCTGCGCCGAACAACGCGCGTCCTAGTCCTGTGTTGGAAGCAACTGCCATTTTACGTTCCCCTCCTGTTATGACCGGGCCTTTGCGTTGCTATTGCCCGATCGCGTCCAAAAACTGATACCAGCCGGCCACCATTCGGACGGCCGGTTCACGCAGCGGATAAAATGGAATGACCTTGAGGCGGCTGGCATCGAGCAGGCCGACATCAGGCTGCTCGCCGCGCACGAAGGCCGCGAGATAACGCCCCATCAGGCTGGACATCGCGACGCCGGCGCCGTTGTAGCCCATCGAGAACAGGGTGTGGTCGTTGAGCCGGCCGATATGCGGCATGGAATCCAGCGTCATGCCGACGAGGCCCGACCATTTGAATCCCAGCGGTGTGTCGCTCAGTTCCGGGAAAATGCCGACCATGGCCTTGCGCAGCGCGTCGAAGGCAGCTTCCGAATCCTGTTTGCCGAAGGCGCCGCGGCCGCCGAAGATCACGCGATCGTCGACCATGCGGAACCAGCGCATCATGCGCTTGGTCTCGGTATAGGTTCGCCCGGTCGGCATCAGGCTGCCTGCGAGGTTATGCGGCAATCGGTCGGTGGCGATGATGGCGCTGCGGAACGGCACCAAAGTGTGCTGCATATGGCGCGTCGCGTCGGTCAGGTCGGAATAGCTGTTGGTGGCGATGATGACTTGCCGCGCGCGCACCGTGCCTTGCGGCGTTTCAACGACGACGCGCCCGTTCTCGCGCCGTATCCGCAGCGCCGGGCTTTCCTGATAGATAGCGACACCGCGCGCCGCGAGTCCTTCGGCGAGGCCATGCAGGTAGTTCAGCGGATGGATGCCGCCGGAGCCCGGATTGAGCACGCCGCCGACGAACGCCTTTGAGCCGGTTTCCTCGCGCACTTCATGGGCGTCGAGGATCCGGACATCGGCATCGCCCATCTCGCGCTTCATCCATTCGGCTTCATCGATCGCGGCCTTCAGCGTCGCGTGGTTATGCGCGGCCTTGACCTGTCCGGTGCGCGTCAGCCGCGCACTGGTGATGCCGAATTCGGAAACCAGTTCCTCGACGATCTCGGTCGATTCATACGCGATCTCGTACATGCGCTTGGCCATCGCGCGGCCATGGGCCGCATCGATGCCGCGGAACGATTGCCGGAATTTTGCGGTGATGACACCGCCGTTGCGGCCGCTGGCGCCCCAGCCCGGACGGTTGGCTTCGAGCACGACCGGCGCGAGGCCGTTCTTGGCGATATGATGCGCGGCGGAGAGCCCGGTATAGCCGGCGCCGATGATCACGACGTCAGCCTGAACCGCGCCTGACAGCACGGGAAAGGTCCGCAACGGCGTCGCCGTACTCGCCCACAGCGAGTTCGCCGATGCCATTGGGGTCCAGACTTGTGCCATCGCCGCGCGCCCCTCAGTGCCCGACCGCCGCGTCGGCGAAGGCTTTCATGGTGGCGAAATGAAAATCGGGTTTTGTCAGTTCAGGCACTTCGGGCGTGCCGCCAAAACCCGCCATGCCCTGGCGGCGCTCGATCCAGCATACTTTATAGCCGAGTTTTCGCGCGATCCCGATGTCGTGGTGCTGGCTCTGCGCCACATGCAGGATGTCGGACTGCTTGTAGCCGAAGGCCGATTGCCGCCCTTTATTATAGGCGAAGAATTCCGGGTTCGGCTTGGCTACGCCGGTCTCGTCGGCACAGACGGTGTCGTCGAAGGGATCGCCGAGCGCGTGGGCGTAGCAGGACAGTGCGACGCGGTCGGCGTTGGTCATCGCGACCAGCCGGAATTTCGTGCGCAGGCGCTTCAGCGCCTCGACCGAATCCGAAAACGGCTGCCAGCGCAGCACCGCCAGTTGGAAAGAGTCGCAGGCCGCATCATCGGCCGGCAGCCCGAGTTCCTTGGCGAGGTAGCGATAGACGTCGAACATCACTTCGCTGGAGCGCTCCGGATGCGCATCGCGGCCGCGCTTGTAGGAGGCAAAGATCTTGTCGTCGCTGAGTTCAGCGGCGCTTCTTCCGGATATCTTGCGGACGGCGTCGAGCACGCCGGTTTCGAAGTCGATCAGGGTGCCGACGACATCGAAAGTGAGAACCTTGAAATTGCTGAACGACATGGGCGTTTCTTCTCTGGTGTTGGAACTGCGTTGGTGGTGGACGTTCATTCCGCGGCTTTCGGTACGATGATCGTATCCTCCGGGTGAAGGGTCACGGTGAGGGGGCCGCCGACGGGCGGGATGCGGCGATAGGCTTCGTGATGGCTCGGCTGGCGCAGGCTGAGCGCGGTGCCGTCGGGCAGGGCGATGAAAATGCGCAGGCTTTCGCCCTGGTAGACGACGTCGGTGACGGTGCCGGTCAGCCGGTTGAGCGCGGCATTATCCGCGCCGTCGTCGATCAGCAGCTTTTCGCTGTGCACCGCCAGCATCAGCGCATCGCCGTTCGGGATCGCCCTCGCGCTGCGCAGGGTGGCGGGGCCGAGCGCCACGCTGCCGGAATCAATGCGGCGGACCGGCAACAGGCTCGCCTCGCCGATGAAACTGGCGACAAAGGAATCCGCCGGATGATCGTGCAGCTGCGCGGGCTTATCGATCTGGATCAGGCGGCCGTCCTTGAGAATGGCGACGCGGTCGCTCATCGTCAGCGCCTCGCGCTGGTCGTGGGTGACGTAGATGATGGTGGCGCCGATGCGTTTGTGGAGCTGGCGCAGCTCGATCTGCATCGATTCCCGCAGCTGCTTGTCGAGCGCGGAAAGCGGCTCATCCATCAGGATCAAACGCGGCTCGAAGATCATCGCGCGAGCCAGCGCCACGCGCTGGCGCTGGCCGCCGGAGAGTTGCGCCACGCCGCGTTCTTCGTAACCGGCGAGGCCGACCATCGCCAGCGCGCCGCGCACTTTCGCGGGCCAATCGGCCTTCGGCAGCCGCCGCGCGCGCAGCGGGAAGGCGACGTTCTCGCCGACACTCATATGCGGAAACAGCGCGTAGTTCTGGAACACGACGCCGATGTTGCGCTTGTGCGGCGGCTCCAGCGTGACGTCACGCTCGCCGAAATGGATCGAACCGGAAGTCGGCTGGATGAAGCCGCCGAGCAGGCCCAGGAGCGTGGTCTTGCCGGATCCGGAGGGCCCGAGCAGCGAGACGAACTCGCGCGGCGCGACGCTCAGCGTGACATTGTCGAGCGCCACGACAGCACCATAGTGCTTGCTCGCGGACTTGATTTCGACGCTTTCAACACCGCTGCCCAATGAACGACCTTCCTGTTGCGCTTCGCCGCTGGCCGCATGAATGCGATTTCCCGCCGCCCTTGCTTCGTCGCAAGGGCCGTTGAACTGGCATGATCTCAATTTATAGGCGGACGCTTCCCGCGCGACTGGGCAAATCTCCCCGACCGTGGTTTGCTCGGAATGCTCCGCTTCCCGGCAGGCCTCCTTGATCGGCAAGGCAATCAAAATTAGGGCGGCCGGGCAATTGCCAAATTATCACTTGCGTCATAATCTGAAGTTATGCCTGAGCTTCGCCGGATGCTGCCTTCCAGTAATGCGCTGTTCGTCTTCGACGCCGCCGCGCGCAACGGCAGCTTCACGGCGGCGGCGGCCGAGCTGAACGTGACCCAGCCGGCGGTCAGCCGGATGCTGGGACGTTTCGAGGATTATCTCGGGGTCCGCCTGTTCGACCGCACCGCCGGCGGCGCGACCCTGACGGAAGAGGGCGAGCTGCTTTATCGCCGCGTCACCGACGGTTTTCGCAGCATCGAGAGCGGCCTGGTCGAGATCGAGCGGCGGCGCCGGGGCACCGAAACCGTCACGCTCTCGGTCTCCTCGGCCTTCACCAACCATTGGCTGATGCCGCGCATCGACAAGCTGCAGCGCGCGTTTCCGAACGTCGACCTCCGGTTCCAGTTGATCTCGGGCTCGCTGCGCGGGGCGGTCGAGAACGTCGACGTCGGCATGCGGTTTCGCGATCAGGACGACCCCGAGACCAGCGGCGCCCTGGTCATGAAGGAAGTCATGCTGCCGATCTGCAGTCCCGGCTACCGCGACACGAATGTTGCGCGCAAGCCTGCCGAAGGGCGCACCATCATCAAGCTGGCCGACACGCCCGAAGACTGGGTGCTGCAATATCCGGGCGCGCTCACCGGCGCATCAGGTCCGGCCAAGGCGCTGAGCTTTTCGGATTATGCGGTCGTGGTGCAGGCGGCGCTGCTCGGGCAGGGCGTGACGCTCGGCTGGATCACCGTCGTCGCGCATTGGCTGCTGACCGGTGCGTTGGTGCCGGCGTCGGCAAAACTCGTCCGCACGCGGCGGGTCTGCGAACTCGTCACCCCGCGCAACCGGCCGATCCGCCCCGTTGCCGTCGAGATCAGGGACTGGATCATCGCGCAAATGCGCAGCGACATCGTGGCGATCGACAAGCTCTACCCGCGCCTGAAGCTGATGGCCGCCAGCTATTGATTTGGCCGCCCTTAGAATGTCGGCGGCGTGCAGGCGCTGATCACCTCGCACGCCTTGTCGCCGACGCAGCGAAACCGATGCGGCCGGCGGCTCTCGAAATAATAGGCGTCGCCGGGCCCGAGGATGCGGCGTTCGCTGTCGACCGTCACTTCGAGCCGGCCCGAGAGAACGATGCCGCCTTCCTCGCCGTCGTGCACCAGCGGAATCCGTCCGGTGTCGCCGCCGGGCTCGTAGCGCTCTTTCAGGATCTGCAAGCTCCGGCCGAACAGATTGTCGCCGACCTGGCGAAAGGAAATCTTGCCCTTGCCGATCTCGCTCAGTTCGTCGGCGCGGTAAAACGCCGTGCGCGGCTGGTCGGGTTCGAGGGCGAAAAACTCCGCCATCCCCATCGGAATGCCGTCGAGGATGCGCTTGAGCGCGCCGACCGACGGGTTCATCTGGTTGGATTCGATCAGCGAGATCGTCGAGTTGGTCACCCCCGAACGCTTGGCGAGTTCACGCTGCGATATCTTGTTGCGGGCGCGGACGAAGCGTAACCGTTCGCCGACATCTATGCTCATCAAAGCCTCGAGGGGTTGGTTTGGGGTGTTGAGTGTGTTGCGGATCGAACGAATGCTACCCAACGCCCCCAGCAAATTCAATAGCTTGGATGGTATCAGAAAAGGACTTGCTGCACATCATCAACATGATGTCGGGTAGGGAAACCCGCACAGGAGCGCCCCATGACGATTCACCAGATTCCGAACACCGTGAAGCTCGAATCGTTCTGGATGCCGTTCACGGCCAACCGGCAGTTCAAGGCCGAGCCGCGGCTGTTCGCCTCCGCCTCGGGCATGCATTACACCACCATCGACGGCCGCAAGGTGATCGACGGCTCCGCGGGCCTCTGGTGCGTCAATGCCGGCCACGGCCGCAAGGAGATCGCTGCCGCCGTCGAGCGCCAGCTGATGAACCTCGATTTTGCGCCCTCGTTCAATATGGGCCATCCGCTCGCGTTCGACTTCGCCGAGCGCCTTGCCGCAATCGCCCCAACCGGGCTCGATCGCATCTTCTTCACCAATTCCGGCTCTGAATCGGTCGATACCGCGCTGAAGATCGCGCTGGCCTATCAGCGCGCCGCCGGCCAGCCGACGCGTACGCGCCTGATCGGCCGCGAGCGCGGCTATCACGGCGTCGGCTTCGGCGGCATGTCGGTCGGCGGCATGGTGAACAACCGCCGCGCCTTCGCGACCCATCTGCCGGGTGTCGACCATATCAGCCACACCCATGATCTTGCCCGCAACGCCTTCGCCAAGGGCCAGCCGGAGCACGGCGCCGAACTCGCCGACGATGTCGAGCGGCTGGTGGCGCTGCATGGCGCCGAGACCATCGCCGCCGTCATCGTCGAGCCGGTACCTGGCTCGACCGCGGTGCTGCCGCCGCCGAAGAACTACCTGAATCGGTTGCGCACCCTGTGCGACAAGCACGGCATCCTCCTGATCTTCGACGAAGTCATCACCGGGTTCGGCCGCCTCGGCGCGCCGTTCGCCGCCAATTATTTCGGCGTCACGCCTGATATGATGACGACCGCCAAGGGCATCACCAACGGCACGGTTCCCTGCGGCGCGGTGTTCGCCAGCCGCAAGATTCACGACACGCTGATGACGGGGCCGCAGGCCCAGATCGAGCTGTTCCACGGCTACACCTATTCGGCGCATCCGGTGGCCTGCGCCGCCGGTATCGCGACGCTCGATATCTACAAGGACGAGGGGCTGCTGACGCGCGGCGCCTCGATGGCCGATTACTGGGAACAGGGCCTGCATTCGCTCAAGGGCCTGCCGAACATGATCGACATCCGCAATGTCGGCCTGATGGGCGCCATCGAGGTCGCACCGCGCAAGGACGCGCCGGCCGCGCGCGGCTATGATCTGATGGTCGATTGCTTCAACAACGGCCTCTATCTGCGCCAGAGCGGCGACTCGCTTGCGGTGTCACCGCCGCTGATCGTGGAGAAGAGCCACATAGACGAGATGGTCTCGATCCTCGGCGACGCGATCAAGCGCGTGGCCTGATCCTTGCTCTAACTGCGGCATCGACTATCGTGCGGTGATCGAACGATGCCGCGGCAGAAGCATGAGGGATCGTGAAAGTTTTGATTCTCGGCAGTGGCGTCATCGGCGTCACGTCAGCCTATTATCTCGCCAAAGCCGGCCATGAGGTGACGGTCGTCGACCGTCAGCCGAAACCTGCGCTGGAGACCAGTTTTGCCAACGCCGGCGAAGTATCGCCCGGCTATTCCTCGCCATGGGCGGGGCCGGGCGTGCCGGTCAAGGCGATCAAATGGCTTCTGATGAAGCACGGCCCGCTGGTGATCCGGCCGAAGCTCGATCCCGTGATGTGGCTGTGGCTGCTGAAGATGCTGCGCAACTGCACGTCGGAGCGCTACGCGGTCAACAAGCGGCGGATGATTCCGATCGCCGAATACAGCCGCGATGCCTTGCGCGCGTTGCGCAGCGAGATCGGCATTCGCTACGACGAGCGCGAGCGCGGCACGCTGCAGCTGTTCCGCTACGCGGCACAGCTCGACGGCCCCGCCGACGATATCGCCGTCCTGAATCAAAACGGCGTGCCTTATGAAGTGCTCGATCGCGCCGGCTGCATTGCCGCGGAGCCGGCGCTGGCGAAGGTGTCGGACAAGATCGCCGGAGGGCTTCGCCTGCCGCAGGACGAGACCGGCGATTGCCACATGTTCACGCAGGCGCTCGCGCTCGAGGCCGAAAAGCTCGGCGTGCGCTTTGCCTTCAATGTCGGCATCGAGGGATTGATCGCGGATGCGTCGCGCATATCAGGCGTCGCCACCTCCAATGGCGTGTTGCAGGCCGATGCCTATGTCGTCGCACTCGGCAGCTGGTCGCCGCGGCTGCTGCGGCCGGTGGGCATTTCGCTGCCGGTCTATCCCGTCAAAGGCTATTCGATCACGGTGCCGATAACGGATCCCGACGCCGCACCGGTATCGACGGTGATGGACGAAAGCTACAAGGTCGCGATCACTCGGCTCGGCGATCGAATCCGTGTCGGCGGCACCGCGGAAATTTCGGGGTACTCCGACAGGCTCTACCCGGCGCGGCGCGCGACGCTGGATCATTCGCTGACCGAGCTTTTTCCGCGCGGCGGCGACATCGGCAAGGCGACGTTCTGGAGCGGCCTGCGGCCGATGACCCCCGACGGTCCGCCGGTGATCGGCCCGACGCGCTATTCCAACCTCCATCTCAATACCGGCCATGGCACGCTCGGCTGGACCATGGCCTGCGGTTCGGGGAGGGTGCTCGCGGACATGCTCTCGGGCCGCAAGCCGGATATCGATGTGAAGGAGCTGGCGCTCACGAGATACGATCACCGGTTTGGCTGAGGGGCCGGGACGGTGCTCGCCTTTCCGTCATTGCCTGCGACAAACGCGAAGCGTTTGCGCAAGGGAGCGAAGCGACGACTTGTCCGCCGAAGCTCAACGAGCGTAGGCGGAAGCAATCCATGCCTCCGCTTGCCGCGCTATGGATTGCTTCGCTTCGCTCGCAATGACGACAGGAAAAACCGCCCTTGGCGCTTAGCCCGCACATGCGGGGCCGAGTGGGAAAATAGGGATATCTGCTCGGGCTACTGGAACTAGTGGCGCAGCAGGTTTCTGGTAACCTAGGCCTAATCTGCTACTTGCGCAGGCTGGTGCCAGGAGTAGTCTGCGCAAGACGCGGTCCGTCGAGGGAGGAGTTTCCCGTGATGGAGCCCACTACCAGGGTAGGTAATCGACTGTTAGCTGCGTTGCCGGCGGCAGATTTCGATTTGCTCGCGCCGCACCTCCGCAAAGTGTCGTCTGAACGTGATGTCGTCCTGCTACGATCGGGAGACCTGGTTGAACAGATCTATTTCCCCCTCAGCGGGACGATCGCGTTCATCATGGACATGCCAAACGGACAAACGGTAGCCACCGCGGTCGTCGGGAATGAGGGGGCCGTGGGCATCCTGTCCGCATTGGGACCTACCCGCTCTCCGGTTACGGCGATCGTTCGCGTGGCCGGAACCTCGTTGCAGATTTCTCCGGCAAGATTTGAGGCGGCGCTCAGCCGCAGTGGCGCAATCAGAGACGTGGTGCAGATCTACACCAGAGCGCTATTGGCGCAACTCCAGCATGTGGCCGCCTGCAATGCGCTGCACTCGGTCGAGGCCCGCCTGGCCCGGTGGTTGCTCCACATCCACGATCGCGTCGACAGTGATTTCCTGCCGCTCACGCAAGAGGCGCTTGCGGAGCTGCTTGGCGTACGTCGAACGACCGTGACGCATGTCGTGCACAAGCTGCGGACGTTGCGGGCTATCCGGTCCAATCGGCGGGGCCTGATCGAGATTGACAGGCCGCGGCTCGAAGCCGCGGCATGCGAGTGCTACGACGTCATGCGCCGTCGAATCGATCATATTGTTTCGCCTGAAGGAATGAAGCCTCACATCCCTCCGGTACAAAAGATCCTCCGCGCGCCAGATCCGCTTTTGGCCAAGGTGGATGTCGCGCAGCGGCACCCGCGAACGCATGGGACGACTAGCCCGCGGCCAAGAGGCCTTTGATCTCCGCCGTCTCGCTTGGCTCGTAAACCCAGGCTTCCTTGACCCAGGCATCCCTGGCGAACCATTCGTGGTTGGCTTTGCAGAGTGAGCAGAAGGTGCGCGCGAAGAACACCACGCTGCATCGAAATTTTTCCCGATCCGCCTTGATGCCCGTCGGGATCTCGCGTCCCGTTTGAGGGCACTTGATCATGATGATACCCATCGTGTTTCTCCCTCGGCTGTTGTGTGGCAGCAACGTGTCCGTTCGCCATCGGCTGGACTGCACCTCTTCTCACCGAAGGCGCTTTCTCCAGCCGATCCCGGCGGCCTTGGAAGTTCGTCTTAGGAGGCTTTCTGCAGGACCCTGGTGAGGCCCTTCTTGATCGGCTCGGCCGTCTCGGTCGCGACTTTCTGGGCGAGCTGCCAAAGTTCCTTGTTCTGCGCGGACGTGGCTTCGACGTTCTTGCGGGTCTGCGCGGCTGACAGCTGCACGATTTCCGAGAGCGACTTCGTGTCCGTGAGTTTGGAGAGAAAATCGAAGGCGGAGTTGGTGTTGGCGCCCGCGATCTCGATGACCTTGATCCCGTAGTCCGCGGCGGTCTTGGCGTGGGTCGAATAGGTTTCGCTGAGAATGTCGGCTATCTCTCCCGAGGCAGCCTGTAACTTCTCGTAGTTGTCCTTTGTCCGCGACATGCTCTGCTCGGCGATCCCGCGGAAAATTCCCGGCATCGTGAAAAGCGAACCTTCAAGGTTTTGCTTTTCGTTCGTTTCGACCTTCGCATTCGGCGTATCGGTGTTCGCTTTGGCTTTAATATCGGCCTTTCCCACGGGTTTTCATCCTTTCAAGTCGTCAACAGCAATCGGATTTGCGCCTGGAGCTTCCGAGGCAGTTGCCTGAAGGTGCTGCCGCAAATGTCCGCCTCGCGCCTGCCTGAACAAGATATGGCTGACTAACGCCGGGGCTTCCGTTCGCTTTCTGACTCTCGCGTCGGATTCTTTCGCTACGGGCCACGACCGCTTTTGCCCGAAGGCACGGGCGTTCCATCCGCCATCATGTGCTGGCCCCTTCGTTCGACGATCAACCCGTAGGCATGGGGCTGCCGGTGGATGTCGAAGTTGAAGGTGGTGCGCTTGTAGGAGTTGCACAAATCCAGATCACAGCGCGCCAATGCGATTTCGTCACCTTTGGTCGTGCAAGCGGCGACGATTTCACCGGATGGCGCCACAATGCAGCTACCGCCGATCTGGTCGACGCCCTCTTCGATACCAGCCTTGGCGACGCCCACGACCCAGGTCCCGTTCTGGTAGGCGCCGGACTGCATCACAAGACGGTTGTGGAACAGCGCGAGGTCGTCGTGCTCAGGCGCGGGCGGATTGTGCACCGGCGTGTTGTAGCCGATCAGCACCATTTCGACGCCCTGCAGTCCCATCACGCGATAGGTTTCGGGCCAGCGGCGATCATTGCAGATCGCCATGCCGATCGTGCCGTTGAACGCGTCGGCCACGCCAAAGCCGGAGCCGGGCTCGAAGTAACGCTTTTCCAAATGCTGAAATCGACGCCACGGCTCGTGTTCGGCGTGACCCGGTAAATGGACTTTGCGATATTTGGAGATGGCGTTGCCGCGCTTGTCCACGAGGATAGAGGTGTTGTGCCGATGGGTTTCGCCGTTCTCGACCGCCAGTTCGGCGTAACCCAGGCAAAATCCGATGCCCAGTTCCCGGGCCAGGTCGAACAGGGCTCGCGTCTGCGGACCGGGCATCTCATGCTCGAAGAAAAAATCGATCTCCGCCTGATCCTCCATGTACCAGCGCGGAAAGAACGTCGTCAGCGCCAGTTCGGGATAGACGATCAGGTCGCATCCGTTGGCGTGCGCCTGGCGCATCAGCGCCATCAGCCGCGCGACAACCTCGGTCCTTGTTTCGCTTCGGGCAACAGGGCCCAACTGTCCCGCTGCGACGTTCACAAATCTTGCCACTGTCTTTCCTCTGGTCCGTTACCGGGGTTGAGTGCGTATCTGAATTGGCTGCTCTGCAGAACCCGTGCCAGCCCACCCAACGACAGGCTACGCAATATGCTGGGTCGGTGCGACACCAGCGCGTAGCCCGCATGAGCGCAAGCGACATGCGGGGCAGTGCAAGAGAAGACCCGGATATCGCGGAGCCTGTCATCGGGCGCGCATTCGCGCGACCCGTTGGCTCATCCGGGCTACGGGCTACGTCGTCTCGCGCGCAAGCGCAATCTGGCGACCGGCGTGCGACAAATCAACCCGACGGGCAAATCACTTCTGATTGTCGGAATTCGTGTCAAGCCCCAGAATCAAAGATATTTCTGTTTACCAGAAAGAAAATCAGGAGTATGTGTTTGGCCATCCCGTCCTACTCAGAAGGGCGTCGGCCGTCGTCACGGACGTTGGGCGGGTTGCGGTGGACGCTGGTTTGCGCTGAGACGATGGCGTGGACTAAGCGTACGGCAAAACCGTGTGGTCCTGGCACCCGTTGCAGGTGTCAAGCTGTCGGAGAAGCGCAAGCGGAAACGGCGGCGACGGAGTCAACCAAGAACTCGTCTCCGGGGAGATCACGGCATAAGCCGTAAAGCCATTGCGCAGGGAAGGCCGGGTGTTCTCCGCTGCCCTGTATGCTCGTGTGCAGCTTTTTTAGTGCAAACCGCACACGGGACCGCGGGTGCAGCGCGCACCCGGTCTTCCCTGCGCCCTCTCAATTTGGGCGGATGATCTTGAAAACTTCGGACGCAATGCGTCGCGAGAATGTGAAGCCATGTTTAGATAAAAGCCATGTTTAGATGATGGTGCAGCAACAAACGCCGTCGTCGTCCCGGCCTTGAGCCGGGATCTACCGTGTTGAGAGTCAAGAGGCGGCAGCGCCTTTCCAAGGCTGTCCCGACCTGATTACGGCATTG
>NZ_JAFCLS010000020.1 GCF_018131075.1 Bradyrhizobium sp. JYMT SZCCT0428 | reverse complement strand
GCGCAAGGTTACCATGTCCACGTCCTGACTGATCCGGTTGAGTGCACCGGCAACAATCGGATTGGCGACCGAGAACGAATTGTTCGCGTCGCCCATGAACAGATGGTTGTACTCGACACCGAACGACCAGTTTGGTGTGAAGCCGTACTCCAGTCCAACACCGATGGTGCCGCCCCAGCGGGTCGCGCTAGCTGAGGCCAGTTCAGCGCCGGTAAGGGTACTGAGGATGCTAAAGCGGTTGCTCGTCACTGCCGCGCCGCCCTTTACGTACAGCAGTGCTGCGTTCCAAGCGTAGCCGATCTGGCCGGTAAAGAGGCCAATACCATCGGTCGAGGTACGAGTGGAGAACAGAGGATTGAGGATGCTGACGCGCTGGTTGCTGAGATCCGCCCAATCGCCCTGAGCTTCCAGGCCAAACACCCACTGATTGGCTTGCCAGCGATAACCGATCTGCCCGCCAGCGAGGCCGCCCGACCGCTCACGGCAACCGTCAGCGACGACGACGCCAGCCACATCGACGAAATCCCAGCAGTTGCGGCTCTGTCCCCAGCCGCCATTGGCGCCGATGTAAAAGCCGGTCCAGTCGTAAATCGGAACGACGACTGGCGCGGGTGGCCGTGCCTTGACGGCCATATCCGCAGCGGATGCAGGGGCGGCCACGCCGAGTAATGCTACGAGACCAACGGAACACAACAGAAAATTCTTCATTTTTTCTCTCTCCATTTCCGTCGGCTTCTAATTTGTCCCCGCCAACGGTGGTTTGCAGGCGCTGCATTGATTCCAACTTGCGCGTGAATCCTACGTACGTTACGCCTAAGTACCCGTGCCAAAATGGCAACACCCAAGGGAAATTGGCGCGCTTCATTATCGCTTTGTTGATTATCGTGCACATGGCGGGAGGCGCGGCCGTGGGTCGCGAAAGTTGCGCGCCCCAGAAGCTGCGGCTTATTCGATCCCTGACTTCGGATCGGCACTTTCCTCCGCGTCGCCACTCTCTTGCTCCCGTCCTTCGTCAAGCCAGGACGGAATCTTTCCCGACGCGATAGCGCGTCTCGGCAAATGAGGAATGATCGTTCCGGCAGTCACGACCAATCCCTCGTCGAACTTGGCACGTGCGAAGCTCTTGGCTTCCATTTCGGTCTCGAATGTCTCCGTCGACCGAGACCGCCGACTTCGGACCGCTGTACCTTTCCATGGGATTTCGAACGTCACATACCAAGCATGCTTCTTCATCTGGTGATTCCGACCGAACCCGCCGCTAAGCCTTCTCGAGGACAAAGCTTTTGCCGCCGACCTCGATCTTTCGTGCGCCCTGTTCGACTATGGCCGACGCCCGGTCGGCGTTAGAGCGCCTCCCAGGCCACAGCCGCCAGCCCGAATGCGTTCCACGAAGGCGAACAGTTTTCCGACGCCCTTGCCGGGCACCGCTGCATCATTGCCGATGATGGAGAGCTCTGACTTTCTTTGCCTGACCAGTTCGTCCAGCAGGCGTTTCGGCGTCCTCACCCCCATGAACCCACTGACCATCACGGTCGCGCCGTTGGGGATCCTCAGTTGTGCTTGCAGGCGCGTGACCGAGGGTAGAGCGGTGCCGGCATGAGGCCTTGATCTGTATCAAGGCTTCCGCGTTGGAATTCGACGCCATTGCAGGCATCGTTGCTTATTGGTCGTTGCGGCGTTCTACGCCAATCGACGACAGAGCATTCGTCCCACAGCTCGCTTTAGAGACCCAAGACAGCGTTCTGCCTAAGGCGGTCGTGGAGACATGCTGCTAGTCTCCAGGACCGCCCGAGGTTTAAAGCCATCAGTGCTAGCAGGTCATTCCCCGCGCACATCTGCGGACGGCTCGCCGGGTGTGGCGGACGGTGGTTCTTGCTACACACACACCGTTAATTCGTGTCCTACCCACGCCGCAGCCAACCGCGACTTCCGTGATCAAGCTGTCCGGCTGAGGAATAATCGGTGCCAGTGGCGCAGCTTGTGCTGATACTGCGACCGAGAGAGCGAAGCCAGCAATAGCAATCAATTTAATCATTCTCCACCTCCCTGAACCGGCCAATCGCTCCGACCTCTCACAGGAAGGGGATGATCCGGCTTTCGTTTTCAACGCCTGCAAACGTGCGGGGCTGATCGCTCGAAGGCTTGCGATAGATCAAGGTCAAAAGACGACAGAGCCACAATGTTGGCAGTCTCACGGAGAGTTGAGATTTAGAATTTCGGCGTTGTCCAACCCGCTGCTGGGCAATTGTTAATTTCAAGGTGCTTATGGGACGTTATATCCAGGAAATCTTGCAGCCCGGCGAGAAGGTGCTGTATTCGAGCAACGAACACTGGATGTTTTTTCTCCCGGCAATCGCGGGGTGGATCATCGCGGTCGTTTTTCTGGTGCTGTGGCGCTCGGTCAATGCGACGCGCTGATGTTCGTTTGTCTGGCCTTGGCGGCGATTGCGGGGCTTGCGGCCTCCTATTGGACGACGACGGCTTGGTTTCACTGGACCACCGAGACCGATGTCACCAACATGCGGGTCGTCCACAAGGCTGGGTCCATTAAGCGACGGAACTTTGAAATGAACCTCGATAAAGTCGAGAGCGATCAGAGCATTTTTGGCCGCCTAATGAACTACGGCGATATCACCATTCAGGGCGTCGGCGAGGGAGCGCAAACCATTTCTACCATTACCTCGCCGCTCGCGTTCCGCAATGCGATACCGGCAAGGCCGACCAGCCGCTGAGCGACGCCGATTTGGTGCGAATTGAGATAGCCCACTCCGGCGAGGACTTCCGCGCCTCCTCGGCGCTGAGAAGCAAGGGTCTTTGCAGCGCCTTTGGCCTCATCCCACGACGCGCGCATCCAAACGTCGCGCTCTTCGTCGGTCGTCAGGATCACCGGCATTGCCTTCGGGTGGATCGGCCCGACCACCGCGTTCGGCGATGTCCGTCAGAAATCCATAGACCAGATGCGGTCCCTGGCACCGGCTTCCTTGCGAAACCGGGCGGCTATGGACTTATGCAATCCCGATCAGGATGGAGGCCCAAGTTCGGCGATCCGATCTCGCCGCCGCGCGCGCGGCTGACGGTCGCGGGGCTTGGCAGATCGCCGTCGAGACGCAGGTTTGGCGGCGGGCGGGCAATCAATGGCGACGGTATCAGCCATCGTCTTGGTTCCTGTTGCGTCGCGGTGAGATAGCTCATGCTCTCGGCGGCATAGCGGACGTGGTCGGGCTGGCTGCTGGCTCATCACCGTAGCAAATGACCCTATCCTGACAGAGAGTTGGGTCCGCCGCCGTTGATCTAGATCAACCAGAAACCTTGCACTCGCCATTAAGGGGCTGGAGTCACGGGATGCAGGTTTTGTGATCCCATTAAATTGCGATTGGTCTGCTCGGTCACTCGTTACTGGGAGTCATCACAATGAGATGCAGGTTGAATATCCTTACGTTCGCGATCTTAATTGTTCCAGCGTTCGCTAGTGAAGCGCTTGCCACGACGGCCGATATTCGCAGCATTACCTGTAGCGAATATCTCGCCATGCCGGCTGCACCGTCGAGTAAGTTCTCGGCTTGGATGACCGGCTGGTTTAGTTATCAAAGTCGGAGGACGTTTGTAGATTTTGACCTGCATCGGACAAATGTCACAAACGTAAGAGGGTGGTGCCAATCCAACCCGAGTGCCAGTGTGATGGTAGGACTGGAAAAATCGATAGGCGTAACTGCGGTGCCTAACGCTACGCTGGATTTTAACAAGATCACTTGCGGAACTTGGTTGGGGTACGGTCCAGTGGATCAAGATTTTGTAAGATATTTCATGAGCGGCTACTACAACGCGGCGGCAAGCAACAGTGTATTAGATTACGACCGCCTGCAGAGGAATTCCAGTGCGGTCGTCGCCTATTGCAAGAAGAATAAATCCCGCACTCTACCAACGGCCATTCAGAATAGAGCTAGCTAAGCTGGACCAGTTTCCAGCCGCTTACGAGCTACGGAGCGCGCCCTGCGGATGCATACGAACTCGGCCATTAGCGTGGCTTCTGCTAATGGCACATCGCGTCATTCCGCTGCGCTGCGGAATTTGGTTACTATTGGGGCATAGCGGACATCGAGTAGGACGCATCGCCTCCGCTGTAACTGCAACCACGGTCGCAGGATTTATTCGCGATTAGGTGCGGTGGCGCGGTCCCCGCGGTTACTCACAGCCTCAAAAGGACCCAGCGACCGATGAGGGCGGGTCGAGCGCCACCGCACGCGCGTCACCATCGCCAGCGCTCGCGCCATCGACCAAGGGCATTAGAGACGCGGCGCAGCGCTTCACGGTCGAGATTCCTCCTGCTCTAAATCGGCGGATAAAGATCCAGTGTGCGATCGACGATACCAAGATGACAGACGTCATGCGCCTCCTGCTGGAGCGAGAGTTTGACCGGAAGGAGCCGCAGGATAGTGCGTCGCCGTCGAAGCCCAAGCACAATGCGGAGGCAGCCTGATGAGGCGTGTGCCTTCCACATTCCGCCAGGGCGACGTGAAGCGGGCGTTGCAGGCCATCGAGGCGGCCGGTCAGAAGGCGATTGCCATCGAGATCGAGGACGGTCGCATTAAGATCAAACTCTATAACAGCGCCGATGCCGATGACCATGAAGCGAATCAGGATGTGAACGAGTGGGACGCCCAATGAAACTACCGCGCTACGTGCACGCCTTCATCGACCGTCATGGCCGGCCGCGGTTCTATTTGCGACGCAAGGGGCACAGGAAGGTGCCTTTGCACGGGCTGCCATGGTCGCCCGCATTTATGGAGGTCTACGAGCGCGCGCTTGCTGCCCATCAGGGAACGGCTGTGATCGGCGCGTCGCGTACCGTGGCCGGCACCCTCAACGCGGCCGCAGTCGCGTATTATCAAAGCAGCGCCTTCACAAAAGAATTGGGCGACGGCACGCGATCGAGCCAGCGTTCGCTGGTCGAACGGTTTCGCACCGAGCATGGGACAAGCGGCTGCGCAAGCTAGAACGCCGGCACATGCAGGTCTATATATCGAGCCTGCGATCACCGGCAGTTCAGCGCAACATGCTGCGCGCGTTGCGGCACTTCCTAAAATTTTGCAAGGCTGCCGGCCTGATCGATCACGACCCGAGCGAAGGCGTTACCCGCCAGAAAATGAAAAACACGGGCGGGTTCTACACCTGGACCGAGGATGATGCCGCCAGGTATGAGGCGCGCTACAAGGTCGGCACGATGGCGCGCGCGGCGTTCGAGCTGTATTTGAATTTGGGGGTGCGCAAATCCGACGTGGTGCGCATCGGACCTCGCTATATCCGTGACGGCGTCTTGAACAATTTCCTGCCGAAGAAGACTTCGACCACCGGCGGCAAGCGGATTTCGGTCAAGCTGTTCGACGAGACCAAGGCCGCGATTGATGCTCTGCCGGTAACCGGGACCGACACATATCTCGTGACCTCGTTTGGCAAGGCGTTCACCGCCAACGGGTTCGGCAACAAGATGCGCGAGTGGTGCGATGCCGCCGGACTGCCGGACTGCACCAGCCACGGATTGCGCAAACTGTTCATGATCCGGCTTGTCCACGCCGGCTATACCGCGCCGCAGATCGGGGCGTTGTCCGGCCACAAAGACCTGCGCGAAATACAGACCTACATTGACGAATATGACCGCCAAAAGGTCGGCATCGAGACCTCGACGGCGTTCGAGCAAGTTCGAAACGCGAACAGAAAACTGGCCAACCTTAAAGCGCGGTTGGCCAATCCGAGCAAATAGTCCAACGCTTTCAATAGGAGGATTTCAGGATGGTGAGCGCGGAGGGACTCGAACCCTCGACCCCATGATTAAAAGTCACGCGTTCAACGTCTGACCGTGTGTGTCTTAGCGAACGCGGCTACCATTTTTGCTACCAAACCAGTCAATATCGAGTGGTACACGACAGCATTGGACGGCCTAGGCAGAGCCAAAAATTTCAAGGAATACAGCCGTGACGACATGCGCAATTATCAGTTGGTACGACCTCAAGCGAACTCCAAAACCGGTTGTCGCAGGTTCGAGCCCTGCCGCCCCTGCCAGCTAAATCAAGGACTTGGTCGAGGTTCCTGCCGCCAGTCCGGAACTAGCCGAAGAAGGCGACGACCACTGCCATGTCCGAAGTTGCGGGCGCCACGCCGCGCAGATTCGCGTCAATCACCCGCCGGCAGGCATCGATGGTGACGGTATCGCCGAGGTCGTTGGCTGCGTCGAGAACGCTCCAGGCGATGTCACCTGCAGGTCCGTCCTGGCCGGTCTGGGGTTGGCTGAGCAGCGACATCGTCACCTCATGGTCCATCAAGGGGACGATCAGGATGGCGGGGAGCCTTTAAGAACCCGATCACGCTCTGATTCGGATTTGAGGGGCGCCCGGCACCGCCGGTTAACCAAGCGCCTTCGGTCCGGCCCGGGCGTTTCCGTCGGCCGGGGGCGTTCCGCAGGCCGGCCCATACCTTGACCTTTTGCCCGACTGGCAGTAGATACCCGCCACCTGCTGCCGGCCCGTTATGCGGATATCCGGCGCGGCTTTGAAATCCCCCGAACAATCGAGCCCGCTTGGCGGCTCATCCTTTGAGAGAGGGCTGGGCGCTAGAGGGCTGTTCGGATTCGCCTAAATTCAGAAATTCGTCTCAAAGGACGCGGTACCCAACGATGGCTATCAGCCCGTTCAAGTTCCTGCAGGAAGTGCGTTCGGAGACCGCCAAGGTCACTTGGCCGACCCGCCGCGAAGTGACCATCACCACCATCATGGTGTTCATCATGGTGGCGCTGTCTTCGATCTTCTTCTTCGCCGCGGATATGATCATCCGCTATCTCATTACCTTCCTGCTGGGCGTCCACTGATGAGCACCGGAACCCAAACGATGGACAAGCGCTGGTATATTGTTCACGCCTATTCGAACTTCGAGAAGAAGGTCGCGGAATCGATCCGCGAACAGTCCAAGCAGCGCGGGCTGGAGGAACTGTTCGAGCAGGTGCTGGTGCCGACCGAAAAGGTCACCGAGGTGCGCCGCGGCCGCAAGATCGACGCCGAGCGCAAGTTCTTCCCGGGCTACGTGCTGGTGAAGATGAAGCTGACCGACGAGGCGTTCCATCTCATCAAGAACACGCCCAAGGTGACCGGCTTCCTGGGTGCCGAAAACAAGCCGATGCCGATCTCGGAGTCCGAGGCGATGCGGATCCTGCACCAGGTGCAGGAAGGCGTCGAACGTCCCAAGGCGTCGGTGTCGTTCGAAATCGGCGAGAACGTCCGCGTGGCCGATGGGCCGTTCGCGTCGTTCTCCGGCGTGGTCGAGGAAATTGACGAGGCGCGTTCGCGCGTGAAGGTCGCGGTGTCGATCTTCGGCCGCGCCACGCCCGTCGAACTGGAATTCGGTCAGGTCGAGAAGGTCTGATCGTCTTGACCTCTTCCCGCATGCGGGAAGAGGGAAAAGTGCCGTGGGAGGAGATGGATGATCGCCAGTCATCCGTTGAACCGCACCACGGTCCTGTGAAGCTTCCGGATGATCCGGAGCAACATGAGGAGTGACGTATGGCAAAGAAAGTGACCGGATACCTGAAATTGCAGGTGCCGGCGGGTGCTGCGAATCCTTCGCCCCCGATCGGTCCCGCGCTTGGTCAGCGCGGTCTCAACATCATGGAATTCTGCAAGGCGTTCAACGCCCAGACGCAGAAGGAAGAAAAGAACACCCCGATTCCGGTGGTGATCACGATCTACGCCGATCGTTCGTTCACCTTCGAGATGAAGACCCCGCCGATGTCCTTCTTCCTCAAGCAGGCCGCCAAGATCCAGTCCGGTTCGAAAGCCCCGGGCCGCGACAAGGCAGGCCAGGTGACCAAAGCGCAGGTGCGCGAGATCGCCGAGAAGAAGATGAAGGATCTCAATTGCGATTCCGTCGAGTCGGCCATGAAGATGGTCGAGGGCTCCGCCCGTTCGATGGGTCTGGAAGTTGCGGGGTAACGGACCATGGCAATCGGAAAACGTTTGAAGAAGGCCCGCGAGGGCGTCGACCGCGAGAAGCTCTATCCGCTCGCGGACGCCATCAAGATGGTCAAGGAACGCGCCAAGTCGAAGTTCGACGAGACGATCGAGATCGCGATCAATCTCGGCGTCGATCCGCGTCACGCCGACCAGATGGTTCGTGGCGTGGTGACCCTGCCGAACGGCACCGGCCGCACCTTGCGCGTCGGCGTGTTCGCGCGCGGCGCCAAGGCGGAAGAAGCCAAGGCTGCGGGTGCTGACGTCGTCGGCGCAGAAGACCTGGTCGAGAAGGTGCAGGGCGGCGCGATCGATTTCGATCGTTGTATCGCCACCCCCGACATGATGCCGCTGGTCGGCCGCCTCGGTAAGGTGCTCGGCCCGCGCGGCATGATGCCGAACCCGAAGATCGGCACCGTGACCATGGACGTCGCCACCGCCGTGAAGGGCGCCAAGGGCGGCTCGGTCGAGTTCCGCGTCGAGAAGGCCGGCATCGTGCAGGCCGGCATCGGCAAGGCGTCGTTCACCGAAGAGAAGCTGGTGCAGAACGTCAAGGCGCTCGCGGATGCGGTCTCCAAGGCGAAACCCGCCGGCTCCAAGGGCACCTACATCCAGCGCGTGGCGGTCTCCTCCACCATGGGCCCGGGCGTCAAGGTCGAGCCGGGCACACTGCTCGGTTAAGGTCTTGCGGCACTGATGAGAAAACGGGGCGGAATCGGGTGACCGGTTCCGCCCTTTGCTTTGCGACAGGGAAAGAACAACATGCCCGAGAAGGTCCTGGTCTATTCGCGCTTCCCGAAAGCCCTGATGGTGCGGATCGGTGAGCGCTACGAACTGCTGGACGCCGCGGGCAAGCCACCGAACGAGACGTTCTCGGCCGAACAACTCTCCGGTATTCGGGCGATGATCACGGCAGGCGGCACACCGCTCAGCGCCGATACGATGGACCAGATGCCGAAACTGGCCGCCGTCGTCTGTTACGGCACCGGATATGATGGCGTCGATCTCGCGGCCGTTGCCAAGCGCAGGATTGTGCTCGGCCACAGTCCGGGCGCGAATGCCGCCTCGGTGGCGGACATTGCGGTGACGCTGATGCTGGCCGCGACCCGGCGCTTGCTGGTGGCCGACGATTACGTGCGCAGCGGTAGCTGGGCCGGCGCAAAGCCGTCGCCGATGATGCGTCCGCAGGCCGGCATGCTCGGGCGTAAAATCGGCGTCTACGGCATGGGGGAGATCGGCCGCAAGATCGCCGCGCGTGTCGCGGCCTTCGAGACCGAAGTGGGCTATTTCAGCCGCAGCCAGCACGACGTGCCGTATCAATATTTTCCGGCGCTCGAGGCGCTCGCGGAATGGTGCAGCGTGCTTGTCATCGCGGTTCGTGCCGGCAGCGACACCCACCACGTGGTCGATGCCAGTATCCTGAACAGGCTCGGCAAGGACGGCTACGTCATCAATATCGCACGCGGCTCGGTGATCGATCAGCAGGCGCTGGTCGCGGCGCTGACCGACCAGACCATCGCCGGCGCCGGCCTCGACGTCTACGCCAGGGAGCCGCATGCGCCGGACGCGCTGACGGCGCTGCCGAACGTCGTATTGTCTCCGCATATCGGCGGCCACACGCTGGAATCGCACGTGGCGATGCAGGACTGCGTGATGGCCAATCTCGAGGCGTATTTCGCCGGCAAGCCGTTGCCGTACGCGGTGAAGCTCGGCTGATCGCCGGGCTTGCCGGTTAGTGCCGGGAAGCCGGCAGCAGGTGCCGCAGCTTGTCGGGATTGCGGACGATATAGATCGCCGCGATCCGCTCCCCGTCGATCGCCATGCTCAGCGTGTGATCGAGTTCGCCGTCGACATAGAACAGGGCGCCGACGGCACCGTTGATGACAGCCGGTTCGACGCGAAGCTGGTGTCCGGGATTCTTGGCCGCAAGGCCGATGAAGAAGCGGGCGATCTTGTCGGCGCCGTGGATCGGATTGCGTGCGGCTGTCTTGCGGCCGCCGCCATCGGTGATCGCAACCGCGTCTTCGCGCAGCAGTTCGGCCAGACGCGCCACATTGCCGCTGGTTACGGCCTCACCGAACGCCATCAGCAGGCGGGCGTGAGTATCAGGCGTTGCGGCCGGCGCGGGACGCTCGTCGCGCACCGCGCGGCGGGCCCGGGTTGCGAGTTGCCGGCACGATGCCTCTGACCGGTCGAGCATGGCGGCGATCTCGGCAAACGGCGTGTCGAAGACGTCGTGCAGCAGGAACGCCGCGCGCTCCATCGGCGACAGCCGGTCCAGCGCCAGTAGCAACGCAAACGAAAGGTCATCGGCGAGTTCCGTCGCCGCGTCGGGCGAAAGACCCTCCGCATCGCAGACGGGCTCGGGCAGCCAGGGCCCGACATAGACTTCCCGCCGTGCTTTCGCGCTCTTCAGCCGGTCGAGGCAAAGCCGCGTCACGATGGTGACGAGAAAGGCCTCGGGGTTGTGAACGTCGTGTGCGCCGGCAAAGCGGAGGTAAGCATCCTGCACGATGTCTTCGGCGTCGCTGCGGCTGCCGAGCATGCGATAGGCGAGCCCGAGCAGGCGCCCGCGATGGGGCGCCAGCGGGTCGCCTTCAAGCGGCCTGTTTGACGACATCGACATTATGTCCATCCACCGGGACGCGGCGACATTCCCTGGCGTAGCCGAGCCCGGCCTTCACCATCGGGAACATCCGGCCCATTTGCAGCGCCAGCGTCAAATCGATAACGCCTTTCTGGCCCCATTGGGCGCGCACCGCGTCGCGAAATTCCTCGTCGTCGGCCGAACGGCGCGCGACGGCGTCGGCAAACCGGAACGCCAGACAGGTGGTGTCGCTCATCGCGCGGGGATCGCGCCGCAACACCGCTTCGATCTCCTCCCGGGGCATGCCGGCTTCCAGCGCCATGTCGACACAGAGCTGCGTGCAGGGGCCGCAATCTTCCGCCAGGGCGCCGACGAGCTTGGCGGCAAAGCTGGCTTCGACGGGAACCACCACGCGATGGCTGGCTGCCTTCATCACGGACGCAAATTTGAAGAACGCGGCAGGCGCCTCCTTCAGCATCATCTCCAGATAGCTCGTGTCGTAACCGTAACGCTCTGCTGTGGCGCGCAGCATGCGGCGCGCGATCCAACTACGCATGATGTTCTCCTTTGCTGGGGAAGGCGGAATAGAGGGCGAGGGCCGCCGGCAGGATGATGACGATTAGGTCGAAACCAACGTGATGGGAGTGCCCGCCGGCGATCATGACCAGATGGAGCAGGGCATGTGCGGCGAGGAACCCGGCGCCGGCGACGGCGGCCGGCCAGTAACGCGGACGCCAGGCCCGCGCCGCGAGCGACAGGCCGGCGGCAAGAAACGCCAGGCCGATGTCCTGGACGAAATGCGGGTTGAATGGCCCGGTATCGGTGACGCCGGGGACATTGGCGTACCAGAACGGCCCGGCGACGAGCATGGTCAGGCCATTGAAGAGGGCGGGTATCGCGAGAATTGCTGCTAATAATGAGCGCTGCATTGGGAACCTCCTGCGCCTAGACGAGCGAGGGGCTTCCGGTGTGACAAGGCGGGTCGAAAAAAATCGAGCTCCCCCGGTTCCCCCATCCGCCGCGGCCTGAATTTTGCCCTTGGCAAGACGGGCGAGACTCGGTAAAGAACGGCTTCCGGGCGTGCTGGCCGTTGCTGGCACGTCTGTGCTCGCATTCCGAAAACCCGATACGGTAGGAGATCATTCCTTTCAGGACATCCGCATGGATTGCTCGAAAGGAAGGAAACCCATCGTCAGGCTGGAATGTGGCAGGGGGCGTCCGGCTTGCCGGATAACCTCGATCCTGTCCAAGACTGCAGGCGCCCGCGATGAGATGCAAGTCTCTTCAACGGCTTAATCGCACAGCCTGCACAGACGGGTGAAGACCGGATTTTGCTTAACGTCGCATCATGCGGCGTATGAGCCGATTTGGTTCGAACCTCGACACCCCGCGCCATCTGGTTCGGGAGGGCAGGCTTTTCAATGTCGTCTTGCCCGACGTGTCCGAAGGACTGGTGTCTTGAGGTCAGGTTTTGGGTGAGACGGTGGGTGCAACCCGGCGGTCTCGCCTTACGCGAAGGCCGCCAACCGGAGAGAGCTTGCTGTGGAAAGAGCGGCAAAAAAGGACGCGGTTGAGGCGCTGAACGGGGTCTTCAAGACCACCAGCGTTGCAGTCGTCGCCCACTATTCCGGCCTCACCGTGGCCCAGATGCAGAAGCTGCGCACGCAGATGAAGCAGGCGGGTGCGTCGGTGAAGGTCTCGAAGAACCGTCTCGCCAAAATTGCTCTTGAAGGCACGGATGTCGTTGCCATCGGTTCCCTGCTGAAGGGACCGACCGTGATCGCCACTTCAGACGATCCGGTAGCGGCGCCGAAGGTTGCCATCGAATTCGCCAAGACGAACGAACAGTTCGTCATTCTCGGCGGCTCGATGGGTAAAACCGTCCTGGATGTTAACGGCGTGAAGGCTCTTGCCTCGCTGCCGTCACTCGATGAACTGCGCGGAAAGCTTGTCGGCCTCCTGGTGGCGCCGGCGACCAAGATCGCTCAGCTCTCGACTGCGCCCGCGGCCAAGCTCGCGCGCGTCGTCCAGGCCTATGCCTCAAAGAGCGAAGCGGCCTGACCCTTCGCAAATCAAACCTGGTTCGAACCAATACGTTTAAGGAAACAGATCAATGGCTGACTTACAGAAAATCGTCGACGACCTCTCGAGCCTGACCGTGCTCGAAGCTGCCGAACTCGCAAAGCTCCTTGAAGAAAAGTGGGGCGTGTCCGCCGCTGCCGCCGTTGCGGTTGCCGGTCCGGCCGGTGGTGGCGCTGCCGCCGCTCCCGCTGAAGAAAAGACCGACTTCACGGTCGTGCTCGCCGCCGCCGGCGAGAAGAAGATCGAAGTCATCAAGGAAGTCCGCGCCATCACCGGCCTGGGCCTCAAGGAAGCCAAGGACCTCGTCGAAGGCGCGCCGAAGCCCGTCAAGGAAGGCGTCAACAAGGACGAAGCCGAGAAGATCAAGGCCCAGCTCGAAAAGGCTGGCGCCAAGGTTGAACTCAAGTAACGCAAGTTACTTGAGACAAGGTCCCGGGCGGGGCGCAGCTGCACCCGGGATCGATGCAAAAGTCGTGCTATGGGACAACCGGACGCACGGCGTACACAAAAATGTGTGGGGATTCGCGGGGTTAACCCTCGAATCTCCACTATTGTCATCCCATATCGGGCTGGCAGCAGGAAAATACGGTAGGCGGCGGGAACGGCAGGGTTCTCGGCGTAAGCCGTTGGGAGACAGTCAAATTTCGGGCTTTTTCAGTCCGTGAAGCGATGGTTGGACGGGCGAGGTGCAGTCATGCGCCTTGCGCGTCGTTTTGCGTTTTGAAGGTCTGGAGAACGGATTTGGGACTTAATTCCTGAATTTGGGCTTGGTTCCGGCGAAGCGATTCGAAAATTCAACCCGGGGGCGATGGCAGTCGCGCTTCGGAAGGTTCGTCCATCAAGGGCGACGAAAATGAGAGGCCACGATGGCGCAGCAGACATTCACCGGTCGCAAACGCATCCGCAAGTTTTTTGGACACATCAAGGAAGTCGCAGAGATGCCGAACCTCATCGAGGTTCAGAAGGCGTCCTACGACCAGTTCCTGATGGTCGATGAGCCGGTCGGCGGCCGTCTCGACGAGGGCCTGCAGGCAGTCTTCCGTTCGGTGTTCCCGATCTCGGATTTCTCCGGCACCTCGATGCTGGAGTTCGTCCGCTACGAATTCGAACCGCCGAAATACGACGTTGACGAGTGCCGTCAGCGCGGCATGACCTATGCGGCGCCGCTGAAGGTGACGCTGCGCCTGATCGTGTTCGATATCGACGAGGAAACCGGCGCCAAGTCGGTCAAGGACATCAAGGAGCAGGACGTCTACATGGGCGATATCCCGCTCATGACCATGAACGGCACCTTCGTCGTCAACGGCACCGAGCGCGTCATCGTCTCCCAGATGCACCGCTCCCCGGGCGTGTTCTTCGACCACGACAAGGGCAAGACCCATTCGTCCGGCAAGCTGCTGTTTGCCGCTCGCGTCATTCCGTACCGCGGTTCCTGGCTCGACATCGAGTTCGACGCCAAGGACATCGTGTTCGCGCGCATCGACCGCCGCCGCAAGATCCCCGTGACCTCGCTGATGTATGCGCTTGGTCTCGACGGCGAGACGATCCTGTCCACGTTCTACAAGAAGATCAATTACAAGCGCGCCAAGGAAGGCTGGCGCGTGCCGTTCGACGCCACCCGTTTCCGTGGCTATTCGACCATCAACGACCTGATCGACGCCGACACCGGCAAGGTCGTGCTCGAGGCCGGCAAGAAGCTGACCGTGCGCAGCGCGCGCCAGATGCAGGAAAAGGGCCTCAAGGCGCTGCGTCTGTCGGACGAAGAGCTGATCGGCAACTATCTGGCCGAGGACCTCGTCAACCCGAAGACCGGTGAAATCTACGCCGAAGCCGGCGAGGAATTGACCGAGAAGTCGCTGAAGGCGCTCAACGAGCAGGGCTACAAGGAACTGCCGCTGCTCGACATCGACCACGTCAATGTCGGCGCCTACATTCGCAACACGCTGCATGCCGACAAGAACATGACGCGTGAAGACGCACTGTTCGACATCTACCGCGTGATGCGTCCCGGCGAGCCGCCGACCATCGACTCGGCGCAGACCATGTTCCAGTCGCTGTTCTTCGACAGTGAGCGCTACGACCTGTCCGCGGTCGGCCGCGTCAAGATGAACATGCGCCTCGAACTCGACGCGCCCGACACCCACCGCACGCTGCGCAAGGAAGACATCCTGGCCGTCATCAAGACGCTGGTCGATCTGCGCGACGGCAAGGGCGAGATCGACGACATCGACCATCTCGGCAACCGCCGGGTGCGTTCGGTCGGCGAATTGATGGAAAACCAGTACCGCATCGGCCTGCTCCGCATGGAGCGCGCGATCAAGGAGCGTATGTCCAGTGTCGATATCGACACCGTGATGCCGCAGGACCTGATCAACGCCAAGCCGGCGGCTGCCGCGGTGCGCGAGTTCTTCGGCTCCTCGCAGCTGTCGCAGTTCATGGACCAGACCAACCCGCTGTCGGAGATCACCCACAAGCGCCGTCTCTCGGCGCTTGGACCGGGCGGTCTGACGCGCGAGCGCGCAGGCTTCGAAGTGCGCGACGTGCATCCGACGCATTACGGCCGTATCTGCCCGATCGAGACGCCGGAAGGCCCGAACATCGGTCTGATCAACTCGCTCGCGACCTTTGCGCGCGTCAACAAGTACGGCTTCGTCGAAACGCCCTACCGCAAGGTGAAGGACGGCCGCGTCACCGAGGAGGTCGTGTACCTCTCGGCGATGGAAGAGGGCCGTTATCGCGTGGCGCAAGCCAACGTGCCGCTCGACGCCAAGGGCCGCTTCACCGAGGACCTGATCATCTGCCGTCACGCCGGCGAAGTGTTGCCGATCACGCCTGACAAGGTCGACTACATGGACGTGTCGCCGAAACAGCTGGTTTCGGTTGCCGCGGCGCTGATCCCGTTCCTCGAGAACGACGACGCCAACCGCGCGCTGATGGGCTCGAACATGCAGCGCCAGGCGGTGCCGCTGGTTCGCGCCGAGGCGCCGTTCGTCGGCACCGGCATGGAAGGCGTGGTTGCGCGTGACTCCGGTGCTGCGATTGCAGCCCGCCGTTCCGGCGTGATCGACCAGATCGACGCTACCCGCGTCGTGATCCGCGCCACCGAGGATCTCGACCCCACCAAGTCAGGCGTCGATATCTACCGGCTGATGAAGTACCAGCGCTCCAACCAGTCGACCTGCATCAACCAGCGTCCGCTGGTGAAGGTCGGCGACATCGTCAAGAAGGGCGACATCATCGCCGACGGTCCCTCGACCGATCTCGGCGAACTCGCGCTCGGCCGCAACGTGCTGGTCGCGTTCATGCCGTGGAATGGCTACAACTTCGAAGACTCGATCCTGCTCTCCGAGAGAATCGTGAAGGACGACGTCTTCACCTCGATCCACATCGAGGAATTCGAGGTGATGGCCCGCGACACCAAGCTCGGTCCGGAGGAAATCACCCGCGACATTCCGAACGTTTCGGAAGAAGCGCTGAAGAATCTCGACGAAGCCGGCATCGTTTACATCGGCGCCGAAGTTCGCGCCGGCGACATCCTGGTCGGCAAGATCACGCCGAAGGGCGAAAGCCCGATGACGCCGGAAGAAAAGCTGCTGCGCGCCATCTTCGGCGAAAAGGCCTCCGACGTTCGCGACACCTCGCTCCGCGTGCCCCCGGGCGTGCAGGGCACGATCGTCGAAGTGCGCGTGTTCAACCGTCACGGCGTCGACAAGGACGAGCGTGCGCTGGCGATCGAGCGGGAAGAGATCGAGCGTCTCGCCAAGGACCGCGACGACGAGCAGGCGATTCTCGACCGTAACGTCTACGGCCGTCTGGCGGAGCTTCTGGAAAATCGCCAGGGCATCGCCGGTCCGAAGGGCTTCAAGAAGGACACCAAGATCACCCGTGCGGTGCTCGACGAGCATCCGCGCTCGCAGTGGTGGCTGTTCGCTTCGCCCAACGACAAGCTGATGGCTGAAATCGAGGCGATGCGGAAGCAGTACGACGAATCGAAGAAGGGCCTTGAACAGCGCTTCCTCGACAAGGTCGAAAAGCTGCAGCGTGGCGACGAATTGCCGCCCGGCGTGATGAAGATGGTCAAGGTCTTCGTCGCGGTGAAGCGCAAGATCCAGCCCGGCGACAAGATGGCCGGCCGTCACGGCAACAAGGGCGTGGTGTCCAAGATCGTTCCGATCGAGGACATGCCGTTCCTCGAGGACGGCACCCATGCCGACATCGTGCTCAATCCGCTGGGCGTGCCCTCGCGCATGAACGTCGGTCAGATTCTGGAGACGCATCTCGGCTGGGCCTGCGCGGGCCTCGGCAAGCGCATCGGCCAGACCATCGACAGCTATTATCAGAAGCAGGATCTCAAGCCGCTGCGCGAGACCCTGAAGAAGATCTATGGCGACGATGAAACCATCAAGACGATGAACGATGGCGAGTTGATGGAGCTTGGCAAGAACCTGAGCCACGGCGTGCCGATTGCAACGCCGGTGTTCGACGGTGCGAAGGAAGCCGACATCGAGGAGATGCTGAAGCTCGCGGGCTTCGACGCCTCGGGCCAGTCGACCGTCTATGACGGCCGGACCGGCGACGCCTTCGACCGCAAGGTGACGGTGGGCTACATCTACATGCTCAAGCTGCACCATCTCGTGGACGACAAGATCCATGCGCGTTCGATCGGACCGTACTCGCTCGTTACCCAGCAGCCGCTGGGCGGCAAGGCGCAGTTCGGTGGCCAGCGCTTCGGCGAAATGGAGGTCTGGGCGCTCGAAGCGTACGGCGCCGCCTACACGCTGCAGGAAATGCTGACCGTGAAGTCGGACGACGTCGCCGGCCGTACCAAGGTGTACGAGGCGATCGTTCGCGGCGACGACACGTTCGAGGCGGGTATCCCGGAATCGTTCAACGTGCTGGTCAAGGAAATGCGCTCGCTCGGCCTCAACGTCGACCTGCACAACTCCAAGGTCGGCCCGGCCACGACGTCCGAGGCGGCAGAGTAACGCCTACGAATTCATGTCCGGCGCATGCGGGCGAAGCCAAGTCTTCGCTCAGATGTGCCGGGCATTCGCACTCCGCTCGGACGTTGAGCAGGGCGCGCGCTGACAAAGGGTTTCGAATTTGCTGCCGGTGACGATCGGCACGCGAGGAGAAGACGATGAACCAAGAAATTATGAATCTCTTCAATCCGACGACGCCGGCTCAGGTCTTCGACCAGATCCGGATTTCGATTGCGTCTCCGGAGAAGATTCTGTCGTGGTCGTATGGCGAAATCAAGAAGCCGGAGACCATCAACTACCGGACCTTCAAGCCCGAGCGCGACGGCCTGTTCTGCGCCCGCATCTTCGGGCCGATCAAGGACTACGAGTGCTTGTGCGGCAAGTACAAGCGGATGAAGTACAAGGGCATCATCTGCGAAAAGTGCTCGGTCGAAGTGACGCTCTCCCGCGTCCGTCGCGAGCGCATGGGCCATATCGAACTGGCGGCGCCGGTTGCGCACATCTGGTTCCTGAAGTCGCTGCCGTCCCGCATCGGCCTTCTGCTCGACATGACGCTGAAGGATCTCGAGCGGATTCTGTACTTCGAATATTACGTCGTGCTGGAGCCGGGCCTGACCGCGCTCAAGGACCGTCAGCTCTTGTCGGAAGACGAGTATCTGAAGGCGCAGGACGAATACGGCCAGGACAGCTTCACCGCCATGATCGGCGCCGAGGCGATCCGCGAGCTGCTCAAGGGTCTCGAGCTCGAAAAGCTCGAAGCCTCGCTGCGCGCCGAGATGCAGGAAACTGAATCCGACATCAAGCACAAGAAGCTCGCCAAGCGCCTCAAGATCGTCGAAGCGTTCCGCTATTCCGGCAACAAGCCGGAGTGGATGATCCTGACCGTGGTGCCGGTGATTCCGCCGGACCTGCGTCCGCTGGTGCCGCTCGACGGCGGCCGCTTTGCGACCTCGGATCTCAACGACCTCTACCGCCGCGTCATCAACCGCAACAACCGCCTGAAGCGGCTGATGGAACTGCGTGCGCCCGACATCATCATCCGCAACGAAAAGCGCATGCTGCAGGAGGCCGTCGACGCCTTGTTCGACAACGGCCGCCGCGGCCGCGTCATCACCGGCGCCAACAAGCGTCCGCTGAAGTCGCTGGCCGACATGCTCAAGGGCAAGCAGGGCCGCTTCCGGCAGAACCTGCTCGGCAAGCGCGTCGACTATTCCGGCCGTTCGGTGATCGTGGTCGGTCCCGAACTGCGGCTGCATCAGTGCGGCCTGCCGAAGAAGATGGCGCTCGAACTGTTCAAGCCGTTCATCTATTCGCGGCTCGACGCCAAGGGTCTGTCCACCACGGTGAAGCAGGCCAAGAAGCTGGTCGAAAAAGAGCGTCCCGAGGTCTGGGACATCCTCGACGAGGTCATCCGCGAGCACCCCGTGCTGCTGAACCGCGCGCCGACGCTGCATCGCCTCGGCATTCAGGCGTTCGAGCCTGTCCTGATCGAGGGCAAGGCGATCCAGCTGCATCCCTTGGTCTGCGCCGCCTTCAACGCCGACTTCGACGGCGACCAGATGGCCGTGCACGTTCCGCTGTCGCTTGAAGCGCAGCTGGAAGCGCGCGTCCTGATGATGTCAACCAACAACATCCTGCATCCGGCGAACGGCCAGCCGATCATCGTGCCGTCGCAGGACATCGTGCTCGGCCTCTATTACGTGTCGATCATGCGCGAAGGCCTGCCCGGCGAGGGCAAGATCTTCGGTGAGATGGCCGAACTCGAGCACGCCCTGCATTCGAAGGTCATCCACCTCCACACCAAGATCAAGTACCGGTGGGAAGGCATCGACGAGACCGGCAAGGTGTCGAAGCGCTGGATCGAAACCACCGCGGGCCGCGTCATGCTCGGCAATTTGCTGCCGAGCTCGGCGAAGATTTCGTACGACATCATCAACAAGCTGATGACCAAGCGCGAAATCTCCGGCGTCATCGACCAGGTCTACCGTCACTGCGGTCAGAAGGAGACGGTGATCTTCTGCGACCGCATCATGGCGCTCGGCTTCTACAACGCGTTCAAGGCCGGCATTTCGTTCGGCAAGGACGACATGGTCGTGCCGCACTCCAAGTGGAAGATCGTCGACACCACCCGTACGCTGGCGAAGGATTTCGAGCAGCAGTACAATGACGGCCTGATCACCCACGGCGAGAAGTACAACAAGGTGGTCGACGCCTGGTCGAAGGCGACCGAAGAAATCGCCAAGGAGATGATGAAGGAAATCTCCTCGACCAAGAAGAACGCCAAGGGCGCCGACGCCGACATCAACTCGATCTACATGATGGCGCATTCGGGCGCGCGCGGTTCGCCGGCCCAGATGCGTCAGCTCGCCGGTATGCGCGGCCTGATGGCCAAGCCGTCGGGTGAGATCATCGAGACGCCGATCATTTCCAACTTCAAGGAAGGTCTGTCGGTGCTCGAATACTTCAACTCGACCCACGGCGCCCGCAAGGGCCTCGCGGACACCGCGTTGAAGACCGCGAACTCGGGCTACCTGACGCGCCGTCTGGTCGACGTGGCGCAGGACTGCATCATCACGCAGGACGATTGCGGCACCAAGCTCGGCATCAAGATGCGCGCCATCGTCGATGCCGGCACGGTCGTGGCGTCGCTGGCGTCCCGCATTCTCGGCCGCACCGCGGGCGAGGACCTGCGCGATGCTGCGACCAACAAGGTCGTGGTCAAGCGCGGCACGCTGATGGAAGAAATGCATGTCGACGCCATCCAGCAGGCCGGCATCCAGGAAGTGAAGATCCGCTCCGCCCTGACCTGCGAACTCGTCAACGGCATCTGCGGCAAGTGCTACGGCCGCGATCTGGCCCGCGGCACGCCGGTCAACCATGGTGAAGCGGTTGGCGTCATCGCGGCGCAGTCGATCGGTGAACCCGGTACCCAGCTGACGATGCGTACGTTCCACATCGGCGGCGCGGCGCAGATCAACGAGCAGTCGTTCATCGAGTCGAACTTCGACGGCAAGGTGACCATCAAGAACAAGGCCATCGCCAAGAACAGCGAAGGTCATCTGATCGCGATGGTCCGCAACATGGTCGTTGCGATCACCGACGCCGACGGCACCGAGCGTGCGACCCACCGCATTCAGTACGGCGCGCGCATGCACGTCGACGAAGGCGACATGGTCAAGCGCGGCCAGCGGATCGCCGAATGGGATCCGTACAGCCGTCCGGTTCTCACCGAAGTCGAGGGCACCATCGGGTTCGAGGATCTGGTCGAAGGCCAGTCGATCTCGGAAACGCTCGACGAATCCACCGGTATCGCCAAGCGCGTCGTCATCGACTGGCGCGCCTCGCGTGGCGGCGCGGATCTGCGTCCGGCCATCGTGGTCAAGGGCAAGGACGGCAAGGTCCTGAAGCTCGCGCGTGGTGGCGATGCCCGCTACATGCTGTCGGTCGACGGCATTCTGTCGGTCGACACCGGCGCGAAGGTGAAGGGCGGCGACATCCTGGCGCGTATTTCCACGGAAAGCGCCAAGACCCGCGACATCACCGGCGGTCTGCCGCGCGTCGCCGAACTGTTCGAGGCTCGCAAGCCAAAGGATGCGGCGATCATCGCGGAAATCGCGGGCACGATCCGTTTCGGCCGCGACTACAAGAACAAGCGCCGCATCTCGATCGAGCCGATGGACAAGACCGAGGAGACCAGGGAGTACCTGATCCCGAAGGGCAAGCACATCCATCTGCAGGACGGCGACATCGTCGAAAAGGGCGATTTCATCGTCGAAGGCAATCCGGCACCGCACGACATCCTGGCGATCAAGGGCATCGAGGAACTCGCTGCCTATCTGGTCAACGAAATCCAGGAAGTCTACCGGCTGCAGGGCGTGCTCATCAACGACAAGCACATCGAGGTGATTGTCCGTCAGATGCTGCAGAAGGTCGAGATCACCGACCAGGGCGAGACCGACATGATCTCGGGCGAGCAGGTCGACAAGATCGAGTTCGACGCGCTCAACCTCAAGGCCAAGGAAGAGGGCAAGAAGCCCGCCACGGGAACGCCGGTTCTGCTCGGCATCACCAAGGCGAGCCTGCAGACCCGCTCGTTCTTCTCGGCGGCCTCGTTCCAGGAGACCACCCGCGTGCTCACCGAAGCCGCCGTCAACGGCAAGGTGGACCCGCTGGAGGGCCTCAAGGAGAACGTCATTGTCGGCCGGCTGATCCCGGCGGGCACCGGCGCCTCGATGGCCAAGATCCGCGAAGTCGCGGTCAAGCGCGACAAGCTGATTCTCGACGAACGCGAGAAGCAGGCCGCGATCGTGCCGACCGCTCCGGAAGCGGAACCGCTGGCGCTGCCGCCCGCGGAATAGGGCTTCCGCACGAATACGCGTAAGAGAAAAAGGCCGGCGCAAGCCGGCCTTTTTGCTGGGGCATGGGCGTTCACGTGTCGCTGTGACACAGCCCGGTTCCTTCAAACGGGAGAGCCCATTGGGAAGCTGGCTCTCCTTTGTCGACGGCGTGTCCTGGTGCTTCACCCGCAAAGCGGGGGCGTGCTATCAATAGATGAATCGTATCCGGGCAACCACTTTCACGGTTTTCCATGAGCGAAATGGATCAATCAGAACACTTGATCGACCGCATTTACGAGGCGGGGCTGATTCCTTCGCTTTGGCCGGCTGTGCTTGGCGAACTCGGTGCGGCGACCAGCGGTAGCGGCGGGTTTATGTTCGCCGTGCGGGACGGATACGTCAGCGCGGTCAATTCAGTCGAATATGACGAGACCATGCCGCTGTTTCTGAGAGACGGATGGAGTGAACGCGATCCGAATCTGCCGCGCGCCATCGCGCTGAATCATGCAGGCTTCCTCACGGACGGCGATCTTCTGTCGGATGAGGAAATTGCAACCAACGACGTCTATTGCAATTTTTACCGCAAATACGGTCTCGGCTACCGGGCCGGCACGATCATCCCGATACCGAGCGGCGATTCGATCGCAATCGTCGTGCCGCGGCACCAGGATCTTGGTCCGGTGCCGCGCGAGATCGTCACCTTCCTGGATGGACTGCGGCCGCATTTGGCGCGGGCATCGCTGACGGCAAACCGCCTTGGCTTCGAGCGCGCACGCGCCCAGGCGGACGCGTTGCAGGCGCTGGGCCTGCCCGGCGCCGTGCTGCGCGCGCGCGGCCAGGTGTTCGCGGCCAACGGCCTGTTCGAAGCCTTGATGCCTGCGCTGTTTGAAGACCGGGCCGAGCGCGTGACAATGACGGATGTGACGGCGGATGCGCTGCTGGCCGAAGCGGTCGCTGCGCGGCCTCTTGGGGATGGCCGGATCATCAAGTCCATACCGGTTGCGGCGACGGCCAATTATCTGCCGATGGTCCTGCACGTCATTCCCGTCCGCGGGACCGCGCGCGACATTTTCACACAAGCGAGCGTGCTGCTTGTGGTGACGCCGGTCGATCGCGCCGCGGTGCCGACCGCCGAAGTCCTGCAAGGCCTGTTCGACCTGACGCCGGCGGAAGCGCGTGTGGCGCGCGGCATCAGCGAGGCCCGCACGATCGAAGTACTCGCAGGGACGCTTGGTGTCAGCCGCGAAACGGTGCGCACTCAGCTCAAGTCCGTGCTCGCGAAAACAGGCCTTTCGCGGCAGCAGGAACTGATCAGCCTGCTCGCCGGCAAGGCGTTCCCGAAATAGCAAAACGTCCGCGGGAATCCGATAGCGAACTCCACGTCTGCGGGAATAAGGCCGGCGGTTCTGCTTGCCGCTACCGGGGCTGCGAATTCACACACGACGACGCCCGATCAACCACCGGCGCCGAAATCCCCGTAAGAGTACGGATTTGGATAAAAAAGCGCAGTTATGGCGGGCTCCCTGGCGCTTTCCGGCATTGCTGCGATGCGCGGACCTGCTTTGTTCATCTTCCCTTCAGGGTGAAAAGCGCTTTTGCTAAGGAGACTTAAACCGGCTGCACTTTGGGGGCAGGCGGGAACTTGCGGAAAACACATGCTCGATCTTGCAATCGTAGGCGGCGGCCCGGGCGGGCTGATGAGCGCCTGGTATCTGAAAAAGAAGCTCGGCGATCTCTGCCGCATCACGATTTACGAGGCGTCCGACCGGGTCGGCGGCAAGATCGTCACGCGCAAATTCGATTCGGCGCCCGCGATGTACGAGGCCGGCGTTGCCGAGATCTATGATTACTCGATGACCGGCCCGGATCCGCTGCGCGAGCTGATCCAGCATTTCGGCCTGCAGACAATTCCGATGGACGCCGAGCAGGTGCAGTTCGACGGCGAACTCCTCAACGACGTGCCGGGCATGCGCCGCAAATATGGTGCAGAGACCGCAGCCGCGATCGAGGGCTTCCGCAAGCGCTGCAGCGATATGGTATCGCCGATCGAATATTACGAAGGCGTCGGCGCCCACGATAACGAGCATCCGTGGGCCTACATGACCGCCGAGGAACTGCTCGAAAAGTTCGTCGACGACGATACCGCCAAGCGATTCTTCAAGGTGATGGCCCGCTCCGACATCGCGACCGAGCCCCACAACACCAACGGGCTGAACGCGCTGAAGAACTTCGTGATGGATGTCGACGGCTATATCGGGCTGTATTCGATCCAGAACGGCAACGAACAACTGGTCGATTGCCTGCGCAGCGAAGTCACGGCCGATATCCAGCTCAATCACCGGGTGCTCCAGGTCGGCAAGACGTCCTCCGGCCGCTATCAGCTCAACATGATGAACGGCAAGGGACCGGAGACGCGGGACTTCGATCTCGTGGTGATGTGCCTGCCGCATTCCTGGCTCGGCACGATGCGCTGGAACGGCGAAGAGCTGCGCAAGTCGATGGTCAAGCACGTCGCCTATTTCGACCGGCCCGCGCATTATCTGCGGGTCTCGATCCTGTTCGACGAACCGTTCTGGGGCGAGAAGATCCCCGGCGCCTGGTTCATGTCGGAGGCATTCGGCGGCTGCTGCGTCTACAACGAGGGCGCGCGTCATGATGTGGGCAAGCACGGCGTCCTGAACTGGCTGATCGCGGGTTCCGATGCGCTGGCGTTTGCCAATCTCAGCGATCAGGAACTGATCGACGCCGCGCTGAAGTCGCTGCCGGCCTCGCTCGGCACCGCACGTGACTATTTCAAGGAAGGCAAGATCCATCGCTGGCTGTCGTCAGTGAATGCGCTGCCGGGCGGCTTGCCGGTGCGCGACGTCATGACCAACCACCGGCCCGAGCCGAAGGAACATCCGGGGATCGTCGTGGTCGGCGACTATCTGTTCGACTCCACGCTGAACGGACTGCTCGACTCCTCCGACGCCGCCACCGACATCATCGTCTCCGAGATGATGCGGCTGCGCCGCGCACGCGCGCAGGCGGGCGGGGCGCTCTCCGACAAGATCGACCGCGATTATTTCCAGAATTATCGCGGGCTTGGCCCCTACAGCGAGGTCTGGAGCGAGTTTACCGACCCGGCCTATCTGACGGACCTGATCAAGATCGTCTGGAACCGGGCGAGGGGCTACAAGCTGCTGATCGCGGGCTCCGCCAGCGGCGAACTGGTCGGCGCGCTGCGCGAGCGCGGCATCGACGCCTGGGGCATCGAAAACAACCGGGCCATCCATGCCCGGACGCCGAAGGCGCTGAAGAAATTCAACAAGCTCGGCTCGATCGTCGATATGCCGTTCAAGGACGGCGAATTCGATTTCGTGTTCGAGACCAGCCTGTGCCACGTCGCGGAGAAGCAGGTCCCGCGCGCGGTGCGCGAACTGAACCGGGTGATCAAGACCGGGCTGCTGTTCGGCTCCGTCACATCGGACACGCCGCCGGCGCTGATCGACCGTTACGACCTCCTGCGCGGGGTGAAGAAGCTCGGCACCTGGTGGGAATGGTCGGAGTTGTTCTTCGGCAACGGATTCGACCTCTCAATGCATCGCCGCGACGTCACCGATGCATTGTGGGCGGCGACGCTTGCCGCCAACAAGGGGCCGGGGCAGTGGTACGCCGACTCCGACAGCCTGCGCTATTCGTTCTTCGACAAGGTGGAGTCCGAAGACTGATCGGCAGCCGCCGCTACTCGGATTGTTTGCCAATTGTTTTGCCGAATTCATCCTGATCGCATAGGATCGGCGCGGTAGCGTCCACCGCTATCGCGTTTCGATTTGCGGTCATGCCGGCCGTGCAGCATCGGTTGGTTTCATGGCGCCAAAGCCTCCTTCTTCGGATCAGAATCCCGCGCCAGCGGACGATCCTGAGCTTGCGAAGAGGCTCGCGCTCGAGGCTGTCGCCAGCGGCAAGCCGGCCGGCGTGCCCGCCGCCGATGACGGCATAAAAGACAAAAAAGCCAAGAAGGACGAGGACGACGACGAGCTGGAGCTCGACGACGATGACGACGAGGACCTCGTCGTCTTCACCGCGAAGGAAGCCGCCGGCGCGATGGCGACTGTCTACGGCTTCGTCAGGCCGTATCTGGGCAATTACAGGAAGCCATTGGCGATCGTCTCCTTCGGCGTGCTGGTCGAGACGCTGTTCAATGTCATCATGCCGCTCAGCCTGAAGTTCCTGATCGACGACGCGCTCGGCGAAGAGGATTTCCAGGCGCTGTACAAGATCCTCGGCGTGCTCGCGGTCGCCGGCATCATCACCTCGATCGTCGCGATCTGGTATGAGCGCTGGGATGCGCGGCTGGCGGCCGGCATCATTTCCGATGTCCGGACGCGGTTGTTCGAGCATGTCCAGGGCTTGCCGACGAGCTATTTCGCCCGCACCAAGCGTGGCGAAATTCTCTCGCGCTTCTCGATCGACCTCTCGGCGTTCGAGGGGGCGGTCAAGACCTTTGCCAACAGCGCGGCGCTGCCGTTCCTCGAACTGATCGCCGGCATCATCCTGATGCTGTTCCTGAACTGGCAGCTCGCGGCCGTCGCGCTTCTGGTGTTTCCGATCACGCTGATCGGCCCGCGGATCCTGACACCGAAGGCGGTGCAGGCCAATTACGAGCAGAAGCTGAATGAATCAGCGCTGCTCGGCATGGTGCAGGAAAACGTCGCGGCCCAGGCGGTGGTGAAAGCCTTCAGCCTGCAGCGCCGCGCGTTCAGCTGGTTCTCCCTGCGCAACCAGGATGTCCGCATCAAGACCGCGTCCGCGGTGTTCCTGTCGACCATGGTGGAACGCACCGTCACCATCTCGGTGCTGTTGCTGCATCTGGTGGTGCTCGCGATCGGCGCCTATCTCGCCACCACGGGCCAGATCACCATCGGCACCTTCGTGACCTTCGAGAGCGCGTTCTGGGAGGTGTCCTACAACATCGCCCATCTGATGCATTTCATTCCGGTGTCGATCCAGGCGGCCGCATCGGTGCGGCATATGCAGGAACTGCTGGACGAGCCGACCCGCGGGGCCGACCGCGCCGGCGCGCCCGATCTGCCGCGCATCACCAACGACATCACCTTCGATCGCGTGACCTTCCAGTACGAGGGCAGCGAGACGCCGGTGCTCGACAATCTCAGCCTCAAGCTCAATGCCGGCAAGCGCATCGCCATCGTCGGACCCAGCGGCTCCGGCAAGAGCACGTTGCTCAATCTGATCCTGCGGCTCTACCAGCCCGACGAGGGGCGCCTGACCATCGACGGCGTCGACGTCCGCCGCGTCACCCTGGAATCGCTGCGCCGGAGCATGGCGGTCGTGTTCCAGGAGAACATGCTGTTCAACATGTCGATCCGCGAAAACATTCGGCTCGGCAAGGAAGGCGCGACCGACGAAGAGGTCGAGGAGGCCGCCAAGAAGGCCGAGATTCACCAGTACATCATGAGCCTGCCGCAGAGATACGACACGCCGGTCGGCGAACGCGGCGATACGCTGTCGGGCGGCCAGCGCCAGCGCATCGCGATCGCGCGCGCCGTCATCCGCAATCCGTCCGTCCTGCTGCTCGACGAGGCGACGTCCGCGCTCGACCAGACCACGGAAGCTGCGATCAATCGCACGCTGCTGAAGGTCGCGGAGGGACGCACCATGATCTGGTCGACGCACCGTCTGACGTCGGTGGTCGAGATGGACGAGATCATCGTGATTTCAAACGGCAAGGCGATCGAGCGCGGCTCGCACGCGGAACTGCTTGCCCGCAATGGCGCCTACCGCAAGCTCTGGGACGACCAGGGCCACAAGCCGCACAATGCGGCCGGTCAGGCGGACGACGACAATGAGGACGACGACGATGATGAGGACGAGGACGACGAGGAGGAGTGAGCGTGGGTTTTTGCTTCCGCGCTGATTGCCTTGCGTAGCCGTCGCAAATTGCCTTCGCCAAACCACGCCAGGAACCGCGCCAGGCGTTGTGCGCGCCAGTAGATGCCGCGGTCCAGCGTGACCTTGCGGAAGCTGAAGGCCTTCGCCATCGACCAGGCGTCGCAGGCCTGCTTGACCGGATCTTCGTAATAGGACGCGATCTTGGCTTCGTTCATGCCCTCGGTCGTCAGCCAGGCGGGAATATGGACGTTGCAGAGCTGGGTGACGTCAGTGAGTACCTTGTCGGTGCCGGTGCCCGTGACGGGGCAGGTGGTGGCGAAGGCGTCGCCGACCAGGACGATGCCGGGCTGCCGATAGCCTGTGCTGACGTGGAGATCCGCTGGCCTGATCTTGACGTCGCCTGAAACGGTATACTCGCCGGTGATGCGGCGCAGCCGCGGCAGCGCGGCATTCATGGTCTCGACCGGCTTTTGCCGCATCTCGCGCAGCCAGGGATCGTCGGCCTCGCGATAGGCGAACAGATTGGCCCGCATCTTGGTGCCGACCGGAAACAGCGTGAGATAAGGGATCCGGCCGCTCGGACGTTCCGAGAAATAGGTCAGCGCCGGAAATGCGAAAGCGGCGCGACCGGCGGGCGCAAGGTCGAATCCGATCGAGATCGAGTGACACGGGCTGATGATCTGGCGTTCGATGCCGAGATTGCGGCGCAGCCCGATGTTCAACCCATTGGCCAGCACCACCAGCCGCGCCGAGATCGATTCGCCGTTCGACAGCGTGAGCTTCTGGCGATCGTCGCTGGTCGAGACATCCGTGACCTTGGCGTAGACCAGTTCGGCAGGCTTGGGGATTTCGGACCGAATCGCCATGATCAGCGCGTCATACATGATGCCGAATTGCTGGCTGGGCCGCTTGTCGAGCAGATAGCCGGCCCGCGCGATCCAGTTTTCGCCGTCATGGGTGGTCGAACGCAGCAGCGAATCGGCGAATCCCGTCTTCTGCAAAAGGTCGACCTGGCTGCCGCCGCTCAGCTTTTCGACGCGAAAATCGAACGGATAATTTTCATGCGGGTCGATCAGGAGCGTCGGAATCCCGGCGCGTCCGAGCATCGCGGCCGCAGTCGAGCCGGCGAGGCCGCCCCCGATAATTGCAATGTCGGTGTACCGCATAGGAATTTCCGGCCTTGAAGGGCTAGTTTTGCGCCGGGAAAGGCAAATAAAGGCTTAGCTTGGCAATCTGCTTTGGACGGGAACCCGGGGAATTATGTTTCTGGATATATTTACCCGGGTAAAATTGGCGAGAATCGCTGGCACGGTTCGATTCGAAGAAGCGGGGAGCGTCGCCGATTTCGCTACGCATCGGTTCACGCGAAGCTCTGAATCTGCAGGTGCCATAGGCGTTTCCTGCGTTGTCGTTTCGCTTGACTTAGCTACCCACGGCTTATAGAAGACCCCCACTTCACGACAGGCGGTGAGCGTCGCCAGCGTCGGAACGGAACACCCTTCAAATCCTTATGGACCCAAATCCTTCTGGACTGAGACGGGCACCAACCTCGACGAATGCCGCTCAAACGCTGTCGATCATATAGCTAGGCAATGCCAGTGCGATTTTAGTTCTCTTGAGCACGTTCTCTTGAGAGTGAACTCGGATGCATGACCTCGGTAGCAGGCCGAACAGCGAACGCTGATCGGCCTTCGGTCGCGGTCCTCTGTGGCGTCGAAGCGCTTTCCGCTCAGCAATGAGTGGTTGGCGCGATTTCGTTTTGCGTGGGTGTTTTCCTGTGCAAGGCGGCCGAACGGGGCGGCTAGTCCCGAGAAGAATTTGCGAAGCCATCTCCGGTTTCGCGCGAACTAAAGGGTGAAGGCTGACATGCCGACGATCAACCAGCTGATCGCAAAACCGCGTACCGTGCAGAAGTCGCGCAAGAAGGTGCCGGCGCTGCAGCAGTCGCCGCAGAAGCGCGGCGTTTGCACGCGCGTCTATACCACGACCCCGAAGAAGCCGAACTCGGCGCTTCGTAAGGTTGCCAAGGTGCGCCTGACCAACGGCTTCGAAGTGATCGGCTACATCCCCGGTGAAGGCCATAACCTGCAGGAGCACTCGGTGGTCATGATCCGCGGCGGCCGCGTCAAGGATTTGCCCGGCGTGCGCTACCACATTCTCCGCGGCGTCCTCGATACCCAGGGCGTCAAGAACCGTAAGCAGCGTCGTTCGAAGTACGGCGCGAAGCGTCCGAAGTAAGCGGGAACAGCCAAGATGTCTCGTCGCCATTCAGCTGAAAAGCGTGAAGTGAACCCGGATCCGAAGTTCGGGAACATCATCATTACGAAGTTCATGAATTCGATCATGTACGACGGCAAGAAGTCTGCCGCCGAGAGCATCGTCTACGGCGCGCTCGCCATGATCGAGGCCAAGACCAAGCAGGGCCCGCTGCCGGTGTTCGAGCAGGCGCTGGAAAACGTCATGCCGACCATCGAAGTGCGTTCGCGCCGCGTCGGCGGCGCCACCTACCAGGTGCCGGTTGAAGTGCGTTCCGTCCGCCGTCAGGCGCTCGGCATTCGCTGGATCATCACCGCGGCGCGCGATCGCAACGAGAAGACGATGACGGAGCGGCTCTCGGCCGAGCTGCTCGACGCGTCGAATAACCGGGGGAACGCCGTCAAGAAGCGTGAAGACGTGCACCGGATGGCTGAAGCCAACCGCGCCTTCTCGCACTATCGCTGGTAACGGCGAAACACGGATTTTAAGGAACAACCCATGCCCCGCGTTCATGCCATAGAGAACTACCGCAACTTCGGTATCATGGCGCATATCGATGCCGGCAAGACCACGACCACCGAGCGCATCCTTTATTACACCGGCAAGAGCCACAAGATCGGCGAAGTGCACGAAGGTGCTGCGACGATGGACTGGATGGAGCAGGAGCAGGAGCGCGGCATTACGATTACGTCGGCTGCGACCACCGCGTTCTGGGAAGGCAAGCGCCTCAACATCATCGACACTCCCGGCCACGTCGACTTCACCATTGAAGTCGAGCGTTCGCTGCGCGTGCTCGACGGCGCGGTATGCGTGCTCGACTCGAACCAGGGCGTTGAACCCCAGACCGAAACCGTCTGGCGTCAGGGCGACAAGTACCGCGTTCCGCGCATCGTCTTCGCCAACAAGATGGATAAGACCGGCGCCGACTTCTACAAATGCATGCAGGATATTGTCGATCGCCTCGGCGCCAAGCCGATTGCGATCCAGCTTCCGATCGGCTCCGAAAACAACTTCAAGGGCCTGGTCGATCTCGTCCGCATGAAGGGCGTAGTCTGGGAAGAAGAGAAGCTCGACGCCAAGTTCGTCGACATCGATATTCCCGAGGACATGGTCGAGAAGGCCAATGAATATCGCGAGAAGCTGCTGGAAGCCGCCGTCGAACTCGACGACGACGTTCTTGCTGCTTACCTCGACGGCAAGGAGCCCGATGTCGCGACCTTGAAGCGCATGATCCGCAAGGCCGTGCTGACCGGCGCGTTCTTCCCGGTGCTGTGCGGTTCGGCGTTCAAGAACAAGGGCGTGCAGCCGCTGCTCGACGCGGTCGTGGACTATCTGCCGTCGCCGGTCGACGTGCCCGCGATCAAGGGCATCGATGAAGACGGCAACGAAGTCACCCGCAAGGCCGACGACAAGGAGCCGCTGGCTCTGCTCGCGTTCAAGATCATGGACGACCCGTTCGTCGGCACCATCACCTTCTGCCGCATCTATTCGGGTGTGCTGATGAGCGGTACCGGCGTCGTCAACTCGACCCGCGAGAAGAAAGAACGTATCGGCCGCATGCTTTTGATGCATGCGAACAACCGCGAAGACATCAAGGAAGCCTATGCCGGCGACATCGTTGCTTTGGCGGGCCTGAAGGAAGCGCGCACCGGTGACACGCTGTGCGATCCCGACAAGCAGGTGATCCTGGAAAAGATGGAATTCCCGGAGCCGGTGATCGAAATCGCGATCGAGCCGAAGTCGAAGGCCGACCAGGAGAAGCTCGGCGTCGCACTGGCGAAGCTCGCTGCGGAAGATCCGTCGTTCCGGGTGTCGACCGATCAGGAGTCCGGCCAGACCATCCTCAAGGGCATGGGCGAACTCCATCTCGACATCAAGGTCGACATCCTGCGCCGTACCTACAAGGTCGATGCGAACATTGGCGCGCCGCAGGTGGCGTTCCGTGAGCGCGTCACCAAAAAGGCCGAGGTCAAGTACACGCACAAGAAGCAGACCGGCGGTACCGGTCAGTTCGCCGAAGTTTCGATCGTGGTCGAGCCGAACGAGCCCGGCAAGGGCTACGAGTTCGAGTCCAAGGTTGTTGGTGGTTCGGTGCCGAAGGAATACATCCCCGGCGTCGAAAAGGGCCTCAACAGCGTGATGGGCTCGGGTGTCGTCGCCGGCTTCCCGGTGGTCGACGTCAAGGTGACGCTGGTCGACGGCAAGTATCACGACGTCGACTCGTCGGCGCTGGCCTTCGAAATCGCATCGCGCGCGGCATTCCGCGAAGCGCTGACGAAGGGCAAGTCCGTCCTGCTCGAGCCGATCATGAAGGTCGAAGTGGTGACCCCGGAAGACTATACCGGTTCGGTCATCGGCGATCTGAATTCGCGGCGCGGCCAGATCCAGGGTCAAGACATGCGCGGCAACGCCAACGTCATCAACGCGATGGTGCCGCTCATGAACATGTTCGGCTACGTGAATAACCTGCGCTCGATGAGCCAGGGACGCGCGACCTTTACGATGCAATTCGATCACTACGCGGAAGCACCCGCGAACGTGTCCGCAGAAGTCCAGAAGAAGTTTGCCTGATTGTCGTTGGCGGCAGTCAACGATTAAACGGAGAGTCAAATGGCCAAAGCAAAATTTGAACGTAACAAACCGCACTGCAATATCGGAACCATCGGTCACGTCGACCATGGCAAGACCTCGCTGACCGCAGCGATCACCAAGGTGCTGGCTGAAACCGGCGGTGCGACGTTCACGGCGTACGACCAGATCGACAAGGCGCCCGAAGAAAAGGCGCGCGGCATCACGATCTCGACCGCTCACGTCGAATACGAAACCGCGAACCGGCACTACGCCCACGTCGATTGCCCGGGCCACGCCGACTACGTCAAGAACATGATCACCGGTGCGGCGCAGATGGACGGCGCGATCCTGGTTGTGTCGGCCGCCGACGGCCCGATGCCGCAGACCCGCGAGCACATCCTGCTCGCCCGTCAGGTCGGCGTTCCCGCGCTCGTCGTGTTCCTGAACAAGTGCGACATGGTCGACGATCCGGAACTGCTCGAACTGGTCGAGATGGAAGTCCGCGAACTGCTTTCGAAGTACGAGTTCCCGGGCGACACCATCCCGATCATCAAGGGTTCGGCTCTGGCCGCCCTCGAAGACAAGGACAAGAAGCTCGGCCACGATGCGGTTCTCGAGCTGATGAAGGCCGTCGACGAAAGCATCCCGCAGCCGGCGCGTCCGATCGACCAGCCGTTCCTGATGCCGGTCGAAGACGTGTTCTCGATCTCGGGCCGCGGCACCGTGGTGACCGGCCGTGTCGAACGCGGCATCGTCAAGGTCGGCGAGGAAATCGAAATCGTCGGTCTGCGCGATACCCAGAAGACCATCGTCACCGGCGTCGAAATGTTCCGCAAGCTGCTCGATCAGGGCCAGGCCGGCGACAACATCGGTGCGCTGCTGCGTGGTACCAAGCGCGAGGAAGTCGAGCGTGGCCAGGTGCTGTGCAAGCCGGGTTCGGTTAAGCCGCACACCAAGTTCAAGGCTGAGGCTTACATCCTGACCAAGGAAGAGGGCGGTCGTCACACCCCGTTCTTCACCAACTACCGGCCGCAGTTCTACTTCCGCACCACCGACGTGACCGGCGTCGTGCATCTGCCCGAAGGCACCGAAATGGTGATGCCGGGCGACAACATCGCGATGGAAGTGCACCTGATCGTGCCGATCGCGATGGAAGAGAAGCTCCGCTTCGCGATCCGCGAAGGTGGCCGCACCGTCGGCTCGGGTGTCGTCTCCGCCATCATTGAGTAAGCGAACAGGAATTGGCGAGTGGCGGATGAAATCATCCGCTACTTGCTAGCCACCATTCGCAAATACGACGACAAAGAAAGACAGCGGCAATGAACGGCCAAAATATTCGCATCCGTCTCAAGGCGTTCGACCATCGAATTCTCGATACGTCGACCCGCGAGATCGTGAACACGGCGAAACGTACCGGTGCTCAGGTTCGCGGACCCATTCCGCTGCCCACCCGCATCGAGAAGTTCACCGTCAACCGTTCGCCGCACGTCGACAAGAAGAGCCGTGAGCAGTTCGAGATGCGCACCCACAAGCGCCTGCTCGACATTGTCGACCCGACCCCGCAGACCGTCGATGCTTTGATGAAGCTCGACCTGGCCGCCGGTGTCGACGTCGAGATCAAGCTCTAAGATTTTTTTAGATCGTCCGTAGTTAGCGGACAGAAAGAACAGGAAGCACGCCGATGCGCTCCGGAGTGATCGCACAAAAGGTCGGGATGACGCGGGTCTTTACGGAGACCGGTGAACATATCCCAGTGACCGTGCTGAAGCTGGGCAATTGCCAGGTTCTGGGCCACCGCACGACCGAGAAGAACGGTTACGTTGCGCTGCAGCTCGGTTCCGGTACCCGCAAGACCGTCTATCTGCCCAAGGCAGAGCGCGGCCAGTTTGCGGTGTCCAAGGTCGAGCCCAAGCGGAAGGTTACCGAGTTTCGCGTGTCTGAGGACGCGCTGATCCCGGTTGGCGCCGAAATTCAGGCGGACCATTTCGTGGTCGGCCAGTTCGTCGACGTCACCGGCACCTCGGTCGGTAAGGGGTTTGCCGGCGGCATGAAGCGCTGGAACTTCGGCGGTCTTCGCGCCACCCACGGTGTGTCGGTTTCGCATCGTTCGATCGGTTCGACCGGCGGACGTCAGGATCCGGGCAAGACCTTCAAGAACAAGAAGATGCCCGGTCACATGGGCGTCGATCGCATCACCACGCTCAATCTGCGCGTCGTGCAGACCGACGTCGAGCGCGGCCTGATCCTCGTCGAGGGCGCCGTTCCCGGCTCCAAGGGCGGTTGGATCTCGGTGCGTGATGCGGTGAAGAAGCCGTTGCCGAAGGAAGCTCCGAAGCCCGGCAAGTTCAGGGTTGTCGGCGGCGCCGAGCAGGCTGCTGCACCGGCCGAGCAGGAGGGCGCGTGAGATGGAACTGAAAGTCACGACCCTTGAGGGCAAGGAAGCCGGTTCGGTCCAGCTGTCCGATGAGATTTTCGGCCTGGAGCCGCGCAAGGACATCATCCAGCGCTGCGTCAACTGGCAGCTCGCCAAGCGACAGGCCGGCACGCACAAGACGCAGGGCCGCGCCGATGTCTGGCGCACCGGCAAGAAGATGTACAAGCAGAAGGGCACCGGCGGTGCTCGTCACGGTTCGGCCCGCGTTCCGCAGTTCCGCGGCGGTGGCCGTGCGTTCGGTCCGGTGGTGCGCTCGCACGCCTTCGCCCTGCCCAAGAAGGTGCGCGCACTGGCACTTCGCCATGCGCTCTCCGCCAAGGCAAAGGACGGCGGGCTGATCGTGATCGAATCGGCGACGCTCGAGGCCGCCAAGACCAAGGCTCTGGTCGGGCATTTCTCGGGTCTCGGCCTGACCAATGCGCTGATCATCGACGGCGCCGAGGTCAACACCGGTTTCGCGACCGCGGCCCGCAACATTCCGAACATCGACGTGCTGCCGATCCAGGGCATCAACGTCTATGACATTCTGCGCCGTCACAAGCTGGTGCTGACCAAGTCGGCGGTGGATGCGCTGGAGGCGCGCTTCAAATGAAGAATATCGATCCGCGCCATTACGACGTGATCGTTGCCCCGGTGGTGACCGAAAAGGCGACTGTCGCGTCCGAGCACAACAAGGTTGTGTTCAAGGTTGCCTCCAAGGCGACCAAGCCGCAAATCAAGGAAGCCGTCGAGAAGCTGTTCGACGTCAAGGTGAAGAGCGTGAACACGCTGGTCCGCAAAGGCAAGACCAAGGTGTTCCGCGGCAATTTCGGTTCGCAGTCGGATGTGAAGCGGGCGATCGTGACCCTCGAAGAGGGCCACCGCATCGACGTCACCACCGGACTATAAGGCGTTACGACGATGGCATTGAAAACATACAATCCGACGACGCCGGGCCAGCGCCAGCTGGTGATGGTCGACCGTTCGGCGCTGTACAAGGGCAAGCCTGTCAAGGCGTTGACCGAGGGCAAGCAGAGCAATGGCGGCCGCAACAACACCGGCCGTATCACGGTTCGCTTTCGTGGCGGTGGCCACAAGAAGGCCTACCGGATGGTCGATTTCAAACGCGACAAGGTCGACGTTTCCGCGACCGTCGAGCGCCTGGAATACGATCCGAACCGCACCGCGTTCATCGCGCTGATCAAGTATGCCGATGGCGAGCAGGCCTACATCCTGGCGCCGCAGCGGCTGGCCGCGGGCGACACCGTCGTTGCCGGCAACTATGTCGACGTGAAGCCCGGCAATGTCATGCCGCTCGGCAACATGCCGGTCGGCACGATCGTCCACAATATCGAGATGAAGATCGGCAAGGGTGGCCAGATCGCACGTTCCGCCGGCACCTACGCCCAGATCGTCGGCCGTGATCAGGACTACGTCATTCTGCGCCTGAACTCGGGCGAGCAGCGCCTGGTGCACGGCCGTTGCCGCGGCACCATCGGTGCGGTGTCGAACCCCGATCACATGAACATCTCGATCGGCAAGGCCGGCCGTACCCGCTGGCTGGGCTGGCGTCCGCATAACCGCGGCGTCGTCATGAACCCGATCGACCATCCGCACGGCGGCGGCGAAGGCCGCACCTCGGGCGGCCGCCACCCGGTGACCCCGTGGGGCAAGCCGACCAAGGGCAAGAAGACCCGTTCGAATAAGTCGACCAACAGATTCATCCTCCTAAGCCGCCACAAGCGGAAGAAGTAAGGAACGCCGGACATGGTTCGTTCAGTCTGGAAAGGCCCGTTCGTCGAAGGCTCTCTGCTCAAGAAAGCAGATGCCGCGCGCGCGTCCGGCCGTCACGACGTCATCAAGATCTGGAGCCGCCGCTCGACCATCCTGCCGCAGTTCGTCGGCCTGGTCTTCGGTGTCTACAACGGCCAGAAGCATGTGCCGGTATCGGTCAACGAGGAAATGGTGGGTCACAAGTTCGGCGAATTCTCGCCGACCCGTACCTTCCATGGCCATTCTGGCGACAAGAAAGCCAAGAAGGCTTGAGGAATAAGCGATGAGCAAACCAAAGCGCGAAAGAGTGCTCGCGGATAACGAGGCCAAGGCTGTGGCCCGGATGCTGCGCGTGAGCCCGCAGAAGCTTAATCTTGTCGCGCAGCTGATCCGCGGCCGGAAGGCGTCTGCGGCACTGGCCGACCTGCAGTTCTCGCGCAAGCGGATCGCGGTCGACGTCAAGAAGTGCCTGGAATCGGCGATCGCGAACGCCGAGAACAACCACGACCTCGAGGTCGACGATCTGGTCGTCGCCGAGGCCCATGTCGGCAACGGCATCGTGATGAAGCGCTTTTCGCCGCGCGGCCGTGGCCGTTCGGGTCGTATCTACAAACCGTTCTCGCACCTGACCATCGTGGTTCGTCAGGTCGAGGCCGAGGCTGGCGCTTAAGGGCGCGGGAGAAGACGATGGGTCAAAAAATCAATCCAATCGGACTGCGTCTCGGCATCAACCGTACGTGGGATTCCCGTTGGTTCGCCGGCAAGAACGAGTACGGCAAGCTGCTGCATGAGGACGTGCGGATCCGTGAGATCCTCCACAAGGAACTCAAGCAGGCAGCCGTCGCCCGCATCGTGATCGAGCGTCCGCACAAGAAGTGCCGCGTGACGATCCATTCGGCGCGTCCGGGCGTCGTGATCGGCAAGAAGGGCGCCGACATCGACAAGCTGCGCAAGCGGGTTGCCGACATCACGGCTTCCGACGTCGTCATCAACATCGTCGAAATCCGCAAGCCTGAACTCGACGCCACCCTGGTCGCCGAATCGATCGCCCAGCAGCTCGAGCGCCGCGTCGCATTCCGCCGCGCCATGAAGCGCGCGGTGCAGTCGGCGATGCGTCTTGGCGCCGAAGGCATTCGTATCAACTGCTCGGGCCGTCTCGGCGGCGCCGAAATCGCGCGTATGGAATGGTATCGCGAAGGTCGCGTTCCCTTGCACACGCTGCGCGCCGACGTCGATTACGGCGTCGCGACTGCGTTCACGACATTCGGTACCTGCGGCGTCAAGGTCTGGATCTTCAAAGGCGAGATCCTCGAGCACGATCCGATGGCCCAGGACAAGAAGATGGCCGAAGGCGACAATACCCGTCCGCGTCGCGACGCTGCTTGAGACATTAGAGAAGGTTTGAGGGCGTAAGCCATGATGCAACCAAAGAAAACGAAGTTCCGGAAGGCGCATAAGGGCCGTATCCACGGCGTTGCGACTTCGGGCGCGACGTTGTCGTTCGGACAGTTCGGCCTGAAGGCGATGGCGCCCGAGCGCATCACCGCCCGTCAGATCGAAGCCGCACGCCGCGCGCTGACCCGTCACATGAAGCGCGCCGGCCGCGTCTGGATCCGCGTGTTTCCGGACCTGCCGGTGTCGAAGAAGCCCGCCGAAGTCCGCATGGGCTCGGGCAAGGGTACGCCGGAATTGTGGGTGGCCCGGGTCAAGCCCGGCCGCGTGATTTTCGAGATCGACGGCGTCACGGTGCAGACCGCAAAGGAAGCGCTCTCGCTCGCCGCCGCCAAGCTGCCGATCAAGACGCGCTTCGTCGCGCGCATTGCGGAGTAACATTCATGGCCGAGATGAAGACCGCCGACATTCGCGCGATGAGCGACGATCAGAGGGAGGACGCCGTCCTCAACCTGAAGAAAGAGCGTTTCAACCTGCGTTTCCAGCGCGCCACCGGGCAGCTGGAGAACACTACGCGGCTGCGTGAAGCCCGCCGCGATATCGCCCGCATCAAGACCATCGCCGCGCAAGCGCGCGCGAAGAAGAAGTAAGAGGCCGGATATGCCGAAACGAACCCTTCAGGGCGTGGTCGTGAGCGACAAGCAAGCCAAGACCATCGTGGTGCGCGTCGATCGCCGCTTCACCCACCCGATCTACAAGAAGACGATCCGCCGCTCCAAGAACTACCACGCGCACGACGAGAACAACGAGTTCAAGCCGGGCGACATGGTGTGGATCGAGGAGAGCAAGCCGATCTCGAAGTTGAAGCGCTGGACGGTTGTCCGGGGCGAACAGAAGAAAACGGCCTGAAGCAGGTCGGGCTTAGTTGGCCTGACTGGTTTTGGGAAATTTTAAGCGCGTTTCAGCGCATCAGAAAGAGGACGAGGTGCATCAATGATTCAGATGCAGACCAACCTCGACGTGGCCGATAATTCAGGCGCACGCCGTGTCATGTGCATCAAGGTGCTTGGGGGCTCCAAGCGCCGCTATGCCACCGTGGGCGATGTTATCGTTGTGTCGATCAAGGAAGCGATTCCGCGCGGCAAGGTGAAGAAGGGCGACGTGATGAAGGCTGTCGTGGTGCGGGTCCGCAAGGACATCCGCCGCGCCGACGGCTCGGTCATCCGCTTCGACCGCAACGCCGCCGTGCTGATCAACAATCAGTCGGAGCCGGTCGGCACCCGTATCTTCGGGCCCGTGCCGCGCGAGCTGCGCGCCAAGAACCACATGAAGATCATTTCACTTGCGCCGGAGGTGCTGTGATGGCTGCCAAGATCCGCAAGGGTGACAAGGTCATCGTGCTGAACGGCCGCGACAAGGGCCGTACCGGCGAAGTATTCGAGGTCCGTCCCGACGAGAACAAGGCTCTCGTGCGCGGCGTCAACCTGGTGAAGCGTCACCAGAAGCAGACCCAGGCCCAGGAAGGCGGCATCATCTCCAAGGAGGCGCCGATCCACCTGTCCAACATCGCGTATGTCGGCAAGGACGGCAAACCGACCCGCGTGGGCTTCAAGATTCAGGCTGATGGCAAGAAGGTACGCATTGCCAAGAGCTCGGGAGCAGAGATCGATGGCTGAAACCGCTTATGTGCCGCGCCTGCGCGTGGAGTATGACAAGAGCATCCGCAGCAAGCTGACTGAACAGTTCGGCTATGCCAACGTCATGCAGGTGCCGCGTCTTGACAAGGTCGTCCTCAACATGGGCGTCGGCGATGCCGTCAACGACCGCAAGAAGGCCGAGACCGCGGCTGGCGACCTGTCGCTGATCGCCGGCCAGAAGGCGATCGTGACCTATTCGCGCGTCGCGATCGCGACCTTCAAGCTGCGTGAAAACCAGCCAATCGGCTGCAAGGTCACGCTGCGCAAGGCCAAGATGTACGAGTTCATCGACCGTCTGGTGAACGTGGCGCTGCCGCGCGTGCGCGACTTCCGCGGCCTCAATCCGAAGAGCTTCGACGGCCGCGGCAACTATTCGCTCGGCCTCAAGGAGCACATCATTTTCCCCGAAATCGACTTCGACAAGGTTTCGGAAGCCCGCGGCATGGACATCACGGTTTGCACCACGGCGCAGACCGACGACGAGGCGCGTGCCTTGTTGACCGCTTTCAATTTCCCGTTCCGGCAGTGAGACGCAGTTAAAGCCTCTCAAACGCGGAAACCCAGGAGCCAAGCATGGCAAAGAAGAGTTCAATCGAGAAGAACAACCGGCGCAAGCGGATGACCAAGAACGCCGCACCCCAGCGCGCGAAGCTGAAGGCGATCATCGCCGACAAGACCAAGCCGATGGAAGAGCGCTTCGCGGCGACGCTGAAGCTTGCCGAGATGCCGCGCAACTCGTCGGCGACGCGCATCCGCAACCGCTGCGAACTCACCGGCCGCCCGCGCTCGGTCTACCGCAAGAACAAGCTCAGCCGCATCGCGCTGCGTGAACTCGGCTCCAAGGGCCTGGTTCCCGGGCTCGTGAAGTCGAGCTGGTAAGGGAGGGTCGTCAGATGTCTACGCACGATCCGATCAGCGATCTCATCACCCGCATCCGCAACGCGCAGATGCGCTCGAAGTCCAAGGTTTCGACCCCGGGCTCGAAGATGCGCGCCAACGTTCTCGAAGTGCTGAAGTCCGAGGGCTACATCCGCGGCTACGCCAGCGTAGAGCATTTGTCCGGCCGCAGCGAACTCGAGATCGAACTGAAATATTTCGACGGCGAGCCGGTCATTCGCGAAATCGAGCGGGTGTCCAAGCCAGGCCGCCGGGTTTACGCCTCGGTGAGGAACCTGCCGCGCGTCAACAACGGTCTCGGTATTTCGGTCTTGTCGACGCCGAAGGGAATCATGGCTGACCACGAAGCGCGTGAAGCGAACGTGGGCGGCGAAGTTCTCTTCACGGTGTTCTGAGGAAGGATTTTAGCATGTCACGTGTTGGCAAACGGCCCGTGCCGATCCCGTCCGGTGTGACGGCGACGGTCGAAGGGCAGACCGTCAAGATGAAGGGGCCGAAGGGCCAGCTTCAGTTCGTCGTGCATGACGACGTCGAGGTGAAGTTCGAGGACGGCGCGGTCAAGGTCGCGCCGAAGCTCGAAACCAACCGGGCGCAGGCCATGTACGGTACCGCGCGCGCTCAGGTCGCAAACCTGGTCGAGGGCGTCACCAAGGGTTTCGAGAAGAAGCTCGAGATCACCGGCGTCGGCTATCGTGCCGCGCTGCAGGGCAAGAACCTGCAGCTCGCGCTCGGCTACAGCCACGACGTCGTCTACGCGATCCCGGATGGCATCACCATCGTGGTGCCGAAGCCGACCGAGATCACGATCACGGGCAATGATTCCCAGCGCGTCGGTCAGGTTGCGGCTGAAATCCGCGCCTATCGCCCGCCGGAGCCCTACAAGGGCAAGGGCGTGAAGTACGCCAACGAATTCATCTTCCGCAAGGAAGGCAAGAAGAAGTAACGGAGCCGGCCATGTCACTGAAAGTTACAAATGCCCGGCGCAAGCAGCGTGTGAGGAATTCACTGCGCCGCTCCGCCAATGGACGTCCGCGTCTGTCGGTGTTCCGCTCGTCGAAGCACATCTATGCCCAGGTCATCGACGACCTGAAGGGCGAGACGCTGGCTTCCGCATCATCGCTGGAAAAGACCATGCGCGAGAGCGGCAACACGGGCGCTAACATCGATGCGGCCAAGGCCGTCGGCAAGCTGCTGGCGGAACGCGCCGTGCAGAAGGGCGTCAAGGAAGTGGTGTTCGATCGCGGTCAGTACCTGTATCACGGGCGCGTCAAGGCGCTTGCGGATGCGGCCCGCGAAAGCGGATTGAGCTTCTAACAACCGATTTTGAACCAAGATGAAGGACAGGGGCGTTAGGCTCCCTGAGATTGGAAAACACCATGGCAGGTGAACGCGAACGCGGCGGACGCGAACGGAGCAGGGATCGCGAAGAGCGCGACAGCGAGTTCGTCGACAAGCTGGTCCACATCAATCGCGTGGCGAAGGTCGTCAAGGGCGGCAAGCGCTTCGGCTTTGCGGCGCTGGTCGTGATCGGCGACCAGAAGGGTCGGGTCGGTTTCGGTCACGGCAAGGCGCGCGAAGTTCCCGAGGCGATCCGCAAGGCGACGGAATCGGCGAAGCGTAACCTGACGCGCGTTGCTCTGCGCGAAGGCCGCACGCTGCATCACGATATCGCCGGCCGTCACGGTGCGGGCCGCGTCTATCTGCGCGCAGCCCCGGCCGGTACCGGCATCATCGCGGGCGGTCCGATGCGCGCGGTGTTCGAAACGCTCGGCATCCAGGACGTGGTGGCGAAGTCGATCGGCTCGTCGAACCCCTACAACATGGTTCGCGCAACCTTCGACGCGCTGAAGCATCAGGATTCGCCGCGTTCGGTGGCGGCACGCCGCAACATCAAGGTGTCCACGCTGCAGTCGCGCCGCGTCGGTGGCGATGCCGAAGTGGTGGCTGAATAAACAATCAGGCGCAGTTTCCCGCGCCGTTCGGAGTCAAGACGATGGCCAAGGCCGCAAAGATGATCAAGGTCGAGCAGACTGGCAGCGCAATCCGCCGCCACCACTCGCAGCGTGCGACGCTGATCGGCCTCAAGCTCAACAAGATCGGCCGGGTTTCCGAGCTGCAGGATACGCCTGCAGTTCGCGGCATGATCAGCAAGGTTCAACATCTCGTCCGCGTCGTCGGCGAGTAAGCAAGACAGGGAGGAGCATGATCCCGAAAAGTGGGGACCGGTTTTCGGTCAAGATCATGCTCCCAAGAGAGAGGAATTTCGCGATGAAGCTCAGCGATATCGCCGACAACGCCGGCTCGCGCAAAAAGCGCATGCGCGTCGGCCGTGGCATCGGTTCAGGCAAGGGCAAGACTGCGGGCCGCGGCGGCAAGGGCCAGACCGCGCGTTCGGGCGTGCGCATCAAGGGCTTCGAGGGCGGCCAGATGCCGCTGCATCGGCGCCTGCCGAAGCGCGGCTTCAACAACATCTTCAAGCTCGATTTCGCCGAGATCAATCTCGACCGCCTGCAGGACGCGATCGATGCCAAGCTGGTCGACGCCAAGGAAACCATCACCGCCGAGTCGCTGGTGAAGGCCGGCGTGCTGCGCCGCGCCAAGGACGGCCTGCGGCTGCTCGGCCGAGGCGAAATCAAGGCCAAGCTCGCCATCGAGGTGCATGGCGCCTCGAAATCCGCGATTGCGGCGGTCGAAAAGGCCGGCGGCACGGTGAAGGTTCTGGCTCCGGCCAAGAAGGAAGAAGGCGAGGCGGCGTAACATCTGCGTCATTGCCCGCCGCGGCGCGGGCAATGCGCCGTTTGAACGATGGACTTATCGAAGCCGAGCACCAAATAATGTCCGGCGTCTGCCGATGGCCCCGCTCGGGGCCCACGGCGTGAGGGACGGCGGGAGAAAGCCTAGACATGGTCTCAGCAGCAGAACAACTTGCGGCAAACCTCAATTTCTCTGCGCTCGGCAAAGCCGACGAACTGAAGAAGCGCATCTGGTTCACACTGGGTGCGCTGCTTGTTTATCGGCTGGGCACCTACATTCCGCTGCCCGGCATCGATCCCGCGGCGTGGGAGCAGGTGTTCAAGTCGCAGGCCGGCGGCATCCTCGGCATGTTCAACATGTTCGCCGGCGGCGGTATCAACCGCATGGCGATCTTCGCCCTGAACATCATGCCGTACATCTCGGCGTCCATCATCATCCAGCTTCTGACCACGGTTTCGCCGCAGCTCGAGGCGCTGAAGAAGGAAGGCGAGGCCGGCCGCAAGACGCTGAACCAGTATACCCGCTATCTCACGGTGATCCTCGCCGCGTTCCAGTCCTACGGCATCGCCGTTGGCCTGCAGGGCGCCGGTAACGTCGTCAGCGAACCCGGGCCGTTCTTCCTGATCTCCACCGCGATCACGCTGACCGGCGGCACCATGTTCCTGATGTGGCTCGGCGAGCAGATCACCTCGCGCGGCATCGGCAACGGTATTTCACTGATCATTCTGGCCGGCATCGTCGCCGAGTTGCCCTCGGCGCTCGCCAACATGCTCGAACTCGGCCGTCAGGGTGCGCTGTCGACCGCCCTGATCCTGGTCGTGATCGTGATGGCTGTCGTCGTGATCGCCTTCATCGTGTTCATGGAACGCGCGCAGCGACGGCTCCTGATCCAGTATCCGAAGCGCCAGGTCGGCAACAAGATGTTCGAGGGTCAGTCCTCGCATCTGCCGCTCAAGCTCAACACCTCGGGCGTGATCCCGCCGATCTTCGCCTCGTCGCTGCTGTTGCTGCCGACCACGGTTGCCAACTTCAACGCCGGCAAGGGTCCGGAGTGGTTCCAGTGGCTCAACACCCAGCTCAGCCACGGCCGTCCGCTATTCCTGTTCTGTTATCTCGCGCTGATCGTGTTCTTCGCGTTCTTCTATACCGCGATCGTGTTCAATCCGACCGAGACCGCGGACAATCTGAAGAAGCATGGCGGTTTCATCCCCGGCATCCGTCCGGGCGAGCGTACCGCCGAATACATCGACTACGTGCTGTCGCGCGTGACGGTGCTCGGCGCGATCTATCTCGCCATCGTCTGCCTGATTCCCGAAGTTCTGATCTCCTACGCCGCGGTGCCGTTCTACTTTGGCGGAACCTCGCTTCTGATCGTCGTCAGCGTGACGATGGATACGGTGGCGCAGGTGCAGGGTTATCTGCTTGCCCATCAGTATGAAGGGCTGATCCGCAAGTCGAAGCTCAAGGGCCGCCGTCGATGAAGTCTGAGCTGCCGCGCCGGATCGCGATCACGATCGGCGCGCTGCTCATCTTCCGGCTCGGCAGTCATATCCCGCTTGCGGGCCTCTCGCCACAGATGCAGGCCGGCCTGCTGCTTTCATCGCACGCTGCCATCCGCATTTCGATTTTCGCGCTCTTCATCATTCCCTATCTGAGTGTCGCGATCGTCATGCAGCTTGTCGCTGTGGTGTGGGGCAGGCTGAGCGCGCTCGAACGATCGGGTGAGGCCGGCCGCCGCAAGATTACCCGCTTCACGCTGATCCTGACGCTGCTGCTTGCGACATTCCAGGCCTTCGGCGTCGCGTCCGGTCTTCAGGACGTTCCCGGCCTCGTCACCGAGCCCGGCGGCTGGTTCCTGCTGTCGGCCGCTGCAACGATGGTAGGTGGCGTGTTCTTCCTGGTCTGGCTCAGCGAACAAATCACCCGCTACGGGATCGGCAACGGTCTCGCGCTGCTTCTGTTCGTCGGCATCATCGTTTCGCTTCCGGCGGATATTTCCGCCACCTTCGAACTGCTGGGACAGGGCGCGATCTCCGGCAACCTTCTGCTTTTGCTGGCCATCCTCGCGGTCGTGGGGGTCGCTGTCATCGTCCTCGTCGAAGGCGCGCGGCGGAACGTGCCGGTGCAATTTGCCGCGCGCCAGGCAGGAACACGCCTGCTTCCTGCGCGCTCCTCGGTGCTGCCGATCAAGATCAATAGCGCCGGGTTCCTGATCCCGGCCACCGTGACGCCGTGGATTTTCTATCTTCCGCTGGTGCTTGCGACCCTGGCTTTCGGCCAGACACCGACGCTCGCCGCTGCCTACGACCATATCCAGTTCGCCCGGCCGGTCCACATGATCCTCGGATCCATTGCGGTCTTCGTGCTGGCTTTCATCTATACCGCCTATGTGCTTGATCCCGCGCGCATCGCCGAGGTCTTGCACAAGCGGGGCGGCGCCATTACAGACGTGGCGCCGGGCGAACCCACCGCCGACCATCTCGATCGCGTCGTGACGTTGACGACCTTCATCGGAGCCGTCTACCTCGTGGCCGTGTCGCTGATTCCGGAAGCCCTGGTGGCTTACGGTAGGCTGCCCTTTCTTTTTGGTGGTGGGTCGGCGCTGATTGTGGTTTGCACTATCCTTGATATCAAAACGCAGGTGCGCGGGCATTCGCTCACCAAGCCGGGGGGCGAATTGTCATGAGATTGATCCTTTTGGGGCCGCCGGGTGCGGGCAAGGGGACCCAGGCGCAACGGCTGGTCCACAAACACAACCTGATCCAGCTCTCCACCGGCGAGATGCTGCGCGCTGCGGTGGCCGCCCAGACGCCGATCGGCCTGCAGGCCAAGGACATCATGGCGAGCGGGTCGCTGGTGCCGGATGAAATCGTGATCGGCATCATCTCCGACCGCCTCGACCAGCCCGACATGAAGAACGGGTTCATCCTCGACGGCTTTCCACGCACGGTGCCGCAGGCCGCAGCCCTCGATGACCTGCTGAAGAAGAAGCACATCAAGCTCGACGCCGTGATCGAGCTGCGCGTCAACGAGAGCGCGCTGCTCGACCGCGTCGAGAGTCGCGTCGCCGAGATGCGGGCGAGGGGCGAGGAAGTGCGAATCGACGACACCCCGGAGGTGCTGTCGAAGCGGCTGGCGAGCTACCGGACCCTGACCGAGCCGCTGATTCACTACTATTCGGAGCGGCGGAAGCTGCTCACGGTCGACGGTATGATGACCATCGAGCACGTCACCCGGGAAATTAACCGGATCCTGTCCGCGATCGGCGCGGTGGAACCCAAAGCTTCAAAGGCGGCGGCACCGGCCAAACAGGCCAAGGCAGGCGCCAGGAAGACCACCAAGCCCGCGGGCAAAAAAGCCGTCAAAACCGCCGGGAAGGCCGCCAAATCCGCTCCAAAGGCCACCAAAGCGGTCTCCAAGGGGGCAAAAAAGGCCAAAAAGGCGACCAAGAAAATTGCCAATAAAACTGGCAGGAAAACGGCCAAAAAGGCGGTCAAAAAGCCCGCCAAGAAGGCCGTGAAAAAGGTCACGAAAAAGCGAGCTAAACGATAGAGACGGTTGACGAAACCGAGTTGAATCCTTTAATAAGCCCCGCATCCAAGTCGGATAGTTTCAGACGATGCCGGGCCCCAAAGAATCTGAGGGGACGGGCGTCGTGTTCGCGTTTGCGGACACCTGCCCGAGTTAGCAAGAACATAGCCCGGTCCGCGAGGGATCGGTGACAGGAGAGAAGTCCGTGGCCCGTATTGCCGGCGTGAATATCCCGACCAACAAGCGCGTCTTGATCGCGCTCCAGTACATCCATGGCATCGGCCAGAAGAACGCGGCCGAGATCATCGAGAAGGTGAAGATTCCCGCCGAGCGCCGCGTCAGCCAGCTCAGCGACCAGGAAGTTCTGCAGATCCGCGAAGTCATCGACCGCGACTATCTGGTCGAGGGCGATCTTCGTCGTGAAGTCGGCATCAACATCAAGCGTCTGATGGACCTCGGCTGCTATCGCGGCCTGCGTCATCGCCGCGGCCTTCCGGTGCGCGGTCAGCGCACCCACACCAATGCGCGTACGCGCAAGGGCCCGGCCAAGTCGATTGCCGGCAAGAAGAAATAAGCTCGCGAACAGCTGACGCGAGGCGGCGAATTTCCATTCGCTCCTCACCGTCTGCTTTTCGCGTTTTAGGTGTAGCCGCTGGCACTACGGCGGCGTTTGAGATCACAGGAAAGGTTTTGGAATGGGCAAGGAAGCCACCCGCATACGCCGCCGCGAACGCAAGAACATCGCCTCCGGCATCGCGCATGTGAATTCGTCGTTCAACAACACGACCATCACCATCACCGACGCGCAGGGCAACACCATTGCCTGGTCGTCGGCCGGCACGATGGGCTTCAAGGGTTCGCGCAAGTCGACCCCCTATGCCGCGCAGGTCGCGGCCGAAGACGTTTCCAAGAAGGCGCAGGAACACGGCATGCGCACGCTGGAAGTGGAAGTTGCAGGCCCCGGTTCGGGCCGTGAGTCGGCGCTTCGCGCGCTGCAGGCGGCGGGCTTCACCGTCACATCGATTCGCGACGTGACGACGATCCCGCACAATGGTTGCCGTCCGCGCAAGCGCCGGCGCGTTTGATGTTTTGGTCGCGGGCGGATCTATCCGCCGCGCGATTGCCTTGGAATTTCGACAGCCGCGGGCTGATCCGCGATCTCCAACGTCAGTTGCGGGCACGACTGGCCCAAAGGACTGACACATGGGTGACACAGTGACGATCCAGAAAAATTGGCAAGAACTTATCCGACCGAACAAGCTGCAGGTAACGCCGGGCACCGATGCGGCCCGGTTTGCGACCGTTGTCGCAGAACCCCTCGAGCGCGGCTTCGGCCAGACCCTCGGTAACGCGCTACGCCGCATCCTGCTGTCGTCGCTGCAGGGTGCAGCGGTGCAGTCGGTGCACATCGACGGCGTGCTGCACGAGTTCTCCTCGATCGCGGGCGTTCGCGAGGACGTCACCGACATCGTGCTCAACATCAAGGACATCTCGATCAAGATGCAGGGCGAAGGCCCCAAGCGTATGGTCGTGAAGAAGCAGGGCCCGGGCGTCGTCACCGCCGGCGACATCCAGACCGTCGGCGACGTCGTGGTGCTCAATCCCGACCTGCAGATCTGCACGCTGGACGAGGGCGCGGAAATCCGCATGGAATTCACCGTCGCTGCCGGCAAGGGCTACGTCGCCGCCGAGCGTAACCGCCCCGAAGACGCGCCGATCGGCCTGATCCCGGTCGACAGCCTGTTCTCGCCGGTCCGCAAGGTCTCCTACAAGGTCGAGAACACCCGCGAGGGCCAGATCCTCGACTACGACAAGCTGACCATGACGATCGAAACCAATGGTGCGATCACGCCGGAAGATTCGGTGGCCTATGCCGCCCGCATCCTGCAGGATCAGCTCAACGTGTTCGTGAACTTCGAAGAGCCGCGCAAGGAAGTGGCGCAGGAGATCATCCCCGATCTCGCGTTCAACCCGGCGTTCCTCAAGAAGGTCGACGAACTGGAGTTGTCGGTGCGTTCGGCAAACTGCCTGAAGAACGACAACATCGTCTACATCGGCGACCTCGTGCAGAAGTCGGAAGCGGAAATGCTCCGTACCCCGAACTTCGGCCGCAAGTCGCTGAACGAGATCAAGGAAGTGCTGGCCCAGATGGGTCTGCATCTCGGCATGGAAGTGCCGGGCTGGCCGCCGGAGAACATCGACGAGCTCGCCAAGCGCTTCGAAGACCACTATTGATTTAGCAATGACCGCGATGGCCGGGCGAAAGCGCGGCCATTGCATTTTGGGCGAACGCAGGCGGCCCACCTGAGCAACAAGTCCGACGAACCGTCGCGACAGATCAAGTATTGAGGAATTCAACATGCGTCACGGCAAGGTTCACCGGAAGCTCAACCGCACCGCCGAGCATCGCAAAGCGATGTTCGCCAACATGTGCGCGGCGCTGATCAAGCACGAGCAGATCGTCACCACGCTGCCGAAGGCCAAGGAATTGCGCCCGATCGTCGAGAAGCTGGTCACGCTCGGCAAGAAGGGCGGTCTGGCCATGCGCCGCCAGGCGATCTCCGAAATGCGCGACAAGGATCAGGTCCGCAAGCTGTTCGACGTGCTGGCGTCCCGCTACAAGGACCGCCAGGGCGGCTACACCCGCATCATCAAGGCCGGCTTCCGCTACGGCGACAACGCCCCGATGGCCGTGATCGAATTCGTCGACCGCGACGTCGATGCCAAGGGCAAGGACTCCGGCCCGGTGCAGGAAAAGTCCGCCGAAGCGGCGTAAGGTTTCCCGAAATCAGTTTCCAAAAGCGGCGCCTCCGGGCGCCGCTTTTTTTTGAGCATCACCTGCGGGTGAGTAGCGATTGCGGTTTTGTGCGCCGCTTCCAATATCTCCGTCATCAATGATGGAGGCATTTCAATGAACATCGATCTTTCGGGGAAAACCGCGCTGGTCACAGGCTCGACCGCCGGCATCGGACACGCCATCGCCAAAGGCCTCGCCGCAACCGGCGCCAGCGTGGTCGTCAATGGACGCTCGCAAGCCAAGGTCGATGCCGCGTCAGGTGCCATCACCAAGGCCGTGCCCGGCGCCAAGGTCCGCGGCGTTGCCGCCGATGTCTCGACCGGCGCGGGATGCAAGGCGCTGCTGGCCGCGCTGCCCAGCGTCGACATCCTGATCAACAATGCCGGGATATTCGAGCCCAAGGGCTTCTTCGATATTCCCGACGAGGACTGGAGCCGCTTCTACGAGGTCAACGTGATGTCGGGCGTGCGGCTGTCGCGCGCCTATATGCCGGGCATGCTGACGCGCAACTGGGGGCGCATCGTCTTCATATCCTCGGAATCCGGGCTGAATATTCCGAAGGAGATGATCCATTACGGCATGACCAAGACCGCGCAGCTCGCGGTTGCGCGAGGTCTTGCGGAGCTGACCCGCGGCACCGCGGTGACGGTCAATTCGGTATTGCCGGGGCCGACGATGTCGGAGGGTGTCGAGACCTTCGTCAGGGATCTGGCAAAGCAGAATGGCCAGTCTGTCGAGGAGGCGGCTTCCAGCTTCGTCAAACAGCATCGCCCGACCTCGCTGCTGCAGCGCTTTGCCAGCGTTCAGGAGATCGCCAACATGGTGGTCTATGTCAGCTCGATGGAAGCCTCCGCCACCAACGGCGCCGCGCTTCGTGTCGAAGGCGGGATCGTGCAAACCATCGCATGAGGCGTTGCCGGCGTGTGTGCACGGCGCGGCGTCGCATATCCGACTGACGCGAACTGCCTAAGACAAAAAGGGCCGCCATTTCGGGCGGCCCTTGTTAGTGCAACTACCAGCGGCGGTAGTAGGCGCGATGGTACCGTGGACCGTAGAAGCGCGGACCGTAGGCGTAGACCGGACGATATACGCGGCGAACATAGGGGCCACCATAGTAGCCGCCGTAATAGCCCGGTGCGTAACCACCATAATAGGCGGGCGCGTACCCGCCGCCGTAATATGCTGGCGCGTAGCCGCCGCCATAATACCCGTAGCCGGGGCCGTAATACCCGTAGCCCGGACCGTAGGCGTAAGCGTTCGACGCAATACCGCCGATCACTGCTCCCGCCAGCAATCCGCCAGCGATCCCCGGGAAAAATCCGCCGCCGCGCCAGCGCGCTTCCGCGGGCGAGGGCGCCGCGACCGCCGTCAGGCCGAGGACGGCCGCAAGTGCTAGGATCAAAGGTGCTTTCCTCATGGAACACTCCTTTCCGCAAATCCGTAAAGCAGACGCTCAATAAACACATTCAAGTGAAGTTTGTTGCACGCGGCAAGCGGCCGGACGGCCGGGCGGCAGATTTAATATTCATGAACAAGGGTTCAGGCGGCTTTCAGTGCCCCCGTCGCAAGGCACAGGGCGCTGGAGCGCCGGCTGATGTTTGAGGAGGGGTGGCGCCGGCGTGAATGCGCCCGCGACGCCTGCATCCTCAGTCGAAATCGCGGAATCCCGGCTTGCCGGCAATCGGCTTCTGGCGGCCCAGCCAGGCGAGGTCGGGAACGGGACGGGCGGTCGCCGGATTGGCTGACAGCAGCGCCTCGATCTCGCGGGCCACCGACAGCGTCGCGAGATCGCCGCCTCGCGGTCCGATCACCTGGATACCGAACGGCATTCCGGCGCCGTCGCGGCCCGCCGGTATCGCCACCGCGGGATGCCCGACATTGGTGACCGCATAGGCCATCGCCAGCCAGTGGAAATAGGATTTTGTCGGGCGGCCATCGATGATTGCAGGGTACAATTCCGACCACGGCCGCGGGCTGATCGTGATCGCGGGCGCGAGAACGAAATCGTGATCGCCGAAAAATTCCTGCCAGCGCCGATACATCTCGGTCTGCATCGACAGCGCGCGCGCGACGTCGAGCGCTGAATAGCCGAGGCCCTCGGCCACGTTGTCGCGAATATTGGGGCCGACCTTGTCCGGATGTTTTTCCGCAAGTTCGCGGTGGCGGCCGAGGAAGGCGACCGCGCGCAGGACCGCGAACACGTCGTCGGCATTGCTGCAATCCGGATGGGTCCATTCGACGCTGCGGAACGCCGATCCGAAGGTTGCAAGCTTGGTCTTGAAGGTATCGGCGATCGCGCGCTCCGTTGGCGCGAAGCCGAAGTCGGTCGTTGCCGCAATTCGCAAGGCGCCGAGGTCGGTTGTTGGTGGATCGCGATAGGCTGATGGCGCCGGCGAGCCGCCGGCGTGAAGGATCGCAGAAAGCGGATCCCGCGCGTCGCGGTCCAGCATGCAGGACAGCATCAGGCAGGCGTCCGATACGGTGCGGGCCATCGGGCCGAGCTGCGAGATCTGCAGCCAGGCCATGTTGCGGCTGTTGCTGGCAATCAACCCGGGCGAGGGACGAAAGCCCACGACGCCGCAAAAGGCGGCGGGATTGCGCACCGATCCGCCGGTGTCGGAGCCGGTCGCCAGCGGCACCATGCCGGTGGCAAGCGCCACCGCCGATCCGCCGGACGAGCCGGCCGCGGACCGATCGGGGTCGAACGGATTGCCCGTCGCGCCATGCAGCGCGTTGCGGGTGTTGCCGCCCGCGCCCCATCCGGGAACGTTGGTCTTGCCGATAACAACCGCCCCGGCACGCCTGAGCATCGCGACGATGGCTTCATCGCTCCTGGCAATATTGTCGGCGAACAGCACGCTGCCGAAACTCGTCGGCAGCCCCTTGGCGTCGATCAGGTCCTTGACCCCCAGCGGCAGCCCGTGCAGCGGCCCGAGCGCGTCGCCGCGCATCACAGAGGCCTCGCTCTGTCGCGCCGTCTCGCGCGCAGAATCAAACCCACGCGCGATCATGGCGTTGACAGCCGGATCGACCGCCTCGATGCGGCCGATGCAGCTATCGAGCAGTTCGACCGGCGAAAGCTTGCGCTCGCCGATCAGCGCCCGCGCCGTCACCGCGGAGAGGTCGCAGGGTTCGGTCATTTCAGCTCTGTCATATCAGGATCACTCTTCCTTGATGCCGGCGGCCTGCGCCAGCGCCTTCATCTCGGCGATTTCCTTGGTCACGAAGCCCGGCCAGTCCGTATAGCGCTTGAATGCCGGCTCGAACCCGACCTTCTGGAAACGCTCGGCCACAACAGGGTTTGCGATCGCCTCTTCAAGCATACCCGCCAGCCTGTCGCGGATCGCGGCGGGCGTTCCCTTTGGCACGACCAATGTACCCCAGGAGGTGATGTCGGCCTTGGGATAACCGAGTTCGGCGAGCGTCGGCACATCAGGGAGGAACGCCGAGCGTTTGGCGGCGAAGATGGCGAGCGGTCGTACGGTGCCGGCCTCGACCTGTGTCTTGACCGCGATCATCGTATCGACGTGATACTCGATGTGCTTGCCGATCAGATCGTTCATCGCCGGCGCGCTGCCCTTGTAGGGCAGGTGCACCATCTTGATGCCGGCGCTCGACTTGAACAGTTCGCCGGCAAAATGGGAAATGGTTGCCGCGCCAAATGAGGCCAGCGACAGCTTGTCGGGATTGGCCTTGGCGGCGGCGACGAGGGCGGCGACATCCTTGATCGGGTTGTCGCGATGGGTCACCAGCACCATGCCAATGGTGCCGATCTGGCCGATCGGCTCGAAGTCTTTTGCGCTGTCGAAGGGCACGGTCTCCTTCACCGCATTCTGCAGCGTGAAGGTAGAGTTCGAGGAGAAGAACAACGTATAACCATCCGGCGCGGCATTGGCCGCCTCCCGGGCGCCGACGGTGGTGCCGCCGCCGGGGCGGTTCATGACGATCACCGGCTTGCGGAGCCGGGCCTCCAACTCGCTGGCGATAATGCGGCCGACGACATCGGAGGCCCCGCCGGCCGGGAAGGGCAGGATCAACTGGAGCTGCTTTTCGGGATAGTTCGCCTGCGCCTCCGCTACGTTGGCGCTTCCGACCAGGCCGGCCGCCGTCATCGCGGCCATCAGAAACGTGCGTATCATGTCGAACAAGTACTCCTGTCTTCCGTAAACCCTGGCAATTCGCGCCGGGGTTTTTGGCGACAGCGGTCCCGGATCGATGCAGGACACGGTCCCTTGAATCGGGCTTCTGATCAACCCAATTATTGGCCCGCTACCATCCTTCCAGCACGATCTTGCCGCGCGATTTTCCCGACTCCAGAAGCGCATGCGCGCGCTTGAGGTTGGCGGCGTTGATGGTGCCAAAGGTCTGGTCGAGCGTGGTGCGCAGCACGCCCTTGTCGATGAGGTCGGCGACATCGTTCAGCAGCATATGCTGCGCAATCATGTCCGGCGTCTGGAACGACGAGCGCGTGAACATCGATTCCCAGTGCACCGAGATCGCCTTGCCCTTGAAGGCGCTCATGGTGAATTCCGGGGGATCGTCGATCAGGCCGAACTTGCCCTGCGGCGCCATCAGGTCCGCGATTCCCTTGTAGTGCTGATCGGTGTAGGTGAGGCTGGCGACGAGGCCGACCGGCGGCACCTTCAATTGCTCGATCTGCTCCTTCATCGGCTTGCCATGATCGATCACAGCATGCGCGCCGAGATCGAGGCACCACTTTTTCGATTCCGGCCGGGTCGCGGTGGCAACCACGGTGAGGCCGGTGAGGCGACGCGCGAGCTGGATCAGGATCGAGCCGACGCCGCCGGCACCGCCGGTAATCAATAGCGTGCGCGGATCGACGCTCTTGCCCGGTACCGCGCCGAGCCGGTCGAACAACAATTCCCAGGCGGTGATCGAGGTCAGGGGCAGCGCGGCGGCCTGCGCAAAGGAGAGCGACTTTGGCTTGCGGCCGACGATGCGCTCGTCGACCAGATGGAATTCCGAATTGGTGCCCTGGCGCAGGATCGAGCCGGCGTAGAACACTTCATCGCCCGGCTTGAACAGCGTCACGTCAGGCCCGACCGCATCGACAACACCGGCGGCGTCATAACCCAAAATCTTGGTCTCGCCTTCGGGCGGCGCGGCGCGCTTGCGGACCTTGTAGTCCACCGGGTTGGCCGAAATCGCTTTTACGGCGACTCTGACGTCGCGTCCCTTCGGCTCCGGTTTGGTGATCTCGAAATCGATCAGCGAATTCGCGTCCTCGACGGGGAGCGATTTTTGGTATCCGACGGCCTTCATGGCTGCTGTCTCCTGCCAGTTCTGTTGATTGAGCCTACCTGTCGCGCTGGCGTCAATTTGGCAAGTACTGTAAAATAGGGGAACTAGTCCCTGTTTGGATACTATTGGAAAATAACGCATGAAAAGGCGGAATTTTGCTCATCGGCCCGGCTGCTCGGTGGAAGTCACCCTCGACCTGATCGACGGCAAATGGAAAGGCGTGATCCTGTTCCATCTGCAGGCCGGTACCCAGCGATTTGGGGAGTTGCGGCGGCGGATGCCCGGCATTACCCAGCGCATGCTGACCAAGCAGCTGCGCGCACTGGAGGATGACAAACTGGTGGTCCGCAAGGTCTATGCCGAGGTGCCGCCGCGGGTCGAATATACCCTCTCGGAGCTCGGCGAGAGCCTGCGTCCCGTGATCGATACGCTGAAAGCGTGGGGCGAGAGCCATCGGGACCGGCTGTCCTGTGGACCCGCACCGGAAACCATCAAAGCGCCCGATCGCGCAGCGTAGTTGTGTACCGCTTTGTCTTCTCTCGTTGCCGCCTCGCATCTATATCTGACGCACCAAATTACGGGATTTCTTGCATGTTGATTCGCTCTCTTGCCCTGCTACTGGTTTCCGCGATCGTTGCCACGCCGGCGCTGGCGCAGGACCGCCGCGTGCCGTCGTCGGGAGCCGAACTGCGGCTATCCTTTGCGCCGATCGTGCAGCGGGTGCAGCCGGCGGTGGTCAACGTCTATGCCGCCAAGACCGTGCAGAACCGCAATCCCTTGCTGGACGATCCGATCTTCCGCCGCTTCTTCGGCGTGCCCGGTCAGCAGCCCGAGCAGATGCAGCGTTCGCTGGGTTCGGGCGTGATGGTCGATGCCTCCGGCCTCGTCGTTACCAACAACCACGTCATCGAAGGCGCCGATCAGGTCAAGATCTCGCTGGCTGACAAGCGCGAATTCGAAGCCGAGATCGTGCTGAAAGACAGCCGCACCGATCTGGCGGTGCTGCGCATCAAGGACTCCAAGGAGAAGTTCACGACGATCGACTTTGCCAATTCCGATGAATTGCTGGTCGGCGACGTCGTGCTCGCGATCGGCAATCCCTTCGGCGTCGGCCAGACCGTGACGCAGGGCATCATCTCGGCGCTGGCGCGCACGCAAGTCGGCATCACCGACTACCAGTTCTTCATCCAGACCGATGCCGCGATCAACCCCGGCAATTCCGGCGGCGCGCTGGTCGACATGACCGGCAAGCTTGCGGGCATCAACACCGCGATTTTCTCGCGCTCCGGCGGCTCGCAGGGCATCGGCTTTGCGATTCCCGCCAACATGGTGCGCGTGGTCGTGGCCTCCGCCAAGAGCGGCGGCAAGGCGGTGAAGCGCCCGTATCTTGGCGCCAGGTTGCAGGCGGTGACGCCCGAGATCGCGGAGACGCTGGGGCTGAAGTCACCGACCGGTGCGCTGGTCGCCAACGTCGCGGCGAACAGCCCGGCAGCGCGCGCCGGATTGAAACTGTCCGACCTGATCGTGGCTATCGACGGACAGGTGATCGACGACCCCAACGCGTTCGACTATCGCTTCGCCACCCGTCCGTTGGGTGGTTCGGCGCAGATCGACGTGCAGCGCGCCGGCAAGACCGTGAAGCTGAATGTGCCGCTGGAAACCGCGCCCGATACCAATCGCGATGAGATCGTGCTGACCGCACGCTCGCCGTTCCAGGGCGCGAAGGTCGCCAACATCTCGCCGGCGGTGGCCGACGAGCTGCGGCTGGACGCTTCGACCGAAGGCGTCGTCGTGATCGATCTCGCCGATGGCGGAACGGCCGCCGGCGTTGGTTTCCAGAAGGGCGACATCATCCTCGCGGTCAATAGCCAGAAGATCGCCAAGACCAGCGATCTCGACAAGGCGTCCAAAACCTCGGCGCGGATCTGGCGCATCACGGTGGTGCGCGGCGACCAGCAGATCAACGTGACGCTCGGCGGATGAGCCCGAAGCAGCCACGCGAAGCTGCCAACCTCTTTGCCGCGGCAGGGATGGAGCAGGACGCGCCGCGTCCGCTGCCGGACCGGCTGCGCCCGCAGTCGCTATCCGATGTCGTCGGCCAGGATCACATCCTCGGCCCCGACGGCGCGCTGACGCGGATGCTGGAAACGCGCACGCTGGGCTCGCTGGTGTTCTGGGGGCCGCCCGGTACCGGCAAGACCACCGTGGCGCGGCTGCTCGCCGATGCCACCGAACTGCATTTCGAGCAGATCTCCGCGGTTTTTTCCGGCGTCGCCGATCTGAAGAAAGTGTTCGATGCCGCGCGCGCCCGCCGCGAGACCGGCAAGGGCACGCTGCTGTTCGTCGACGAGGTGCATCGCTTCAACCGTGCGCAGCAGGATTCGTTTCTGCCCGTGATGGAAGACGGCACCGTGGTGCTGGTCGGCGCCACCACCGAAAATCCGTCGTTCGAGCTCAACGCGGCGCTGCTGTCGCGGGCGCGCGTGCTGGTATTTCATTCACTTGATGCAGTGGCGGTGGAACAGCTCTACGCCCATGCCGAAAAGATCGAGGGCAAAAAACTGCCGCTCGATGCCGAGGCCCGCGCCGTGCTGGTGCGGATGGCCGATGGCGACGGCCGCGCCGCGCTGACGCTCGCCGAAGAAGTCTGGCGCGCCGCACGCAAGGGTGAAGTCTTCAACGCCGAGAAGTTGCAGGACATCCTGCAACGCCGCGCGCCGATCTACGACAAATCCGCCGACGGCCACTACAATTTGATCTCGGCGCTGCATAAGGCGGTGCGCGGCTCCGATCCGGATGCGGCGCTGTATTATCTCGCGCGCATGATGGACGCCGGCGAGGACCCGCTGTTCCTGGCGCGGCGGGTGGTGCGCATGGCGGTGGAGGACATTGGCCTTGCCGATCCGCAGGCGCTGGTGATCTGCAACGCCGCCAAGGACGCCTATGATTTCCTCGGCCATCCCGAGGGCGAACTGGCGATCGCGCAGGCCGTGATCTATCTCGCCACCGCGCCGAAATCGAACGCCGCCTACAAGGCCTTTGGCGCGGCGATGCGCACGGCGAAGGAGGGCGGTTCGCTGCTGCCGCCAAAGCACATTCTCAACTCGCCGACCAAGCTGATGAAGTCGGAAGGCTACGGTTCCGGCTACGAATACGACCACGATGCGCCCGATGCGTTTTCCGGCCAGGACTATTTCCCGGACGCGCTGGGACGCCAGACATTTTATGATCCGCCCGACCGCGGTTTTGAGCGCGAAATCCGCAAGCGGCTGGATTATTGGGCGAAGCTGCGACGGGAACGCAGTGGGGAAAGCTGAATGATTGGTCTGAAGTGCCGTGGCTTGTTCGCTTTCGCGTGCGCGCTTCTTGCCGTGGGGTTTGCGCATTCCGCGTCGGCTGACACCGTGGAAGTTGCGCCGGGGATACAGGTGACGAAGCGTAGCTATGCGGCGCCGAGCAAGGAACAGCCGTTCTTTGGCTTCGCAGCCAAGACCGACGCGGAGCGGAATGAGGACGACAAGTTCGTCAAGGCGCTGGTGCAGGCGGCCGGGACCAAGGAGAAGGCCCTGGACGAAGTGGTCAAGCGTGGTTGGCGGGCGCTTGGATCGGGCAAGTACCCCGAAGCTGCACTGCGATTCAACCAGGCCTATCTCGTGGCTCCCGAACAGAGCGTCGTCTATCACGGCCTGGCGGCGATCGCGCAAATCCGCTTCAAGGACCTCGACTACGCCGAAGAGCTGTTCCGGATCGCGCAGAAGCAGCCCAATCCGTTGAAGATGCTGAATGCGGACTATGGCCGCGTGCTGCTGGTCGCCAAGCGTCCGAAGGAGGCGCAGCCGGTGCTGGAGCAGGCGGTCAAGGACACGCCGGACTTCGGCGACGCCTGGATCAATCTCGCCCACGCCCGCCTGCAAAACGGCGACCGCGACGCCGCCTGCGCGGCGGCTGATGTAGCGATGAAGCAGCGTCCGTCGAGCAATGCGAGCGTCGATCTCAACCGCTTGAGGAATGACGCGCAGTGCAAGTGAGCACCCGGAGTTCGGCCTGCACGAGCGGCCATCAACCCTTCGCGAATTGAATGCAGGCCAGGGCGAACGTAAGAATGCCGGCGATCACCAGATACAGCGCCGTTCGCTTCCGCGACTCGATGGCCCCACGTGCCAGCGAGACGGCCAGAGTTCCTCCGGCTGTCACGACATGCTTCAATACGATTTGCCGCACGAACGGATTGCTGATTTTCATCGCGATGCGTTCGACCTGCTCTCGGCCCTGGCCGGCAAACTCGCTGCTGAGCGATTGGTCGAAGATGCGGAGCGCCATTCGGAATGCGAGAACCAAGCCTGATCCGACGACGATCATCGCCGTACCCAGGATGGCGATCAGAATTTCCACGAAGATGGACATTCCCGTGATCCCTTCGATTGGCGTTCGCAAGCTGCGCCGGCCCGTTCGGCAAGCTCCACGGGCACGCTCGGCAGATCATGAGCATCTTCGGGAATAGCTCAGTGACAAAGGTCACACCGGCCGGCTTTCGTCGTTGCGGGTGGAGGATCGCTTCGTGAGAGTTCAGCGCGGGGATTTCCGGGCACGTAGAGGCGAGAGCAAACTTACTTCCCCGCCTTCACGAACTCCATGATTTCATCAGTCAATCGCGTATCCGACGTGTTGATCGCGTAGACCTCCGACATGTGGCTGTGCTGCGGCAGCATGAAGGTGCGCGCGCATCCGTTGGCGCTTTTGCAGGTGGCCTGTTTCAGCAATTCGTATTGCTCGATGAAGCGCGGTGGATCGAGTTCGGCGGCCGTGACCATCAATGGAATCTTTGTTTCCAGCAAACCTCGCAGCGAGGATCGTTCGGCATAGCGCGAGGGATCGGAACCGAAATAGGTGATCTCGGCGTCGCCGACCGGCGAGGCGGTGAGATCATAGATGCCGGAGACCATGATCGCGCCCGCAAGGCCGCCGCCCTTCACCTTGTGAAGCTCGGGATGCGATACGTAGTTGGCGACATGCACCGCGCCGGCGGATTGCCCCATCAGGAAGATGCGATCGGGATCGCCGCCGCGCTCGCGGATTTTCTCGCTCACCCATTGCACCACCGACGCAAGGTCTTCGGCGCTGGCTGGATACACGAATTGCGGCGCCAGGCGGTAGGTGGCGTTGACGCCGACGAAGCCGTTCTTCACCGCCCACAGCATGATGTTGTCGTAAAAGGGACTGCCGGGATTGCGCTTGTTGCCGGCAACAAAGCCGCCGCCGTGGATGAAGATCAGCACCGGCCGCGCGGATGAATTAGTGTCCGGCGTAAACACGTCCAGCAGATGCCGCTCCGCCGCGCCGTATTTGACGTCGCGCTCGGTCTTGATGCCCTCGTAGGGCTCCTTTTGCTGCATCGGCGCGTAGAGCGCGGCGGTCTTGGGCGGGTCGATGGTGCGCCCGAGCTCCAGCAGCTTCCACGCCAAATCTTCGGACATCGCCGGCTGCTGTGCGAGGGCTGAACCCGCCCACATTGCTGCGGTCACGGCCAGGAACACCTTCACGGCCCATGTCGTCGATTTCATCCCGCAACTCCCGTTTGCTTCCAAACCATCATCCTGCCGGTGCCTGGCTGGCCGCCGGCCAGGCGGACAAGCTTTCGCACGCGACCCGCGCCCACACGAGTATCAGATGGATCTGGCGCGAGACCAAATGCAGCGGAAATTGAAGCCGGATCGGCCGGGATTTGCGCAGACATTCGCCGGAACGGGCCGATTCACCGTGACGATTCGCTGCTTTTGCGCTAGGCAACGGCCTTATCCGGAGCCAAGCCAATCATGAGCCGTCGCGTCAAAAAACCTCTCCGCCCGGCGGGCGACCGCCCCAAGGGCGCGCGTCCCTATCGGGGCTCGAAAGCCGAGCGGCCGGCCCATCGTCCGGGCGGCAAGCCGCCGGCGCGTTTTGCGGCCGCGGCCCCCCGCGCGCCGAAACCGGCGCCTTACGTGCCCGAGCCGGAGAAAGTGGTCGCCGAGCCGCCGCCGCTGCCGACCAAGGTTCAGACCGTGGTCGTGACCGCGGACGAGAACAACATGCGCGTCGATCGCTTCCTCGAGGCGCGTTTCCCGGGCCTGTCGTTCTCTCACATCCAGCGCATCGTCCGTAAAGGCGAGCTGCGCGTCAACGGCAAGCGCGCCGACAGCAAGGACCGGATCGAGGAGGGGCAGAGCATCCGGATTCCGCCGCTCAAGCTCGATACGCCGAAGGTCGGCGGCACGCTCTCGGAAGCCGCGACCAAGACGCTGCAGGCGCTCAAGGACATGATCCTGTTCGAGGATGCCGACGTCATGGTGCTGAACAAGCCCGCAGGGCTTGCGGTGCAGGGCGGCTCCGGCATCACGCGCAATGTCGACGACATGCTGGAAGTAATGCGCGACGCCAAGGGACAAAAACCAAGACTGGTGCACCGGCTGGACCGGGAAACCTCGGGCTGTCTGTTGATCGCAAAGACGCGCTTTGCCGCCACCGCGCTGACCGGCTCGTTCCGGCATCGCTCGGCGCGCAAGATTTACTGGGCGATGGTGGCGGGCGTACCGAAGCCGAAGCAGGGCCGCATCTCGACCTATCTCGCCAAGGAAGAGAGCGAGGACGATACCATCATGCGGATCGCCAAGCACGGCGACGAAGGCGCCAGCCACGCGGTAACCTACTATGCTGTCGTCGAGACCTCGGCGCAGAAACTCGCCTGGGTGTCGCTGAAGCCGGTGACCGGGCGAACCCATCAATTGCGCGCCCATATGGCGCATATCGACCATGCCATCGTCGGCGACCCCAAATACTTCAACAAGGAAAACTGGGACCTGCCGGGCGGCATCCAGAACCGCTTGCATCTCCTGGCGCGCCGGATCGTGATCCCGCATCCGCGTGGCGGCGTGATCGACGCGACCGCGCCGTTGCCGCCGCACATGCTGCAATCCTGGAACCTGCTCGGCCTCGAAGCCGACCGCTTCGATCCGATCGAGAACGCGCCGGAGGAGTAGGGCGTTCGATCCGTCCATGCGCCGCCATCAACTTTTCGGGAGCGCAAGAACGATCAAATCGAGGGCATGCTAATCAGTTATCGCCCGGTCCGGTTTGTTTTGGCACCAGGCTGCCATCGTGAACAAGGGATCGGCCTATGACCGTGACTTGGCTCCGCGCTGCGCTTTTCTGTTTTCTGCTGGGTGAAGCTGCCTCGCTCGGCGCGCCAGCGAGAGCGGAAACGCTCGCGCTCGTAGGCGGCCGGGTCTACGCATCGCCCGAGGCCACGCCGCTCACGGATGCGGTGGTTGTAACGACCGACGGCGTCATCACCGCGATCGGCAGCCGCAGCGAAGTGTAAGTCCCGTCGGATGCGCGCGTGATCGATTGCACCGGCAAGACCGTCGTTGCCGGTTTTTGGAACAGCCACGTCCACTTCACGGAAGAGGTATGGAAAGACGCAGCAAGCGCGCCGGCCGCGGCACTTGAAGCACCGATGCGGGACATGCTGACCAAATGGGGCTTCACCACGGTATGGGATCTCGGCTCCGACCCCAGAGCTTCCCTGCCGCTGCGCGCGCGTATCAACGCCGGCAATGTCGCAGGTCCCAACATTCTGCTTGCTGGCAATATGTATCCCAAGGGCGGCCATCCCATTTATGTGCCGCCCGAGGTGGAGGTTCCCGAAGTGGCGACCCCGGATGAAGCGGCAAAGACGGCACGCGACTTTCTCGCGATGGGCCATAACGGCATCAAGCTGTTTACCGGAGCATTCATGGGCGACAAGCCCGTCGTGAACATGGACGCTGCCGTCGCCAAAGCGGCGGTCGATGTCGCCCATGCCGAGGGCAAACCGGTATTTGCCCATCCGCAAAATACGGCCGGCGTCGAAACCGTGATCGCCGCCGGCGTCGATGTCATGGCGCACACCGTTCCCAGTCAACGCGGCGGCTACTCGCCGGAGCAACTCGCGCAGTTCAAATCGCAGGGTATTGCACTGACGCCGACGCTGTCGCTTTTCACGACGATCGTGCTCGACCCCGCCGTTACGGCTCACATCATTGCTGCCGCCGTCAATCAACTCAAGCAGTTCTCGGAGAATGGCGGCGTCGTGCTGTTCGGAACCGATGTCGGTTTCATCAAGCTTTATGACACGTCGCTCGAATACGGACTGATGCACCGCGCGCTTTCGGAACGCGAAGTACTGGCAACGCTGACGACCAATCCCGCCAAATATTTCAAGGCGCCGAAGAAGGGCAGGCTTGAAAAGGGCTTTGACGCGGATTTCGCGGTTCTGGAAGGCGATCCCATGACCGATGTTCGCAACCTCGCCAAGGTCGCTTACACCATCCGCGCGGGCAGGGTGATCTATCAGAAGCCCTGAGCTAGCGCTTGAACTGCGTGAGAAACAGCCGCAGTGAATCGTGCGAGCTTTCAATGTCCGAAATCACCCAACCGTCAGGCCCCTTGACGGCGATGAAGTTCAGCGTGACGGCGCGGCCGTTATTGTTGAAGCTGGCGGTGACATAGGTCTTGTCGAATTCCGTGCGCAGGATTTTGGTCGCGACCGGGCCGATTTTCCAGCTCGGGCTCTGCACCATGAAATCGTACGGCGCCTCGCGCGGGGCGATCCACGCGCTTCGCAGACTGCGGTCGAAAAACTGTTCCGCGATCTCGGCGCTGCGCGGCAATCCCTTCGAGAGGTCTGACGAGCCCTTGCCGTAATAGGCGTAGACATTGCGGACCAGGGATTCCGGCGTGCGGAACCCGGCTTGCGCGGGCAGGGCGGCGAGAACAGCCGTCGAAATCAGGATCGCAGCAAGGAGTTTCACGGCTCGCGGACCTTTCTTGGTTTCACCGCGCCCATTTTGGCGGCAAATGACGTCAGGCGAAAGCCTTGCGCACGGCTCGAATTGAAGCGTTTTTTGGCGTGAACCGGTGTCCATTTCGGCCAAAAGCGCTATAAGGCGCGGATGCGTGAATTATTCGATGAAGTGGCCGGCCAATCTCCGTTCGACCCCGAGGAGGCGGTGCGGCGCGCGACCCGCGTGCCACAGCGCAAGCGCTTTTACACCAGTGCCGGCGTCGGTGAAGCGGATGGCGGCTTTACTGTCACGCTCGACGGCAAGCCGATCCGCACGCCCTCCGGCCGCCATGTCGTCGCCCCCAACGCTGTTATTGCGGAGGCGATCGCGGCGGAATGGAATGCGCAAGTCGAGACCATCAATCCCCTGACGATGCCGCTGACGCGCTTTGCCAACAGCGTCGGCGAGGGGGTTGTCGATCGTGTCGACGCCGTCGCCGACGACGTCGCGAAATATCTCGGCACCGATTTGCTGTTCTATCGCGCCGGCCATCCCGAAGCGCTTGTCGCAAAAGAAGCCGCGCATTGGGATCCCGTGGTGTTCTGGGCCGCCAATGAACTCGGCGCCCATTTCATGCTGGCCGAGGGGATCGTGCACGTCACCCAGCCGGAGCCTGCGATCCAGGCTGCGCGCGCGGTGTTCCCAACTGATCCCTGGTCGATCGCGGCGCTGCATGTGGTGACGACGCTGACGGGCTCCGCGCTGCTGGCGCTGGCGCTCTTCCACGGCGTGCGCAACGCCGACGCGGTCTGGGCCGCCGCCCATGTCGATGAGGACTGGAATATCGAAAAATGGGGCCTCGACGAGGAGGTCGCAGCCCGCAGGGCAGCCCGGCTGGTCGATTTCACCGCCGCGGTCACCATTCTGAAGGCCTTGAAGCCTTGAATCCGGTGGTCGGTTAACGAGAGGTTTACGACGCCCGGGTAGCCTGATGCCCTGGCCGAGACCTCTGATATGGCGATCTCTATCAACAAGTCAGTGCTTCCGGTGCTTGCCGCCCAAGAGGTCGGTGGCGTGGCGCCCGAACTCGTGCTGGCGCAGGGCAGTGTGGTCAATGCGCAGGTCCTGAAAATTCTCGACGCCAATCTGGTGCGGATCGCCATCGCCGCGCTCTCCATCGATGTCGCCACCGAGATTCCGCTGCAGGCGGGACAGTCGCTGCAACTGGCGGTGTCGCAGACCAAGGACGGGATCAGGCTTGCGCTGGTCGGGCAGGGCGGCGTCGCCAATGATGCCGTCACGCTGTCGCCGCAGGCGATGGTCGATGCCGCGGCCAACCGACCGACAATCGTGGCACCCTCCAAAAACGTCCTGACGCCGCTGGAACGCGCGGCGGTGTCGGTCGCGGCGCAGAGCGCGGCGACCGAGCAGGACAGTCTCGCGCCATTATTCGCCAATCTCGGCGCTGCGGTATCATCCGCGAACCTGCCGCCGAAATTGCAAGCGGCCATTGCACAGGTGCTGTCGCAACAGACCAGCCTCGACCAGAATCTCGACGGCGGCGACATCAAGACCGCGTTCCAGAAATCCGGGATTTTCCTCGAGGCGTCGCTGGCCTCGGGCGCGGTGCCATCGTCAGGTGCGCCCGATCTGAAGGCCGCGCTGATCGTGCTGCGCCAGACGCTGCAATCCACGCTCGGTACGGATGGAACGACGGCCACGAAAGCGGCGCCGGCCCAGGCCGGTTTGCCGAATGCCGCCGCCGGCCTCGCGCCTGCTGCGGCTCCCGATCTCGACGTCCACGAAATCCTGCTGCCGCAAGCGCGGCTAGCTGTGGCTCAGGACCAGGTCCAAACGCGCGGCGGCCTGCAGGGTGCGCTCGCCCAGGCCCTCAATTCCGGACCGAGCGCGGGCGCGACCATGAACCTGCTGCAGGAAGCGCTGCAGCAGCTCGGCACTCCCGCGCGCACGGCAACACTATCGAAGGCGGCACCCGGCGACGACGTCACCGTTCACACCAACACGCCGCCGCCGCCGTTTCGCGGCGCATCGCCGACGGCGCAGCCGGTCGCGTCACCCTCGCTCGCGCCCGACGCGCCGCTTGCCACCACGGCCCATCATCTGCTCGACGAAACCGATGCCGCGATTGCGCGGCAGACCCTGCTGCAGGTCGCCTCGCTGCCGGACCGCATCGATGTGACGGGGCCGAAGGTCGACGCGACGACGCCGCGCTGGAATTTCGAAATCCCGTTCGTGACGTCGCAAGGCACGGCGATGGCGCAGTTCGAGATTGCCCGCGACGGCAGCGCCAGCGAGGCTGAGGCCGCCAAGCGGGTGTGGCGGGCGCGGTTTTCGCTCGACGTCGAGCCGGCAGGTCCGATCCATGCGCTGGTGTCGCTGGTCGGCGAAAAAACTTCCGTGCGAATGTGGGCGGAGCGGCCGGCCACCGCCGCGCAGCTGCGCGCGGGCGCTGCGGATTTGAGCCAGGCGCTCACGAGAGCCGAACTGCAGCCCGGCGAGATCGTGATCCGCGACGGCGCGCCGCCGCAGGCCGCCCCCGCCAAGGCCGGGCATTTCCTGGATCGCGCGCTATGAGCGTCGAGCTCCGAAACCAGCTTGCGGTCGCGCTGCACTACGACAAGAAAGGCGCGCCGCGCGTCGTCGCCAAGGGCAAGGGCACCATCGGCGCCAAGATCATCGAACTCGCCAAGGCCCACGACATCCCGATCGAGGAGAACGAGGTGCTGGCGGGCGCGCTGTCCCATGTCGAGATCGGCGACGAAATCCCGGAAGAACTCTACAAGGCGGTCGCCGAAGTGCTGATCTTCGTGCTGCGGCTGTCGGGACGAATTCGCTAGCTGCGCTTCGTGCCGGTCGCAACCGCGATCACCGCTTCCCCGCCTTCGACAAGCGCCCGCGCCGGGCCCTTCTTGCCAAGCACCTGGCTGTTGGCAAACGCACCGTCAATCAACAGCACAAGCTGATCGGCCAGGTTCTCGGGCGATCTCGCCTTGATCGCCTTGGCGAGCGCCAGGAATCGCTGATGCAGCTCGGACTTGTTTTTCTGCGCAACGGCGCGACCGGGCAGGCCGGGCTGCGGAAACTCGATCGCCATATTGAGAAACGGGCAACCGCGATAGCGCGGACCGGTGATGTAGGCCGCGAGCCATTTCAAATGTTCGCTCAACTCCTGCCGCGGCCGATCCTTGTTCGCCGCAGCCACCCTGTCCCAGTGCGCAAAGAAATCGCGGTGCTCGCGTTCCAGGAACGCGGCCACCAGATCGTCCTTGGTCGGGAACCAGCGATAGAGGCTGGTTTTGGCCGCGCCGGATTCGGCAACGACGGTATCAACCCCGACCGCGCGAATGCCGTCACGGTAAAATAGCTCGCTGGCCACGTTCAGAATCTTCTCGCGCACCGGGCTGCTTTGCCGCGGCCGGCGCTTGTTGGTCGGTTCGATCGCTTCCGCCATCGCACAGCATCCTCTTTGGAACCCTCACGTCGCTTGACAGTACAGACCTGTCCGTACTACATCAAGCGATACAGACCTGTAGCGTTTATGGGTCCGAAACGCCGAGTGGAGGATCCGTGATGACGAAGCAGATTGGTATCTATGGCGGCGCGGGGCACACCGCGAAAATGGTGGCGGCCGAACTGCGGGATCGGGGCTTCGTGCCGGTTCTGGGCGGACGCAATCGCGCCAAACTGGAGGCCGCGGCGCAGGGGCTGTACGGCGTGGAGGTTCGCACCGCCGATATCGCGCGTAGCGACGAACTGCGTGCGTTCCTGAACGGCTGTAGCGCGGTGGTCAATTGCGCGGGGCCGTTTCAGGCCACGGCCATGCCGATGGCCTCGCTCGCGGTAGAACAGGGCATTCACTATTTCGATTTCACGACCGATGCTTCGATCGTCAACGCGCTTCATCTGGAGTTGGGCAAGGCGGCCACGGCGAAGAAGCTGGTGATTGCACCTGCGATCGGCTTCTATGGATCGCTGGCTGAATTGATGGTGCGCGCCAGCGCGCCCGATCTTGTTGCAGCTGACGATGTTCTGATCGCCTATTCCGTCAAGGGCTGGAAGCCGACGATTGGGTCGCTCAAGGCCATGGCCGAACTCGGCGGGCGGCGTGGCGTCCATGCCAATGGACGGTTCGAGATCCGCACCGGCGATCCCAGGTTTTCGACGTTCAGCTTTCCCGCGCCGGTGGGAGAGGCGCCGGTCTTGCTGGATTATCCGGCTCCCGAAGTGGTGACCATCCCGCGCTACCTCACAACATCAGAGATAAGGGTGATGATGACGGTAGGAACGGTAAAGGATCTGCGCGCCGCGCCGCCGATCGCGGTCTCCGCGGTGCCGGTCTATCAGGAGATCGCCCGGCGCATCGGCTTAGTGCGGATGCAGAAATATCTCGACCTGTTCGAGTACGGCAACCGCGACATCGGCGGCGGCATCGATCAGTTCTGGCTGACCGGAAATCTGCGCATCGATCCCGTCCAGCAGATCGATTTCGTCGACCGGTTGCGGCGCGGCGTGCTGCCGGTCAGCAAGCGCAGCCAGGAGCTGGTGCGCGACATCCTCCCCGTAACGAAAGTCGGCGACGCCACGATCCGCGCCAAGAGCGGTTTGCTGGGCGCCGAGCAGGGCAAGCCATCCCTGGGCTGGATGGTCGGCTGGGCCGAGAAGGGCAACATGCAAACCGTGTTCGCGATGAACATGGATTGCAAGGAGCCCGCCCACATCGCCGCGCGCATGACGGTGACGCAGCAATGCCTCACGGATATTGTCGCGATTTGAAGGACTTGCCCCATCGTCATTGCGAGGAGCAAAGCGACGAAGCAATCCATTCTATCGCTCGTCGATATGGATTGCTTCGCTGTGCTCGCAATGACGATGCTAGCGGCTACCCCAATTTGAACAGCGCCTGCAGAAAATCGCTCACGGCCTTGCGCGCTTCCGCGGCGGTCGCCGGGTTGCCGCCGACATGCGGGTTGAGTTCGATGCAGGCATCCTTGTAGCTGAACGGCGCCTTCGTGTCGGCGTTCATCAAGACGCCGCCTTCGCCCTCGCTGAGCTTGCAACTGCGCGCGGTCTGCGCGTTGGCCGAGACCGTCGTCGTGCTGAGGCCGAGCAGGCCGGAATCGAAGCCGTGCGGAGAATCCGGGTATTCAGTCAGCACCACGTCGCGCTTGGCTTCCTGCAGCCGCGCCAGATAGGCCTTGCAGCTCGACACCGGATTATAATCGTCAGGCGTGCCGTGATGGATCCGGATCGGACGCGCCGCGACTTCGGTGTCGGTGGCATAGCTCGTCGAGCAATCCGGATAGAACGGGATGTAGGCGGCGAATTGCGCGCCGGACTTGTTCCACAGTTTGTTGAAGCGATCGAGGCTGGCGTAGAGCGTGGCCTGTCCGCCGCGCGAAAATCCCATCAGCACGATCCGCTCAGGGTCGACGCGCGGATGCTTGGCGAGGATCTCCAGCGAGCGGTAGATGTCGACGATGAAATTGAGCCGGCCGAGCAGGCCCTGATTCGGGCCAACAGCGGTGAGGCCGCGGCCGGAGAAGCCGTCGATCACGAAGGTCGAAATCCCCAGGCTGTTGAGCTGACGCACCCACGGATCCATCCCGGCGCCGACGCCGCTCGAGCCGTGCATCAGCACCACGACCGGCAGTTTTCCAGTGCCTTGCGCGATGCGGAATTGACCGGCGACGGTGACCTGCTTGCCGTTGGCGTCGCCGTTCAGAAACTGCTGGTCCGAAATCGTCAGCGACGGGATCGCATAGATCTCGGTGCGCGCGGCGACGTCCTTCGGAATCGATTGCGCGTTGGCCTCGAGCGAGCTCAGGAGAATCCCGCCGCAACAGATCGCGGCCGTGACGGCAAAGCGCCAGTCTCTCAGCATCGGTATGCCCCCAGTGTTTTTTCGTTGTGGGGGCAACTAGACCAAGCAGGGCAATGCCTGTCAAACCGGTTAGCCCTAGGTCGGTTTCTTCCCGATCCGCCCGAGATGGGTGAAGCCGAACCCGGTGGTATATTTCAGCCCATAGCCCAGCGCGCGGTCGAAGCCGATATGGGCGAGCCAGATCATCGCGATCGACAGCACCAAAGGCTCGGCCGTGACAAAGCCGACCGTCATCAGCGCCATCGGCACCATGTAGGTGTGGGCGGCGTTGTAGAGCATCGCCCCGAAGCGCGGTCCGAAAAAATAGGCGGCGAAGCTGAGGTCGGGCGCCAGGAACAGGGCGGCATAGACCCACCACGATCCGTCCCAGACCCAGTAGAGCAGCGTCATCCCCAAAAACAGCGCCAGGCCTTCCAGCCGCAGCATGGTTCGCAGGCCCCCGGTAACGGTCCCGGCAGGCTCGGCGGTCGCAGTATCCGTCAATTGCATCCCCTGTGCAGAGGTGCGGATATAGGTGCATTTCCGCACCGGTACCAGAGGGCATGGAGGGGTGTTTCCGGTTCGCAAAAGGCCGTGTTAGAACCCCGGCCAATTCGGACCTATGACGGGCGGCAGCACATGAAAGACATCCTGGACACCCTCGAAGAACGGCGCGCCGGCGCCAAGCTCGGTGGCGGCGAGAAGCGCATCGAGGCGCAGCACGCCCGCGGCAAGCTGACGGCGCGGGAGCGCATCGAACTGCTGCTCGACAAGGGCTCGTTCGAGGAATTCGACATGTTCGTCGAGCACCGCTCGGTCGAATTCGGCATGGAAAAGAACAAGATCCCCGGCGACGGCGTCGTCACCGGCTGGGGCACCGTGAACGGCCGCAAGACCTTCGTGTTCGCCAAGGATTTTACCGTGTTCGGCGGCTCCCTGTCGGAGACCCATGCGCTGAAAATTACAAAGCTGCAGGACATGGCGATGAAGGCGAGGGCGCCGATCATCGGGCTCTATGATGCCGGCGGCGCGCGCATCCAGGAAGGCGTAGCTGCCCTTGCGGGCTATTCCTACGTGTTCCGCCGCAACGTCATCGCCTCGGGCGTGATCCCGCAGATCTCGGTCATCATGGGCCCCTGTGCCGGCGGCGACGTCTATTCGCCCGCGATGACCGACTTCATCTTCATGGTGAAGAACACGAGCTACATGTTCGTCACCGGACCCGACGTGGTCAAAACCGTCACCAACGAGGTGGTCACGGCCGAGGAACTCGGCGGCGCCTCCGTGCACGCCACGCGTTCCTCGATCGCGGATGGCGCGTTCGACAACGACGTCGAGACGCTGCTGCAGATGCGCCGGCTGATCGACTTCCTGCCCTCTAACAACACCGACGGCGTGCCGGAATGGCCGAGCTTCGACAATATCGAACGCCTCGATATGTCGCTGGATACGCTGATCCCCGACAATCCGAACAAGCCCTACGACATGAAGGAACTGATCCTCAAGGTCGTGGACGAGGGCGACTTCTTCGAGATCTCGGAAACCTTTGCGAAAAACATCGTCACGGGTTTCGGCCGCATCGCCGGCCGCACCGTGGGCTTCGTCGCCAACCAGCCGATGGTGCTGGCGGGCGTGCTCGACTCGGACGCCTCACGCAAGGCCGCGCGTTTCGTTCGGTTCTGCGACGCCTTCAACATCCCGATCGTGACCTTTGTCGACGTGCCGGGCTTCCTGCCGGGCACCGCGCAGGAATATGGCGGCCTGATCAAGCACGGCGCCAAACTGCTGTTCGCCTATTCGCAATGCACGGTGCCGCTGGTGACGGTCATCACCCGCAAGGCCTATGGCGGCGCGTTCGACGTGATGGCGTCCAAGGAAATCGGCGCCGACATGAACTACGCCTGGCCGACCGCCCAGATCGCCGTGATGGGCGCCAAGGGCGCGGTGGAAATCATCTTCCGCAGTGACATCGGCGATTCCGATGCGATCGCTGCCCGCACCAAGGAATACGAAGACCGCTTTCTGTCCCCCTTCATCGCCGCCGAACGTGGCTACATCGACGACGTCATCATGCCGCATTCGACAAGGAAGCGGATCGCAAGGGCGCTGGCGATGCTTAGGGATAAGAAGGTCGAGATGCCGGCGAAGAAGCACGACAATTTGCCGTTGTGAGCGCTTCGTAGCTTCGTAGGGTGGGTTAGCGAAGCGTAACCCACCATCTTTGGTCTTCGCGCCGGCAATTGATGGGTATCGCTTCGCTCCACCCATCCTACGCAGCGTTATCGACCTCCGAGAAACCCCAACAGCAACTCGTTATATTTCGCCGGCGCTTCCAGAAACACCAGATGCCCGGTATCCGGTATCACCTCGGCGCGGGCGTTCGGCATTTTGGCGGCGAGCGCTTTGGCGAGGTCGGCGTTGTGGCCCATCTTCGGCCGCAGCGCTTCGGGCGCATTGGCTTTGCCCGGCGCGTTGTGGTCGTCGGCGCCCATGATGAACAGGGTCGGCCGCGTGATCAGCGGAATCTCATGCGCCACCGGCTCGCGGTAGATCATTTGCGCGGAGCTTACGAAGGCGCGCAGCCAGCGCGGGTATTCGGCGCTGCCCTTGATGTTGAAACGCGCATCGATGAACGGCGTCACCTGGTCCGCCGGCAGTTTTAGGGCATAATTGGTCTCGAGCTGCTTGCGATATCCGTCAGCGGTCAGCCTGTCCTCATTCTCCAGAATATTTTCGGTCGGCGTCGGCGGCACATAGAGACGGTAGTCCTCGAGCCCGATCGGCGCGGTCAGCACGAGATGATCGACCCGGTCAGGGTAGGCGCGGGCGATCCGCACGCCGAGCATTCCGCCGAGCGAATGGGCGACGATGTCGGCCTTGCCGATCTGCAGATGATCCAGCAGCGCCATCGTGTTGCGCGCCAGCGTGTCGAAATGCAGCTCGCCCTGCGGCTTGGAGGATTTGCCGAAGCCGATCTGGTCCGGCACCACCACGCGATAGCCTGCGTCCGTGAGCGTCTTGATGACCGGCGCCCAATAGCTCGACGGGAAATTGCGGCCGTGCAGCAGCACCACGGTGCGCCCGTTCGGCTGCGCCGGGGCGACATCCATATAGGCCATCCGCACTTGCTCGCCGTCATTCGTGAGCGGCAACAGGCTGACCGGATAGGGATAGGCGAAGCCCTCCAGCCCGATGCCATAGGGCTCGCGCGCGGCGGCGCTGGCTGGTGCATGAAGTGAAGTGAGCAGGGCGCTGGCCAGCGCCGCGGCACAAAGACGATTCATTGGGAACTCCGACGGCGTTGACTTGTGGCGGCATCGGAATCACGACGCGATGTCCACTTTTGGCAACGACATACCGGCGTTATGGTTTCGAAAGGAAGGGAGAAGCCCTTCACGAAACGTCACCATCGCTTGATCGGGATCGCGCTCGTTGAGCCAGTATCGCGCCACCGGTCCTGCGTGCAGGCTCGAAGCCCGACGCCTTGATCACTGGCGCCAACAGCGCGTAGGGTGAATTTCCACCAATTCCGGTATCTTCCCTTCAATGATTGAAGACGACCCGACTGAAGAGATTTCACGGATCGAAGCGCGGCTTGAGGAGCTTGCCGAGGCCGCCGAGCGATGCCGGAAGTATATTCTGGCTTCCAAGGCGGCCATCGCCGGCGGCGCCGCCTTGCTGCTCGTCACGATGCTCGGCCTGTTAGCGGTCGGTCAGACGGCAGTTCTCGGATCGATCGCGATGATCCTGGGCGGAATAGTGTCGCTCGGGTCGAATGTCAGCACGTTGCGGCAGACGGAGGAAGCCATCGGCGCTGCCGAGCTGCTCCGGTCCGATCTGATCAGCAGGATCGACCTGCGGATGGTTCGTGATGCGCCGATGAAGCTGGTGTGAGGCTAGCCGCCATTCGCAATTACTGTTTTGATCCGGTCCAGCTTCCAGCACATCCATCGGATCGCCGGAACGAACCTCCGCCGCTGCGGCCCGAGAAACGGCCGGACATGGTCCAGCTCAGGCTCCCGGCGCTTCCGACTCCGGACACCGAGCCATTCGGGCTGACTTGAGCGGTGCCATATTGCCCCACCATCTTGGCGCCCGAGACGACCACCGTGTCGGTGGAGCTGCCGCAGGGCGTGCCGACGCTGGTAAGAACCCATGCTCCATCCAGATTGCTACCACCGCCGCCGGCATTGCCGCCCCCGCTGCTTCTCGGTCCCCGGCGCGGAGCCTCCGCTTCGGGCTTGCTGCGTCGTGCCGGCTTTGGGGGTTCGACCGCCCGGGGCGTCGCGCGTGAACCGGACAGCGATTTTTCGTCATTGCCGATGCTGCCGCCGGCGCTGCCGGATTGCGCGCGCGCCATATCAGGCAGGGCGACAATGGCGAGTGTGGCTGACAGCAGGGCGGCTTTGGCGAGATATCGAATGACGTTTTGCATAATAAATTGGTGTCCAATGAAGAGGGGTCCTGGGGACCCATCGGCAAAACAGCGCCGATCTGCGGCAAGACTTGCCGGTCTCGCCGCACTCGTCAAGCGCTGCGCCCTTCGGACTTTGGACTGTGTGCCGCTAAGCGGGGCATCGGTGGGTTACGCCTGCGGCTAACCCACCCTACGATCTCCCGCTACTTCATCCCCATGCAGCTCGCATAGAACGTCGTGGTCGCCGGCCAGTCCGAGAACATGCCGCGGATGCCGACCTGTTTTGCGAGGACGTCGAGCACGGTCAGCGTATCGCCGTCGCGGTCGATGGCTGGTTTGATGGATCGATGGTAGAAGCCGCCGCCCTTGTTCAGCGGGCCGTCGCGCTCCAGCGACCAGCCGATCAGATCGAGGCCGGCGGCCTTCGCGGCCTTGGCGTATTCGGACGGGATGATTTCTTTCTTGTCGTTCAGCGTCAGCATGGTCCAGATCGGCGGCGCCAGGATCCTGACGCCTGATGCCTTCAGCTCGGCCATCGACGGCTTCCAGGTCTCGGGCTTGGCGGGATCAAGACCCTGCTTTTCGTAGCGGTCCTCGAGATAGACCGCCTGCGCGCCGAAGTCGGGCTCGGTCTTTATCCAGAACAGGACGTCGGCCAGATTAAAGCTCTGCGCGAACACGTCGCTCGCCGGAACGCCCGCGGCCTTGTACGCCTGCAGCATTTGCGCGGCATACTTCTCCTGGGTGTAGTCGCCGTCGAACGGCATCGGCACTTCGGGCGACTTCAGTTCGAGCGTGAACTTGGCGCCGAGGCTCTTGATCAGCGCGATGCTTTCGTCATGCGTCATCAGCGTGCCGGAAGCGGCGTACAGATCCGTGCGCCAGCGCGGCGTGCCGTTCTGGTAATCGGCCACGTTGGTGGCATCAGGATTGAAGCTGTCCATCTTCGCGGTCAGCGATTTGAACTCGGCGAGCGTGATGTCGCTGGTGCAGCACTTGGCGGAAGCCTTCTTGCCGGCGGCGGGATCGGCCGGGCTGAAGCCTTGCGTGCATTTGGCTGCTAGCGCCGGCACCGACAGGATGTTGGTGGTGGTGTGCAGATCGCATTGCGCATGCCGGCAGACCAGCTGGCGGTCTTTGGTGAAGGTCACGTCGCATTCGATGATGCCGGCGCCCATCCGGGCTGCTGCAGTATAGGATTCTTTTGTGTGCTCGGGAAATTGCATCGCCGCGCCGCGATGGCCGATCGAAAAGTCGGTCTTGTGGAACGGCCCGGTGCACTGGCTGAGCTTTTCCTTGAGCGGACCATCCTTCATCTTGTCGACGAGGTAGAACGGGCGCGGGCCGATCTGCGCCTCGCGGGGCAGGGGCACGCTTTGCGCCGCGGTGGGAGCGGCGGACGCGAACAGCGCGAGCGCGGAGAATAGAACCAGAAGGCGGCGAGAGTGCATGAACGAACCTCGGAAGTGGCAGAGTAAAAAACATATCACCACGACATTATGACGTCTGCGTGTGGGGTTGCGCTCGCTTGGCGTTTATCTACAGTTCGCGCGGTCGCACGGCGGCGATCTTACGCAAAATAACAATCGGGAGGAACCGAAATGCCCAAAACCCTGTTCGTCGTCCGGGCCACCGTGACGGATGCCGCAAAGCGTCAGGCGTTCGATGCCTGGTATTCGCGCGAGCATCTGCCGGACGCGGTCAAATCGTTCGGCGCCGAGAAAGCGTGGCGCTACTGGAGCCTCAGCGATCCCGCACTGCATCACGCGATGTATCAGTTTTCCGACGAGGCCGCGCTCGATCGCGCGACCAAAGCTCCCGACATGACCCGGCTGATCGCCGATTTCAACCGCGACTGGCCCGACGTGACGCGCACGCGCGAGGTGCTGGTGCTGGCCGAGGAGAAGTAAGGTTTGCCGTCGTCCCTGCGAACGCAGGGACCCATAGCCACCGCCGGTTATTGTTTTGCACGCTGGCCGTTATCTTCCTTTTCCAGCAACCTTGGCTGCGGCGTATGGGTCCCTGCTTTCGCAGGGACGACGCTAGTGTTTAAGAGGCGCGCTTCGCGTAGCTGAACGCGCAGTTCAGCTGGCATTCATCTCGGCGCACCGAAACTCTCCTGCTCAATCCAACCGATCGCAGAGGAGGAGATGTCATGGAGCGCCGGCACTTTCTGAAACTCGCCTTTGGATTTGCGGCGGGTGGTATCGCACTTGCGGCTGGCGCACAGGCGGCGCCGCTGACGCCGCAGCCGCTGGTTCCGGACGGCCAACTCCCTGCCAATCCGGATGCGCAACCCGCCGTCACGTCTGGCGATGAGGTCGATCGGCTTCAGCCAGAGGAAGTGCGCGGGGGCCGAGGCCGTGGCCGCGGATGGGGTCGTGGCCGTGGCTGGGGCCGAGGCCGCGGATGGGGCCGTCGTCGCTGGGGCTGGGGTCGTCGTCGTTGGGGCTGGCGCCGCCGGCGCTGGGGCTGGCGCCGCAGGCATTATGGCTGGCGTCGCCGCTACTGGCGCCGTCGCTACTGGCGTCGCCGCTACTGGTAAGGTTCGCGGGTCCGGGGCGGGGATGGCATTTGCCGTCCCTGCCTTGTTCGGCTCGGCGTGGACTTCATCCCACCGGCTATCTGATTTTCGGCGACGTCTCGAAATTCGCCTGCGTGTCCTGCGTATGCAGGTGCTTCAGCTTTCCGCCATCCTCGATCAGATAAAAATGGTTTCCGACGATACCCTTTTCGTTGCGGGCGCCGCGAAACACGATCATGCGGCTGTTGGCGCGGCTGACGACAGGATCGAAATCATCTGACACCTCGTGCCAGCCGGAGACCGTGAACAGCTCGATGATCTTGCCGGTGCGCTCATCGAGCAAGGTGGGCGCGACGCAGCTCGAGCCGCAGGGCAGCTTGACCGCGATGTAACGGCCGGCCGCGTCGATCTTCCCGTCGTCGGCTGCGGCGAGAAAAGTCTCCCGGCGGGCGCGCAAATCCGGTGTCACCAGCCTCGGTTTTGCGACTTTGCCGGCGTAGACCCTGGCCGGATGGTCCGCGAATTTGGGCGGTCCTTCGGCATGCGCCGGCATGGTGAGGGAGGCCAGCGCGATCGCGGCGGCTACGGCGCATAGCAGGGAGTTCATGGATTCTCGCATGGAAACGGTTACGCCGTTTCGTCTGCGCAACAAGCCGCTACGTTCAAGGCCCAAATAAAAAGCCCCGCCGGAGCGGGGCCTTTTCGTATCAAGGGGGATCAGAAAGGACGGCAACGTCCACCACGCCACGCGAAGCCGGGGCCGCAGCCGCGGCCAGGCCGCACCACCACAACCGGCTCCCGTACAACCACGCGCGGGGCGACGTAGACCGGACGCGGGGCGACATAAACGCGGCCGACGTTGCGGACGCATGCGCCATACGGACCGCGATGCCAGCCGGGGCCGCATCCGCCTGCGGCATTCGCCGCGCTGAAGCTCGCAAACGAGGCTGCGACCAAGACTGCAGCGAAAAGGTACTTCATGTTTTCTCCCGATTTTTAGCCGCCATGCGGCACGGTTCCGAACCTAGTCACGGAGACCTGAATAGAAAATGAATGTTGTTGATTCGTGAAACAGCAGCAAGAAATTGCCGGTTGTGCGGCTGTCACATTCTCGTTGCCGCGCCTCATTTGCGGCCAATTCGTAAACAAACGGGCTGCACGAATTAACCGCTGCAGGAATTAAGCTTCGCTCGGGCCGAACAGCGCCGCGAATCGCTTCTCGCCATTGCGGGTGAAATTGACGACGCGGCTGCCCGGCGCGCTATCGCGCGCGGCCCAGTTCAGTTCGGTGAATCGGCTCATGACCGCCGCGCCCAACGTGCCGGCGAGGTGGTGCCGCCGTTCGCTCCAGTCGAGGCAGGCCTTGCAAACCGGCCGGCGCGGATGCGCCAGCGTGTCGGCGTCGATCTGCAGCGCCTTTGCCATGAAGCGCTTGCCTTCACCGGTGAGTTCGATCGTCTCCTTGCTTTGCCGAACCAGCTTCTGCTTCTTCATGCTGTCGAGCATTTGCACGCCGAGATCGCCGGCGAGGTGGTCGTAGCAAATCCGCGCCCGGCGCAGCGCTGGATCCTTTGGCCCGGTGCGCACGCGCATGTGGCCGGCGCGGGCGGCGAGCCCGGCCAGGCCCTCGAGCACGCCGGCGACATCGGGGTCGGCAAGGCGGTAATAGCGGTGACGGCCCTGCTTCTCCTGCTCGATCAGTCCGCCGGCTTCCAGTTTGGCCAGATGCGAACTCGCGGTTTGCGGCGTGATCCCGGCTTCGTGCGCCAGCTCGGTCGCGGTCAGCGCGCGGCCGGTCATCAGCCCGGTCAGCATGTTCGCGCGCGCGGGATCGCCGACCAGGGATGCGACCATTGCGATGTCGGGGCCTGCTTTCATAGTTCGATGATAGCCGAAGCATTGACGTCGATCAAGCGGGTAGTGTCGCCTCGAACGTCATTGCGAGCGAAGCAATCCATCGCGCCACGCGCGGAGGAATGGATTTCTTCGTCGCTTCGCAATGACGAAAACAAAGACCGGAGAACAACATGACCATCACCGTCTTCATCCGCTACCAGCTCGATCCGTTCAAGCGTGCGATGTTCGAGGAATATTCGAAAAACTGGCTCAGCATCATTCCAAAATGCGGCGGCGACCTGGTCGGCTACTGGATGCCGCATGAGGGCACCAACAACATCGCCTTCGCGCTGATCTCGTTCGACAGCCTCGCGGCCTACGAGAGCTATCGCGCACGGCTGCGCGCCGACAAGGAAGGCATGGCCAATTTCAGCTTCGCCGAGGCGAACCAGTTCATCCTCGCCGAAGAGCGCACGTTCCTGCGCAAGGTCGTGGCGTGAACGTCTGGCGAAACCTGCGTCGCGTACCTATGTTGGCCGCGCCAACAAACAATTCGGGGAGTGACCATGCTGACAACTGCTGACAAACGCGCCGCCTTCAAGAAGTTGCACGAGAGCGGCTGCTTCATCATCCCCAATCCGTTCGACGTTGGCAGCGCGAAGGCGTTGCAGCATCTCGGCTTCAAGGCGCTGGCGTCCACCAGCGCCGGTTTTGCCTGGGCCATCGCCAAGGCCGACAACCGCGTCACCGTCGACGATGTCTGCGATCATCTGGCCGCGATCTCTGCGGCGGTCGACATTCCCGTCAACGCCGATTTCGAAGACGGCTTTGCGCATGAGGCCGACAAGGTCGGCGTCAACGTCGCGCGCGCGGTCAAGACCGGCATCGCCGGCCTTTCGATCGAGGATTTCACCGGCGACAATGCCAAGCCGCTGTTCGAGCGCGAGCTTGCCATCGATCGCATCAGGGCGGCGCGCCAGGCGATCGACGCCGACAATAGCGGCGTCCTGCTCACCGGCCGCTGCGAGGCGTTCCTGCGCGGGGTGAAGGATATGAAGCTCGTGATCGACCGGCTCACCGCTTATGCCGAGGCCGGCGCCGACGTTCTCTATGCGCCCGGCATCTCGACGCCGGAAGAAATCTCGGCGGTCGTGAAGGCGGTCGCGCCAAGACCGGTCAATCTCTTGGTTGGCGCGGCCGGCCCGTCGCTGAAAATCGCCGGCGATCTCGGCGTACGCCGTATCAGCGTCGGCGGTGCGCTGGCGCGGATGGCGTGGGCCGGCTTCATGAAGGCATCGAAGGAGATGGCGGAGCAGGGCACGTTCACGGAGTTTTCAAACGGCTATCCCGGCGGCGAACTCAACAAGATGTTCAACTGACACCTTCAAACAATAACGCACAAAGAAAAACGCAGCGGGCGTAATGCCCGCTGCGCTGTCATTTCAGATATCGCTTGCCTCAGCCGTTACTGCTTGGCCGGTGCGTCAGCCGGAGCGGGCGGAGCCGCCGGCGAGGGCGCTGCCGGACGCGGCGGCGCGGCACCGGTCGTCATGCCGGGCTGGTTGTTGGACTTCGGCGTTACGTCACGCATGCCCGGAGGCGCCGCGGGGGTAGCCGGCTGTGTCTGCGCGGTCTGGCTGGACGGCGTGGTGCCGGCCTCGTTGACGCTGGTATTGTTCAGACCATAGAACAACGCACCCATCACGACGGCGATGGCAATCGCGAACATCGCGATCTTGGCGCCGCTGGCCGGACCGTCGGCGAGCTGCGGGTCGGCCTGTATCTCGTTGTCGAGACTGTTGATACGTGCCTGACGGCGGATTTCGTCATCACTCAGATTGGCGCGATACGGGTCGTTCGGATTGTAGGTCATGAAGCAGTTCCTCCGTTAGAACCCCAAAGTGTTTAGCGGAGATACAATGGCTGGCGCGGCCGGATGTTCCGCGTCAATCTTGCAACCGGTTAATGATGGAACCGTGATTCGCGGGTTCCATCGAACCACGAGGGTGCGACGAGGCTGCATAAGAGGTTGCCATGTGGGCCCTGCCGCCCAGCGATACTGTGCTGCATCTGTTGTCTTATGTGGCGCTGACTGCGCAGGCGATGACGGCCGCCCTGGCCGCCGGGCGCCGCAGCATGGATTGGGCTGGCGTATGCATGCTGGGTTGCATTACCGCGCTGGGCGGCGGAACCATCCGTGACGTGTTGCTTGGGCACTATCCGCTGGTCTGGGTGAAGAACCCGTCCTACCTGGCGCTGACCGCGATTGCGGCTTTCGCGACCATCCTGATCGCGCGCCATGTGCACCGGCTCAACCTCGCATTCCTGGTGTTAGACGCGATCGGTCTTGTGGTGTTCACGATGGCCGGTTGCGACGTCGCCCGGCAAGTCGGCGCGCCGCTGCCGATCGTGATCGTCGCCGGCATGATCACGGGCTGCGCCGGCGGCGTGCTGCGCGATATCCTCTGCAACGACGTGCCGCTGCTGTTTCGCTCCGAACTCTACGCCAGCGTTTCCGTCGTCACCGGGCTGTTCTACGTCACCGCCTTCGGGTTGCAGTTGAATCACGAACTCTGGACCGGATTGACCTTCGCGCTCGGGTTGACGCTGCGGCTGCTCGCGATCCGCTACAAATGGGAAATGCCGAAATTCGTCTTCGGCGGCGATCAGCGCTGACCGGCGAACGCAGCGCACCATAACGTGTCAGCCAGAATCGCCTGCAGCCAAAGGCCGTCTCGGGTGTTATCCCCAAACGCAGGGCAGCCGGCCACGTCATGCCGTTTCGTGCCGGGGCGGTCCGGCGACACAAAGCGAAACCGGCCGGCGTTCTTCCCGGCACGAAATTGCGATCTTTGATCGCGCGGCTGCCTTGCCCAGATTTGTGGTGCGGGAAGCGGAAAATCCGACATAGACTGGTTCTAAGAAGTTCTGATGCCTACATAAAACACAGCCTTGCTCAGAAATCGTCTTGGCGATCAAAGCGGCTGGCAAAGAGGGCTTAAATGGGAATCAACCAGGGTCCGATCAGTCTCGATCAGAAGTACACCCAGGGAAGCGGCCATGTCTTCCTGACCGGCATCCAGGCGCTGGTGCGGCTGCCGATGGCGCAGATCCGCCGCGACCGCGCCGCGGGGCTCAACACCGCTGGCTTCATTTCAGGCTATCGCGGCTCGCCCCTTGGCGGTTACGACCAGCAGCTGTTCGCCGCCCGCAAGCATCTCGAGCAGTACAACATCAAATTCCAGCCCGGTGTGAACGAGGACCTTGCGGCCACGGCGGTCTGGGGCTCGCAGCAGCTCAATCTGTCGCCCGGCGCCAACTATGATGGCGTGGTCGGTATCTGGTACGGCAAGGGCCCCGGCGTCGATCGCTGCGGCGACGTGTTCCGTCACGGCAACGCGGCAGGCTCGGCCAAGAACGGCGGCGTGCTGGTTCTTGCGGGCGACGACCATGGCGCCAAATCCTCCACCGTGCCGCATCAGTCCGACCACGCCTTCATGTCGGCGCTGATGCCCTATCTCTATCCCTCCAGCATCCATGAAATGATCGAGATGGGTTTGCTGGGTATCGCGATGTCGCGCTACAGCGGCTGCTGGGTCGGCATGAAGGTGATCACCGAGACGGTGGAAACCACCGCCGAGATCGACCTCACCGACGAGATGACGCCGTTCGTGATCCCGACCGATTTCGAACTGCCCGAGGGCGGCCTCAATCTGCGCTGGCCCGATGACCGCTTTGCGCAGGACCGCCGTTTGCAGGACTACAAGGGCTTTGCCGCGATCGCCTTTGCCCGCGCCAACAAGGTCAACCGCGTCACGATGGATTCGCCGAACGCCCGCTACGGCATCATGGCGTCCGGCAAGAGCTACGAGGATATCCGCCAGGCGCTGCGCGAACTCGGCATCACGCCGGAAGTCGCCGCCAAGATCGGTCTGCGGCTCTACAAGATCGGCATGCCCTGGCCGCTGGAGCCGGAAGGCGTCAGGCAATTCGCGGTCGGGCTTGAAGAAATCTTCATCATCGAAGAGCGCCGCGAGATCGTCGAAAATCAAGTGAAGCAGGAGCTGTTCAACTGGCGCGATGATGTCCGTCCCCGCATCATCGGCAAGATGGACGACCACGACAAGCGCTTCCTCCCCTTTGCCGAAGAGCTCAGCGTCGCCTCGCTGGCGAGCTCACTGACCGAGCGGCTGCTTCGACTTAATCTCAATCCCGAAATCGCAGCACAGCTGCGCGCCAAGGCCGACTGGTTCAACGGCCGGCAGGCCACACAGATGCAGGCAGTCGCGCCGATCACCCGCACGCCCTATTTCTGTTCAGGCTGCCCGCACAACACGTCGACAAAAGTGCCGGAAGGCAGCCGCGCCTTTGCCGGCATCGGTTGCCACTTCATGGCGCTGTGGATGGACCGCTCGACCGAGACGTTCACCCATATGGGCGGCGAGGGCGTGCCCTGGGTCGGTGTCGCGCCCTTCACCAAGGAAGAGCACGTGTTCGCCAATCTCGGCGACGGCACCTATTTCCATTCCGGCAGCCTCGCGATCCGCCAGGCGGTCGCCTCCGGCGCCAACATCACCTACAAGATCCTCTATAACGATGCGACCGCGATGACCGGCGGCCAGCATGTCGACGGCGAATTGTCGCCGCAGCAGATCACCTTCCAGCTCCACGCCGAGGGCATCCGCGAAATCTACCTGGTCTCGGAAAATCCCGACGCCTATCCGGCCAGCGAAATCGCGCCCGGCGTCAAGACCGCGCATCGCGACGAACTCGACACCGTGCAGAAGACGCTGCGCAAGGTGAAGGGCGCCTCGGCGATCGTGTTCGTGCAGACCTGCGCCGCCGAAAAGCGCCGCCGCCGTAAAAGGGGAACGCTGGAAGATCCGGCGCGTCGCGTCATGATCAATCCCGCCGTCTGCGAAGGCTGCGGTGATTGCTCGGTGCAGTCGAACTGCATCTCGGTCGAGCCGCTGGAGACGGAGCTCGGGCGCAAGCGCGCCATCAACCAGTCGACCTGCAACAAGGATTATTCCTGCCTGAAGGGCTTTTGCCCATCCTTTGTCACCATCGACGGCGGCAAGATGCGCAAGCGCGCGCCGGCCGGCGTTGGCGATATCGGCGAACTGCCGGAGCCTGCGTCGCGCCCGACGCTGGAGCGGCCCTATAACGTCGCGGTTGGCGGCGTCGGCGGCACCGGCGTGCTGACGATCGGTGCATTGCTCGGCATGGCCGCGCATATCGAGGGCAAGGCCAGCATGATCCTCGACATGTCCGGCCTCGCCCAGAAGGGCGGCGCGGTGCTGAGCCATGTCCGGCTGTCAGAACACACCGCCGACGTCACCTGTTCGCGCATCGTCACCGGCACCGCCGATCTCGTGCTTGCGGCCGACGAGGTGGTGGCCGTCTCCAAGGAAACCATCACGCTCTGCGAATCCAGCCGCACCACCGGCATCATCAACACCCACCTCATTCCGATCGCCGATTTCATCCTCAACCGCGATTTCAATTTCCAGGCCCGCAAGGTCAACCATGTGCTGGAGACCGCGCTGCGCAAGGATTCGTCGTTCTTCGATTTCACAAAACCCGCCGAAATGCTGCTCGGCGATTCCATCGCCACCAACATGATGATGATGGGCTTTGCCTACCAGAAGGGCCTGCTGCCGCTCTCGGCCAAGGCCATCGAGCAGGCGATCGAGGTCAACGGCGTTGCGATCAAGCTGAACATCCAGGCATTCCAGCTCGGACGTCTCGCCGCACACGACCCGGCAAAGCTGATCGCGATGATGAAAGATCAGGACGGGAGCGTCGCACCCAAGGCGCTGGATGCGATGTCGCTCGACGAGATCATCGCCCATCGCAGTAACCTCCTGACCGAGTATCAGGACGCAAAGCTCGCCGCCCGCTATCAGGCGCTGGTCAAGAAGGTCCGCGACGCCGCCATCGATGGCGGTTACGACGAGGCCTTGCCGCGTGCCGTCGCGATCAACTACGCAAAACTGCTCGCCTACAAGGACGAGTACGAAGTCGCGCGGCTCTACACCGACGGGCGCTTCGAAAAGCAGCTCCGCGACCAGTTCGAGGGCGATTTCAAATTCAGCTTCAACCTCGCGCCGCCGATCCTCGGTGGCGGCGTCGACGCGCTGGGCCGGCCGAAGAAGCGCGCGTTCGGGGCGTGGATGATGCCGGTGTTCAGGATGCTCGCGAAGATGAAGGGCCTGCGCGGCACCGCGCTCGACATCTTCGGCCACAGCGCCGACCGCAAGATTGAGCGCGATCTGATCGTCGGCTATGAGAAGGACGTCGCAACCGTGCTCGGCCTGCTGTCGCCGCTCACGCTCGACACCGCAATCGAAATCCTCTCGCTGCCCGACCGCATCCGCGGCTACGGACCGGTCAAGGAAAAGGCCGTGCACGACGCCAAGGCACGCTACACGCAGCTCGCCGCCGACCTCGTCAACCCGCCGCCCGCGCCGCGGCAGATCGCGGCGGAGTAGGGCGAGCTCACACACCTTCGTCGTCCCGGCCTTGAGCCGGGACCCATAACCACCGATGCTGGCTTTGCGAAAGCTGGAGTTCCAGCTTGCATGACGCCGCATTCCCCGATGCGGGATTGCACATCTGAGGGCGCGCCTCCTGGCACGAGCCCGGAACGACTGCACAGCGCGGATCAAAAGTGCGCTTACTTTTCGAAAGCCGGACCACCGGCTTGTAAAACGCAAAAGACCTCCGAGCCGAAGCTGGAGGCCTTCACTGTCACGAGGGGTACATCCGCCCTTCGCGACACTACTGGCGCGCATTGCTGCGCTATGGTTGATAGTCATAATCCATGACCGTCAACGTTTTATGACGCTGAATGGTCGCGGGGTGGGTTACGCTGCGCTAACCCACCATTTTTTCCATGAATCGTGGCATGGTGGGATACGCCGGCGTTAACCCGCTATCATCCGTTCGCCACGATCCAATGTATGTTCATGCTCACAGCCCTTGATGCCGACCCCGAACGACTGGACCAACACGAACAAAAATTCGTTCAACGAATTCGCGAGCATGGCTGGTGCGGTACGCATGTCATGCCAGACGATGAAGGACCCGGCTTTTCCTACACGACCCGCTTCTGGCTGAAGTTTGGCTTTCCGGAGGTGATCCTGTTCTCAATGTCAAAAGAGAACGCTCAGGATACGTTCTGGACCATTTATCGCGAACTCGAAGCGGGACGGCGTTTTCCCGTTGGCGAAACAACCGGTGAGATATTTGAAAATGCCGCGGCCGTGCTTCTTCCCGTGTCGCTTGAACACTATCAAGCCCACCTCGGTTGGAGCGGATGGTTTTATGGAAACGACAATTTCGAGTGTCTTCAGCTGGTATTCCCGGATCGAGGCGGGGAGTTTCCGTGGACGCCGGGATCGTCAGCGGATTTCCGGGCGGCTCAGCCCGATCTGACCGCCGGCAATTGGTTCGGCTTGCGCGATCGCTCCAACTGATTGCCTTACGGCGTGGAGGGAGTGGGTGCGACAAAGCAACCCGACGGGCAAATCACTTCCGATTTACGGAAATCGTGTCAAGCCAAAAATTTCCGTAAATCAAAAATATTTCTGTTGTCGTCCGCCCCAAATCAGTGCGCATCTATCGCCATCCCGTCCCACTCAGAGGGGCGTCGGCCGTCGTCATGACGAGGGGCGGGGATGCAGTGGACGCTGATGTTGCGATTGACGGTCGCAGCGAAGGCGTACGGCGAAAGCGTGTGGTCCTGGCGCCCGTAACGGCGTCAAGTCTTTCGGGAGCCAACGCTTCCGAGGGGCGACGGTGGCAATAGAGGCCGTCTCGCCGGGGAGAGCGCGTTATAAGCCGTAAAGCCATTGCGCAGGGAATGTCGGATGTTCTCCGCTGCCCTGTATGCTCGTGTGCAGCTTTCTTAGCACAATCGCACACGAGACCGCGGGTGCAGCGCGCATCCGGCATTCCCTGCGCCCTCTGTTTTGAAGGGCGAAACGATTTGTAAAACTTCGGGCGATCAGCGCCGCGAGAATGCGAAACTGTGTTTTCCGTCATCCTGAGGTGCGAGCGTAGCGAGCCTCGAAGGATGAATCGGCCACAGACGGGCCGTCGTCCTTCGAGGCGCGCAAGTGCGCGCTCCTCCCGAGCGAACGCTAGTGCGTTCGTCCGGGGATGACGGGATAGGGGACCTGCCGACCTGATACGATGTTCGCCCATAATCATCCCGACTTGAGTCCGGTCGCGGCCGTCTCGCCTGACGGAATATTTCCTCGCTTGCCAAGGCTCTCCCGACAGGCCAGAAAAACGTTGGAAATAAGAAACGCCAGCGGAGAATGATTTGACCATCAAGGGCAAAGCCTACATTGCCGGGATCTATGAGCATCCCACCCGGCACGCACCCGATAAATCCACCGCGCAGCTGCACGCCGAGGTCGCCAAGGGCGCGATCGAGGACGCCGGGCTCACCAAGGCCGATATCGACGGCTATTTCTGCGCCGGCGATGCCCCCGGCGGCCTCTGGCCGATGGTCGACTATCTCGGCCTCAAAGTCCGCCACATGGATTCCACCGACACCGGTGGCTGTTCCTACCTGATCCATCTCGGCCACGCCGCCGAGGCGATCGCCGCCGGCAAGTGCTCGATCGCGCTGATCACGCTCGCCGGCAAGCCGCGCACCGGCCCGATGCCGCCGCGCGCGGCCGGCGCCGAGGCCGATTTCGAGGCGGCCTATGGCGCGACCACCCACAATGCCTACGGCATGTGTGCCATGCGCCATATGCACGACTACGGCACCACAAGCGAACAGCTGGCCTGGATCAAGGTCGCGGCCTCGCATCACGCCCAGTACAACCCGCATGCGATGCTGAAGGAAGTCGTCACCGTCGAGGACGTCCTGAACTCGCCGATGATATCAGATCCCCTGCATCGCATGGATTGCTGCGTCGTCACCGATGGCGGCGGCGCGCTGATCGTCACCACGCCGGAGATCGCGAAAAGCCTGAAGAAGCCGCTGGTGCGCCTGATCGGCCATGGCGAGGCGATGAAAGGCCCGCGCGGCGGCAAGGATCTCGATCTGACTTATTCCGCCGGCGTCTGGTCCGGCCCGCGCGCCTTTGAAGAGGCGGGCGTGACGCCGAAGGATATCAAATACGCCTCGATCTATGACAGCTTCACCATCACGGTCTTGATGCAGCTCGAGGACCTCGGCTTCTGCAAGAAGGGCGAGGGCGGCAAGTTCGTCGCCGACGGCAATCTGATTTCCGGTGTCGGCAAGCTGCCGTTCAACACCGATGGCGGCGGCCTCTGCAGCAACCATCCTGTCAACCGCGGCGGCATGACCAAGATCATCGAAGCCGTCAGGCAATTGCGCGGCGAAGCGCATCCCAAGGTGCAGGTGCCAAACTGCGATCTCGCGGTCGCCCATGGCACCGGCGGACTTCTCGGCGTGCGCCATGCCGCCTCAACCTGCATTCTGGAGCGTGCGTGATGGCCGAAGCAAAGAAACTCCCCGTGCCGCAAGGCAATCCCGAAACCGCGCCGTTCTGGGAAGCAGCCTCGCAGGGCAAGTTCATGATCAAGCGCTGCACCGCCTGCGGCGAGCCGCATTTTTTCCCGCGCTCGATCTGCCCGTTCTGCTTCTCCGACAAGACCGAGTGGGAGGAGAGCTCCGGCGAAGCCACGATCTACACCTTCAGCCTGATGCGCAAATCCCCGACCGGGCCGTACGCGATCGCCTATGTCACGCTGAAGGAAGGCCCGTCGCTGCAGACCAACATCGTCGATTGCGACATGGACAAGCTCAAGATCGGCCAGAAGGTCAAAGTGGTGTGGAAGCCGACCGACGGCGCGCCGCTGCCGTTCTTCACGCCGGCGTAGGCCTAAGAAGTACCTTCCCCCCTTGCGGGGGAAGGTGGCGCGTAGCGCCGGAAGAGGGGTGTCTCTCCACGCACGAGATGTATCTGCGGAGGCAACCCCTCTCCCAAAGAGTTTGCTGCGCTGCCGGTGTAGCCCTCTCCCACAAGGGGAGAGGGCGCATTCACAGGCAGCGCCGGTGAAGAAAAAGAATTCGGGGAGGACGCGCGGAAATGCCGATCAATTACGAGCAACTGATGGCCCTGAAAAATCTCGGCCAGAAATACGCCTATACCGACCGCGAGGTGATGCTCTACGCCTACGGCATCGGGATGGGCGCCGATCCGATGGACGAGAAGGAGCTGGCCTTCGTCAACGAAGGCACGCTGACGCCGCGGCCGCTGAAGGTGGTGCCGACGTTCGCTTCGGTGGCGGCCTGGGGGGCAGGGCCCGGCGAGATGAATCTCAATCGCGTGATGGTGGTCGACGGCGAGCGCGACATCACCTTCCACAAGCCGCTGCCCGGCGCGGCGCATATCACGGCCGACTCGACCGTGCTCGACGTGTTCGACAAGGGCAAGGACAAGGGCGCGGTGATCCGGCACCAGACCGTGCTCAGGGACGAGAAGGGCGAGAAGCTCGCGACACTGGTCGCCTCGCGTTTCGCGCGCGGCGATGGCGGCTTTGGCGGACCGTCCGAAGGCCAGCCCGAGCCGCACAAGGTGCCGAGCCGCGCGCCCGACAAGATCGTCGACATTTCCACGCGCCCGGACCAGGCGCTGGTCTATCGCCTGTGCGGCGATCGCAACCCGCTGCACTCCGATCCGGAATTTGCCAAGAAGGCCGGTTTCCCAAAACCGATCCTGCACGGCATGTGCACCTACGGCATCACCTGCCGCGGCGTGCTGCAGACCTATGCCGATTATGACTCGTCCGCCTTCAAGCAGCATGTGGCGCGGTTCTCCTCGCCGGTCTATCCCGGCGAGACCGTGACGATGGAATTGTGGAAGGACGGCAACGTGGTGTCGTTTGAAGCCAAGGTGAAGGCGCGGAACGTCACGGTGATCAAGAGCGGCAAGACGGTGCTGGGTTAAAGCGGCGAGGGCGGTGCGCTCCCTCGCCCCGCTTTTGCGGGGAGAGGGTTGGGGTGAGGGGCTCCATCCGCGAACTGCGACAGTAGTGAGACCTGTACCCCCTCACCCGGATCGCAAGAGCGATCCGACCTCTCCCCACAAGCGGGGAGAGGTAAACAAGAAGAGCAGCCAAAAAGGAGAAACCACCATGGGATTACTCGACGGCAAGGTTGCGCTCATCACCGGTGCAGGCGGCGGGCTGGGTGAGGCCTACGCCAAATTGTTCGCGCGCGAGGGCGCGGCGGTCGTGGTCAACGATCTCGGCGGCCCGCGTGACGGCTCCGGCGGCGACCAGACCATGGCGCAGAAGGTGGTCGAGGCGATCAAGGCCGAGGGTGGCCGCGCGGTCGCCAACGGTGCTGACATCTCGACCATGGCCGGTGGCCAGTCGGTGTTCGACGACGCCATCAAGCATTTCGGCCGCGCCGACATCCTCGTGAACAACGCCGGCATCCTGCTCGACGAGACCTTTGCCAAGGCGAAGGAAGCCAACTGGGACAAGGTGCTGAGGGTGCACCTCAAAGGCACCTTCTGCTGCACCCAGCCGGTGTTCAAATGGATGCGCGAGAATGGCGGCGGCGTCATCGTCAACACGTCCTCGACCTCGGGCCTGATCGGTAATTTCGGCCAGACCAATTACGGCGCCGCAAAGGGCGGTATCTGGGGACTGTCGAATGTGCTGGCGATCGAGGGCCGCAAATACAACATCCGGATCTGGACGCTCGCTCCGGGTGCGCTGACCCGCATGACCGCGGACCTGCCGCGCTATATCGAGAACCCGAAGGCGGCCCTTGGGCCCGATGGCATCGCCCCGGCCGTGCTATACATGGTCAGCGATTTGTCGGGCGACCAGACCGGCAAGACGCTCGGCGTTTCCGGGCCCCGCGGCGTCCGTGAGATGCGGATGATGGAGATGGAAGGCTGGAAGCCGCCCGGCGAGGCCTGGAAGGCGCAGGATATCGTCGAGCATGCCAAGGAGATCTTCTTCTCCGAGGAGCAGATCAAGATGGGCGCGCGTCGCTTCTGACGCTGGTCCCGTCGCCGAAGGAGGCGCTATGCTCGCACTGCGGCCCGCTCGTCCCGAGGAAGCGCCGGCACTTACCGAATTGTGCCTGCGTTCGAAGGCCGTCTGGGGCTATGACGCGGCCTTCATGCAGGCGTGCCGAAGAGAGCTGACAATGACGCCTGCGGCGATCACGTCATCCCGCGTGCAGGTCGCCGAAATCGATGGCCGTCTCGCCGGCGTTGCCGAGGTGAAATCCGAAGGCGATGTCGCGCAGCTCGAAAGGCTGTTTGTCGAGCCGGGCATGCTTCGCGCCGGCACCGGCCGACAGCTGTTCGATTGGGCCAAGGCCACGGCGCGCGCCGCCGGGGCCACGACGATGCTGATCGAGGCCGATCCGGACGCGGCCCCGTTCTACCGTCGCATGGGGGCGGTCGACGATGGCGTTGTTCCATCCGGCTCGATCCCCGGCAGGTTCATTCCCAGGCTCAATCTCTCGCTTTGAGGCGCCAGTCAGTCGGTGGTATCACTAGTTCAGGGATTTCGTCCTCTCACCCTCATTTACGGAAATTGACCATGAAGCTCACCGCCCAGGCCGCAGGCACCTTCGCGATTGCGCCGACCCCGTTTCACGATGACGGCCGTATCGACGAGAAATCGATCGACCGGCTGACCGATTTCTATGCCGAAGTCGGCTGCGACGGCGTCACCGTGCTCGGCATTTTGGGCGAGGCGCCGAAGCTCGATGCAGCGGAAGCCGAACAGGTAGCGATCCGCTTCGTCAAGCGCGCCAAGAACATGCAGATCATCGTCGGTGTCTCGGCGCCGGGATTTGCCACCATGCGTTCGCTGGCGAAAGCCTCTATGGATGCGGGCGCTGCCGGCGTGATGATCGCGCCGCCGCCGCACTTGCGCACCGACGACCAGATCATTGGCTATTTCAAGCAGGCGCAGGAAGCCATCGGCGACGACATCCCCTGGGTGCTGCAGGATTATCCGCTGACGCTCAACGTCGTGTTCACGCCCGCCGTGATCCGCAAGATCGTGATGGATTCGCCGTCCTGCGTGATGCTCAAGCATGAGGACTGGCCGGGGCTGGAGAAGATCTCCACGCTGCGCGGCTTCCAGAAGGACGGCTCGCTGAAGCCGATGTCGATTCTGGTCGGCAATGGCGGCATGTTCCTCGATTTCGAGATGGAGCGCGGCGCCGATGGCGCGATGACCGGCTACGCTTTCCCGGAATTGCTGATCGATGTCGTAAAACTGCAGAAGGCCGGCAAGCGCGACGCCGCGCATGATCTGTTCGATGCGCATCTGCCGCTGATCCGCTACGAGCAGCAGCCGGGCGCCGGTCTCGCGGTGCGCAAATACGTGCTGCAGAAGCGCGGCGTGATCGCCTCCAGCGCGCAGCGCAAGCCGGGTGCGACCATCACGGCGACGGCAAAGGCCGAAGTCGAATATCTGCTGTCGCGGGTAGCGCGGGTCGACCGCCGCGCCAATCTGCAACCGCAATCCAGCGCGGCGGGTTGATCCGATGACCGAACCCGCCAAAGCACCGCGCCCTGCGTCCACCATCCTGTTGCTGCGCGACGCCTCGGCAAAGAAGGAAATCGAGGTCTTCATGATGGTTCGCCATTATGAGATCGACTTCAATTCCGGCGCGCTGGTGTTTCCCGGCGGCAGCGTCGACAAGGGCGACAAGGAGATCATCGCGGCGCCTGAACTTTATTCCGGCGGCGAGGGGCTCGACGAGGCCACGCTCAGCTTCCGCATCGCGGCGATCCGCGAGACCTTTGAGGAGAGCGGCATCCTGCTGGCGCGCCCCAAGGGATCGAAGACGCTGGTCGACGCCAAACGAGCGAGCGAGATCGAGACCGCACATCGCGCCGATCTCTGCGACAGCAAGATCAGCTTCCGAGAAGTTCTGACCGACAACGGCATGGTGCTGGCGCTCGATGAACTCGTGCCCTATGCGCACTGGATCACGCCGGAAGGCATGCCGAAGCGTTTTGACACCTGGTTCTTCCTCGCCGCCGCGCCGCCCGAACAGGTCGGAGCCCATGACGGCAAGGAATCCACCGACTCGATCTGGGTGTCGCCGCGCGAGGCGCTGGAAGGTGGTGAGACCGGCCGCTTCAAGCTGCCGTTCCCGACCACGCGCAACCTGATCAAGCTAGGCAAGCAGGAAAGCGTGAAGGCCGCGCTCGAGGATTCCAGAGGCAAGTCCGTCGTCACTGTGACGCCGATCATGACCAGGAACAATGGCGGCCGTCAGCTGCGGATTCCGCTCGAGGCCGGCTATGACGGCGACGTGTTCGAGGTCGGCTCGGTCGGCTGAGGCACGCATGCACACTTCGGTGATGAACGAAGTATCATAGGGTTTGCAGTCTGTAATGTCCGGCCCTGGCATGAATCAGGACCGGAATCACCGACATGGGCGAAAGCCAACCGCAGCACCGGAGTATCGTGAGCGAACTGGGGCTGCTGCTCCTGCTCGCGACGCTATGGGGCGCGTCGTACACGTTCCTGAAAGTCGCCGTGGAGACGATCCCGCCGGTCACCCTGATCGCGGGCCGTACGCTGATTGCGGGGCTGCTGCTGGTGGCCGTCATGCACGGCCGCGGCGTGAGAATGCCGACGGATGCTGCGAACTGGCGCCGCTTCCTGTTCCAGGCCTGCCTGAACAGTGTCATCCCGTGGGTCATGGTCGCCTGGGGTGCACAGGCGCTGGACGCCGGCGTCGCCACCATCCTCAATTCGACCGCGCCGATATTCACGTTTTTCCTGACATTCGCGATCACCCGTCACGAAGCGGTAACCTCACGAAAGCTGATCGGCGTCATCGCCGGCATGGCCGGCATCTGCCTGATCGTCGGCGTGCAGGCGCTGGGCGGCCTTGGTGAGCAACTGATCGCACAGATCGCCTGTGTCCTTGCCGCGGTCTGCTACGCCGGCGCGGCGATCTTCGGCCGCAATTTTGGGGGGCTCGATCCGATGGCGCCGGCGGCGGGATCGCTGCTGTCAGGCGCCGCGATCCTGATTCCGCTCAGTCTCGTTGTCGACCGTCCCTGGACGCTGACGCCGTCGATGAATTCGCTGCTGGCGCTGCTCGCCATCGCCGTATTCTCGACCGCGCTCGCGTTCGTCATCTATTTCCGCCTGATCCAGACGCTCGAGTCAGTCGGCGCCACCGCGCAGGCCTATCTGCGTGTGCCGATTGGTGTGGCGTTCGGCGTGACCTTCCTCGGCGAGCAATTGAGCTCGACGGTATGGATCGGGTTAGCTTGCGTGGTTGTCGGCGTCGCCGCGATGACGATACCGGCGCGGAGGGCGAAACCGGTGCCGGCGTAGCTTACGCGAGATAGGCGTCGACCGCCGCCTGATCCTGGTCCCAGACCCAGCATTCCCACAGCAGGTCGTCCCGCACGGCATAGACCAGCAGCCGCTCGAATTCCTTAGCCTTGCCCTCGCGCTCGAAGCGCTCACGCACCAGCAGCGCGCATCGCTCGGGGCCGGCCATGATGTCGAGGATGCCGAGCAGTTTCCGGTTGGTGCGGCGGGTCACCTCGGCCAGTATCGAAAGCGCCGCCATCTTGCCCCTGTGGTCGCCGGCGAGCGGGTTGCCGCCGAAATAGTGCAGCGTGAAATCGTCATGGTAGCAAGCCGCGAGCGCGGCGCGGTCGCCGGCAAGCCAGGCGCGCGCGTAGCGCGTCACGGCCTCTCGGTTGCGCTCAATCGCGGCTTGGCTGTCGGTCTCATCAGGCTTATCTGTCATCGTGCTGGGTCCTGTTGCGGTCCGGCACCCTAAATTCGCCTGAACCATCCGGGCTTTCAGAAACTGGCTATGCGCGCAATCGGTGGGGCGAAATTGTTGGGGTGGGGCGCGCGCGTGCTCTATCTCGGCCCGGCCTTCGGACTGACGCCGCACCGCAATGCGACTGGCGTGCTTGCCATCGGCCTCGATGCGGCGCTGGAAGTGGCCGACGATCCAGCTGACCCCGCGACCGACTATCGTTCCACCCGTAGCGTGTTGATATTGCCGAACAGCCTCCATCATCTGCGGATCGCGCGCGGGCGCATGGCGTTCCTCTATGTCGATCCGCTGGGGCGCGACCTCAAGGCATTGCTGGCGCGAATGACGGAAATGACCGCGCGTGCCGCGTTCGATCTGCGCGAGGAGGCGGCTGCGATCGAGATCATGACCGGCCTTGCGGAGGGCCGCATCGCGCCACTGGACGGACGCGCGTCGCTCGGCGAATTGCTGGGCGTGGGCACGGGTACAAAAGCCAGTGCGCGGGTATCGGCGGCAGTGCGGCTGATGCGGGACGAGCCGCACCGGGCACACCGGCTCACAGAATTGGCAGAGCAGGCGGGGCTATCGGCGTCGCGATTCCTGCATCTGTTCAAGGCGGAGACCGGCGTGCCGTTACGGCGCTACCGGATCTGGAACCGGATGGGGGCGGCGGTGCGCGCCTGCGGCGAAGGATCGTCATTGACGGAAGCCGCCCACGCCGCGGGCTTCGCCAGTTCGGCGCATTTCAGCAGCGCATTCCGCGACATGTTCGGCATGATGCCGTCCGACCTGCTGAAAGCCTTGCGGCCTGTGGAGGGCTAGGGTGAGGCGCGATCAGGTCCGATGTCGCGGTGCGGGCCAAAGTGGCCGGCATCACGCCGACTGGGGCCGGAGGCCAGATATGGCCATTTCGCCGCACGGCGAAGCCCCCGCCGCGGCCGAAATCCCGGATTGGGGCAGCCCCGACCGGCAGTGTGACGCCAGCGTGACCCAGGGGGTTGGACCGGCGCCCCGCCCGGCCGGTCTGGCCGGCTTCGCGAGCTATTTCAGCATGTTCCCCCCGACCCGAATAACGTCGTATATTGCGGCCGATAGGAGCCCGGCCTCGATAACATGACCTCTGAATTGCCGCCGAATTCGCCAATGACGCGATCGTTTTCGTTGTCGATCGGCCAGCTGACATTCGGCAGTTTCATGCTGGTGCTGGCGGTGATCATCATCACCTCCACCGCCAGCGTCATCGCCATCCGCCACATCGATGCGACCTTCGGCGAGTTGCAGCGGCTGCAAAGCGTCGGCGACCTCGCCGAGGATATCGACCGGCGCATGAACGAGCTGCGTCTGGCGGCACGGGATTTCGTCACCGACCCCGGCACCCAATCGGTCCAGGTCGGCGAGGCGGCGACCTCGCTCAGCGAGGTCCTGAAGAAAACCCGGCTGGAGCTTGCTCCCGAACAGCAGGACATGATCGACGGCGTCACCGAGCGCCTGTCGACCTACCGCAGCGGCATCGAACGTATTTCCGCCCTGATCAACCGCCGCGCCGAGCTGATCGTCGGGCTACCGCCGCTGCGCGAGAAATTCGATGCCGCGATCGCCGACACCCCCGATCCTCTGATCGCGTCGGCGCTGTTTCAGACCCAAAGCCAGATTGCCTCGGCTTTGCTGGCGCGGAATCCGTCCGCCGCCGAACTGGCGGCGCAAAGCATGCGCTCGATGACCATGGCGGAGCCGAAGCTTCGCGCGGCCGTCGATGATTATGCCCTCGCGATTATCAACATTTCGACCCGCGAACGGCAGATATCCGACATCGACAAGGAGGTCCTGGGCTCGGAGGGCCGCCTGATCCAGCGCGTCACCGAATTGTTGCGCGAGGTCAGCGCGCGTCGCGGCCATGTGTTGTCCCGCGATTTCGCTCGGACGCTGACGGAAGCAAAATGGCAGAGCATCGTGCTCGGCACCGCCGGTGTGCTGATCGGGCTGTTCGCCTCGCTGCTGGTGGTCAGGCGCACCGTGCGTCCGCTGGCGACGATCGCAACCTCGATCCGCAAGGTGGCCGGCGGCGAAAAGAACACCTCGATCCCGCAGACCGATGTCGACAACGAAATCGGCGATATCGCGCGAGCCGCCGAAGTGTTTCGCCAGACGCTGGTCGATGCCGACGCCGCGCGCGAGGCGGCGGTACGTGCGCTGGCCGAACAGCGTCTCGCCGAGGAAAGCTATCGAAAATTGTTCGAGGCGTCGGTCGACGGAATCTACGTCACCACGCCCGGAGGCGCGCTGCTCAACGCCAACCCGGCGCTGGCGCGGATGATGGGTTACGCCACGCCGCAGGACCTGATCAACGGCCTCGGCGACGTCTCCGAATCCGTCTATGTCGATCCGCAGGCGCGGGTGGAATATGAGCGGCTGATGGAACGCGACGGCATGGTACGCGAGTACGAGTACCAGGTCCGCGCCCGCGACGGGACGGTGCTCTGGCTCTCGGACAGCGCCAGCGCCGTGCGCAACGAGGATGGCGAACTGATCCGTTACGAGGGAACGGTCCGCGACATCACCGACCAAAAACGGGCCGAGGACGCGATCGCCGAAGGCCGCCGCTTGCTGCAGCAGGTGATCGATACCGTGCCCGCGGTGATCAACGTCAAGGACAAGCAGCTCCGCTATCTCCTGATGAACCGCTACATGGCGGGTATTTTTGGCATCGAGCCTGGGGAAGCCATCGGTCGCACCACGGCCGACCTGATGTCGCGCTATGGCGCGGCGAAGACCGATGAGCCGGACAAGAGGGTGCTGGCCGGCGGCAGCGAACTCGGGTTCTATGAGGAAGAGTACAAGGATTCCACCGGCAATATGCGGCAATGGCTGGTCAACAAGCTGCCGCTGCTGGACGCGTCGGGCGAGATCGAGAACATCGTCACGGTCGCGCTCGACATCGGCGAGCGCAAGCGCGTCGAATTCGAAATGCGCAAGGCCAAGGACGCGGCGGAAGGCGCACTGCGAAATTTGCGGGAAACGCAGAATTCGCTGATCGAAGCCGAAAAACTCGCAGCCCTCGGACGGCTGGTGGCGGGCGTCGCGCACGAGGTCAACAATCCCGTTGGCATCAGTCTCACGGTCGCCTCCGCGCTGGAGCGCAAGGCGGCGAATTTCACCGCCGAGGTGGCGCGTGGCGAGCTGCGGCGTTCCAGTTTGACTGATTTTCTCGAAACCAGTCGCGACGCGTCATCGCAGCTCGTCGCCAATCTGAATCGCGCCGCCGAACTGATCCAGTCGTTCAAGCAGGTCGCCGCCGACCGCAACTATTCCGACCAGCGCAGCTTCGACCTTGGCGATCTCACCGAGCAGGTGGTGATGAGCTTGCGGCCGGGCCTTCGCAAACACAATCTGACGCTCAACGTCGATTGCCAGCCCAACCTGACGATGAACAGCTATCCCGGGCCTTACGGACAGGTGCTGACCAATCTGTTTCTCAATTCGGTGGCGCACGCGTTCCCTGACGGCAAGCCCGGCACGGTCGATATCCGGGTGCGCGAGTCCGGCAAGGACAATGTCGAGGTTCTGTTTTCCGACAATGGATGCGGCATGACCCTCGACGTTCGCCGCCGCGCGTTCGACCCGTTCTTCACGACACGGCGCGACCAGGGCGGCACCGGGCTTGGCCTGCACATCGTCTACAGCATCGTGACCAACCGGTTAGGCGGGCGGCTCGATCTTGATTCGGAGCCGGGAGGCGGCACGCGGATCCAAATGATCCTGCCGCGCATCGCGCCGCTCGAAATGGCGGCTGAATAGCAATCAGGTACCATCGATGAGCAATGGAATTGATTTGTCGGAGAAGCTGTCCACATTCCGAGCACTGGTCGCCACGCACGGTTACGCAGTTCAACAATTGCGACGTCATGGTTGTGAAAGTGAAAGGTGAATTCGTCTGGCACAAGCATGATGACACGGATGATTTCTTTCTCGTGCTGAAGGGCGTGCTGGATATTCAGCTGCGCGATCGAACGATCACGCTCGGGTCGGGGCAGATGTATGTGGTGCCCAAGGGCGTCGAGCATCGGCCCGTTGCGAGGGAAGAGGTTCATCTACTGTTGATCGAGCCCACCGGCACGCCCAACACCGGCGATGCTGCAACAGCCGCACCGCGCAGGAAGGTGTGATATTCTACCGATGAGCGGCGGCTAGCCTAGTTGGTATCGGCCAGCTTGCGCAGCGTGGCGCCGAAAATCTGGCTGGCTTTGCCGACCAGCGCCGTCCCGTTCATGGTTCCCCGCGTATCGGTGAAGGTGCCGGATACGCCGATGCCGACGGGGGCCGGCCCGCCGAACAGCGGATTGGCATCGGGGCTCGACGTGTGACGCTGCACCAGCACCTCGCCCTTGAAGGTGTCGCCCTTCACGGTGTAGCTGCCGGTGTAAAACAGATAGGCGTCGCCGCCGAGGATCTGGCCATCCCGGAACAGAATCACACCGCTGCCCTTGCCGGATCGCCCATCCAGCAGGCTGACGTGGATCGAATACAGACCGTTCTTCATGACGTCCCAATCCCGGCCTCCGCGCCCACGGAGCCCGGTTATCTTTTATGCCAAAGCGGAACCCGCGGCGTCAACGTGGCAGGCCGTAAATATGCGCGCGCGAGCCCAACACCGCCATGACACGAGGATGACTGGCGGCGGGTTCCGAATCATGTTGGCCCGCGAAATGCATCGCCTGTTGCGCACCGGCCGGTGGGTGTTGGAGCAACAGACAGGTGAGCAACTGGATCAATTCCGGCGGCCATGTGCCGCGTCTTAACACCGAGAATGACAACCGCGGAACTTCGGGCAACCGCCATGGGGGCTGGCGAACGACACTGCTGAGATTGGGTGTCGTGGCGCTGTGGGCGATTGCGCAGGTCGGGCATACGCGCGATCTGGACGGCCGTTACGCCCATTCGCCGCTCAAGGAATGGTTCGACTCCCTGAGAAGCGGCAAGGGGCCGTGTTGCTCCGATGCCGACGGAAGCGCAGTCAGCGATGTTGATTGGGAATCGAGCAACGGCCGTTACCGCGTGCGCATCGAGGGCGAATGGTTCGATGTGCCCGAAGACGCGGTGATTACGGAACCCAACCGCGTCGGACGAACCATGGTTTGGCCGATTCGGGGCTACGCCGGATTGACCATCCGCTGCTTCATGCCGGGACCAATGACGTAGCGCGGTGGATCACGCGTATTTCTGGTCGCGCTCCAGGAGCTCGATGGAAATGCCCTGCGGTCCGCGGATGAAGCAGATGCGTACGCCGGGCCGGATCGTGGTCGGTGGTTTGGTAAACTCGACGCCCTTGGCCTTGATCTCGGCGGCGACGGCGTCGATGTCCTTTACCGTGAGCCCGAAATGATCGAGGCCTTGATACGGCGTCACCGGCGGGGTGTTCACGCCGTCTCCGGCCGCAACAGGGGCGATGAACACGTTGGCGCCGCCGGGCTTGACGTCGATCCTGCCCGGGCCGCGGACGATCTGGCCGCCCAGAATGTCGGCAAGCCAGGCCGCGGTCGCTTCCGGATCGGGGCTGCGTAAGTGGACATGGTCCCAGGTTACTGTCGGCATATTCGTCTCCCCCAAGCGTCTTCGCGGCACGTATTGCAGCGCCGCCAATCTAGCGGCCGGCCGTCCGCAATTCCATCCCCTGTCGTGCGCCTCTGGCGCTGCAAAATTGTCGAGCTTGCGTGCAACCATTCCGGCCGTGGGTGATTAATAAGCTAGCGGCGGAACCGTACAGCGGCAGTCGTGTGAAAGGCCGTACGGTGTAACGCCCGTGGGGCCTTTTTCATGTGCGGGTGCGGCGACCGATATCGCCGCCGGGTGAGGGCATGGCCATGATGATCGCTGGACGGTCGCTCGGAGCCCCTCAAGCACGACTGCTTGTTTTGCCGGCCATCGCAATCGCGGGATGCACGATATGGATGATGCTTCCGGGACCAGGCGACGCCGAGGGCTATGCCGGAGCAGAACCTTTCCAGACCATTTACGCGCAGAATGCATCCTTGGTTGAAGATGGAGCGGTTCCCGCCGCGGCTTCCCTGGCAAATCCGGACCAGATGGCGACGCCCGCCGCGGTGACCGCGCCGTTGTCGATTGCGCCGGAATCGAAGTTGCCGATCGTGGGTCTGAGGATTTCCTCGCAATCATGGCGAAGGGGCGGCCTCGGTTCGAAGGCACTCGTTACCTTCACGCTGCGCAACGCCAATGATTATCCGGTGAAGGATGTCGAAATTGCCTGTGCCTTTACCCGCAGGGACGGCAGCCATTTGACCGACCGACGGCGGGTGATCCCGGACACCGTGAACACCAGGAGCCGGAAGCACTATTCAGGTGTGCTGGTCGGCTTCGTCAATGTTAACGCAAACAAGGCGAAATGTTCGCTGGTGACGGCAAGTCGAACTTAGCCCGAACCCAGTTGCGAACCCGAAAATGTGATCGCCGCCGTTGAACCTTGGGGATGCCCCAGGAACTAATCATCATATCTCCAGTTAGCCGAAATGAACCGCGCGAATGGTGCGGGGGGAGCGACGTCAATGCCCGTAGCGCGTTATTTCCTGATTGTCGGCGCAGCGCTGCTCGCGCTGTTGTTCGCGCTTGATGCCTTTGCCCCGCAACAGGTCGCCGTGGCCAGCAATTCGACAGGCTCGATCGACAAGACCGTGGTGCGGATCCGTTCCGACCAGAAACCGCCGGAACGCGTGGTTTATGACATGAGCCTTCCCACCATTGTTCCGCCGGCTGCGACGACCCAGGTTGCGGCGGCTCCGGCTGCGCCGATTGCCGACCTCAACGCCCAGGCCCGGGTGCGTGACACCTTTGCCCAGTTCGTACCGGCTGAAGCCAAGAAGGTTGAGCCGCAGGCTCCGCGCAAGCGCAAGGTCGCCAAGGCTCGCTCGGTTCACCCGTCGCCGATGCGCGTCGCCCAGCAGCAGCACTTTGGCTTTGGCTTCTTCGGGAACAACACTTGGTAAGGGTCCCATCCGCCGCTTCCGTCATGCGCCGCCCGCAGCCGGGCGGTTTTGACGGTTACCGCGGCAACTGCGGGATTTTGTCGACAAAACGGTTGAAGCAGGTCAGCCGCTCGTCTTCCTCCTTCACGAACCGGCATTCACTGGCGCTCTTGGCGGCCGCCGGCTTGGGTTTCGGCTGCGGCGCATAGACGGCGTCGTAGCAGGTCAGGCGTTCCTTCGTCGCGTCGTCGATATCCTGACAGGCTTGCAGCTTCTGCGCGATGGACAGGGGCTTGGCGGGCGCCGCCTTTGCCGACTTCTTCTCGGCTGGAGGTTTTTTCGACCCGACCTGCACCAGCGGTTTGCCGCCAACGGTCGGAGGAGGGGCCGGCGTCGCGGGGGCGGGCGTGGCCGTTCCCTGAGCAAAGGCTGCGGCCGGATACAGGATCGCCAGCGCCAGGATCATCTTTCTCATATCAATCGCTCTCGAATGCGTGGTTTGCCGACCCGGTCTTGCGCCGAAATGGCGCACTCGGAGAGATTCGAACTCCCGACCCTCGGAATCGAAATCCTAGGCGCCCTTAGGTATATCAATAGCTTAGCGGTTCAGTGCTGTCACCGTGCCGTTGGAACTATTTCTCCAGCAACCGTACCATGATTTCTTCGGCTGCCTTCTGATCAGCGGCGAGGTCGGCGAAAAGATGGCCGTAGGTATCGAAAACCATCTGGATGGTGCTGTGGCCCATGAGATTCTGGATCTGCTTGGGGTTGTGGCCCTGCTCAATCCATAGGCTGGCGCAGGCGTGGCGGAGGGTGTGAAGGCCGTATTTCGCGACTGGAACCCCATCCCGGATCTCAACGACCCCGGCGGCGATCTGGACGGGCTCAAAGCCGCGCTGGACGATGTTGGAATGGCTTTCGACCTTCCCCGCACCGGTGGGGAAGACAAGGTCCTGATCACCCTTGGGGCAGACCAGCTTCCATTCCCGGAGGGCATTGAGCACCATCGGGTTGCATGGGATCGACCGGTAGGCGGCCCTCGACTTTAGTCGACCGATCTTATGGAAGGCGTCTGCGCGCTGGTTGACGTGTATCTGAGCGCTATTGAAGCCAACGTCGGACCAGCGGAGGCCGCGGAGTTCGCTGCCACGGAGGCCGCAGAAAATGGCGGTTAGGATTAGAGGGCGCCAGCGTCCTGCCGCAGTAGCGATGATTGCCTGCAGTTCGGCTTTGGCCGGGATCACCACCCGGGGGTCTTCGCGTGTGGACAGATTGAGGTCGAGCCCGGCGGTCGGATCGGTAGCAGCCAGACCGCGCCGGCGGGCCTCGCGAAAGATCGCACCAAGCGACCGCACCACCCGGCGCACCATCTCGGGCGAGCGACCAACTTCGCGAAGGCGATCGGCGAATTCGCTCACCCCTGGCATCGTTAAGTCGGCCAACTTTTTTAACCCGATCAACGGCACCAAGTGCAGGTCGACGTGCTCTTCATAACTGCGAACGGTGGATCGCTCGAGTTCCTTCTCCTGACATCGCTTGATCCACAGAGCCGCGGCCTCCTTGACCGTCGGCGACACGCTGGCGGCTGTGTGAAGGCCGCGCTTAATGTCATGCTGCGCTTCGACAAGCCAAGCCTGAGCGGCACCCTTCGTGCCGAACAGTTTCGCGCGCCGTTGGCCACCACCGTCCATGTAGGCGACTTCCCAGCGTATAAGCCCAGAGGGCAGGGAGCGTTTGCGGATGTTAGCCATCTTTCAGTACTCCGGCGCGCTGGTGTACTTTCCATAGGTCCAAGACGACGTGCGCTTCGAACTTTGAGACCGCGAGGCTGGGGAGAAGGTTTTCCCCCCATTCGGGACCGATCGACGCGCCCCGTTGCCGGTCGTGTGCAACTACAAGAAATCGCTCTCCCGGACCCTTTGCGGAATGGAGCGCAAAATCCTCATCTTTGCGGGCAGTCCCGAAAACTTTGATGAAGGCGGGGGTCGTTACAGCGTGTCCAACCGCTTCAGACATAATCGTGAGAATTAGCGCTTCGACCAATGCTTTTTTGGGGTCGTAGAGACGCTTCTTCCCGGTGCCGGGATTCTTGTCGCCTATTACAGTGAGCATGTCTTCATCGGTCCAGTGACGGATCCGCTCGGTAATAGTCGAGAGGCTGTCGTCCTTAGACGCGATCCGTTCGGCCAGTTCACGAACCGTAAGACCTGCCATCACGCGCTAACCCCCGTCACCTGTCGATAACAGTAGAACGTTTTCCAGACCCCTTGTCAACGGCAGCGAGCGGTCGTAACTACAGTGAGAACGTTTTCCAGACCCCTCCTAGGAAACGTTCGCGGTAGGTGGATCAACAGAGGGGCAAAGGAACGAAGACTATGGACAATAGCCAGCCTGATTTGGCCGATGATCTTCTTGACGGGGTGCCAGAGATAGCCGCGTTCACTGGTTATTCGGAGCGCCGGGTTTACTACTTGGCTGAGAAAAAGTTGCTCCCGCTCTTTAAGGTCGGGGTTCGGTGGACCGGTCGTAAGTCCACATTGCGGAAGTACTGTTCCAATCTCGAGGCCGCGTGATCAATGGCCTCACCAGAGACGGCGAAACGCCACACCGGGTCTAGCGGTGCAGCGTTTCGGAACAACGATCAGACGCCAGGAAGCGAGATCGACAACAACATATCATTGGTCGACATGCAGGCGCAACGGCTCAACCGGCAGTTCGGTTTTGCTTTTGAAACCTGCGTTGCCATCGCAGCCCTTTGTTGGGGGGTCGCTCGATGAAGGAAGTCACGAAAGCGTTGTCTTGGCGCGACGTGCTTCCGGTGCACCCGGCCGCCGATCTGTTCCCGATGATGACCGCCGACGAAACGCTCGTGCTCGGCAACGACATCAAGAAGAACGGCCTGCATGCCACAATGGTTATCTGGAAGGAACAGAAACACTTTCGCCCCATGTTGCTCGACGGCCGCAATCGCTTGGCGGCGATGGAGGCGGTGGGGATTGAGATCAAGGCCGAGGATATCGGCACCGATGCCGATCCCCACGTTCGTTTGTTGGTCAAATACTCAGACGTGCTTGGCTGGGTGAAGATCGATAACAGCTATCTGCGCGGTGACCACGGGGCAGACCCTTTCGCGCTGGTCGTATCCCTCAACGTCCATCGCCGTCACCTTACCGCCGAACAGAAGCGCGACCTGATTGCCAAAGTGTTGAAGGCAATACCGCAGAAGTCAAACCGGCAAATCGCGAAAGCTGTCGGTGCAAGTCACCCACATGTCGGAAAGATCAGGACGGAAATGGAATCCGCTGGCGACGTGGAAACCGTTTCCACGTCGATCGACACCAAGGGCCGCAGGCAACAGGCCAAACGCCCGGTAAAACCTAACACAGCAGCGGCTGTAGAAACCAGCGATGCATATCCTCTCTCGCCATCCGCTCAACTCTACACTGCAGACGATGTCGATGAGGAAGAAGGCGTAACCATGGAAGTGGTCGATGGCGCCAATGCCGCCATACGCCGCCGCATTTTTGTGAAGTCTGCCGACTACGCGATCCGCAGAGCCGAGCAAGGTGCTGGCCTTCGGGATGCTCGCGGCTCTGAGATCGATAAGGAAATATTTCAGCTTTGTAATCGAGTGATAACGGCGTGGTCATCCCTCCGCGCCGAATTGAAACGACGTGGGGGCGCATCATGAGCGGACGGCGCGGAGGTGTCCCCATGACCGAGGACACAGCCATTCAAATCATCAGCCGCGCATTGGGTGCCGTCGTCGACATTGTCGAGATCAGGAATCCTTCGGATGGCAGCCGCGAGCACGCTATCCGCTACATTGCCGGGAATGTGCGCTGGATTTCGACCTGCCGATTTCAGGATCCTGCCCAGGCCAATATCGCCGGTATCGCCATTTCTGACTTCAGCGGAGCGAGGTTCTCTGCATGAACGTGAACTTCGCCATCGGACAAAAGGACAACGGGAAGCAGTGGTTGACGACGATAATATCGACGATTGCGCTTGCGAAGGATGATCGCCTCTTGGTGCTTCAGAACCAGGCCGCCGAAGCCGCGCAAATCGTTCACTACGGACTGATGGCCAAACACGCAGTTGTTGCCAAAATTTCGGGGATCGCGGAGACGGCGGGCTATGTGGAAGAATTTGGCCGCGATGCTGTGCAGAAGGCCCTCGGACCTTTCGGCGATGACGCGCCTAGCCAACCGGCAGCCGTGCGCCGCGTCATGTTTCAGCGCACCGGCACCAATGTAATTATGGCTACCAAGTTTCCGCCATTACGGGCGATCGTACCCGGCTATCTCTATGAAGGCTTCACAGCTCTGGCCGGTCGACAGAAGCTCGGGAAAACGTGGCTGGCTATTGACTGGGCCGTGGCGGTTGCCATCGGCGGCGTAGCGATGGGATCGATCGATTGTGCGGCTGGCAACGTCCTCTACATTGATATGGAGAACGGACCTCGTCGCATTCAAGGACGCATAAAGACGTTGTTTCCCGACGAGAAAAATGTTCCAGATCTTTCCCGTCTTGAGTGGGTCACAGAGGCGCCCCAACTTGATCAAGGACTCATTCCCGAGTTGGAGCGGTGGAGAACCTCCGTTTCGGTTCCCACCATGGTCGTCATCGACGTGCTGCAGCGTATCAAGCCTGCCGGCAGCATGGCGCGCAACGCCTATGAGAATGACTACAGCGCGTGGGCACCTCTGCAGCAATGGGCCACCGAGAACAATGTGGCCGTGCTCGGGCTGCATCACACCAAAAAGGGCGGCGCTGACGATCCTTTGGAGGCGCTGTCCGGCTCTAACGGCCTGTCCGCCTGCGCTGACACCACCATAGTGCTTGACCAGGACCAGAACGGCCGCACCTTGTATGTGAGAGGCCGCGATGTGGAAGAGAAGGAAGCGGCTGTGCAGTTTACGGGCGGCCTCTGGACCGTGCTCGGCGACGCCGCTGCCGTGCGTCGCTCCGACGAGCGAAAGGCCATCCTTGGCGCGCTGGCGAAGGCTTCGCCGCTGGGTCCGAAAGACATCGCCGCGGCCACCGGAATGAAGGACGGCAATGTCCGGTTCCTGCTTGGACAGATGGTTGCGGCCGGAGAAATCCAGAAGAAGGGGTATGGTCTCTACACCCCTCCCAACACCGCTAACACCCCTCACACTTGGACGGAGACCGAAGATGAGGACTGTTAGCGCTGTGAGGGGTGTTAGCGGTGTTGGTCGCTCCGAAGAAGCCCCTTGAACGCCGAAGGTGTTTTCTCCCGGACATCTTCGGCTAATCGGCTTCGACGAGGGGGAGGCGGAATGAACATTTTCTCGAAGACGTGGAGCCCTCTGGGCCGATTGGTTTCATTCACACCGCAGCAGGCTAAACTGAAGCTGGGCCACAGAATGAAGAGGTCGGCCCGGCGGACCGAACAGGCGGAGGACGAAACTCCGAGTACCCGGGGGGGGGGACATTTTTATGGAGATGGCAATGGGGTTTCCACCGACAGGGCCGGCACCCGGAGATTTTTTTGCCCCCGGGGGATTCTTCAAACGCCTAATCAAAGGGTAAAAAGCACAAGAAACCCTCAATCTACCGGCACTTCTCTTAGTTTAAAATCAGACGGAAAGGTCGAAAAACGGTGACCAAATCAAAGGGCACGGGTCGCGGTGGTTTTAGGCAGGGTGCGGGCCGCAAGCCGCGGGCCGCCAGTGTCAATTGGGATGAGATTGGCAATGCTTACTATACAGGGACGAACCAGCCCCTCGACGAGATCCTTGCCTCCTTTGGCGTGAACTATGGCGATTTGCTCGCCCATGCGACCCGGAGCCACTGGCTGCTTCAGCGACCGTCAAAACCGCATCCGGACGACTTGGGGAGCCTGGCCAGCGCACTGGCAATGGAGATGTACTCAGTCCAAGGGGTGGCAAATCGCGCTCCGCGGTTTGTTTCGGCAATGGCCGCCCTTGGCGCCCGGGAGGTCGACATTGCTGAGGTCTTAGGAATAGGGCTGCCGGCCTTGAAAGCAGAATTCGGAAAAGAGCTTACAGCAGGGCATGCCGCAGCAAACGTGCGGAGGATTAAGTAATCGCGATGGGTGGGGCTGGGCAACCGGGGTCAGGTTGTCACGTCGCTGAAGTCCGGATAATGAAAAGGTCGCCGAAAGTTCGGCGGCCTTAAACCGACGTCCGAAGCATGGCCCTCCAGCATGAAACGGTGGCGCGCCCGCTACTTAGTTCAGCGGAAAGTGCCCGATGGGCAGGCAGCGACATCTTCGCCCTTATGGCGACGAACCGCGCCCAGCGTCCACGATATGGATGTTGCCGCCGCCGAACCCAACGGCGGGCCCCGGTCCCGCAGCGTGCAACGGCAGACAAGCCTATTCCTGCGACGGCGACGACGGGAAGGGATTGTCTCGAAGCTCAAGCGCCTTACCGATCGGAACGGACGAAGCCCGGCTCAAAATCAAGACAGTGCAGAAGGGGAATTTCCCGTAGTGGGGTTCGTCAAGGATCCCACGGGTGTTGCGGCTGAATAGCGGAACGGCAGGCTGCCGCATTCACCGGCTTATTCCCAATGTATCGGCCATTTTGGCACCTCGGCTTCCCAACGGGTTTTCGACGCCGGCCGTGCTATCGACAGCTGTCTGATGCTCTATTTCCGAGTTGAGTTCGGCTCCGAACAAGACAACGATGGTCGACATTAGCTGGCCTTCGCGCCCGAGCACGCTGTTGCGGCGCCACGATCGATATGGCGAGAATGAACCCACACGTTCAGTTCATTTGGGACCGCAGGGCGCAAGAAATTAAGCGAAACGCGCTTTGCGGCACGATCTCGGTCCACGCGCACGCGGCGCTTGGGATTGTGTAAAGCAGCTACACATCCAAACCATCAACGCTATCGCTGCCCCGAGCGAGCCATAAGTCGCATCGTAATTGCCGAAATTCGCCAACGGGGCTGCTACGACAAGCCCGATCGCGAAGTCGAAGCCGAATCTTCCGGCGCGTGGGCCTACCTTCCGAGGAAAAATTCATCTAATTGCGACCGTATCTTGCCCGTCATTCGTCGTCATAGTCATAACGTCGAGGACCGTAGTAAGGCCTCGGAGCGTATTCCCTGTCGTAGGGCCTTGGCACATAATCTCGATCGTAGCGCTTTTGCCCATGGTCGCGATCCTCACCACGCGAGGGCGCTTGGCCTTGTGCAAAAACGGCCCGGCATCGATCGCTGAGTTGCGGAGTATTTTGCCGCAGGCAAGCCACTATCCTGCCGGCATCGGGGACTTGCGAGCTGCATAGCCGCCAGACGTCGGGGGTGCAGGCTCTTTGTTGTTCCCAGGTGCCGCGATACTCTTGGGAAAACGCGGTACTTTGAAGGGGGATGCCGGACACCCCGGCTAGGGCAACGCTCAGCAAAATTCGACGGACTGCTATCATGTCAAACTTTCTTTGATCAGGAGTTTTTGCGACTGCACTCAAATCCCCGCCACCCAGGAAGGTTCGTTTCGCACACCGATTTGTGAAGTGAGGGAAGAACGTGTCTCACGGTGTTCGACTGCGCAGGCGCGGCTTCAGCTGAGCGTGGCCCCACGCTTGAGGTCTGACTGTGCGATGGTGGGGCCGCAGCTGCGTCACGTTTTAACGACGTCGCTCAGACACCACGGAAAAGGGTAGGGCGCTTTTCTCAAAAGCACCGTTTATTTCCCAAGTGCAAAGCAAAACTACTTCTCGCTGTGCGCATAATTGGAGTCGGTTCGCAGCTCGAATGTCCCCAAGCGAAAAACTCATCGTTTTCGGGCGAAGCGCCTGAGATCCGAATGAGGGTGAATGCAACGGTTGGGTAATTTCTCCAGACCCATAGATCGTCGGCAGAGATGGACAGCCAGCCAACTTTAAACATGCAGCGACCGGTTCGGTAACGCGCCCCACCTGAGCCCAAGTGAGTTTAGTGACATGTGCCGTTCGACCCAACGGGCCGCGGACGGCCTAAGTTCCGTGCCCAGCTCACGGGTCTGTCTTATTCTGAACCGTCCGCCAAGTGAACAGGTTACTGGCGCCGTGTGCCTCGGCGCTGGAGGCTTATTCTATTGTTAAAAAAGCCCCGCCGTTTGCGGGGCTTCTTATTTAACGCTTCTGGCCGTCCCTTACGTTGCCGGGCTGAGTTCCGGTGCCCTTCGCGTCGACGGGGGCACCTGTTGGCGCACCTTGCTTGCTGGCATCTGACCCCATCGAATTACCGGTCGTGGCACCCGGGCTATTGTTGATCGCGCCGGAATTGGTCATCCCCGGCTTGTTCATGTCGGACTGAGCGGCCGCTGGCGCTCCAGTGCTCTGAGCGAACGCCGAGCCACACATGAGGGTGAAAGCTGTTACGGCAATAATCTTCTTCATTGTAAAGCTCCTTGATTGGTTTCCAATCCAACCAATGTTCGATGAGAATGTTCGTTCCGTTGTGATCGGGTCGAGTGCCCGCATTCGCGGCAAGATGCGGTCAAACGAATTAAGGACCGCTTCCTAAAAGATGTCGATCTCGCGCGATGGCGGATCACTAAGTTATAAAGTGAACAGTTCTGAGCCGGAAGTCACGCGTTACGCAGGCTCGAGGCGGGCCTCGCACCAGGCCGGCACCGCTTTGATTACGGCGCGCTCGGTGAGAACGCACTTAGGGTTTTTATTCTGCCGGCCCCGGCGCCGGCCTGGGCTCTCTCTTGGCGGCCGCGCAGCTCGCGCTCGACAGGCACATCACTCCGAGCGTTTCTGCGCAGGCCGCAGAACAGGGGCTCGCATTGCTTCGAGACCCGACTGAGTGAGCCTCATCTCTGTTCGTGGCGTCTTGCCGCGAAGTTCGATCCACCCTAGGCGATTTAAACGATCGAGCATTACCGGACCGACCGGTACGGGGAGATGGAGCACGCGCTTCCACTCCCCCGCCACGAGGCACTGCAGGACAGCCCGTTGGCTCATGTTGGCGGCAACGGGTGGTCTATGGTGAATCATTTCTTAGCCTTAAGCGCTGGCTACGACCTACGATCGCGTCCGTCGTTGGACTTAAGAGCAATCCCCGATCGCGTGCAATTTTGCGAATCGACTTTGGCGATCGGCCTGACGTTTACGTTTAACGACCTTTTCGAGTGACGACAATTGGCGTATCGGCATCTTCCTCCTGGCACAGACTCGCCATGCCGGTCTTGCGACAAATCGAACACCGGAGGCCGCTCGGTCCATTCGTCAGCCATGGCCAATAGGTTAGGCGCTTCGCTGGCTCGCAGTAAACGCGCGAACTGGCGGTCCAAACGCACCGGCATCTATGATTGGAAGATCACCCTCATTTCGAACGGGCAGGTTAGGAACGATCGAACAAATTCGCGATTGATACTTGCCGCGGAGTTAAGGTGGACTTGCTCTGCGACAACCGGGTCCTGCGAAGTTCTCTCCATGAGCAGCGCGCGGGCCCGGCCTATCAGCCGAGGAAATATGGATGGCACCGTACTCCGATCTACGGTGCGCTTCGCACATACGATGCCCTCATTCGTTGTTACCGCGGCCGGACGCATAGGTGCTATCGCGCATTGCGAAACCAGGCCTTCCGGCCCGACCTTGCAGGCGTGCTTGTATATCTCGCGGCCGTCGGTCTCGAAGCTTTCGCTGAACTGGATGTCGGTCGCGGCGATCAGCTTTTTGAGGTGGGCCTTGTGCTCCATCAGCGGCAGTTTTCGCAAGTCGTAACCGTTGAGATAGAGCAGGTCGAAAGCGACCAGCACGATACGGCTCGATTTGCCCTTCAATTCGTTTTGCAGAACGGAAAAATCTGTGGTGCCGTCAGCGGCCGGCACCACGACCTCGCCGTCGACGATCGCGGATGCGGCGCTGATGTGCCAGGCGTCGTCGGCGATCTTCCTGAAACGGTTGGTCCAGTCATTGCCGCGCCGGGTGTAGACCTTTATTGTTCGTTGGCGAGGTGGACCTGAACACGGTAGCCGTCGAACTTGATCTCATGAATCCACCGTTCGCCATTCGGGACGCTGCCGATGGCGGTGGCAAGAGCGGGCTCAATGAATCCGGGGAAGGGCGCCTTAGTGCCTATTGCCCCCGGCTTTTTGCGCGGGGCCATTTCAATCCCGCCGCCGATCGAGCAATTCCGTCAACGCATTGCTGTGAGCTTAAAGAGATCCCCATCTCTTTCGATATATCCGCGTGCGAGTAGGTCCATGACCTCCGCTTTTTTCGCCTGATTAAATGACCAAGCTGGCCCAATATTGCGCAGAACCGCGATTGGTTAACATCAAGCCTTCATCCTTAGTATCACACCAAACGCATCGGCAGCGGCAACTGCACGTCGTGATATCGGCCCTCGTAGCGGTCCGTAAAATCCGGCAGCGGTAAGGGAATGTCACGCATCTGCAGATCGCAGCGGCGGCGCAGTTCGTGTGCGACGTCCTCGGACACGTCTTCCGACCAGCGTTCCGCGCAGTGTGGAACGCGACGACGCGGATGGGGCTGCTGTACTCACCGGACGACAGGTCCTGAATGACGGTCTCGAGAACGGCGGCTCGCAATCTGTCTCGCGCCAAGCGCTGCCATTTTCCCGCATGTCCGCCACTAGCGTTTGATCGTTACTTGGGCACAATGGAGGGCGTCCAATTGGAACTACGCATCAAAGCAACTCCTACGCTGCAGAACCGGGATTTAAGCGAATGATTCGTTTCCCACACTGGAACGGGATGCGGCTAAGCCAAATTACGAGGAGGAACCATGAGGGCGGCGGGTAAGTTCGGGCATGGCACCGTTGGAGCGCGGCCCGCGTCGTGCCGCAAATTGTCAATCTTTCGGGGATCGGAAGGCGGCTAGACACAGCGCGTAGCGGTACTCTCACAGCGTGAAAAGGAGGGAGGCCGCTAACCAGCGGCCTTGCTTTCCGAGGGGCGGTTTGGTTCGCCTCTTGACGGGCCAACAGGCAGCGCTTTTTAGCAGCCCTTGCAGATACTTTTCACCTTCGCATCGACCCTGGCGTTCTCTTGGCTAATTACCGCGTCAGCGGGAGTCGTTGGGCCACCCGGTGTTACCGTACCATCGATGCGGCCAGTGCTTGTGCCGCCGGCTCTGTTACCTGCCGTCCCTGTTGTAACAGAGCCACGAGGTGCAGAGTTTCCGCTAGCATTTCCAGGCGAACCACTAGAATTTGCGGTCCCAACCGTATTCGTACCCGGTGCATTCGGAGCTGCAGCAGCATTGGCTGCCCCACTGGGGTCGTTCAACGAATTGTTGAGACCGGCAGGATTGGCGGGGCCGTTCGCCGCACCACTGATGGCCGAGCTGCCAGCTCCAGCGGAGCCTGCGCTAGGGACTGCAGTTCCGGCACTGGTCCCCACAGACCCTCCCGAAGCGCCTCCGGCAGACGCGCCGCTGGACGCACTGCCCCCAGCGGACCCTCCGCCCGAGCTTCCACCACCGCCTCCGCCTCCACCACCTTGAGCAAATGAGGCAATGGGCGAAAGCACAAGAGTTATGATGAGCAATTTGACGGGGATGCGTATCGACATAATCGATCTCCTTCTCCGCAGGGCAATCATTTCAGGGATGGGTTGTTCCTATTTCCCGTAAGGGGGGTCAGCCGCGGACGCATCCTTAGAGGTGGCTAGACGTCATACCGCAGCGGATTTTCGTGACTGCCGATAGGAGCGGCTTCGTCAGTAACAAGTAGCATACGCGGCCGTTCTCTGGACGAAATGAATATGCAGTAGATCTGCCAGCTTCCGCAGGCGGCCGACGTATCAGAAGCGATTCGAGCCGCCTTCTTAGTCGGCCCGGCAACTCGAGCGAACATTTTCGAAATGATGGATCGGTACGCCACCGGTCGGGTCGAAACCTTGCGGATATGCGGGGGATGCGAAACTAAACCGCAGCCGCGGGTTACCTTCAGATCCGCGCGATCGAGCGCCGGTGGACCGTAAAGGGACTGATGCAGCCTCCGAACAAGGCTTCACCGTCATGAGGAACGCTGCCGGCGTTCGCTGCGTTGGATCCCGGGGCTATGGAGAGCCTCATGGACAAGAAGATTCTAGTCCTTGCCTTTTGGTGGCATTTTGCTTCGCCCTAGCTGCTGGGCAATAGTCAACGCGGACACAGCCCACGATAAATCCCTCCAAGGGTGCCGCAGGCTGAAGTGCGGGATAGTTTAGACATTCGGCTCATCTCGCAGCGAACATCATACATGAGGTCTGAGCGCTGACCTTGATCTCGCTTGAGATTGCTGACTCCGCGGCTCGGGCGCTCCTCCGTCATGCCGCCGGAGCGATGCGGTAGGAACGACTAAGAGCGGCTACGGTTGACGAACATGTCTACACATCAGCGCAAGATCTACCAAAGCGAAAATGGCGACGAGTGGTGGCTATGCGACGGCGATGGAGGGAATCTGTTCGTGCTCCATCAAGCAAACCTTCCTTCGGGCGGCAACTCTAGCAAAATTGAGATCAGCGATTTTCTCGCCAAAGGCAGAGCGGGGCCGGAATATCAAGCCCTCCGTCTTCTGATAGGCGACCTGGTAATGAAGGTCGAATAAAGGCGTTATTCAGCTGTCGAAAATGCTCGTAGTGCGCTTGAGTGCTGCGTTACATTCGCAGGCGGGGTCCTGGATTTTGCGAATGTCTTTGCTTTGAACTCTACCCCGCGAATGGTGGTGCATGCTGGCCCCATGCGTGGATGAAAGGATGTATCGGAACTGAACGCCTTACCTTGGATTTTTCGTGAGGCCTTGACCAGCAGCGGAAGTGAACGCAAATGCAGCGGAACTTGCTGGTTATCGGCACCGCTATAATGGGTTTTTGCTGTGGTGTCGAATATCTGGATAGCTCCGAAAGCACCATTATCAGCTTATGAATGCAGACCCATCCTTAAAGCTCATTCTAACACAGCCCTTTCATGCGACTGACCGATAGATCGCCCAGCCCGGCGCAGGTAGCCTGCGGGAAAAGACAAGAATCTACTTATACTTGGTTTGTTATCAGGTTGGCCCATGGTGAGAGCAAATTCACCGGCCGAATAAATTCGACCTTCGCCAATAATTCTAATGACGGTACTGCCGCGATCCTCCGTCAAGGTCATCGCCGCATCCTCAGGATTTGCATAAGCCTGGACAACGAACATCTGAGTGCAGCTTACTACGCCCATTCCAAGCTTCTGTGCACTTCGGTACATTGTCCCGGGGCTCAGTCTCTTTTGCAGCTCAACGGAGCGGTCGAGTAAGCAGTCGGAATGCACCGTTCGGTGCGCTGCCGACGATCGGGCGGTCATGAGCAAGCTTCGACTAATCAGGTGCGGAAAAACACAAACCATACTATGGCCATTACCAACACGGCCAAGCTGATGCTAGTAATCAAGAGCATCAGGATCGACGGGCCGGGTTCAGCTTGACGCGCTTCTGTGGCCGTTTCAACAATCACGCCGTCTTTCTTTTGGTCCATGGCAGTTTCCTTTCGAATTTAAGATGGTTCCGCGGCAAAGGTTCCTAGCTACACACTTCCCGACGCCGGTGTTCTGAAGCGCATTATTTGCCGACCGCTTGTGCGCGGAACTGCGCATTTCGGCGGCTGACCTGGTGCGCCGTCATCTGTCCAACCTCATCAACTTTCTTGCCGCTGTTGTCTTACTCAAATGCTGACCATTCCCGCCGAGAACGGCTGTCGAAGTTGGTCAATCTCCACAAATTGAAGCAGGCGATGGCTTTGGTAATTCTCAGCCCGCATATTCCGTTGCTGTTTATGGGGGAGGAGGCCGCCGCCGATACTCCCTCTCTTTTCTTTGCCGATTGGTCAGGCGAAGCTGCCGAACTAACGCGTAAAGGCCGGCGCACGGAATTTGCGCACTTCAAGGCGTTCTCCACAGCCGACCTGCAGGAGAAAATCCCGGATCCTTGCGATGAGCGGACGTTCTTTGCTTCCAAGCTTGATTGGCCTTCCATCGATCAATCGCAGATCAGCTTGGAATTTCGTGCCCTGACGAAGGAATTGCTCAAAATCCGCCGCAGGGCACGTCCATATCCGGCGGCAAGGATGACAACGGCGACGGCGGTAGGGATAAAATGCCAGAGAGCAACTCGGCAGTGAAGCCGTCGCCCGGGAAGCCCAACATTCCCAACCCAGCGAACCGTTAGGCAGCCTGTAGGGGCCGGGCCAGCCTACATCCGGCCACGGTCGGGGACTGACAGTGCGGTAACCGCGGGACCGTTCATCAAACCCTCAACTCTTGCGTTCGTTTCCCGCCGCATCGACCATGCGGCTGACCTTGCCTGAAAGGGCGTCCATCGCCGCCTTTGCGTCATCGATCGTGAGGCCCTGCCTGCGCGCTTCGTCCGCCGCGGTTTCGACGACGGTGGCTGCAACCGTGGCCGCCTTGTCGATCTGCTGGCCTGCGATTTCGGCAGCCTTGCTTTTCAGGGTCTCGCTGGTTTCGCCAAGGTATGATTTTTCGATCTCGGTGTTCGGCAAGGCCGCGGCGATGCCGGCGCCGATGGCCAATCCAATGGCGCCCAATGCCAGGGGCTGTGCCTTGAACAGATCGGTCAGATTGCCCCGCACCGTGCCAAGAACATCGGCAGAATCCGGCAGGGCCTTTGCGTATTCGGAGGCCATGCGGGTCGCGGTTTCAATACCGTCGCTGCCCGTCTCACGGACGGCTTCGGCAGCAGATGCAACGCGGTCCTGTGTGGCGCTCATAGCGTTCCTTGCCGCGTCCGGCAGGCGATCCAGGCCGGTCTTCTGAAGAATATCGCCAGGTGCGCCCGCTTTGCCGGCGAACAACCAGACCAGTCCCATTCCGATGAGTGCCGCGGAGACCGGATTACGGCGCGCCGCGTTGCCGAGGTCCTTGATAAAGTCCGAGCCTTTTTCAGTCATGTCGGTCATCGAACCATCTCTCTCGCTGCCGCTTTGTCTCGTTCGACTTCTTCAATCATTACAGTGGGCGCAAGCGCATCGCCCGAGAGGCGGTTAAGGCCCACCACGATGAGGGCGACCGATAGGGCCGCTGCGCCGCCACCGGCGACGAGATATGCGATGGGCTCGGAGAAGCCGCCCTGTATGAGGGCAGCCGCCGCGGCGAACAACAGCAGGACAAGCGCTGGAATCATGATGACTGCCCCAGCACCCATCATTGCGGCAGCTCTCCCGGCCTGTCCGGCCTTTTCGGCCAGTTCGGCGCGAGCCAGCGCAAATTCGTTGCCGATCAGCTTTGCGAGCTGACCGACCGCATCGCTGAACAGTTCCGGGATCGAACGATCAGTTCGAGAAGTCATCGCGATACCCTCGGTTGTCTGCTGCGGAGGAGCGGCTGTCCGATCTCAGGGCTTGCGAACTCGGGCCGTCGTCAGTGGAGGAGCTCTTGAGGAACCGAACGGCACCAAAACCCGCCAGGACCGCCAACCCAAGGAAGGCCGTAGGTTGACGGCGCGCAAAGGATTGCGCGTTCCGGACCACGTCGTTCAAGTTGCCGTTGCGGATGTGATCGGAAACGCCCTCAATCTGGGAGGCCGCCTTCCGGATGTAGCTGCCCGCGAGCGGGAGATCCGTATCGAACTCCCGCGCCGCGCGCCGCATTGTTTCCGCCAGGTTGCCGACGTATTCCGCGCCGGACGACTTTTGACTGTTGACCGCGTCCTTGATCTTGTCAGTAGCCTGAGATGCAACATCCTTGGCCGCATCGACGAGATCGGAGGCCTGGCCCTTGATGGCGTCGGTCGAGCTTTCCGGGGTACTCTTTGCCTTGTCCGAGTTCGGGCCGGTAGAGACGGCCTGTTCGGCAAGACTTTTCGTCGACGCCTCCGTATCAAATGTTGCTTTTGCAGAAGAACGTCCGGGGATCGGCGCACCCTGTTGCTCTTTTCCAGTAGTTTTAGCCATGCTCGTTTCCTTCGCGAATGTGTGATTGCGATGTCTTTTCGGGATCGAACGCCGTTGTAACGGCACTTTCGGCTACGTTGCGCACGGCTCCGATATCCCGGGTGGCCTCGTCCAGTTTGTCCGGGCTGAGACCGTCCGCGCCTACCTGCCGCGCAGCGTTCTGGAGCAGTTCGCCGGCTGCCCCCTTTGCCGCGTCGAAGCCCTTTGAAACAGCTTGGCTCACCCGATCTTTTGTTGCTGCAGCCGCATCACCGACGAGATCCTCCTCCAGGTCACTTTTGGGAAGCGCACTCGCAAGTAATCCTCCCAGCAGCAGACCCACGCCAGCAATCAAAAGTGGATTCTCTTGAATGGTGTTTGAAAGAGTGTTCCCGGCCCGGTTTGAATAGTCCAAAGCCTTGTCGCGGACACCCCGGGCTGCTTCCAGGCCGACGTCCGATGCGGATGAAGCAGCGTTTCGCGCGGCAGTGACGGTGGACGCCGCAATATTGCGCGATGAGGCTATCGCGGACCCCGTCAAACCCGTCGCTTCCGCTGCTATGTTGGCGGCCGAGCCCTTCGACCGATCGCCAAAATGCTTGTCTGTGGATCCAGCCGCCTGGTGAGCGTGGCCCGCACCCGTGGACAGTACTTCCCCTGCTTTGTCAGCGGCGTCGGAAACGGCCTCCCTTGCTGAGTTGAGGCTCGTTTCAACCCGATCCTGAAGATCGTGGCTCCGCCGGCGGAGTTCGTCCGAAAGGTCGGATGCCATATCAGAGGCTTTTTGAGTAATCGATTGACCCGACTTCGAGCCGGCGAAAAATAGTCCAGCACCTACCATCAGAACGGGCAGCGGAATTGACCTAACCAATCGAAGTAGCGGGTAAGCGACACTTGCGCCCACAGCAACCGCCTGCATCGGATTACGGCGGGCAGCCTCCGTTACGTCTACCAGCATCCGCTCTCCCCTGGAGCGCACGTAGTCGGAGACTTCCGCCTTGATGTTCGCTGGCTTTATCCGTTGTTTGATCTCGCTTGCTGTATCGCTCACGCTATTCTTGAGCAGTTCCACCGTCTCGTTCAGACCTTCTCGAGTTTGCCCGGCTTCGCGCTGTAGCTCTGGGAGCGTTTGCTCAGTGGACTGCGGCATGATTTGATTTCCTATGCTGGTGCAGGGCCTGAACTGTTAGACATGGCCATTGTTCCAATGCTCAATTTTGGTTTGGTGCTTTGGGACCACTCCTTTAGCGCCCAGCGCCCAGCCAGCGCCCAGCGGCGGCGGCGCTCCGAGCGCCAGGCGACAAGCTCTGCTGGCATCGCCGTCGATCAGCCATCGTTGCGCGCAGGGCCCAGTAAAATTTCAGGATTGGGACAACGCTCCTGTTTCCGAGCCAGGCCGACCTCAAAGAACCTGCGGCCCGAAGGATCATTTTCGAAGGTTCAAACTCTGCCAGGCGGTCGACTTGTTGAAGATTTTTAACCAGTTTGGAACGACAGGCCCGCTGGTCATTTGTAGAAATCAACGGAGAATTTCCTCATGCTCGATTATCCCAAGCCGCCATTCGCCGGGCAGAAACAACCGATGCCAGGTTCAACGGACGCGATGCAGCCCCGCCCGGATCATGGCGAAACTTCCTACAAGGGCTTTGGTCGCCTGACGGGAATGAAGGCGGTCATTACCGGAGGGGATAGCGGTATTGGGCGCGCCGTAGCAATCGCCTACGCGCGAGAAGGGGCGGATGTCTTGATCTCGTATCTTAATGAGACCGACGAGGCGAATGAGGTGAAGAAGCTCATAGAGCAGGAAGGCCGCAAGGCCGTGCTCGTACCGGGCGACCTTCAGGATGCACGCCATTGCCGCGAGGTCATAAAAAAAGCGGTCGACGACCTCGGTGGCATCGATATCCTCGTGAACAACGCCGCGCACCAGGCGACGTTCAACGACATCGGCGACATATCGGACGAGGAATGGGAGATGACGTTCCGAACCAACATCCATGCCATGTTTTATCTGACGAAGGCGGCGGTGCCACACATGAAGCCCGGCAGTGCCATCATCAACACGGCGTCGGTGAATTCCGACATGCCGAACCCGATGCTTCTGGCCTACGCGACCACCAAGGGAGCGATCCAAAATTTCACCGGCGGTCTGGCACAAATGCTCGCGGAAAAGGGCATTCGCGCCAACGCCGTCGCCCCAGGGCCGATTTGGACCCCCCTTATCCCATCGACCATGCCCGATGAGACGGTGAAAAATTTTGGCAAGCAGACGCCCATGAAGCGCCCCGGTCAACCCGCCGAACTTGCAAGCGCCTACGTTATGCTTGCGGATCCCTTGTCGAGCTACACTTCCGGCACCACCGTGGCGGTCACCGGCGGCAAGCCGTTCATCTAATGGCGGGTCACAAGCATCAAGGCGCTCCCATCTATTGCGCTTCTTTTTCTGATCGCCAGCATCTTAGGCTGGTACGTGGCCAGCCTAATCCAATGGCTGCGGCGGTAAATAAGCAAGCTGACGCACTTGCTGTGAAGCTAAGTTATTGAAGTCGTCCGTTCCTGAAAGAAGTCTGTGTCTCTCGCTCATTGGACAACGACTGTCGGTGACCAAGGGTAGGATCGTACATGAGGGCCCCTTTCGTTAACAACGACATCATGATCGCGACGATAGCCGGCTTGTTAGCCTGGATAATCACGCTTGCTATACGTACCGCTTTTGGCGGCTGACCCCCGACCAACGACAAGCTGTGGGTCAATGACATTTCCGCCCCAGTTTGCACCCAGCGACGCGCCGCGCTTCAATAGCGCATGCCCGAACTCACCGCAGCCCACACCCCGAACGCTCCGATTGGCTGGCACGTCTATACGACGACGTTAAGGAACAGGGGCGTCGGCTCTTTGCCCTCGTCGCAAGCTTTTGAGTATCTTGTGCGGCTGCCACCAGTCACAGAGACAGATTTGAATGGAGGCACCAACTCCCCAGATAGGGGAGATGAAATGCAAACATTCAGAGATCTACAGAGAAAATGCCGAGAACTGCCTCCGTCTGGCTGAAGGCAAATCTGACGATCCTTCTTTCAAGCGCTTCCAACGAATGGCTGCTGGTTGGCATGCCCTTGCGGATGAGAAGGATTGGTTAGATGGCGAACTTCCCTCCTCAGCGGCGTGCAGCCTATTCTAAATTCGGGCCAGCCCTAGGCTTTCGCATAACAGGCCCTTCAGGAGTGGCATCGCGATAGTCGATGTCCGCAGTGACTCACGTCGCCCACGGACTCCGCCTATTCGCCCGCACAATACATTATACAAGTACGCCGGCGTCGAGTGAGTACAGGCGCCGCCGCGGCATGCCACCCGGCCAGTTCTCCTTGCGTTAGAGCAGGCTGTAAAAGAGGGTGACGATGAAGCCCGCCACGACAAAAAAGCAGGCCAGCATTAGTTCAGGGGGAATTGGACCCGGGGTTTCCTTCTTCATGCCCGCTAACACTCAACGATCCCGACCGTTCCAACGCTGCGATAGCAAGAGCGGGCTCAATGAATGCGGGGAAGGGCGCCTTGGTGCCCATCGCCGCCGGCTTTTGCGGGCCATTTCAATCCGGCCAAGCCCGATCGAGCAGAAACCCATTGCCGTTAGCTTGAATACGTCACCGTCCCTTTCGATGATCCCCGTGCGAGCAGGTCTAGGTGCTTTCTTCGCTTTGTTACTGACGCGATATCGCGCAGAACCGCAAATTGCGATCGGTTAGCATGGTCTCAGGCCAACCGCATCGGCAGCGGCAGCTGGAGTCGCGGTAGCGGCTTTCGTAGCGGTCGATGAAATCTTGTAGCGTGAGCGGGATGTCGCGCACCTGTAGATCGCAGCGCCAGCGCAGCTCATGGGCGACGTCTTCAAACACGTCTTCCGACCAGCGCTCGGCGGTGTTGAACGCGATGACGCAGATGGGGTTACTGTACGGACCGGACAGTAGGTCCTTACTGCAAGCGCTTAAACTCGAATGAGAACTTGGCGTGCATCACCGGTCCGTCATCGTCACGGACTCCGACCATCATATAGTAAGGGGATCCGTTCCCATCGGCCTTTCTCAGTCCATCCCGTGCCAAGTCAGCAAGTGCGCGTGCCGCTTCAGCTTGCACCGCCTCCAGGTTTGGAAACTCAATTCCCTCCTCGTCGGGAATAAGGCCGGAACCGTCGCGAAAGTCGAAAAAGTATCGTCGCAAGGTTGTGCTCCCGTTGGGCGGGAGCCCGGTAGCGTCTCTCAGTCACCGGTATTGGCCAAAGGGTCGAGTTGCAGCGATGCCGGATCAATACGACGGCCAAGCCATCGTTCCAAACAAATCAGGTCGCTGCCATTTTCAAACTAAGTAATTTGGGGTCGAAACAGGCCAGTACCCAACCGACCCCCTAGCTACCGCTCTTGCTAGCTTCCATTGCGGCGCTGATCTCTTCGGAGACCATCAGGTGCTCTCTTCACCAGCATGCACGCCGCCAGTGGCGATCTTCCATAGGCGCATGTCGATGACGTTCCGAGATTCGACCGCTAACATGAGAGCCGGATAGAAGGGAAAAAATAGCATCTCGCTTGTCTCCTCACAGCGAAAGTGCTGCAACTGCCAACAGTCTGGAAACTCAATGGTTGCTAAGTGCGCGGCCGACTGGCGCCGCTGGTGGTCCATTGGCCGGTTATGTGCACTTTTGTACTGACTTGTTGCTCGCGCCAGAATTGCGCTATTCTTTGGGTTCGAAGGTCGCAATCCCGACGCGCCGATTGCATTGCTCGAGCACTGGCCATCAACCAACGCTCCGTTCGTAGCCGGGCTTCCACGTCATTGTTCGCAAAGAATCACGATGCGATTGCGGTATGGCCCGGCGTCGCCGACGACGTAGGCGCAATAACCCGTAAAATCGCTTCATTGACGAGGCTACGGCGGCGTGAGGAGCAACCTTTAAACCACCCGCCCGTTGCCCCGCATGACAGACACCACACAAGACAAGCGAGCATCGAGCTCTTCCCCGGAAGCTGGTCACAAGGTCGATACTAGCAAGCCGATAGAGACCACCGAGCAGCTGAGGATCGCAATCGACCAGGGCAACGGAAAGGTCGATGCGACTGACCCCGCTGCCGCTCCGCTTGGAACCGACGACGAAGCGGGCGGCACTCCTAACAGCTATGCACAGGTCCGCTTGGCGGCTGCGCACGAGATCCGGCCCCCTAAGAAGCGACAACGGACTTCCGGTCTAGGGGCCGCATGGTGGGTCATCGGGGGAAGCGTATTCATTGGAGTGTCAATCGTCGCTTCCGCTGTTTGGATAATACCGTGATTGTGCAAGGGAGAAAGCAATGACTGATTACGTAGACAAGCGCGGAGGAGCCTACGACCTAGTAAAATCGACCGGAAACCCGCACCCGCAGCTGAAAGATAACCAGACCCCAAGCCAGAAGGACCAATGGGGTGCGGACGTTCGGCCCAAACCCCTACCTGGACCTGAACGGGCGTTCAATATAATGCGCTCTTTCGGGAGCGTGACCCTTCAGTCACCGATGCCATCGTGGAGCCTCCAAGATCCCGCTGTTAGGAAGAATACCGAATTGGCCCTTGCCTTTGATTGGGTGGCGGGTCGACCTCCAAGGTGGCACGCGTCTGTATTCTCTTTTTCGGCATAACGACGCGATCAACGATCCTTGGCACTTTTTGTGCAACAGGATGTTAGAAGCTGATGGAAGAACGTCCGAGCGAGGCAAGCGAAGATGGCGTGCTGGATAAGCTCCGGCGGCATGTTCGCATTCTGGTCGATATTGGGCGACTGGCGGGTGAGAACGCCGATTTAAATCGCTTCCTGGATCAGACCGTCGTCCAGATTGCCCGGGCGGTGGAGATCCACCATATAAAGGTTCTGCAATATCGTCCGAACACCTCCGATCTCCTCCTAGCCGCCGGTGTCGGATGGAAGGAAGGCGCGGTACGCTCTTCCACCTTCACCATCGATCTACGTTCTGCGCCCGGACGGGCATTTCAGACGGCCGAGCCAGTCAGCATCAGGGATTTCCGCGAGCAAGACGAGTACATTGCGTCGGACTTCCTAAAGGAGCATGGAATCGTCTCAGTGACGAACGTGCCGGTACTGATAGATGGCGCGGCCTGGGGTGTGTTGGAGGTCGACAGTACCACGCCAAGGAACTTCACTGAGGATACGACAGATTTTCTGACTGCTGCTGCAGCCCTTATAGCGACGAAGATTCGCGGCAGAGAACGGCCGAATGAAGAAGCACGCCTCATGGTTGCCGCCGCCGAGGCCCAAAAGCGAGAGGTCTTACTTAGGGAAATGCAGCATCGAGTAAAGAATAACTTTCAACTCGTTCTGTCCTCCATTTCCATTCAGAAACGTCGATACGCAGAGGAGGGGGCCCACCGCGCGCTGGATCACGTTGCGAGCCGCATCCATGCGATCTCTCTCGCCCATGATCAGCTTTCGTTTCGGGACGAAGGCCAAAGCGTCCGGCTCTCCAATTATTTGCGCGCTCTATGCGGAGCGATCCGTCAGCAGGTCGACGGTGTTGAGATTGAGGTCGAATGCGACGAACTCGAATTAAGTATGGATCGCGCCTTGCCGGTTGGCCTCATTTTAAATGAGGCCGCGATGAATAGTATTAAACATGCATTCGGCCCCGAGGGCGGGAAGATAAGGGTGCGCTTGGTAGGAGGTGTGGGCTATGGTGAGGCCCGTTTGACGATATCCGACAACGGCCGGGGAATCCAGAAGTACAACGAACACGGATCTGGCATCAAATTGATCGCCTCGCTTGCAAGACAAATCGGTGGCGCGGTTGATCAAGAGACCAGCGATAGTGGGACGACAACCGCGCTTACGTTTCCATTGATGACATCTTAAGACGTCGGGAGAGCTTTTACGTAGGAAAACCTCGGTGCACTCAACGTTTCAATGAGGCCGGGCAGGGGCGAGCTAGGAGCGCCTTGCTCTCCTCTCTGTGCCGCTCAGAATGCGCTAGCGGCGGTTCTTTATTCGGTCAGCCATTGGCTTGGCTCTTCAAATCGTCGATAAGGTGGCCGTGCGCCAATCCAGGCCACCATGCCGCGTTCAGCGAGAGATTGGCATTTCAAGGGGGGCTCTGCGCCTGAGACTCACAGCTAATCATGGCGGAAGAATTTTGCGGCTGCGGCTAGCGTAACGCATCGGTCCGGCACTGAAAGGGTGTGCTTGAATTCAGATCGGTCCAAAGAGCTAGACAGGCATAAACTGTTTTCTCGCACGGGAACGCTCCAAGGTTAGCCCTGTTGATTACTCGGTCAACGGTCAATGGGACGGCGCCCAGTATGCAGCAACAAATCGAAACCGGAGAACCGAATAAGCCGGTTAGCGATAATCAAGCTCCAGTGGCCCGGCATCCGACTGGTGCGATCCCATGGAATTATGATCGCGCCGAGATAATCGCCGATGGAGTTATCCACTCTCTCGGAATCAGTTTGGGATTAGGTGCGGCATCTACGCTGATCGTCCTAGCAACCTATTCGACCACACCTATCCGACCTGGAATTATTGCAGTTTACGCACTTTGCTTACTAACAATGTTAGGGATGTCTGCGGCTTATAATCTTTGGCCGCTCTCTCCGCAGAAGTGGTTGTTTAGGCGATTTGACCAGTCAGCCATATATCTACTTATAGCGGCAACCTACACGCCGTTCCTCTCTCAACTTAACGACAGCAAGCTGTCGACGTGCTTGTTGGTCGCACTATGGTCGTCAGCTGTCGTCGGTATCGCTGTTAGGCTGGTTTTTCCGGGTCGCTTCGATACGTTCTCCGTCGTATTGTACGTTGCAATGGGGTGGAGCGGCATTATTGCATACGACAACGCTAGAGCATCGCTCCCGGTATCAATTCTGGCGTTCATCGCGGTGGGGGGATTGTTATACACGATCGGAATAATCTTTCATCTGTGGGAGAACTTGCGATTTCAAAATGCCATCTGGCATGGTTTTGTTTTAATGGGCGCCGGTTGTCACTTCACTGCGGTGTTGGATCTTGTGATTCGGCTTTAACGCGAGCGCGATAACTTGTTGATCTGCAGTTCAATATGGTCCCGCTTTGCGGAAGTGTAGTCGATAGCGGTCTGTTGGATCAGGACATAGGAGGTCAACAGAACGGCCTCTAGCGACAAAAACATCGCGAGCAGCGGAAATGGGATAAGGATCGACGGCCTGATGGGGGCCGTGCATAATGTGAAGCGCGACCCAGGCGCACACCGCCCGGCATTGTACGAACACAAAGTAGGCGGTCCCAAAGAGCCACCGGAGTGCATGAAAATGCGATGATGGAGGGCTGCCGGAATCAACAACGGGATCGAGCGTGCCCGCACACGCCCTCCTTAGGGGTCCACGGTAACGAGCTCTATCGAAGACCCTATCGACCCGGTGCCTACGGCGTAGAAACCGGTGAATGTCCCAGTCGATTCAGGTTAACCCACACCGCGGAAGTTAGGTTCTGCGACCGACTGTATCAGCCATCTTGGCACCTCGCTCACCGGCTGGGGCGGGGGCACCGACCGTTGTGTCGGAAGAAGTCTGATGTTCGAGTTCGGCATTAATCTTGGCACCGATCAAGATGACTATCGTCGAGATCCAGATCCAGGTCATGAAGCCAACCGCCGCGCCGAGTGATCCATAGGTCTTGTTGTAGCTGCCGAAGTGTGACGTGTACCAGGAAAAGAGCAGGGAAGCCGCAATCCATGCCACTGCGGCAAAAATGCAGCCTGGTGAGATCCATCGCCATTGCGGCTGCTTCCGGCTCGGGCCGAAACGATATAACACCGCGATCATCAGGCTTGCGACCACCAAAAGCACCGGCCAGCGCGCGTAGTTGACGATTTCGCTGACCCAAGGGAGGTTAAGAAAAGACAGAAGGGTCGGAACAACCGTGATCGTCAACATTGAGACTATCACGAAGGCGAGGGCCGCCAGGGTTAGGACGATCGAGATAGAGTTCAGTTTTATGAAGCTACGCTTCTCTTTCTCTTCATACACCGAGTTCAGGCCTTCAAAAATCGCCTTTATGCCGCCGTTAGCGCTCCACAATGAAATCGCAAGACTGCCCAGTGTCGCAAAACCAAGCTTCTGCGCTGGCTGGGATGTGAGTTGCTGAATTTGATCCCGTACAATTTGCATCCCCCCCTCCGGCAGAACGCCCTCCAGGCTACCCAGGTGCTGGCCGATGGTGCTGCTGTCAGCAACGAGCCCGTAAAGGGAGATCAGGCCTGCAAGCCCAGGAAACAGCGCCAGCAGCACGAAGAAAGTCACACCGCCTGATATGGTCGTGATCCTGTCCTCTGAAATGCCTTTGAAGACTCGCGTTGCAACGTCCCGCCAGCCGCTCGGCGGTATCTGAGCCGGTGTTTGAGCGTTGCCCCCTCGTGAGCCGCCTGATCGATCTGACGTGTGTACAGCCAGAGCAGGTTTGGCCCGGTAACTGGTACGGTCGGAAATCACTGCCATTGATCAGCTCCGGGGATGGGAAATAGCAAAGCACTTGGCTGAGCTTTAGAAAGCAACGGGGTGACTTGGACAAAGGTTCCTCGTTTTGAGGGGTCACTTGGCATAAGCGCAGTCCGCGAAACACCTGTGCAGCCTGGCCGCGTCTACCTCTGGATGCAGCGCAGCTTTCTGAGGTGCGGTGCTGCCGGCCTTCTTGCGGGCATCTCCTACTGATGGAACGGCGTGCGGAGCTTCTGATTGCGAATGGAAGCGAGCGTGGACAGTTATTTTTCGGTGGGTATGGCCGGTTGCACCGGCTTCGGGCCCGCCGGCGTTGGCTTGATGGCGGGTTCGGGAATGGTCGGCGTTACGTCGGCGCCCGCTTCCTTCGCTGCATTGAAGGTTGTGCGGGGTGGCGTCTGGGGCGGCCGCATCCGAGAGCGCGAGAGTGTCTCGCTAAGCTTGAGCCCACCCCGCGATCAAAAGAGCGAGCCATGCGCCTACCACTAGCGATTGAAACCGGACGGCCCGCTTGCATGGTGTCAAACGGACCGCCCGGCGGAGGACCGTCCGTGGCTAAACGAAACCGCTGATACGAGAATACACCGGCGCTGCTCGTGTTCCTATTTTTTAATCGATTGGTCGTCCGCCGTCGGCTCTGTCGTGGAAATACTTCTCGCGATCAAACATCAGATTAGGAACGCTCCTATTACGGAAAATAGCCCGCACCTGTGCCGAGCTATGGCTATCGCCATTCTGCCGGCAGCCGATTAGTTCATTCTTTCGATAACAGAACCGGGATTCAAGTGGACCGGCGTCAAAGGAACTTTAGCACCCATCGGGGATTGGGCCTTTTTCAACATCGGATGGTGGTGGACGTCATGGCTAAAGAGAAATTGCTTGCGGACCTGTTTCTGGACACTCTGAAAGACATCTACTTCGCCGAACGGAAGATCATGTCGGCGCTGCCGAAAATGGCCAAGGCGGCGCAGTCTCCCAAGCTCAAGGCAGCCTTCGAAAAGCATCTCGGCGAGACCGAAGGTCAGGTCGAGCGGCTAGATCAGGTGTTTGCCTCGATCGACGAAACGCCCAAGGGTAAGACCTGCGATGCCATCATGGGAATTCTCGATGAAGGCAAAGAAGTCATGGACGAATACAAGGGCATGCCAGCCCTAGATGCCGGCCTCCTAGCTGCGGCGCAGGCCGTCGAGCACTACGAAATCTCCCGGTATGGCACGCTCCGAACGTGGGCCAACGAACTCGGTTACAAGGACGCGGTTAAGCTGCTTGATGCGACGCTCAAGGAAGAGAAGGCGACGGACAGCGCTCTGAGCAGTCTCGCGGAAGCGGAAGTCAACCAGCATGCTGAATCGGCGCAAGCCGCGTAAAAAGGGCGGATGTACCTCTTTTTGCGAAAGGCCCCGCTGAAGCGGGGCCTTTTTAATGCCGCACTGAGACCATGCGGGTAGCTGGCCTTCCGTAAGCAAGAAAAGGAACCTTGCCGGCCGCCGCCGGTTGGAATGCAGGTGCGTGGAGGCTGGTCCTGATGAGTAGGATGAGCTGGGCGGTGGTGGCGGCCGTCGTTGTAATAGCCGTGATAGCACTCATGTTGATTTCGGGAACATGGAATCCGAGGTTTGTGGAGCGGGATGCTGCCGGCGTGCCCGTCGGCGGCTCGCCGCGACCGTTAGCACCGGGATCATCGATTAACTCCCCACCTCCGCCTCCACCTGAGGGTCGGGCGAAGTCGCCCTAAATTGACGCGTCGCGTGGCGCGGTGAGGAAGTTAGCTGAGGATTATCCTTCCCCCTCAATCGGCATGTTTTGTTCCAGGTGCGATCCCTGACCAAGCTCGCAAAGAGGTCCCATCGTGTTTCCAGGGTCAAGCCCGCCGCGCTAACCAGCGCCACGGGGACTGCGACGGGAGCGCTTGACGACCCAGTAGACTTCGCAATCGCAGAATATCAGTACGTCGCGATAACGGGGCGCGCGCTAGAACTTCATCACCGTTCTCAAACCGAATACCGAGGCATTTTTCAGCGGTTTGCCGGGATTGTTCCCCAGAGGATTGGTCGCGCCCCCGCCGGGATGCACGATATATTGGAAATCCGGCTGAACCGTCCATCCGGCGCGGATCTCATACTGGTAGACAGCGGTGAACAAGCCTTCGAAACGACGAATCGGCCAGCCTGGCCCGGATAGAGTTTGAAAGTCCGTGTCAAGCGCGCGGGCCCACGGCGACACATGTGCGTAGGCGGCGGCAATCCCGAACTTGTCCTTGGGCCTACGGTCGCCGAGCCCGATGAATTCAAGCCCAGCGTCGGCATAATAGTCGATGAGATTGCGGTCGGGCGGGCTGTAGGAAGCCCTTGCAAAATGCCGATGCCGCGGTCGTCATGAACACCCACCCGATAAAGCTTCTGCTCAAAGACCGAGTAGAGACCGAAATCACCTCGCAACATCGCAGGCGTGCCGCCTAATGTCGGATCGGCCAACGTCACGCCGGAGGCACTCAGGCGCTGATCGGTAAAATCGCCGAAGTGGCGCCAGGCGCCGAATTTGAGTTTCCCTCAAGGCCCGGATCACCCTTCTTGGCATTCCATAGCAATTGCATCTCGCCAAGCACTAGCGGAGGATCGTTGACGCGGAAATTGACCCCGTAGCGATTGCGAAGCTGTGGGTCTTGTGGCCCCGGTCCGGCGGCATCGCCGTTGAAGACCGCGCCCAGCAAGGAGAGGTCGTCGGAGACATCGGCGCGCAGGCGCGCTCCGACCGCGGCAAGCGGCGGCGAAGGGCCACCACTCGGCATGTTCAGCGACAGGCCAACCGGCCATCCCAACGAAGCGTTGGTGAACACGTCGGTGTATTTCGCAGTCATGAACTCGGTGTCAGCGGCAAGCTGCCCCGCGCGGAAGGCGAGCTTGGTGCCCCACTTTTGCTCGAACCACATTTCGTAAAGGCGCGTGGACGGCAAGGCCTCGATGCCGCTGACATCCAGGAAATTGAACAAGGCGCCCCGTGAAAGACCCCCGCCGTGAATCTGGAAAAGATTGGCGTGGAAGGTGAGCTGCCGCATGCCGGCAAGCTTTTCGAGATCGACGTCGACAGCGAGGTTAAGCCGGCCCTCATAAACGCTACCCTGTTTCAATCCACCGGAAGGATTGCCAAGGACCTCGCCAATATAGGTCGCAGCTAACTTGATGCCCCACCGCTCCAGCGGGTTCGGCAGCAAGCCCAGTGTCGTCTCCTCGACGGTGCTTTCCCCGGTGTCCGGATCGGCCGGCTTCAGGTCGTCAGTCTTCTTGTCTTCCTGCGCGGCCGCGGCGCCGGCAGACAGGAGGCTGACCACGAGGAGGGGTACCCAAAGGCGCATCGGTCTCACGGTGATTGCCGCTTCGCTGCCACGCTTGCAGCTTTCGAAGGCACTGACAACAACACAGTTTCACCCGCGCCTAAGTACCAAAGTGAACACAAGCAGCGGACCCACTTTGGCTGATTTTTGCGTTCGCGCTACCGGAACCAAGCTACCATCATCCGGGCCGGCTACGATATCGCATTTGACTGTTCTCAAGACGTGCCGATGGTGGTGCTTCTATCGGTGCATCCATCACTTCAGAAAGACCTACTCAGTGAACACAAGCTTCGAGGTATCGCCATCGGGTCATCACCCGCCACGGCCTCGATCCGTTTGGCAATACCTGGACCCGGTTTGTGGCACCCGCTGGCCGTGTCGAAATCCGCATGACTTCCTGATTGAAGATGGCGGTTTGCCGGATCAAGCGGCGCCCGACACTCGGCATGGGATGTCAATGACCTGCCCCGACGAGGTTCTGCCGTTCCTTTATGGACGTCGTTATTGCGACACCCAGAAGCTGACCAATCTCGCCTGGTCGCAGTTCGGGCCGATCGCTGGCGGATGGCAGCGCGTGCAGGCTATTTGCGATTATGTGAATGAACGTACTCAATTCGGCTTTCACCATGCACGCTCAGATCGCACGGCCTCTGAGGGCTACGAAGAGCGCGTCGGAGTTTGCCGTGACTTCGCCCACCTGGCTGTTACGCTCTGCCGCTGCATGAACATTCCAGCGCGTCGGGCTATCTGGGCGATATCGGCGTACCAAAGGACCCCGCGCCTATGGATTTCAGCGCATGGCTGGAGGTGTTTCTCGACGTACGATGGTTTACCTTCGATGTCCGGCACAACGACTTCCCCCGTATCGGGCGTATCGTCATCGCCCGAGGGCGCGACGAGGCGGATGTGGCGATCTCGACCCAGTTTGGCGATGCGGCGCTTGCCCGGTTCGATGTCGTCACCGAGGAAGTGGGCCCGGGCGCGCTCAGTCGGGCGGCCTGAGGCCCGCACTGCGCGCATTATAAATTCAGTAGCCGCGAAACCCCAAGCGAGACTTCGGTTCTACGGGAGGGCCATGCCTCTCTGTGAAGGTTGACCTGCAGATTCCCAAGCCCACGATGTTTCGCAGCTCTCGATTCGGTAAGCTTCAGGTGCGGGAATTGCGCCGGCGACTTTAAGCTCTGAGCACCTGAGCTGGTCAGCATCGTCCACAAAATCGGCAACTCTCTTTCCGCCATCAGCAAGGAAGCTGCCGCCCAGCGGCCACGATAGCAACGGAGCCACGCGGTGAGCGACATTCCGATCTTTACCGAAAGGAGCCGCGCAGAGCAATTGAGGCTCTGCTGCCCCTTGCACCCTTCGACGATACTTTTGGTCGGGCGGCCTGCCGTCGGAGACGATCAGGCGGCCAGCAACCGTGCACTTAGTCTGCCTTTGATTCGTTTCTTTCTCGGGCTTTTAGATCTCGGGCAATTTCATCAACCGCCGTATCTTGGGCGAGTTCCTCAACGTGCGTATCCTTAACATTGGGCACGTTTAGATGATCGGCAATGCGCTGCAGCGCATCTAGCGACCGCGTTGCTTCCTGCTCCGCTAAAAGATTGATCTGCAGCTCAAGATGATCCCGCCTTGCGGAAGTGCGGTCGATAGCGTTCTGTCGGATCAGGACGCAGGAGGTCAACAGCACGGCCTCTAGCGATAGAAACATCGCGAGCAGCGGAAATGGATATGGATCGACGGCCTGATGGGAGCCGTGCATAATGTTCAGCGCGACCCAGGCGCTCACCGCAAGGCATTGTGCGGACACAAAGTAGGCGGTCCCAAAGAACCACCCGACTGTATGAAAAATGCGATGATGGAGGGCGAGTTCCCCTTCGTCCTCCTTTTCGAGGCGCAGAATGGCTTCGATATTGTTGCGGGCTTGTGAAGGTGTGGACGTCCCTTGCAAATCGCGCGCGGTCATCTCAGCTGGCCGCCTGCACGGCCGCCTTCCGCGCTTTTTTTCCGGTTTCCTTCACAGTTTCCTCACCAACCTTCTCTGCCTCGGCGCGCGCCTCGCACTTGGTGCGCAGATCTTCGAGTTCGTCATCGGTAAGATGCTCGATACCGACGAGGGAATTGTGCGCGGCGCCCACGCGAATGAGTTCGTCGAGTTTCACCTGTATGGCTGCGCTATCTCTATTTTGCGAGTTCTGAATGAGGAAGACCATCAAAAACGTCACGATGGTTGTGCCGGTGTTGATGACCAACTGCCAAGTATCGGAAAAACCAAACAGCGGCCCAGTTATCGCCCAGACGAAAACAACACCGGCAGCAAGAACGAAGGTTAAGGCCCGGCCTGCGGTTTGCGACGTTTTATTGGCGACATCACCGAAGACCCGGCTAAAACTACCGCCATTCTGTGCAGTTTTCTTAGGCTTGGTTTTCTCACCGACCATCGCGTTGCCTTCCTTTGCTGCCGGAGGCATCGTGGCCTCCGGTCGTAACTAATGGAGCGAGAACAGGGCGGAGTTTTACTGCGTCCGAGGGTGTCGTAAGGATCGGCGTACCGACGGCCATTAGTAAGCCTATGAGATAGTCCCGTGTTCGAGTGTGTAAAGTTTGGACTGATAGTTTTGATTTGTGCGTTGCGCCTCGTTCGAATTACTCAACTTAAAACGGGCATAGTGATGCGATGTTCCGGGAGTACCAAATAGAAGAGCGGTAGCGGGGAGCTTGGTGGCCCCTCGAGGGTCTGCGCGTATCAGTCCGAGCAGACCTTCATTGTCTTCATGCCCGTCTCGGCCTCGGTCCGCGTTTTAAAGATACCGTTGTCAACGACGGTTGTCGTGGTTGTCGTCGGCTTCGTGTCGACGATCGTGCACTTCTTTGTCGTCGAATTCCTGACGACATAATATTCGTTAGTCTGAGCGAAAGCAGACGTGGTCGCGAATGCGGCGACAGCGGCCGAAAGCAGAAGCTTCTTCATGATCGGGTTCCTCCAGTGTTGCGCGCCGGATTCCCGAAACGGTCCAGCTGTCGTCGTCAGTGCACCGCGCGGGGAAGAAATAGCTAGCGCCGCCCAAGACGACTACGGCAGGCACGGCCCGGAGAACGACTACGGGCATTTTGAATCTCCTCGGTTGCCGAACCTAACGTTAGCCATTGCCACTTGTTCCCGGGGGCCAGCAACAGGTCTGCCGTATCTTGCTTGAAGAATTGAGGTAGAAAAAAGCGCTCCCACCATGCTGCCCTGGTGGTTTCCACACTCTACCCAAGCGCCGTCGGCCGTACTCCCGCTGACGCGGTAAGCCGTTCTTGTCGGAGAACTGCGAGCTTCAATTACGACTAAAGATTTCGCTGACATGAATGATCGTCATCGTTAACGGGGCGAGGCTAGGCGAGACCATTTCCGCCCGCCGTGATGCAGAGGAAGACACGGGAGGTTGCAGCGACGCTGGCAAAATACCGACGGTACCGGAGCAGTGGTGCTGGCTTAATGAGGACCTCTTCCGAACGACTGCGAGGTTCGGGTCATGACCGTTCAGGGCGCCTTAGGATACACCGCTGTCAGCTTTTTTAAGACTTCGCGCGTTGCGACGCTTCACCGGATCAGGTGAAGGAGGGGCTCTCGATCACTCAGAGCTTGTCTCGAAGCCATCTCACCGAGCCGGGAAAAATGTTGGGTTATTCAGGCGTTGCCGGCTTAATCGGCGCCAGGAGCTGCGCGGCAATTCGGGCTTTAAGCGCAGGCGAGCAGCTGGTCGAGCACGATCTCGTCAGTGCCGAATTGCGGCTAGGACGACGCCAACCACGACAGACTCGAGCAGCACCATGACGTCGCTCATCTGACCGCCCGCCTGGAGGGTCGGCCTTACGATCTGCTCGACGATCTCGCCAACCGCGGCATTGTGGATTTCGAGAGGGGTCATCGCGTGGGGCGCCCTTTGCTGTTCGGAAATCGGAGGGGGTATTCAGAGGGCCTCTCAATATGGCGTCGGGGACCGCTACCATGGCCTGCGAGCGGCACCAGGGGCTATTTCAACACTTGGACAGTTTCGGTGCAATGAAAACAAAACTGGAGAACGAAGGCCGTTGCTTTTTTTAGAAAAGCCGTCCGTGGCGGCCACCCCGGACCGGGGCGTGTCAGAGAATCTAATCTCCAACGAAAGGCGCTGCCGGCCGCGGTCGTGCGAGCGCCAAAGGAAAAGCTAACAGCCGATTTCAATGCGGAAAGCGGATTCGGGAAAACTGTACCGGGAATTAAGTGCCAACCGATCCGAGTTATACCCCCGTTTAGACAATCGTCCCTTCATCGTCCTAAGCGCGCTATCCCCTTAGGCGTTGGGGCCGTTTTTTTTCGCCCGCTACGGGGGCACATCGGCCAACGTATGCGGTTCAATGGCGGAAGGCGAGCCGTCAAACAGAACT
>NZ_JAFCLS010000002.1 GCF_018131075.1 Bradyrhizobium sp. JYMT SZCCT0428 | reverse complement strand
CCGGTCAGGGCATCGGCATCTTCAGCGACGTCCTCGTGGCGCGCGAACTCGCGGCGCGGACGCTCGTGAGACCTTTCAATTTGTGCTTGCCGGGATATCGGTTCTATGTGGTTCGAACGACGGATCATCCGCGCGAGAAGACCATCCAGGCCTTCGCGACCTGGCTGCAGTCGGTCCTCTAACCCTCAATCGTTCACCGGAATCCTACGCAGCTCTCTTCAGCTGATCGTTTACGATCTGCGACCACGTTTCCGTTCGATGGACGACTACGATCCCCAACGCGAGGCCGAAACGACCATGAAGCTTCCAAGGCCTGGCGAGAGCTCGCCCGCGTACGCGGGCGGCGCTCCCGAAAGGCGCGCCGGCCAGGCGGCCTAGCCGCAATCCGGCGGGCGCTCGGGGCAACTATCGCCGATCGAGTTCAGGACATCCCGAATTTCCGCAACTGCCTGATCCGGAGGGACGCCGGGCGGCGGATCTGGCGGTCCCGCATCCAGCCGTGCTCGCATTCGCGGGTCGCGTGAGCTTCCCACAGCACCAAGGTCGCCCAGCCGCGCAGCGTCCAGATCGCGGGCGACCGTTCCTTCGCCATCAGCATCGAGATCCCTCCTGCACGGGACGAATCCTTCCACCCCGGCCCTCGTTCCGGCAGCTAACACATGACAGGGATTTATTCGAAATTGCGGGGGGGGGGGGCGCCTTCCACTCGTTCCGCTCGCCCGGACAGAGCGTCCAGCGCCGCCCGCCGCTTCTCGATGGAGGGGCGGTCGCTGGTTGGCGGCGGCCTCCAAAACTCAACTGGCGGCTTTTGGCGCGAAGCGGTCATTCGGCCAAATGCAGATGTCGGTGCCGTACGTCAAACGCGAATCGATCGGTGGCTACAAACGACGACGACATCGCGCGACGCATACCGCGCTGTATCGGATCGAAGCGCTGTTTCAGCACAAGACTTTGATGGACGTTGCATCGAAGGTTACCAGTCCTCGTCGTAGATCCACTCTCTTGGGGGTCGAGGCCGCGCCCTTACGTGCGGCGACTGCAGCGTACGCTCGGGCTTGCGCAAGGTCGGAGTCGGCTGCGCCGGAGGTGGTAACGTCTTGGGCGGGTTCTGCTCGGAAACCCTTGCTAGTACGCGTTTTATCTCTTCCTGGTTCGCCTTGAGCTCCTCAATGGCCTTTGAACTGTCGCGGACTATTTGTTGCTGGTTCGCCTTGAGCTGTTCGAAGTTTCGCTCGAGAGTCGCGAGATCGCGCGCCATCGTTTGCAGCAACTCTGTGTGATCAGGAAGCGCTGCAGTGGTTGTCGGCGCGGCGTCTTGCGGTGCGGGCTGGGGCAAGGGCGATGCTTGCGGTGGTGCTGCCTCCGCCGCGGCCACTTGAACGGTAGATGGCGCCTGCAGGGCGAGTACCGGCGGATTCTCCGACGACAATGTTGAAACGAGCTGGGGGGCCCAACGGGCGACGACCAGCTTGGCCCCGGCTCCATAGGAGGACTGCAAAACCAGGGCAGCGACAACGATGCACGCCGCCAGCACCAAGCCGACGAGCGCCCGGCGCGCCGGCTTTCCAGGCGGTGATTGCGGGCGAGGTCCGGCCGAAGGAGGTCCGGCCGAAGGTGGGCGCTCGGCATCGTGCTCCATTTTTGCAACCTGTTCACTCACACGCGCAAGCTCTTCACCCGCGCGTGTGATCTGTCCGTAGGCGTGCGCGAGTCGTTCATCGGTGCGCGGGACCGAGGCATCGGGGGAGGCATTTGCCTTCGAAGTAGGTGTGGAGTTCATTGGCGCTTCCCTTTTCCGTCCAACGTCATCCCAAGGTTGAGGTCGACTATTCGTCGGGCCGACCAGCCGCCGACACTGCGTTCAGTCTTGTTCAAAGAATGGCCGTATGATGGAGAGAATGCTCGTATGATGGTCGGACATGAGCAGTCCAGCCGAGCCGGCCTATAGGTGCCGTCTCCAGACCTGCTCAAAGCAATCGAATAGCAATCAGCTCAGATGGTGGGCCTTCTGGAGGCCGTAAACCGGTGTGGGAATGCCTTCCATTCGTGCCTTCAACTGGAGGGACAGAAACTGGGAGTAGTGACGTGACTGGTGCAGGTTACCGCCATGGAACCAAAGCCCCTCCTGCTGCGTGGGCTTCCACATATTTCGCTGCTCGCCTTCCCATGGGCCGGGGTCTTTGGTCGTATTCGAGCCTAGTCCCCAGACCTTACCTACCCTGTCGGCGACTTCCCTGGAGATCAGGTCCGCGGCGAAGCCGTTCATCGAACCGTAGCCGGTGGCGTAAACGACGAGATCAGCCGGCAGCTCGGTCCCGTCGGTCAAGATGACGGAATGTTCCGTGAGCTTTTTGACATCGACGCCGCTCTTCAGCTTGATGTTGCCATTGGCTACCAATTCCGAAGCGCCGACGTCGATGTAGTATCCGGATCCACGCCGCAGGTATTTCATGAACAAACCGGAATCGTCGTCACCATAATCGAGCAGGAAGCCTGCCTTCTCGAGACGTTTGTAGTAATCGGCATCGCGTTCCCTGATCGCGTTATAAACCGGGATCTGGAACTCGTGCAGAATCTTGTAAGGCAATGACGCAAAGATCAGGTCGGCCTTGGCCGTCGTCATTCCAGACTGGACCGCCTGTTCGGAGTAAAGCGAGGCCAATCCGAGCTCCATCAGCGAGTCCGACTTCACGACGTGGGTCGTCGAGCGCTGAACCATGGTAACGTCCGCTCCGGCTTCCCAAAGCGCGGCACAAATATCGTGGGCGGAATTGTTCGAGCCGATCACCACGGCTTTCTTGTTCTTGTATTTGTCCGGTCCCGGATGCTGCGACGAATGGTGCTGATCGCCCTTGAAAATCCCCATGCCTTCGAATTTCGGCGTGTTGGGCTTGGCTGACATTCCCGTCGCCAGTACGAGCTGTTTTGGCTTGAGGACGATTTCCTTGCCGTCGCGCTGGACGATGACGGTCCACTCGCGGCTCTTGTCGTCGTAGGATGCCTTCTTGCATTCGGTGGCGCCCCAGTAATTGAGCTCCATCACCTTTGTATACATTTCGAGCCAGTCCCCGATCTTGTCCTTCGGTGAGAAGACCGGCCAGTTCCGGGGAAACGGCAGATAGGGCAGATGATCATACCAAACAGGATCATGCAGGCAGAGTGACTTGTAGCGTTTGCGCCAGCTGTCGCCAGGTCGTTCGTTCTTTTCGACAATGATTGTGGGCACATTGAGCTGGCGCAGCCGGGCTCCGAGTGCGATGCCGCCCTGACCGCCACCAACAATGACGCAATAGGGCTGACGCGAATATCCGAGTTCGGCAGCTTCGGCCTCGCGTTCTTCCTTCCACGTTTTTCGATTGCGTTCGGCGCCGTGTTTTGCCCCCATCGGACGGTCGAAGCCCACTGCCTCTTCGTGTCCCTTGAGTTCGCTCATGGTCGTCAGCAACGTCCAGATCCGGCCGTCCTTCAGGCGCATGTGGCCAAAGCCACGCGCGACCTCCGTTTCGAATTGTATCCAGCTCTCGATTATTCCATCTGTTTCGGAAGCGTCCTCTCCGTCCGCAATTTTCCAGCTCGACGGCTTCGTATCGGAAAGCCGCGCCTTGAGCATGTCGCGAACCTGTTCCTTACCCTCCATTGTCTTGATGTTCCAGGTGAAGGTAACGAGGTCGCGCCAGTAGCAGTCAGTCTGAAAGAGATCGACGGCGCGTTCCACCTCGCCAGCGGACAGCGCTTTGTCGAGCGCGTTGAGCAGATCAGATATTTTTCCGTCCGGGGCCTTGTCGAGCATGATGTCCTCCCTTGTGCCGATGGCAGAGCTGCGCTCTTTTTCTCGTTTCGGCGAACTGAAGCCGAGGCGCCGACGAAAGCGATGAGCTCGCGCGGTGTCATTCGGTCATTCAGGACATATCTAAATTCTAGCACTTTGCGGTAAAGAGGCGAGGGGAAATCAGCCATTCAGAATGCGGCCAGGCATCTAGATAGGGGCCGAAACCTGATTTCAGGGAACGTCCGGTTTTTTTTGACGCGCAAGCGACCGCCGGGGATGGGCGGATTCGATGAGGACTAGAGCTCGATTTGCTCGGCTGCCGGATCGCTAATACAACTCGAACGAATGGCCGCTATTGGCGCGAAGCGGTCGTTCGCGAGATGGCCGGTTATGGAGGCTTAGCTGAGAGGCCTGAACGACCGCCGCGAAAAATGAGTTTGGTTCAATTGCCGCGAAAATTCGGCTGTCGCTTGGCGACGAAGGCGGAGATTCCTTCCTGTGCGTCGTCGGTGTTGCTGGCGATGACGATCGAATCCATTTCAGCGTCGAGCTGATCGGACAGTCCCGTCTCGAACGACTGGCGCAGCATCCGGCGGACGGCGCCGAAGGCGCGCGTCGGGCCGGCGGCGAGTTTCGTGGCAAGGGAGGCGGCTTCGCTGTCCACCTGATGGTCCGGCGTTAGGCGCGTCACCAAACCGAAGGCGAGGGCTTCTTGCGCGGTGAGGCGGCGGTTGAGCAGGAACAGCTCCTGCGCGCGCCGCGTCCCGACCATGCGCGGCAGGAACCAGGTGTTGCCGCCGTCGGCGGTGAGGCCGAGCGCGCCATAACCCAGCGCGAACCGCGCATCCTCGGCCGCGACGACGATGTCGGCGACATACATCAGGCCCAACCCGCCGCCGCCTGCGCCACCGCGCACCGCGGCGACGACAGGTGCGTTGATGCTGGTCAGCCGCTCGATCGCGAGATGATAGCTGTCGATCATGCGGCGTAGCCGGTTCGGCAATTGCTCACGTGCTGTGCCGGCAAAAAGCCCAAGATCGCCGCCGACCGTAAAGTTCGGCCCGTTGCCCGCGATCAGGACCGCGCGGACATCAGGGCGTTCGGCAATTTGCGTCGTGGCCTCCGCAAGATCAGCGGCCATGCGCTCGTCGATCGCATTGCCCATTTCTGGACGGTTCAAGCGTAATGTGGCAACGCCGCCTTCGAAGTCGAGCAACACCGTTTGCAACAGTCCGGCGGCATCGTGCCAGCGCGCGGTGTCGGTGAATTGCTCGAGCGATTTGATGCGCCCCTGGTCGACCGCGATCAGATGCGCAAAGGCGGCATCGAGCGTGGCGTCGCCTTGCTTGCCGCGGCCGCGATAACGGCCGGTCACCAGGAGGCGGCCATCGGCGAGGTCGAGAAACTGTTCCGGCTCGGCGCGCGCCTCGAAGTGCCGCGCGATCGCGCCCCAGGCGTTGCGCCGCATCGCCGCGGGCCCGTCATGATCGCCGCCGATGCCGAACGGCATGCCCTCGGCGGTGCGGCCGGTGAACTCCGGGTGCAGCAATGCGTCGAGCTCCTCGCGGTCGCCGGTGGCAAGCGCGGCGTAAAGCGCGCGTGCGAGACCGGCAGGGCTGACTTCTTCCATCCCGATGATCCTCCTTGCAAATCTGCTGTTTGGCGGGCTGAAGGGGAAAATTCGCTTGAAACCGCCAAGCGCCGGTGCTATTCGTTAAACGGTCAGTCGGATTATTTTTAGCGCAAGCCGCAGGTCTCCGCAAGAGAGCCCGGGCCAGCCGGTGGGAGATGCAGCGATGAACGTGGTGCCGCACGCGTCACAGTGGGGCGAATTGATCCGCTCCGACAGGGTGCACGGCTCGCTCTACAGCGATCCCGCGATCTTCGAGGCCGAGCTGCAGAACATCTGGTACCGCACCTGGGTCTATGTCGGACACGAGAGCGAGGTGCCGAACGCCAACGACTACGTCGTCAAGTCGATCGGCCCGCAATCGGTGATCATGACCCGCGATGAGCAGGGCAAGGTCAATCTCTTGCTCAATCGGTGTTCGCATCGTGGCAACCAGGTCTGTTCCTACGACAAGGGCAATGCGCGCTCTTTCACATGCCCGTTCCATTCCTGGACCTTTGCCAATGACGGCCGGCTGGTCGGCTACGCCTTCCCGGACGGGTATGAAGGCCAGGATAAATCAAAGCTTGCGCTCGGCCGCGTGACTCGGGTGCAATCCTATCGCGGTTTTGTCTTTGGCTCTTTCGCAGCCGAAGGCCCGACACTGGAAGAGCATCTCGGCGGTGCGGCAGAGACCATCGACCGGCTGGTTCGCTTCTCGCCGGAAGGCGAGGTCGAGGTGACGGCCGGGTTCCTCAAGCATCGCGTCAAGGCCAACTGGAAATTCATCCTGGAAAACGAATGCGATGGTTATCACCCGGCGTTCGTGCATTCCTCGATCTTCGGTGTCGCCGACAGCGCGATCGGCAAGCTCTATGGTGGCGCGTCGACCGCGGTAACGCGTGACTATGGCAACGGCCATACCGAAATCGACCTGCGACCCGAATTCCGCAAGCGTGACGCGCCGATGAGCTGGTTCGGCACCACGGAAGAGCGGCTGCCGGATTATACGGCGCGGATGAAGGCCGCCCATGGCGACCAGAAGGCGCGCGAGATCATGATCGACGGCGCGCCGCATGTGATGATCTTCCCGAACCTGTTCATCGCCGAAATCCAGATGTTCGTAATCCAGCCGCTCGCGGTCGACGACAGCGTGCAGCATGTCACGGCGCTGCAGTTCAAGGGCGCGCCCGACATGAACCGGCGTTTGCGCCAGCAGACCATGGGCTCGGTCGGCCCGGCCGGTTTGCTGCTGGCGGACGATTCCGAAATGTACGAGCGCTGCCATCGCGGCGTGCTGGCGCGCAATCCCGAATGGATTTTCCTCGGCCGCGGCGAGAAGCGCGAGCGCCAGGACGAATTCGGCTTCAAGGTCGGCCACGTCACCGACGAAATCCCGTCGCGCGGGATCTGGCGGCACTATCGCAGCCTGATGGAGGCGGTGTGATGCTGTCGCGCGAAAGCAGCGCTACGCTGATATCAGCCGTAACGGCCTTCATCTACAAGGAGGCTCGGCTGCAGGACGAGCACGCGTATGAAGCCTGGGAAGCGCTGTGGACCGATGACGGCGTCTATTGGGTGCCGGCCAATGGCGACGACATCGATCCCGAGAAGGAAATGTCGATCATTTACGACAACCGCTCGCGGATTTCGCTGCGCATCAAGCAGTTGCTCACCGGCAAGCGCCACACCCAGACGCCGCAATCGCGGCTGCGGCGGCTGGTGTCTAACATCGAACTGCTGGACCAGCAGCCGGGCGGCGATATCTCGGTCGCCAGCAACAGCATGGTGTTTGAATCCAGCCTGCGCGACGACACGGTCTGGGCCGCGCGCAACGAATACCGGCTTCGCTATGTCGATGGCGAGCTGAAAATGGCGTACAAGAAGGTGATCCTGGTCAACAACGAGAAAGCGCTGTTCACGCTCTCGTTCCTGATCTAGCCGAAGGCGGTAGCTTGCCATGATCGATAAAGGACCCGTTCTGCTCGACATCGCCGACGGCATCGCCCGACTCCGCCTCAATCGTCCCGATGCGGCCAACGGTATGAGCGCCGAGCTTCTCAGCGCGCTGTGCGACGCCGTCATGGTGTGCCACGGCGCGCCGGACCTGCGCGTGCTGCTGCTGAGCGGCGAGGGGACGAATTTTTGCGCGGGCGGCGACATCAGAGCGTTTGCGTCGAAGGGTGAGAAGCTGCCCGACTATATCAGGCAGGCCACCGCCTATCTGCAGAACGTCGTGACGGGCTTGCTGCGGCTGGAAGCGCCGGTGATTACCTCGGTGCAGGGCTTTGCGGCAGGTGGCGGTGGCTTCGGTCTCGTCTGCGCCTCCGATATCGTCATCGCTGGCGAATCCGCCAAATTCCTCGCGGGTGCGACCCGCGTTGCAATGGCGCCTGATGCCGGTGTCTCCGTTACGCTGTCGCGGCTGGTCGGCTTGCGCCGCGCCATGTCGATCCTGCTCACAAATCCGGTGATATCGGCGCCCGAAGCGCTCTCCATGGGCATCGTCACCAAGGTCGTTCCGGATGCTGAACTGGCCGAGGCGTCGATGGCCATGGCACGGGAATTGGCTGAGGGCGCGCCAAAGGCGCTGGCCGCGACCAAGCGGTTGGTCTGGGCCGGCACAGCGCTCAGCATTGAGCAGTGCCTTTCGGAAGAGGCGCGCACCGTGTCCGAACTCTCAGGGATGGCCGACGCGCGGGAGGGGCTCGCCGCCGTCATAGAGCGGCGCAAACCGAACTTTACAGGACGCTAGCCGGTGCCTGTCGCCAGCACCCGGCCTTTCGGGCGGCTCGACGGCCGTCGCGCCTTCGTTTCCGGCGGTGCGCAGGGCATTGGTGCGGCGATCGTGCGAAGTTTTGCTGAGGCCGGTGCGCATGTCGTGATCGTCGACCTCGATATCGCCAGAGCATCCGATCTTGCGGGGCAAGTTGATGCGACTGCGGTCCGCCTCGATGTCGGCGACACCGCCATGGTGCAGGTGACCATGGCGCAGTACGGTCCGTTCGATATCGTCGTCAACAATGCCGGCGTCGACCAGCATGCGTTCTTCACCGACACCACGCCGGAAGATTGGACAAAACTGCTCGCGGTCAATCTGGTCTCGGCCTTTGCATGCACCCACGCCGCGCTGCCGGCGATGCAGGCGGCCGGTTTCGGGCGTATCATCAACATCACCTCGGAAGCCGCGCGGCTCGGCTCGAAGGGCGGCGCAGTCTATTCCGCCGCCAAGGCTGGTGTAATCGCCTTCACCAAGAGCATTGCCCGCGAGAACGCGCGCTTCGGGATCACCGCCAATTCGATCGCACCGGGACCGATCCGCACGCCGATGCTGGAAGCCGCCGTAGCGAACGGCGGCGACAGGATTTTGCGTGCCATGACCGACGCCACCCTGTTGCGGCGGCTCGGCGAACCCGAAGAAATCGCCGCCGCCGTCTTGTTCCTGGCGTCCGATCAGGCGGCTTATGTCACCGGAGAAACCATCGGCGTATCCGGCGGCATGGGATTGGGCGGCTGATATGGCGCGCGCAGGCGGCGACATCGCAACGGCGCCGATCGATCTTGCGATCGCGCGCATCCGGGCGGTCTATCGCAGCTGGAATCGCGATACGTCAGTGGCCCAGATGCGTAGCGATTGGGATGCGGCCTTCGGGGGCAGTACCGCACCCGTTACGTGCGTACGGATCTCCGCCGGAGGCGTCGATGGCGAATGGATATCGCCGGCCGATGCGCCAGAGGATCAGGCCATCCTCTATTTTCACGGCGGCGGCTTTCGCCTCGGTTCGGTCGCCTCGCACCGCGACCTGATTGCGCAGATCGCAGTCGCCAGCGGTTGCCGTGTGCTCGCCATCGACTATCGCCTCGCGCCGGAACATCGTTTCCCTGCTGCGCTGGATGATGCGTTGGCGGCCTACGCGTGGATGCTCGATCGCGGCCTGAAACCGGATAACGTCGCCCTTGCGGGGGATTCCGCCGGCGGCAATCTCGTGCTGTCAGCCATGCTGGCCTTGCGCGAACGCGGGCTTCCGCTGCCGGTAGCGGCGGTGCTGATGTCGCCATGGACCGATCTGGCGGCGACCGGCGCGAGTTATGTCAGCCGGGCGGAAGCTGACCCGATCCATCAGCGGCCGATGATCCTGGCATTGGCGAAGAATTATCTGGGCGGGCAGGGCGATCCCCGCGACCCCCTGGCATCACCGCTGTATGCCGATCTAACGGGCTTGCCGCCACTATTGATCCAGGTAGGCGACCGCGAAACCGTGCTGGACGATTCCGTGATGTTTGCCGACATAGCGCGCTCCGCCGGCGTCGATGTTAGTCTGGAGGTCTGGGACGGCATGATCCATGTCTTCCAGATGTTCGAGCTTCCCGAAGCGCATCAGGCCATTGCATCGATCGCCGGATTTCTGAACCGGCACCTTCACATCAAGGACGAGAGGGCATCATCATGAACGTCAGGCCCGCCGATCCCCGCAGTCACGCCGACAGCGAGTTCCATTTCTCGGAGCAGCCGCAACTGTCGGAGGAATTGCGGATGCTGCGCGAGCAGGTTCGCCGCTTTGTCGAGAAGGAAGTCGTGCCGCATGGCGAGGCGTGGGAGCGCGAGGGAAAAATCCCGCGCGAGATCTATCGCCGCATGGGGGCGCTCGGGTTTCTCGGCATACGCCATGCGGCTGAGTATGGAGGCACCGATATGGGGCCGCTGGCGTCGATGGTGTGGGCGGAAGAACTCGGACGTTCGACCTTCGGCGGTTTCACTTCATCGGTGCTGGTTCATACCGACATGTCGGCGGTCCACATCACCCTGCGCGGTACTCCCGAGCAGAAGCAGAAGTACCTTCCCGCGATCATCCGCGGCGAGACGATCTGCTCGATCGCGGTGACCGAGCCCGATGCGGGCTCCGACGTCGCCGGCCTGAAGACGCGGGCCCGCCGCGACGGTGATTCCTGGGTGATCAACGGCTCGAAAATGTTCATCACCAATGCGGTCTATGGCGATATCCTGATCGTCGCCGCGCGCACCGATCCCGCCGCCAAGGGTAGCCGCGGCATCTCGCTGTTCATCGTCGAGCGGACGACGCCCGGCATCTCCGTGACAAAACTCGACAAGCACGGCTGGCTTTGCTCGGACACCGCCGAGATCGGCTTCCGGGATGTCCGGATCCCCGCGGGAAATCTGCTCGGCGAGGAGAACCGCGGCTTCTACGGCATCATGGAGACCTTCGAGAACGAGCGGATCTGCATCGGCGGCATCTGCGCCGGCGAGTCCGCCAAGGCGATCGAGCTCACGACCAATTATGTGAAGAACCGGCAGGCGTTCGGCGGCCCGTTGTGGAACCAGCAGGCAGTCCGGCTCAAGCTCGCATCGCTCGCGACCAAGGCCGCCGCCGCGCGGGCGCTGGCCTATCATGCGGCGGAGCTTGTGGAGGCCGGCAAGCCGTGCCCGCGCGAAGTGTCGATGGTGAAGGCGCTGTCGCCGGAAGTGTTGCACGAGGTCGTGCATGGCTGCCTGCAGCTGCACGGCGGCACCGGCTTCATGCGCGGCACTCCGATCGAGCGGATGGTGCGCGATGCCCGCGTGCTGACCATCGGCGGCGGCGCCACCGAGGTCATGCTGGAGGAAGTTGCGAAAAGGATGTGAGCCCTGACCGGCACGACGAGTGCCGGCCAGGGGTCATCGTGTGCTCAATTCACCGGCTTGAAGCTCAGCGTCGAGAACTCCGACTGCATGATCTGCAGCTTCTGGTTCGAGAACCGCACGCCGGCTCCAAAACTGATCGGCGCCATGATGCCGGTCTCGACGTTTTTGGTCTTCTCCAGTTCGGCGATGGTGCAGGCCCAGGTCGGTTGCTTGCCGCAGCGCTCGATCGCGGCAATCAAGACCTTGGCGGCGGCATAGCCGGTCATGGAATAGCGGTTGATGCCTTTCATCTCGGCTTCCGGCAGCAGTCCCTTGGCCTTCTCGAGGAAGGCCTTGCCGGCTGCACCAGCGAACGGCTCGACATAATCGACCGCGTAGATGCCGTCGCCGGCCGGGCCCATCAGCTTCAGCACTGGCTCGACCCGTCCGGGCCAGAAGATGCCGACCACCGGCTTGATGCTGAGCTTCTCCAGCTCCTTCATCATTGCGATGTTCTCGCCGATGATGCCGCCGGCCAGAAACACTTCAGCGCCAGATTCCTTCAGTTGCAGCATGTCGGAGGAGAAGTCCTGCTGGCCCTTCTTGTAGTTGCCACTGTAGACCACGTTGAGCTTCCTGGCCTTGACCACGGTATCGAAGCCGTCGCGCACGGTGATGCCGTAATCATCGTCCTGGGTGATCAGGCCCCATTTCTTGCCGGGATTCTTCTCGGCGAGATAATTGACGAGGTGGATGATGCCTTCCTCATAGGATTGCCCGACCACGAACACGTTCTTGCGCGGCGGTTCCCAGAGGAATTTGACCGGTGCGACGTCGATCACGGTGGGAATACCGGCTTTCTCCAGCAGCGGCATCACGGCGATGGATTGACCGGAGCCTGAGATGCCGAGCAGGGCAAACGCCTTGTCGACGTCGGTCACCTTCTTGACGCCCTGGATGGTGCGCGCAGTGACATAGCCGTCGTCTTCCAGCACATATTTGATCTTGCGGCCGTTGATGCCGCCGGCGGCATTGGCTTCCGCGATCGCGATCTTGTGGCCGATCGAGGCGGCTACCCCGAGCAGCGCCGGCGGGCCGGTCAGCGGTTCGACATCGCCGATCACGATCTCGGTGTCGGTGATGCCGGGGTCTGCGGCTAGTGCCGGGGTGGTCGAGAGATATGCGCCTGCGAGCAACAGCGACGCGGTCGCCAGATATTTGATCATTGTTTCCTCCTCCTGTTCGATTTCTTTTGATTAGTAACGCAGCGGCCAGTTCACCCACATCCGCCTGAGGTCGTGCCAGGCGCCGACCAGACCGCGCGGCTGGAAGCGGAGGAACAGGATGATGACGAGGCCGTAGAGCATGCTTTTCAGCTCCTGAGCGCCGGTCGTGAAGACAGCATCGATCTGCGCGCTGAACAGGCTGAAGACGAGCCGGGTCGCTTCCGGCAGCAGCACGATCAGGATGGTGCCGAGCACGGCGCCGAGCGCCGAGCCCAGCCCGCCGACGATCAGGATCGCCAGCGCCTCGATCGAGAGCAGGAACGGAAAACCCTCGACGCTGACGAAGGAGAGATAGATGCCGTACAGCGCGCCGGCGAGGCCGGTGATGAAAGCCGAGGTGACGAAGGCGAACAGCTTGTAGGCGTGCAGATTGATGCCCATGACCCGTGCGGCGGTGTCGTTGTCGCGGATCGCGACAAAGGCGCGGCCGACCCGGCTGCGGCGGATATTGAGGGTGGCAAACAGGGTGAGGACTGCAAAGCCGAGGCAGAGGTAGGTGAAGGCGGCATCGCTGTCGAAGCTGATGCCGAAGATTTCCGGCCGTTGCACCGAAATGCCGCGGGCGCCGTTGGTCAACCAGCGTGCTTCCAGGATCACGGTGTTGATGATGAAGGAGAACGCCAGCGTCGTGATCGCGAGGTAAAGTCCCTTCAACCGCAGCGACGGCGCGCCGACGATCAGGCTGGCGAGCGCCGGCACTAAGCCTGCGCCAAGGAAGCCGACCAGCGGATGCATCTGGTATTTGGAAACCAGGATCGCATAGGCGTAGGCACCGGTGACGAGGAAGCCGACATGGCCGAGCGAAATCAGGCCGGTGTAGCCGGTCAGGATGTTGAGGCCGAGCGCGCCGACGACCGTGATCAGGATGATTATCAGGAACGACAGCACGTAGGAGTTCAGCACAAAGGGCGCGACGATCAGGCCTGCGACGAGCAGTGCCGACCACAGCCAGACCGGCGGCGAATCGACGAGGGTGACGAGTTCGCCGTACGTCTGCTTGAAATCACCGGTGCGCATCTTCCTAAACCCTCTCGATGTCGCGTTCGCCGAAGATGCCGAACGGGCGGACCATCAGCACCACGATGATCATGGCAAAACCCGCGACCTCCTTCATGCCGGAGCCGATGTAGCCGCCGGCGAGATTCTCGGTGATGCCGATCAGGAGCCCGCCAAGGCCGGATCCGAGCACGGCGTCGAGGCCGCCGAGGATGGTGGCCGGAAACGCTTTCAGCCCGAGCTGGAACATCGCCGGCGACAGGTCATAGGACAGCGCGAAGAACACGCCGCCGATTCCCGCGATCACGGATGAAGCGGCCCAGGCCAGCGCATGGACCCTGGTGGCGCTGATGCCCATCAGCAGCGCGGTACGGTCATCGGCGGCGACGGCACGCATCGCGACGCCGATCTTGCTGTAGCGGAAGAACGCCCAGATCACGGCGAGCAGCACAAGAAGGGTGACGATGACGGCAATTTGGCCGGTGCGAACGCCGATCGGGCCGATCCGAACGATGCTGCGGCCGAAGCCGACATCGAGGCCGTGCGGATAGGCATCCCAGATGAAGTTGATCGACGAGCGCAGGATCACGGCAAGGCCGATGGTCACCATCACGGTGGCGAACACCGGCTCGCCCAGCATCGGCCGCATCACGACGCGCTCGATGATCAGACCGAGCACGACGGCGGCGAGGATCGCGCCGAGCGCCACCACGAAGACGTTGCCGCTCACCGTGGTCGAGATAGTCCAGGCGATGTAGGCCGTGATCATGGTCATTTCGCCCTGCGCGAAGTTGACCAGGCCCGTGGATTTGTAGATCACCGCAAAGCCCATCGCGATCAGGCCGTAGATGGCGCCGATGGCAAGGCCGGATATCAGCAGCTGCATGAAATACTGCATCAGACCTCCGCCTGGTAGATGATGGCGAGTTCGCGCGCGAACTTCTTCTCGATCATGGCGCGTCGAACTTTTTGTGTGGCGGTCAGTTCGCCGTCGTCGTGGTCGAGTTCCTTTTCGAGGATCGCAAAGCGGCGGATGTTCTCGACGCGGGCAAAGCGCTTGTTGGTCTCGCCCACGATGCGCTCGACAAGGTCTTGCACTTCGGGGAGTTGCGACAGTGATTTGTAATTGGTGTACGGCAGGGCCTTGTCGCGCGCCCAGCGACCGACATTGTCGAAATCGACCTGGATGATGGCGCCGAGATATTTCCTGGCCTCGCCAACCACGATCGCTTCTTTGATGAACTCTGAATCCTTCAGCGCGTTCTCGATCTCGGAGGGAGCGATGTTCTTGCCGCCGGCGGTGATGATGATCGCTTTCTTGCGGTCAACGACGGTGATCTCGCCATTGTCCATGATTTCGACTATGTCGCCGGTGCGCAGCCAGCCACCCGGTTCGAGCGTGGCCGTCGATGCCTTTTCGTCGAGAAAATAGCCTTTGAAGACGCCGGGGTTCTTCAGCAGGATTTCGCCGTCGCTATCCAGCTTCCAATCGGTATGAACGAGCGGCAGGCCACAGCCACCGAGGCGATGATGGCTATCGGTCTGGATGAAGGCAACGCCGCCGCTTTCGGTCAGCCCGTAGCCTTGCGACACCGGGCGGCCGACGATATCGAAGAAGCGCAGCGTCTCCGGCGAAATCGAGGCGCCGGCGCAGAGACGGTGACGGCTGCGCGCGAGCCCGATATGGCGCTGGATGTTGCGAAACAGGAAAATGTAGAGCAGTCCGTAAGCGATCTGGTCGAGCCAGGTGTCGCTGCCGTTCTGCCGCCGGTCCGACAATTTGCGGCCCCATGCGAAACAGGCCTTCGCGAATCCCCGTCGCAGCCGGCCGCTCTCGCCGAGTCTGAACAGGAAATTCTGCTGCAGCTTCTCGTAGATGCGGGGGACGCCGACGAAAAAGGTCGGCGCGATCTCGCGGATGTTGAGTGCGACGGTATCGACCGATTCCGCAAAGCTGACGGTGCCGCCCAGCACGAGCTGCATCACCTCGGAGTAGCAGCGCTCAGCTACATGGCAGAGCGGCAGATAACACACCGATTCGAACGGCTTGTCTGATATCCCGACCGCCTCGGCATAGATATACGAGGCATAGACCAGGTTGCGATGCGTCAGCATGGCGCCCTTGGGCGGACCTGTGGTGCCTGAGGTGTAGACGAGGATGCAGACATCGTCGGGCGAGGCCCGCGCGATCAGCCGGTCGAGCCTGCCATTGGCGTCGGGGTTTTGGTGCGCGTAACGCTTGCCGAGTTCGCAGAGCTTTTCGAACGACATCAGTTGCGAGTGGCCGTAATGCCGCAGGCCCTTCATGTCGACGCAGACGATGGCCTCCAGTGCTGGCAGGCCGTCATTGTTGGCGATGGCGTCCAGAACCTTGTCGGTCTGCTCCTGGTCGCCTGATATGATCACGCGCGCGCCTGAATGCCGGACGATATACTGCAGCTCGACCCACGGATTGGTCGGATAGATGCCGACCGCAATAGCGCCGATCATCTGGGTGCCGAGATCAGCGTAAAACCATTCCGGCGTATCCTCGCCCGCGATGGCGACGCGGTCGCCGGGTTTTAACCCGAGCGACAGCAGGCCGAGCGCGACGGAACGCGCGGTCTCGTAATAATGGTTCCAGGAATAACGGTTCCAGATGCCAAAATCCTTCTCGCGCAGTGCAAGCTTGTCGCCATGCAGTTCAGCCCGCATTCGAAGTAGCTGCGGAATGGTGATCGCGGCATTCTGCAGCGTGGACCGCAACGACGTGGTGTCGGGGGCGGACGTGTTCTTGGCCGAACCCGCCTGCACAGCCGGGTGCGCTGTTCGCATCGTGTCGAGGGTGGACATCAGGCACCCACCTTCGCAAGCGGTTCCGAGCGGTGGCCGCCGAGATAGGCTTCCGTGACGGCCGGATCGCGCCGCACTTCGGCGGGTGTGCCTTCGGCGATCTTGCGGCCGAAATTCAGCACATGGACGCGGTCGGAGATGTCCATCACGATCCGCATCTCGTGCTCGATCATCAACACGGTGATGCTAAGCTGGTCGCGGATATCGAGCACGAATCGGGCGATGTCCTCGGTCTCTTCCTGGTTCATGCCCGATACCATTTCATCGAGCAGCAGCAGTTTCGGCTCGCAGGCCAATGCCCGCGCCAGTTCGACGCGCTTCTGCTGGCCGTAGGACAGCGTGCCGACGACCGCGTCGCGGATGTGTTCGATCTCGAGAAATTCAACGATGTGCTCGACGCGCTCGCGGGCCTCGATTTCCTCGCGGCGGGTGCGGCCGAAGAAGATCACGGCATCGAGCACGTTGGAACGCAGATGGGTGTGGCGGCCGGTCAGGATGTTCTCGACCACGGTGCCGTGCTTGAACAGCGCGAGATTCTGAAAGGTCCGTCCGATCCCGATTGCGGCAAAGCGCGAGGGCGAGACGGTCGCGAGATCGGTGCCGTCGAACAGGATGCGGCCGCCGGTTGGCCGCAGCACGCCGGAGATCATGTTGAACAGGGTGGTCTTGCCGGCGCCGTTCGGGCCGATTACGCTGCAGATTTCGCCCGATGTCACGGTGAGGCTGACATCGGCAACGGCTTTGAGGCCGCCAAAGCTCTTGCTGAGATGTTCGACGCTGAGCAGGTCGCTCATGACAGCCACCTTTTGCGCCGCTTGTAGTGCTTGGCGTCGCGCAGGCTCTTGCGTCCCGAATTGGAGACGCCGAGATAGAACTCCTGCACGTCCTCGTTCGACGCCAGCTTCTGCGCGGTGCCGTCGAGCACGACGCGCCCGGTTTCCAGGATATAGGCGTAGTCGGCGATATCGAGCGCGCGCTGTGCGTTCTGCTCGACCAGCAGCACCGTCATCTTCATCTCGTCGCGCAGCTTTGCGATTACCTCATAGATGCGGTCGATGATGAGGGGCGCGAGGCCCAGCGACGGCTCGTCGAGCGCCAGCAGCACCGGGTCGGTCATCAGGGCACGGCCGATCGCCAGCATCTGCTGCTCGCCGCCGGACATGTAGCCTGCGATCTGGTCGCGCCGTTCGAACAGGCGCGGGAACAGCGCGAACACCTTTTCGCGCCGCTCGCGCGCTTCCGCTGCGGTCTTGGTGTAGCCGCCCATCTGCAGATTTTCGTCGATGGTCAGCGCCGGAAACACGCGGCGGCCTTCCGGCACCTGCACGATGCCGCGCCGAACCAGCTCATCAGGGGCGAGGCGATGGATTTCCTCATTGCGGAAGCGGATCGAGCCGTTCTCGATGACGCCTTCCTCGGTGTAGAGAATGCCGGACATCGCTTTCAGCAATGTCGACTTGCCGGCGCCGTTGGAGCCGAGCAGGGCGACGATGCCGCCTTCGGGCACGGCAATGCTGACGTCGCGGATCGCTTCGATGGCATTGTCATAGACCACGCGGATGTTGCGGAATTCGAGCAGGCATGATGGATCAGGCGCGGCCTGCGCGCCGCTGATACTCACCTGCGTCGGGATTGTTGTCGGCATCGCGGTCAGGCCCGGCTCGGCTGCGTCACGCGCGGCCGCTGCGCCAGGATCGCGTCGGTGACGATTTTCGCGGTTTCGGCGCAGGCTTGCGTGCCGCCATTGCCGTATTGCTTGACGGCGTCGCCGACGCACCACAGGCCATCGATGCCGGTCTCTCGCGGCAGGTCGTAACCAGCGCAGCTGCGCTGGGCCGGCCAGTCGTCGCGCATGACGCGGATCGACAGGATTTTGGCTTGGGCAAAATTCGGGAACTGCTCGCGCAGATCGGTCAGCGTGAGTTCGACCTCGGCGTCGGAGTCGAAATCGCCGAGCGCCGGGATCGGCACGGCATAGGCGACATAGAGATGCCAGCCTGAAGGTGCCAGTTCGGGGCAGGTTGCCGTGAGGTTGGCCATGTTGCACAGCCGCCGCGTCTTGCCGAAGGTCACGATGCCGGGATGGGAGATCAGCGGTTCGCGGCTGGCAATATTGATGACGATGTTGGCGGCGGGCTTGAGCCCGCTGCGCACCTGCTCGACATAGGCAGGCGGGAAGGCGGCTTCGCCGCCAAGCGCCACGGTGGTCTTCGGACCGGCATTGCTGACGACGAGATCGGTCTCGATCCGCACCCGTTGGCCATCGCGTACAACGGTCACTCCGTCGACGCGGCCCCCGGTGGTGTGAATTTGTACCGCCGGCGTCGACAACCAGATATCGCCATTGCGTTTGATCGCGTTTCCGAGTGCATTCCAGACGCCGATCGTGCCTTGCGGGCAGAAGCCAAAACGCTTGAAGGCGCCCTTGCTGGTGAAATAGGTCAGGAAGGCGCGCGCCGGCAGTTCATTGGCGTTGCAGGCGAAGATCGCGGCGCACAGGTTGCGGAAGATCGCATGCACCGAGGCATTGCTGGTGTAGGTTTTGAGCCAGTCCTCGGTCGATTGCCGCCCGTCGGGCAGGTTGCCGGAGCGGGCGTCGGCGAATTTCTCCAGGATGCGGGAGGCCTGTTTTGTCAGCTGCCCGAGCAGCAGCGACCAGCCGCCGCGGCCGACATCGATAAGCTTGCCGTCGATGAAGAAGGAACTGGCGGGCTCGGGGGTGCGGATATCGAGCGGCGTGCCGACGGTGTTGAAGGTCTCCTCGAACACGCCGCCGAGTTCGATCGCGATGGCCCCGATATTGACCGTAAAGCCGTCGATCTCTTCGGTCGAGGCGCGTCCGCCGAGCCGGTCCTTGTCGTCGACGACGATGGTATGAAGCCCGGCATGGGAGAGGCGAGCCGCGGCGCAAAGCCCGCCGGCACCGGCCCCGATCACGACAGCATCCGCCCTAAAAACCGTCATTTCACCTCCCAAAGCGCGCTGCACGGTTGGTCCGGGCTGTCTTTGATTTAGATCATTCTATTATAATCCGACTGGCCGTTCAAACAATTTTTTGCAATAAGGACGATGTGGTCGATCGGCCGCAGGTCCGTGCAGGACCGACGGCGGGCCGACGCATCGAGATCTGAAAAAGGGCGGCTGAATCAGCTAAGCATGTCCTTGGGAATACGAGCTAAAGCTGAATGGAAGCGGACAAACTCCGATGGCGCGAACACGCTCTGAGAACTACGACGGCATCCATCTCGGCATATTGACCAATGCCGCCCGGCTGTTTTCGGCGCAGGGCTACATGCGCGCCTCGATCGCCGACCTCGCAGACGCCTGCAAGCTGTCGCGCGGCGCGCTCTATCATTATTTCGACTCCAAGGAAGCGATCCTGTTCGCGATCCTCGACGCCCATATCCGGGAAATGATCCAGCATGTCGAAACGGCCGTCGCGGCCGGTGGCCCGACGCTGACACAGTTTCAAAATGTCATTCGTGCGATCGTCGAGGTCAACGCCAAATCGCCGCATGAACAGCGCGTCCTGATTCACGACCTCTCGTTCCTGAACGAGGATGAGCAGCAGGCCATCAAGGATCTTGAACTTCAGCTGGTCGATGTCGTCACCGACCTTCTGGTCAGGCTCGACGCCGAGGGTCGAATCGTCAAGCGCACCAGGAAGATCTACACGATGATCCTGTTCGGCATCATCAACTTCACCTACACTTGGTACGACCCCAAGGGCGCGATCGGCCCGCAGGAATTCGCCGATATGGCGGTCGAATTGTTCCTGCAGGGCTTTGCGCCGGGAGCGGTTGGGAAGGCTGCTACGACGAACCGGCGCGAGAAAGTTTAGCGAGCGACGGACCTGCCGGTCGTTGTACGCGCGTGTGGAATGACCGCCTTCTGGCGCAAACCGGTCGTTGAGGTGTGGATCTTAGATCCCGTTGGCTCTCGCTGGTTGGATCTAGCTCAAACTTCCTCATGATGGACTGGAGCGAGAGTTTAATTGTTTCAACCAGTTAGAGGGCGGCGTGTGCACGACGTGTGCACCGGGAGATCCAAGAAAATCTAGAGACAACCAACGTGCGCGGGAGTCGACTTGCGAAGCGGAGCCAGGCAACGTCAAAGCGGTCTCGAATGATTTGCCGACGAGCTTGCGATCACGACAGGCGCCGAGCAGACCCGAGCCCTTCCGCCACGTCGTTGCAATGCGCGATCGGCTGGGGTCGCCCAATCAGGTGGCCTTGGATTTCGGCGCATCCTTCTTTCGCGAGGAAGACAAGGTGACTTGCAGTTTCGACGCCTTCTGCGATGACGGGCAGGTCTAGCGCGCGCAGCGAAAGTCGATTTATCTGCACGTCCCGGATCGGTCCGGCGGCATTATCCAATTTCATCATTTCCCTCAAAGCCGTTCTGAGCGGTTCATCGGTGGCTCGCGGTGGGATGTGCATTTGGTGGACGGATGTTTCCAACGAAAATCCTCGGTGGGGGGATCGGAATCAAGTGAATGTGGTGTGCACTCCGGCGTTCGTGTGCACCATGTGTGTGGCAGCTTGGGCTTGTGCGGCGAAGCTAACTTCTTCCCCGCGCCTCAAGTAGCCGATATCGGCGAAGCAAGCTTCGCGGTCGGAAGCGCCGCCGTCATCAAAATCATTGTAAACTAAGAGCTTTTGCGTTTGGCACGCCCATTGCTGTTGTTATGCGCGAGGACGCCTGCACGAAAGGCTGCGCCGACGTCCATGCACCTGGCTTGGCCAACCCCTTGGGAGGACGAAATGCAGAATCCGCTCAGCGAATACAATCCGGAAATGGAAATGTTCGAATCCGAGCAGTTCGAATGGTCCGGCGAGACGGCCGGTGAAGTCGTCGGGGAAGACGAACTGCTGGAGCTCGCGGCCGAATTGCTCGAGGTCAGAGATGAGCAGGAGCTTGATCGATTCCTTGGCAGCGTCTTCAAGAAGGTCAAGCAGTTCGCGAACTCCTCGGCCGGCAGGGCCGTCGGCGGCATGTTGAAGGGCGTTCTGAAGAAGGCGTTGCCGATTGCAGGCGGTGTCGCTGGTACCTTCTTCGGAGGACCGGTCGGCGCCTCGATCGGCAGCAAGCTTGGCTCTATGGCCGGCAACCTGTTCGAGCTGGAGCTCGAAGGGCTGAGTCAGGAAGATCGCGAATTCGAGGCGGCCAAGCAATTCGCGCGATTCGCAACTGAAGCGGTGAAGAATGCTGCTTCCGCGCCGGGCGGCAATCCGGTTGCGATCGCACGGCAGGCCATCGCTACAGCGGCACAACGATATGCCCCGGGACTGGCGAACAGCGCGCCTTCGCCCTCGGCACACCATGGCGGCGGAGGTCGCGCGCGGACCGGTCGGTGGCGCCGCATCGGCCCGAACAGGATCATCGTCGAAAACATCTAGCGGTTGCAGCAACTGCCTTCAGCGATGCGAACCCAAAAGCCACGGAGACCATCATGCATGACATCGATCGCACCCAGCTAGAAGCCAACATGGAATACCAGGAATTCCAGGTAGAGTATCAAGGCGAGCAATTCGAAGGCGAGCAGTTTGAGTTTCCCGGCGAATTGCAGGAAGTCTTCAGTGAAGGCGAGCAGATGGAGCTCGCCGCCGAACTGCTCGAAGTTAGCAACGAGCAGGAACTCAATCATTTCCTCGGGAACATCATCCGGAAGGCGGCCGGCGCCATCGGCAGCGCCGTCAATTCTCCGCTCGGGCAGCAGCTCGGCGGCATCCTGAAATCTTCGGCGCGGAACGCTGCCCTGCAGGCCGTGCCGGTCATCAGCGACGCCATCGGGTCGCGTATCGGCGGACGTCTTGGGCCGTCGATTGCCAAGGGGCTGACCGCGTTCGGCACCAGCGCGTTGAGCGGGGAATACCAGGAACTGAGTGGCGAGGATCGCGAATTCGAAGGCGCCAGGCAGTTCGTCCAGCTTGCGGCAAACACCGTAAAGAACGCAGTCGCGGCACCGCCGGGCACCGATCCGAGGGCGGTGGCGCGCACAGCCCTGGTCAAGGCGGCGCGAACGGTTGCGCCCGGCCTATTGCAAGGCGGCGGCTCGTCAGCTGTGCCTCAAACCCGTGGCTCCGGACGCAGCGGAATCTGGTACCGCCGCGGCAACAAGATCATCCTGCAAGGCGTGTGAGCATCCGATGGCCCTCGATTCCTACACACGAGCGATGCTGTTGCACGAGACGCGCTCGCTGAAGGCGCGGCTCATCATGGTCAAGTCGTTCGCGCTGCAGGAACCGATGTTGCCGGCCGCGGCGCTGCTCCCGGCTGCGCAGTCGTCGATCGACAAATGTCTGGTCGTGGGCCGCCGCCAGTTGCGGCGTTTGCTGCACCAATTCCTGCGCTGGCTGCAATCGCCCGCCAGCGCCAATGCTACGCCGGAAGAAGCCCAGCGCCGGTTCACGATGCTACGCCTCAAATTCAACGTGGTGCTGACCCAGTTCGACATGTTCTCGGACGTGATCACGCAACGAAGCGAGAACGAGACCGGGGTGTGGCTGGGCGGCCTCGATGTCGTCTCCGCCGATGCACTGGAATTGCCCGGCTATTACCAGGCGCCGCCGATCATCTGCTATCTCGACCGTGACATCGGCGCCGCGATCCGGCGCGCACGCACGCGTCTGCCCGGCGGCGGCGAGAATCCGGTGGCCATCATACGGGTGCCGCGCGAGCGCATGGTGGGCACCGGCATCGCCTCCTCGCTGGTGCACGAAGTTGGCCACCAGGCCGCCGCTCTGCTCGATCTCGTCGATTCGTTGCGTCCGGTCTTGAAAGGTTTGCAACGTGGTTCAGCCGCCAGCCGCTTGCCCTGGCGCATGTGGGAACGCTGGATCTCGGAAATCGTCGCCGATTTCTGGTCGGTCGCCCGTGTCGGCATCGCCTCCACCATCGGGTTGATGGGGGTGGTGAGCCTTCCGAAGCCGTTTGTTTTTCGTCTTAACGCTGATGATCCGCACCCGATGCCGTGGATTCGCGTCAAGCTCAGTGCCGCGATCGGTGACGCACTCTATCCGAATCCGCAATGGCGCCGCCTTGGCGCATTATGGGAATCCTACTACCCGCCCGCCGGACTGCCTGCACCGACGCAAAATCTGCTCGCGCAGTTGCTGGAGAGCATGCCGGCCTTTGTGTCGGTCCTGGTCAATCACCGCCCGAGGGCGCTGCGCGGTCGTTCGCTGATGGAAGTGATGGACGTTGCTCAGCGTCAGCCGGCGCGGCTCGCCGCGCTCTATCAGCGCTGGGGGGCCAACCCATCAGAGATGTACCGAGCCTCTCCGATCCTGGTGTTTGCCGTCATCGGTCAGGCGCGCGCCGACGGCGGGATTAGCCCGGAGGATGAAAGCGCGCTGCTGTCCAAATTACTCACTTACTGGGCGCTCCGCGCCACCGTGAACACGTCAGAACTTTGCGCGGCCGTACCTGCCATGCGCAAGGCCGCAGCTTAACGACCACCGATGGAGGATGAGATGGCGACCTATACCACTAGCAAACCGCAACCAGGCAGCATCTCCGGCGGCGTGTTCGACGTCGGTTTATCGCCAAAGGACAAGTACAAGAATCCGATCGCCGACGCCCTCGTCGAGTTGTTTCTTGAGGAAGTCAAGAAGTACCCACAGGCGATTCCGGAACGCTCTGTCCGCAGCCAGGCAAATGGACAGTTCGATTTCGACGACCTCGATCCGGGTGACTACTGGCTCCGGTGCAAGGTATTCGCGTTGGACCCGCAGTACCACAAAGCGACCGTCGAGGAGGGATGCATCACGCAGGTGCCTTTCGGATTTCAGGTGGGGTTTGTGATCGAAAGCCAGGCGGCGACGGACGATTGCGAGCCTCCCAAGCCGTGCGATCGTGTGACCTCAGGCCGGATGATGGTGTTCAAGGTACCGCCGATCGGGTCGTCGAAGCTCGATTGGGGGCCGATGCAGCACAGGATATCGCCAGTCGCAAACGATCCGACAGCATTCATGTTCGACACAACGGGCCTGCAAGGTTCCGTTGCTCCGACGGCTCGCATGATTGGGCCGGGCGGCGAGAGCGAGAATGCCTCTGCCCCCATCACCGTGACGCCACCGCCGTCGGTCAACATTGGCGGAGATATCAGAACGTCGGCGCAGCGCTCCGGCGGGATGACGCCGACCGCCGATATGGGCCTTTGGCTCGCGATTCGCACCCACGCCAAGGCGATTTCGTTCGGTGGGTTGGGAACGAAGGGCACCGGTCGGACGCTCCGCGGCTATCAGGGATTCATCGAGCAGGTTTTGTGCGAAGGTAACAATCCTCAAGTTCTGCGCCCAGGCAGCCCGGACCTGACCGAAATAAAGCAGGCGAGGCTCAGGCCCATGCACGGCATGGCGGCGTATGAGCTGCTCAAGACCGCAACCGAAATCTTCCTGTTGTGGAATTGCGGCGTCGCGGTGCAGGAGTTTGATTCATTCGGTAGGCCCCTGACAACGGACGACGAGGAACGGATACGTTCGGGACTGACCGTTGCCGATGTCACGGACAGACTCAAGACCTATCTCGGTACCGGCCGTCTTCCCTGTATCGAGCGCGTCGTCCAGACCGCATTTCCGGGCTATGAAGTGGCCGGACGCGATGACGTATTCAATCGCAGCGTGTTCTGCACGGGCGTCCTGACCCCGCGCGCCGATAACGTCTGCCTGATCGAGCTGATCTGGTCGTATTGGCATGAGGAAGGCATGTTGGCGCAGTCGATGAACGCCATCAGCCAGCGTTTCCAGAACGTGCGCAGTATCGCCGATCGCGATCCGCTCGCGCACGTCACGATCGATCCGCTGCGGCCGCTCAACAATCTGCTCTGGGGTTACGTACAGGACGAGCAGAACCGGCTAACAGTGAAACGGCGTGGGGCCGAATACGATCATGAATACGGCATCACATTGCGCGGCAAGGCGTTGCCGCCGCTGCGTCCGGCGGACAGCCGCTCGAAATTCCTCGAGGGCTTCCATAACCTGCTGCACATGTGCTCCGTCTTCTACAAGGAGGACAACGACACCACCGTCATCGCCGATGCGTTCCCGCTGCTAAAGGCGTTGAGGGAAGTTCATCTGCTGCTTGCACAGGGAGCGCACAACCAGTTCGGCGATCTGCCGTGGACGGCACGGGTCGAAATGCTGATGCAGCAATGGCTGCTGGCGCGGCCGGAGATGCGCGACTTCCTGCAAAGTCGGCCGATGGTGCCTTATACCGAAGCCTGGATGCCGCAGGTCGACACCATGAAGACGCTGCAGGGTTGGTCGGACGTCACCGTCACGCACTTCCATGATCTGGCGTCCTTCGGCGAGCAGATACTGCTATCGGTCCGCTACGGTGACTGGATCGATCTCAATGACGAGAGCCATGCCAAGAACTGGGTGCGCTACTGGCGGCCGGAGATTCAGAGCTACATCCATGCCTATCGCACCGTGACGGGTATAGATCTGACCAATCCCGACACCGTCGATTACACGATGCCAGCCGTGCATCTGCAGAAGCGGCTGGCGATGCAGCGGGCGCGGTGAGATGCCGTGCTCGACTTCACCTCGGCGCTCTATCTCGGGCTGCGCCACCCGAGCCCGTCGTTGCGTCCCTGGCCGGCGCTCACGACGGGCAAGCCCGCGGCGCTGCAGTCGTCGCGGGTCAGCGCCGCCATTGCAGGCGAGTTCGCTGCGCTGGTGGGATGCGAACGCGCGACGCCGCTTGCGTCGACGCTGCACCTGTTCTGGGACCTGTTTGGATTGCTCGCACGTGACCGAGTGAGGATCTACATGGACGAGGGTAGCTATGCCATTGCGCGATGGGGCGTCGAGCGGGCGGCGGCGCGAGGCGTTCCCGTGCGCGAGTTTCCGCATCGCGACGCCACAGCGCTCAGCGATCTGATAAAGCAGGACAGGCGCTCCAAACGTCGGCCGGTCGTCGTTGCCGACGGTTTCTGCCCATCCTGCGGAAACGCAGCACCATTGCCGGAGTTTCTGCAATGTGTTGCGCCTCAGCAAGGCTATGTCGTGATCGACGATACGCAGGCGCTTGGCGTGCTCGGCGAGCAGGGTGGTGGTTCGTTGCGGTGGCAAAGTGTCAGATCGCCGGACGTGATCGTCGGCAGTTCGCTGGCCAAGGGATTTGGCGCTCCGATGGCGATGCTGGCCGGCAGTGCCGGCCTGATCCGGCGCTTCGAGGCGGAGAGCGACACCCGCGTCCATTGCAGTCCGCCGTCGATCGCGACTCTTCGTGCCGCCGAGCAGGCGCTTGACGTCAATCGCAGCCACGGCGAGCGGCTCCGGCGGTACCTGGCGTTACTGGTTTGCCGCTTCCAGGCTGGACTGCGTGCGATCGGGCTTGTGGCGGATGGCGGTCCGTTTCCGGTGCAGACATTACAGCCCGCCGGCATCGCGGCGGAAGTATTGCGCGCACGGCTGCTTCGGCGCGGTATCCGCACGGTCGTGGTCCGGCGCTGCCGCGAGATCGCTACGCGCGTGGCATTTCTGATCACCGCGCTGCACCGGCACTCGGACATCGACATGGCTCTCGAGGCAATCGCTCAGGCGATGACATCCGACCATTCCACCCACCAACTGACGGGGAGGGTATCATGACTTCGTATTTCGAATTCGAGACGATCCCGTATAGCGGCGAGTTGACCGAGCAGGAGGACGAGTTCGGCCTGGGAGAAATGGAATCGGAAGACGAGTATTCGCGCCGCAGGCGGGGTTCGACCGGGAGGCCGCAGCGGCGGCCACAGATCATGCGGAAGCCGCGGCCCCGTCCGGCCTGGATGCGGCCGCGCTGGCCAGTACGTCCGCGCCCGACGGTATTTCCCGTCATCCCCTGGGGCGGTGGTTGGGCGCCAGTCGATCTGCCGCCGGCCGCGCCGCCGGAGCCGTCTCAGGATGAGCCGCCGATCGATCCGGCAACCGACGCGCCGGCGCCGGATGATGGACAGCAAGCCGCTGACGCGCAGGATGCACCCGACGGCCAGGCCGATTCGTCCCCGCCAGCCGATTCCGAGAGCTTCGGATTCGAAACCGCGTTCGGTGAAGCCGAGACCGGCTTTGAAGTGTTCGGTGAGTTCAGCGGTGAAACGAACGAATGGGAACTGGGCGCGCCTGGCGAGTTCGAACTGACAGGTGAGGTTGCCAAAAGCACAAAACCATCCTTCCGCTATGTGAAGGATTTCTCCGGTCCCGCCGCGGAGTGTGTTGCCGCCTTGCGCAGGGCAGGAAAAAACAAGGCCCAGGCATTGACCATCATCAATGCGCAAATCGGTACGGCGATCGTCATGCTCCGCAAGGCGGCAGCCAACCTTCAACGAGGCAGCCGCTCTACCGCCACCAAGAATACCTTCCTCAAAATATTCAGGGTGAAGCCTGAATTCGTGCCGACCTGGATGAAGCCGACAGCCGCGATCAAAGATCGAGGTGACGTTGTGGCAGTCCGGTGCAGGCGGGTGGCCGACCTGCTGGCGAGCGGTAAGCTGAAGTTGTTCTGCAGGATCAACTCGACCAATTGTCCAGATTGCGGCAACGACAATAATGACTTTGCCTGCTCGAGCTGGGGATCCGAAAGCGCGGCTCCCGGCAGGAGCAACGTCATCTGCCTCGGCAATGCGTTCTGGGATGACATGAAGGCGGGTCGGACATCGTCCCTGCTTTCCACGCTGATGCACGAGCCCTTCCACATCTATTTCGGCAGATACGTGACCGAACATGCCGCCGATCGCGGCAAGTTCGGCGGCATCAACTGCATCGTGCGGTTTGTGTTCGAGGCAAACAGTCGCGTTGCGCCCGCGCGCGTCAACCAGCGCTGCACCGCCATGGCGGCGCGACGCGAACTGGAAGCCGAGTCGCAATATGGCGAGCTGGAGTCGTTCGAGCTGGAAGTACCGGGCACATGGCAATCCGAAGCCGCGGGGGCCAGCAATGTCCGCTGGCTGCAGGCTTCGCTGAACCAGTTGCTCGGCACACGCCTCGCCGTCGATGGCGTAGCCGGTGCGCAGACGCGCGCCGCGGTTCGCAGTTTTCAGCAGAAGCGTGGACTCAAGGTCGACGGCATCGCCGGCCCGGCGACGAACGCCGCCATCAAGTCGGCGCTGGGGCAAGGTGCGCCTGCATCGGCCGTCACAGGCGATCCCTGCCAGGGTCTGAAGGTTCCGGAGATCCTCGATAGTTTCGATTTTGACCGCGACAATCTCAAGCCGCATCATCTGCCGCTGATCCAGCGGCTTGCCCAATGCATCGTGGCGACCCATCGCAGGGGGCGACCGGTGCGCCAGGTCCGCATTGTCGGGCATACCGATCCGGTCGGCACGGACGACTACAATCGCAATCTTGGTCAGCGGCGCGGAGAGCAAGTCAAGCTCGGCCTGCAAAAGGCTATTGATACACTGGTGCCGGGACTCGCCAGTCGCGTCGCCATCACGGTCGAAACCGTCGGTGAATTGCAGCCGGTTCCTGGCAACGCGCCCGGCAGCCGCCGTGTACAGGTTTTCGTGGTCATCCCGCCGCGCGTGCGGCCGCCCCCGCCGCCAGCTGTTATCACCATCCCGTCGAAGTGCGGTTTCCGTTCGTCGGTGCATGGATTGAAATTCGTCAATTCCTTCAGCGTGCCGGCTGTGATCATGAAGCCCCTTTCCATGCTTGCCTCCAAGCTCGGATTTTCAGTCGGCTCAGGCGGCTACGGGCTTTGCGGCGGCATGTCGTTGCTGGCCGGCGATCACTTCACCTTCGGGGTTGCAGTTCCGACGACGACGTCGGTGCCGGCGACCGGCAGCGCGTTGCACCGCAAATTGGTCGACCGCCAGATGGACTCGCTCAATCTCAATCTGTCGTCGATCGGTTCGGACTTTGGTGCGCCGGTGTTGAAGTTCTTCGACTGGATGGGCCGTCCGGATTCGGGTGCGTCCAACAGCACCGCGGCGCTCACGACGATCGAACTCGCCAAGGTGACCGCCGCGCTGCGCCGCAGTAAGGTGGTCGTGATCGGGTTGGTGCTGGTCGATAAAACCGGCTCATTGACCGAAAACCACCAAGTGCTCGTGCATTGCATGACACGACGATCGCCGGGCCTGGCCCTGCTTCATATCTACGATCCGAACTTCCCGCTTCGTGACGATATTCAGATCGAGGTGAGAACCAGTGGCGGCGAGACCATATCGAAGGAGCTGGTGCCCGGTGGTGCGGGACAAAGTATCCGGGGCTTTTTCGTGATGCCGTTCACGCCGCAGAAGCCGTGACGCGGCTGCTGAAGGAGGCGACCGATGCCGGCGGAATCGAACGGCCTGGCCTATGCGCGATCCAACCGCGCCCGGTTCGTGGCCGAACTCATCGAATTCGTCCGCTTCGCGTCGGTCAGCGCTGGGCCGAAACATGCTCGTGATATCAGCAACTGCGCCGCCTGGCTGGCAGCGCAACTGCGCAGGGTAGGGCTCGATCGCGTCCAGGTGCTTCCGACGCGCGGGGCTCCGATCGTCTATGCAGACTGGCTGCATGCGCCCGGACGTCCGACCGTTCTCATCTACGGACATTACGACGTGCAGCCGGCCGATCCGATCAGCGAATGGCAATCGCCGCCATTCGAGCCCGTGGTGCGCGGCGACAATCTGTTCGGCCGTGGTGCTGCCGATGACAAGGGGCAGATGTTCACCCATGTCAAAGCCGCAGAGTGCCTGTTACGCACCTCCGGCCTGCTCCCCGTCAACATCAAATGCCTGTTCGAGGGTGAGGAAGAGATCGGCAGCACGAACTTGCCGGATTTTGTCCAGCGTCATAGCAAGACACTCAAGGCTGACGTCGCGGTGCTGTCGGACACGCGGATGCTGGCGGCAGATCGCCCCGTCATCACCGAGTCACTGCGTGGTGCGCTCAGCCTTGAACTCGAACTTCGCGGGCCCGCGCATGACCTGCATTCCGGCAATTTTGGCGGATGCGTCCACAATCCGTTGCAGGTGCTCAGTGGGATCATCGCCCGGCTGCATGACCGCGACGGCCGATTGACGATTCCGGGCTTTTACGACCGGGTTCGCTCAATGACGCCTGAGCAGCGTGCTTACATGGCGAAGGTCGGTCCGTCGGACGCTGAGATTTTGAGCGATGCCGGTGCTGAACGAGGGTGGGGTGAGCGCGGGTACTCGCTCTATGAGCGTAGCACCGTCAGGCCCGCGCTCAGCGTGAATGGTATCAGCGGCGGGTATCAGGGACCGGGCGTGAAAGCCGTTATTCCAGCGCGCGCGTCGGCGAAGCTCAATTTTCGCCTGGTGCCCGATCAGAATCCTCACGAGATCGATCAACTGTTTCGTGCCTATGTTCGTCGGATCAGTCCGCTCACGGTACGGCTCGCGATCAGGACCGAGCTCGCGACCCAGCCGGCCATGGTCGATCGGAGACACCCCGGGGTGACCGCTGCCGTCGAAGCTTACAAGAGAGGCTTCGGCAATGCCCCCGTGTTTCTGCGTTCCGGCGGAAGCATTCCCGTCGTCAATCTGTTCCAGAAAATCCTCGCGATTCCCACGGTGCTGATGGGCTTTGCGCTGCCCGACGACCGGTTGCACGCGCCTAACGAGAAATTCCACCTGCCAAATTTCTTCAATGGCATCGCGACTTCCATGCACTTCCTGACGGAGTTGGCCCGTATCGGCCTCGATGCATTCCCGGATCATCGCGACACGCCGCTTTCGTTGTGTGTCCACAATGGCGAGGCGGCACGATGATCATCGATTGCCACTGTCACGCCGGAAAGGGCGATGGGCTAACCGGTCCCTGGGATACAGCGGCGCCATTGAGAAAATACCTGCGCTGGGCCAGTGAGGCCGGCATCGACCGCACCGCGATTTTTGCCGCCTTTCGCTCCGACTACGCGGTCGCCAACCGGGAGATCGCGCGCATTGTCGCCAGCCGGCCCGGCCGTTTCTATGGATTGGCCTTTGTCCACGCAGCCAGGGACCGCGGGCGGATCGGTGAAATAGTTAAAGTCGCAATCGAGCAATATGGCTTCGTCGGGATCAAAGTGCACCGTTATGATGCGCGGCTGTCGCGCGAGATATGCGAAGTCGCTCGCGCCTTTTCTGTTCCCATACTCTACGATCCGATGGGTGAAGTCTCGATCGTCGAACTCATCGCCACGGAATATCCCGATGTAGCGTTCATCATCCCGCATATGGGGAGTTTTTCCGACGATTGGCGCGCGCAACACAGCCTGATTGACCACTTGGTGCGCCACCCCAATATCTATACTGACACATCGGGCGTTCGCCGTTTCGAACTGCTTGAGCTGGCCGTGCAGCGGGCCGGTGCAAGGAAGATACTGTTTGGCTCCGACGGGCCATGGCTGCATCCCGGTGTGGAACTGGAGAAAGTCCGGCTGCTGGGTCTCTCGCCCGCGGACGAGGAACTCGTCCTCGCGGGCAATTTCCTGCGGTTGACTTCGAACCGGCGCCAGCAACCCGTCGCGTTGCCAGAACACCCGTCGCGCGAATTCCAGCCATCGCAGGACGAATACCGCGATCCCTGGCAGGCCGGTCACTTCGAAGCATGATCAGCCGCCGCCATTGTGTTGGCGCCGCGCTGCGCGACGCATCTGAAGGGCGCGATCGGTCACGCCGAGCCTGCGTGCGGCGCCGTGCAAATTGCCGTTCTCCTCGTGCATGGCGATACGCGTTGCGGTATCTGCCGCGGTCTGGCTGATTTCGCGAAGCCCGACGCCCAACGAGAGGGCCTGGGCGATAGCGCGTTCGAACTCCGGCACACGCCAGTTGTCCTTCGCAGGCCCGCCGATTGGATGCTCATCGTCCGGCAAGTCACCGATGGTAATGGGCCCAGGACCGACGTGCCGGCTGCTGACGCGTGCTATCAGCTGACGCAGGTCCCTGACGTTGCCGGGGTAAGCGCGTTTCAGCAGGTATTCTCGAACCGGCCCGTCGAAATCCGCCAGTGAGATGCCGGGTTGGAATAGCTTAAGGAAATGCCGAGCCAAAGTCAGGATGTCTTCGCGTCGCTCCTGCAATGGCGGCAACCGAAAGATCCAGCCCCCGATCCGGTGATACAGATCATGACGAAAATGGCCTTCTTCGATGCTTCGGAGCAAATTCCGATTGGTCGCGGAAACGAGACGAAACTGGCTGCGTTGCCAGGCATTGCTGCCGACACGTTTATAGGTGCCCTCCTGAACGACACGCAAAAGCTGCGCCTGCAGGCTGAGCGGCAGTTCACCCACCTCGTCGAGAAATAACGTTCCACCGTTCGCGTCCGAGAAAGCGCCGTCGCGTGCACCGACGGCTCCGGTGAAGGCGCCGCGCTCGTGACCGAAAAATTCGCTGCCAGATAATTCCGGGGCGATGGTGGTGCAGTCGACGATGACAAGGTCGTTCTCGCAGGCGCGCGGATCAAGCTCGTGGACCAGCCGCGCAACCTGTTCCTTGCCGGTGCCGCTCTCGCCGATCAGTAGCACGGCGGCCCCGGTAAACCGTGCGACTTCGACGATCTGCCGCAACACCGACCGCCACGCCGGGCTTTTGCCGATCAGGTTGTCATGGATGGCCGGTGACTGCAGAAGCTCATCGACGGCACGCCAACGCTCGAAGCGTGCTTTGACCTTTTCCGCCATTTCAGACGCGGACGACCATAGAAATACGTCGGACGCGCCTGCATGCAATAGTCGCCAGGCCTGTTCGTTGTCGAGCTGGCCGCCTGCGATCGGGACCGCCACCACCCGCTTTTCGCGATTATGGCTGACCTCGCGGACGAATTCGCACAAATCATCGTCGAAGTCGGAAAAACAGATGATCCCATCATCCGCGGGCGCGCTGATGTCCCAAGATCGGGTGAGGACTCCACTGCTCGACAGGCTATCAACGATCGCCTGCCTGGCAGCAGGGTCTTTCGGCCCACAGAAATGAATCCATGGCTCCCGAAGCATGAGCCTCCCCCAGCATGACCGCAGAGCTTCCAAGATGTGCGAAGTGGCGGAACGAGGTGGTGAGCAGCTAAGCAAAAATAAATAAAGCAAGAAGATCCAAGCGATGCAACTTCAATTTGTATGATGGGTCTTTGAAGTGAGTTTTGAAATATGTAAGAATTTAATGGGTTGCAAACCAGACTTGATGCCGCCGTGTTGCGGGGCGGCCAACCTCAAGTTGAGCATCTTTTCCACGCTCGAGGCAAAGCCTTCCCGGTGTGTGGTGCCGATGATTTGGTTCGGCTTGATTGAATACAGAATTCACAGCGCAGGCTGTCCTGCATTGGTTCATTCCGCGTCGCGAACAAACTCGGGATTGGGTTAGCGAATGCTCCGAAATAATTTCGGTCTCGGCCCCATCAATAAAGGAGGCGCGGCCGAGGCAGCCTCAGCTCATAGAAGACGGCGAGGGCGAAAAGCACCACAGCGAGCAGGCTCAATTTAAACACCGCCTCGCGGCCACTCTGAGTAAGCTTGGCACAAACTGCATATCCGGGTCCTCGTGACGTTATTTTTTGTTGAGGGGCCGTCCAAACGAGAAGACTGCGACTGATTATTAGAGACTTGGCAGCCGGTCGATCATTTTGCGGTCAACATCCTCAACGAGAACGAGAGCGCCATATCGACGCATATCGCCCGCGCGCTGATCGATAAGTGGGACGGGTAAAATTATGCCCCCCGGGGGCGCAGGGTTCCGCTGTTGTCGTATGCGCTCGCCTGGATCGAATGCCAAGCATACGCAAAAGAAGAACGCGGTGACCATCTCATCATTGTCGGGCATGTGCTGTCATTGACTGCGCGATCCGAAGTAGATGCCCGACCGTTGCTTTTCTTCAGAGGTAAATACTGCCAGCTCGATGTCAATCCGGGCATTACGACACGGCCCGATCAAGGGCTGCACGGGTGGTAGCATGACGTCACGCCTGACCACCACGCTCGACAGATCAGCGCTGCCCGTCATGAAAAGCTCGTGTCTCAAAATGGCTCGGAAGCACAGCGGAGTTCCCGAAAACAGCCAATAAGTGCCACATCGCCTTGCTCTTGAATCAGGATTTGGCCGATCCGGCGCCCGATGGTATGTTCCCTTCTGCTTTTAATGAGAGGGCACGATGGCTGAAGCGAAACTCGGTCCGAACTTGCCGGACTGGATTGTCGAGCACGCGAACCGCTATCTTGCGAGCGGTGGAACCGACGGGCACATGTACAAGGTAACGGTGCCCCAGCACGGTGAGATGACCGTGCCGGCGCTGCTGCTGACCACAACCGGCCGCAAGTCTGGCGATAAGTTCCTGTTTCCGCTGTTTTACGGAATGGAGGACGACAGTTACTTCATAATCGCCTCAAAGGGAGGCGCGCCCGACCACCCAGGCTGGTATCGCAACATTCTTGCGAACCCCGACGTTGAAGTACAAGTCGGGACCAAGAAGTTGAAAGTGCGGGCCAGGACAGCGGAGGGCGTGGAGCGCCTGCGGCTTTGGAAAAAGGCGCTCGAGTTTTGGCCGCCCTATGCTGACTATCAGCTCAAGACCGAGCGCGAGATACCGGTGGTCGTGCTGGATCCCGTCCATTAGGGTACGTGGCGCCGACCGCGCGTCGAGACAATCTCGCTATTCGCACGGCTTGATTCCTATGCCAGCTCCCCGCGATAGCGGTTTGTACGCACCGTCAGCCGGAGGCTATCGACATGAAATTAGGCCGCCTTGGCGTGTGGTACAGCACCGACAAGCTCGACGGATCGCAGCTGCGCGATTTCGTGCGCGCGGTTGAAGGCAACGGCTACTCGAACCTGTGGTACCCGGAATCGCGAGGCTATGAGTCGATGTCGCTGGCGGCCTGGTTGCTGTCGTGCAGCGAGAAGCTGATGATCGGCAGTTCGATCGCCAACATCTATGCACGCGATTCCTTTACCGCGCAGCGCGCCCTAGTCTCGCTGAACGCGCTTTATGGCGATCGGTTCGTTCTCGGCCTCGGCGTCAGTCACATTCCGATGGTCGAAGGGCTGCGTGGCCATCGCTACGACAAGCCGCTTGCGGCCATGAGTGCCTATCTCGACGGCATCAACAAGTCTGCGCCATCAGGTGAACTGCCAGTCGTGGTCGCCGCACTCGGACCGAAGATGCTGGCGTTGAGCGGCGCCAAGTCGCGCGGCGCTGTTCCCTATAACGTGACGCCAGCGCACACGGCGCAGGCGGCAGCGATCCTCGGGCCATCGAAATGGCTTGCGGTGGAGCAGAAAATAACGATCGAGACCAATCCCGTGAAAGCACGGGGGCTCGGGCGCAAGGAGCTCTCGCGCTACATGGGGCTGCCGAACTACCGCAACAGCTGGCTGCGCCAGGGCTTCACCGAGGCCGAACTCGCCGACGGCGGTAACGACCGGTTCATCGATGCGATGGTCCTGTGGGGCGATGCTGACACGGTCAAGCGTGGCCTGCGAGAGCACTTCACGGCCGGCGCCACGCATGTCTGTCTGCAGCCCGTCCACGCCGATGGCGATTTCGCCGCCCGCGACCGCATGCTGGCCGCGCTAGCCGATGCCTGAGACGCCTGTGCTCCGCCTCAGAGCAGATCGGCGACGGCGTTGCGGTAGCGGCGCATCGCGTCGACATGGTCGTTCATGCTCCGGCCGGCCATGCGCTTGTGGTGGTAGCCACCGAAGGTGTTGTGCAGCGTGACATGTGTGACGCCGGCCTGCTTCCAGAAGCTGATCTCCTCGCGCCAGTCTTTTTCGGCGCCGGTGCCGGTTGAAGTCCAGACTTCCAAGCCAACCGAGTCCGGATCGCGTCCCTCGGCTTCCACCAGGCGACGCAGCTTGTCGAATTCGGCGACGGCCTTGGGTCCCGGCGGCTCAGACAGCATCATCCAGCCGTCGCCCCATTTTGCGATCCGCTGCAGCGTCACATCCATGTGACCGCCGAACCACAGCGGAATTTTGCGCTGTGGCGGCCTGGGATTGATGCCGGCGTCCGGAAGGCGATGCCACTTGCCTTCGAACGTCACGTAAGGATCGGCCCACAGCGCTTGCATTACCTGGACCTGTTCCTCGGATCGCTTGCCTCGATTGTGGAAATTCTCGTTGAGGCCGACGAACTCGATCTCGTTCCAGCCGACGCCGATGCCGAACCGGAAGCGGCCGCCGCTGAGCACGTCGAGACTGGCGGCCTGTTTGGCGACCAGCACCGTCTGGCGCTGCGCGAGGATCAGGACCTGGGTGGAGAGTTCGACCTTCTTCGTGCAGGCAGCGATGAAGCCGAACGCCACGAACGGATCGTGGAACAGGCCGAGCCCGCCCGCGCGGCCGCTGGCGGGGTTCGCCGGGTTGCCGCCGAGGACATGGTCCGCTAGCGTCAGGCCGTCGTAACCTTCGGCCTCGGCGAGCTCAGCGTATTCGCGCACAATCGGGCCATCGCCGCCAATGTCGCCGTAGGGCAGGGCTATTCCGAGATGCATGGTCGCTTCCCCCTTTTTGGCTGGTCGCTGCTTTCCCTCTAATCTATAGATTTCCACTACGGGTACCATGGCCTCGGCATCGGCCGGCGCCAGCCAGGAGATTTGCGGTGATCAAGCTCGGATACAAGGCATCGGCGGAGCAGTTCGCGCCGGGCGCGTTGCTGGGCTTCTCCTGTCTTGCCGAGGAAGTTGGCTTTGATTCCGTCTTCATCAGCGATCACTTTCAGCCATGGAAGCATGTCGACGGCCATGCGCCTTTTTCGCTGACGTGGCTGGGCGCGCTCGGCGCCAGGACCTCGCGCGTCGTTATCGGCACCAGCGTGCTGACGCCGACGTTCCGCTACCATCCATCCATCGTCGCCCAGGCGTTCGGCACCATGGGCGCGATGTTCCCGGGACGCGTCGTGCTCGGTATCGGCACTGGCGAAGGACTCAACGAAGTACCTTCGACCGGGCAGCCCTGGCCGGAATTCAAGGAGCGCTTCGCGCGCTTGCGTGAGGCCGTCACCCTGATCCGGGCGCTCTGGACCCAGGAGCGGGTCAGTTTCGAAGGTCAGTATTACAAGACCGAGAAGGCGACGATCTACGATCGCCCGAACACGCCGGTGCCGATCTATGTCGCCGCGGCGGGTGCCCTCGTGGCGCGCTATGCCGGCCGCTCCGCCGAAGGATTCATTTGCACGAGCGGCAAGAAGCCGGAGCTCTACACCGAGACCTTGTTGCCGAAAGTCGCCGAAGGCATGGCGGCGTCGGAGGATCCGTCGCGGTCCTACGATCGCATGATCGAGGTCAAGGTGTCGTTCGATACCGACAAGGCGCGTGCCCTGGAGGATACGCGCCACTGGGCGGCGCTGGCGCTGACGCCGGAGGAAAAGATGACGGTCGAGGATCCCGTCGAGATGCAGCGCCTCGCCGACGCGCTGCCGCTGGAGCGCGCCGCCAGTCGATGGATCGTGTCCAGCGATGCCGACGAGCACGTCGAGCGGATCGGTTACTACGTCGGTCTCGGTTTCCGGCATCTGGTGTTTCACGCGCCGGGACCAGACCAGGCGCGCTTTCTGAAGATCTACGGTGAGAATGTGCTGCCGCGCCTTCGCAAGCGTTTCGGTTGAGCGCGCGGGACCAGCCGATGCAACCCAGCAACGCCGTCGAGCTCCTTGCCGTCCCCCGCATTCCGCTTGTAGCCAAGGACGACGATCTCGTCGCCTTGATCGGCGAGGGGCTGGCGCGCGGTGGGATCGTGCCACGTGGCGGCGACGTCTTTGTGTTGACGCAGAAGATCGTGTCCAAGGTCGAAGGGCGCATGGTCGATCTCGCCAGTGTCAATCCGTCGGCTGAAGCGATCGAACTCGCCGACAAGGTTCAAAAGGATCCGCGCCTCGTCGAACTGATCCTGTCGGAATCGGTGCGCGTGGTGCGGGCAAGGCCGGGCATCCTGATCGTCGAGCACCGACTCGGCCTGGTTATGGCCAATGCGGGGATCGACCAGTCCAACGTGGCTTCGCCCGATGACCCCCAGCGTGCCCTGCTGCTGCCAGTTGATCCCGACGGCAGTGCGGCGATACTGAAAAAGCGCCTGTCGCAAAGGTTCGGTGTGCCGCTTGCCGTGATCATCAGCGACAGTTTCGGTCGCGCCTGGCGGCGCGGTACCTGCGGCGTTGCGATTGGCGCCGCCGGCCTGCCGTCGCTGATGGACCTGCGCGGCTCGTCCGATCTGTTCGGACGCGAGCTTCAGGTCAGCATCACCGGGCATGCGGACGAGATCGCTGCTGCCGCGTCGCTCGTGATGGGGCAGGGTGCCGAAGGTCAGCCCGTCGTGATCGTGCGCGGTTTGACCTGGCGCGGTCCTGACAACGCTGCGTCCGAGCTGGTACGCCCGGCCGCTGAGGACATGTTCCGATGAGAAAACGACTTGTCGTGGCGCTGTCCGGCGGCGTCGGTGGCGCGAAACTGGCGCTAGGTCTGAGCCGCGTCTTGCCGGCCGACGAACTGCTTGTGGTCGCCAACACCGGCGACGATTTCGAGCATCTTGGACTGAGCATCTCGCCCGATATAGACACGCTGACCTACACTCTCGCGGGCATCGACAATCCCGCCACGGGCTGGGGCCGTCGCGACGAGACGTGGTCGTTCATGGACAGCATCGGCGCGCTCGGCGGGGAGGATTGGTTTCGGCTCGGCGATCGCGATCTGGCGCTGCATGTCGAACGCACCCGTCGCCTGCGCCTGGGGCAGACCCTGTCCGAGGTCACATCAGACATTTGCCGGCGTCTCGGCATCGGTGCGCGCGTGTTGCCGATGAGCGATGACCGCGTGCGCACCCGCGTGCGCAGCGAAAGGGGCTGGATCGACTTCCAGGACTATTTCGTCCGCCAGCAGTGCCGGCCGGTCGTTCATGAGCTGGCTTTCGATGACGTGGCGCTCGCCCGACCGCAAGCCGAGATCGCGGCGGCGCTGCGCTCGGGCGACGTGCGGGCCGTGATCGTCTGTCCGTCCAATCCCTTCATTAGCGTCGAGCCGATCCTTGCGATCCCCGGCATGCGCGATGCGATCAAGGCGAGTGGGGCACCGGTCGTCGCGGTGTCGCCGATCATCGGCGGGCAAGCCGTCAAAGGTCCGACTGCGAAGATGATGCGTGAACTTGGCCTCGAGGCCAGCGCCGCCGGCGTCGCCGCGCGCTACGGCGACCTGCTGGATGGTTATATCGTCGACCACGCCGACGCCGATGGAGTTGGCCATGTTGGACCGCAGGTCACGATCGCCAAGATCCTGATGAAGACCCTGGATGACCGGGAGACGCTGGCGCGCGTGACGCTCGATGCGGCGGACGCGCTGGCTTCGCAGCGATGAACGACATCTGGGCGGTCATACCGGTCAAGGAGTTCGACGGCGCCAAGGATCGACTGTCGGGCCTGCTGTCGCCACCACAACGACGAATTCTCGCCGAAACCATGCTGACCGACATGCTCGACGCCATTGCCGGCTCACGCCTTCTGGCCGGCATCATGATCGTCACCCTCGAACCGCATGCGACGGCCCTTGGCAAGACAATCGGTGCGCGGATCGTGACCGAGGGGGCGCGGGACGGACATACCGGCAGTGTGAATGCCGGCCGCCGCCTTCTCGCAAGCGAAGGGTGTGGCGGCATGATCACGATGCCCGGCGATATTCCAGCTACCCGCGCCGGTGAGATAGACGCGGTGTTATCGGCGCATCTCGCCGCGCCGTCCTTCACGATCTCGCCGGCGCATGACGATCTCGGGTCCAATGCCGTCGTCTGTTCGCCGCCGGAATCGGTGCCGCTTCGTTTTGGCGACAACAGCTACTTCCCGCATCTCGACGCCGCACGCTGGCAGGGCATCGAGCCAACGGTGATCCGTCAGCCCGGGATCGCGATGGACATCGATCATCCCGTTGATTTGGCGCTGTTCCTGCGCCTGCAGCAATCGGCCGGAACGCGTACCCGAACGCTGCTTGAAGAACTTGGCGTGCCCGCGCTGCTGGCCAAGCGGGGTATAGCCTAAGCGACCGCCACCTTCTTGCGCGGCGGCGTTTGCACGATCGGCGCCAAATCGGCCGCGATCATGGAGGCCGCACGGCGCTCTTCCGGCACCGGCCGATAGAGCGTATCGCGCTGCATCGGTTCGCGACCGATCGAGCGGATCAGCGCTTCCATGTCGTGCGGCGGAAACTCCTGTCCGTGCTGGGTGCCGGCGGCGCGCGAGATGCTCTCGTTCATTAGTGTGCCGCCGAGATCGTTGGCGCCGGACTTCAGGCAGATCGCGGCACCCGCCGGCCCCATCTTTACCCAAGATGTCTGGATGTTCGGGATCAGCGGATGCAGGGCCAGCCGCGCGACGGAATGCATGAGCACGGCTTCGCGGAATGTCGGGCCGGAGCGCGACATGCCGTGGCGGTACATCGGCGCCTCCATGTGGACGAAGGGGAGCGGCACGAACTCGGTGAAGCCGCCTGTTTCAGCCTGCAAGTCGCGCAGCGCAAGCAGATGTTTTGCCCACGATTTCGACGTCTCGACGTGCCCGTACATGATGGTCGAGGTGGTGCGCAATCCCGCCTGGTGGGCGGCGCGCTGCACGTCGAGCCACTGGGCGGTGTTGATCTTGTCGGGGCAAATGATGGCGCGTACCTCATCGTCGAGGATTTCCGCCGCCGTTCCGGGCAGGGTGCCGAGACCGGCTGCCTTCAGCTTCGTAAGGAACTCGTGGATCGGAAGTCCGAGCGTGGCCGCACCTTGCGTCACTTCCAGAGCCGAGAAGGCGTGGATGTGCATCTCGGGGGCGACCGCCTTGATCGCCCGGCAGATCGCCTCGTAGGTGGCGCCTGTGTATTCGGGATGGATGCCGCCTTGCAGGCACACTTCCGTCGCCCCGCGATCCCACGCCTCGATTGAGCGACGCGTAATTTCCTCGATGGCGAGATCATAGGGTGAGCCGCGCAGATCCTCGTGCGTGCGCCCTTTCGAGAAGGCGCAGAACTTGCACCGGAAGTAGCAGATGTTGGTGTAGTTGATGTTGCGGTTCACGACGTAACGTACGACGTCGCCACTGACCGCGCGTCGAAGTGCGTCGGCGGCCTGCGTGACGTGCCGGTAGTCGGCGTCGCGCGCAGCGAAGAGGCGCACGACGTCGTTCGAAGCGAGCCGTTCGCCCGATGTGGCGCGCTCGACGATTCCTGCGATTCCGGCGTCGACGCCGCGGGCGAGCACCAGCGGTGCCGGTGACGGCTGGGTGTTGCCCGGTGCCCAGTCATCGTCGCGTGCGAAGCCTTCGGTGTCACTCATACGCCGCACGCGGGTGGCTATATCAGGGGCCAGCCAATGATCAGCGTCGCGTGCATAGACGGGGTAGACGGGCAGGCGATTCACCAGCAGCTTGCCGGCCTCCGCGCTCTTGCGGGCGAGTTCGGCAATGGCAGGCCACGGGGCTTCGGGGTTCACGTGATCGGGCGTGACCGGCGAGATGCCGCCCCAGTCGTTGAGCCCCGCGTCGATCAGCTTTTGATAGACGCCTGGCGACAGATTTGGCGGCGCCTGGATATTCATGTCGGGACCGAGAACCAAACGCGCCGTCGCGATGGTCCACAGCAAATCTTCGAGATCGGGTTCCTCGGAATCGGCGAGCTTGGTGTCAGGCTTGGCCCGAAAATTCTGTACGATGACTTCCTGGATATGACCATGGGCGGCGTGCAGATCCCGTATAACCTCCAGCGCGTCGATCCGCTCGTCGCGTGTCTCGCCGATGCCGATCAGTATCCCGGTCGTGAAAGGAACTTTTAACTCGCCGGCCAGACGCAGGGTTTCCAGCCTGACTGCGGGATGCTTGTCCGGAGAGCCGAAGTGAACGCCGCCCTGCCTGCACAGCCGCTCGCTGATGGACTCCAGCATGATGCCCTGGCTGGCCGTCACCTCGCGCAGGCCGGCGATCTCCTCGTGCGTCATCACACCAGGATTGGCGTGCGGCAGCAATCCGGTCTCGCGCAGCACAAGCGCGCACATCGCGGTCAGATAGGAGATTGTCGTTTCGTGGCCGAGTGCTTTCAATGCGTCGCGGGCTGCCTGGTAACGCAGCTCGGGTTTGTCGCCCAGCGTGAACAGTGCTTCGGTGCAACCCGCGGCCGCGCCGGCGCGCGCGATGGCGAGCACTTCGTCGGGCGAGAGGTAGACGGGCTTGCCCGCGCGCGGTACTTGCGCGAACGTGCAGTAGTGACAGACGTCGCGGCAGAGTTTGGTGAGCGGAATGAAGACTTTTCGCGAATAGGAGATCACCCGCCCATGTGCGGAATCGCGCAAGGCCGCGGCTTCTGCTATCAGTTCGGCCGGCGGCGCATCGAACCGCCGCCGTATCGCCTGCCTACCGGCCGCCGTCATGGTCTGTCGTCTCCGCCCGCAGAGGGTCGCAATGTCGTCGCGGGACGCGCTTGCCGTCACCCGTTAGCGGCCGCATGGTGTCGCATCGACGCCAGCAATGCAATGCAAAGAAGGACGCAAAAAAATGCTGATCGGCTTCAACGCACCAACCGCCGGACCCCTGTCGGCCGCGGATAATTTGACAAAAATCGTGGTTGGCGCCGAGGCGATGGGGTTCGACTATGCGACGTTCAGCGACCACGTCGTGATTCCGACCGCGATCGCGGCCGAATATCCTTACAGCGCCTCCGGGGAATTCCCCAGCGGCACCCGCGGCGAGAGGCACGAGCAGTTGACCGAGGTCAGCTGGATCGCCGCGAAAACGACGCGGTTGCGTCTCGTGACATCAGTCATGGTGGTGCCGCACCGGCCAGCGGTGCTGACGGCCAAAATTCTCTCGACCATCGACGTACTTTCGGGTGGCCGGCTGACGCTGGGTATCGGTGCGGGCTGGATGCGCGAGGAGTTCGAGGCCATCGACGCGCCGGATTTCGATGCGCGTGGAACTGTAACCGATGAATATTTGCGCGCCTTCGTCGAACTCTGGACCAAGGACGCGCCGAAGTTCGATGGCAAGCATGTCCGGTTCGCCAATATCGGTTTCGACCCGAAGCCCGTGCAAAAGCCGCATCCGCCGATCTGGATCGGAGGCGAGAGCGGTCCGGCGCTGCGGCGAGCTGCCCGCATCGGCGATGCCTGGTATCCGATCGGGACCAACCCGCAGAATCCGCTCGACAGCCTGGCGCGGTTCAAGACCCAGGCGGCGCGTCTGGCCAAGATGACCGCAGAGGCGGGGCGCGATCCCAAGGCGGTGGGCCTCAGCCTGCGCGTTACCGTGTTCGGCGAGACTGCACCGGCACAGGCCAGTGATGGTGAACATCGCCTGTTCGCCGGTCCGCCGGCAGTGATGGCCGCCGACATAAGGGCGGTGCGCGACATGGGTGTCGGCAGTCTCGATTTCGGTTTCGGCGGCACCACGGCCGATGAAGTCCTCGCAGGCATGCAGAAATTCCGGGCCGAGGTCTTGCCGCTGGTCTAGTTCAGCTGTCGAGTTGGCGGATCAAATTCGCCCAACGGTCGAGTTCCGGCAGGATCGTATCGGCCTTGGCGGAATCGAGGCTGACGACGAGGCGCGAGACGCCGTCGTCGCGGTCGCGCTCGAGCAGGTCGAGGTTCTCCTTGGCGCCCCAGATCGTAATCGGCACCGACGCGAGATCGCGGCCAGCTTCGTTTGCCATCTCGCGGAATTTCGGCAGCAGGGCCTGCACATCCGCATACGAGCTTCGTGCGCGGTGGGGCATCCAGCCGTCGCCATAGCGCAGGGCGCGTCGGGCACCGAACGGGAAAGCGCCGCCGACGATGATCGGCGGATGCGGTTTCTGCACCGGTTTTGGCCAGGTCATCATCGGGTCGAAATTCACGAACTCACCATGGTACTCGGGTTTTGACTTGGTCCAGATTTCTTTCATCGCCTCGACACGCTCGCGCGCCAGCTTGTGGCGGCTTTCGAAAACCGTTCCGTGGTTGGCCATCTCGTCCTCATTCCAGCCATTGCCGACGCCGAACAGGAAACGGCCAGCCGAGATCTGGTCGATCGAGGCGACCTGTTTGGCGGTCTGGATCGGATCGCGCTGGGCGATCAGGCAAATGCCGGTGCCGAGCAACAGCGTCTTGGTCACCGCCGCGGCCGCACCCAGCATCACGAACGGGTCCATCACGTCGTAATATTTCTTCGGCACATCGCCGCCGCTGGGGAAGGGCGACTTGCGCGTCAACGGAATGTGGGAATGTTCTGGCACCCAGAGGGAATCGAAGCCGCGCTCCTCCAGCGCCCGCGCAAGTTCGGTCGGCGACATCGAGTAGTCGGTGAAAAACATGGCCCCGCCGATGCGCATCGTTCTCTCCCGTGTGTTGTTGCTCGCTGACCAGATGGCCGGCGATGGATCTCGTGTCGTTGTCTATCGCTCGTCTTTGGACGTTTCGGCCAGCGCGTCTCTGCGTGCGGCAGCAGCTGCCCGACGCGAAGGGGTGGACGCATCACGCTTGTTCTCCGCTGGTTGATACCTCAGTTCAGCCGCGCGGCCTTGGCCATCACCTCGATGGCCTCAGGTTGTCGCGATCGCACGCTGAGCGAATCCGCGCCGCTGTCCTCCCAGGCGCGGTAGCGTTCGCGGATGCGCGCCGGTGGGCCGACCAGCGATTTCAAATCGACCCACTCATCGGGCACGCTGGCGATGGCCTCGTCCTTGTGGTCCGCGAGGTAGAGTTCCTGGATGCGCTTGGCGGCGTCGCCGAAGCCGCGACGGACACATGATGTCGTTGTGAAAATTCTTGGTCCGGTGACCCATGCCGCCCACATAGAGCGCGACCTCCGGCTTGAGGCGTGCCAGCGCTCCTTTGACGTCGGTGTCGACCTCGACATGGACGGAGGCCTGGATGGTGAAATCCTTCATGCTCTTGCCGTTGCCGGCGCGCCGAAAACCTTCCTCCAGCCATGGGCCGTACTCCTCCATAGCGCCCGGCACGAAACCCATTGGCAGCCAGCCGTCGGCGATCTCGGCCGTCAGCTTGACCATCGCCTCGCCGCCGGTCGCAAGATAGATCGGGATGTCGGGGTTCATGTGCAGGATCGACTTCAAGGGTTTGGCGAGCCCCACGGAACCCTCGCCCGTGTAGGGCAGGCTGATCTCGCGGCCTTCGTGCGTCACGGGTTCTTCGCGCTTGAAGATCTTGCGCATGATCGCGACGTAATCCTTGACCCGATAATACGGCTTGCCCCACGGCTGGCCGTACCACCCCTCGACGATCTGTGGTCCCGACACGCCGAGGCCTGCAATGAAGCGGCCACCGCCGGACATCGCGTCAATGCTGGCGGCCGACATCGCGGCGTTGGCCGGCGTTCGCGCAGCCAGCTGCATGATGCCGGTACCGAGCTTGATGCGGTTGGTCTGGGCGGCCAGGAATGCGAGCGGCGTGATGGCATCGGAGCCATAGGCTTCGGCGGACCAGACCGAGTCGTAACCGAGGTCTTCCGCCCGTTGCACCAGGGCGACGGGCACCTCAAGGTGCGCGCCCGAATAGCCGATTGACAGGCCAAGCTTCATCGTCCGGTCCTCCCTGGCCGGAGGATACGAAGCGCGGGATCGCTTGAACAGTCTCGGCGGACGCATGGGTTGCTGCGATGAACGATGGCTCCCCGATGTCTTCGCCCTGTGCCATGATGACGATTGGAAGGCGCCGATCGAGCGCGCCGCTTGATCGGGGAAGGTACCGCCACATGAAATTTGCCCTGCATTTCGGCAACTTCGCGTTCCCTGATCCGGAAGGCGCCCGCCGTTTGGTTCGCCTGGCGGAAACGGCGGGCTTCGACTCGGTGTTCGCTGTCGAACATGTCGTGGTTCCCGATAATTACGAGAGCGTCTATCCCTATGCACCCGGCGGCCGGTTGCCGGGCGGCCCGACGGTGAACTTTAGCGATCCTCTGATCTGGCTGACATGGGTCGCCGCCGCGACCACGCGGCTGCGCTTTATGACCGCGGTGATGATCCTGCCGCAACGCAACCCGCTGGTGCTAGCCAAGGAAGTCGCCACGCTCGACTATCTCAGCGGCGGCCGGCTCGAACTCGGCATCGGAGTCGGTTGGCTCAAAGAGGAGTTCGAGGCACTCGGTATTCCCTTTGAGCGTCGCGGCAAGCGCGCCGATGAATATGTCGCGGCCATGCGCGCGTTGTGGGCCAGCGACAGCGCGAGCTTCGCAGGAGAGTTTGTCAATTTCAACAAGGTCAATTCCAATCCGAAGCCGGTTGCGAAATCAGTGCCGATCGTCGTCGGCGGTCACTCGGAAGCGGCCGCCCGCCGCGCCGGTCGGCTAGGCGACGGCTTCTTCCCCTCGATCGGCGCCCAGGTCGACACCATGCCGTTACTCGACGTCGTGCGCCGTTCGGCCGAACAGGCCGGCCGCGATCCGGGAAAAGTGGAATTGATCCTCGGCTGTCCCGGTGCGCTGCCGAATTCCGGCACCGACCCGCGCGCGGCCGTCGAGGAACGGATTGCGCGGGGCGCGGGCCGCCTCGCGCTGCCGGTGACGGCGTTCATGCCCGATCTCGAAGCGACGCTGGCCCGTTTCGGCGAGGAGATCATCAAGCCTTACGCGAACGCGTGAGTGTCGGAAGCGTTTGGCGTTGCGACTGCGTTGTTATCGCGCGAGCGATGGACAAAGAGCAAGCTATCCAGCATCCTCATTCAGGCGCGAGAACAAGACAAGAAACGGAAAAGCGAACCGGGAGCCCAACGAAATGCCGCTGCCTAGGGAAGATGTCGAGGCGACTACCCCGAAATTCCTGCGCGACAAGTACGCCATTGTGGGCGTCGGCGAGACCACCTACACGCGCGGCTCGGACAAGTCGACGCGGGCGCTCGCGTCTATCGCAGTGCGCAACGCGATGGTCGACGCAGGACTGAAACCTTCTGAGATCGACGGCATGTTGTCGTATCAATTTAACGACTCGGTGTTCTCGCCATTCGTCGCCGGCGATTTCGGCATCCGTCTCAATTTCTATATGGACGTGTTCGGCGGCGGATCGTCGACCGAGGCGCTGATCGGTATCGCGATCGGCGTCATCGAAGCCGGCATGTGCAAGACGGTGGTGATCTTCCGTTCCATGAACGGTTTCTCGCAGGTGCGGATCGGTGGCACCGGTGTACGCTCCGCAGTGCCTGTCTCGGGCGACATGCTGCACAGCCGCGCCTATGGCTGGCAGAGCGCGGGACAGTCGTTCGCGCCGAGCTTCATGCGACACATGCATGACTTTGGGACCACCGCCGAGCAGGTCGCCCATGTCCGCGTGGCCCACAGCCATCACGCCTCGAACAATCCAAAAGCCTATTACAAGAAGCGCATCACGGTAGAGGATGTCGTTGGCAGCCGCATGATCTGCAAACCGCTGCATCTGCTCGACTGCTGCGTGGAGACAGACAACGCCAATGCCATCATTGTGACCACGGCCGAACGGGCCAAAGATCTGAAGCAGCCGCTGGTGCAAATCCGCGGTGTAGTAGGCCGCTGCTCGAAGCCGCGGGTCGACATGCACTACCAGACCGGGCCGATTTCAACCGTCGCCGGCCGCTACGCCAGGGAAATCCTCTGGCCGAATGCTGGAGTAGGCCCGGACGATGTCGATCTCACCGGCTCCTATGATGCCTTCACCTTCACGACCATGTTGCAGCTCGAGGATTACGGCTTCTGCAAGAAAGGCGACGGCGGCCACTACGTCTCCGACGGCACCATCATGCTCGGCGGGAAAAGGCCGAACAACACGTCGGGAGGCCATCTCTGCGAAGGCTATACCCATGGCATCGCCATGGTGATCGAGAACGTGCGCCAGCTCCGCCACGATGCAGATGATAGTTGCCCGATCGGGCCCGATGGCAGGCGGCAGCACACCTACGATTATCGCGAAGGTGGTTGTCGGCAGGTGAAGAACGCCGAAGTATCGGCCAATCTTGGCTGGGCGATGCCCGGCACGGGATCGGCCATGGTGATGTGGAGGGGATAGGCAAATGATATCCGCGCAATATCTCGGCATGCCGCTTGAAATCAATGATCTCGACCATGAGAACCTCGACTACTTTGGCTACTGTGCGAAGCACGATTTTCGCCTGCAGCGCTGCGCTTCATGCAAGCTTCTTCGCTACCCACCGACAACGGCGTGCCCCTGGTGCAGCGGGCCGGATTCGGAGTGGGTGTCGGTCGAGGGGCGCGGCACCGTGCACTCCTACACCGAAGTCCATCATGCCATCCAACCGGCATTCAAGCAGTACACGCCCTATCTCGTACTGCTGGTTGAACTGGATACCCAAAGCGGTATACCGACAAGGGAAGAGGGGCTCCGCGTGATCGGCAATCTGGTGCGGCCGGACGGCGTGCTGGCACCGAAGACCGAAGTCGAGCGGGTCGGTATCGGCACCCGGGTGCGCATGGTGTTCACCGATGTCGCGCCAGGATTGGCGTTGCCGCAGTGGACGATTGACGAGACCGCGGTCGGCGGCACGCCGTGGAGATACCGCGGGTAGGGGAGCGCAGCCCGGCTCGCGAGCGCTAAAGCGTTACCAGCTCGATGCTGAATTGGAGGGACCCAACGGAGAAAGTTGGTGGTCGTCCCAGCTTGCGCCGGATGCGCGGCTTGACCTGACACGTTCCGGATTGGTCAGGCGGCGCAATCCAATTTCATCCTATCCTTCACGAATGATTGAGGTGTTTCCCGAACTTCGCCGACGTTGTGTCACGCGTGATCTATTGTCAGTGCGTTTGATCAACGCGGATTTCATTGCCGAATCTGATTTTTATTTCGGTTGAATGAGACTGGTTCTCGGCGTTTCATGCCGTCGCGCGCGTTGGCTTCCAATCGTAGGGGATTTGACCTTGGAGAAACCGGTGTAGACAGCCTCGCTCGTGCGAGATTTGCCAGTCGGTCCAATCCCTTATATAGGATCGGCTTGAGCATAAAAGATTAATGAGATGAATGGCTTAGACTATCGCTTTTCCGTCGCCCCCATGATGGATTGGAGCGAGAGTTCAAGTTTTTCAATTGGTTAGAAGGCGCCGTGTGCACGATGTGTGCACCGGGAGCTCAAACAAAATCCAGCGACAACCAATGTACACAGGCTGAACTGAACGCGCTGCGGCGTCGGCGGCGAGCCGATGTTTCCGGAGCGGTGCGATCTCGTTTGGCAATCCGCGCTCATCACCCGAGTCGGCCCTTCTGGCCGCCCGAGGAGAACGCATTGCGCTACTACTAGCTAGACTAAAGCTTACGCAACGGCGACCACCGCACCGGCTGTCACGTGCCCGGGACTCACGACGTCGCAATAAATCCCGAAATCACGACCGTGACGCTTGACCACTCTGCGCAGGATTTCGACGTCCAGCGGTAAGCGATCCTGCTCGATCGTGATGAAGCCGCAGCGTCCGCAGGGCTTCTTGCCCCGCAAGACGACCTCTCCGATCCTGATCTCCCGGCCGATCCAGCCTTTTTCAGGCATCGCCTCATCCTCATCCGGCCAGTCGACAAGAATGTTCGGACGGAAGCGGCGCGTGTCGATGACGCTGTCGGGCAATTCTCGGCTAAGGCTGCGCAGTGCAGCCGTGGTCAAGAGATGGATCGGAGCGTGCTCGTAGCGAGGACGGAAACCGCCCGATCCGATGGGGTCGAACGGCTTCAGCATCGGCTTGAAGCCGAAGGTCCTTGACAAGGCTTCCCGCATCGAGGCGTCCTCCGGTCCAGCCCAACTCTTGCCATCGACCGAAACGGCGACGCCGCCATCAGCGATCTTGGCATGCGCGCGCGGCACGCCGATGAAGTGCTTTTCCCGCCCAGGGGAGGCGATACGGCCGGTTGCTTCATCGAGCACTCCCCAGATCCGGTCGCCGGCGATGCCAGCTGCCTCGATGCGCGCCACGGCGAGCTGTTCGCCTGCCATGGAGCTCACCGGATAGCGCCAGAGTTCTGCGACCTCGCCCTTCATAGGCTCTTGAGCCTCTGGGAGGCGTTCATCAGCCGCTCCTCGAGATGCGCGGGACGGTGGCGGCGTAGAGCAGATCGGCGTCGATGGATGGAGGGAGCTAGGGTGCGGATATGGTGATCGGCATTTATTCTAGGCATAATAGGAAATCCTGCGTTCGGGCATTTTGCGGTCGTGCGAGCACGTCCTCGGGAGTTTCCTGTTCGACCAGGAGACCATGGTCCCGGAACGAACGGGCCCCTTGTCGGCGACGTCACGGGCGAAACCCATTTCGTCATTGACGACCACCATCGTCGTTAGGAGTTCACCGCCCCGATGGAGTAACGGGACCTTCGACCGATGCACGTCTTGGACTAGTCCATACAGCTTCAGCTCAACGCGTGACCGGCCAATCCGTAGACCCACGGCTCGTTTTCCTTTCGGTTCAGGAATCGCCGTCCCTTGGACATGGTTATGATCGTCTCGCTTATCCCGAGGCGGCTCTGCTGAAGATAGTCAGCAAATAGACCCGTCTGCTCGCGCGTATCGACGCGGGCGAACCGTCCCGTGAGCTCCTTGAGATGCACGGCCGTGAGATGGATCGCGTCACAATCATTGCTGGCGACGATGGGACCGATCACGTGGCCACGCCCGAACTCGCGCTTCATGGAGTAGCCGACGATCTCGCCGCCGCGGCTTAGAGTGCAGATTGATGCACCTTCCGAAAGCAATGCAAGCAGCTTCTGGCGGCTTGTTCCGAACGCGCACTCATCGAGCGCTGCGATCTCCTGAAGATTTTCGGCTGACAGCGACTTCAGTTCACCATCCAGAACTGGCACCGCAGGGAGGGATGATACGACCTCACCTTGCCACTGATACACGACCGCTTCCTTGCTGAAGCCCAGCGAAAGATAAAGATGAAAGGCGGCATCGGTCGAGTTCAGGCTCAAATTCCGCTTCCCACACCGTTCGAACACCTGTTCCATGAGCCATCGGCCACTACCTTGTGCTTGGGTGCGCGGCGATGTGATTACCAGGCCGATGGTGGCGAATTCGCGTCCGTGCGGGAACCACATCGCGCTTCCGAAAACGCGCCCGATGCCGTCAACAGCGACGATGCCCTGACCTGCGCGGCGCAGGAAATCCCAGTCCTTGGGCCGATGCGGCCAGCCAACCGCAACCGAGAGAGCGTGGAGCAGCTTCACATCAATTTCGCGAATGTCCCGCGCGACCAATTCGAAGGACTTCAGGCGTACCGATCGTCCCATTCATCCGTCCCTTCGCGGAATGCCAAGTCTATGGCTTGTCGTGCCTTCTGATCCTGCTGACGGATTATGGCAGCAGACGTGTTTGCCGCAGCATTGCACGGAAAGGCAGCAGGTTTCACCTGTTTTGGGCAAGTCTTCGAAATCTTCGGCCTATAGCGCAACGCAATTCGGCAGGGAAAGCTCCTGCTTGCGGTTACGCTGTCGATATCCAGCGAATTGCGTTGGCAGAGTGGGCCCCATGAAGGTTGAAGAAATCCGCGCGAGGCTCGTCGCGTTTCCCGTTTTGGGGCTCAATGCCGCGGCTGGACTTCATCGGCAGGCCGGCACCGACACGGTCATTTGCGATCCCGGCGATGTCAGTCCTGCCCATCGCCTCCATGACTACATCGAGACCGGCGAACTCGCTACGTGCCAACAAATGATCGAGCATCTCGGCGCGCGCCTCGCCGTGTGACACGAAGGGTTCGTCGATGGGGTTTCTTTTCAATTCCGATGCCGCAAGAGGGGCAGTTTTCCGCCAGATCTTTGCGCGCGAGCTCCCCGACCTGGAATTCTACCACTGTAGTGAAAATATCGACTCCGACAAGGTGAGGTACCTCCTGACCTGGAACGTGCCGGACGATGTTTCGCGTTATCGCAATCTGGAGGTGCTCTTCTCCATCGGTGCAGGGGTTGATCAGTTCAAGCCGGAGATCATACCCGACCATGTGAAAGTGGTTCGCATGGTCGAGGATGGCATCATACGCATGATGCAAGAATACGTCGTCCTTGGCGTGCTGGCGCTCCATCGCGAGATGCTCGCATATCGGGAGCAGCAGAGAAGGGCCATGTGGCAAGCCCTCACCAGTCCGCAGACGGCGGAGCGCCGCGTGGGTTTCCTGGGCCTTGGCATGCTGGCGCATGCGGCAATCGACCGCCTCAAACCCTTTGGATTTCCTCTTGCCGCATGGAGCCGCAGCAAAAAGCTGGTCGAGGGGGTCACCTGCTTTCACGGCGAAGATCAGCTCGCCGGCTTTCTGATGGAGACGGATATTCTGGTCTGTCTCTTGCCGCTGACGGAGCAGACCCGTGGCATTCTGAACGCAAGGCTCTTCTCGTTCTTGCCGACGGGAGCGCGACTGCTGCATGTTGGCCGCGGCCCGCAGCTTGACCAGGCCGCACTCATCGAGGCGCTCGACGGCGGCCGCCTTGCAGCAGCCATACTCGATGTCACCGAACCCGAGCCGCTGCCGCAAGGCCATGCGCTCTGGTCGCACCCGAAGGTGATGATAACGCCGCATATCGCCTCCGTGACGCAGCCGCATACGGCAGCACTATCCGTAATAGAAAACATCCGGCGCCACCGCGCCGGGAAAAGTCCGATCGGCCTCGTCGATCGAACGCGCGGCTACTAACCAGGAAACGATCCCATGTCACTTCTGATTACAATCGACACCAATCCGGACTTCGCACCAAAGAACGCCTTGCCTGATCCGGAACGTCTGATTTCGGGCAATCCATCCTTCAAGACCTGGGCGCAGGACGCTTCGAAAGGCGAGAAGGTACTAACCGGCGTCTGGGAAGCAACGCCCGGCGAGACCCATTCCATCAAGGCCACCACCTACGAGTTTTGTCACATCATCTCGGGTCTCATCGAAATTGAGGAAAAGGATGGTGAGACGAAGACTTACCGCGCTGGCGACAGCTTTGTGATGAAACCGGGGTTTGTCGGCGTCTGGCGCACGATCGAGACCGTGCGAAAGATCTACGTCTGCGCTTATGACTGAGCATAAAGCTCAGAGCGGTCCAGATATACGGCCCGCCAGAACAATCGACTTTCCAAGCCGCGCCTGACCCGATTCAACGCCGTCAGCCAGTTCATTCTCGATGAAAAATGCGGCGGTCGATCCTGTACTGCTCGGATAAGACGATTCTATTTCACTAATCGCAAATCCAACAGCGTGCTCGTCGAACGTCGGGCAGACTCGCTCGTGGGCGAGGACAAGAGGCGACTACGCATCGCAGTGACGGCGGGGTTGGCCCCGAAGGGAAAGAAGATGATCGCATTGAAGGACAAGTATCTGTTTCGCCAGCAGGCGTTGATCGGCGGCAACTGGCGGGATGCGAACGCGAAATCGACCGTCGATGTCATCGATCCTGCCAGTCAGCAAGTTCTAGGCACCATTCCCGATATGGGCCGCGACGAGACCAGGGCTGCAATTGACGCTGCGGCCGACGCTTTCAAGCGCTGGAAGAAAAAGACTCATGCTGAGCGTGCAGCGCTCTTGGAGCGATGGCATGAACTGATGCGGCAACATGAGCAGGATTTGGCGCTTTTGCTGACGCTGGAACAGGGCAAGCCGCTCGCCGAATCGCTCGGAGAAATCCGCTATGGGGCATCCTTCGTAAAATGGTTTGCGGAAGAGGCGCGCAGGATCAATGGCTCGACTATTCCTTCACCCACTGCCGACCGCCGCATTCTGGTACTGAAAGAGGCGGTAGGCGTCTGCGGGATCATCACCCCCTGGAATTTCCCAAACGCCATGATTACGCGCAAGGTGGCCCCTGCGCTGGCTGCGGGCTGCACCGTGGTCATCAAGCCATCTGAATTTACGCCGTTTTCGGCGCTCGCGATCGGCGTTCTGGCGGAGCGGGCAGGGATTCCGGCGGGCGTCATCAATATCGTGACTGGCATGCCCGCGGAAATCGGCAATGAGCTGATGGCCAACGAAACCGTGCGCAAGATCTCGTTTACCGGATCGACTCGCGTAGGCGCGTTGCTGATGAAAGGCGCCGCCGACAACATCAAGAAGCTCAGTCTTGAACTCGGCGGTAATGCACCATTCATCGTCTTTGACGATGCCGACGTCGACCTGGCGGTGGAGGGGGCGATTGCATCGAAGTTCCGCAATGGCGGGCAGACCTGCGTCTGCTGCAATCGCATTCTCGTTCAAGCCGGCATTTACGACGCTTTTGCAGAAAAGCTCGCCAGCCGGGTCGCGAAAATGAAGGTCGGCGCCGGCACGGAAGAAGGGGTTGCAATCGGGCCGATGATCAATGGCGCGGCGATAGAAAAGATCAAGCGGCACATCTCGGACGCCTTGGATAAAGGCGCGAGGATCATCTCGCAGAGCGAAGGTATGCCGGAAGGTCGGCAGTATGCCCGTCCCGTCGTGCTCGGTGACGCAACGACCGAGATGCTGTTGGCTTCAGAAGAGACTTTCGGACCGGTCGCTCCGCTTTTCCGCTTCAAGACCGAGGACGAAGCGATTGCGATCGCAAACGGCACGCCATTCGGCCTTGCTGCCTATTTCTACACGGAAAACCTCAAGCGCTCATGGCGTGTTGCCGAGGCGCTGGAGTTCGGAATGGTGGGCTTGAACACTGGCCTGATCTCAACCGAAGTTGCGCCTTTCGGCGGTGTAAAGCAGTCGGGACTAGGGCGTGAAGGATCCCAGCTCGGGATAGAAGAATATCTCGAGATCAAAACACTTCATGTCGGCGGGTTGGAATGAGGGGCCGCTTCCCGGTTTCGGGAAGGGAATCGAAGGGGTTTCGATTCTGCGGCGGGTCGCGTCCGCGCGATAAATAGGATGATGCCTCAACCGCGAAGTAACGCAATATCTATCGGGACTAGCCGAAACACGGAAAAGGGGGCGGCTGAACCGCCCCCGTTATTCATCACGCATCGATCTTTATTGAGGTTTTCGAAGGTCTGAAGTGCCGCGAAAGGGCCCGAGAAGGATACGCGTTCACGCGCTTTTTCGAAGGGGCTCCAAGCCGACTGCGGCGGCGAGCCCGCCGATGTCATCGACCTCGGTGTATTCATAAAAGGGGTTCGCGGGCTCATGACCGCGGTTCACCCATACCTTGCTCTTGATGCCCAGGTCGTAGGCGGTCATCAGGTCGTAGCGGAAGGAGGATGAAACGTGGGTGATGTCTTCCGGACCGCAGCCCAGCTTGTCAAACATGTACTCAAAGCCCTTCATGTGCGGCTTGTAGGCGCCGGTTTCCTCGGCTGTGATGACCGTGTGGAAGGGGACGCCGAGCTTCTCCACGTTCGACATGATGAGGCTCTTCATGGAGTTCGACAGGATGACCATTGGGATCTCCTTCGCAACCCGGGCCAGACCTGCCGGAACGTCGGGATGTGGACCCCAAGTCGGCACTTCCTCATAGATGCGCTGTGCGTCCTCTGGCCGAAATGCAACACCATTGCGCCTGCAGGCGCGTTCCAGCGAATTGTGCACGACCTCGAGGTAGGGCTTCCAGGCGCCGAGAACCTCGTCCAGGCGATAGGCTGAAAAATCCTTGATGAAACTTGCCATCGCCGTGGGGGAAAGCTGGGAGCCGTAGACTCTCCTTGCCGCACCGGCCATGTCGAAATTCGTCAGCGTGCCGTAGCAATCGAAAGTGATGTATTTCGGTCGAAACTTCGTCATGGCGTGGAATCCTCCAATCCTCTCGGCACTGGGCCGGTACGACAGCATCATATTGAGGATCTCGGAAGATAAAGCGCCGCTTTTGCTGAAGCCGGAAGCAGATTGTGTCGTACTGGATCAAAGCTTTGGCAGAGAGTTGCGCGAGGCAACCTTTCGAATCGAGCAGCACCGCGACGCGGCGGACCTGCGCCGGCATAAGATGCGGCCTCGATCACCAACGAAAGTGACAACTCCTTTGGTCCAGGCGCTGCTTGGGAGGAACTGCCGTCCTCGATATCGTACTTTGCTCTTCGGGTTGATTTGGAGAATGAAATGTTGAGCAATTCGCTGATCGAGTTGGACCGCGCGCATCTGATTCACCCGGTTTCATCTTATCGCAGCCATGAGGCGTCGGGCGTGCGGGTGATAAAATCAGCGAAGGGCGCGACCCTGACCGATGCTTCGGGACATCAATTGCTCGACGGGTTTGCTGGCCTGTGGTGTGTCAATGCCGGGTACGGACAAGACAGCATCGTTGAAGCAGCAACCAGGCAGCTGCGCGAACTGCCCTATGCGACAGGCTATTTCGGGTTGGGCTCCGAGCCGGCCATTCGTCTCGCCGCCAGACTGGCTGAATTGGCGCCCGGCGATCTGAACCATGTCTATTTCACACTCGGTGGTTCTGATGCGGTCGACAGCACGATCCGCTTCATTCGGTACTACTATCACGCCAAAGGTATGCCGCAGAAGGACCAGTTCATCTCTGTGGAGCAAGGCTATCATGGATCCTCGACGGCGGGGGCCGGTTTGACAGCGTTGCCGGCCTTTCATGCGGGCTTTGGGGTGCCTTATCGCTGGCAGCACAAAATTCCGTCGCACTATGCCTATCGCAATCCTGTCGGCACCCATCCCCAGGCTATCGTTGATGCGTCGATCGCAGCCCTGCGAGCGAAGATCGCCGAACTGGGCGCAGATCGCGTTGCGGCTTTTTATGTCGAGCCAATTCAGGGGTCAGGAGGCGTTCTCGTGCCGCCGCCGTGTTGGCTGAAAGCCATGCACGCGGTTTGCAAGGAGAACGATATTCTGTTCGTTGCCGATGAGGTCATCACCGGCTTTGGTCGTGTCGGGCCTCTTTTCGCCTGCGAAGAAGACGATGTCGTGCCGGATTTCATGACCACCGCAAAAGGACTGACGTCGGGCTATGTGCCGATGGGAGCTGTTTTCATGTCGGACCGCGTTTACAATACGATCGCGGATGGGGCCGGCAAGACGGCCGTCGGCCATGGCTACACCTATTCTGCACATCCCGTTAGTGCGGCGGTTGGGCTCGCGTGCCTTGACCTTTACAAAGGTGGCTTGCTGGAAAACGGGCGCAAGGCCGGGCACCGCCTGATGGAGGGGCTTCGCTCCCTTGGCGATCATCCACTTGTCGGCGATGTCCGTGGTCGCGGCATGCTGGCCGCAATCGAACTTGTCACGGACAAGGAGCGCAAGACGCCCCTTCCACCGGAGGCCGACGCGGCGCGCCGCATCTTCGACCGCGCATGGGATAACGGCCTCGTCATCCGCGCCTTTGCCCAGGGCGTGCTGGGCTATGCGCCGCCGCTTTGCTGCACGCATGAGGAGATTGACGGCATCATCGAACGAACCCGGACGACGCTCGACCAAACGCTCGAAGACAGGGACGTCCGCACGGCGATGAAAGGATAATCATTTGCACCTGCCATTGATGCGCCGCCCGGTTAAGAGCAGCCTGGCGCAGGTGCAGCGAAATACCGCATCGACCGACCATCCCGCGACGTGCGACATCGACCCGATCGGCGGCGAGTAGCAAGTCTTGGGCGGCAGCATCGTCGGTGCGGCAATCTGCGTAAGTCATCGCCACGGACCGAGGATTTGTCCCCTAGCTGTTGAATATGCTTTCGAGAGGCAGATGGGATTTCACGATAGGCGACTTCAGTACGACAAAACTGAAGTATTTATCGATGCCAATATCCAGTTCGACGAGACGTTCCATGACCGCCTGGTATTCACTTATTCCAGCTGTGATAAACTTCACGAGGTAGTCGTATCCGCCCGAAACCAGATGGCATTCGACGACCGAATCCAACTTTTCGATGGTCGTGAGAAAGCGCGCGAAATCGATCTGGCGGTGGTTTTTCAGCGTGATCTCGGCGAAGACGGTCAGAGTTTGTCCAAGCTTTGAAACATCAATCTGAGCGGAATAACCGGTGATGAAGCCCTCCGTCTGGAGCCTTTTGACGCGCATCAGGCACGGGCTCGGAGAAAGGTGAATCAGCTCCGCGAGTTCGACATTGGAAACCCGTCCATTTTTTGCAGTTCGCATAAAATCCTTATGTCGATCTTGTCGAGCTTCATAGGACGGCCCCACTAGACGTTCGAGCCGCGGCTCGCCGAAGCCCTCTGGCGTCCATGTTGGCGGTCGATCTATCCCCGGGGCTGCCCGCGCCAGCTAGGCCGGACGGTATGCCGGCGGAGTAATTGGGGCGACGATGGTAATCGTTACTTTGAGGCGTCGGCAACATGCGCGCTTTCATAGCATCAACTCCCGTGCCACCTCGGCGGGCCACCGTGTGTTCGCCCATGAAGACACGTCGGGTGGCTCTCTAAGGTGATGCCACCCCTCGGCGTCCGTCAATCGAATATTCGCGGAGCAGGCTTTTCAGAAGTCGGCGACCTTGCCCCAAGCGCCCATTTTCAGACGCTCCGGCCTGTAGGGACGCGGATCGACGATCGGCTCGCTGCCGGTAATGATGTCGGCAATCATATGTCCCGCGCCAGGGCCAATCCCGAAACCATGACCGCTGAATCCGGCCGCGAGGATAAAGCCTGGGATCGCTTCCACTTCACCGATTGCGGGAACGCCATCCGGTGTGCTGTCGATATAGCCGGCCCAGACATTGGAGATTGCGACGCGCCGAAGCTCGGGCAGCAATTCGCAAGCTCTTTGATGTGTCGCCCGAATCTGCCGCATGTCGGGGCGGGGATTAAGTGTCCTGTTCAGCTCCATCGGGGTCACCTCACCGAGCGCCCATTTCGCCAGGGATTCGTGACCCTGGCGAAGGCCCTCGAATGCGCCAGGGGCGAGACTGCGCCAGCGGCGAGCGAACATCGGCACGAATTCGCGGCCGAACCTGAATTGCTGCGGCGTTGGATCGACTCGCGCGCGCCCGCTAATTGCCAGCGTGTACCCGCCGTTGCTGCGCCGCGTAAGTGACACGCGCGCAGTGTGCAAAGCATCGGGCAAACCGTCTGCGCCTGGAGCCGTCGCGAGAATGGATTGACGAACGGAAGCCTGCGGGAAGCGAATGGCGAGCTGGTTGCAGAAGGAAGAAGCCCACGCCCCTCCTGCCATGACCACCGTCTTCGTCCGGATTGTGCCCAGTTCGCTCACCACGCCGCTTACCCGGCCGGCACTGAGCTCTACGCCGCGAGCGGCGCAGTGTTGGTGCACCGTGCCGCCTGCCGTCATGATCGCGCGCGCGGCGACGGGCACAGCCTTCGAAGGGTCCGCCGTTCCGTCGGTTGGCGAGAAGACGCCGCCTTTCCATTTGCGGCCCGTCGCTTTGCCTCTCTCGCTCGCTTCTTCCGTGCTCAACATGTGCGTCGTAACGCCGACCGTCCTTGCAAAATCGCGCCAGTTCGCCCAGCCCGTCAGCTCTTTCTCGTCGTTCGACAGATAGAGAAGCCCGCAGCGACGGAAACCCGTGTCTTCCCCGGTCTCCTGTGCTACTCTCTCCCAGAGATCGAGACTCTTGGTGGCGATCGGTAGCTCGCGCGCATCGCGATTCTGTTGACGACACCATCCCCAGTTGCGACTGGACTGCTCGGCGGCGACACGCCCCTTTTCGAGCAAGGCGACCTTAACGCCGCGGCGGGCAAGATAGTAGGCCGTGAACACGCCCACCACGCCGCCGCCGATGACGACGACGTCAGCCTCTTGTGGCAGAGACCGACTGGATTCGATATGCATCAGTGGCGCGCTCATCGAGCGGGGACTCCGGCGTTTGAGGTATCGTACCGAGCTTCCGCGGATGCGCCTTGCCGAGTTTGGTGGTCTGACGGAATATCCTGCGGTTTGCCACCTTCATTACAAGCTTTTGTTGCGAGAACAGATCGCTCGCGCCGTACCTCAGAGGCAGAGACCGGGCATATGCTCTCCGCAATCAGATCGGTGCCAGTCGAGAATGAGGGCAATGAAACCAGCACGCAGTTCGTGGTGGTGATGCGTTCCTTGCAGGGCCGCTGAAGGCTGTCTTCGAGCCCACCGGGTCCTTGCCGCGGGGGCAGTACGTGCCAAGCTGACGAACCGGGTTCTCGTCAGCCGCGGGCGTATCGGGCTCGCGTCCCCCGGCTGATGTTGGAGGCATCGCAGCGCAGAGCGAAATGCCAAATCGGACTTCCTTTTCAGAAGTTCCTGCCGCCCGCGTGCCGCGTTTCGGCGACTCTGGGAGGACCGAAGCGGCCAAACTCGTGAGCATCAAGCAAGAATCTCGATCAATGCGTCGAGGATCATAATGGGAGCCATCGACATGGGCCTTGCCGAGGAACTGACCTTAGCGGAAGCCGTCACGCCTCTCATGGCGTTCCGCTACAAGAGCTTCGATGTCGCAGGTACGATGATCGATTTCGAGAGCGTGACTGAGGATAGACCTGCCGTCATCGCGGCCGAGGCTGGGCAGTTCACCAAGCCCGACGATCAGTTTCGCTCACTGATCGGGTTGGCGAACGCGGCCAACGCCGCGTCTTGAGCGGCACAGCTCTTGCTCGTCGAGCAAAGAGGTCAGATCCATGTCGCAGCTTCCGACCAGGGAATGTCAGCATGAACGGCGAGTTCTCGACCTGTCCGATCGCGCAGGCAAAAGCGTCCGAAGTCTCAATTCGCAGCAGGATGTCCCGATGCCGTTGAAAGGGGAGGATACTCTGACGGCCTCTAGCATCCAGGCTGAAGACTCCCAGGACGTGGCGCTCTCGGTGCGCGACCTTTGCGTGAGCCTGCCGGGGGGGATGGAGCGGGCCTTTGCCGTCGAGAATATCTCCTTCGATCTGAAGCGCGGTCAGATCCTGTGCATCATTGGAGAATCTGGATCGGGAAAGTCGGTCACGGCCAACGCGATCATGGGACTTCTGCCTAAGGTGATCCGGGTTTCCTCTGGCGCAATCCACCTCGACGGAATGAACATCGCGGGTCTGCCTGCCGACAAGCTGCGCGGCCTGCGCGGACGGGTCGTGTCAATGATCTTTCAGGACCCGCTTTCGGCGCTCAATCCGCTGATGACGGTGGGTGCGCAGATCGACGAAGCCATGGCGGCTCATGGCGTCGGCACACCGAAATCCCGCCGCAGCCGCGCGATCGAGTTGCTCACCGAAGTGGGTCTGCCCGATGTGCAGCTCATGTATCATCAGTATCCGTTCCGGCTTCGGGTGGGCAGCGGCAGCGCGTGATGATCGCGATAGCCCTGGCGCTCGAGCCCGCGATCTTGATTGCAGACGAACCGACAACCGCACTCGACGTGACCACTCAGGCGCAGATCCTGAAGCTGATCCGCGACATTCAGCGCCGCAAGGGAATGAGCGTGATGTTCATCACGCACGATTTTGGGGTGGTGGCCGAGATCGCTGACAGCGTCGTGGTGATGGAGAAAGGCCATGTCGTCGAGCAGGGCAGCGCCGTTCAGGTTCTAAAATCGCCTACCCATCCTTACACGCGGCGGCTCATTGCGGCCGTCCCCCATCTGACAGGCAAGGACCGGATTCCTCTGGAAGCTCCAGGGAAAGCGCCAATCCTGCAGGTTAACGGGTTGGTGAAAACCTATCGCAGCGGCACCAAATGGTTCGGCGCGACGCGGACTGTGCCGGCGGTAAACGACGTATCGTTCGACCTGGCACCTGGGCGGACACTCGGGGTCGTCGGCGAAAGCGGCTCCGGCAAGTCGTCGCTAGGGCGGCTTTTGATCAAACTGATGGACAGTGACGGCGGTCGGATTCTGTTCGAGGGTCGCGACATCGCCGGGCTTTCTGAAGCCGGGTTCCGCCCGCTGCGGCCGCGGATCCAGATGATCTTTCAAGATCCTTTCGCCTCCCTCAACCCGCGCTCGACGATCGGTCATATCCTTACGGTAGGCCCGATCGCGCATGGCATGCCCTATGCGCAAGCACGCGAGGAGGCCCGGGGACTACTATCCCATGTCGGTCTGGATGCTGGCGCCTTTGGCCGCTATCCGCACGAGTTCTCCGGTGGGCAACGCCAACGCATCGGCATTGCCCGGGCGCTAATGTTCAAACCGACGCTGCTGATTGCCGATGAAGCAGTTTCAGCGCTCGACGTGTCGATCCAGGCCCAGATCTTGAAGTTGCTGGATCAGATCCAGCGGGAGACCGGCGTCTCAATGATCTTCATCACCCACGATCTGCGTGTGGCCAGCCAGATCTGCGACGAGATCGCCGTGATGCAGCGCGGGCGAATCGTCGAACGCGGACCGCCCTCGCAGATCTTTCTGAATCCGAAATCATCCTACACGCGCGAACTGGTGGCGGCGATTCCTGGAGAGCAGCCTGAACACGCCCGCCAGGCTTCGGCAAATCGATGAGAGTAACGACGGATACCGCCACAAGGAGGAAACCATGACCAAACATTCCAAATCTGTATCCAATTACTCGCGACGCGACACATTGCGAATGATGGCCTTGGGCGGGGCTGCCGGCATCTTCGCGCCCAACCTGTTGACCAAGCCCGCCTTCGGCCAAAAGGCTCCACGAGTTCCCAAGGGTCGGATTGTCGTCGGGCTCTCGCAGGAACCCACGGTCTTTAATCCGCTGATGGCACATATCGAGGTCGATGACGGCGTCCATTTCTCGGTTTTCGATGCGCTCTTTCGCATCGATCCCAAAGGCGTAATTCAGCCGAACCTTGCCGTCGAAGTGCCGACCCAAAAGAACGGCGGCATTTCCGAGGACGGTCTGAAATGGCGGATCCGCTTGCGCGACGATGTCCGTTGGCACGACGGCAAGCCCTTCACGGCTGAGGACGTGAAATTCACCCTCGAACTCATCACGAAGCCGAACTTCCGCAGTTGGCGTACAACGGGGCACTCGCTAGTGCGCGACATCGCCGTTGTCTCGCCTGTCGAGATCACATGGCGGATGGAGCAGGCCTTCGCACCGTATTTGTCGTTCCTGACCGAAACCTTCGTTGTGCCGAAGCACATCCTGGAGAACGAGGCTGATCCAAACAATGCCGCCTTCAACCAAGCGCCAATCGGTACTGGTGCATTCAAATGGGGCACGCGCGTTCCCGGCGACCGCGTCGAGCTTGTCGCCAACTCGAATTATTTCGGTGATGGTCCTTATATCGAGCGCCTGATCTTCAAATACATTCCCGATCTCACCGTCCTCTACACCCAATTCAAGAGCGGTGACATAGACCTCGTGGGCCAGACATACATCAGCCCCGATCATTACGAGGAAGCTCGCAAGCTGCCGAGCCGGGTGGTGACGCTGGAGCCCAAATCCTCATTCGAGTCTTTTTACCTGAATCTCGAGCGCCCGCAGTTCAAGGAGCTGCAGGTCCGTCAGGCGCTTTATGCAGCGATCGACAAGAAGGCAATTATCGACGGGCTCTATTACGGCGTACCGACTCCGACTGAGACCTTCATGCCGCGGCAGTCTTTCTATTATAACCCGGGCCTGCCGGTGCAGGAGTTCAGCGTCAAGCGTGCGCAGCAGATCCTCGACGCGGCCGGCTGGGTGCCGGGAAAGGATAGGATCCGGGTAAAAGACGGGGTACGTCTGTCTTTTACCAACTCGACCACGTCAGGCGACCCCCTTCGCGAGCAGGTGCAGCAATATCTGCAGCAGGCGTTTGCAGAGATCGGCGTCGAAATGACCATCTCCAACCTTCCCGCCGCGGTGATGTGGGGCGAATTCTGGCAACGATCGCGTTTCGATTCGGTGATAGTAGGCAGCACCTACTTGATCGGCGCAGACCCGGACGTCACCAACCGCCTGCATTCGAATGCGATCGGCAATAAAGGCGGCCGCGGCTCAAACAATGCGCAATACGTCAATCCGGAGGTCGACTCTCTATTGGAGAAAGGCAGCCGCACCTTCGATCCGGAAGCACGGCGCGCAATCTACTTCCGCGTACAAGAACTGGTCCGGCATGATCTACCCTTGCTACCGCTTTACCAGAACATTGCCGTGCAGGGGCACAAGAAAGGGATTCAAGGTGCGATGTCTAACGGCAACACGCGCACCGAATCCTGGAATGCCGGTGCCTGGTCTTGGGCGAGCTGATATTCGCAGCCGCCGCCCCGTCTGGCGAAAGCCTGTCGGGGCGGCAACGTACTACTGAATTTCTCATTCTCAGGAGGAGGGCCGAATGCGCGGATTTCTGCTGAATCGCCTCTCACAGAGCCTCGCGCTGCTGGTGATCGTCTCGATCATCGGCTTCGTCATTCTGAGCCTTATTCCAGGCGGCCCCCTGTCGCAATACGCGCGGGATCCAAGCATGACCCAGCAGGATATGGAGCGGCTGGCGGAACAGTTGGGGTTGAACAGGCCGCTATGGATCCAGTATTTCGACTGGGTATGGCGCCTTGTGCAAGGCGACTGGGGCCGCTCCTTCCGCGACGGAACATCCGTGCTGGCCGTGATCGGAAGGCATATCTTTGCCACGCTACTGCTGATGGGTACCTCGACGGTGATCGCGATCGCGATCGGCACCTGGATCGGTATTCGTGGCGCCACCCACCGCTATTCGATGTTTGACTATCTGGCAACGATCGGTGCCATGGTCGCGCTATCGATCCCGACCTTCTGGTTCGGGCTTGTCGGGATCTACGTCTTCTCGCTGCAGCTGGGTTGGGTGCCCGCCGGGAACATGTACACGATCGGCGACGGCTCCGTTCTGAATTACCTGCACCATCTGATCCTGCCAAGCGTGGTGCTGTCACTTGTCCATGTCGCGGTTTGGAGCCGCTACATGCGGACGGCGACGCTGGACGCCATTAGCCAGGACTTCGTCAAAACTGCCCGCGCCAAGGGCCTGAGCGAGCGTCGAATTCTCTTGAAGCATGTTGTCGGCAACGCACTCCTGCCAATGATCACGCTTGCAGGAGTGCAGCTGCCCAGCATTCTAACGGGTGCATTGGTGACCGAGACGGTCTTTACCTGGCCGGGAATGGGACGGCTGTTTCTCGACAGCCTCGGTTACAGCGACTACCCGGTCGTGATGGGGTTGCTGATATTCTCCGCCATCCTGGTCATTCTCGGAAACCTGATCGCCGACATCGCCGTCGCCATTGTCGACCCGCGCATTCGTCTGGGTTGAACCCGCAAGTTCCGACAGAGGAGCCAACCGATATGACCGCTCTCGCCGTAACGACAGCTCCAAGCCGATGGTGGCACAACCGCGCGGTACACCGCTTCATTAGCCATCGCCTGGCGCTGCTAGGTCTGACAATGATCACGCTGCTGACGCTGGCATGCGTCTTAGGCCCCTATCTGCTGCCATACGACTCGCTCCACATCGACTTGCGCGCCCGCTTCGCTCCTCCGATGACCGGACATCATTATCTTGGCACCGATCCGCTGGGCCGTGACCTGGCGGCTCGACTGTTAATGGCAGGGCGGATCTCGCTGCTGGTGGGATTTTCGGCGATGCTATTATCGATCGTGATCGGAACACTCGTCGGCGTGGTCGCGGGGTATCGCGGCGGCTGGATCGGCGCAGTCCTGATGCGGACGGTCGATGGCTTCTTGTCGTTTCCGTCGATCTTTCTCGTACTGGCACTGGCTGCAGCATTGCGGCCCAGCCCCATCATGATCACGGTCATCATCGCAGTCACCAAATGGATGGAAGTTGCCCGCATCGTCGAGGCTGAGGTTCGCTCGTTACGCGAGCGTGAGTTTGTCCAGGCCGGTCGGATGCTTGGGCTAAGCGGTACACATATCATGTTCCGGGAGATCTTGCCCAACGCCATGGGTCCGATCATCGTAGCCGCCAGTTTGACGGTCGCCCGCGCGATACTTCTGGAAGCGTATATCAGCTTCCTCGGTTTTGGGATCCAGCCGCCGCTGCCCAGCTGGGGCAACATGCTCAACGGCGCCCAAAAATACCTGGCCAGCGCGCCCTGGCTTGCCATCATTCCTGGCGCTGCGATTACGATCGCGGTGACCAGCTTCAATTTCATCGGCGACGGGCTGCGCGACGCGCTCGACGTGCGAGACGATCACATCTGAGCTCAATGCGATGCGAGTGGCAGGTCAGCGTTCAAGGCTACAGCAGTGTTTCGTGACGAGCGTAGACGTCGCAAGCACCGTCTTGGCTGATCACAACTGATCTTGTCAGTAATCCCAGGCCACGCGTTAACACACGAGAAGTCAGCCACATGCACGAGCCGAGAGTCGCCGAGAAGGATACGCCCTATTGGTGGGAAGCCTCACCGCTAAAACCGCTGCCTCAACAGCCATTGCCCAAGAAACTTGACGTGCTGATCGTGGGCGCGGGCTATGCCGGCCTTTCGGCCGGGTTGGTGCTGGCGCGCGAGGGCCGTTCGGTTGCGGCCTTTGATGCGATGGATCCGGGCGAGGGGGCCTCGACGCGCAACGGTGGAATAACCAGCGCAAGCATACGACCTGATTACGCAACGATCTCTCGACGCTTCGGCGAGGACAAGGCGCTGGCGATCGAGGCGGAAGGCAAGATCGCGCGCGAATTCCTGTACGATTTCATCAGGACGGAACGGCTCGAATGCGACTTTCAGCTGGTTGGACAGTTCAAATGTGCGTTCGGATATGAACAATACGAAACGATGGCACGCAGCGCTGACGCGCTCTCGAAGAAGCTGCGGATCGATTCTCACGCGGTTCCGTATGCCGAGCAGCGCAACTACATCGGCACCGACTTCTACCGTGGTGGCACGGTCCGGATGGATATCGGTGGGCTACACCCGGCGAAGTTTCACGCTGAACTCCTTCGCGTGGCGCTCGCTTCGGGAATGGTGGTCCATGCTCGCACGCCGGTCATCTCAATCGAGAGGGATGGCTCCAGATTCCGCGTCGTGACCTCGGCCGGATCGGTACAGGCGCGCCAGGTGCTGGTTTGTACGAATGGCTACACTGATGGCGCGGTGCCCTTCCTGCGCCGCAGGCTGGTCCCGGTTCGCAGCCGGATCATTGCAACCGAAGAGCTTGCACCTGAAGTCATGGCGCGGCTGATGCCAAAACGCATGATGATGACGGAGAACCGCCAGGTCGGCTTCTATTACCGACCTTCGCCGGACGGCAAACGTATCCTGTTAGGGGGGCGCGACAGTTCTCGTGTAGGTAACCCGGTGGCTCCGAAGCTCCTTCTGCGCAACGGGCTGGTGAACCTTTTTCCGGAACTGGAGAACGTTCGCCTTTCGCACAGCTGGTTCGGCAATGTGGCGATGAATCGCGACATGCTCCCGCGCATCTTCGAAAAGGACGGTGTGGTCTATGCCACCGGCTTCTGCGGCTCAGGCGTCGTCTGGGCGCCGTGGATCGGAATGCATGCGGCCCACAAGCTGATGGGAAACGACGAGGCGGCACGCACCGCCTTTGACTTCCGTCCGCCGGCTTCCATCCCGCTCTATCGTGGCGATCCCTGGTTCATGCCCGCCATCATCTGGGGATACCGGATGCAGGATCGGTTCGCGCTGTGGCGCGACCGGCGCTGACGGCACATCGTCTGTTCTGATGCATCATCAATGAAATCCTCTGCCGAACTTTGCTTCAGTCTGGTTGCGTAATGCTGTAGGACCCAAGATACGCTGCAGCTCGTGTGAGCATCGTCAAATGGATCTCGCCGCGTCAGGCACTGGCGATTGTCCGGCAACCCAAGCAAGAGACGTCGACGCATCATGGCAACCGCAACTACCCAGGCCGGAGATCGCGAGAATGAAGACGTGGCCCTGGTCCCTTTCGCGAGATCGCATCTGGAAGGTGCCTTGAAGCTCTCGCAGGAGATGTCTTGGCCGTACCTGCTCAAGGATTGGGAATTTGCGCTGCAGCTTGGCCGCGGATTCGTGGTGACGAGTACAGGTGCGGTGGTGGGGACCGCGCTCTGGTGGCCTTACGGCGACACCCATGCTTCCGCCGGAATGATCATCGTCTCGAAAGCCGTTCAGGGACGCGGTTACGGGGCCCAGCTGATGGACGCGCTGCTCGCGGCGGCACGACCACGGATCATCACGCTGAATTCGACAGCCGAAGGCCTTGCGCTTTACGCACGCCGTGGCTTCGCCAGCATCGGCATGCTGCACCAGCATCACGGCATTCCCAGCCGGCGCCGTGACATGCCGCCGCTCGGAGACGTTAGAACGATGGTTCCATCGGACTTCGGGGCGATCGTGGGTCTCGATCACGAGGCCACCGGCTGGACGAGGAGCGAGATGCTGAGCCGGCTGATCGAGGTCGGCGACGGCTATGTCCTCTTGCGTGACGGCATACCCCGCGGCTACGCCATTTCCCGTCTCTTCGGCCGTGGGCATGTCATCGGTCCTGTGGTCGCCGAAAGCCCGACCGATGCACGCGCATTGATCGAGGCCGCGCTCGCGCCGCTCGGGAGTGTCTTCGTTCGGGTCGATACCTCTACCACCTCGCAACTCGGGGAGTGGCTCGAAGACATCGGGCTGCAGCAGGTCGGCGACGCCACCACCATGGTCCTTGGGACACGGATGCCATCGACCGGGCCGGCGCGCACGTTCGCGCTCGCCAACCAGTCATTCGGCTAGGAGACATCGGGATGCCGCGCGTAGAGATGCATATCCCGAACGCTGGATCCGGCGAGGCGGCCGCGACGGTCGGCGCGCTGGCGACGCCGGCCCTCATGCTCGACAAGGACCGGCTGGATCGCAATCTCGCCCGTCTGTCCTCCCGTATGGCCGCGCGAGGCGTCGTGCTGCGGCCCCATATGAAGACGGCGAAATCCATCGAAGTCGCCCGGCGCGCCTGTCCGTCCGGGCCCGGGCCGATCACCGTCTCCACCTTGGCGGAGGCGGAGTATTTCGCGAGTTACGGTTTCCGTGACATGACTTATGCCGTAGGCGTGGCACCGCACACCGCTGAGAGGGCGATGCGTCTCCGGAAAGCCGGCGTCGACCTCAAGGTGCTGCTCGATTCGTCCGAACAGGCGAAGATCCTGGGCGAGGCTGGCCGCGCCGCGGCTGTGACACCATCCGCCTTCATCGAGATCGACTGCGACGGCCACCGCGGCGGTCTGACCGCCGCCGATCCCAGGCTCATCGCCGTCGCAGCCGCGTTGGCCGAGGCCGGCGTCAAGCTCGCGGGCATTCTCACCCATGCCGGCGAATCCTACAGCCTCTACACGCCCGACGCCCTTGTCGCGGCTGCAGAGAACGAAAGGGCCGTGGCTGTGGCCGCCGCGGAGACGTTGCGGGCGGCGGGGCATGAATGTTCAGTCGTGAGCGTCGGTTCGACGCCGACCGCCCATTTCGGCGAAGACCTGACCGGCGTCACGGAGATGCGGGCCGGTGTGTACATGTTCTTCGATCTGGTGATGCACGGTGTCGGTGTCTGCACCACTGACGACATCGCGATCTCGGTTCTCACCACCGTCATCGGAACGAAGCCGGAGAAGGGCTGGATTTTGGTCGATGCGGGCTGGATGGCGCTGTCGCGTGATCGCGGTACCGCGGCGCAGCGGATCGAGCAGGGTTACGGTCTCGTCTGCGATCTGTCCGGCAAACTCTATCCGGATCTGATCGTCGCGCAGGCGAGCCAGGAGCATGGCATCCTCGCCATTAGATCCGGATCGACTGCAATCCTGCCGGATCTGCCGATTGGCACGAAGGTCAGGATCCTGCCCAATCACGCCTGCGCGACGGTGTCACAGCACGAGCTGTACAATGTTGTTTCCGCGGGAAGCGACGCAATCGAAGCTCCGTGGCCGCGAATGCGCGGCTGGTAGGTTCTCAAACAGAGTTGCGCCGTCACGATTTGCGCATGCCCAGCATTCAGATAGCGAATTCCGGAGTCGGTATGAAGCTCACATCCTATTGGCTAGACACATCGAATCCATTCGGGAGCGCCACCGCAGGACCGGTGCAAGGCAACTGCGACGTTGCGGTGATCGGCGGTGGCTTGACCGGTTCTTCGGCCGCGCTGGCTCTGGCCAAGAAGGGCGCGCGCGTCGTGCTCCTCGAAGCTGAGACGATCGGGCACGCGGCATCCGGCCGGAATGGCGGCATGTGCAACAACGGGTTTGCCCAGGACTACGGCACACTCTCGGCCAGGCTTGGTAAGGAAGTCGCCGATCGGCTCTACCGGGCGTTCGACGCCGGGGTCGATACGGTCGAGCGCCTGGTGGCGGAAGAGAAGATCGACTGCAGCTTCGCGCGCACCGGCAAGATCAAGCTCGCGGCCAAACCTGAGCACTATGACAAGCTGGCGCGCAGCCAGGAATTGCTCGCCGCCAATGTTGATCCCGACACGACGATGGTGAGCCGCGCCGATCTGGCCGGCGAAGTGGGATCGGAGCGCTATTACGGCGGGCTGATCTACCGCAAGAGCGCCGGCATGCACGTTGGGCGCTTCGTCCGCGGCCTTGCGGAAGCGGCGGCGCGGCGCGGCGTCGAAATCCACGAGCATACGCCGATGACGGGCCTGCGACCCGCCGCCGGCGGAGGCCACGAGATCGAAACACCCAAGGGCCGGCTTCGGGCCTCGCAGGTTCTGTTGGCGAGCGGCACCTCGCATACGGGGCCGCTGGGTTGGATTCGACGCCGGATCGTGCCGGTCGGCGCCTTCCTGATCGTCACCGAGCCCTTGCCGATAGCGACGCTGGACCGGCTCCTACCGCGCCGCCGAATGGCGGTCGATACGAAGAACCTGGTCAACTACTTCCGAACCACGCCTGACAACCGGCTGCTGTTCGGCGGCCGCGCCCGTTTCGCCATCTCCAACCCGGCCTCAGACGAGAAGAGTGGCGCGATCCTGCAGGCTGCGCTGCACGACGTCTTTCCCGAGCTTCGCACCGTGCGCATCGACTATTGCTGGGGCGGCATGGTCGACATGACGCGCGACCGGCTGCCACGCGCCGGCGAACGCAACGGCATCTACTATTCCATGGGCTACAGCGGCCACGGCACCCAGATGTCGACCCTGATGGGGACGATCATGGCGGAAGTCATGGACGGGCGCACCGAGCTCAATCCCTGGAAGGACTTCGCCTGGCCCGCCATTCCGGGTCATCTCGGTCCTCCCTGGTTCCTTCCGCTGGTCGGCGCCTATTACCGCATCAAGGATCGTTTCCAATGACCTCGGCCGTTCGACACCTGACGGAAGCCGGCTTCCTCGGAAAATTCTACATCGACGGAGAATGGCGAAAGCCGATTGGATCGGCGACGGCGGTCGTCATTAACCCGGCGACCGAACAGCCCATCGTCGAGGTCGCGCTCGGCAATGACGAGGATGTCGAGTACGCGGTCGCCGCCGCCAGACAAGCCTTCGCCGGCTGGTCCCGCACGCCAGCTGCTGGGAGGGCGGCGCTGCTCGATCGAGTCCATGGTTTGCTGCTCGATCGGCTGGAATTGTTCGCGCAGGCTATCACGGTCGAGATGGGGGCCGCCATAACGTACGCGCGCCGCGCCCAGGTGCCGTTGGCCGCCGAACATATCCGCGTCGCGCGTGACAATCTCGCAACCTATTCGTTCATCAGCCCGCGCGGCAACACCGCGATCATGCGCGAGGCGATCGGCGTCTGCGGCCTGATCACCCCTTGGAACTGGCCTCTCTACCAGATCACAGCCAAGGTCGGTCCGGCGCTCGCGGCGGGCTGCACCGTGGTGTTGAAGCCAAGCGAATTGTCGCCCCTGAGCGCCTTGCTGTTCGCCGAGGTGATGGACGATGCCGGTTGTCCGCCCGGCGTATTCAACCTCGTCAACGGGACAGGTCCGGTCGTGGGGACCGGTCTGGCGTCGCATCCGCAGGTGGACATGATCTCGATCACGGGCTCGACCCGTGCTGGAGTTCTCGTAGCGCAAGCGGCGGCAGTCACCGTCAAGCGCGTCTCCCAGGAACTCGGCGGCAAGTCACCGAACATCATTCTTCCGGATGCCGATCTGAGCCGGGCGGTTCCGCTTGGCGTCGGCGCCGCGTTCCGCAATCTCGGGCAATCCTGCAGCGCACCGACGCGCATGCTTGTCTCCCGCTCGCAGATGGCGAAGGTCGAAGTTCTGGCTGCGGCGGCCGCTTCCGAACTGGTGGTCGGCAATCCGCTTGCGGAAAGCACGACCCATGGTCCGATCGCCAACCGGCCGCAGTTCGAGCGTATCCAGGCCATGATCGGCGTCGGTCTGGAGGAAGACGCCAAGCTTGTCATTGGCGGGCCGGGGCGGCCCAACGACCTTCAGGTCGGCCTCTATGCGCGGCCGACGATCTTCTCGAACGTCCGTCGCGACATGAGGATTGCGCACGAGGAGATCTTCGGCCCGGTGCTGTCGATCATTCCCTACGATACGATCGACGAGGCGGTCGAGATCGCCAACGACACGGTCTACGGCCTCGGTGCCCACGTGCAAGGCACGGATATCGAGACGGTGCGGACGGTCGCCGGGCAGATCCGGTCGGGTCAAGTCCATCTCAACTACCCCGACTGGGACCCGAACGCACCTTTTGGCGGATACAAGCGTTCCGGCAACGGTCGCGAATACGGCCACGAGGGCATGGAGGAATATCTCGAGACCAAAGCCGTTCTCGGATTTTATCGATGAAACGCCATCTCGAGAAGCGACTCAATCCGCCTCACCTTGCATGAATCGGCCTTCGAGGCCCGATGGTTCAAGAGGCGGATTACTTCCCCAACGGGCGAACGATCGCGCCGGCGTTCATGATGTCCGATGGATCAAAGGCGGTCTTGATACGGCGCATCGCAGCGAGGCGGCCGACGTCGCCGTATCGCTCCAGAAGATGCTTCTTGAACCGACCGACGCCGTGCTCCGCGCTAAACGTGCCGCCGAGCGCCGCGGCCGTGTCGTAGAGTTGCAGCGACAGGCTTCGATCCGGTTGGTGAACTCTATCCGTTCGACGTCGGGAGGCACCAGCACGTTGTAATGCAGATTGCCATCGCCTACGTGTCCATAGACGGACAGCTCAAGATCCGCGTCATACGACCGTACCTGCGAGCCGGCTAAATCCAGAAAACGCTGAATGGAGGAAAGCGGTACGGAAATGTCATGCTTGACCGATCCGTTCCGGCGCTTCTCGCCCTCCGGGATGTTCTCGCGTACCTCCCACATCGCGGTCCGCTGCGATCCGCTCTGCGCCAGGAAGGCGTCCTCGATCCATCCGGACTCGATTGCTTCGGCCAGAACGGCTTCCATCAGTCCGTCAAGATCGAGATGACGCGAGGAAGAGGCGAGCTCGGCGAGTACGGTGCCGCCGGGGCCAGCGTGGACGGAGGGCGTGTTAGTCATCGCTTCGTTCGCGAGCACGATCGATCGGGCCGTCATGAATTCGAACGTGGTGAGCAGGTCCGCGGATTCGCGACGTATCAGGGCGAGCAACTCGGCGAGCGGGGCGTCCGTCGCGAGCTTCAGCCAGGCGGTCGCGCGGCGGATCGGTAAGGGTGCGAGGCGCATCACAGCGCCCGTGACGATGCCAAGAGTTCCCTCGCTTCCAACGAAGCACTGTTTGATATCGTAGCCTGTATTATTCTTCCGTAGTTTGCGCATGTCCGAAACCACCGTGCCGTCCGACAGAACTGCCTCGATCCCGAGAAGCAGGTCGCGAGTCATCCCGTATCTGACGACGGACAGTCCGCCGGCGTTCGTTCCGATGTTGCCGCCGATCCGGCAACTGCCTTCCGCGCCGAGGCTGAGCGGCAACAGAAGTCCGGCGGTCGCCGCGGCATCCTGTACGTTCTTCAGGATGGCGCCGGCGTCGACAGAGATGCTCATGGAGACGGGATCGACTTCGCGGATCCTGTCCATCCGATCGAGGCTGACGATGATCTGCCGTCCAGAGGCGTCCGGCGTCGCGCCGCCGCAGTAGCTGGTGTTGCCGCCCTGCGGAACGAGTCCGATGCCCTGTTGCGCCGCCAGCCGCACGATGTCGGCAACCTGCTTCGTCGTCGCGGGCTTCAGCACGGCGAACGTCGAGCCAGTGAAGAGCTGGCGTTGATCGGTTGTGTAGGTGGCGATCTGCTCTGGGTCGTCTACGACGCCCCGGCCGTCCAGCAGGTCGCGAAAGGCTTGAACGTGTACTGACTGAGACATGCATCAGCTTCCAATGGGCGTCATCGGATCATTTTCGCGCATTTGTGCGGCATTGTTTGCCGTTCGGTCGCGGTTCCGAAGACACCAATGCCGAAATGCAATGATGTTCGGCAGTTTGCGCTGATTCAGCCTCGTACTGAACGCCTTCATCGCGAGCCCTTTCAGACTTCAGAGGAGGTTCGCCAGACAGTCTAATCGGAGGCCAGTGTTTCGAAATGCGCGCCGCCAGTTCGAGGGCGTCGCCGGCTACTCAACCTGTCGTTCGACGAGGGCGACTATCGCGTAAAATCCTTAATCTCGCGGACCTGCGGAGCTCACCGCGAGGAGGGACGTTCCATATCGCGCCCTCAGCTCCTTTCGGCAATAAACCCTCTTGAGTTCGCTTGTGCTAATCGCGTCAGGAAGGGCATATCCGATCGTTGCCTCGTCTAACTCGGCAAGGTTGCGCGCCAGCTCAACTGGCTGCTATTGGCGCAAAGCTGCCGGTCGGAGGAATGTCTGCTCCTGGGGGTAGAACGGACATGCCGCACTGGCGGATTGAGGTCTCAGTTTGACCCAAAGCGGTCCTGCCCCTCACGGGGCTTGGGTCCGGGCTTGCACTAGTTTTTAATGTGAGTTCCGTATACGGGAGGCGACAAGACAATCGCATCGCAATGGTGTCTAGTAGAAGCGGCTGTGTTTGGCCGAGCGGGGTTGTCGCGCTTCCGATTCACCCCCAAAAGCGGCACGTATAGCAAAGCGTGGATCATCCCGGCTAACAAGCCGGCGACGTCGCGATCATGATGATGCCCTCATGCGCGGCAAGACAAGGTTCAGTTTCTTCGCCTTGGCTTGGACGCCCATAAAAGATCTGCGAAGCTCTTTGCCTATGCTGCGGGCGTCTTTTCCGGCCTGAGCCATTGAACGTAATGCAGCCAGTTCGGTTTCCGTCTAGCGGCGCGTTTTGTATGGCGCCCGCCGGGTTATCATTTGTTCTTCGCCTTCAGCCCACCGGCCGGATCGGCTCGCGATTTGCCGTCTAGCCAATCCTGCTCTTCTGCCAGCGCTCGCCAGGCAGCTTCCATTCTCTTAAAGCGTTTCTTTTTTGGTTCAGTTTCAGCCGCTTCCGCCATCACAGCGCAGTTGTCAGCATTTGCGCGATATTGGTCTGCTGTCTTCATCGCGTCACCGGCGTAAATTTGTACGGCACGGTGTCAAGCTAACGCAACCCGAGCGCGCGCGAAAGCCCCGAGGGGCTTGGCAAATCGCTTGCTCAGATTATCGGGTTCCGAACCCCACTTTGCGAATTTCGGGAAAAAGCGGCAATGGGCCGGCCTGATTGATCTAAGTCAAAGATTACGGATTCTTATGGGATCAGCATTCCGAGCATGCCCCAGGACCGAGATTGGATCGACATCGCTGGATATGCCTCGCTGGCGCTGGCCGGAGTGGCGCTCGTTGTGATTATTGTGTCCTTGTCCTAGCGCATCAGGGTGCCCGAAAGCCGCCCCGAGGGGGCTTGGCAAATCGCTGGATCAGGGTTTGGGCTTCGCCTTCAGTACAACAGGGGCGCGCATTGCTGCCTTTCCCAACTCGGTCAATTGGATCTCGGTTCGCGGTTGCATTCCGCGAAGTTCTATCCAACCATGGCCCCGTATCCGATCGAGCATACCAGGGCCAGCCGGCACAGGTAGGTGAGCCACCACCTTCCATTCAGTCAAACTGAGATGCTGCATCACCGCGCGTTGGCTCATGTTGGCGGCGAGTACTGGAGTATCCCGGGTCATTTACTTGTGCTTTTAAGGCCGAGTCTCAACAAGCCGGCCGATGCGTTACCGGGAGATCGGGGTGATAAAATCTCTGTGCAGGCAACTCGGTCTTTCAGCGCCATCGAACAACACGGTGACGCCCGTATTGCGATGGGAAACCTCGACAACGATCCCTGTCTTGCCGGCCAGGGTTCGCAATCGAGTGGCTCCGAGTTCGCTCATCTTGAAGCGAGCGCCGACGGCAAGTCTAAATTCTTGCACCTCACTCACAATTTTACCCCATGACAAAAACATTACAATTAAAATGACTTTTTGAACCTAGAATGACATTCGCCCGAAATAAAAAGGCCGCCAAGTGAGGCGGCCTTACGAGCGATTGGAGCTAGTGGATAACAGGAACTGGCTCATATTAAGCGCCGTTTCAATCTGGCGAAGCTTCTGCCCTGGGAGTTTGATCCCGTCAATCGGGACAAATGGACCGGCGATCCTTCGCGCGCAGGTTTGCCGTCGCTTCGGCACCCGGTCTACGGCATCCATGTCTGTTTCGCGGGCGCCTCGGGGGTCGTGAACAAGTCCGCCCGCAATGACCACGTCGCGGTCTATGTCGGTTTCGGGAAATGCTGTCTGGAATTCGGCCGCAATCGCCATCGCGACTCGCGTCACTCCCCTGAGATGGTCGGCCTGAGTCCCGCGTTTCATACGGAAAACGCCGGGATTTCCTTCGGCCGGCAGGCTCGTGATGCGATCAAAGCTGCTTTCGGCAAGTGCATAGGCCCATGCCTCGACGACTTTGTTGTGCAGGTCTTCGTTTTGGATGAGCGAGACCTCCGGTAGATCATCAACCACCGTTTGACGCAGTTCATCGGTAATCGGCCGGCTTGGTCGTTGGCTTGTTGACACGTCCAATCTTCCTTCTATTCAGTTTTCATGCTCGTTCTCTAAGCGAGCATCAACGACTGCATCTGCAGCCGGTACCGTTACTCAGCCTTGATTCCGGAAGCCTTCACAAACGCGCCCCATCGGACGATTTCAGCTTGCACGAAGTTTTCTGCTTCCGCGCCGTTGGCGCGGCCTGCATCGAGACCGAGTTCATTGAGTTTTTTATGAAAGGCGTCGCTGGCAACAATTCTGGTTGCCGCCTTGCGCACCTGCTCGATGATTTCGGGAGGCGTGTCGGCTCTCAGGGACATCACATGCCACGTGCGGAATTCGTATCCTTTGACGGTCTCGGCAACGACGGGGATGTCCGGAGTGGCACGCGACCGGCTCTCGCCCGTCGTCGCCAACGCCTTGAACTTCCCGGAGCGCACGAGTTCAAGCACCTCTGCCGGGCTCCCGAACATGAAATCCAGCGTCCCGTTCAGCAAATCAGTGACCGCGGCCGCGTTGCCGCGATAGGCGATGTGCGTCACTTCGATTCCGGAGAGAGCTGCGAGTTGCACGACCGCCATATGTGACGGCGATCCGACGCGCCGGGCGAACCATAGTTGAGCGCGAAAGGCTTGCTCTTGGCGGCGTCGATCAACTCCTTCAAGCTGTCGATCTTCGTGTCGGCGCGAACGACCAGTACGCTGGCCGATGTGGCAGGAACGGCAATCGTCACGAATGTCTTGGCGGGGTCGTACCCAACCGGAGGTGTGATCGCCGGCGTGATCGCGTGTGTTCCAATATGTCCTGCGAGAAACGTGTATCCGTCCGCCGGGGCCCCGGCAACTGCGGACATTCCAATCACGCTATTGCCGCCTGCACGGTTTTCGACCAACACCGTTTGACCGAGCTTTTCGCGCAATCCCTCCGCCAGAATGCGCGCCAGGGTGTCCGAGCTGCCGCCGGCGACGAATGGAACAATGATCTTGATGCTCCGATCCGGCCAGGCCGACGCCGCGGATGAGACGCCGGTCGCCAAAAGAACCAGCGCGATCACGTTAGATAATCGACAGCGCATTTCATTTCTCCAATCATCGCAAAGACCGCCATCTCGAAAGCGAACCTGTGCGCTACTCCGGCTTGATGTTGCCGGCGGTGACGACGTGGCGCCATTTTTCGATCGATGCATCGAGATGAGCGATGTATTCCTGCGGGGTGGAGCCGACAGATTCGTAGCCGATTTCATCGAGGCGCCGGCGCAGATCATCGGATTTCAGCGCGCCCTGCGCGACAGCGGCGAGCTGCGAAAGAATCGAGCCCGGCAGGTTGGCGGGTGCCACGATTCCGAAGTCCGGAGCTGCGTCCACCTTTGGCAGGCCGGCCTCCGCCAGGCTGGGCACGTCAGGCAGTTGCGCGATGCGTCCTGTCGTGCTTCCCAAGGCCTTCAGCTTATTGCCACGAATATGCTCGAGCACGGCGGGGATGGTGCTGAACGTAAAATCGACCTTCCCGCCGAGCAGGTCGATAATGGATGGCCCGCCGCCGCGATAAGGCACCGGGACAACGTCGATGCCCGTCTCCTGCCGAAATTGTTCGCAGCCGAGGTGGACCGCCGTGCCGAGGCCGGCGGTCGCCATGCTGAGTGCGCCGGGCTTCGACTTGGCGAGCGCGACAAGCTCTTTGACGTTGCTGACCGGAAGCGATTCCGAAACAACCAGCAGCAGCGAGGTCCGCGCCAGCAGCGACACCGGCGTGAAATCCTTCTTGGTGTCATATGGCAGTTTGGTACCGAACAGGCTGGGGTTGATGGCGAATGCGCTGTCGACGACGCCGATCGTGTAACCGTCGGGCGCGGCGGTGGCGATCGCCTGCGTGCCGATGATGCTCGCACCTCCGCCCCGGTTATCGACGAAGAGTGACTGGCCGAGCTTCTCGGCCATGGCGGCGGCGACGAGCCGCGCTACGATGTCCGACGCGCCCCCGGCGGCGTAAGGGACGATGACACGGACAGGTCGCTGCGGATATTGCTGCGCCTGCGCACGCTGTCCGGACAGCGAGATTGTCGCGGCAGATGTCAGTCCGATCAACAGCGAACGCCGGTTGATGCTTTGCATGATTTTCTCTCCCCTTGATTGGGTGGCAGTCAGAGGCGGTACTGATCGATCAAGTCCATGTCCGGATCTCCTCCGAGACCCGGGGCGTCGGGCACGGCGAGGAAACCTGCTTCGATCGGAACGAAGCCGCCGCAGGGGTCGAACGCGAGGTCGCAATAGAATCTTTCCAGGGCGCTCGCCTGCACCTTGGCTGCCAGCACGTGAATGGTGGCGAGATAGCCCGGGCCGAAGAAGGGTGAATGGGGCACACAGGTCGTTCCGGCCGCTTCCGACTCGGTGCAGACTTGCCAAAGCGGCGTCAGACCGCCGATCTTGATCGCGCTGGGTTGAACATAATCGACACAGCGTGCTGCGAGCATCTTCTTGAAGTCGAGAGCACTGCCGGCATTCTCACCGATGGCGGTCGGAACGCCAGCCGATTGCCTGAGAGCCGCAAGCGATTCGAAGTCTTCCGGCGGCCAGATAGGTTCCTCGATCCATCGAAGATTGGATGGCGCCATTTCCGTCACGGCGGCAGCAGCGTCCGCCGGCAACCACGCGCAATTGGTATCGACCATCAACGGCACGTCCGGGCCGGCCGCGGCGCGGGCAGCAGCGACGGCGTTCGCCGTGCGCTCGTGCAGCTTGATCTGGCGAAAGCCTTCGCCGAGCGCACGATCCACGACGCGGCGGACATCATCGGTATTGCCGTTGTATTGAAGCAGGGATGCGTAGACTTCGATACGGTCGCGCCGGCGGCCGCCCAGCAAGGTCGAAACCGGCACTCCCCCGAGCTTGCCCCGGATGTCCCATAGAGCAATGTCGAGGCCGCTGATCGCGTGGACCGTGGCGCCGGCCCGACCGAGATTGTGCAAGGTCCGGTTAATCCGCGCCGGCAGTTCGACGTCATCGACTTTTTGCCCAATCGCCAAAGGGGAAACCCAGTGCTCGATCGCCGGAACGACCGCGGACCAAAAGCTGCCATAGGCTTCACCCCAGCCCACGGTGCCCTGATCGGTCGTTACCCGCACCAGAACAGTATCGAGGGTCGTGCGTGGCCGGCCTGCGAACATCGGCGGGGAGGCCCAGTGATCGAACGGAATCCCGAGCGGAAACGCCGTGATCGTCGCAATCCGGGGTGGGTTCATCGGTTGAGCCTATGGACGACGCGGCATTGCCCGGCCGGGATCGGCCTGAACGGTCACGTATGCCGCCGCAGCCATTGTGGGCCCAAGATCTATGTGTTCAAAATGCCAAAAGCTGTATCAATCATGTCCCGGGGTTATGATGTTGAGTATGCGCGAGTTGGAAGTGTTTCGGCGCGTCATGGAACTGGGTACCATCACCGCAGCCGCCGAGGCGCTTCGTATTTCGCAGCCGGCCGTCAGTCGAACGCTGCAGCAGGCGGAGCGACGGCTCGGGTTTCCGCTATTTTTACGGCGAAAGAAGCGATTGTTGGCGACGCCCGAAGCGCAATCGTTGTTTCCAGAGACCGTCAGCGCGTTCGCGGCTTTCGACGTCGTCCAGAAGCGCGCCGCCGACCTGCAGGCGGGGCGAGCGGGCGGACTCAACATCGCTGCGATTTCGGCCTTCGCAAACGCCTTGCTGCCGACCGCCGTGGCAAAATTTCGTCAGTCGCGGCCTGATGTCGTGATCACGCTGCAGTCGATGAGTGCGCTCCAGGTCGCCACCCATGTCGCCAATCACCAAGCGGACCTGGGATTTGTCATCGACTCCATTGCCGCGCCCGGCGTGTCGGTGAGCGATCTCTGGACGACCGATTTCGGATGCGTTATGCCGCACACGCATCCGTTGGCATCGAAGCTTCATGTCGTACCCGCCGATCTCGAGCACGAAACGCTGATATGTCTGAACAGGCAACTCCCGTTGGGAATCCAGGCTGTACGCGCCTTCGCCAATGCAGACGTCCCGTTGAAGACTGCAATCGAGGTGTCGCAGTCCACCGTTGCATGCGCCTTGGTACGAGCCGGCGCTGGCCTCGCGCTACTGGACGGGTTGGCGATGATGGGGACGCCGGCAGCAGATCTGGTAATGCGGCCGTTCTCTCCTTCGATCAAGGTCATCGGCAGGCTCGTTCGACCGCGTCACCTGCGGCAGTCTCGTCTGGCCCGCGAATTTATCGATACTCTAACTAACGTCATCGCGACTGACGATCGCGGCTCCCGCCATGCCGATACTGCCGACACCATCATCACCATACCCTCGGCCGTCAGCGAGAACGTTTCATAGAATTCGTCATGCGCTTGATCGATTCGACCCACCGGCGCAACGCATCGCAAGATAGGTGCCTTAAGTTGAAACCGTGGGTCGCATGTCCGAGTCAGGCCTGATCACCAAGTAGTTAGCGGAGACATTGAGCGAGAGTTTAGGGTTTTCAAGTAATTAGAGGGCGGCGTGTGTACGATGTGTGCACCGAGAGATCAAAGAAAATCCAGAGACAGCCAAGGTGAGCGGCATTCGAAACGATCATCAGTGCCAGCGATGACGGTCGACTGACAATGTCGTGGAGTTCTCCAAAGGGGTTTACCCAAGCGAGCGCAATTTCACCGGATGGCTCGAGCAGGTGCGTCGGCGAGGGGACGCGGCGCCGATCGGCTCATCAAGCAGTTCGAGAAGATTTCGCATGGCGCTTCACCAGATCATTCGAGACCGTGTCGATGATCTCACCGGATAGTACGGGATCTGGCACCACGCGAGAGAGGACAACCGATCCGATCATCCCGGCGAGCGCCGTTATCGCCGCGCTCCGTTTCGTTTTTGCACTACCTCTTGGGACGATCTTGGTGAGAAGCGCGATATAGCTGCTGACGATGCTGCCGAAGCACTCCCGCAGCGCCGGATCGTCGTGACGTGCCGCGTCGGCAGCCATTGCTGCAAGGCCGCACCCTTGCCCCGGATTGTCACGGTGGTCGTCCGACACGTAATAACGCACGAGGGTCTCCAGCGGATCATCGCTCGCTGCAATTCGGTCCGCGATATCCTCGCTCATATCCTTGTAGGCCCGCTTGACCGCCTGAACGATGAGGTCGTCCTTTGACTTGAACTGCCGGTAGAAGCCTCCGGGAGTTAACCCAGCAGCCCTCATCAAGTCGACAAGCCCAATACCGTCGATCCCGCGTTCCCGGAACAGCCTTGCGGCGGTCGCGATCACTCGCTCGCGATTCTGCTCGACCGTTTCCTTGCTGACTTTCACGAGCCCATTCCTTCCGATTGCGACGGCCGACACGAAATGCCAGCGCGACCTTCATCGGGGCTCGAACCGTGGTCCCAAAAACCCCTTGACAATGATTATGCACATAATCATAGATGAATTATGATTACGAGCATAATCATTAAGTGGCGCTGACAAAGGAATTCGAGATGGCACAGGTAAAATCGCGCGCAGCGGGCGAAAAGATCGCCCTGATCACGGGCGCTTCCGGGGGCATCGGGCTTGCGGCCGGAGTTGCCCTGATCCGCGCGGGATATCGGGTGTTTGGCACCAGTCGTCAGGCTGCCGCCAATGAGGTGCGGCAGGGCATTAATATGCTCCGCTGCGACGTCACCGATGATGTGTCCGTCAAACAACTGATCAAGGACGTCGTCGGGCTTGCAGGCCGGATCGACGTGCTCGTGAACAATGCCGGCCGCAGCTTGATCGGCGCCGCCGAGGAATCATCTCTCGATCAAGCCCAGAGCCTGTTCGACATCAACGTCTTCGGCATCCTTCGCACCACCTCTGAAGTCCTGCCTATCATGCGCAAGCAGGGCCATGGCCGGATCATCAACATCAGTTCGGTGGCCGGCTTCCTGCCCGGACCATATACAGCGCTTTACAACGCCACCAAGCACGCCGTCGAAGGCTATTCCGAATCGCTCGATCACGAACTGCGAACATTCGGCATTCGTGTCTCACTGGTCGAGCCAGTGTTCACCCGCACCGCACTGGAAGAAAATGGCGACAGGCCCGATCGGATCCTGAGCGTCTACGACAAGGGACGCGCGGCGATGAACGCGACCTGGCGCAACGGCATCGCGACCGGCGATCCTGTGGAGGCCGTGGCAGACAAGGTGGTGCAGGCTGCCACCGACAAAGAGCCGAGCATTCGGTACACGCCCGGAAAGGTGGCGGGCCGTCTCCGCCTGATGCGGCGCTTTGTTCCCGAAAAGACCTTCGAGAAGAGTTTTCGCAAGCAGATGGGCGTGGCCGACTGATCCCTCAAATCGAGAGATCTCCAAGAAAGCAGAAATGTCTCTTTTACCGAGGAGCGACCCATGAAGTACTATTTGTGCAAGTACATCCCGCCGCGCGCCGATTTTCTCGCGACCATGAACGCCGATGAGAAAGCATGGATGAAGCAGCACGGCGCGTTCCTGGATGACCTGCTTGAAAAGGGGCAGGTCGTCGCGCACGGTCCTGTCACGGACCCCAGTGGCGGTTATGGCGTGTCGCTATATCAGATCGCCGATGACCAAGACATCAAGGCGATCACATCGGAAGACCCCATCGTGAAGAACGGCGCCGGTCACTATGAGCATCATCCGATGCTTCATCTGAAGGCGCGCGGCTAACCGCGCCGCTCCGACGTTTTGTCACCATCGATCCCCGGCAGAGCATCCCGATGCTCGAAACTCAATTAGGAAAATATCCATGACGATCGCACTCGTTACCGGCGCTTCGAGCGGCATCGGCGCAGCGCCTGGCCGCACGCGGCCACGATCTCGTGCTTGTCGCCAACGATTTTGTGCGATTTCTTGCGCTCGGTGATAGCACCCCTATGTCCGCGCGATCGATCGGCCATCGCCTTCATCAGTCTGGACGTGTTATTGGGCACCGGGTTCGGAGCTATCGGGCCTCTTTCATTGCCAACGTCGAAAGATGACGCTGGCGTTGACGCCTCCAAAGCCGAAGCCGTTTGAAATTGCATGCTCCATCGCCATGCGCCTGGGCTCACGGGCGACGAGGTCGACGCCTTCCGCGGCCGCGTCGCCGTTTTCGAGATTGAGAGTGGGCGGCGCGATCTGGTCGCGTAACGCGAGGATGGTGAAGATCGCTTCCGCTCCCCCCGCTGCGCCGAGCAGATGACCAGTCGCCGATTTGGTGGCGCTCACGGCAATTTTGCCGTCGCGGCCAAACACGGATTTGATCGCTTCGAGTTCGGAAACGTCGCCAACTGGCGTCGAAGTGGAATGGGCGTTGAGATGCTGGATATCACCGGGCGTGAGCCCGGCCTGCCTCAAGGCGCCTTCCATCGCGCGACGCGCGCCGTCCCCGTCCTCGGGTCCTGACGTGATGTGGTAGGCATCGGCAGTCGTGCCATAGCCGACGATTTCGGCGATCGGTCGGGCTCCGCGGCGGAGTGCGTGTTCCAGCTCTTCGATGACGAGGATACCGGCACCTTCACCCATGACGAAGCCGTCACGATCGCGGTCAAAAGGCCTGGACGCACGCGCCGGCGTTTCGTTGAAGCCGGTCGAAAGGGCCCGGGCGGCGGCGAAGCCGCCGAGGCTCACGAGATCGATGCAGGCTTCCGAGCCACCGCAAATCGCAACATCTGCTTCGCCGGTTCGAATGAGGCGTGCGGCATCGCCGATCGCCTGTACGCTTGCGGCGCAAGCAGTGACCGGCGTGCCGATGGGACCCTTGAAGCCGTAGCGGATGGAAATATGACCGGCCGCGAGATTTGCGAGAAAGGACGGTACGGTGAAGGGCGAGAGGCGCCTGATCCCGCGCTGATCGGTGGTGCGAACCGCCTCGACGATGGCCGGAAAGCCTCCGATACCCGACGCGATGATGGTGGCCGTGCGCTCGAACGAATGTGCGTCGGAGGGCGTCCATGCCGCTTGTGCAAGGGCCTCGGCCGTGGCGACCAGTGCGAACAGGATGAAGCGATCCATCCTCCGCTGATCCTTGGGAGCAACGACCAGATCCGGATCGAAGCCGCCATCCGGATCGTCGGCTTTTATCGGCACGATTCCAGCGACCCGCGCGGGAAGGGGAGCCGCCCATTCGGGAAGGGCAGCCAGCCCTGAACGGGCCGCAAGCAGGCGGGACCAACCCAACTCACTGCCGCAACCCAGCGGTGATACCAGTCCCAACCCGGTAACGACGACACGACGCACAATCAGTTACCTTCCAGTCTTGGTCAATCGTCCCTGATGGCAGCTAAGCTGCCATTCGCAGCAGATCGATGATCTCGGCTTGGTTTTTGAAGGGCCGCGGATTGGCCTGTACGAAGCGATGATTGATTGCAATCTTGCTAATCTGATCGAACTTGTCTTCGCCTATGCCGACATCAGCGAGGCGGCCAGGTAATCCAAGTGCTCTTGTGAATGCTGCAAAGGCGTCTGCGGCGTCGCCACCCGGGGCGCCAAGTGCCGTCGCCAAACGCTTCTGCGCATCCTCGGTGAACGGCTTGTTGTAGCGGAGCAGGCTCGGCATGATGACCGGTGTGCAATAGTAGTGCGGAACGCCGAAGGTCCCGCCAAGCACATGGCCGATGCCGTGACTGGCTCCCATCGGGACCCGCGCCTGGAGGCCGAAAGCGGCGAGCCACGCGCCGTATTGAGACAGTCGACGCGCCTCCAGATCATCAGGTTGCTGCAAGGTCCGGAGCATCCCCTCGCGCAGGGTGCGGATGCCTGCCAGGACGACCTCGTCGGAGAGTGGCGTGCCTGCGGGCGAACACAATGCTTCAATGCCGTGGTCCATCGAGCGCGTTCCCGATCCCATCCACAGCTTGGAAGGTGTGTGAACGGTGAGAGCAGGGTCGAGAATGATCGCGACCGGCATCATCTGGGGATGGAAGAAAATCTGCTTCAGCCTGTTGCGTTCATCCGTGACAAGCGCTGCTGCATTATATTCGCCGCCATTTAGCGTGGATGGCACCGCGATCTGTCGGACCTTGGGCGCCCGGAACGGAGAGACGGCGACGCCCGGTCCCATGGGGAAGGGATCGAAGCCCGCTTCATCGCGGATGTCATGTTCCATCGCCATGATGACGATCTTGGCGAGATCGATCGCCGACCCCCCGCCGACGGCGACGACCAGATCGGCTCTTGCGTCCTCGGCTTGACGGGCAACCTCGACAGCTTGCTTGCGCGTAGTGTGCTCTGCAATTCCGTCGAAGGTCCCGACGTGCCTCCCGCCGAGCGTACGCCGGATCTTCTCTATCTCGTCGGTCTTGGTGTTCAAGGTTCGACTGGCGAGAAGGAAGACGCGCTTGACGTTCAGCCGTTCCGTCTCATCTTTCAAAGCGTCAGACGCAGCTTTGCCATAAACGACGCGATCGATTGCTGGAAAATTATGGATCCCGGCTTTGCGCATTTCTGGTCTCCCCGTGAGTTTGTGGAAGTAAGCGACGATAGCAGGTAAGTCAAATAAGTTCTATAACGGAATTAATAAATCCGCAGCCCGAAGCTATGCGCCGTGTCTTTCGTAGTCGGCATTGGATGTGCGAGCGGGCGCGGGTTTCCATGATATAATGCCTGAGACGAAGGAGATTTTTCGAAGGTTCTCAAGGCGAAGGTTCCATCCCGCCCGCGTGGTCGCCGCTCGCGGATCGACGAGCGATTATTGAACTGCTTGACTAGTTCTTAAAAAGAACTGTAAGTTCATAGCAGCGACGAACCCCGGAAGGGTGCGCGCTCGGGAGGATGCGCAATGTTGGTGAAATGGAAAACCTTGGCGGCTCTGGCTTTGCTTTTAAGCGGCCCGGCATTCGCGGCTGATGAGCCCGGAATTTCAGCGACTGAGATCAAGATCGGTGGCGTTTTTCCCTTTAGCGGACCGGCGTCATCGATCGGTCTCGTGGGCAAGGGGGTTATTGCCTACATTCAGTCAGTCAACGACCGCGGCGGCATCAACGGACGCAAGATCAACTACCTCGCATATGACGACGCATACAGTCCCCCCAAAGCGGTGGAGCATGTCCGCAAACTCGTTGAGAGCGACGAAGTGTCGTTCATGTTCGGTCAGCTTGGTACTCCCGGCATCTCGGCTACGGCCAAATACCTGCGGTCGAAAGGGGTACCCAGCATCGCAATTATCAGCGGGTCATCCAAGTTCACGGACGTCGCCAATTACCCGATGACCACGACGGGTCTCGTCAGCTACGACACCGAAGGCAAAATCTACGCAAAGTATCTGACGAAGGCGCTGCCAAACGCCAAGTACGCAATCCTCTATCAGAACGACGACCTCGGCAAAGACTATGTCAGCGCCTTCAAGGCGTTTCTCGGAAAGGATTTCGACCGAAAGGTCGTGACCGCTTCCTATGAAGTCACCGAGCCGACGGTTGATTCCCAGGTCGTCAACTTGAAGAGTTCCGGAGCGGATGCCCTCGTGATCGCCGGCACGCCGAAGTTCGCAGCCCAGGCCATCCGGCAAGCCTCAGTAATCGGCTGGAAGGCGACCGTAATCCTCAATTTCCCATCCGGGTCTGTCGGGGGCACGCTCGCACCGGCCGGTCTCGACAAATCAGTCGGCGTGATCGTCGGCACGACCAACAAGGATATTCTGGATCCGACCTGGAAAGACGAACCGGGCATGCAGACCTACCGGGCATTTCTGGACAAGTATTTGCCGGGTGTCGATATCACCAATGGCAGCTATCTGACTGGCTACCAGCAAGGCATCCTGCTCGAGCAGATCCTGAAGCAGTGCGGCAACGACCTGTCTCGCAAAAATATTCTAGCGCAGTCGAAGAGCCTGAAGGATTTCGTCGTTCCGACGGCGCTGCCCGGCATCAAGGTCAATACAAGCGACACCGAGAACATGATCTGGACGCAGCTGCGGTTGCAGCGATGGAGCGGTACAAGTTGGGAAGGCTTCGGGGAAGTGCTGGACGCCAAGTCCAAGTGACCTCGCAGGAGCGTAGCGACGGGCGCGGTAGTTAGCGGGCGCGAACTTCCGACCGGTCTGGCCCAGCAGCCCGATTGACGGCTCGCATTATTCTAGTGGTGGGGCAGCAGCGACGGGGCATCAGGAGTGGTGAACTTCGCCTCACGCACGCATCGGACTAGCACAGCAATTCAGGAGGTCGATTTCGATGTCGACGAAGGCACTGACGTTTGCGGCGAGGGAGCTTTCCATTGAGCGTCGAACCGACGGCACGCTCATATTGAGCTCGCCCCTTGAATTGGGGAAGTGTGACTGGCGCATCACCGATTTTCTTCCGAGCTGGGCGCATTCTGTTCCCGATAGAATTTTTCTTGCGCAACGTAATGCGAATGGGGAATGGGACGAGATCACCTACGGCGAAGCATGGTCCCAGGTTCAGGCGGTCGGCCAAAGCCTGATCGAGATGGGCGCCAAGCCGGCTGACAAGCTGGCGATACTTTCAGGGAACTCCATTGAGAACGCGGTGATCTCATTTGCCGCAATGTCGATAGGCGTAATAATCGCGCCAATATCGCCAAACTACACGCTGATGCCCGGAGGCCTGGCTCGGCTTAAGGATATAGCGGAAGCGTTGCGCCCGAATTTTGTTTTCGTTCAGAGCGCGCGGGACTTTTCCGCAGGACGCTCTATTCCCGAACTGGCAGCATCGACCTGGATCAGTGTCGACGGGGCGCCGGACACCGTGCCTTTCGGCGCACTGGCATCCCGAACGGATAACCGAGGATTCGCGGATGCGTCACGAGCAATTTCTTGCGACGCCGTCGCAAAGATTCTCTTCACATCCGGTTCGACCGGCTTGCCCAAAGGCGTGCTCAACACCCACCGCATGATGGCGACCTCCCTGCAAATGGGGAGTCTGCTGGTGTCTCCTCCGGACGCGCCGGTGCAGGTCGAGTGGCTGCCCTGGCACCATACGATGGGCAGCAACGTGATCCTTCACGGGATTCTCAAGAATGGCGGCACTCTCTACATCGACGATGGCCGGCCGCTGCCTCAGCTCTTTCACAAGACGGTCGCGAATCTCAAGGAGATTTCGCCGACCGCGATGTTCAACGTGCCTGCCGGCTATAACCTCCTGTGTGACGCTATCGAGAACGATCGCGACCTTGGCGCCGCCGTATTCAAGCGGTTGGACAGATTGAGCTATGCCGGGGCTGCAATATCGCAGGGTACGCTTGAAAAGCTCTATCGGCTGACATCGACAATCACCGGTCGGCGAATTCCGGTCATGTCGGGCTACGGCACTACCGAAACGGCTCCGACAATCAGTACGACTCATTGGGCGACAGACCAGCCAGGCGAGATTGGTCTTCCCGCGCCGGGTCTGCAGCTAAAATTGATCCCTGTTTCTGATACTTACGAGGCAAGGGTCAAGGGACCCAACGTTACATCGGGTTATCTCGGTAGGCCGGACCTGACGGAAAAGGCCTTCGATGAGGAAGGGTTCTATCGCATCGGCGATACCGTCTCGTTTCTGGATCCTCAGAAGCCGGAGCTTGGGCTGCGTTTTACAGGCAGAATTTCCGAGAACTTCAAACTCGCGAACGGCACATGGATATCGATCGGGAATATGCGCGCGGCGATTTTGGCTGCAACGCGCGGCGTATTGCTGGACGTAGTCGTTGCGGGAGAAAATCTTGAATCGTGCGCGCTGCTCGGCTGGTTGAATCCTACCGAGGCGGCGCTGATTTCCAAGACCCCAGCGTCGGATTTGGCCAGCGACCCTCTCGTGGTTCAGTTTCTGAAAGAGCGTTTGCTGGAATACAATGAGACCGTTGGGAGCAGCGAAAGAATTTATTCGTTCTCCCTGCTGAAGGACCCACCGTCGCTGGCCGCAGGAGAAATCACCGACAAGGCCTATGTCAATCAACGTGCTGTGCTGAAAAACCGCTCTGAACAAGCAGCACGTCTCTACTGGAAGGACCGAAATCAAGACGTGATTTGGATCTGAGGTGGCGCTTCGTCGTTCGTGGGGCGAGGGAGGTCTTGTGTCGCCATTTGACGACGCGAGTGCCTGCGCTGAAACTTAGCGAGTGACAGCCCGCTTGAGCGCCACCTCAAGCAGTGCTGCGGCGCGCCTTTGCCTTGGGCTTCTCCGGCGCCGTGATAGCCGGGGTGCTTCGCGCGCCGGGGCCAGGGTGGGTATGAACCTCCTTGGCCGAAAGCGGCTCATTGCATTCGGAGCACACCATAACCGGATCGAAGTTCTTGCCGCATTTGCGGTGCTGATGCAGCAACGGCCGCCCGCGTGTGTCGACCATGTGCGTGTCACCCCAGTGCACGATTGCCATCATGATTGGATAGAGATCGAGCCCTTTTTGGGTGAGAATGTATTCATGCCGTTTGGGCGCCTCCTGATAGGGAATGCGCCGCAGCACGCCTTGCCGGACCAGTTTCTTCAGCCGCTCCGCGAGCAAATGGCGCGTAATCCCAAGTGCGGACTGAAATCCTTCGAAGCGGCGCGTGCGCAGAAAGCATTCGCGCAGGATAAGTAGGGTCCACCGGTCGCCTATCACGCCGATCGTGCGGGCCATCGAACACGGCTCTTCTTCAAGGGCATCCCATCGCATTTCTTGCTCTCCAATCCAACCGGCACCCTGTATTCGCTCGAATCGTCCAAGGGAACCTCAGCTCAGTTCCCATTCTAGATAGGTACTCAGCTCCAAACAATCCCCTACGGATATGGTAAAATCAGCAGAGTTTCGTAAATAATTGACAGTTCGTTTTTAGAACTGTAAAGACGGTCATGGTCGTATTTCGGCTGCTGAATACCAAACCTGATCATCCAATGCGCTCGCGGGAGAAGCTGACATGCCCCTGAAGGTTGAATTCCAGTTCGATTTCGGCAGCCCGAACGCTTATCTGGCGGAAGTAGCCATTCCGGGGATCGAGCGGCGTACCGGTGTGAAATTCGAGTACGTCCCGGTTCTGCTTGGCGGCATCTACAAGGCGACGGGCAACATGTCTCCGTTCGATTCGCTTCGCGGAATCAAAAACAAGCCGGAATACCAGGCACTCGAGACACAACGGTTTATCCGTCGCCACGACATCACGAAATTCCGTCCGAATCCTTTCTTTCCGGTCAATACGCTGATGTTGATGCGCGGTGCCGTCGCGGCTCAGTTCGAAGGCGTGTTCGAGCCCTATTTCCGCGCCGCCTATCATCATATGTGGGAAGAGCCGAAGAAGATGGATGACCTCGAAACCTTCCGGAACGCATTCATCTCCTCAGGCATCGATATCGACCGGTTGATTGCGCGTGCGCAGCAGGATGACGTCAAGAAGGGGTTGATCGATCGGACCACCGACGCGGTTAACCGCGGAGCATTCGGCTCACCGACTTTCTTCGTCGGAAAGGAAATGTTCTTCGGCAAGAACCAGCTTCGCGACGTCGAGGATTCGATCGTCGAACAGACCAAACCCGTTTCGAAAACGGCGTAAGGTCAGGTACTGAGGCCTGCAGAGCCAGGCCGATGTTCCGGGCCTGCATGACGGAAACTCGGCAGGTCCGACAGCGTAGTAACTCAGGGAGAATGCCCATGCCTGGCCCACTCAGCGGCGTTCGTGTCCTCGACCTGACTGGCGTTGTGTCGGGCCCGTTCGCGACCATGTTTCTGGCGGATCAGGGCGCCGACGTCCTGAAGATTGAGCCGATCGGCGGCGATATCACCCGCCGCAGCCGTGCCACGATCGACAAGGACGGTGAGTTCTCCGCGCTCTTTATCTCGTCAAACCGCGGCAAGCGTTCTCTGTCTATCGACGTCAAAAGCGCGGCCGGGCGCGAGGTGCTCGCCAAGCTGGTCGCGCAGGCGGATGTGCTGGTGCAGAATTTCCGGCCCGGCACCATGGAGCGCCTTGGTCTCGGCGTCGATGAGTTGCGCCAGCGCCATCCGCGCTTGATCTATGTCTCGATCAGTGGCGTCGGCGAGACCGGTCCGTATGTGAAAAAGCGTGTCTATGATCCGATCATTCAGGGGCTATCGGGCTTTGCTGATATCCAGTCGCAGCCGGTAACCAACCGTCCGCAGATGATACGAACCATCGTATGCGACAAGACTACCGCGGTTTTCACCGCGCAGGCGGTGGCAGCGGCGCTCTACGCCCGCGAGAAGACCGGGCAGGGCGACCACATTCAGGTCGCCATGCTGGACGCGATGATTTCGTACCTGTGGCCGGAAGGCATGATGCAATACACGGTAGTAGGAGCCGAGACCACCGCTGCGGATCCTAACGATCGACCCGATCTCGTGTTCAAGACCAGCGACGGCTACATCACGGCTGGTACCATTTCGGATTCCGAATGGCAGGGGTTTTGCCGGGCCTCCGGCGATCCCGATCTTGCCAAGGATCCCCGATTTGCGACGCCGTCGGCGCGTTCGGTCAACGCCACGGCACGCATCAACAAGATGGCGGAGTATATCGGCCAGCACACCACTGCCGAATGGCTGGAGCGCCTGGACGCCGCTGACGTCCCTTGCGCGCCGATCCTGCGGCGAGGCGAGATCATTCACAATGAACAAGTAATCGCGCGCGGCATCATCGCAGAGTTCGATCAGCCGAAGGTCGGCCGGGTGCGGCAGCCGAAGCCGGCGGCCCGCTTTGAGATCAATGAGGCCGCGATTGGTGGACCAGCTCCTCGCGTCGGCGAGCACTCGCGCGACGTGTTGCGTGAGCTGGGTTACGACGACAGCGCCATCGACAAGATGGTCGCCGAGCGTAACGTGCGCGTGGCGATCTAACCTCGAACCCCTGCGCGAGTGGTCGTCGGTTTCTAAACCTTGGCCGGCGCTGGCGTGATCGGTACCATCGGGACATTCGCCGCGACGGCCCGCTGATAGGCGTCCCGCTTCTTGATGCGTTCGAGATAGGGCTGCGCGTTGTCGCAAATGCCGACGCCATAGGCGATCGCCCACTCGAGGCAGGTCGTGAGCAGGATGTCGGCGCTGGTAAACCGGTCGCCCATCAGGAATTGCCGGCCGTCTGCGAATGCTACTTCGACATGGCGCAACTGCTGACGGAAGTACTCGCCGGCCTGGGCAACGACCTCGGGCGCTATACCGTAGATCGGACCGAGCGCGTCGGCGCGATGGCGGCGCATCACGTAAAGGCTGGTTGAATCCAGTTCTGCGACGATAAAGAAACACCATTCCAGCCACGCGGCATACTCACGGGTGGTTTCAGGAATCAGCGAGCGCTCCGTTGTGGAGTACATTCGCGACAGGTAGGCAACGATTGCGGCGCTCTCGCCGATGCAAAAGTCGCCGTCCTGAAGCAGCGGAATCTTCTGGCGCGGATTGAGCCTGGTGTATTCCGCGGTCTTGGTCTCCCCCGTTCGCGGCCCGATCGGTTTTGTCGTGTAGGCCAAGCCCAGTTCGTGCATGGCCCAGTGTGGGCGAACGGTGCGGCTTGTCCCAACGCCCCACAGGGTCAGGTTTGGCGTCACGTTCATGTTACCACTTCTCCACGGACGGACGCAGATCAAGCTCATGGGTCCAGCCATCACGGCTTTGCTGGTGGGTGAACCAATAGACGTCAGCAATGGAAGACGTCTTGGTCAGGCTATCTGGCGGAATTTCACTTGCCTCGATTCCCTTCGCCGCCTTCATACGCTGGTGAATAGCTTCGCTGTCGACGCCGGCATCGATCAACAGATGCACGACATGAATGTTCTTCGGTCCGAGCTCGCGCGCCATCGCCTGGGCTACCGCTCGAAGTCCGAACTTCGCTGACGAAAATGCCGCAAACCCCTGGCCACCGCGTACACTGGCGGTCGCACCCGTAAAGAAGATGGTACCGCGTCCGCGCGGCAGCATGACGCGGGCAGCCTCGCGTCCGACCAGGAAGCCGCCGTAGCAGGCCAATTCCCAAGCCTTGAAGAACAGCTTCTCGGTTGTCTCAAGCAGTGGCTTGTTGACGTTCGATCCTGCGTTGAAGAGGCAAACCTCGATCGGCCCGAACTCTTTTTCGATCCGCGCGAATATGCCTTGGACCTCTGCTTCCTGGCGGGCATCGACGCTGAAGGCGTGAATGTTATGTCCCCCAGCCCTCAGCTCGCCCACGAGCCCCTGCGACTTGGATGCATCGCGCCTGCAGATGCAAACTGTATAGCCGCCCTTTGCAAAACGCCGGGCGACGGCTGCTCCGATGGCATCGCCTGCACCTACAAGTATCGCTACGCCGCGACTCTCTGCCATTCCCTGCCCCCGATTAGTTCTTATTTGGTACTATAATCGTAGCGACGGTATGATACATTGTAAATCAGGCGTTTCGCGCAGCTTCCCAAATATTAGGGCAGGTACGTTGCCCTTTGAGCCTCACGAGCAAGGATCGATCGAATTAGTGATTGACGAGTTCTAAAAAAGAACGTTATCTACGCGCCGAACGTGTCGCGCTGCAACGTGGGCATGATTTGGTCGGGAGGTCGGTCGTGGCGGAGCTTTCAGAGGCGATCAATCTCGACGAGATTGCTGTCGGCTTGCCGCGCCGCATCCATGACGTCATGGCAAGGCAGGTTGCCGAAGCCCCGGACCGGATCGCGCTGGTCGAAGACGGGGCATCCTGGAGCTACCGCGATCTGGATCAGCGTGTCAGCGAGATCGCCGCCGTCCTGTCGTCGCTGGGAATCCGGGCGGGCGACCGGATGATCATTGTCAGCGAAAACTGTATTGCGCTTGCCGCGTTGCTGCTCGCGACGAGCCGGCTCGACGCCTGGGCGATCGTTGCCAACCCGCGATTGTCCGCGCGCGAACTGGACCAGATCCGCGACCATAGCCGCGCCCGCCGGATGTTCTTCGCCTCAGGTGTTTCGAAGGAGGCTGCGGCGCACGCATCGCGCTATGGCGCGGAGAAGCTTCAAATAGGCGCACTGCGGGAGATTGGCATTGGCCCGCTGAGCGAAAGCGCGACCGTCGAGCCGGTGGAGGTGGAGCCAGCCAAACAAGTGGCGGTGCTAATCTATACCTCGGGAACGACGGGGACACCTAAGGGGGTGATGCTCTCGCACGAAAATCTGCTGATCAGCGCAAAAACTACCGCGCATTTCCGCAAGATGGATAGTAACGACACGATCTATCTCGTATTGCCGATCTCCCATATCGTCGGCATCTCGCTCCTGATCATGACACTGATGGTCGGGGGCGCGGTGCGGATGGCCAGCAAATTCGATCCTGCCGCGACCACGAAGGCGATCGCGGAGGAGGGCGTTACCATCCTCAACGGCGTGCCTGCTACTTATCAACGCCTCCTGGAGTACAAGAGCGTGTCAGGCGTGAAGCGGCTCTCCCGAGGCGCGCTACGCTTGATCACCGTCGCCGGCGCACCGCTCGATTTGAACCTGAAGTCGCGTGTGGAGAAGGAGTTCGGCCTTCCGCTGCTTAATGGCTACGGCATCACCGAATGTTCGCCGGGGATAGCGGGGGTGCGCTTCGATGCCCCGCGGTCGGACCAGGCGGTTGGCACGCTGCTGCCGGGAGTAGAGGCGCGGGTCAGAACACTCGACGGCCTCCCTACGGCAAGGGGGGAAGTCGGGGAGCTTCATGTCCGTGGCCGCAACGTGATGCTCGGCTACTATCGCGCCCCCGAGCTGACCGCCGAAGTGATAGACAGCATGGGCTGGTTCAATACTGGTGACATAGCGCGCTTCGATGGCGATTGCCTGTACATTGTCGGCCGCACCAAGGAAATGATCATCCGTTCGGGCTTTAACGTCTATCCCGCCGAGGTCGAAGCGGTCCTCAGTTCACACAAGGACGTCGTGCAATGCGCCGTGGTCGGCCGTGTCGCCGACGGCAATGAAGAGATTGTCGGTTTTGTGCAGCTGATGCCGGGGTCACAGGTGACGCCGGAGAATCTGATGAGTTTCATCCGATTTCAGCTCACCTCATATAAGCGGCCGTCTAAAATCATCATCCTTGATGCCTTGCCGGCCACCTCAACGGGCAAGATTCTCAAGCGCAAGCTTGCGGAGTCTCTGCACGACGAAGGTAGCCAAGTTCCTCCAGCGCTGACGGCCGAATTTACGCAGACAATGTATCTGACCTGACCGGGAGAACACCCTTGAAGAAGAGAAACGCAACCGTGGCCGTGATCGGTGCCGGAGACTACATCGGCGGTGAGATCGCCAAGAAGTTCGCCTCAGAGGGCTTCACGGTGTTTGCCGGACGCCGCGATGGCGCCAAGCTTGAGCCGTTGGTCAAAGAAATCGAGAAAGCCGGAGGCGAAATTCACGCACGCACTCTCGATGCACGCAAGGAAGACCAGATCACGGCCTTTCTTGGCGACGCGGACAAACACGCGCCGCTGGAGGTCTGCATCTTCAACATTGGCGCCAACGTCAACTTCCCGATTCTGGATACGACCGAACGCGTATTCCGCAAGGTTTGGGAAATGGCGTGCTATCCGGTTTTCTCGCGGGCCGCGAAGCGGCGCGGCTGATGCTTCCCCGCGGCAAGGGCAATATCTTTTTCACCGGAGCGACCGCGAGCCTTCGCGGCGGGACGGGTTATGCGGCCTTCGCCAGCGCAAAGTTCGGCCTGCGGGCCGTTGCACAGGCGACGGCGCGCGAGTTGGGGCCAAAGAACATCCACGTAGCGCATCTCATCATCGATTCCGGCGTCGATACAGAGTGGGTACGTCAGCGGCGGATCGAGGCGCTAGGTCCTAATGCGCTTGATGATCCCGATCTGCTGATGCCGCCGTCTTCGGTCGCGGAATCCTATTGGCTGCTTTATCAGCAACCCAAAAGCGCCTGGACCTTTGAACTGGAGATTCGTCCCTTCGGCGAGAAGTGGTAGCGGGAGCCGCGTGCGATGGAGCTCGATCTTTCCAGCGAGGACGCCGCGTTTCGTGACGAGGTGCGTGCCTTTATTGCGGAGAACTATCCGCAGGAAATGCGCGTTTCAAATCCCGAGACCGACTTGACGAAGGAGCAGTCGCTGCTCTGGCACCGGATCTTGCACAAGAAGGGGTGGATTGCTCCGCTCTGGCCGAAGGAGTACGGCGGTCCAGGCTGGTCGGTCACGCAACGCTTCATCTTCGAACAGGAGACATCTCGGGCCGGAACGCTGCCGCCGCTTGCGTTCAGCGTCACCATGGTCGGTCCGGTCATCTACACCTTCGGCAACGACGCGCAGAAAAAGAAGTTTTTGCCGCGAATCCTTTCGGGCGAAGATTGGTGGTGCCAGGGCTATTCGGAACCGGGCTCCGGCTCGGATCTTGCCTCTGTGCGCACCAAGGCGGTGCGCGACGGCGATCACTACATCGTCAACGGTCACAAGACCTGGACCACGCTGGCCCAGCATGCCGACTGGATCTTCTGCCTGGTGCGGACCGACCCCGCGGCGAAGCCCCAGGCCGGCATCTCCTTCCTGTTGATCGACATGAAATCGCCCGGCGTCACCGTGCGGCCCATCATAACCATCGACGGATCGCACGAGGTGAACGACGTCTTCCTCGAGGACGTGCGCGTCCCCGTCGAGAATTTGATCGGCGAGGAAAACAAGGGTTGGACCTACGCGAAATTTCTGCTCGGCAACGAGCGTACGAGCATGGCCGGGATCGGCCGGTCGACTCGTTATCTCGGGCGTCTCAAGCAGATCGTGAGAACCGAAGTCGGTGAGGAAGATCCGGCGTTCGGGGAGTTCACTCGGGAGATCGCGCGCGTCGAGCTCGATGTGCTCGCGTTGGAGGCGACGGAACTGCGCATCGTTGCGCAGATGTCGCGCGGCATCGACCCGGGACCGGCTGCATCGCTGTTCAAGATCAGGGGCACCGAGATATTCCAGCGCATTACTGACCTGACGCATCAGGCCATCGGTAACTACGGTCTGGCCATACGCGAGCATCCAGTGACCGCGAACCGCTTCATGCCGGGGCCGGACTATGGACACACCGCGACGGAAAAGTATCTGAACTCCCGCAAACTCAGCATTTACGGGGGATCGAACGAGATCCAGCGCAACATCATCGCGAAAGCGGTTTTGGGTCTCTAATCACACCGCACGAGGCATCCGATGGATATTCAGTTGACCGAAGAACAGGAATTGCTTCGTTCCAGCATTCAGCGGTTTCTGCGCGAGCAATACGATTTTGACGAGCGCCGCAAGATCGTGGCGACCGATGAAGGCTGGAGCCGCAAGCACTGGAAATCCTTTGCCGAACTCGGACTTTGCGCGGCACCATTCCAGGAAAGCTCTGGCGGCCTTGGCGGCGGCTCGCTCGCGACGATGATTGTGATGCAGGAGTTCGGCCGCAGCCTCGTCGTCGAACCTTATTTCGAGACGGTTGTCCTGGCAGGCGGTCTGATCGAGGACGTCGCCTCGCCCGAGCAGCGCCAGGCGTTCCTGCCCAAGATCATGGAGGGAGAGGCCATATGGGCGCTGGCCTGGGCGGAAGGACGGTCACGTTATGATTTCAACAACGTCACCACCACCGCGCGCCGCCAGGGGGATAAATTTGTCCTAAGCGGAACCAAGGCTGCGGTGGTTGGTGCGCCGTGGGCTGATAAGCTGATCGTGTCGGCGCGCACGTCGGGCGGACCGCGCGATCGCGTTGGCGTGAGCCTCTTCATCGTCGATCGCCATGCGGCCAATCTTCGCTTGCAGAGCTTCAAGACGATCGATGGTCGGCGCGCCGCCGAACTGACGCTGATGGACGTGGAAGTACCGGCCGGCCAGTTGCTTGGTGTCGAAGGAGAGGGCGTAGTGGCGCTCGACGCGTGCCGTGACCGGGCTATCGCCGCTCTCTGCGCGGAAGCAGTCGGTGCGATGTCTGTGCTGAATTCCGCGACGCTGGAGTTTAGTAAAGCACGCAAGCAGTTCGGGGTTGCTCTCGGGAGCTTTCAGGTGTTGCAGCACCGGATGGTCGACATGTTCATCGCGCTCGAAGAGTCGATCTCGCTCACGCAACATTTGAACCTCAGCCTCGCCGCCCATGAGCCAAATGGATCGAAGCTTGCGTCGGGCGCGAAGTCGAAGGTTGGCAACGCCGCCCGCTTCGTCGCAGAGCAGGCCGTGCAGTTGCACGGAGGCATGGGTATGAGCGACGAATTGAACGTCGGGCATTACTTCAAGCGAATAAACTCCATCAACGTTCAATTCGGTGACCCCACCTACCATCTGATGCGGTACGCGCAGCAGAACTAATTGTCCTTCCAACGCAGCAAATCGACTGCCGCACCCCGATCAGAGGTAAAGAATGACTGAAGCCGTAATCGTGTCGACTGCACGCACCCCCATTGGCAAGGCTTACAAGGGCGCCCTCAATAATACCGAAGGCGCGACGTTGCTGGGTCATGCTATTTCCGCTGCATTGTCACGGGCCAACGTCGAGGGTGCCGAAGTCGAGGACGTTGTGATGGGGTGCGCCATGCAACAGGGTACCACCGGCACCAACATCGCACGAAAGGCGCTGCTGCGTGCTGGGCTTCCGGTGAGCGTGGCCGGAACAACTATCGATCGCCAATGCGCGTCCGGCCTTCAGGCGATTGCGCTGGCTGCACGTTCGGTCATTTTCGATGGCGTGGAGGTTGCCATCGGCGGCGGCGGCGAATCTATCAGCCTGGTCCAGAACAACCAGTTCAACAGTTTTCATGCCGTCGATCCCGAACTCCTGGCGATGAAAGGGGACGCCTACATCGCGATGCTGGATACTGCCGAAATCGTAGCGAAACGCTACAGTATCTCGCGGGAACGCCAGGACGAGTACGGCCTCGAGAGCCAGCGCCGGACGGCTGCGGCCCAGCAGGGCGGCCGCTTCAACGACGAACTCGCACCGATCAAGACCACCATGGCGGTCACGGACAAGGCGACCGGTGCCGTGTCGTATCAGCAAGTGACGCTGTCGGCCGACGAAGGGCCACGTCCCGATACCACGGCCGAGGGTCTTGCTGGCCTCAAGCCGGCAAAGGGGCCGGGTTTCACTGTTACCGGCGGTAATGCGAGCCAGCTCTCGGACGGCGCCAGTGCTACCGTCATCATGAGCGACAAGCTGGCCGCACAGAAAGGATTAAAGCCGCTCGGTATCTTCCGCGGCTTTGTCGCAGCGGGCTGCGAGCCTGACGAGATGGGAGTGGGGCCGATCTACGCCGTGCCCCGGCTACTCAAACGTCACGGGCTTAAGATCGATGATATCGATCTGTGGGAATTGAATGAGGCATTTGCGGTGCAGGTGATCTATTGCCGCGACCAGCTCGGGATCGACCCGCAAAAGCTTAACGTCAATGGCGGATCGATCGCAGTCGGTCATCCCTACGGCATGACCGGCGCGCGAGTGACCGGCCATGCCCTGATCGAGGGCCGCCGGCGCCAGGCCAAGTATGCTGTTGTTACAATGTGTATTGGCGGCGGCATGGGCGCCGCGGGACTGCTCGAAATTATCCACTGACGAACAATGGGCCATTAAGCCGTAAATTTCAACCTATCGGAGGCACACGTGAAGACTGCAATTACCGAGTTGTTCGGCATCGATCATCCCATCATCCAGGGCGGGATGCACTATGTCGGCTTTGCCGAAATGGCAGCGGCTGTGTCCAATGCCGGCGGCCTCGGGCTCATCACGGGACTGACGCAGAGAACGCCGGAATTGCTCGCCAAGGAGATCGCGCGCTGCCGCGACATGACGGATAAGCCGTTCGGTGTGAACCTGACCTTTCTGCCGACCTTTACCGCGCCGCCCTATCCGGAATACATCGCTGCCATCAGGGAAGGCGGCGTCAAGATCGTCGAAACCGCCGGGCGCAGCCCCGAACAATATATGCCGGCCTTGAAAGCAGGCGGCATCAAGGTGATCCACAAATGTACGTCCGTCCGGCATTCGCTGAAAGCCGAGCAAATAGGCTGCGACGCCGTCAGCGTCGACGGCTTTGAGTGCGGCGGCCACCCCGGCGAAGATGATATGCCCAACATGATCCTCTTGCCGCGTGCGGCTGAGGAATTGAAAATTCCGTTCGTTGCTTCCGGCGGCATGGCCGACGCGCGCAGCCTCGTGGCGGCGCTGGCGATGGGCGCCGCCGGCATGAACATGGGCACGCGCTTTATCGCTACCAAGGAAGCGCCGGTGCACCAGAACGTCAAGGATGCACTCGTGAAGGCATCGGAGCTCGACACCCGTTTGGTGATGCGCGCGCTACGCAATACCGAACGTGTATTGAACAACAAGGGCGTCGAACACCTGCTCGAAATCGAGCGAGCGAAAGGCAAAAGCCTGAAGATTGACGACATCCACGAGCAAGTGGCGGGCGTCTATCCCAAGGTGATGATCGACGGCGACATGGACGCGGGCGCGTGGAGCTGCGGTATGGTCGTTGGGCTCATTCACGACATTCCGACGGTGAAGGAACTGATCGACCGCATCATGGCGGATGCCGAGCGAATCATCCGTCAACGCCTGACTGGTTTCCTTGATGGCGCCGTGCAAAGGCCTGCTGCCGCCCGAGCAATCGCGTAGCCGGATGTTCTAACGAGGGCTATGCCCACGCACGGTTGTGCGTGGTGTGATTGTTATGGTGAAGCTCGATTGACCAGCAATGGATGGCCTTCGGCAGTCTAGGGGAAGGGGAGTTTATGGATCTGGCCGACTTCCACTACTACGAGCCTTCGAAGGGTCACGGACTCCGACATAATCCATTCAACGCGATTGTCGCGCCGCGTCCGATTGGCTGGATTTCGTCACGCAATGCGGCTGGTCAACTGAATCTCGCTCCATACAGCTTCTTCAACGCGTTCCTCTACGACCCTCCGATAATCGGGTTCTCCTCAATTTCGTGGAAGGACACCGTCAAGAACGTCAGCGAGACCCGAGAATTTGTTTGGAATCTGGTCACGATGGATCTGGGCGAGCGCATGAACAAGACGGCCGCGCCCCTCGATCACGGTGTGAGCGAGTTCGAAACGGCAGGGCTGACGCCGATCCCGGGGCGCCACGTAGCGGTGCCGCGGGTAGGCGAGAGCAGGGCCGCTATGGAATGCAAGGTCACCGACGTCTCGCAGTTGACCAATGCGCGCGGTGAAAAGGTCGAAGGATGGTTCGTGCTCGGCGAAGTTGTCGCAGTATACATCGACAAGTCCTTGATCGAGGACGGTGTCTACAACACGGCGCTTGCGCGTCCCATACTGCGCGCCGGCCGTGGTGGAGATTACCTCGAGGTCAAGACGGAGAACATGTTCGAGATGAAGCGTCCGCCTGGCAGCAGCAAGCCGGAATTCCACGGCGCTTGATTAAAGGAACGATCGATGACCCAGCATGTGAAAACTGAAGTGGCCGGAGGCATCATGACGATGACGCTGGCCCGTCCTGAAAAGAAGAACGCGCTCAGCAATGAAATGTACAGCGCCATGTCGGAAGGGCTGGAGCGCGCAGAGAAAGATCCTGCCGTGCGGGTCGTTCTATTTCAGGGAGATGGCGACAGTTTTACGTCCGGAAACGATATCACCGATTTCAGTGCCCAAGCCAACGGTAGCAATATAGGGGAAAGCCAGGCGTTCCGGTTCATCCGCAATCTAGGTAAGGCCACCCGCCCACTCGTCGCTGCAGTGCAGGGCAACGCGGTAGGCGTTGGCACCACGATGTTGCTGCATTGCGACCTCGTATTTCTTGCCGACACGGCGAAGCTGATGACACCGTTCGTGAATCTGGCGCTGGTTCCTGAGGCGGCTTCGAGTTGGTTGCTGCCCGCCCGCATCGGGCATGTCCGCGCGTACGCCATGTTTGCGTTGGGACAGCCGCTCGATGCAGCCGCCGCATTGGCCTGCGGTCTGGCTAACGCCGTGGTGCCGGCCGCAGACTTGCGCGCCAGGGCTTGGCAGGCCGCCGAAGCCCTGACCAAACGGCCCGCGGGCTCTCTCAGTCACACCAAAGCGCTCATGCGCGAAATGGACAAGATCGCTGCCCAAACAAACCGGGAAAGCGCGCTATTTGCCGAGCGGTTGCAGACCGGCGAAGCCCGCGAAGCGTTCGCGGCGTTTGCCGAGCGGCGTAAGCCGGACTTCACAAACCTGACGAGCGACTGACAAGTGGCCCATGTGGTGTCAAAGCCAATCAAGACCTCTCGATCCGCGCGTACAGACCAAGCGCCAGCAGTGAAAACCCGCTCAGCACGACGCCCAGGGCCAACATTGCTTCATGCGACACCGTTGCAGCAAGCCATACACCGATTGCTGCGTTCATCATCTGCCAGAAACCCAGTAGCGCCGAGGCGGCGCCGGCCTTCTCCCCGGATGGAGAGAGCGCGCGGGCGGTAGCCAGTGGACTGACAACGCCCATGCCGAGGAGAAACACGCACATCGCGCCCAGAAACGGCAAGAAAGTCGGGCTGATCATCGAGATGAGCAGGATCGCAACGCTGCTGGCGGCCGTTGCCCACAGTCCTGCCCGGATCGGGCGATCGAGCCCGTAGCGTGGAGCCAGTTTCGTCGCCAGCATGCCCGCGGCGAATACGATAAAGACGGTGCCGGCGAAGAAGAGACCGAGCTGGATCGGCGTGAAGTGCAGCGCTTCAATGAACAAGCGCGGTGCAGCCGAAAACATCGAGAACAAGCCGCCAATAATCAGGCTCGCGGTTGCAGCCGGGATGGCGAAACGACGATCGCCCATCAGGCTGCCATAGGTCCTGGCGATGGCGAGCAGATTGAGCGGCGTGCGGATCGAATTGTGGGTTTCGCCGAGGATGATGCCGTAGGCAATGGCGCCAGCTGCGGCAAAGGCCGCGACTAGAGCGAATTCGGAGCGCCAGCCAAAGCTGTGATCGAGTGCGCCGCCAAGCAAAGGCGAGAATCCGGGAGCTGCAGACATTGCGATCATGATCAGCGCCATCGCGCGCGCCAGTGCCGGCCCACGGAACATGTCGCGGGCGATGGCGCGAGCCAGTACTGATGTCGCGCAAGCGCCTGCTGCCTGCACGACGCGGCCGGCCAAAAGGTTAGGTAGATCTGTTGCCAAACCGCACCAGACGCTGCCGCCGAAGAAAACTGCAAATCCGATCAGGACTGGCCAGCGTCTGCCGTAGCGATCCGAGAGCGGTCCGACCAGGAGCTGTCCTATCCCAAACACCGCAAGAAAGACGGTAATGGCGGATGTGACCGCGGCGCTGGTGACATTCAATGAGATCGCAATTTGTGGCAGCGACGGCAGCAAGATGTTGGTCGCGAGCGTTCCCATGGCGGCCAGGACGGAAAGGACCGCGATCGCCAGGCCGCTGGAGACGGGAACATCCCGCGGCACGCTCGTGGCCGTTTGGCACTGGTCAGTCATGGGAACTTTCGCGCTGGTAGGGATAGGCTGGTTACCGGGCGGCGAGTGACGCGGTTCGCGCCGCTCGCCGAGCCCCTTTCTTGTCGGATCGGCCGTGCTATCTGCGGACGACGCGCTCGATCGCGATGGCGGTGGCTTCACCGCCACCGATGCAAAGGGCTGCAACGCCGCGTTTGAGGTTCTGCGCCTCCAGCGCGTGCAACAGCGTCACGATTAGGCGCGCGCCGGTGGCACCGATCGGATGACCGAGCGCACAGGCGCCGCCATTGACGTTCAGCTTCTCCCTGGGGATGCCGAGATCCTTCTGCGCCGCCATCGCCACCACGGCAAAGGCTTCGTTGATCTCGAACAGATCGACATCGCCGACGCTCCAGCCGACCTTGTCCAACAGCTTGCGAATGGCCGGGATCGGCGCGGTGGTGAACCATTGCGGTTCCTGGCTGTGGGTGGCGTGGCCCTTGATCTCTGCCAGCACGGGGAGGCCGTCGCGATCCGCGAGCGAGCGCTTTGCAAGAATGAGCGCCGCAGCGCCATCGGCATTGGCGGAGGAGGCGGCCGGCGTGATGGTGCCGTTGGCGCGGAACGCGGCTTTCAGCCCGGGGATCTTGGCGGGATCGACCTTGAGCGGGTGCTCGTCATTGGCGATGATCCGCGGCCCGGTCTTTTCGGTCAGTGTGATAGGCGCGATCTCGGCTTTGAATGCGCCACCCTCGACCGCCTTGCGGGCGCGGGTCAAGGTCTCCATCGCGTAAGCGTCCTGATCCTTACGCGTGAACTGATAGGCTTCCGCGGTAGCCTCGCCGAAATCGCCCATCGAGCGGCCGGTCTCATAGGCGTCCTCCAGCCCGTCCATCAACATGTGATCGATGATCCGGTCGTGGCCGGCGCGGTAACCGCCGCGTGCCTTGGCCAGCAGATAGGGCGCATTGCTCATGCTCTCCATGCCGCCCGACAGTACAATCGAGGCCGAGCCCGCATTGATGATGTCGTGGGCCAGCATGGTCGCTTTCATGCCGGAGCCGCAGACCTTGTTGACGGTTGTGGCCCCGGTGGCATCCGGCAGTTTGGCGCCGCGGGCGGCCTGGCGTGCCGGTGCCTGGCCTTGTCCGGCCGGCAAGACGTTGCCCATGAAAACCTCATCGATCCGCTCGGGCGCCAGCTTGGCCCGTTCCAGCGCCGCTGACATCGCGTGGGAGCCGAGCTTGTGGGCGCTGAGAGGCGACAACTCGCCCATGAAGCGGCCGAGCGGTGTGCGGGCGGCGGAAAGGATGACGACGGGGTCGGAAGCGGTGGCCATGGCGAACTCTCCTGTTGATAGGTGTTGTTATATGACGATAGTCATATAAGATAGCCAACATTGCAATGAAATGTTGCCGTGAACTTCAAGGAAGCGCGGTTCCAGAATTGCTTCGAGGGGATGGAGACGGGTTGTGCAGCCGATCACCTTACGACCTTGCACGGAGGGCCGATGCGATACGTAGAAGACCACAGGCGTCAAACCCACGATCGGATCGTTGAAAATGCCTCCTACGGTTTGCGCCAAAGTGGCGCGGAAGGGCTCAGTGTTGTCGAGTTAATGAAGCTCGCGGGTCTCACACACGGCGGTTTCTATAACCATTTCGATTCGCGTGCCGCGCTTGTCAGCGAGGCGATCGCCTTCGCGATGGACCAAACGACTGAGCGATGGAAAAAACTGGCGAACGGGAAAACCAGCAGGGAAGGCCTCGAGGCGTTGATCGGCGATTATCTTAGTCCCCGGCATCGCGACAATCCCAAACACGGTTGCGCGCTTCCAACCCTGGCCGTCGATGTCGCGCGATCGGGCCCGAGCGAGCAGCAGGCTCTGACTTCCAAACTGGAGAGGATGATCGACGCCCTTCTCGAGTTGCTTCCCGGTGAGCCACCTGGACAGGCCCGCCAAATCGCGACAGGCGCTATCGCAACCATGGTGGGATCGATCGTGCTGTCGCGTGCCGTCGGCGCGGGGAAATTTTCCGACCGCATCCTCGATGCCGGACGCAAGACCGCGGGCGGCCGGACTCGGAAGCCGCAACGAAGAACAACAAAGGCGGCGCGCTGCGAAAAATCATAACAAGGGAGGTCAAAATGACGGCCGGCAAATGGCTCAAGACGGCCTGCAACCTGTGTTACCTCAATTGCGGGATCGAAGTCCTGGTCAACGAGGGGCGCCTCGAGAAAGTACGGGGCGACCGTTCGAGCCCGAAATCACAGGGCTACCTGTGCAACAAGGCGACCCGGATTCCATATTATGCGAATGACAAGGATCGGCTTACGACTCCGCTGCGTCGTCGCGCCGACGGCGGCTTCGATGCAATCGAGTGGGACGTGGCGATCGCAGAAATCGCAGAGCGGCTGCGAGACATCGTCGACAGATATGGAGGCAAGACTATTGCCCTTTACGGCGGTGGCGGGCAGGGCAACCACGCCGGCGGCGCCTATGCCAGTGGATTGTTGCGCGCACTGGGTTCGCGCAGCGTCTTCAATGCCCTTTCGCAGGAAAAGACCGGCGACTTCTGGGTCAATGGCCACATGTTCGGCAGCCAGACCTGCCACACCGCCGAGGACGTCCATCATTGCGATCTTCTGCTTGTCATCGGTGCAAATCCCTGGATTGCGCACGGCTTCCCCAATGCGCGCGATCATCTCAATCAAATCCGCAAGGATCCCGCACGCAAGCTGATCGTCATTGATCCCAGGCGAACCGAAACCGCCGAAATGGCCGATCTGCATCTCGCGGTTTGTCCCGGCGCGGACTCGTTTCTCCTTGGGGCCCTGTTGGCCACGCTTGTCCGGTCCGACCGGATCGATCATGCCTTCATTGAGGAGCACACGATCGGCTTCGCGGAAGTGCGGCAGGCGCTATTAAACATCCCCGTTGAAGAATGGGCTGCCGCCGCCGATATCTCGATCGCGGATCTGGAGCGTTGCGCCGCGATGATCGTGGCGGCGAAGGCCATGGTGGTACGGGTCGAGCTCGGCATCCAGCAAGGCATCAACTCGACGCTCAACTCCTATCTCGAAAAGCTTCTGATCATGCTTTCCGGCAATTTCGGCCGTAAAGGCACCAACCAATTGCATAGCTGGCTTCAACCGCTATGGGGCAATTCTCCGAACCAGACATTCGCGCCGACCGGCGACGCAATTATTGGGGGCCTGTTGCCGCCCAACATTTTCCCCGAAGCAGTGCTAAAGGACCATCCTGACCGATTACGTTGCGCCTGGATCGACAGTTCCAATCCCGCCAACACGGCCGCAAACACCGGGGCCGTGGAACGCGCGCTGCGCGCGCTCGACCTATGCGTTGTGGTCGACGTTGCGATGACCGAAACCGCACAGCTCGCGCATTACGTTCTCCCGGCGTCCTCACAGTTCGAGAAAACTGAATTCACCCTGTTCAACTTCGAATTTCCGACGAACTATTTTCATGTTCGTGCCGGTGTGTTGCCGCCGCTCGCCGGCACCTTGCCGGAGCCTGAGATCTACACGCGGCTTGCCATCGCCCTGGGGCTTCTGCCAGGTGACAATGTGCTCGCGCCCCTGCGGGAGGCGGCGCGGCGTTCGCGAGCCGAGTTCGCCATCGCCTTTCGTGCTGTCATCGCTGAAAACCCCGGCGCGGTCGCTGCGCTAGTGCTCTATCACACGCTAGGGCAGACGCTTCCGGACGGCACGGCGGCTGCGGCACCCTTGTGGGGGGCGGCACTGGCTTGCGCGAAGCGATCGCCGCAAACGGTACGGCGGGCGATCGGCGCATCGGACGAGGTGGCGGATCACCAGCTCGGCGATCTCCTGTTCGACACTATCGTAGCCACCCGGCAAGGCACTGCCGTTACCCGGCACGACTATGATGAGGTCTGGTCGTTGATCAGCCATTCGGACCGCAAGGTTCGGCTGGTGGTCCCGCAGATGCTGGAATGGCTGGCACGGCTCGATCCGCAAGCCGCGGGCGCGCCAAAGGAGTTTCCGTTCATGCTGGCGGCGGGTGGCCGCCGCATGTTCAATGCCAACCAGATCTTTCGCGATCCCGCGTGGCGGCGCGAGGATCCGGACGGCGCCATGTTGATCAATTCGAGCGATCTGAGCGAGTTGGGCGCAGAGGATGGTGACTGGATCGCCGTCGAGTCGGTGGTCGGACGGCTCGTCGTCCGCTGCAAGGTCGACGATGCGATGCGGAATGGCCAGCTGGCGCTGCCGCACGGTTACGGTCAGGCATACCCGACGTCGGACGGAGAGCGGCTCATCAACGGGCCGCGTATCAATCTGCTCACGGAAAGCGGCAATCGCGATCCCATTGCGGGCACGCCGTACCACAAGAACGTAGCGGTTCGTCTGGCCCTGGTGTCTGCGCACGAGGCTGCCACCTATCAGTCGCAGTCCGAGCGAATTCATATGAGAGCGGCCGGACAATAGCTGGAAGGGAGCGTTAAATGACCGAAAAACCAATCGCAATCGTGACCGGGGTAGGGCCGGGCACTGGAACTGCCATCGTCAAGCGGTTCTCTGCAGGCGGATTCCGTATCATAGCGCTTGCCCGCTCAGCGGAGCTCACCAATCGCCTTGCGCAAGAGCTTCCCGATGTGCACGCGGTGACCTGCGACGTGTCCGACGAGAGCCAGGTGCGGACTGTGGTCAATGACGTAAAGCGCCGTTTTGGAGTGGCAGAGGTTCTCGTCCACAACGCGGTCGGAGGAGGCTGGGGAAGCTTTCGCGAGATCGATCCGAACATGCTGAAGGGAAATTTCGAGGTCAACGTGATGGGCTTGTTGTACCTGGCCCGCGAAGTAGCTCCTGACATGATCGATCGAGGCAAGGGCGCGATCCTCGTCACCGGAAATACGTCTTCGATCCGGGGAAAGGCCAATTTCGCCGGCTTCGCTCCGACAAAGGCGGCGCAGCGGATATTGGCCGAGTCGATCGCGCGTGACATGGGGCCTCTCGGCATCCACGTCGCCTATGTTCTCATCGACGCCGTGATCGATACGCCCCGGATGCGCGCGCGGATGAGCGACAAACCGGATGATTTCTTCATCAAGCCTGCCGCCATCGCCGACGAACTGTACCATCTCTACGGTCAGGACCGATCGGCCTGGTCATTCCTCGCGGAACTGCGGCCATTCCGCGAAAACTGGTGACGCCTGGCCGATGAGAAACGCGGTCTCGCTTTCTCCATTTAACGAGCCGCGCAGACGCAGGACTGGAAAGGTCGAAATCATGTCTGATGAGTCAATCTCGATTGATACGGGGACAGATGAATTGCTGTGTGCGATCCGGGATCGCGTCGCCGTGATCACCTTGAACCGACCTGAGGTGCGAAATTCGCTGTCCGACAATCTCACGCCGGCGTTGCGCAGGATGATCAAGCGCAACGGTGACGATCCGGACGTCGGCGCGCTGCTGATTACGGGTGCAGGCAGCGCCTTCTGTGCCGGCGGCGACGTCAAGGGGATGGGCAGCAACTCTGCTGCACCGGCCATGTCAATCAGCGACAAGGTTGCGCGACTGAAGGAGCGTCAGCGAACCCTGACCGGCGTGCTTGTCTCGGTGCGTAAACCCACCATCGCGGCCCTGCCAGGACCGGCGGCCGGCGCTGGCCTTGCGATCGCGCTTGCCTGCGACATTCGAATTGCTGCCGAATCCGCCATCATGACGACAGGTTATACGAAGATTGCGCTCACCGGCGATTACGGCATTTCGTGGCTGTTGACCCGGCTGGCCGGGACGGCGCGTGCCCGCGAACTGATGTTCCTGTCCGAACGGATCGATGCACACCGCTGCGAAGCACTGGGGTTGGTAAATCGCGTGGTGCCTGATGTTGACTTGCAGAAGGAAGCGTTCGCATGGGCGAGGATGTTGGCGAACGGTCCGGTGAGCGCCTATGCCGCCATCAAGGATAATCTCGACCTCGCGCTTTCGGCTGACTTCCTGACGTCATTGGATCACGAGGCAGAGAAGATGGTCGTTGCGGCGGGTATGGCGGAGCACACCGAAGCCGTGCGAGCCTTTATCGAGAAACGCGCTCCCAGTTACAGGTGAGGCTGATCGAATCGCTGAAGAAATAGATTGCCGGCCACCAAACGCGTGCGAGCAAGCAACATGACTCAATCCAACCGCGACACCCAACCTTCGGTACAGGACGTTGCACTCATTGTCGGTGGCGGCCCGGGCATCAGCTCGAGTTGCGCCCGGCTGTTCGCGGAACACGGCATGCGTGTCTGCGTCGCCGCCAGGAATCCCGACAAGGCGGTCCTTGAGACCCTCGAGAAGACGCATGGCGTGCGTCGATACGCCTGCGATGCCAGCGACCCGGCGACTGTGGCACAGCTGTTCGGGAGTGTCGTCCAAGACTTCGGGACGCCGAGGCTCGTCGTGCACAACATCGATGGCCGGGTTCCCGGCATTTTTCGCAAGAGCATTATCGACGCCGACCCGGTCATGGCGCTCGAAACACTTCGAAACTCGGCCTTCAGCGCGTTTCTGGTCGGTCAACAGGCTGCTCGGCTCATGCTGGGAAACGAACCCGACGCCAACGGCGCGAGAGGAACGATCATCTTCACGAACGCCAGCGCGGCGCTCAAGGGCTTCCCATCAAGTGGCGCCTTTGCAATGGCATGTCATGCCAAGTCCGGACTGGCACAAAGCATGGCAAGAGAGCTGATGCCGCAGGGGATCCACGTTGCGAATGTGCCGATCGACGCTGCGATCGGCTGGACCCAGGAGGACGGGACCCGCGCTCACCGGCTGGCGGGAACGACCGTCGACGACAACATGGCCGATCCCGTCCATATCGCGAAAACCTATCTTCAGCTTCATCAGCAGCATCGGTCGACCTGGGCGTTCGAAGTCGTGCTCCGGCCATGGGCCGAGAAATGGTGACTCGCACTTGCTTCAGTGCGGGCTTGCGCAGCGCCTGAGCAACGCCTCCCGAGTCGGAGCATCTCGCTGTCCCGGCACGCGAAGCAAGTGTTGACGCCGGAACAGCAGACCGCAACGAGCGCCACCGCGACCGCGTGCCAACGAGTACTGCACCTCGTCACGCGAGTCTTATCTCACTGATTTCTCCGAAGGATTTGCGTCTTAAACATATAATTCGAAATAGGAATTCTGTGTCCGAGTTCGACATCGTTCTTGCTATCAAACATGGCAAATGGCCACCTGACTTGACAGTTCTATTTTAGAACTGTTTAATCGATCCGCCGATGGAGGTGAAGGAGCGGACTTGCCCGTTTGAAGGGGGAGGCCACGCAGCACTCTCGAAAAACAAGGCGCGAGGAGGATGGCATGAGGAGCGTGGACGATATCACTGCAACCGAATTGCTGGACGGCCTGCCATCCAGGGTACACGAGGTCTACGCGCCGTTCGTGCGGGACATCCCGGATCATCCGGCCTTCGTCGAAGGGGGGCGTTCGTGGAGCTACCGGCAGTTCTCGGAAGCTGTCGACGCCGCGGCGAAGGACCTTTCCAGTTTGGAGATCAGGCCCGGCGATCGCGTGATGATTGCGAGCGAGAACAGCGTGGCGCTGGGGGCGATGCTGTTCGCGGCGAGCAAGCTCGACGCTTGGGGCATTGCGGTTAATCCCCGCCTCTCAGCGAGGGAGATCGACCTGATCAGGACTCACAGCGGCGCAAGACGCGTGCTGTTCAACGCGGCGCTGTCGAAGGAAGCCGCCGATCACGCGAGCCGCGTCGGAGCTGGAATTAACGCTGTGGGGCCATTCGGCGGAATCGGGATTGGTCCACTCAATGCGGATGCGCAGGCAGAGCCCGTCGAGAAGGATGGCGCGCGCCAGGTCGCGGGCCTTCTCTACACGTCGGGCACGACCGGTGCTCCGAAGGGAGTCATGCTGAGCCACCGCAACCTGCTCTTTACCGCAAAGACTTCGGGAATCCTTCGCCAAAGCGGTCCGGCCGATCGCATCTACGGCGTGCTGCCGATGTCCCACATCGTCGGGTATTCGATCCTGCTGATCGCCACGCTGATGCACGGCGGCACATTGCACGTTGTGGCTAAGGCCGATCCCGCCGCGCTGGCCCATGCCATAGCCGAGGAGGGGATTACGAGCCTGTTCGGTGTTCCAGCCACATATCAGCGCCTGCTCGAGCACAAGGCGGTCAAGGGCATCCAGCGACTCGAGCGAGGCAAGCTGCGGACCATAGCCGTCGCCGGCGCGCCGCTCGATCTCGACCTGAAGAAGCGGATCGAGGACGAATTCGGGATTCCGCTATTGAACAATTACGGCATAACTGAATGTTCGCCCGGCCTGTCGGGTGTCCGTTCAGAACACCCCGTCTCAGACGAGACGGTCGGCCCGTTTCTTCCCGGTATCGAGCACCGGATCGTGGACAGGCTGGGCAAGAAGGTGGCGGCGGGCGAAGTGGGCGAATTGCACGTCCGGGGCCCCAACGTGATGCTGGGCTACTATCGCGCTCCCGAGCAGACCGCTGCGGCGATCAATGAACAGGGATGGTTCAACACAGGGGATCTCGCCCGGGTGAACGGCGAGGGCCATCTTTACATTGCCGGTCGCACCAAGGAACTCATCATCCGCTCCGGCTTCAACGTTTACCCCGCCGAGGTGGAGGCGGTGCTGAGCGCGCACGACCAGGTCGTCCAATCAGCTGTGGTGGGACGACCGGTTGATGGCAACGAGGAGGTCGTCGCGTTCGTGCAGCTTCTCCCCGGCGCCAGTATCAGCGCCGAAGACCTGAAGGCGTACGCAGCCCAACAGCTCACTTCGTACAAGCGCCCGACTGAATTGATCGTGCTCGACGCTCTGCCCGCTGCCTCCACCGGCAAGATACTCAAACACAAGCTACGAGAGCTGGCGATCGAGCGGGCGGCCGGGAAGGCGTCCGATGCCGCAGCTGCGGGCTGAGTGATGCACTGCAAGGAATGGGACGAAGCCGCACCAGGGGTCGGTCGCCGAGGCCGCACGGAAATTCAACGATTGATGAGCGACGCAGCCCGTCGCCGCACAGGGGAGAAGTCGATGTTCAGGAAGTCCATACTAGCAGCCGCGATCGGCATGACGATTGTCGGCGCGCACGCGCGTGCGGAAACGCCCGGCGTCACGAGCGCCGAAGTGAAGGTGGGAGCTACGTTCCCGTTTAGCGGTCCCGCGTCGCCGCTCAGCAATACCGGAAAGGGTCTGATCGCCTACATCAATTCGATCAACGAGCGCGGTGGCATCAACGGCCGCAAGATCAATCTCATCACCTACGACGATGCTTACAGCCCTCCCAAGACGGTGGAGCAGACCAGGAAGCTTGTCGAGAGCGATGAAGTAGCCTTCCTGTTCGGCCCCCTCGGTACTCCCGGCATCGGCGCCACCATCAAGTACGTCAACGCGAAGAAAGTGCCGCATCTGTTTGTGGTAAGCGGCGTCACCAAATTCACGAACTTCGCCGAATTTCCGATGACCACAACGGGGCTGCCCAGCTATGACACGGAAGGGCGCATCTACGCGAAATACATCACTCAGGCCCGGCCGGACGCAAAGATTGCGATCCTCTATCAGAACGACGATTTGGGGAAGGACTTCCTCAATGCGTTCAAAGGCTATCTGAAGGACGACTTCGACAAGAAAGTCGTATCGTCCTCCTATGAAGTGACCGAGCCGACGATCGATTCCCACGTGGTGAAGTTGAAATCGTCTGGCGCAGAAGCGTTCCTGGTTGCCGGCACGCCGAAGTTCGCGGCGCAGGCCATCAAGAAGGCCGATGAGATTGGTTGGAAGCCGTTGTTCCTGATCAATTTCGTTTCGAGCTCGGTCTCTTCGACCATCGTCCCCGCTGGACCGGAAAAAGCCGTGGGCATCGTCGCGGCAACGATCACCAAGGATCCGAACGACAAGAAGTGGGCCGACGACGCCGGCATCAAATGGTACCGTGAGCATTTCGCGAAATACCTGCCGGGCGCGGACATCGGTGATGCCAATTATCTGTTCGGTACGCAGCAGGGACAGATCCTGGAGCAGGTGCTCAAACAGTGCGGTGACGATCTTTCGCGTGAGAATATCGTCAAGCAATCGCGGAGCATCCGCGGGCTGTCACTTCCCACGCTCATACCGGGTGCTACGATCAGCACGGGCCCGGAAAGCAGTATGGCGTACACGCAGCTGCAGCTGCAGCGCTGGAACGGCAGCACGTGGGATCAATTCGGCAAGGTTCTCAGCGCCGAGGAAAAGTGAGCTTGACTTTTGAAGGAGCAATGCGGGTGATCGGAGCCCGCAAAGCTACTAACTGAATCAGGGAGCGCGAATGTCCAGCGACGCACTTTTCCGGCCCTTCAAGCTGAAAGGGCTGAACCTGCCGAACCGGGTGGTGATGGCGCCGATGACGCGCTCTTTCTCTCCGGGCGGAATTCCGACCGAAGACGTCGCGAGGTACTACCGCCGCCGTGCCGAGGGAGCGGTCGGGTTCATCATATCGGAGGGGACAGGCGTGGATCGTCCGGCATCCCTGAACGATCCGAATGTTCCTCGCTTCCATGGCGAGAAGGAACTGGCGGGGTGGCGGCGTGTGGTTGACGAGGTACACGCCGCGGGTGGCCTGATGGCACCGCAGCTATGGCATGTCGGAGCCGTTCGTACGCGCGCCGAGAACTGGTCGCCTCCCGGTGCCTATGACACTCCGTCCGGCCTGTCGCGACCGGAGAAGAAGTTCGGCGAGCCGATGAGCGAAGAGGACATTGCAGACGCCATTCGCGCTTTCGCCGATGCGGCGCTTGCCGCGAAGCGCCCGGGGTTCGATGCCGTCGAATTGCATGGCGCACACGGCTATCTGATCGATCAGTTCTTTTGGGAGGGGACCAATCGGCGCGAGGATGCCTATGGAGGCAAGGACCTGCCCGGCCGGGCCCGGTTTGCCGCTGATATCGTCCACGCGGTTCGCAAGTCGCTCGGACCGGATTTTCCGATCGTGCTCCGGATCAGCCAGTGGAAGCAACAGGACTTTGAAGTCAAGCTGGCCGATACGCCACGCGCATTGGAAGCCTGGCTCAAACCGCTGGTCGACGCGGGCGTCGACATTCTGCATTGCTCGCAACGGCGCTTCTGGGAGCCGGAGTTCGATGGCTCCGATCTGAACTTCGCCGGATGGGCGAAGAAGGTAACAGGTGTGCCGACGATTTCGGTCGGGTCGGTCGGTCTGACCGGTGAATTCATTGCCGCGTACGGTGGAGAAAGCTCCCGTCCGGCGTCCCTCGACGAGTTGATCCGCCGTCTCGACCGCGAGGAGTTCGATCTCGTCGCGGTGGGCCGGGCGCTGCTTCAGGATCCGCAGTGGGTACTGAAGGTGCGTGACGGCCGTACGGAAGAACTGATGGCTTTCGAACGGAGCGCGTTTGCGGCGCTGAGCTGACCCCCGAAGAATGCAATATAACCGGACTCCACCATGAATCTGTCAATCTACCGAAGCTGCCTGCAAGGACTGGTGCTGGCCGCCATTGCCGTCGGCACAAGCTACGCCGTCAATGCACAGGGCTATCCCAACAAGCCGATCACGATCAAGGTGGCTTTCCCTGCCGGCGGCCCGGCGGATGTATCGATCCGTGCTGCGAATATCGTGCTTCAACGCAATCTCGGCTCTTCGCTGATTACCGAGAACGTTCCTGGCGCCAACGGTTCGATCAGCGTCATGGCCGTTCTCAGGGCCGGTCCCGACGGTTACACGCTGCTCGGCACGACAGGCACAGATTTCCTTATCGCGCCCTTCATGGTTGCCTCCGCGAAGTACGAGCCTGAAAAATTCCGCCTGCTGGGCGTGGTCGGGATCTCCGATTTTGTCCTTTTGTCCGGCAACGCTCATTCCTTCAAGAACGTCGACGAATTGATCGCCTATGCACGCAAGCCCGGCAGCAAGGAGCTTACGTTGGCGCATTGGGGCACCGGCTCGACATCGCATATCGTTGGTGCTGATTTGCAGCAGCGGACCGGCGCGAAATTTCTGGAAGTGCCGTACAGGGGCGTCGCGCCGGTGCTGGCCGACATGTCGGGCGGGCACATTGACCTCACCTTTGCTCCGCTAGGCGGCTCGACGCTCAGCCTGATCCAGACCGGCCAGGTCAAGGCGCTCGCCGTCGCCAGCGCGAATCGCAATCCAGCCCTGCCGGAGGTGCCGACGATCGGCGAGAGCGCATGGGGTAGGAACTTCGAATACAGCCTCTGGTCGGCGTTGTTTGCGCCGCCCGGTACGGCGGATGAGGTTGTCACTCGGTTGAACGGTGCGATGAATGTATGGACCACAAGCGAGGACAACCTCGCACGGATCCAGAGGGATGCGTCCCGGCGACTGGAACCAATGAGTGTCGATCAGGCCGAGGCCTTTCTCAAAAGCGAGCGCGACAAATACATCGCCATGGTGCGCGCGCTGGATCTCCAGCCACAATAGCGGCAACGCCAGCGGAGAAATGTCGGTTGTATAATTTGCGAACGAACGTGGGTCAACGTATCGCGTGGAAAATTGGAACTGGGTGCCATAGCAACTGTGTTGAACTAGCGTTATTCGAAAATTTCTTGGAAGGCGATCTCCACGGTTGAATAACGTTTATCCAAAATTTTTGTAGCCCGTGCTTCAGTGGCCATTTCAAGCTGGCAGGAAGAAACAATCGACAGGACGCGGAGATGGCCAGGGATTCAGCGAGCCGTCGGACTGTCTGTCTGGAAAGTGTGGAGGCTGGTTATGAGCGAGAAAACCCAAGTCGGGCAGATCCGGACCGAGGTGCACGGGCATGTGTTCAAGATCATTATCGACAATGTGGCGAAGAAGAACTCCTTCAGTCCGCAGATGATGGCGCAGATGTCGGATGCGATGACGCTTCTGGACCGAACGGACGATTACTGGGTCGGGGTTCTCTGCGCCGAAGGCCCTGATTTCACGGCTGGGCTGGATATGCCGAAATTCTTTGGACCAAAGGCCGAGAATACCGAGATCAAGCCTGGCAATATCGATGCGTTCGCGCTGAAAAGCCGTTGCCGCAAGCCGATCGTGACAGCAGTGCAGGGGATTTGTTTCACGATCGGCATCGAAATGATGCTGGCTGGCGACATCGTCGTGGCGGCCGACGACGCCCGGTTCTGCCAGATGGAATCCAAGCGCGGGATTGCGCCCCTTGGTGGTGCCCATTTCCGGTATTTGACGCGAGCAGGATGGGGAGATGCGATGTATCACCTGTTCTTGTGCGACGAGTTCAACGCAGCGCGGGCTTACAAAATCGGGTTTGTTCAGGAAGTCGTCGCTCCCGGCCAACAGATCGCCCGCGCAATGGAAATTGCGGATCTGATCGCCGGGAACGCTCCGATCGGCATTCAGGTAACCAAGGAAGCCGCGCTGAAATACATCGAGGCTGGTGAAAAAGCTGCGATCGATTACATCCCGAAGATCAAGGATCGCGTTTTCAGCAGCGAAGACATGAAGGAAGGCATCCAGTCTTTCGTGGAACGTCGCTCGGCAGTGTTCCGCGGGAAATAGTGATCCCGCGGATCGCCACGTAACCGCGCAGCAGAACTTCGCCCACAAGCTTGAGGATTGGACTATGGGAAGCATCAAGAAGGCATTCGATCTCACCGGCAAGAACGCCCTTGTTACAGGTGGCTCGCGTGGCCTTGGGCTGCAGATCGCCGAGGCGCTAGGTGAGCAGGGGGCACGGGTCGTGATTTCCTCTCGCAAGGCGCCGGACCTGGAAAAAGCTCAGGCGCATCTTGCCGGCCTTGGCATCAAGGCGGAATGGATCGCAGCGGATAATTCCAAGGATGAAGACGTCAAGCGGCTCGCAGAAGAAGCGATCAAGAAGCTCGGCCGGGTGGACATTCTGGTGAATAACGCGGGCGCGACCTGGGGCGCGCCGACCGAGGATCATCCGATCGAGGCGTGGGACAAGGTGATGAATCTGAACATCCGCGCGCTGTTCCTGCTCAGCCAGCAGGTTGCGAAGCACTCGATGATCCCCAATAAATATGGCCGCATTATCAACCTAGCTTCGATCGCGGGCCTGTTCGGTAGTTCCGGGGATATGCAGATGATTGCTTACAATACGAGCAAGGGCGCGGTGGTCAATTTCACGCGGGCCCTGGCGGGGAGTTGGGGGCGCTACGGAATTACGGCCAATGCTCTGGCGCCCGGCTTTTTCCCGTCGAGGATGACGAAGGGAACGATCGAGGCTGTCGGCGTCGAGAAGCTCGCCGCCTCATCGCCGCTGCGCCGCATCGGCGATGAGGACGATCTGAAGGGCGCCGCGGTTCTCTTCGCCAGCGACGCCGGCAAGCACATCACCGGTCAGATCCTTGCCATCGATGGCGGTCTGACTTCGGTGCTGTCGTCTTCCTGAACTTCTCAGTCGAGCCGCTTTCGGTTTGGTGGTGAAAGGCGCCTCTGCGGAATTCGGTTGGTATATATGATGATAATCATCTAATATGTCTCCGTAGGTTAGCTCGGAGCAGGCAATGCGTTACCCGAAAGATCACGGGCAGCAGACCCGCAGGCGGATCGTCGAGAATGCTTCCTATGGCCTGCGCCAGAATGGTGCTGACGGCTTGAGCGTGGTCGACCTGATGAAGCTCGCCGATCTGACGCATGGCAGCTTCTACGCCTACTTTAAGTCACGTGACGCTTTGGTCGTTGAAGCGCTCGCTTTGGCCATGGACCGAACCGTCGCCCATTGGCTGGATCTCACGCAGGGATTGCCTACCGAGAAAGGATTTGATGCCGTCGTCGAGGCCTATCTGAGCCCTCGCCATCGCAACAACCCGGCCCGCGGTTGTGCGCTTCCGGCATTAGCCGCGGATATCGGACGTTCTGGCCCGGAGGCGCGACGTACCTTTGCAGGCAGGCTGGAGAAAATGATCGATATCATCGCCGGGTTGATCCCGAAGAAATCGCCATCGGATGCGCGACATGCCGCCGCCGGCGCAATTGCGACTATGGTCGGTTCGATCGTGCTCGCGCGTGCGGCCGGTGACAAGCGGCTGTCTGACGCCCTTTTGGAAGCCGGTCGGCAGGCCGTGCGCGATCAGACCGGAAGCGCCACTGCGGAAGCCTCTCGAGCGGATTGAATCTGAATGCCTCTTTCCGAGTCCATCAGCCTCCAGGGCAGCTCCGGCATATCGATCGTCAAACCATTTGATGCAAATTATGACTTGCAAAATGCAAGCCGTGATGTAGCCTGCATTTCGCAAATCAAATGATGCGGTCGCGAGAGCCGCCGGCAGACAGGAGGCAGCTTTGTCCGAGGATGCGTTGGTGACGCGCGAACAGCGCGGCAATATTTCCGTTTTGACAATGGTTTATCGGCCGTACAACCTGCTCGGTCCCAAGCTTCTCAACGCGATCGTGGAGCAGGTGGAGGAAGCCCAAAAGGCAGGCAGCCGCGCTATCGTCATCCGTAGCGGACTGCGGCATTTCTCCGCCGGCGCAGATCTGGATATCTTCGATAAGCGGGTGGAGGCAGGCAGCGCAGATCAGGGCGGTGAAAATCGGCGGCTGAACGGCGTCGAATTCTTGCGCTTCATGGAGCTTCTGCCAATCCCGTTAATCGCCAGCGTTCACGGCGTTTGCCTGGGTGGCGGTCTCGAGCTCGCGCTATCGTGCGATTACATCATCGCAGCCTCTTCGGCGAAGATCGGCTCAGTCGAGGCGACGCTTGGGCTGCATCCCTTGCTGGGAGGAATCCAGCGGCAGGTGCAACGTATCGGCGCGCAGCGCGCCAAGGAGATGTCGATGCTGGCTCGGCGCTACGATGCGCCAACGCTGGAGAAGTGGGGATTAATCAATCTCACTGTCCCGGAGGAATCGTTGGAGAAGGCGACCATGGCCATCGCGGAGGAGTTTGCGCAAGGCCCGACGGTGGCGCATGCCGCGACCAAGGAACTCGCGCATATCGCCGTCAATCAGGGCGTGGTGGCTGCGGACGAGGCGATGTCACGCGTACAGGCGCCGATCTGGGCGTCGGAAGACCTCAAGACCGGTCTTGCATCATTCCGCAAGAACGGTCCGGGTCTCGCAAAGTTCGCGGGGCGCTGACATGAGTGGCCCCTTGAGTGGAATCCGTGTCGTCGATTTCTCCCGTGTGTTGGCCGGTCCCCTGTGCGCCCGGACCTTGCAGGACCTCGGCGCTGAGGTGATCAAGGTCGAACCGCCCAGCCCCGACGTTTCTCGCTTTGCTTTTCCATCGACGGACGGGATGTCAGGCTATTACGCTCAGCAAAATGCCGGCAAACGCAACGTCAGTATCAATCTCAACATCCCGGGCGCTTACGAGTTGGCGCTTGAACTCTGTGACACCGCCGATATCCTGGTCGAAAATTTCCGGGCGGGCACGCTGGGTTTCTTCGGGCTGGATTACGCAACGCTGTCGAAACGCAATCCACGGCTGATCTACGCGTCGATCACCGGCTATGGGCAGGGTGGTCCGTGGCGGAGCAGGATGGCCTATGCGCCAACCGTGCAGGCCGAGGCCGGCTTTACCGAAAACAGCGTCCGCCACTATGGCAGCGCGCTGACGGAGCCGCGTACCGATAGCCTGTCGCATGCCGACGTCTACGCTGGATTGCAGGCCGTGATCGCGATACTTGCGGCTCTCAACAGCCGCCAGAGGACCGGACGGGGCCAGTATATCGACATCGCAATGGCAGCGACGTTGCTCGCGGTCAACGAACGCGCGCACGTCGATCTTTCCGATGATGACATCGGGGCGGAGCCTGCGGTGCTCGGCGCCACTGATTGCTCCTTCTTCACAGGACCGCAAGGCGAAAATTTCACCGTCGCGACCAGCATTATTGGCAGCCGGACCTTTCCGTCGTGGCTGCGCGCCATGCGCCGCGTCGATTTGATGGATGATCCGCGGTTCTCCAGCGCTGCCGCGCGCCGCTTGAATTTCGGCGTGCTGCATCAGATCATCCAGTCCTGGATCCTGACCTTTCCGGATATGGCGACCCTCGACGCCCAGTTCGACGAGGCCAAAATCGCCATGGGCGAGATCCGTTCCATCAAGGAGCTCACGGCATCGGAATGGAGCGATTACTGGGGGGCCGTCCAACGCGTCCCTGACCGCAGCGGCGGCGAATATCGGTTGCCGGGCCGACCGTGGCATTTTTCTGCAGAACAGCTGAAACCAATTGGCACACCTGCCTTTCAGGGCGAGCATAATTACGCGGTCTTCAGCGAACTAGGCCTCAGCGAGGCGGAATTGAAACGCCTAAGCGAAGCGGGCGTGCTCGTTTCGCATCGGCGTGCGCTGGAGCCTGAGATCGTCGCCAAGCCGGAAGCCGAGCCGGGGCAGGCAGCCTGATCGGAAACGCCGAAGGGCGCACTGGACATACACGAATCCCGCTCAATATGGTATGAGCTGAGTTCGGGGTTGAAAGAGCTATGTCCAGTGTGAAGCGAAGCCGTCTTGCAAACAAGGAATGTTCCATGGCGCGCGCCATGGAAGTTGTCGGCGACCGCTGGTCCATCCTGATCCTGCGCGAGGCCTATTACGGCGTGAAACGCTTCGATGAGTTCGAATACTATATCGGGATCGCACCCAATATCTTGAGCGCCCGGCTGAAGAAATTCGTCGATGCCGGCATCATGACGCGGATGCCACTGCCCGAACACGGCGGGCGATACGAATACGTTCTGACCGAGAAAGGACGCGATTTCTTTCCAGCCTATCTCGCGCTTAAAAAATGGGGTGACGAGTGGCTGGCGGAGCCCGCAGGGCCGCAGGTCGTGTTCCGCGAACGCGCCGCGGGGCGCGCGATCGAATATCCGGAATTGCGGACGAGCGGTGGCAAGCCGTTGCGGCTCGAGGACGTCGAGATCGTTGCCGGCGCAGGTGCTGTTCCATTCAACCGCAAGCGGTTTGGTGGCGATGCCGGCGATCTTGCGGCCGGCCCCAAGGCACCCGTTTCACGACGAAAGCGCAAGTAGCGCGCGTCTGGTCTCGACCCGGATCAGATTCGCGCGGTATTCGGCCGACGCGTAGCGGTCGGAGAGGCACTCGGTGGTCTCACTCAGCAATGTTGCCGCCTTGTCGATATTGTCCCGCGAAAGCGTCTTGCCGAGCAGGAAATCGGAAGCGTGTTGGCCGGTGAAGGCGTGGTTCGCTGCGCCGGTGACGCCGATGGAAATCTGGTCAACCGCCCCCCCTTGCAACCGCACGCCGACCGCGATTGCCACGACGGCAAAGCCGCTCGCGGGATGCCGGATCTTTCGATAGATGAAGTGCATGCCAGTCCTCGGCCGAGGGATATGGACGCTTACGAGAATTTCGTCCGGTTCCAGCACAGTCGAAAAGATATCGGTAAAGAAGTCCCGCGCCGCCACGCTTCGGTGGCCATTCGGGCCCACGATCTCAATCTCTGCCTGCAGCGCCACCACTACCGCCGGCCAGTCAGCCGCGGGATCGGCGTTCGCGAGCGAGCCGCCTATCGTGCCGCGGTTACGCACCTGGGGATCGGCAATCAGGCTGGCCGCCTGGCGAAAGATCGGCAATTCCCCGTGCAGCGGCTCGGAAGCAAACAGTTCGGCATGCGTCGTCAGTGCGCCGATCCTGATGCCGGTCTCGCTGATTTCAATTCCTTTGAGCTCGGCGATGCCTCCGATATCGATCAGGAGTTCGGGGGACGCCAACCGCAGCTTCAGCGCCGGCAGCAGGGTATGGCCGCCAGCCAGGAGCTTTGTTCCATCGGGATCGTCCCGCAACAGATCGATCGCCTGGGCAAGCGAAGACGCGCGGACATAATCGAAGGCTGCGGGGATCATCGGGAGGCTCCCGTGCGTGCTTGTTGGATCGCTGCCCAGACGCGTGGCGGCGTCAGCGGCATATCCAGATGTTTGATACCGAACGGTGACAAGGCATCGAGCACGGCGTGAACCATGCAGGGCGGGGCGGCAATCGAGCCGCTCTCGCCGATGCCCTTGACGCCGATCGGGTTGGTCGGCGAGGGGGTTTCCTGGAAGTGCGATCGGATGTTCGGCACATGCTCGGCGCGCGGAACGGCATAGTCGAGCAGCGAGCCGGTCAGCAGCTGTCCATTGTCGGGATCGTAGCTGACCTCTTCATAGAGCGCCTGCGCGATGCCTTGCACGACTCCGCCATGGATCTGGCCGGCCGCCAGACGGGGATTGATCAGCGTGCCGACGTCGTCCACCGCGACATAGTCGAGAATATCGACGATCCCGGTCTCCGGATCGACCTCGACATAAGCGAGGTGAATGCCTGACGGCGCGCCCATGCCGGTCGGGTCGTAAAACACCGTCTCATCAAGGCCTGGTGCTACGCCATCGGGAAGTTTGTGCCCGACATAGGCCATGCGGGCCACCTTCGGGAAGGTTACCGGCGCGACATCGGTACCGGGCACGCTGAACGCGCCGGCCGAATAGGAAACGTCCTTCTCGTCTACTTCCAGCATGCCCGCCGCGATCTTCTTCGCTTTGGCGACAATGCGTTGCGAAGACACGTGCACGCTGGATCCACCGACCGCCATCGAACGGGAATTGAAGGTGCCGTGGCCGGCCTGTACCTGGCGCGTGTCGCCCTGTACGATGTCGATGTCTTCAATCGGAATCTGCAGCACGTCGGCAGCGATCTGCGACAACGACGTGATATGGCCTTGTCCCTGGCTCATCGAGCCCGAATAGATCGTGGCTCGTCCGCTGGAATCGATGCTGACCCGCGCGCTTTCCCAGCCGCCACGGTCAAATCCGCTCATGGCCAACCGGCGTGATGGCGCCATCCCGCACATATGCGTATAGGCGGCAACGCCAATGCCGCGATAGATCCCGCTTCCGCGCAAGGCTTCGCATTCGCTGCGGCGTCCGTCATAGTCGAAAGCCGCGAGCGCCTTGTCGAGCAGTCCCTGGTAATTGCCGCTGTCGTACATCACGCCCATGCTGCCGTAGGGCCGATAGGGAAATTCCGCCGGTTGAACGAAATTCTTCCGCCGCACTTCGACCTGGTCGAGTTTGAGGTAGCGTGCCACCGCATCGATCGCGCGCTCGGCAATGTAGGCGCCTTCGGGCCGACCGTAACCGCGATAGGCATCGACCGGCACCGTATTGGTGACGACGACGCGTGAAATAGCTTCATAGTTGTCGATCTTGTAAGTGCCGGTTCCAAAGTTGATGGTATTCACGGTCGGACCGCCGCTCGCCATGTTCGACAGGTAGGCGCCAACGTTGCCGAGGGTCTCAACCTTCAGGCCGAGGATCTTGCCGTCGTTCCTGAACGCTACCTCGATATTTTCCGTATGGGCGCGACCATGGCTGGTCGATTGATGGCTCTCGGAGCGGCTCTCCCACCACTTGACCGGTGCGTCAAGTTCGCGCGCGAGATAGGGGCAGAGCAGGTCCTCCGGATACAGATGCATCTTGGCGCCGAAGCCGCCTCCGATATCAGGTGCGACCACCCGCAATTGATGCTCGGGAATACCGACCGTCTCGGCGATCCAGCGCCGGTGCATGTGGGGAACCTGGCTGCCGATATAGACCGTCAAGGTACCGTCGGGTTCTGGCGAGGCAACGATCGCGCGCGTTTCCATGCAGGTAGGGATCAAGCGGTTGTTGACGACGCGCAGGCCGATGACATGATCGGCCTCGCGCGCGGCGTTCTGGTAGTCGCCGCCGCGCACCTTGTAGATCGTGGTGATATTGTCCGGAGCGTTGTCATGGAGCTGCGGTGCGCCCTCTCGGATTGCGACTTCTTCATCGATCACGGCGGGCAACACGTCGTACTCGACTTCGATCATGCCGACGGCGTCATAGGCTTCAGCCAGTGTTTCCGCCACCACGAGTGCCACGCACTCGCCGACAAAGCGAACGCAATCGGTCGCGACAACCGGACGGAACGGTACCTTGCTGCCGGGAATGACCCAGTTCGGCGCGATCGGGCCGATCTTGCCGACGAGCGCCTTGCCGGACAAGACGAGGCGAACACCCGGGGCGACCTTGGCAGCCGACAGATCGACGCTTCTGATCTTGGCGTGGGCGTGCGGCGATCGCAGGACGGCCATATGCAGCATGCCCGGCAGCCTGACGTCATCGACGTATCGGCCCTTGCCGGCGAGAAATTTGAAATCCTCGCGTCGTCTGAGCGGCTGGCCGATATGGCGGATCGCCGTCGTATCGTTCATGACTGGTAGCCTTTCGATGCTAGGCTTTCGACTGCGCGGACGATGTTGTGATAGCCGGTGCAGCGGCAGATGTTACCGGCAAGGCCGTGTCGGATGTCATGCTCGCTCGGATTGGGCTGATCCCTCAATAGCTGGCGCACGCTCATCACCATGCCCGGCGTACAGAAGCCGCATTGCAGAGCGTGATGCTCATGGAACGCCGCCTGAACCGGGCTGAGTTCAGCCCCCGTGTCGGTCAGCCCCTCGATCGTTGTGATCGACGCACCGTCTGCCATTACGGCCAGCACGGTGCAGGACTTGATTGCCTGTCCGTCGATCTCCACAGTACAGGCGCCGCACTGCGAAGTATCGCAGCCGACGTGTGTCCCGGTGAGGCCAAGGTCCTCCCTGATCAGGTGGACCAACAATCTTCGCGCTTCCACGGCGACGGTCTTGCGCGCGCCGTTGATCTCCACGGTCACCACGTGGCGGTTATCGGGCTCGGGCATGCATTCCTCCTGATCAGGGCACGTTGGCCGCAGTACTTCTTTATGAGAGCCGGATGTCGGCAATATCGATGGCGACCACAACGCCTTCGGTGATCGCGGTGCCATCGGCTCTTCGACGATAAGCACGCCGCTTGGTTGCGATCCTGACGCCGTCAAAATCCCGATACTCGGAGATGTAGTGCGCCATCGGAATTCCGCCGGTGACGACCGCGCCGTAGTCGACGCGTGAGATCAGGCCGTTATCATCGACGTGAAACACCTGTTCGGGACAATGCGTCGCGACTGCGTCCGGAAACGTCACCTTGAGCCGACGCCGCCTTTCGCTTGGTTCGTCCCACGGCTCGATCTCTTCCGTTTTGAATCCCGGCAACTGGAAGAGGAACGGCGAATTTAGATAGTTCCAGATCGCGTAACCTGAAAAATAGGCGAGATGCAGATCATCCCAGGCGGTCTCGACCGTGTGGCCTTCAAAGGCGGCGCGTGGATTTGCCCTGCTCTTGATGGGCTTGCCATTCGAGGTCTCGATGGCTACGGCCTCGGGATGATAGACGCTGCGCCAGTCCGGCTTGGTGAACGGCTGATAGCTGACCCGCTGAGCGCCGGTATCGGCCGTGACGTGAACCTGCTTCAGGGCATCGGGCCAACCTTTTCTTGCCCATAGCAGGCCGGTGATCGACATATTGCCCTCGATCGTCCTGGCCGATTTCCAGCGTGTGACACCGTGAGCGTTGAGGACAAGGTCGCGCAGTTCGCTCATATCCATTGCCCTCCCGTTGTGCAGTGATAAACTCTAATAATAAGAGTGACTGGAAGGCAAGTGAATTCTTGCATGAAGATTCCTAGTCGGGTCATTGGATAGCGGGCCGGGCGAGTTTGCGCTGGTAATATGAGCTATTCCGAAGGTCCACGCAGATGTGCTCGAAAGAGTTTTGAGGGAATGGCTTGTTCGATCGCCGGGGACACACGATGCCATGCTTCATAGCTGCTGACAGACCGCTCGTGTCCCAAGGGCCGATGGGAAAAATAATACTTTCGCCGGAAAATGTATCGCTGTTGGAAAGAACCTCTTTCGAATGGCCCTCGGCATGTCGCAGCTTCGGCAATGTCGACGTCACGATCATCTGCAAAGCCGACATCGGTCGGCGTGCCGTGCTGATCCGCTGTGCCGCTGAGGTGACGGTCTCTATGCGCCGGCACTGACGGTCCCGGTCATCAGGCTCGGCTCTTGCTTCGCTAAGGCAGGCTGCCCTTGCATAACAACGGAGATACCCATTTGTTTGCGTGCTTCCTGCCGTCTCGATGCTTTCCTTAAGTCAAGGTTATTGCAGAGATATCAATACCGACGAGGACAGATTCAGTATTTGGAGTTCCGTCCGGGTTTCTCCTGAACGCGCGCCGTTTGGTTGGCATCATAATCCCTTGAATGTTCTTGTACTCGGACATGTAGTGTGCGGCTGGAGCGCCACCTGCCACCAGCGTGGTATAATCCAAACGAGCGATGAGCCCGTTTTCATCGACGTGGAATATCTGGTCCGGACAGTGAGTCCCGACCTTCTCGGGAAAAGTGATCTTCAGCCGCCGGCGTACCGTGCCTTGGTCGGACGCCGGATCTATTTCCTCCGCTTTGGCACTCTCGGTGACAAACATAAATGGAGTATTCAGGTAATTCCAAAGTGCATACCCGGTAAAGTAAGCCAGATGCAGCCTATCCCACGTAGTCTGGAGGGTGTGCCCTTCAAACGCCTTTCTTGGATGCACGCGCTCCTCAATAAGCTTCCCGTCGATTGTCTCTAGCCGAACACGATCCGGCTCGTAGATGCTTTGCACGCCTTCTTCGGTAAAGTGCGTATAGCAAGTTCGCTGTTCTTTTGTTTGCGCCTTCAACTGAACATTGTTGAAGACACCGTCCCATCCCTTTCTAGTCCAGTGCGAACCATGCATCGAAAGGTTCACATCGATCGCGTTGAATTTTCGCCATTGCTCAAGGGTTCCGTGAGACTCAAGCACCAGATCTAAAAGAGCAGTCATGTTTCCTCCGCTTGGCCCTATTAGAATTAGGACAATCGCTTCCCATATCGGACTAGTCGCGGATTCAGGCGCCCTGGAGCTCAGGGCACCTGACCGTTGATTATCCATTAGTTGGGTTTCAGAAGGACTTTCCCGCCTTTCTGCGCATGCGCCATGGCCTGAGTTGCCTGCTCGAGCGAATATACGCCGGCGACCGGAACGTGCAGTTTGCCTTCGGCGATCAGTCGCTCGGCTGTCCGCGTATGAGCCGCAAGCTTTTCGTGTGCATCTCGAAAGCGCGGATATCCCAGCCAAAACCCTTCCAGGGTCACCTGCTTGAAAATAATGATCAGCGGACTCATGGCCGCGGGCGTTCCGCTGATGCCGCCATAGGCGACCATCTTGGCGTTTGACGTTAGGCAAGACGCAACCGAGTGCGAGGAGTCGCCACCCACGCCGTCGATGCCCAGCTTGATTCTGGCCTTGCCGGTCGCCGCTGCGACCTGCTTCGCAACGTCCGGTCCATCGACAAGGACGATGTCAGCTCCGGCTGACTTGAGCTCATCCACGAGTTCGGATCTGCGCACGAGGCTTACCGAGCGCAGTCCGAACTCTCGTGCAAACGCAATGACGCTGCGCCCCACACCGGAATTGCCGGCGTTCTGGATGATCCAGTCGTCCTTGCCGAGTTCGACATACTCGGTTAAGAGCAATGCCGCTGTCAGCGGATTGATCCGAAGCATTGACAGCTGTTGGGGATCGGCTTGCTCAGACAAGACGATGAGATTGGCGGCCGCGACCGTTATGGCCTGCCTCCACACGGGAAGTCCGGTCGGAATGGCGACACGATCGCCTATCTTTACATTTTTAACCGAGTCTCCAACGGCGACAACGCGTCCAATAGCTTCGTTCCCGAGCGGCGCCGGCGGCTCTGGCCTGATCCCATACCTGCCGCGGATCATCAGAAGTTCAGCGGGACCGATCGCTGAGTATTCGACTTCGACCGTGGCTTCATTTGCTGCCGGCGGTGGGGGTGGATCGCTTTCGACAACTTCAACCACCTCTGTGGGATTGCCAAACTTGGACATTTGCAAAAGCTTCATTGTTCCTCCGCGAGAGCCGTATGGCTCATTCCACCAGTCAATCTCATGGGTTCGCTGACGGCTCGACGCGAAACCATGCCAAGTTCGCATAATGAACTGTCGGAAATGGTTGGCGCCTGCGTTCTTTAACTCTAATAATAAGAGTGACTGGAAGGCAAGTGAATTCTGCTTGAAGATTCCCGGTTTGGCCTTGGATAGCGCGCCAAGCGAGTTTACTCTGGTAATAAGAGTTATTCGGAGGTCCACGCAGATGCGCTCGAAGAGTTTTGAGGGAATGGCTTGTTCGATCGCCGGGGTGCTCGATGCCGTCGGCGATCGCTGGGCAATTCTGATCCTGCGCGACCTGTCGCTGGGTTTGAGCAAATACGAGGATTTGAGAAAGTCGACTGATGTTACCCATGCCACCTTGTCCGACCGTCTTAAGCATCTTGAAGAAAATGAGCTGATTGAGCGGCGGCAGTATCAGTCGGGTCCTGATCGTTACGAGTACCTCCTGACTCGAAAGGGCAGGGACGTCATCCTCGTCGTTCAGGCGCTTGCCCAGGTCGGGGACAAATGGGGAGTTACCGGGGACGCCGGCCCCCCTCTCAAATTCATCAACAAGAACAGCGGACGCCAGGTGAAGCTGGCGCTCGTGGATGAGAAGTCGGCCGAAGTGGTCCGCATGAGGGATGTTCGGCCTCAGGCCGGCCCAGGCGCCGACGATCTGGTGAGGTGGCGACTGACCAAGTTCGATCAACGATGATTTCCTTCCCGCTGCATAGGGAAAGCGCGACGGTGCCTCTCCGGGCCAGAGTCTTCAGGATGGGAACTCAGGTCAATTCTATTTTGGAATTCACTTTTCCGAGAATGGGTCGTTTATTGCGATTGAAACTCCCCAGGCGAGCGGCATCGTTCCGCTGACTTGGACCTTGGGCCGGCTGCATTGCAGCTGGCCCTTTTTGTGAGCCAGCATAGCCGTCGAGTGACAGGAATAGTGCAAACGAGCCTCTGGTATTCCAGCCGGCGGTAGAATAAGTGCTAAAAACGAACTTATAAATTTCTCGCTCGGGTGGTAGTTGGTATCGCCCTTGGCGACCAACGGAGGGAAGGAACATGAGCGTTACAGACTTCATTCGCAGCGAAGTGAACGCAAACGAGATTCTTCTGTTCATGAAGGGGACGCCGACAGCGCCGGCTTGTGGACGACCTCCGATGCGAATTGATCGCGCCCGCCTGCGGCTGCAGGTCCCCGTCCTGGCCGCGATGTCCGCGGCCATCGTGTCGCTTCTCATTAGCTTCGGAGATCGAACCCCACTTGTGATCTACAATGCCTCGGGCAGCGCCCCTCTCGGGTTTTATTACCTTGAGAACCGGTTTCCCGACCGCGGGGAGATGGCGGTGGTCCGGCCACCGCCATTGATCGAACTGATGTTGGTGGCGCGTGGAATCCTGGCCCCGTCGGTGCCGCTCCTCAAGCAGATTGCAGCCGCAGGTGGCGACGAAGTCTGCCGTTCGAAGGATCCACTTCATGTGATTACCATCAACGGCAAGGTCGTAGCCGAGACGTTCGACAACGATCGCGACGGGCGTCCGCTGCCGGAGTGGGAGGGCTGCCTGAAGCTGATCGACGGTGAATTCTTCCTGCTGCAGCCGCATCCGCTTTCGTTCGATTCACGGTATTTTGGCCCGGTCCTTCGTTGCGACATCGTCGGCGTCGCACGTCCCTTATGGACTTGGAATCCCCCGGGCTAACTCCCTGCCGATCTAGACCGGGCTCCAGGGGGGGCCGAGATCGCAAAATAGGGGCCGATCCAGCCAAGATCGGCCAGAAAAGCGGCCAGGATTTCTGGAATATTAGATATTGTTATTATATTTCAATAGGTTCCGTAATGTGTCAGATCGGCCAGAGCTGACTGTCAACCAATCTGCCTAAGATCGGCCACAAGATCGGCCAAAGTGGGCGATCTTTACAAGAAAATCATTTATATTGAATATGTTAATACAACAGCAGATCGGCCAATATGAGCCCCGTCATGGAAACCGTCGAACGCATCGAGCCTGCCCGGCTGGAGGACCTATCGGAAGCCATTTCGGACGTGGTCGCCGAGCTGTCGGCTGCGGCCGCGAAGCTCGGTCACGCGCTCAATCCGCAGACCGCCGCCAATCTCGCTGGCCTCGTGCGGATCATGAACACCTACTACAGCAATCTGATCGAGGGCCATAACACCAGGCCCCGCGATATCGCGCGTGCCATCGACGGCAATTTTGACAACGACGAGGCGCGGCGCAACCTGCAGATCGAGGCCGCCGCCCATGTGCGCGTACAGTCCGAAATCGATCTAATGGCACTCGAAAATCGTCTGCCTGAACCGGCCTCGGTCGATTTCATTCTCTGGCTCCATCGCGAATTCTACCGCGACGCCGCGCCTGAGATGCTTCGCATCCAGGGCGCCGAAACCCAGTTCACGATGCAGCCCGGGACATGGCGCTCAACGTCCGAACACGATGTCGCGGTCGGCCGGCATCAGCCGCCCTCCAGCGATCGTGTCGAAGCGTTCATGACGTATTTTGCCAAGCGTTATCGCTTCGAGCCCCTCGGTAAAGCGGCGCGGATCACCGCCATTCCGGCCGCGCATCACCGCTTCAACTACATCCATCCCTTCCCTGACGGTAACGGCCGCGTCAGCCGCCTGATGAGCCACGCCATGGCGCATCTCGCCGGAATCGGCGCGCACGGACTATGGTCGGTCTCGCGCGGACTGGCGCGTGGCCTGACCGGACCTGGCGATTACAAACGGATGATGGACCACGCCGACATGCCGCGGCAGGGCGATCTCGACGGCCGGGGCAACCTCTCGCAGCGTGCATTGAACGAATACGTTCTCTGGTTCCTGCAGGTCTGCCTGGATCAGGTAACGTTCATGACAGGCCTGTTCGAGATCGAGACGCTGGCCCAGCGAATGCGCAATCTCGTCGAACGCAGCGAGCAGTTAAAGCCGGAGGCTGCGCGGCTTCTCGAGGAAGCATTGATCCGCGGACAGTTCGATCGCGGTGAAGTTCCGCGCATCACCGGCCTTCCCGAACGAACGGCGCGGCGCGTCTTCAACGACGTCATCGCCGCCGGCCTTCTTGCCTCCGACACACCCAAAGGCCCGGTGTCGCTGCGCTTTCCTTTTGATACGCTTGACGTGCTGTTTCCGCGATTATTTCCGGAAATCTAGTGGCACCAAGGGACGCCGTGGGAGCCTCGCGCGCGCCTATTTGTGCGCAAAATGGTGGTGCTTTTTGTATGTATTCGCTGTCAGCCAGGCTCTGTTCGCAACCGCGCGCCCGGGCCTCGGAGTGTTGTGATGTTTTCGCCAAAGGACCCGTTAGTCAGCATGAGCCAATCAGCCGGCAGATCAAGCGGGAGGGCAAGATAAAAGCACTGGCGCCCAAACGCGCCCAAGTCGTTGTCTGCACATCCAGGATTTGTCGCCACCGTCGAAGACGGTGTCGCCAACTCCCAGTTAAGTACCTTTTGCGATTGATGAACCACGTCTGCGTCTTGACGCACCGGAAATCCGTTCACACATGCGCCTGCCATTGGCGGAGATCGCTTGTGTCCGACACCGATGACGAGTTCAGGGTCAGGCTTGGCCGGATCGGCAACCGCCGCGGCCGCAAGGCAATCGGCTACGTCAAGCGCGTCCGCAAGATCGCGCAAAAAGCCGGCATCGGAACAACGCACCGGGCTTCCGGTTTTACCGGCTCACGCATCGGCCGCGGTTATGCGCAGGGAACGGTGTTCGCCAGCCGTCGCTCCGCAGGCCAGCGCCGGGTCGTCATCAAGGCGCGGATCGTCCGCATCAAGGCCGGGCAATGCCGGCGCGGTGCGGGCTCATCTGCGCTATGTCCAGCGCGACGGCGTCACGCGCGAGGGGAATCCCGGCGAGCTCTACGACGAGGGCAGGGATCACGTTGACGGCAAGGCGTTCGCTGAGCGAGGGGAAGGCGACCGCCACCAGTTTCGCTTCATTGTGGCGCCGGAGGATTCTGCCGAAATCGCCGACCTCAAACCGTTCGTCCGCGACCTGATGCGGCAGATGGAATCCGATCTCGGAACCAGGCTCGATTGGGTCGCCGCCGATCACTTTAACACCGGCCACCCCCACAGCCATATCGTGGTGCGGGGCAAGGACGACCGCGGGAGCGACCTCGTGATCGCCCGCGATTACATCGGCCACGGGATGCGGGCCCGGGCAAGCGAACTGATTACCCGCGAGTTGGGCCCCGAAAGCGAACTGGACCATCTGCGCAAGCTTGAGCAGGAGGTTGGCGCAGAACGCTTCACCCGTCTCGACCGCGCGATTCTCCGCGACGCACGCGACGGCGTCCTTGCGCTTTCCGCCAAGCCTGAGCGTGACCCGCGGCACCATGCCATGCGGATGGGGAGGCTCCGGGCGCTCGAGCGCCTGGGTCTAGTGGAAGAGACGGCGCCGGGCGCCTGGCGGATCGCCGGAGATATCGAGCCGACCTTACGGCGCATGGGGGAGCGCGGCGATATCATCAAGACCATGCACCGCGACCTCAGAGAAGCTGGGCTGGATCGCGCTGCGGCCGATCGGGCGATCTTCGACCCCAAAGAAGGCGGCCGCGTCGTCGGACGCCTGGTCGCGGAAGGGTTCTCGGACGAATTGCGCGAGCGACGCTATGCGGTTGTCGACGGCGTCGATGGCCGAACCCATTACGTCGAACTCGGTTTACGGCGCGCCGAGGACGAGCCGCTGGTTCGTAATACGATCGTTGAACTGCGCGCGCGGGAGGCCGGTCCGCGCCCGGTCGACCGCACCATTGCGGAGGTCGCGTCCCGTAATCAAGGGCTCTACAGCGCGGATCTTCATCGCGACACCGACCCCCGCGCTTCATCTGAATTTATCGAAAGTCACGCTCGCCGGCTTGAGGTGATGCGAAGGCAGGGCTTGGCCGAGCGGTTGCCAGACGGGCGATGGCAAGTTGGGCAGGGTCACCTCGATCGGGCGGAGCGCTTCGAGGTGGTGAACCGTTCAGAACGTCCCGTGCGAATGACGGTGTTGTCGTGGCAGAATCTGGAGGTGCTGCCCAATGCCACCGGGGCGACCTGGCTTGACCGCCACCTGGTCGCAAAGGAGCCTGAGACGATCGCCCCGATGGGGTTGGGCTCAGAGGTCGGCTCGGCCCTTCGCGCACGGCGTCAATGGTTGCTCGAGCAGGGGCTCGCACGCGAGCAGGAAGGGAGGCTCGTCTACGCGCGCAATCTGCTGCAAACCTTGGAGCGGCGCGAGCTTGCCGAGGTCGGCGCCCGTATCGTCGGCGAAACCGGCCTTGGATATTCGGAAGTCAAGCCCGGCGATCGGCTGACCGGAACCTACCGGCGAACGCTCACGCTGAACAGTGGGCGGTTTGCCCTGATCGAACGGGCGCAGGAATTCAGCCTGGTGCCATGGCGGCCGGTGCTTGAACGCGCAAAGGGGCAGGCGGTCACCGGTGTCGTGGGCGGTGAGGGGATTTCGTGGTCGATCGGAATCAAGCGCGGTATGGGGCGATGACGGGATCTGAACTGCGATCCCTTGGTGTCCTTGCCGCGGCCTTCACCGGCCCAAATTCTCCACCAAAATTTTTGCCTTGCCCGTATTGCCAATCCAGTCGGCGATTGCGGATTCATATCCCCACACGCCAAGGACCGGCTTGTTCAGGTACACGAACAATTCGCCGTCGCGTTTCGGAGTGATGGTTTCAGCAAGCTTCTCGGATTTGTCGGGAACGACATAGTCGGCGTCGTTGACCAGCAGATTGTCGTTCTGTCTTGGCGGCGCCCGGTCCAGAAAGTCTTCTTCGTTTCCCTTCGAACCTATCCGGAAGACAATGTTACCCCACGGACGGTCGAAAGTGCGCCTGAACGGGAACAACAGCGCCATCGTGGCTGCCTTGAGCATGGGAAGGCGGGAAATTGGCTGCCCTCCCATGTAAGACTCCTCACCGAAAAACGTCCACTTTCCGGTTGGTGGGTTCGTTTCCGGATCCGGAAGGCGTGTGACCGTGATCCGATACTTGACGCCGGTCTCGAGAAATACGCCGGTCGAAACGCAGAGATTGCTGGGCTTGTTGCCGGGCGCTTCCGGCGATGTATCAAACATTAGTTCGGCCTGATTTTTCCCGGCGACATTCTTGAAGCCACTACGTTCGGCCGTGGGGCCGGTAGCCGTACAAAAGCTACCGAGGCCATCGCGGATATTGAAATGGTAGTGGCTGCCGAGTGCTATGGCCAAATACAGCAGCCCGACCGCGGAGGCCGCGGGTGCAAGATAATATTTAAACCCGCGTAATGTGGCTTGGTAGAGCCACCACGTCCGAAGTTTCCTGACCCACCTGCCAGGCAAAAAGTAGAAAAGCAGGAAGGCGAGGAGAAACGATCGAACCGGTTGCGCGGTATAGGCAAGCATGGCGTCGTTGGCAACTCCCGAAAGGCTCAACCGTCCCAACAAGGGTAACGCGGCGAGCCAGGGGTAGAACAGCAGGTAGCTGATGATGCCGACAAACAGCAGTGTTTGGATTGGTGAGGCCACCGTGGGTGCCCTTCGCACCGCCGGCCTGTTGGTGTCGGGGAGATAGGTCGTCCACAGTATTCTCATACTGTCGCTGATCGAACCCGCAAGCTTCGAGCTGATCCAGATGAGAAAGCCAACCAGAAAAGCCCACACAAGGAACCATGCCGGATCCCGCGCATAGGCGTCGATCCACCGCGAGGCCATGCCCGGAAGAACTGCACCAATCAGCCGGATGGTGTCAGATACGAAGCGTAGCGGACTGCGGAGCTCCTGAAAAACGTAGCTGTCCCTGAAAAGGGGATAGAGCAGCAGGTAGCCGGTCGCAAAGACCGTAAGAAAGTAGATTGCGCGCCTTCGCCAGACAATATCCCAGACACCTTCCTGATCCTTGTGTCGGTCGTCGGACAACTTGCCTTCAGCGACCTCATCGTTGTTAGGTTCAATGGAGGTTGGAGGGTTCGAGATCATCGGCCCTGAAGGCCAGTAGCTGATGCGAGGATCGTTCGAGCGCACCACCTCGTATTCGCCCGGAAAGCCGATAGGCGCGTAAAAATGAGCGCCAAGTTTTATTCGGCCGAACACCGCCTCGTGGATCTTGGGAACAGGTCTTGGGTGCGGTTTGCCGTCCTCGCCCAGGGTGACCGGCATTGCGTCGTAGAATTCCTGAATCTTCCGGGGACTGTACCGGTAATAGCCGCCCAGGCCGCTGCGGGAGTTGTAGAGTCGGCCATCCTTGTCCTTTGCCGAGTCGGTGCTCAGAAGTGCATCGGGCTCCGCGTGCTTCCGCCATCATCCACGCGAGCGAAATATTGGCAAGTGAATCGTCCGGGTATCCGCCTCCGACGTTGGAGTGCACGCCCGTGAACCAAACCTGGAGCAATTGCTCGTCGCGGGTGGTCCTGACGATACCGCTCGACACGGTGTTGGACCCATCCTCATTCCACAGGACCGGATGAAACGTCGCGCGCTCGTCGTCTATCGCGAGCGCATGGCGCGCTTTAAGGATCTTCGTGTTGAAATCCTTGTTCGGCATTTCGAGTGGCCACAGCCAGTCGTTTACGCCGCGCGTCATTTCGTCGATCGGAAGGCCATAGGCGGCAACAGTATCCCACACGCCCACAAACTCGATGGTATCCACCATGCGCTCGCACGAGGTGTAGAATCGCTGGTCCAGCAGGAACTGGGCTAGCCGAAACGGATACTGCAGGTTCCACGCTGGATACTTGTCGTGGCGATACGCCCGGAAGGCAGCACGCGCCTTCTGGTCGAGTTCGCCTTCATTGGCAAATTTGACGAGGCCCTGGTTCAGGACGAGGCCGATCACAATGCGGATGGTGAAAGCGCCACGGCTGAATCCGAATGCATAAATCTTGTCGCCGGACTCGTAGTTTCGGCAGAGAAATTTGTAGAGGTTCAGCACGTTGCGCTTCAATCCCCAGCCAAAAACGCCGCCCAGAATGGCCAGAGGTTTGAACGCAGAGGTTCCGACCCCGTCATCGTAAATAGCGATCTGGTCAGACGCCTTCAGCTCAAGCGACTGAAACGTTCGCCAGACATTGGTGCGCCAGACTTTGCCAGCCGCGTTGCCTGTTCCGTCGGAAAGCAGAACAATCCGTTTTACCATCGCATCCTCCCCGGGGGAATCTCTTCATCTACGAAAGGCGCCAATTGCAATTCCTAACAGCAAGAATCAGGGCGCCGCCTGGCGGTCAAACCGGCTTCGGCATCAACAACAGCAAGCCATTGAGTGCAGCCAGGAAACCGACCTGGCCGATCGCGAGCGCGACGGTCGTGAGTTTGATTCCGGTGAGTGCGCTCAAGTTCTTGAACGAAGCTTCTGTTAGCCGGGCGGGTGACATGAGTATTGCTGCGATCGTCGCATCTTCCGCCAGATCAGACGCCATGTAGAGCAGCGGAAATACCCACCAGACCCAGGCTGGAACATGTGAAAGGAATTCGAGGCGGGTTCCGAGCGATACCGACGCAAGCCCCAGCAAGACGCCCAGACCGATCAGGAAGAGTGCATCGAGCGGAAAGAGGACGGGGCAAACATAGCCGCGGATGGCACCGCTGTTGGCCTTGTCGGCCAGCCAGCGTCCCAGCGTCGACGGACTCAGGACCTCAGTTTGCGAAGGAATGTATTTGAGCCGCTCCAGAAAGCGGCTTTCGACATCCTTGCCGTACTTTGGCGTAACGAGGAATTTCCGGCGGTCTGGATTTCTACGGTCCGCTCGCAGCGACGGCAGGAGATACGCAGCACGTGGCGCTGAATTTCCGAAAGACGTCTCAGCCGTATCTGGGCCTCGGTCGCATCGGCGCGAGGGTCTTTGAGGACCGATTCCCAATATTCCGCCGGGAGGCGCGAACAAGCGAGGGAAGACGCCGCTAGGCAGAAGGAACGCCAACGGCAAAAGCAGGCGGTCGACAACGCACAGGCGGCGTTCGACAAGGCTGAGCGGGAGCACACCGATAGGGCGGCGGCAATCCAGGCCGAGGTGGAGGCTCTTGCGAAGAGATCCCAAGCCGAAGATGCCAGGTGGGACAAGGAAAAGGAGCGGATGAACGCCGCGCTGCGGCGTGCGCGGGGCTAACTAACGGCTGTTAGTCTGCTGCACTCAGGGCGAAGGCCAGCTGCTCGCATCAGGCTTTATCGTTACAATCTTGGGCTGCTTACGAATTCGCGTGATTCGAGTATCGCCGATAGAGCAAAACACATCTTCGACCATCGCGAGCGCGGCCAAAACGGGGCTTTGCTTCTTTCTCGAGACCATCATGCGAACAAAACGGAAATCCATTCTGTGGCGGTAACTGAGGCGGTCCCAAATTATCGACCTTCCAAAACGTCGTAAGCTTCTGTAATCGCTGGTGGGCCCGGCAGGACTCGAACCTGCAACCAGACCGTTATGAGCGGCCTGCTTGTCGGCCGCAATGCAGAATAGATCGGCTACGAGGCAGCTAACGTCTCCATGAATTCTTCCATTGACGGTTGCTGCGCATATTGCAGCTTGAGAAGATCTTCAACCTTAAGGTTGGTATAGCGCTGGAGTTGGCGCCAATCTTTGTGGCCGGTGACCAGTGCTACCTTTTCGATTGGAAGGCCTGCCTCGAACAGACGGCTCGTTCCCTCGTGACGCAGATCGTGGAAGTGCAGGTCTTCGATTTTGAGTTCATCGCACGCCCGGGTGAATGCCGCGCTGACGGATCTGTGGTTATGGGGAAAGATCCGTCCATACCCTCGAGTCACAATCCGCTGCTGAAGCACGACCTCCCAAGCGTCATAGCCCGTTAGGTTGAGCAAAGGTACTTTCTGGTCATTTCCGTCCTTATTTCTCGGATCCTTTCTGTCTTGAATGACCACCAATCGTTTTTTCATGTCGACCAGTGGCCACTCGGGTTTGCAGATCTCCTCCTGGCGCAATGTCGTTGCCACGGCATACCTGACGATCCGTCCCATCGGTATGAACTGTCGAGGGTTCGTCTCAAAATATTCGATCAGTTCGTCGAGTTCGTCCTGTGTAGGTCGTCGGTCACGCTCATTGCTTTTTCCGACCAAGTTGAGGTGACTTAACGCGACGCGTGCGAGGCGGGCTTCCTCGGCCGAAACCTCGATTCCGTGCACCGCAGCGGCATGCGTTATGATTGTCCGGATGAACGACAAATCGATTGCCAACGTTGCGGGACCCGCGCCTTGTTTGGCTCGCTTCCTTCCGAACTCAATCAGCCGTTCTCGATTGAGCGCGGGAAGCTTCACACTGCCAAGCTCATCCTTTAGCGCCGCCATCACGGCAGCTTTTGACCGGCGAGGGGGCTTTCCAACCTCGTGCATGTCTTCATCGTGCAGGTCGATGAGATCGCCAAAAGTGCGAACGTTCCGAACCGCGCGGGGTTTGGAGGATCCATTGCGGTCGATGTTGCGCTCCATTTCAAGCGCCCACTCTTCGCCGTCCTTGCGCCGTCGGAACGTCTCAGCCACATAACGGGTCTTGCGCCGGACCTGGACGCGCCAGTTTCCGGATGCCAATTGTGTGAAGGTCGCCACGCGTGTGCACTCCGACTTTCGTGTGCACTATGTGTGCACTGAGAGGTCAAAACGGGTACAAACGTGTGCAATTTCGTCTAGTTTGGAGTGCACACGTTCGCTGTTCATCCCATTGAAGAGTAAGATAAACTGTTGAAATATCAAGACTATCGCTTTTCCGTTGCACCCATGATGGATTGGACCGACCGGCATTGCCGCGTGTTCCACCGTCTGATGACGCGGCGGGCGCGGCTTTACACGGAGATGCTGACGACCGGCGCCATCATTCATGGCGACCGAATGCGGCTGCTTGGCTTCGACCAAAGCGAGCACCCCGTTGCGCTGCAGCTTGGCGGCTCCGATCCGCGCGATCTCGCTACCGCCGCCAAGATCGGCGAGGATTTCGGCTATGACGAGATCAACCTCAACGTCGGCTGTCCGTCGGACCGGGTAAAGGACGGCCGCTTCGGCGCCTGCCTGATGGCAGAGCCGGCGTTGGTTGCCGAGGGCGTCGCGGCGATGAAGCGCGCGGTGAACATTCCCGTCACGGTCAAATGCCGTATCGGGATCGACGACCAGGATCCGGAAGTGGCGCTGGACGTGCTGGCGCGCGGCGTCGTTGCCGCGGGCGCCGATGCGCTGGTCGTGCACGCCCGCAAGGCCTGGCTCAACGGCTTGTCGCCGAAGGAGAACCGCGACATTCCGCCGCTTGATTACAACAGAGTCTATCGGCTGAAGGCCGCGCTGCCCGAGGTGCCCGTCATCATCAATGGCGGGATCGGCAGCCTTGCCGAGGCGAAGGCGCATCTTGCCCATGTCGATGGTGTGATGCTGGGGCGGGCGGCCTATCAGGAGCCGTGGCGCTTGCTCAATGTCGATCCGGAATTGTTCGGCGAGGCGGCGCCGCATCCGACCATGAAGGATGTGTTCGAGGCCATGATGCCCTACATCGAAAACCAGCTCGGGCAGGGCACGCGGCTGCATTCGATGACGCGGCACTTCGTCGGTGCATTTCACGGCGTGCCGGGGGCGCGCGCCTTCCGCCGCCATCTCGCCGAAAACGGCGTCAGGCAAGGCGCCGGCGCCAACGTATTGTGCGATGCGATTGCGCTGGTCGAAGCCCGCGCGGCGTCTTCGATCGCGGCCTGACGGCAACGCGGCCGGCGCGCAATCCAGGCTGATGGCAGCGCTGGTGCTGCCGGCAACTCCTTCAACTAACTGTCTCGATTTCACGAGCCAGGCCACGCCATCTTTCACCGGCTCACTTGCCGGTCCGACAGATATCGCCTTGACAGCGCAATCATCCCGTCCGTAACTTCAGTTCACAAAATCAAAAAACCATCAACCAAGGAGAAATGCTGCCAAAAGGGAGGAGTGAGAATGCTCAGATACACGTCTATTGTCGTGGCTGCTGCCCTCGGACTCGCCGCCACCTTTACGGACCCAGCCCAGGCTCAGACCCCGGCTCCGGCGCCCAAGCCCCTTGTATTAAAAGGGCAATCGACCCACCCCGCGTCGTCGAACTTCCACCTCATCTTCAAATTGTGGGCCGAGACCGTCGAAAAGATGACGGCTGGCCGCCTCAAGATTGAAACGCTCCCCGCCGGCGCCATCGTTCCCCCGTTCGAGGTCTTCGACGCAACGTCGAAGAACGTTCTCGATGTCGGAATGGCGCCGTTCGGCTACATCCTCGGTCGCAACACGGCGACGATTCCGATGTCGCACGGTCCGCTGTTCGGCATGGACGGGAGCGACTACTGGGCCTGGTACTACGACGGTGGCGGCATGGCCCTGCTGGAAGAATTCTACCGCGACGTCCTCAAGCTTAACGTCGTGGGCTTCCCGATTCCGACCGACTATCCGCAAGGCATGGGCTGGTTCAAGAAAGAGATCAACAGCCTCGCCGACCTCAAGGGGATGAAGTATCGCATCTACGGCATCGGCGCGGAGACCTACGGCCGGCTTGGCGTGTCGGTCGTCACCATACCGGGCGGCGAGATCGTCCCGGCGATGGAGCGCGGCGTGATCGAAGGCGCTGAATGGATCAACTGCGAGGAAGACAAGAAGCTCGGTCTGCATCAGGTCGCGAAGCACTACTACACCCCTGGCATGCACGAGCCCGTCACCGGCGGCCAGTTGATGATCAACGGCGATGTCTGGAAGAAGCTGACGCCGGACCTGCAGGAGATCATCAAGGTTGCCAGCGTCTACGCCACGACGCAGCGCAATTTCTCCTTCAACCGCGAGACCGCGCAGGCCTGCCAGGACCTCCTCAAGATGGGCGTCCAAATGCATCGCACGCCGGATGATGTCCTGAAGAACTTCCTCGACGAGTGGGAGAAGATCCAGTCCGAGTACGCCGCCAAGAATCCTTTCTACAAGAAGGCGATGGACAGTCAGAAGGCCTACGCCGAGAAGATCGTCCCGTTCAAGCTTTCCTGGTTCCCGCCGTATAATTTCGCCGGCGAGTACTACTGGAAGGACAAGGTCTATCTGCAGAAGAAGTGATCCGCTTTCGCGTGCGCAACTGGCGTCATTGACAGGCGCCAGTTGCTTTTCAAGGGGGATCATGATGTCGACTGACGGCGGAGCCTCGTACCCTGCTGGCGTGGGAAGAGAGTTTCCACACGCCTTCTACACGATCATTCGGGCCATTGACCGGTTCTCGGACGTCACCGGCAAACTCATCTCCCTGACGATGCTGTTCCTCGTGGTGACGATCACCTACGAGGTCGTGATGCGTTACGGGTTCAACGCCCCGACCGCCTGGGTTTACGAGTCGAGCTTCATGGCTAACGGCGCGGCCTTCATGCTCGCCTGCGGATATGCGCTCTACAAGGGTGCGCACGTTCGAACCGATATCTACTGGGAGAATTTTTCGGAACGCACCAAGGGGATCATCGACATGATCTCCTACATCCTGCTGTTCTACCCGGTCATGATCACCTTCATGGTAGTCAGCTACGACGCCGCGTTGCATTCCTGGGACACCGGCGAGAGGTCGCAGGAAAGCGTGTGGCGCGTGATCATGTGGCCGTTCCGGGCCACCATCCCGCTGGCGGCGGTCCTTCTCATGGTTCAGGGCGTCTCCGAAGTCCTGAAGTGCTGGTATCAGATCCAGTTCGGGCGCGAGTTCGAGCACAAGGAAAAGATCGAGATATGACCGGACTGGAGCTGCTTGGCCTATTCATGCTGCTGGTGATGCTGGGGGCGATCTTCATCGGTCTGCCGATCAGCTTCACGCTTTTGTTTCTCGCAGGCGTGTTCGGCTACATCGGCATGGGGCCGCGGGTGCTCAGCCTCGCCTACCTGCAGACCATCGGCATCATGAAGCAGGACGAACTGGTCGCGGTGCCCATGTTCATCCTGATGGGCTTCATCTGCGATCAGGCCGGGCTGATGGAACGGCTGTTCAAGGCGTTCCGCGATCTGTTTGCGCCGCTGAAGGGCGCATTATACGTGGTCGTCATCGTCACCGCGACGCTGTTCGGCATCGCTGCCGGAACCGTGGGCGCGACGGTGGCGCTGCTCGGCATCATGGCCGGGCCGATGATGATCCGCTCCGGCTACGACGTGCGCATGTCGGCGGGCGCGATCGCGGCTGGCGGCACGCTCGGCATCCTGATTCCGCCATCGGTGATGCTGGTCGTGATGGCGCCCGTGCTCGATATCTCGATCATCGATTTGTACGCGGCCGCGTTCGGCCCGGGCTTCCTCCTGTCCGGCATGTTCATCGCCTACACGCTGATCCGCTGTCATTTCAATCCGAAGCTCGGTCCCCCGGTGCCACTCGATGAGCGGCCGGAATCGATGAAGGTCGTGCTGTGGGAGTGCCTGGTCGGCCTCGTTCCGGTGACGGTGCTGACCATCGTCACGCTGGGTGCGATCCTGGCCGGCATCACGACGGCGGCGGAGGCGGCGGCACTCGGCGCGCTCGGCGCCATCCTTCTGGTCATCCTCTACGGCAAATTCACGTGGAGCGGTTTGCTGCAGGCCTGCTACAGCACGATGGCGACCACCAGCATGGTGCTGCTGCTCGCGGTCGCTTCCAACGTGTTCGGTGCGGTGTTCGCCTGGCTCGGCACCGCGAGCTGGATGACCAATGCCCTGCTTGCCTCACCGCTGCCGGCCTGGGGCACCATGACGCTGCTGCTGACGCTGATTTTCCTGCTCGGCTGGCCGTTCGAATGGCCGGCGATCGTGTTTATCTTTCTGCCCATGCTGGCGCCGGTGGCCAAAGGCCTCGGCTACGACATGGTGTGGTTCGGCTGCATCGTCGCGGTCGTTCTGCAGACGGCGTTCCTGTCTCCACCCGTCGCGATGTCGGCCTATTACCTCAAGCAGGTCGTGAGGGAATGGAATCTGCGGTTGATCTACCGCGGCATGGCGGACTTCATGGTCATTCAGGTTCTCTGCGTGGTCCTGGTGCTGATCTTCCCGGCGATCGCGATGTGGTTTCCAGGCTGGTTGCAGGCCCGCAGGGATGCGGATCGCAAGAAGGTGCAGATCGAGTATGTGATGCCGGCAAAAGTCGCCGCTTCGGCGCTCGGGCCGAATTGATCTGCAAGGCACCCGTCAGCGCGATGCGATCGCGCTAGTTGGCGGCCGCGCGGTCGCGCCGGGGGCGGCGCGGGGCGCTGACGCTGCCCGTCACGTCGGGATAGCCGTGCAGCATCAGCTGGTCGGCCTTGACGCCCCAGCTTTCCAGGCGATCCAGAAAGCTCATGCCGAGCAGGTTGGTTTTCATCTGCCCGCGCTGCACCACCAGCGCCGGGACCGATTTCTCGACGAGATGACCGACCGCGAGACGGTCGAGCGTCAGCCGCGCCGCCTTGGTGTGCCCGCCCACGGTTTCGACGTCGACGTTGTATTCGAGCATTTCGAGCGGCAACCCGATCGCCTTCGCGGTTTCCCAGGTCAGCACCACCGAGGTCGCGCCGGTGTCGATCACCATCGGCGCCTTGACGCCGTTGATCTTGGCATGCAGCGCGAATTCGCCGGCCTGGCCGCGGGCGATCTGCACGGCGGGCGCCGGCTGCGGGCTGTGCCGCCGCAGCATCTGCGAAACCTGGTCGCTGGCGCGTGCGATCTGTTCGGGGTCGCCGTAAGCAACGACGGCGCCGGCGGTGGCGGCGAGCATGATCAGGACGAGCAGGATGCGGCTCATCGCGCGCCCCCCTGGGCAGTCCTGCGATCGATCAGCTGGACGTCGGACGCTCCGCGATCTGCGCCAGACCGGCCTCTGCCATGCGGGCCGGCAATCCTGCCATCACGGCCAGCCGCTCCGCGCTGTCCATGCGGTGCCATTGCGCGATTTCCGGCAGCGTTCGTCCGCAGCCGAAGCAGAGTTTGGTTTTGGGGTCCATCATGCAGACTGCGATACACGGCGTTTCTTTGCTCATTCAGGGAGTGTGAAATGCTTTCGGTGGTTTGCGCAAGCGCTCCAGTTACAGTCCTGTTCCGGCGCTCATGATCGGTTTGTGACGCGCCCGGCGCTTCTCGTCGGCGGTCGCAATGATGACGGGCTCCGGCTGCAGGGGCGGGGCCTCCTCGGCCATCGGCGCCAGCGCCGACATCACGCGTTCCGGCGGGAAGGTGACGATTACCTCGGTGCCGATCCGCAGCTTCGATTTCAGCGTGAAGGTGCCGCCATGCATGTCGATCAGGCTTTTTGCGATCGGCAGTCCCAGCCCCGCGCCCTGTTCGGCCGACTTGATCGAGTTGGAGCCCTGGCCGAACGACGCCAGGACGATCGGGATTTCGTCTTCGGCAATGCCGGAGCCGGTGTCCTTGACGCTCAGATACTGGCCGCCGGACGCGGTCCAGCCGACCTTCAGCCAGATATCGCCGCCTTGCGGCGTGAACTTGATCGAGTTCGACAACAAGTTGAGCACGATCTGGCGGGTGGCGCGCTCGTCGCCCCAGATCCGCGGCATGCCCTGTTCGAACACTTCGTGGATGGTGATGCCGCGGCTGGTGGCGCGCAGTTTCAGCAAATGGTGGCAGTCGGCGACGACATGCACCAGCGACACCGCTTCCTCGTTCAGTTCGTAGCGGCCGGCCTCGATCCGCGACAGGTCGAGGATCTCGTTGATGAGGTTGAGCAGGTGGACGCCGGAATTGTGGATGTCGGCGGAATATTCCTTGTAGACCGGCACGGTGTGCGCGCCAAAAATCTCGCTCTTCATCACCTCGGAGAATCCGAGGATCGCGTTCAGCGGCGTGCGCAGTTCGTGGCTCATCTGCGCGAGGAAGCGCGACTTGGCGACGTTGGCGGATTCGGCGCGATGCCGCGCCTCGTCGGAGATCGCCTTGGCCTGCTCGAGCTCGCCGATCAGCGCATCCTTTTCGGCGCGCGCCTCCAGCGTCGCCAGCGTCGTCGAGTGCAGGCGATGGGCGAGCAGCGCGAAATAGCCTTCGGCGGCCAGCGCCAGCATGGCCAGCGCGTAGGTGTCGAAAGTGCCGCCCAGCACGAAATTCAGCGCGATCGCGGCCGTCACCGGCGCGGTGGCCGCCAGCGCCGCAATCGGCAGGCTGGCCGCCAGCATGCTCGACACCGCGATCACCAGCAGCATCAGGAACATCATCATCGTGTTCGACACGACGTCGAGGCCGGCGGGGTGGATCAGGATCGCGGTCCAGCACAGGCCGTAGAGCAGGTCGAGCAGCACAAATCGCGTGCGCCATTTGCGCGTGGCGGCGAGCGAGGGCTGCACCGCCAGAAATCTCCGGCAATTGCGGATGATGACGGCATGGATGCACAGCATGCCGAAGGTCCAGGCCAGGGCCGCAAGCACGTGCATCCAAAAGCCGAACAGCACACCGGTCGCAACCACCAGCAGCATGACGACGTATGAGGCCGACATCCGCGTCTGGGCATATTGCCGGAGCAGTTCGGTGTCGAAAGCCGGGCGGGTTCCGCTGGTCGACGTTAACCGGTCGCGCGCCTCGCGCACCCGCTGCGCCGCGGCGCGCCGGGTATTGACCGGCGCGGCGACTGGCGGGTCCGCCGGAAGCTGGACAACCTCGGGCTTTTCTGCGGGATTACTCATTAAACAACACAAACCCTGCCCGCGAACCGCGCGGGCTTTTTGTATTGTCTATCTGTGAGCCCAAATCCTTAAGCGATGACTTAAAGAGCTAAAGAATCCCGTTAACGCGAGGTTAAATTAACCTCTTCGATCAGCGCTGCAGCCTGGCCAGCAGGCTTGACGTGTCCCAGCGCTTGCCGCCCATTTTCTCGACCTCGGAATAGAACTGATCGACCAGCGCGGTGACCGGCAGGTTGGCGCCGTTGCGGCGGGATTCGGCGATGCAGATCGACAGATCCTTGCGCATCCATTCGACTGCAAAGCCGAAATCGAACTTGCCGTCGTTCATGGTCTTGTAGCGGTTCTCCATCTGCCAGGACTGGGCGGCGCCCTTGGAGATGGTCTCGATCACGGCCTGGACGTCGAGGCCGGATTTTTTCGCGAAATGAATGCCTTCGGAGAGGCCCTGGACCAGCCCCGCGATACAGATCTGGTTGACCATCTTTGTTAACTGACCGGAACCGGCCGGTCCGAGCAGCTTGCACATCCGCGCATAGGCCGCGATCACGGGCTCGGCGCCGGCATAGGCGTCCGCGGCGCCGCCGCACATCACGGTCAGGACGCCGTTTTCGGCGCCGGCCTGGCCGCCGGACACCGGCGCATCGATGAATTTGAAGCCGGCTTTGGTGGCCGCGGCATCGAGCTCGCGGGCGACTTCGGCGGACGCGGTGGTGTGGTCGACGAAGGTCGCGCCCTTCGTCATGCCGGCAAAGGCGCCGTCAGCGCCAATCGTGACCGCGCGCAAATCATTGTCATTGCCGACGCAGCACATCACGAAGTCCTGGCCTTCGGCAGCGGCCTTTGGCGTTGCCGCCGTGCGGCCGCCGAACTTGTCCGCCCATTCCTTCGCCTTGGCTCCGGTCCGGTTGTAAACAGTGACCTCGTGGCCGCCTTTTTTCGCCAGATGGCCCGCCATCGGGAAACCCATCACGCCGAGACCGAGAAATGCGACTTTAGCCATGTGTGCTACCTTATCGTTTGCCCTTGCGGGCTTGATCTTTGGGGGGCCGGACTTCGACCGAAGCTGGGAAGGGCCGGGCGGAACCCTGAGGCGGGTGGCCGCACCATAACCTCTGCGCCATGAAGGGCAACGCCTTCGTTTGGCCGGCGCGATCGGACACCGGTTCGCGTCAGGAAAACGCGTCAAAACAAGAGTCTAGAGAAGTCAGTTATGATTCCATCAGAACCGATTATGCTCTAGGATCGCCCGGTTCAAACAACTCACAAAAAAGGGAGTGAGATCGCATGGGCGTCAGCGTGGGCGTGCTCGATCATTTCAACATCCGGACTCGGAATCTCGCCGACACGGTCCGTTTTTACGAGGATATCCTGGGCCTGGAAAAGGGCGCCCGGCCGAACTTCGCCTTCCCCGGCGCGTGGATGTACTCGGAGGGCAAGGCGGTGGTGCATCTGGTCGATATTTCCAAGACCGACGAGCCCCAAAAGACTGATTCCGGCGTGGTCCATCACGTGGCCTTCGCCAGCACGGGCTTTGCCGGCATGCAGCAGCGGCTCAAATCCAAGGCGATGGCATTCGACTCGCGTCAGGTTCCCGGCGGCGACCTCTGGCAGATCTTCGTCACGGATCCCAACGGCGTCATGGTCGAATTGAACTACGAGGCCGCCAAGGAGGGCGGGGTCGTGGCCCCGGCCGAACGCCGGGACGACGTCGGAGCAAGGTAGCCTTTTGGGCTGCAACGCTCTAAGAGGGCCCCGGTTCTGATGCCATCGGAACCGACTAGAGCGTTTTCCAGCGAAGTGGACCCGGTTCGCGTCAAGAAAACGCGTCAATCAAGAATCTAGAGCCCCGTTCCGATTCAATCGGAACGGACAAGGCTCTAGGCTCCAGGAGACGTGCCGTGAGCGTAACGCAGCAACAGGTTCTCGATGCTTTGGCCAAGGTGGCTTCGCCGCGCGGCGTCGCCTTGACCAATGCCAACGTGCTGTCGGCGATCACGGCCACCGACGGCAAGGTGTTCTTCTCCATTAATGTCGACGCCGCGGAGGCCCGCGCGTGGGAAAGCGTGCGGGCGCAGGCCGAAGCCGCGGTTCGCGCCATTCCCGGCGTCAGCGTGGCGATGATCGCACTGACCGCCGAGCGCAAGCCCGGTGCGGCGTCTTCGCCGTCGTCAGGTGCAGCGGCACCGCCGCCGCCACCTCAGCATCGCCACGCGCACGGTGTGCAGCCGGTGTCGGCGCATAAGCCGCCGCAAAGCCCGGCATCGCCGATGTCCAGGCAAGCCGAAATTCCGGGTGTTGCGGCCGTGATCGCGGTGGCCTCCGGCAAGGGCGGCGTCGGCAAGTCGACCACGGCGCTCAATCTTGCGCTCGGCCTGCGCGATCTCGGCCTGCGCGTCGGCCTGCTCGACGCTGATATTTACGGCCCCTCGGTGCCGCGGCTGACCGGCATTCACGAGAAGCCGAAACTGAACGACGACCGCAAGATGATTCCGATCGAACGCTTCGGTCTTGCCATCATGTCGATCGGCTTCCTGGTCGAGGAAGAAACCGCGATGATCTGGCGCGGACCGATGGTGATGTCGGCGATCACCCAGATGCTGCGCGACGTGGCATGGGGCACGCTCGACATTCTCGTGGTCGACATGCCGCCCGGCACCGGTGACGCGCAATTGACCCTGGCGCAGAACGTGCCGCTGAAGGGGGCGGTCATCATCTCGACCCCGCAGGATCTCTCCTTGATCGACGCGCGGCGCGGCCTTGCCATGTTCAAGAAGGTCAACGTGCCTGTGCTCGGCATCGTCGAGAACATGAGCTATTTCCAGTGCCCGCATTGCGGCACGCGGTCGGACATTTTTGGTCATGGCGGGGCGCGGCACGAGGCCGAGCGGCTGGGTGTGCCGTTTTTGGGCGAGATCCCGCTGCACATGTCGATTCGCACCACCTCGGACTCCGGTAACCCGGTGGTGGCGAGCGAGCCGGACGGTCCGCACGCCGCCATCTACCGCGAAATCGGTACCAAGGTCCGCGACCAGCTTCAGGGCGCAAATGTAGCCGCCTGAGGGCCTTATTCTGCTTCCCTGAGACTTTCGTTTAATCAGTGCAGTCATGCCTTTGTCGCGTTTTCGTTAGCCAACTTCCATGTTAAAGCGCCCCCGCCAGAGCGCCCCGGATCACGTGGAATTCGCCCCGCCGGAGGATCGTTCGCGGAAATTGGGAAACGCCCCGCCTTTAAGGAGATGCCTGAATGAAGCGTCGTGATTTTTTGAAAGTTTCAGCGGCCGGAGCTGCCGCGACCGCCGTTGCCTCGCCGGCGATCGCGCAATCCTCACCTGAAATCAAATGGCGCTTGACGTCGAGCTTCCCGAAGTCGCTCGACACGATTTACGGCGGTGCTGACCAGCTGTCGAAATACGTCGCCGAAATGACCGACAACAAATTCCAGATCCAGGTCTTCGCCGCGGGCGAAGTGGTTCCCGGCCTGCAGGCGCTCGACGCCACCTCCAACGGCACGGTCGAGATGTGCCACACCGTCTCCTATTATTACGTCGGCAAGGATCCGACCTTCGCAATCTATGCGTCGGTTCCGTTCGGCCTGAACGCACGCCAGCAGAACTCCTGGTGGTCTCAGGGCGGCGGCGGGGAACTCGGCAACGAGTTCTTCAAGAAGTTCGGCGTGATCGGCTTCCCCTGCGGCAACACCGGCACCCAGATGGGCGGCTGGTTCCGCAAGGAGATCAAGACGGTCGCCGATCTGTCGGGCCTCAAATTCCGCATCGGCGGCATCGCCGGTCAGGTGTTGCAGAAGGTCGGCGTCGTGCCGCAGCAGATCGCCGGCGGCGACATCTACCCGGCGCTGGAAAAGGGCACCATCGACGCCGCCGAGTGGGTCGGTCCGTATGACGACGAAAAGCTCGGCTTCCAGAAGGTCGCGAAGTTCTATTATTACCCCGGCTTCTGGGAAGGCGGCCCAATGGTCCACGCCTTCACCAATCTGGAGAAGTGGAATTCGCTGCCGAAGAACTATCAGGCGATCCTCACCAACGCTGCGGCGCATGCCAACGGCTGGATGAACGAACGCTATGACATGCTCAATCCGGCAGCATTGAAGCGTCTGGTTGCCGGCGGCACCCAGCTTCGTCCCTTCACCAACGAAGTGCTGGAAGCCTGCCTGAAGGCGACCAACGAGCTGTGGGCCGAACTGTCGGCCAAGAATGCCGACTTCAAGAAGACGATCGATTCGATGCAGGCCTACCGCTCCGACCAGTATCTGTGGTGGCAGGTCGCCGAATACACCTTCGACAGCTTCATGATCCGCTCGCGCACGCGCGGCTGATTCCTAAGTCGGACAAGCAGGCCCGGTCTCCGCGAGGAGGCCGGGCTTTTTGCGTTGCACCCCGCAGATCGGGATGGAAATCGGGAACCGGATGTTCCATGGTGCCGCCAAAGCCTCGGCAAGAAGGCTTATCGGACACACATCCACAAGGGCAGGATTCCATGAAAAGAAGAGATTTTCTCAAGGTCACAGGTATTGGTGCCGCGGGTGCGGCGACCATGGCGGCGCCCGCCATCGCGCAGTCAATGCCGGAGCTCAAATGGCGGCTGACGGCGAGCTGGCCGAAGTCACTCGACACACTTTGGGGTGGGGTCGAGGTGATGGCCAAGCTGGTTGCCGAAGCCACCGACAACAAATTCCAGATCCAGACCTTTGCCGGCGGCGAAATCGTTCCGGGCCTGCAAGTCCTCGATGCCGTGCAAAACGGTACCGTCGAGATGGGACATACCGCGTCCTACTATTACTTTGGCAAGGACCCGACGTTTGCCTTCGGCACAGCGGTGCCATTCGGACCCAACCAGCGCCTCAACCAGGCCTGGTACATGCAGGGCGGCGGCAGGGAGCTGCTCAACGAATTCTACAAGGGCTATAACGTCACGTCGTTTCTGGCCGGCAATACCGGCTGCCAGATGGGCGGCTGGTTCCGCAAGGAGATCAACACCGTCGACGATCTGAAGGGACTGAAGATGCGCATCGGCGGCTTCGCCGGCCGTGTCATGCAGAAACTGGGCGTCGTGCCGCAGCAGCTGGCCGGCGGCGACATTTATCCCGCGCTCGAAAAAGGCACGATCGACGCGGCTGAATGGGTCGGCCCATACGACGATGAGAAGCTCGGCTTCAACAAGGTCGCGCCGCATTATTACTATCCCGGTTGGTGGGAAGGCGGTCCGATGCTGCTCGGCATCGTCAATCTGGACAAGTGGAACGCGCTGCCGAAATATTATCAAACCGTGCTCGAGCTGGCAGGGCAGTCCGCCAACAGCTGGATGATGGCGAAGTACGATCAGCTCAATCCGCCGTCGCTCAAAAAGCTGCTCGCCGGTGGCACCAAGCTGCACAGCTTCTCGCCGCCGATCATGCAGGCCTGCCTGAAGGCGACCAAGGAAATCTATGCCGAGACGTCGGCGACCAATCCCAACTTCAAGAAGGTTCTGGACTCGCTGAACGGCTTCACGAGCAACGGATACCAGTGGTTCCAGGTCGCCGAGCTCGGCTACGACAGCTTCATGGCGCGCAACCCGCAGGGCTGATCGTCAAGCAAGCAGCAGCTTCGACAAACAAAAACCCCGGAGCGAAAGCTCCGGGGTTTTTCGTTACAGGAATCTTGGCAGGAATCTCGCCCGCTATTGTTTTGGCTGGCCGAAATCCAGTGGTGGCAATTCGATCTGCGGCACCTCGATCCTGACCTTGCTGAGATCGACGTCGAGCGGCTTGTCGAGGAACACGGTCACCACACTCGGGAACGCGATCACGATCGCCACCATGATCGCCTGCAGTCCAATCCAGGGCAGGGCACCCCAGTAGATGTCGGAGCTCTTTACTTCCTTGGGAGCGACGCCGCGCAAATAGAACAGCGCAAATCCGAACGGCGGATGCAGGAACGACGTCTGCATGTTGACGCACAGCATGACGCCGAACCAGATCAGCGCAGCGTCGGGCCCGACGACCGGCGCCAATACCTTCTGCGCGATCGGCGCCACCATCGGCAGGATGATGAAGGCGATCTCGAAGAAGTCGAGGAAGAACGCCAGGAAGAAGATGAAGAGGTTGATGAAGATCAGGAAGCCCCAGACGCCGCCGGGGATCGAGGTCAGATGATGCTCGAGCCAGACGCCGCCGGAGACGCCGAGGAACACCACCGAGAAGCAGGTCGAGCCGATCAGGATGAACACCACCATGGTGGAGAGGCGCATCGTCGACTCGTAGCCCTGCTTGATCAGGTCGCGCAGGTCGGGGATACGCACGGCTTCGAGGCAGAGCCAGACGACGGCGAGATAGACCACCGCGAAGGTGAGTTTCAGCACCTTGCCTTCACCGAGCAGCATGCCGATGATCACGGCGACGCCGGTGGCGGCGATGCCGAGGAGGAGCATCTTGTGCCCCTTGCTGCTCAGATCCTTGTGGTGGATCGCGGCGAGCACGATGGCGCCGATGGCACCCATCGCGCCGGCTTCGGTCGGCGTTGCGAGGCCGAGCATCATGGTACCCAGCACCACGAAGATCAGAACGGCCGACGGAATAATGCCCATCAGGCATTTCTTCCAGAGCGGCCAACCCGTCAGCGTGAGCGCGTCTCTCGGAACCGCGGGGACGTGGTCCGGTTTGATGAGGCCGAGCATGAACGTATAGCCGGCGAACAGGGCGATCTGGAGGATCGACGGTCCCCAGGCGCCGAGATACATGTCGCCGACCGACTTGCCGAGCTGGTCGGCCATCACGATCAGCACCAGCGAAGGCGGCACCAATTGGGTGATCGTGCCGGACGCGGCGAGCACGCCGGTGATGTAGCGAATGTTGTAGCCGTAGCGCATCATCACCGGCATCGAGATCAGCGCCATGGCGATGACCTGCGCGGCCACCGTGCCGGTGATCGCGCCGAGGATGAAGCCGACGATGATGACGGAATAGCCGAGGCCGCCGCGGATCGGTCCGAACAGCTGACCCATCGAGTCCAGCATGTCTTCCGCAAGCCCGCACCTTTCCAGGATCGAACCCATGAAGGTGAAGAAGGGGATCGCCAGCAGCAATTCGTTGGAAAGCACGCTGCCGAAGATGCGGCCCGGAATGGCCTGCAGGAAGTTCATGTCGAAGAAGCCAAGATAAATCGACAGGAAACCGAACGACAGCCCGAGCGCGGCGAGCGTGAAGGCCACCGGGAAGCCGATCAGCATGGCCAGAATCAAGCCGCCGAACATCAGCGGCGGCATCATCTCCAGCGTAATCATTGCAGCGGCCTCTCGTATTTGGCGTCGATCATGACATAGCCCTTCAACGCCGCGATGCGCTTGATCACTTCGGAGACGCCTTGCAGCGCCAGGAAAACGAAGCCGACGGGAACGACGGCCTTGATCGGCCAGCGCACCAGGCCGCCGGCATTGCTGGAGATTTCACTGACCACGTAGGATTGCATGAAGAATGGCCACGACAGATAGGCCAGCAGCAGGCAGGACGGGATCAGGAAAAACAGCGTTCCGATCATGTCGAGCCAAAGCTGTCCGCGCTCGGACAGCATGAGATAGAGAAGTTCGACGCGAACATGCTCGTTCTTCTTGAAGGTATAGGAGGCGCCGAACATCACGAAGACGGCGAACATATACCACTGCAATTCGAGCCAGCTGTTGGAGCTGTAGCCGAACGCGTAGCGGATCATCGCGTTGGCGGCGCTGACCACGCAGGCGGCGAGCACGAGCCAGTTGCAGATGCCGCCCAGTTGCTCGTTGATCCAGTCGATGCCGTTACTGATTGCCAACAATGGACGCATTACGTTCTCCTCGGGCACGTCATCGACATGCGCCGGATTTCTTCATCGATATTGCGTCGCCACCCCGCGTCAGGCGCGCAGAGCCGCTGCCGCGCGGCAAACGCGCAGCTTCGTTCCGGCGCGAAAAACGCGCAGGTTCGCAGCCCTTTCGCTGGAGCGATTGCAACGATAGTCCTCCCCCGTTCGCATGCTTCCGCCGTCTTGGCTGTTCCATGGGGAAACAGCGGCCCATCCGGCCGTGCTGGCGTAAAGCAGCCGCACCATTTCAGTGCGTTGTGGCGGCGTCAATCGGAAAATGGACAGATTGACGCGGGCTATCAGTTACGTGGGGAGGACGCGCTTGGTTGCGCGGGAAGGCCGAAATACACGCTGAAATTTCAACCGCCGGTGACGCTCATGTGGCGGCTGACGCTTGGGCGGTTATGGCGGCGGTCGATGATGAAGTCGTGGCCCTTCGGCTTCAGGCCGATGGCGCGATCGATCGCGGCGGAGAGCAGGTCGTTGTCGGCAGATGCCCGCAACGGTTTGCGCAAATCGGAGGCATCCTCGTGACCGAGGCAGGTGTGCAGCGTGCCGGTGCAGGTGATCCGTACCCGGTTACAGGTCTCGCAGAAATTATGGGTCATCGGCGTGATGAAGCCGAGCTTGCCGCCGGTCTCGCTGACGCGGACATAGCGGGCAGGGCCGCCGGTGTCGTCGTCGAGATCGGTCAGCGTGTAGTGCTGGGCGAGACGCGCGCGCAACAATGACAGCGGCACGTACTGATCGATCCGGCCTTCGCCGATATCGCCCATCGGCATCACTTCGATCAGCGTCAGCGCCATGCCCTTGTCGTGCGCCCATTGCATCAGCGAGGGGATCTCCTCCTCGTTCATGTTCTTCAGCGCCACCGCGTTGATCTTCACCGCAAGGCCGGCCGCGCGCGCGGCTTCAATGCCGGCCAGCACCTTGTCGATGTCTCCCCAGCGCGTGATGGCGCGGAACTTGGCGGGATCGAGCGTGTCCAGCGAGACGTTGATCCGGCGCACGCCGGCATCGCGCAACTCGCCGGCAAAGCGCGCCAGCTGCGAGCCATTGGTGGTCAGCGTCAACTCATCGAGCGCGCCGCTCGAAAGATGCCGCGACAGCGAGCGCACCAGCGACATCACGTTGCGCCGGACCAGCGGCTCGCCGCCGGTGAGGCGGATTTTGCGCACGCCCTTGGCGACGAAGGCCGAGCACAGCCGGTCGAGCTCTTCCAGCGTCAGCAAATCGGCTTTCGGCAGGAACGTCATGTCCTCGGACATGCAATAGAAGCAGCGCAGGTCGCAGCGATCGGTGACGGAGACCCGCAGATAGCGGATGGTCCGCCCGAACGGATCGGTCATCGGAGAGAACAACTGATCGGGAGAAGTCGACAATCCGCTCATCCAAACTGCCTTGCAAACCCTGCCTGCGCACCGCGAGCGGCGGAACCGCCACTACGTCTGTCACCCATCATCCTATAGCGCTTTCGAGCGAAGTGGATACCGTTTCGCGTGAAGAAAGCACGTTAAAACGAAAGACTTATAGCCCGGTTCTGATCTTCAATCAGAGCCGGGATATAGGCACGAAGCTGGACGGCTACAATCTGCAGCTTTCCGGTGCGGAGCCGATCAGCGGGCCGGCTGCGCCGCCGGCGCGGCGTTGCTCGGGAACGGGGAGGCGGCGGCGGGCGCGGCTGCCGTAGGCTTCGGCTTCTTCTTCGGCCGCATTTTGCGAGGCGGCGGCCCGGCGGGCTTCAGCTCGGCGACCACGGGATTGGGATCGACCGTGGTGGAGGCCGGCGTCGTGAAGTCGCCGGGGTCGCGGATCAACTGAACGGGAACCGTGACCGGCTGGAACCTCGGCATCGCGAAGGTGACCGTAAAGCCGGAATCGGGGGCGGCGACCGCAACCGAGCAGGGGGTCTTGCAGCCCGGTCCGACCGAGGTGGTGGCATCCGCGCCTGGTGGCACCGACTCCAGCTGGAGCTGGATCGGCGGTGGCGTCGGCTTGAAGGAATCCATGGAAAACGAGGAACAGCCGGCCAGAGAGGCTCCGGCAACGGCAATCGCGAACACTCGACCTATGATCATCACTCACCTGCGGCGATCAGCCACAATCCCCGATCCGCACCATAGGAGCGTGAAAACAGGGCCGCAACCGCACCGTGCAGATTCACCAAAGGATGGTTAACGCCGGCAAGGAGGGATAAATATAACATATATAAATCAATATGTTATATGGATGTGGCAGCGCCAATCAGGCTGTTCACCGCCGCCGGCAGTTCGCGAAAATGGCCGATCAGCCGGTCCGGCTTCAGCTCGGCAATCGGCACGTCGGTGTAGCCGAATTCGACCCCGATCACCGGAATGCCCGCGCGCCGGGCCACGCCGATATCTGGACCGGCATCGCCGACCATGATGGCGCCGGCGAGCTGCGCGCCGGCCCGGGCCAGCGTCTGCTGCAGGATCACCGGATCGGGCTTTGAGACGCCAAACGTGTCCGCGCCGCAGATAGCGGCGAACCGCTTGCTGAGGTCGAGCTTGTCGAGCAGCAGTTTTGACAGCCATTCCAGTTTGTTGGTGCAGACCGCAAAGCGAAAGCCTTGCCCTTCCAGTTCATCCAGCGCCGCTTCCAGCCCTTCGAAAGGGCGCGATTCATCGGCGATATGTTCCGCATAATAGGCGACGAAATCCTTGGTCAGCCGGTTGAGCTCATCCACGCTCACGGAGCGGTCCTCGAGCTCGAGGCCGCGCTCGATCAGCTTGCGCGCGCCGGCGCCGATCATGTTGCGCGCCTTCGCGAGTGGAACAGGCGCCAGGCCTTCGCGGTCCAGCACGAAGTTGAGCGCACCAATCAGGTCGGGCGCGGTTTCGACGAGCGTGCCGTCGAGATCGAATACGAGGGTGCGGGGAGCTGTCATTTGTCATTCGCTACCGGCCCGGGCGTGATGATGCAAGTGGGTCGATAGGGCCGATTTAGCCCTCGTTTGCGCTGTTCCTGCCCGGCAAACGACGCTAGATATGCGCCGCCAGACCGGCGGATCTTCAAAGGGCATATCCTCGTGGACATGGACGCATTGAAACGACAGGCGGCGGCGCGCGCGCTGGAGCATGTACAGGACGGCATGAAGCTCGGGCTCGGCACCGGCTCGACCGCCAAGCACTTTGTCGACCTGCTCGGCGAGAAGGTCGCGAAGGGCATGCGCGTGATCGGTGTGCCGACCTCCGAGGCGACCCGCGCACAGGCGCAGGCCTGCGGCGTGCCGCTGACCACGCTCGACGAGATCGACCACCTCGATCTCACCGTCGACGGCGCCGACGAGTGCGACGGCGCGCTCAATCTCATCAAGGGCGGCGGCGGTGCGCTGCTACGGGAGAAGATCGTCGCGGCGGCCTCCGATCGCATGATCGTGATCGCCGACGACAGCAAGTGGGTCGATGTTCTCGGCCGCTTCCCCCTGCCTGTCGAGGTTATCCCGTTCGGGCTTGCGGCAACGCAGCGGGCGATCGTGTCAGCATTTGCGCAAAGCGGCGTTTCCGGGCAAATGGAGGTCCGGAAAGCCAAAGACGGCCACGTTTTTGTCACCGATGGCGGCCACTGGATTGTGGATGCCCATCTTGGGAAAATACCGGATGCGCCGAGTCTGGCAGGCATGTTGAGCGTGATCCCGGGCGTCGTCGAACACGGTCTGTTCATTGGCCTGGCCCGCACGGCCGTGCTGGCCGGCGCACAGGGAATTCGCGTAGTTGAGCGGCGATAGCGCCGAATCTTTGAGGAGAATTGGAATGAAGAGTTTTTCGGGAAGTTTGTCGGCTGCGGGTCTCGCGGTGGCGCTGGCGCTGATCGGAGCGCCGGCCATGGCGCAGCAGAAAAACGGCCCTGCGGCCACTGTGACTGTACCGGGCAAGCCGGTGTCGCCCGCCGCAATCGCCGCGGCCAAGGAAATTCTGACCATGAAGAACGCGGTCGCGATGTACGCCAACGCCATTCCCAGCCTCGTCGAGAAGACCAAGAACGTGCTGCTCGGGGCCAACCTCAACTACCAGAAGGACCTCAACGAGGTCGCGGTGATCGTCGCCAAGAATCTGACCGGCCGCGAAAAGGAAATCGGCGACGGCATGGCGCAGATCTACGCCAACGAATTCACCGAGCAGGAATTGAAGGATCTGGTGACATTCTACAAATCGCCGCTCGGCCAGAAACTGATTCTGAACGAACCGAGGGCGATCTCGGGCAGCATGGCCTATATGAACGATTGGGCGCAGTCCTTTGCCGAGGTGATCAACGGCCAGTTTCGCACCGAGATGAGGAAGCGCGGCAAGGAAATCTGATCCACTTGTTTCTGCCTCGCCCCGCTTGCGGGCGAGGGAGAAACGACAAGGGCTGACCATGGCTGAATACGACGTCGATCTGTTTGTCATCGGTGGCGGTTCGGGCGGCGTCCGCGCCGCGCGCATCGCGGCCGGCTACGGCGCCAAAGTGATGGTCGCCGAAGAATACCGGATGGGCGGCACCTGCGTGATCCGCGGCTGCGTGCCGAAAAAGCTGTTCGTGATCGGCTCGCATGTCCGTCACGAGATCGAGGACGCCGCCGGCTTCGGCTGGACCATCCCGGAAGTCTCCTTCGACTGGAAGACGCTGGTCGCCAACAAGGACAGGGAGATCGCGCGGCTCGAGGGCATCTACACGACCAACGTCGAAAAGTCAGGCGCACAGGTGGTGAAGGCCCGCGCGGTGCTGGAAGACGCCCACACGCTGCGTCTGTCCGACGGCAAGCGCGTCACCGCGCAAACCATTCTGATCGCGACCGGCGGCCGGCCCAACCATGGCGCCGAAATTCCCGGCATCGAGCACGTGATCTCCTCGGACGAGGCGTTTCACCTCACCGAGTTGCCCCGGCGCATCGTGATCCAGGGTGGCGGCTATATCGCGCTCGAATTCGCCGGCATCTTCAAAGGCTACGGCGCCGACGTCACCGTGATCTATCGCGGCGACAACATTTTGCGCGGTTTCGACGAGGACGTGCGCAAGCATGTGCGCGCGGAGATGGAGAAGCAGGGCATCAACATCATCACCGGCTGCACCATCGCGAAAATCGAAAAACACGGCAAGGAATTCACCACGCACCTCTCCAGCGGATCGAGCATCGCCTCGGACCAGGTGATGTTCGCGATCGGCCGCCATCCCAACGTCGCCAATCTCGGGCTGGAGACCGCTGGCGTCGCCATCAATCCGAAGAACGGCGGCATCGCCGTCGACGCCTGGTCGAAAACGTCCGTACCGAACATCTACGCCATCGGCGACGTCACCCACCGTATCAATTTGACGCCGGTGGCGATCCGCGAGGGCCATGCTTTCGCCGACACCGTGTTCGGCAAGCGGGCGGTGCAGGTCGATCACGCCACCATCCCGACCGCGGTGTTCTCGCAGCCCGAAGTCGGCACCGTGGGCCTCACCGAAGCCGAAGCCCGCGCGCAGTTCAGCCACGTCGATATCTACAAGACCGATTTCCGCCCCATCAAGGCGACGATGTCCGGCCGCGACACCCGCGTCCTGATGAAGCTCGTGGTCGACGGCTTAACCGACCGTGTGCTCGGCTGCCACATCGTCGGCGAAGCCGCCGCCGAGATCACGCAGGCCGTCGGCATCGCCGTGAAGATGAAAGCGACCAAGGCCGATTTCGACGCCACCATCGCGCTGCATCCGACCGCGGCCGAAGAACTGGTGACGATGCGGACGCCGACGGCGCGTTATGTGCGGGAAGCGGCGGCGGAGTAGGGCGCGCGTCGCCCGTATGAGCGCCCATGATCCGGCCAACGGTCCGCGCGCCCCGAGAACGATGCTGTCGACGAGACATCCGCTACTGCAGCGACATTGCTTCACGGCCGCTCAGTATCGGGGTCGATAGTCGCCGCGCCGCTGGAGTGCGAAGGCGTAGTGCGGATTGATCCCGCAATAGGCGTCGGTACCATTAGCGGTGGCCATGCATTGGGCGTAGCTGGAAAATTGGCAATTCCCCGGATAGCCCCATACGCGGCCTTGCAGGCAGTAGCTATTCCGAACGCTCTCATAAGCCTGGGGACCGTAAAAACCAGGGCCATATGTCTGAGCCCGGGCTTGCCCGCCTGCCAGGACGATACTCATTGTCATAATCGTCAAAGCCAAAGTGCGCATTGGAGTTTCCTCGAAGTCGGCACAACACCGGTACACTTGGACCGCCGGCAATGTTGATCCAGGTCAATGTATTCCCGATACGCACGTGAAGCGAGCGCGCATCAGTGCGTAGCCCGGATGAGCGCAGCGAAATCCGGAAACCTTCAGCCTGTTATTGACCGGCCGTGCCCGACTGCAAGTAAGCAATGATCTTTGCCCGCTCGTCCGCCGATGCGAGACCGCCATACGGCTTCATAGTGTTGCCGGGCACGACCGCATCGGCGTTAGCCATGAAACGCTCGAGCTTGTCGGCGTCCCAGGCGAAGCCTGCTTCCTTCATGGCGCTGGAATAGCCGTAGTCCGGCAGCGATCCTGCCTTCCGCCCGATAATTTTGTGCAGATTTGGGCCTTGCCGGTTATCGCCCTCCTTGACGGTGTGGCAGGTCCGGCACGCATTGTTGAACGCCTGTTGACCGGCGGCAGCATCCGCGCCTTGCGCCTGTGCTTGCGATGCGGCTGACGACGACAACATCAGGCACGCCATCCCGCTCAAGGCTGGAATCATGGCTGGAACCAGGCTTCGCATCAGCCGTCCTCCGTATTCCCTGCGAACAAACGCGCGAGGCAGCGAAGGTTTCCCTGGCCGTGAAGCAATCGGCGGCTCACGGCCTGATGAAATTCGACGATCACAAGGTGGCGGGTTGCACTTCAAAGGGGGAGGCGCCGTACGCTTCATTCCTGGAGCGTCGGCGCGCGCATCGCCTGACCAGCGTGCGAGCTACTTCGTATCCCGCGACGACCTTCTCCGGAAAGCCAATGCCTCCGGGCCCCACATCCTGATCATCACGACCGCGCAGGAGGCGATGCCGACGAAGGCGAGCATGACGGTGAGGGCGATTTCCATGGTACGTGCATAAATGATTTGCGGGTGATTTGTCTTCCGTATCACTACGGTGTCATTGCGTTTCCCTGCATCGACGCTTTGCCGTTGCCGGCCTGCAATCCCTAAACGCAGTCAGGCGTTCGGGGACGTACAAGCAGTCTTCCGGTCGAAACCGGCCCCGCAAAGAAAGGACTCTGGTTTCAGCAGCGGCCGCTACTTCGCCCGCGCGGTGCGGCGCGAGGAAGCGTCCGGGCGCTGGGCGCAATGGCTCAGCGATCCCCTGGGGGTGGTCGAGGCACTCGACCTCCCGGGATTCCGCGGGGGAGTGAAGCGGCTGCTTTTTTGGGCAGCGCCTATTTCGTGCGCTTAACGCGCGGGCGGCTTGGAGGGATGCCGGTCGACGACGACGGAGTCGGGATGCGAGACGATGGTCATGAACCAGATCGAGCTGACGACCAGCGACCAGAACGTATTCCAGTAAACCCAATTCATTGGTGCTTCCAATCCATCTAGGGCTTCCGGGTCCGAACGCTGTTCAGGCTGTTCGCAACAAAGTCTTCGAGATGCGCCGGCACCGGAGCTCCCTCAATATCACAGCGGCACTGGATTTCCTCTGCGACATTTTTGGAGATGTCGGCGGTCCAGTGTTCGAGCGTGTTGAAGGCATAGATTCCGACCGGGTTGTTGAAGCGCGCCAGCATCAGGTCGTTGATCACGGAATCGAGATCGGGGCGCTCGATCGGATTCTGAAGCTGCAAATCCCTCGGACCGAACGTATCCATCACCAGATAGAGCGTTTGATCGGCGCCATAGGGCACGGTTAACGGCATTCCAGTCATGGTCTTGGCACTCCGCGGAACGCAGATTCAAGTTTGAATCGAAGCGTTGGTTCCACGGCGGCGACAACACCTTCGTCTAATTTGTCGCCGTAGGGGCAGCCCGGATGAGCAACGCGACAGCCGGGCGCGCGGCTCGTGCGGGCTACCTGCTGTCAGCCAATCTTGCGCGACGGGCCTTTTGCTCCCGCGCCGCCCAGGGCGCCGGCCAGCGCACCGGCCAACGCGTCGTTCGCGTTGCTGGCCTGCAAATGCGACACCGTAGCCAGGAGGCGAAGGGGATCTGTGCCGCCGCTGATGGACGCAAGCTCGTTCAGATTCAGTTCGCGAATTTCGTTGGTCATGGTCCCGCTCCGTTGTGTCCGAAGGACGCGCGGAGATCGCGCGTCATGCAGGCAGACTAGCCGTCGTGCTGAAAATCAACCGTGCGCTGAATCACACAGGGAAAGCCAGAGCAGCCCGCGCGTGTTGCTCATGCGGGCTACTGTCGGCAGTGGGTTCAGGAGACCAGCGACAACAGGCGCTCTTCTTTGAACCGCTTGTAGGCGTCGATAGCCCGGTTCGCGAGCATCAGCTTTCGCGTTTCGCCACGCCGGATCAGGGTCTCGACGGCATCCGTCAGGAAGCGCGCCGCGACTTCGGGATCGCCGAGTTCGCCGGTCCCCTCGAGATAATCCCAGGCGATCTGGATCGAATTTTCCATCAGCAATGGCAATGGTTCGGTCATGGAAATAAAACTCCCTCAGGTACTATCGGTTCCGCAACGCGGCGGCAGCGTGGGCATCCACGCCGCGCCGCGCCGGGGTTACGGCCTCGGGCCGACGCTGCTGATGTTGCCTCTGACGTCCAAGGTGAAGGTCAATCCGAGGAACGAGAACTGACCGCCGCGGGCGTCGATCACGTCGGGGTTCTTGGTGCCGGGCGTCCACTTCATGCCGCCGCTCGCGGCGTCGAGTTCGATTGCGTTGAGTTCGCGATTGTCGGTGTTCATGTCCGTCTCCATTGATGGGTGGCAAAGCCACTTGCGATGGTGATGGAAGAACCACAGCGGCCGGTCCGCCACCGTGACCGACGTCACAATGCCGGCCACCCCGATGGCGCACGGCTGCAAATCCGTAAAGTTCGATTCAATGCGCCGCTAAAGCGCTAAGGGAACCTTACGGCCCTGGCTTCAAGTTGGTGGTTTGCTGATCCGCAACGGATGGTCACCCGTGACGATGGATGCACTGAAGACAAAGGTTGTGCGCGAACCGCGCCGGCAGCTGCACAAGCAGCCGGCCTGGATGACGATGGACGATGGCCTCACCAACCGCGAATGCTTCGTGCTCGATGTATCGCCCGGCGGCGCCAGGATCGTGACCGATGTCGCGATCGACGTCCGCGACAAGTTCGGATTGGCGCTGGTGCGCGATCGCCCAAAGCACCAGTCCTGCGAAGTCGTCTGGCGCCGCGGCAAGACCTACGGCGTGAAGTTTTTGAGCACCGGCAAAACAGTCACAGGGCCGATCAACGACCTTTCTACCGTAGAGCCTCATGCGCAGGCCGACCTGTTCGACACAGCTCAGCGCGTGAAGGCGGAAGCCTGACCCGCCTTGCGGACCTGAATCTTGCCATGTGCAAAACGAAGGCCCGACACTCCGGGTGCCGGGCCTCCGCGTCGCGTCGCTCTCGCGAGCGAGCCTATTTCTTCTTGGTGGCGCTGCCCGTGGTCTGCCCCGGCGCGTGTTCCGATGCGCCCGGTGCCGTCGACTTCTTGGCAGCCTTCATCTTGTGACCCGGCGCGTATTCCGACGCACCCGGAGCCGTTGATTTCTTGGCACTCTGCATCTGATGGCCCGGTGAGCTATCCGATGCGCCAGGTGATTTGGTTCCGGTTTGCGCAAAGGCGGACGAAGCCAACGCGAGCGACGCCGCGACGATCAGGGATTTCTTGAACATCGTGTTCTCCTCCTGGCTATCGGCATTAAATGCGCGGTGAGCACGCATGTTCCACTTTTTCCCGAATGAATGTTTCCAGGATGAAGGAATAATCTGCCGGCAAGGTTGATGAACGGATGTTTATCTCTTGCGCAAAACGCTTCGCGTTTGTGTTGTGGTCGGCTGTGATGCTCATCACGTTCCAGCGCCAAAACCAGTCTCGACGGGCAGCTCACTTCTGATTTACAGAATCAATGTCAAGCCCTAAAATAAAAAATATTTCTGTTTACCGGAAGTGAAATCGAGGGTATGTGTTTGCCCATCCCGTCCCACTCAGAGGGCGTCGGCCGTCGTCACGGACGTTGGGCGGGTTGCGGTGGACGCTTGTTTGCGCTGAGACGACGGCGCGGACTAAGCGTACGGCAAAACCGTGTGGTCCTGGCGCCCGTTGCAGGCGTCAAGCTGTCGGAGAAGCGTGAGCTGAACCGGCCGCGACGGAGTCAACCAAGAACTCGTCTCCGGGGAGATCACGGCATAAGCCGTAAAGCCATTGCGCAGGGAAGGCCGGGTGTTCTCCGCTGCCCTGTATGCTCGTGTGCAGCCTACTTAGTGCAAACCGCACACGGGACCGCGGGTGCAGCGCGCACCCGGTCTTCCCTGCGCCCTCTTATTGGAGAGGGCGGGAAGTTTCCAGCAAAGCTCGGGCGCAATGCGTCGCGAGATTGCGAAGCTGCGTTTGGACCTCGGTGCAGCGACAAACATCGCTGTCGTCCCGGCCTTGAGCTCAGATGCGCAATTGCGCATCGGGGGACCCATAACCACAGGAAGAAGTTTTGCGGATGGTCTCTGCTACCAAGCCTTCACCGAGAGATCACGCGGTATGGGTCCCGGCGTTCGCCGGGACGACGGAGAAAGTGACCCGCTACTCCGCCGCTTCAATCCATTCCGCCGCCCCGCGCCACAGCGTGTCGCGATGTTCGGGGCGGAAGAAACCGAAGTGGCCGATTTTGCTGGCGCCGGTGTCCTTTGGCGTCAGCGTGATGATTTCGGGTTTTGCGGCCGTAAATCCCGAGCACAGCAATTCCACCGCCGGCCGCGTCGCCCAGGGATCGTCAGACATGCACAGCGCACGCAACGCGCCTTTGTAGTTCGGAAAATTTTGCAAGGCCGCCAGATTCTTGTCGTCGAACATGTAGCGCGGGCTCATCACCCAGGAGACCCATTGCAGGAATACATCCTTCGGCATGTCCATGCCGAGCCCGAGCCAGCCCGGCGTGTAGCCGAACGCGCGGGTGAGGGGGACCGCGGCATTGAGCATCGCATAGACGCGATAGCGCTCGGGCACCGCGATCAGTTTCCAGGTGCCGGCTTGGGCTGCGATAAACAGCGCGCGCGAGATCTCCGTGTTGTTGGGCAGCAGGCCCAGCGCCTGGCCGCCAAAGGAGTGCCCGACATAGGCAAACGGCAGCGCCTTGTAGCGCTCGCGCATCCAGGCCACCGCGGAGGTCACATCCTGCGCGGCCCAGTCCGACATCGAGGCCTTGAAGCCGACCAGCGATTTCGGCTGGTTGTAGCCGGTCATCGACTTCTGCCGCGAGTCGCCGGTGCCGCGGTAGTCATAGGTCAGCACTGCGCAGCCTCGCCTGGCGAGGTAGCCGGCAAAGCCGCGATAGACCTTGCGGGGGACCGCGGTCGCCGAATTGATCAGCACGGCGTGGCGCTTGGCCCCGCGCGGCAAGAACAGCGTCGCCCCCAGCGGATAGCCATCCGCCGCGGGAAGCGTGATATCGTCGATGAATACGTCGTCCAGCCCCAGCTCGGCCACCCGCGATTTCCTTCCTCGCTTTTCGCGATTTGGCCCTAACAAATGCGAATTCGGCTTTTGCTGCAAGGGCTTGACTGGAAAGGTGGAAATCTAATGGCGGTTGGCCATCGCCCTGTGTATAACCCGGCCCTTCGTAACCGCTTGTAAGTCGCGGTTTTTGCTCAGGAGTTAACGTCATGTCCGAGCGGTGGACACCCGATAGCTGGCGCGCCAAACCGGTGCTCCAGGTGCCCGATTATCCCGATGCCAAGGTGTTGGCTGATGTCGAGGCGCAGCTCGCGACATTTCCGCCGCTGGTGTTCGCCGGCGAGGCCCGCAATCTGAAGAAATCGCTCGCGCGCGTCGCCGCCGGCGAAGCCTTCCTGCTGCAGGGCGGCGATTGCGCCGAGAGCTTTGCCGAGCACGGCGCCAACAACATCCGCGACTTCTTCCGCGTGCTGCTGCAGATGGCCGTCGTTCTCACCTATGCCGGTGCGCTGCCGGTCGTGAAGGTCGGCCGCATCGCCGGGCAATTCGCAAAGCCGCGCTCGTCGAACACCGAGAAGATCAATGGCGTCGAACTGCCGAGCTATCGCGGCGACATCATCAACGACATTGCGTTCACCCCCGAGGCGCGCATCCCTGATCCGCAGCGCCAGTTGATGGCGTATCGGCAATCGGCGGCGACGCTCAATCTCTTGCGCGCGTTCGCGACCGGCGGCTTTGCCAATCTCGGCAGCGTGCATCAGTGGATGCTGGGATTCCTGAAGGACTCGCCGCAGTCACGCCGCTACAAGGAACTGGCCGATCGTATTTCGGACGCGCTGAATTTCATGCGCGCCTGCGGTCTCGATCTCGAAAGCCACCCCGAGCTGCGCGCCACCGATTTCTACACCAGCCACGAGGCGCTGCTGCTGGGCTACGAGCAGGCCTTTACCCGTGTCGATTCCACCACCGGAGACTGGTACGCGACCTCCGGCCACTTCATCTGGATCGGCGACCGCACTCGCCAGCTCGACCACGGCCATGTCGAATATTTCCGCGGCATCAAGAACCCGATCGGCCTGAAATGCGGCCCGTCGCTCAAGCCCGATGAACTGCTGAAGCTGATCGACATCCTCAATCCCGACAACGAGCCGGGACGGCTGACGCTGATCAATCGCTTTGGCTCCGACAAGGTCGGCGATCATCTGGCGCCCTTGATCCGCGCGGTGCAGCGGGAAGGGCGCGTCGTGGTCTGGTCGTGCGATCCGATGCACGGCAACACCATCAGCTCCAATTCAGGCTACAAGACCCGCCCGTTCGACCGGATATTGTCCGAAGTGAAGTCGTTCTTCGCCATCCATCAGGCGGAAGGCACCCATGCCGGCGGCATTCACCTGGAAATGACCGGGCAGGACGTCACCGAGTGCATCGGCGGCGCGCGCGCTATCACCGACGAGGACCTCAACGACCGCTATCACACGGTCTGCGATCCCCGTCTTAACGCCGAACAATCGATCGACATGGCCTTCCTGATCGCCGAACTGCTCAAGCAGGAACGCGCCGGCAAGGTCAAACCGATACCGGCTGCAGCGGGTTTCTGACTTGCTGCGACTCTGGCGCGCCACGATCAATACGCGTAACGGCCTCGCTTTTGCGATCCGATCGGAGCAGGCCGTCCGCGAGGAACTGTTTGCCCTGGCGCTGTCGGTGCCGCTGGCCTGGCTGATCGGCGCCAGCGTGATGCGCCGGGTCGAACTGGTCGCGGCGGTGGCGTTCGTCCTCGTCGTCGAGATCCTCAACACCGCGATCGAAAAGCTCGCCGACCGGCTCACCACCGACCATGATCCGCAGATCGGGCGGGTCAAGGACATGGGATCGGCCGCGGTCGGCGTGGCGCTGTTGATGTCCGGCGCGTTCTGGCTGTTTGCCATCGCCGAACGCATAGGCGCGTTCTAAAGGCGGCGATTGAAGTTTCGGCGTGTGCAGGGCACCATTGGCGTATGAGCGAACCGAAATTCACCATTACGCTGGCGCAGTTGAACCCGACCGTGGGCGATGTCCCGGGCAACGCCGCGAAAGCGCGCGCCGCGCGTGAAAAGGCGAAAGCCGACGGCGCCGATCTGCTGGTGCTGCCGGAATTGTTCATCACCGGCTATCCGCCGGAAGACCTGGTGCTGAAACCGGCGTTCCAGGCGGCGTGCCGCGCGGCGGTCGAGGAGCTGGCGCGCGAGACCGCAGGCGGCGGCCCGGCTGTCCTGATCGGCACGCCCTGGGTCGAGGACGGCAAGCTCTATAACGCCTGCGCGCTGCTCGACGATGGCCGCATCACGGCTCTGCGGTTCAAAGCCAATTTGCCGAACTACGGCGTGTTCGACGAAAAACGCCTGTTCGCACGCGGGCCCGCCGCGGGGCCGGTGACGGTGAAGGGAGTCCGGGTCGGGGTCCCCATCTGCGAGGACATCTGGCTCGAGGAGTCCGAGGAATATGAAAACGTCGTCGAGTGTCTCGCCGAGACGGGCGCGGAAATTCTGGTGGTGCCCAACGGCTCGCCATATGCGCGCGACAAGAACGATCTGCGGCTGTCGATCGCGGTCGCCCGTGTCACCGAGAGCGGATTGCCGCTGGTGTATCTGAACCAGATCGGCGGGCAGGATGAACTGGTGTTCGACGGCGCATCGTTCGCGCTCAACGCCGATCTGTCCGTCGCGACGCAAATGCCGGCGTTCGAGGAGAACATTACGACGCTGGTCTGGACCAAGGGCGCTGACGGCTGGCACTGCAAGGGACCGGTGGTGCCGCTGATCGAAGGCGACAAGGGCGATTACGCGGCGTGCGTGCTGGGCCTGCGCGACTACGTCCGCAAGAATGGCTTTCCCGGTGTACTGCTCGGCGTCTCCGGCGGCATCGACTCGGCGCTGTGTGCGGCGATCGCGGTCGATGCGCTCGGTGCGGAGCGTGTCCGCGGCGTGATGCTGCCGTTTCGGTTCACCGCGCAGGTCTCACTCGACGATGCGGCAAAACTCGCGACGGCATTGGGCTTCCGCTACGAGGTGCTGCCGATCGCCGACGCCGTGAACGGGTTCGAGAAGATTCTGTCCGGCACCTTCGCCGGCCTGCCGCGCGACATCACCGAGGAAAACCTGCAGGCGCGCACCCGGGGCACGCTGCTGATGGCGATTTCGAACAAGACCGGCGCGATGGTGGTCACCACAGGCAACAAGTCGGAAATGTCGGTCGGCTACGCCACGCTCTATGGCGACATGAACGGCGGCTTCAATCCGATCAAGGATATCTACAAGACCGAAGTGTTCCGCCTGTCGAGCCTGCGCAATGAATGGAAGCCGGACGGCGCGCTGGGCCCGTCGGGCGAGGTCATTCCGGTCAACATCATCGTCCGCCCGCCGACCGCGGAATTGCGCGAGAACCAGACCGACCAGGATTCGCTGCCGCCCTACGAGATACTCGACGGCATCCTGGAGCGGCTCGTCGAACGCGAGGAGCCGCTGGCCTCGATCATCGCGGCAGGCTACCCGGCCGACGTGGTGACGCGGATCGACCGCCTGCTCAACATCGCCGAATACAAGCGCCGCCAGGCCGCGCCGGGCGTCAAGGTAACGGAAAAGAATTTCGGCCGCGACCGCCGCTATCCCATCACCAACCGCTTTCGCGACAATGGCAAGGAATTGCCGGCGCCCGACGAGAAACTGGTCGCCCGCGCGGGCCGCGCCTCGGCTGATGTGTTCGACGGCTAATTACTGTTTCGGCGGGATGAAGGTCGGCCCGACGGTGCGGATCGGCTTCTTCTCGTCCGTCGCGCCGGTTGACTCGGCGGCAGGCGCCGGAGTTGCAGGAGCCGGCGCGGCGGCCGTCGTGCCTGCCGGGGCCGTACCTTTCTTGGCGACGGGGGCCGTCTTCTGCTGAGGCATCGCGCGCTGCTGCATCCTCTTCGCGCTCTCTTCGGTGACGATGATGTCGCCCTGCTGTTCGGCGGCGGCCTTATCGTCGATCGATTTCAGCGCATCCGACCAGGTCTGGCCTGCGGCCTTGCAGGCGCAGGACGGGTTGAACTCGGTGCGGAATTTGAACGCATTGGGCAGTGACGAGTAAGGCTGGCCGCTGACCGAGACCGCCTGGTTGATGTCTTCGCCGGGATTGCGATAGGTGAACAGCGATGCTTCCGTTGCCGGGCATAACGCCTTGCAGGTCTTCTCATCGTCCTGGAAGCGCGCCTGGTAGGTGGCGAACGAAACCGGGAAATAGGCGCCGTCGCAGGTGCGGACGCAGACCGTGCGGAACGTGCCGGATGGCGCGCCGAGATCGGCGCTCGGCGGCGGGATGGTGTTGTTGCCGAACAGATTGTCGATGAAGCTGCCCCCGCTGCGCGCGGCAGCGGCGTATTGCGGGCCGCAATTGTTCTGCGCCAGCGCCGTCAGCACCGAACGGCGCTGGTTTTCGCGGTCGGCGCCGCCGATGCCGCCTGAGCGCAACCGCTCGAGGCTGGTCGTCATCTGCTCGAGATTGGCGCGCATCTGCTGGATCTGGTTATTGACCGGCGCGCACTGCGCCGACTGGCCGTTGAACAGCGAGAAGAAGCCGGAACTTTCGCAGCCCATCCGCTTCGCTTGCATGGTGACGCGGTCAAGCTCGGCCTGCTGTTTGGTTGCCGCTTCCTGATAGCGGCGGATCTGCTCTTCCTTGGCGGGATCGCCGCCGCTGGCACCGCGGTCGACGGCCGCCAATTGTCCTTCAAGCCGGATGCAGATCGGGTTGCCTTGCGCGCCCTGTTGCTGTGGAGGCGGCGCGGCTCCGGGAGGCATTTGTGCGAGCGCGTCCATATTGGATTGTGCGGGATCGGCTTGTGCGACCGCAGCCGAATTCGTCGCGGCGATGCCAGCAAGCAGCACGGCGCAGGTCAAAATCCAACGGGAGAAGGGAGTAGTCAGCGTCAGGGGCATGTCCAGCCATCGATAACGAATCCGCGCGGCTTTATAGCCGAAAAGGCGCGGCCAAGGCGGCATGGTGCGGCCGAGGCCGCATCCCATAGCTGCTTCTCGGGGCAGCGTCACGTCGTTTCCGCGGCGCCGGTGTGGCAATGCGGCAACGGCCCGTTGTGGCGATCCGGTTCAGCGCTGGCAGGTAATGGCGACGTATTCGTCGCAGCCGCTGCCGCTGCATTTGTCGTTTCCGCCCCTCGGAACCGACCCGGTGATTTCATCGGGATCGACGCGGCGGTAGGCGGTGGCGGAAGCAAATTCGCGTGACTGGCAATAGGAGCGGGCGGCAGGGGCGCCGCATTTGTCGCCCTTGGCGAGGCACTGGTCGATGCCGTAGCCGTCGGCCTGGTTGGCAATGATGAAAACGCGGCTGTCGGCGTAAGCGGACGAGGCCGCGAGCAGAAATGCGCTGGAAATGAATGCTGATGAAAATCGCATGGGGCACCCAATAAGGGAAAGGGATCGCCCCTCTCAGATAAGCCCAAATGGTTAATAATGATTAACCATGGGCGTTTTGCCGGGCGTTTAGCGGCCAATTTGGCTCAAAAACGGGCGCAGGCGGCCTTGACGGGGTCCCCCGGGCTGGGACATGGTGGAACCATGAACGGTTTCCTCGCCATCTGCAGCATTTGCCGCGAGATTATTAGCTAGCGATTCGCTGGCTGAGGCCGTCTTTTCTCAAAATGAGATCACTGGACGCCCGGCCGCAAGGTACGGGATTCCCATGCAACTACGCCTCTACGATACGTTGACCAAGGAGAAGCGGCCGTTCACGCCGCTCGATTCCGATAACGTCCGCATGTATGCCTGCGGACCGACGGTCTATGACTTCGCCCATATCGGCAACGGTCGCGCCGCGATCGTGTTCGACGTGCTGTTTCGCGTGCTGCGCCATCGCTATGGCGCCGATCATGTGACCTATGTCCGCAACATTACCGACGTCGACGACAAGATCAACGTGCGCGCCGCGCGCGACTATCCCGGCGTGCCGCTGAACGAGGCGATCCGCAAGGTCACCGAAACCACCTATCAGCAGTATCAGGACGACGTCACGGCGCTCGGCTGCTTGGCGCCGACCGTGCAGCCGCGCGCGACCGAGCATATCCCGGAGATGCGGGCGATCATCGAGAGACTGGTTGCCGGCGGCTTTGCCTATGCCGCCGAAGACCACGTGCTGTTTTCGCCGCAGGCGATGAATGCCGCAAATTCGGTGATGCCGCGCTATGGCGCATTGTCGAGGCGCTCGCTCGACGAGATGATCGCGGGCGCCCGCGTCGACGTCGCGCCCTACAAGCGCGACACCACCGACTTCGTGCTGTGGAAGCCGTCGAAGCCGGGCGAGCCGTCGTGGCCGTCGCCGGCCGGCATCACCGTGGAAGGCCGCCCGGGCTGGCACATCGAATGCTCGGCGATGGCCTGGAAACATCTCGGCGAGAAATTCGATATCCATGGCGGCGGCATCGACCTGGTGTTTCCGCACCATGAGAACGAGCTCGCGCAGACCTGCTGCGCCTTTCATTCTGACCGCATGGCTGAGGTCTGGATGCACAACGGATTCCTGCAGCTCGAGAGCGAGAAGATGTCGAAGAGCCTCGGCAACTTCTTCACGATCCGCGAGATGCTGGCCGATTGGCCGGGCGAGGTGCTGCGCTTGAGCATGCTCAAGACGCATTACCGGTCGCCGCTCGACTGGACCACCAAGGGGGCGGAAGAAAGCGCCAGGACGCTGGACGATTGGTACGCCGTCGCAGCCGACGCCGACGCCGGTGAGCCGTCGCCGGCCCTGACCGAAGCCCTCTATGATGACCTCAACACGGCGCAGGCCATGGCTGTCTTGCACGGCCTGCGCAACGCAGCGGCGTCCGGGGGGAAGCGCGAACGAAGCGAGTTCGCCGCGTCCCTTCGGCTGCTCGGATTCCTGTCCGTGAGCGCGGCCGACTGGAAAGGTCGGAAACAGCAGGCGAGCGGCATCGATGCAGCGCAGGTCGATCGGCTGATCGCTGACCGCGCGGCCGCGCGAGCCCGAAAGGACTTCAAGGAGTCCGATCGGATCCGTGACGAACTCGCCGCGATGGGCGTTGTCATCAAGGACGGCAAGGACGCCGACGGCAAACCCGTGACCACTTGGGAGATTGCGTGATGACCAGACCCGATACGCCTTTCCCGAAGCACTGGCGCTACTACATCTTCATCAAATGGGCCGTGATCGTTGCCGCGGTCGTGCTCGTGCTGAGATTGTTCGGAGTATTTTGACGCGATGGGACAGTCGTTGCCCAAACCTGCACTGCGGCCGTTTCTTGCGGCGGATACCCCTGTCGTGGCGGCGATCTTCGTTGCCGCGATTCAGGAATTGACCGGCGACGATTACGGCGAGGCGCAGCAGGAGGCCTGGGCATCGACGGCCGATGATGAGGAACAATTCGGCAAGAAGCTGGCCGGTGAATTGACCCTGATTGCGACGCTGCAGAATTCACCGGTCGGGTTCGCTTCGCTGAAGGGCGCCTCGCATATCGAGATGCTTTATGTGCACCCGAGTGCGGTGGGGCAGGGCGTCGGCGCCATGCTGTGCGATGCGCTGGAGAAGCTCGCCGGTGCGCGCGGCGCCAAGATTCTGACCGTTGACGTCAGCGACAACGCGCAGGAATTCTTCCTCAAGCGCGGTTACGTCGGCAAGCAGCGCAACACCGTCACCATCAATGGTGAATGGCTGGCCAATACCACGATGCAGAAGACGCTGGCCGAGGCCGCGCCGGGAGCGCCACAATGAGCCGCGAACGCCTTTATCTGTTCGACACCACGCTGCGCGACGGCGCGCAAACCAATGGGGTCGACTTCACGCTGCATGACAAGCAGATCATCGCCGGCATGCTCGACGAACTCGGCATCGACTATGTCGAAGGCGGCTATCCCGGCGCCAATCCGACAGATACCGAATTTTTTGCGACCAAGCCGAAACTCGACCATGCGCGCTTTACCGCGTTCGGCATGACGCGCCGACCCGGCCGCTCGGCCTCCAACGATCCCGGGCTGGCGGCACTGATCGAAGCCAAGGCGGATGCAATCTGCTTTGTCGCGAAAGCCTCGGCCTATCAGGTGCGTGTCGCGCTCGAAACCACGAATGAGGAGAACCTCGCCTCGATCCGCGACAGCGTGAGTGCCGCCAAGGCCGCCGGCCGCGAGGTGATGGTGGATTGTGAGCACTTCTTTGACGGCTACAAGGAGAATGCCGAGTTCGCGCTGGCCTGCGCCAGGGCGGCTTATGAGTCCGGCGCGCGCTGGGTCGTGCTGTGCGACACCAATGGCGGCACCATGCCGCATGAGGTCGAGACCATCGTCGGCGACGTCATCAAGGACATTCCCGGCGGCAATGTCGGCATCCACGCCCATAACGACACCGAGCAGGCGGTCGCCAACTCGCTCGCGGCGGTGCGCGCCGGGGCGCGGCAGATCCAGGGCACGCTGAACGGGCTCGGAGAGCGCTGCGGCAACGCCAATCTCTGTTCGCTGATCCCGACCTTGCGGCTGAAGAATGAATTTTCGGACGCCTTCGAGATCGGCGTCACCAATGAAAAGATGGCGACCTTGATGAAGGTGTCGCGGACGCTCGACGACATGTTGAACCGCGCGCCGAACCGCCACGCCGCCTATGTCGGCGAAAGCGCCTTCGTGACCAAGACCGGTATCCACGCCTCCGCGGTCATGAAGGACCCGCACACCTATGAGCACGTGCTGCCCGAACTGGTCGGTAACCATCGCAAGGTGCTGGTGTCCGATCAGGCCGGCCGCTCCAATGTGATGGCTGAACTCGACCGCGCCGGCATCCCTTACGAGAAGAGCGATCCGAAGCTGGCACGGCTGGTCGAGGAGCTGAAGGAGCGCGAGGCGGCGGGTTACGCCTACGAATCCGCCAATGCGTCGTTCGATCTGCTGGCGCGGCGCACGCTCGGGCGGGTGCCGGAATATTTCCGGGTCGAGCAGTTCGACGTCAATGTCGAGCAGCGCTACAATTCCAACGGCCAGCGCGTCACGGTGGCGCTCGCGGTGGTGAAGGTCGATGTCGCCGGCGAGCGGCTGATCTCGGCCGCGGAGGGCAACGGCCCCGTCAACGCGCTCGACGTCGCGCTGCGCAAGGACCTCGGCAAATACCAGAAATACATCGAAGGCCTGAGGCTGATCGACTATCGCGTCCGTATCCTCAATGGCGGCACGGAGGCGGTGACGCGGGTGCTGATCGAGAGCGAGGATGAAAACGGCGACAGCTGGATCACGGTCGGCGTGTCGCCCAATATCATCGACGCTTCGTTCCAGGCGCTGATGGATTCGGTGGTCTACAAGCTGGTGAAATCAGGCGCGCCGGTGTGAGGCTTATTGTCATTCCGGGGCGCGAAGCGAACCCGGAATGACGAGGCAACAATCGAAGGTGCCGCATGCTCGATCACGTCTCCGTCGGCGTTGCCGATCTCGAACGCGCGGCGCGCTTCTATGAGCCGACGCTTGCCGGGCTTGGGCTGACCCGGCTGGTGACGCGTCCGGCAACAATCGGGTTCGGCAAAACCTATCCCGAATTCTGGATCAACCTGCGCGCCGGCATGCCGCCGGTCGCGCCGGAAAGCGGCGTGCACATCTGCCTTCGCGCGCGGTCAACGGATGCGGTCGATGCCTTCCACGCCGCGCCGCTCAGCGCCGGCGGCCGTTCCGACGGCGCGCCGGGCTTGCGTCCCCACGACCGCGTGAAATACTACGCGGCGTTCGTCGTCGATCCCGATGGCAACCGCATCGAAGCCGTGACGTTTCCGAGCGAATGAAGGCGCAAACCTCTACAGCCGTCGCGCGACGTCCGGCGCCATCTCCTGGGTGCCCTCGGGCGCAAGGGCCGCGGCGGCGCGCAGGCGCGGCAGGATGTCCTCGACGCGTTCGGCCTTCAACACCTCGACGTCCAGAGCTGGGCGGATGAACTGATTGGCGCGCATATGCGTCAATAGCGCGATCAGCGGCTCCCAGAAATCGTCGATGTTGGCGAGCAGCACCGGTTTGGTGTGCCGGCCGAGCTGTTGCCAGGTCATCTGCTCGACCAGTTCCTCCAACGTGCCGACGCCGCCGGGAAGGGCGACGAATGCGTCGGAGCGTTCGAACATCAGCCGCTTGCGCTCGTGCATGTCAGGCGTGACGACCAGTTCGGTAAGGTTCGGATTCATGCGCTCGCGGTTGGCGAGAAAATCCGGAATGATCCCGGTAACGGTGCCACCGTGATCCAGCACGGATTTGGCAACCGCGCCCATCAGGCCCACCGATCCGCCGCCATAGACGAGGCGGATACTGTTCTCGGCGAACACCTTGCCCAGCGCGATCGCAGCTTCCACGAAACGGGGGTTCGAGCCGGAGCCGGAGCCGCAATAGACGCAGACGGTTTTGATTTGGTTCATGCAATTTATGTGGCACTGCAGCGTAGAAAGCTCAAGTCCGAGAATATACTGCCACAGCGGTTTTGAACCCGAAATGCGGGCAAACCGGAGAAAGTTTTGCCTTTCAAGGCTGTACGCGGCGTTTAAACGCTCTATATGACGAGCAGAATGACGATCAACGGAAACCATGTAACGGCGAACGGGCGCGCCATCAGACTTTTGGGCGCTTGATCCATGGCCGACACTGATTCGCGAGCCGACGAAGCGCCACTGCCCGATAGCTCCTCCCTCGAAAAGGCGACCCTGATCGGGACGCTGGCGCATCTGTGGCCCTATATCTGGCCCGGCGACCGCGCCGACCTGAAAATGCGCGTGGTCTGGTCGATGGTGCTGCTGCTGGTCGCGAAGCTCGCGACGCTGACGGTGCCCTTCACCTTCAAATGGGCGATCGACGCGCTCAACGGCCACGGCAGCGCGCCGGTGGAACCGTCGAACTGGACGCTGTGGCTGATCGCGTCACCCTTGCTGATGACCGCAAGCTACGGCGCGGTGCGGGTGCTGATGGCGGTGCTGACGCAGTGGCGCGACGGCATCTTCGCGCGCGTTGCGATGCATGCGGTGCGAAAGCTCGCCTACATCACCTTCGTGCACATGCACGAGCTGTCGCTGCGCTTCCATCTCGAGCGCAAGACCGGGGGACTGACCCGCGTGCTGGAGCGCGGCCGCACCGGCATCGAAGTGATCGTGCGGATGGTGATCCTGCAACTGATCCCGACCATCGTCGAGGTGTCACTGTTGATGGCGGTGCTGCTGTGGCAGTTCGACTGGCGCTACGTGCTGGTCACCGCGGTCACGGTCGTGATCTACATGTACTACACCTACATCGCGACCGAATGGCGGATCGAGATCCGCCGCAAGATGAACGATTCCGACACCGAGGCGAACACCAAGGCGATCGACTCGCTGCTCAACTACGAGACCGTAAAATATTTCAGCGCCGAGCAGCGCGAGGCCGCGCGCTACGACCGCTCGATGGAGCGCTACGAGCACAACAGCGTGAAGACTTACACGTCGCTCGCTGTGCTCAACACCGGGCAGGCGGTCATCTTCACGCTCGGTCTCACCGCGACCATGCTGATGTGCGCGATCGGCGTGCGCAACGGCACCAACACCGTCGGTGACTTCGTCATGGTCAACGCCATGATGATCCAGCTGTACCAGCCGCTCAATTTCATGGGCATGGTCTATCGCGAGATCAAGCAGGCGGTGATCGACATCGAGAAGATGTTCAGCGTGCTGTCGCGCAATCCCGAGATCAAGGATATCCCGGGCGCCGTGCCGCTGGTGGTGGGGTCGGGCAATGTGCGGTTCGAAGACGTGCGGTTTGCCTATGACCCCGAGCGTCCGATCCTGAAAGGCCTCAGCTTCGAGGTGCCGGCGGGCAAGACGGTTGCGATCGTCGGCCCCTCGGGGGCAGGCAAGTCGACGATCTCGCGGCTGCTGTTCCGCCTTTACGACGTTTCCGGCGGCAAGATCCTGATCGACGGCCAGGACATCAGGAACGTCACCCAGGCATCGCTGCGCGCCTCGATCGGCATGGTGCCGCAGGATACCGTGCTGTTCAACGACACCATCCGCTACAACATCCGCTACGGCCGCTGGGACGCCAGCGATGCGGAGGTGGAGGAGGCCGCGCAACTGGCGCAGATCGACAGCTTCATCCGGATGTCACCGCTGGGATATGAGACCCAGGTCGGCGAACGCGGACTGAAATTGTCCGGCGGCGAGAAGCAGCGCGTCGCGATCGCGCGCACCGTGTTGAAGGCGCCGCCGATCCTGGTGCTCGATGAGGCGACCTCGGCGCTCGACAGTCACACCGAGCATGAAATCCAGGAATCGCTCGAGCGCGTCTCGCGCGGACGCACCTCGCTGGTGATCGCGCATCGGCTCTCGACCATCGTCGGCGCCGACGAAATTATCGTGCTGGATCAGGGCCGCATTGCCGAGCGCGGCACGCACGCCCGGCTTTTGGCTTCCGGCGGACTTTATGCCAGTATGTGGAACAGGCAGCGCGAAGCCGAGGAGGCGCGGGAGAAGCTCGCGCAGATCGACGACGACAACGAGGCGCCCAACCGCACCCCGCCGCCGGTCCAGGATCCTCTGGTCACCGCTGCGGAATAATTGAAATACAGCTCGGTCCCGAAAGAACGGGACCGGGCCAGCCAATAGTGAGCCTTGATGTCGATTGCCAATTCCATCCGCGCGCAAATCCCGCCTGTTCATCCCGAGGGCTATCCCTTCATCGGCGGCTTTGCGCTTGCAAGCCTGGTCCTGTTCTGGATCTGGACGCCGCTCGGCTGGATCGGCACGATCCTGACGGTCTGGTGCGCGCTGTTCTTCCGCGATCCCGTGCGCGTCACCCCGGTGCGCGAAGGCATCGTGGTGTCGCCGGCCGACGGACGGGTCTCGATGATCTCTCAGGTGCTGCCGCCGGCCGAGCTTGGTCTCGGCGACCGGCCGCTGCTGCGCATCTCGATTTTCATGAGTGTGTTCAACTGCCACGTGAATCGCGCTCCGGTGGCGGGGCGGATCGACCGTATCGCCTACCGGCCCGGCACCTTCATCAATGCCGAGCTCGACAAGGCCAGCGAAGACAATGAGCGAAACTCGCTGGTGATCTCGACCGCCAGCCATGGCCGCATCGGCGTGGTCCAGATCGCAGGCCTGGTAGCGCGACGTATTGTCTCGTTCGTGCGCGAGGGGCAGACGATCGGCGCCGGCGAGCGGTTCGGCCTGATCCGGTTCGGCTCGCGGCTCGACGTCTATTTGCCCGAAGGCGGCAAATCGCTGGTTTCCGAGGGCCAAACCGCGGTCGCCGGCGAGACCGTGCTGGCCGATCTCGGCGGCGCCAGCGAGCAGGGGCGGACCTTCCGCGCCGATTAACCATCCGAATGGCCAAGGCGCCTGCCGGCCGCCACAATGGCGGCGCAGGCTGGCGCTTGCTATATATTGGCGAGCCATGATGACACCCGATCCCAAATCTCCGGAAATGCGCCGTCGCCGGTTTCGTCCGATCCCGATCCGGATGCTGGTGCCGAACTTCATCACGTTGCTCGCGATCTGCGCCGGGCTGACGGCGATCCGGCTGTCGATCGAGGGCCGCATGGAGCTCGCCGTTGCCGCGATCGTGTTCGCGGCGGTGCTGGACGGGGTCGACGGCCGCGTCGCGCGCATGATCAAGGGCCAGTCGAAATTCGGCGCCGAGCTCGACAGCCTCGCGGACTTCGTCAATTTCGGCGTCACGCCCGGCCTGATGCTGTATTTCTGGCAGTTGCATGAACTCGGTAATGGCGGCTGGATCGCGGCCATGGTGTACGCGATCTCGGGCGGCCTGCGGCTGGCGCGGTTCAACGCCAGCATCGACGATCCGAACAAGCCCGCATTCGCGGCGAATTATTTCACCGGTGTCCCGGCGCCGCTCGGTGCGCTGACCGTGATGCTGCCGATCTATCTGGTCTTTTTGGGCGTCCCGCAGCCGCCGGCCATACTGACCGCGTTCTATACGCTGCTGATCGGATTCCTGATGGTGTCGCGGCTGCCGGTGCTTTCCGGCAAGACCGTGCGCATGCGCGTGCCGCCGGAAATGGTGCTGCCGGTTTTCGTCTCGGTGGTGTTCTTCATCGCGCTGCTCGTGAGCTATCCCTGGTACATTCTCTCGGTCGGGACCGTGCTGTATCTGTTGAGCCTGCCGTGGGGCTGGAAAACCTATCGCGATCATGAGCGAAACGCCGCTGCCGCGCTGGCGGCTGCGACCACCGATGCCGCCGCACCCGCCGGTCCGGCAGCCGTATTCCCGGCGGCTCCGGCCGATGCCGAGCATGACGACCGCCCGGCGCGGCTGAACTGAGCCGCCACGCGACTTCCGTTATATCTGCCAAGATAGCTGCCATGAGCGCTGGCCGAGTTGGGTTCGACCCCAATCTCGGCTATAGGGCTTAGCGATGTCCGGCTGTCCATAATTCCGGCCCAAAAATCAGGAGAGAAACGCAGTGACCCAGTCCGCTTCCGCCCCGCTACCGGCTTCCGTGCTTGAAGCGTTGGCCCGCTACGACACGCCGACGATCTGCAATGCGATGGAGATCGTGGCGCCTGAACGCCGGCTGATCGGCTACACCACCAAGCCACTGGTCTGCCCGTTTCCCAATCTGCCGCCGATGGTCGGCTATGCCCGCACCGTGTCCATCCGCTCGGTGCTCAAGTCCGGCCTTCCCGCCGATGAGCAGGCAAGGCGCCGCATCGCCTATTACGAATATGTCGGCACCGGCTTTGGTCCGCGCATCACCGTGATCCAGGATATCGACGGCGCCGACGTCGGCTATGGTGCGTTCTGGGGCGAGGTGCAGAGCAACGTGCACAAGGCGCTCGGCTGCCTCGGCGTCATCACCGACGGTTCTATCAGGGACATCCCGCAATGGGCGCCGGGCTTCCAGGCGCTGGCCGGATCGATCGGTCCGTCGCATGCCTGGGTGCATGCCGAGAGTTTTGGCGGCGAAGTGCGCGTCGCCGGCATGACGGTGCATTCCGACGATCTGATCCATGCCGACCAGCATGGCGCGATCGTGATTCCGATCGATATCGCCGCCAAGATTCCGGACGCCGCCGAACTGTGCGGCCGCCGCGAGACGCCGATCCTGGATATCGCGCGCAGCCCGGACTTCACGCTCGAGAAACTGAAAGAGGCGCTGAAGCGTTCCGCTGAAATCCACTGACGAAAACAACCACCGGCGAAAAGTCGGGGTAATTAACACACGAGGGGAGACGTCATGAGAGCCTTTTGGGCGGCGCTGTCATTGCTTGTCATTGCCGGCGTCGCGGAGGTCGAGGCGCAAACCTATCCGTCGCGCCCCATCACGCTCGTCGTACCCTTTCCGCCGGGCGGATCCACCGACGCCGCCGCCCGGATCATGGCCGAGCGGATGCGCGCAACGCTCGGCCAATCGATCGTGATCGAAAATGTCGGCGGCGCCGGCGGCAGCATCGGCGTCGGTCGTGTCGCCCGCGCGGCGCCGGACGGTTACACCTTCGACATCGGGCAGTGGGACACCCATGTCGGCAGCATCATCTACAAGCTCGACTATGATCTGGAAAAGGATTTCGAGCCGATCGCGCTGATATCAAACAATCCGCAGCTGATGGTCGCCAAGAAGAATCTGCCGGCGAACACGCTTGGCGAACTCGTGACCTGGATGAAGGCCAATCCCGACAAGATCAATTTCGTCAACCAGAACGCGGCCGCCAATGTCACCGGCGTGATGTTCGAAAACCTGACCAAGCAGAAGGTGCAGTTCATTCCCTATCGCGGCGCAGGACCGGCGATGACCGATCTCGTCGCGGGTACGGTGGATCTTCTGGTTGTGCAGGGTGCGGTGGCGCTGCCGCAAATCCGCGCCGGCGCGATCAAGGCGCTGGCCAATCTGTCGGTGGCGCGCTCCGCCTCGATGCCTGATATTCCGACCGCGGACGAGACCGGCGTGCCCGGACTCTATATGTCGGGCTGGTTCGGCTTCTGGGCGCCGAAGGGAACGCCAAAGGACATCATCGCCAAGCTCAACGCGGCAACCGTGGAGGCGCTGGCCGATCCGGCGATCCAGAAACGCTTTACCGAGCTGGGGCTCGACGTCGCCCCGCGCGCGCAGCAGACGCCGGAAGGACTGGCCGCCTTCCAGAAGGCCGAGATCGACAAATGGTGGCCGATCATCAAATCCGCCGGGATCGGCGTACAGGCGCAGTGAACTGACCGAGCGAGCTGATCGATTGAACTGACCGCCCCTGTGCTCCGCGGCGGCCGGCGCATTATGGTTAGCGAAACGTTGCGATCGCGCCCAGGGTCCTTGATCCGGCAAATGGCGCCGATATTGGACTGTTTCCTGCGCCCGGCCCTCGCAATTGTACGGCACGGCCGCGGCTTAACCTTTACGCGTCTTTAACAGCGCCGACGTAGGGTTCAATTGGCGCGGCCCCGTATCGGGCGCGCCACCGTCCAGGACGGGCAGGTCGTTCGCGTACGCGTCGGAGTTCAGAATGGATATCACCACGCTCATTGGCCTGGTCGCCGGCGCTATCGTGCTATGCACGCTGATCCTGATGGGTGGCGATTTCCGGATGTTCTACGACATCCACGCCGTCATCATCATTTTCGGCGGTTCGTTCGCGGCGACGCTGATCCGCTTTCCGCTCAGCGCGATCCTGCATGGCATGCCGCTCGGCGCCAAATTCGCCTTCACGATGAGCCGTCTGTCGGCGCGCGACCTGGTCGATGAACTCGCCCGTATCGCCGAAATCGCCCGCAAGCAGGGTCCGGTCGGGTTAGAAAAGGTCGATACCAACGAGCCGTTCCTCGCCAAGGGAATCCGCTACGTCGCCGACGGTTACGATCTCGAATTCATCCGCGATAACCTCGAGCGCGATCGCGACAATTTCCTGATGCACCTGAACGAAGGTTCGAAGATCTATCGCGCCATCGGCGATTGCGCGCCGGCGTTCGGCATGATCGGCACGCTGCTCGGCATGGTGCAGATGTTCTCGAACATGCAGGATCCCTCGAAACTCGGTCCGTTCATGGCCGTCGCCTTGCTGGCAACGCTCTACGGCGCGCTGGTCGCGAACCTGATCTGTCTGCCGATCGCCGACAAGCTGCATGGCAAGCTGCTCGACGAGGAGACCAACCGCACGCTGATCATCGACGGCATCCTGATGATCCGCGACTCCAAGAGCCCGGCACTGGTGCGTGAAATGCTGCTGGCCTATCTGCCCGAGAAACATCGCCACGAGGAAGGCGAACTGGCTCCCGCCTGATCCTCAGGCAGCATCCAGGCGCGGACATAGAGCATGGCCAAGAAAAAACGCGAAGAGGCACATGGCGGTCACGGCTGGTTCGTGACGTTCGCCGACCTGATGGCGTTGCTGCTGGCCTTCTTCGTGATGCTGGTCGCGTTCTCGAGCCAGGACAAGGATAAGCTGAAAATCGTCGCCGGCTCGATGCGCGAAGCGTTCGGCGTGCAGACCGAAGTGCGCTATTCCGGCATCGTCGAATCCGACGGCCTGCCGACGCGGCCGAAGCTGAAGAGCGCCGCTCATATTTCGCCGGAGGAAGCCTCCGCCACGCCGACCCCGGACGAAAAGGACCGCACCCGCGAGAGCGGCGCCAAGCTGACGGTCGATCGTGAGTTCGCGCTGGCTTCGGCGTCGTTGCGGCAGGCGTTGCAAGACCTGCCGGAACTGACCGAGATGTCCAAGCACATCATGTTCGAGGAGACCAGCCAGGGCCTCAATCTCGAGATCGTCGATCAGGAAGGGCGGTCGATGTTTGCCGATGGCTCCAAGGTGCCCCATGACCGCACCCGGCGGCTGATCCAGAAACTCGCGGTTCCGCTTAAGGCGACGCCACTGCGGTTGTCGATCGTCGGCCATACTGCGGCAGGTTTCCTGCCGGCGCGAAGCGACTATGGCGCGTTCGATCTTTCGGCCGACCGCGCCAACACGGTGCGTCAGATCCTGGAGCGCGAGGGCCTGCCGCCATCGCACGTCTTCGCCGTATCCGGCAAGGCCGACAGTCAACCGCTGTTTCCCGATGATCCGACGTTGCCGGCAAATCGTCGCGTGACCATCACATTAATGCGCGAAAATCCACCGCTTCCACCTGGTCTGAAGCCGTAATTCGCCGAAACTACTATCTTACCTCTCGATTAGTGCGATGAAATTTGCTTTGCTTGGGTGCCGCATCCCCAGCGGTGTTATGCTTGCCGATGATTGACAGGCGACGCAGAAGCGTCGATAGCCGCCCGGATCAAATAACTGAGAGCGTGTTTCCCGCGTCATGACTGTCAGCGCCACATCCACCGAGGCCCATGAGGGGCAGGTCACCTCAGGCTTTTGGGCCCTGACACTGGGCAGCATCGGTGTGGTGTTCGGCGACATCGGCACGTCGCCGCTGTATGCATTCCGCGAAGCCGTAACCCATGCGGCGGCGGGCGGGCCGGTGTCGCGCGAGATCGTGCTCGGCGTACTCTCGCTGATCCTGTGGTCGCTGTTCATCGTCGTGACGGCCAAATATGTGCTGCTGCTGCTGCGCGCCGACAATCACGGCGAGGGCGGCACGCTCTCCCTGATGGCGCTCGGTCAACGGGCGCTGGGCCGGCGCAGCTGGGTGTTGTTGGCGCTCGGCGTCGTCGGCGCCTCGATGTTCATCGGCGATTCCATGATCACGCCGGCGATTTCGGTGTTGTCGGCGGTCGAAGGTCTCAAGCTCGTGGCGCCGGCGCTCGACCATTATGTGGTCCCGCTGACGATCTTTATTCTGGTGCTGCTGTTTTCGGTGCAGAGCAGCGGCACTGCGCGCGTCGCGTCGGCGTTCGGACCGGTCATGGTGGTCTGGTTCGCCACGCTGACGATTCTGGGCCTCATCCACATCAGCGATGATCCTACCGTTTTGCAGGCGATCAATCCCTATTACGCGATCCAGTTCGTGCTTTCGCACGGCATGATCGGACTGGTGACGTTGGGGCTGGTGTTTCTGGCGGTGACCGGCGGCGAAGCGCTCTATGCAGACCTCGGGCATTTTGGACGCAAGCCGATTCAGGCCGGATGGTTCTATCTGGTGATGCCGGCGCTTCTGATCAATTACTTCGGGCAGGGCGCCCTGGTGCTGTCCAATCCGGCGGCGATCGTAAGCCCGTTCTACCGGCTGGCCCCCGAAATGCTGTTGCTGCCGCTGGTGGTGCTGGCGACGGCGGCCACCGTGATCGCGAGCCAAGCGGTGATCACGGGCGCCTATTCGCTGGTGCGGCAGGCGGTGCAGCTCGGCCTGTTGCCGCGGTTCGAGGTTCGTTACACCTCCGAGAGCCATGCCGGGCAGATCTACCTGCCGCGGGTCAACCGGATGCTGCTGCTCGGCGTGATCCTGCTGGTACTGCTGTTCCGCACCTCGAGCGGATTGGCGTCGGCCTACGGCATCGCCGTCTCCACCACCATGGTCGTCGACGGCATCATGGGCTTTGTCGTGATCTGGAAATTGTGGAACTGGCGCGCGGCGACAGCGGCCGCGTTGATCCTGCCGCTCGTCGTGGTCGATATGGCGTTCTTCACCGCCAACCTGTTGAAGCTGCTTGAAGGCGCCTGGGTGCCGCTGCTGTTCGGGATCGCGATGGCGGTGATGATCTGGACCTGGCGCCGCGGCGCGGCGATCCTGATCGCCAAGACGAGGCGCATCGAGGTGCCGTTGATCGACCTGATCAAGAGCCTCGAAAAGCGTCCGCCGCACATCGTCAAGGGCACCGCGGTGTTTTTGACCAGCGATCCGAATTTCGTGCCCACGGCGCTGCTGCATAATCTCAAGCACAACAAGGTGCTTCACGAGCACAATGTGATCGTGACGATCGAGACCGCACAGACGCCGCGCGTCGATCCGGCCGAACGCGTCAAGATGGAGACCATCAGCGAAAAATTCGCCACCGTGCGGCTGCGCTTCGGCTTCATGGAATCGCCGAACGTGCCCAAGGCGCTGGTGATCGCCCGCAAGCTCGGCTGGCAGTTCGACATCATGGCGACGTCGTTCTTCGTCTCGCGGCGCTCGCTGAAGCCGTCGGCGCAGTCGGGAATGCCGCAATGGCAGGACCACCTGTTCATCGCGATGAGCCGGTCGGCCAACGATGCCACCGACTATTTCCAGATCCCGACCGGTCGTGTTGTCGAGGTCGGCACTCAGGTAACTATCTGATTATCTGACGAAATTTGGGCCCGTTAGCCGCCTGGAACCCATGCGCGGAATGCATATCGGAGGCCTGAATTCAGGCTAACCTATGCATTCCCGACAGGAGTATAGGCCTGCACTTCCTGATTGTGCAGTGCGGCAAAAACCGAGGCCTGTCCGATGTCATCCCAGATTGCGATTACCGCGGCGGAAACGCCGGCGGCCAACGGGCATGGGGAAGCGCACTGTACCGCCGGCTTCAAGGCGCTGATGCTTGGCTGCATCGGCGTGGTCTATGGCGACATCGGCACCAGCCCGCTCTACGCGCTGCGCGAGGCCATCGTGGCGGCGAGCGGCAGCCCAAGCAGCGCCGATCCTCAGGCGGTCCTCGGCGTTCTCTCGCTGATCCTGTGGGCGCTGGTCGTCGTGGTGACGCTGAAGTACGTCGTCATCCTGCTGCGTGCGGACAACAACGGCGAAGGCGGCACGCTGGCACTGATGGCGCTGGCGCAGCGCGGCGTCAGCAACAGCAAGGGCGCCGCCGCGATTGTGCTGCTCGGGATCATCAGCGGCGCGTTGTTTTACGGCGATGCCGTGATCACGCCGGCGCTGTCGGTGCTGTCGGCGATCGAAGGCATCAAGCTCGTCACTTCGACATTCGACCACTACGTCGTGCCGCTCACGGTGATCATTCTGATCGTGCTGTTCGCGGTTCAGTCGCGCGGCACCGCGCGGGTCGCCACGTTCTTCGGGCCGGTAATGTGCGTCTGGTTCGCGGTCATCGCCGTTGCCGCTCTGCCGCAGATCATGCGTCATCCCGAAGTGCTGTCGGCGCTCAACCCGCTCCATGCGGTTTCCTTCATGACCCATCATGGCGTGATCGGCTTCGTGACGCTTGGCGCGGTGTTTCTCGCCGTTACCGGCGCGGAAGCGCTCTACGCCGATCTCGGCCATTTCGGCAAACGGCCGATCCAGACCGCCTGGCTCTCCATCGTGCTGCCGTCGCTCGCGCTGAATTATCTGGGGCAGGGCGCGCTCCTGATCGCTGATCCCAAGGCTATCGAAAACCCGTTCTTCCTGATGTTCCCGGACTGGGCGCTGATCCCGATGGTGGCGCTTGCTACGCTCGCGACCGTGATCGCGAGCCAGGCCGTCATCACCGGCGCCTATTCACTGACGCGCACCGCGATCCAGCTCGGCCTGATGCCGCGGTTTGAAATCCGCCATACCTCGGAGTCGCATTCCGGCCAGATCTACATTCCGCGCATCAATCTGCTGCTGTTCATTTCGGTGATTCTGCTGGTGCTGCTGTTCCGCTCTTCGAGCGCACTGGCCTCGGCGTATGGAATTTCCGTGACCGGGACCATGGTAGTCACGGCGATGATGGGCTTTGTCGTGATCTGGCGGGTCTGGAAATGGTCGGCGGTGGCGGCCGCCGCGCTGATCGCGCCGTTCCTGTTCCTCGATCTCACCTTCCTCGCGGCCAATCTGCTCAAGGTATTCGAAGGCGGCTGGGTGCCGCTGGCGCTGGGCGGCATCGTGATGCTGCTGATGTATACGTGGCGGCGCGGCAGCCGGCTGTTGTTCGAGAAATCGCGCAAGCTGGAATTCCCGCTGGTCGAGCTGGCGGCGATGCTGGAAAAACGGCCGCCGCAGCGGGTCCCCGGTACGGCGGTGTTCCTGACCAGCGACCCCGAGAGTGCGCCGACCGCGCTGATGCACAGCCTGAAGCACTACAAGGTGCTGCACGAAAAGAACGTCATTCTCACCATCGAAACCGCGCCGACGCCGCGGATCGATGATTCAGAGCGGATCCGGATGGAGCAACTGAGCGAGACCTTCTCCACGATGACGCTGCGGTTCGGCTTCATGGAGCAGCCCAATGTGCCGAGAACGCTGGCGCTCGCCCGCAAGCTCGGCTGGCAGTTCGACATCATGGCGACGTCGTTTTTCCTGTCCCGCCGCGCGCTCAAGCCGGCCGCGCATTCGGGCATGCCGCGCTGGCAGGACCATTTGTTCATCGCGCTGAGCCGCAGCTCCAACGACGCCACCGACTATTTCCAGATCCCGACCGGGCGCGTGGTCGAGGTGGGAACGCAGGTCACGATCTAGACGCTGCGATCTGGTATAACGCGCGCGGGCCTCCCGCCGCGGGATCGCACTTCACATGGCTGCTGCCGTTCACCGCTTGGCTACGCTCGACGACGCTGCGCTTCTGTTCGAGGTGAGGCGACGATCGATCCTTGAACTGGCGCCGCCGAAAATGCCGGTCGATGACGCCGAGGCATGGGCGAGGCAGCTCGTGCCTGCCGGAATGGAGCGGAAGCTTCGCGACCTGGAAATATGGATTGCCGAACTGGACGGCGTCGTGGCCGGGTGGGGCGCCATCCACGGCGACGTCCTTGAGGGGCTGTACACGGCCCCCGAATATGCCGGGCAGGGCGTCGGCGCCGGGTTACTTGACCGGCTCGAAGCGCTGATGCGTCGACGCGGCTTTGCGGTGGTTCGCGCCGAAGCAAGCACAAATGCCAAGGGATTCTACCTGCGACGGGGGTACAGGGTGACCGGTCCGCAAACGCCCGTCGGGGCCTGGCCGATAGCAAGGCAACTTCTGCCCTGAAAACACCGCCGCGAGAGAATAAATGGCGCCATGCGATGGTGGCCGTGTGGCCCATTTCTGGTCATCCATTAAACCGTTCGCAGCGCTTGATTTTCGCCGCGACAGAGGCGAGTTTGGCGCCCGGCTGGCGGGCGGGACCCCTCAAAGCAGGATGTCGGGAGGATTTTAAGTGGCGGACCATCAGGTGCACGATTTGACGGCGGAAGATGTCGCAAAGGGCATGGCGGAGGGACGCTATCTGCTCGTCGACGTGCGCGAGCCGAACGAGGTCGCCGTGGAAGCCTATCCTGGCGCCGTGGTGGTTCCGCTGCAGTCGTTCGATCCGGCCGCCATTCCGGACCCCAAGGGCAAGCAGGTGGTCTTCGCCTGTCGCTCCGGCAAGCGCTCGGTGACGGCGTCGCTGGCGGCGCAGGCCGCGGGGCTTCCCTATGACAAGCATTTGGCGGGCGGCATCATTGGCTGGAAGGCTGCGGGATTGCAGACCAAGGCCGGCGGCTGATTCAGGGACTGCTTTGAAAAAATGACCTCCATGAACAAGGTCTTCGCCGACCTTCCCGTCACCGTCTTCGAGGCGATGTCGCAAGCTGCGCGCGACAACAACGCCATCAATCTCGGCCAGGGTTTTCCTGATGATCCCGGGCCTGAGGATATCAGGCGCGCCGCCGCGGACGCGTCGATCAACGGCTATAACCAATACCCGTCGATGATGGGCATTCCGGAACTGCGGCAGGCGATCGCGTCTCACTATGGACGCTGGCACGGCCTCTCGCTTGATCCGATGAGCGAAGTGATGGTGACGTCCGGCGGCACCGAGGCGTTGACGTCTTCCATTTTGGCCGTGGTCGAGCCCGGCGATGAAGTCGTCTGCTTCCAGCCGGTCTATGACAGCTACCTGCCGATCATCCGGCAGGCCGGCGGCATCCCGCGGTTGTTGCGGCTTGAGCCGCCGGACTGGCGGCTCAACGAGGAGATGCTGCGCAGCGTTTTCAATCACAAGACCAAGGCGGTGCTGTTCAACAACCCGCTCAATCCGGCCGCCGTAGTTTATCCGCGCGAGGACCTCGAATTGCTGGCACGGTTCTGCCAGGAGTTCGACACCATTGCGATCTGCGACGAGGTCTGGGAGCATGTTACCTTCGACGGCCGCGAGCATATCCCGCTGATCACGATCCCCGGCATGCGCGACCGCACCATCAAGGTCGGCAGCGCGGGCAAGATCTTTTCGCTGACGGGGTGGAAGATCGGCTTCGTCTGCGCCGCGCCACCGCTGCTGCGCGTGGCCGCGAAGGTGCACCAGTTTCTCACCTTCACGACGGCGCCCAATTTGCAGGCCGCCGTCGCCTACGGTCTCGACAAGCCGGCCGAGTATTTTTACGACATGCGCAAGGAGCTGGCGCGGAGCAGGGATCGCCTGACCAAGGGGCTAGAGAGCATCGGCTTTCCTGTCCTCAAATCACAGGGTACTTATTTCCTCACCGTCGACCTGTCGCCGCTCGGCCTCAACGAGACCGACGTGCAATTTTGCCACCGCATCGTGAACGACTACAAGGTCGCCGCGATCCCGGTGTCGGCCTTTTACGAACAGGATGCCGTGACGTCGGTGGTGCGTTTCTGTTTCTCCAAGAAGGACGCCACCCTGGACACTGCGCTGGAGCGTTTGTCGGACGCGGTGCATCGCCGGAAGAGGTAGACGAGATGCACGAGCGGACCCGCAACGTTGTTGGTTTCATTGCCGCGGTTGCCGCGATCCTGCTGCTGTCGCCGGCCCGGGCCGAAGAGCGCACCGTCAATTTCTACAATTGGTCGAACTATATGGCGCCTGGCGTGCTGGAGGACTTTACGAAGGAAACCGGCATCAAGGTAACCTACGACACCTTCGACGCCAACGAGACGCTGGAGACGCGGCTGCTAGCTGGAAAATCCGGCTACGACGTCGTCGTTCCCACCGGCTATTTCCTGCAGCGTCAGATCACGGCAAAGGTTTTCCTCAAGCTCGACAAGTCGAAACTGCCCAACCTCGCCAACGCCTGGCCGGTGGTGACGAAGCAACTCGCGACCTACGATCCCGGCAATAATTACGGCGCCAACTACATGTGGGGCACCACCGGGATCGGCTACAACGTCAAAACGGCGCAGAAGATTTTGGGCGCTGACGCAAAAATCGACAGCTGGGACATCGTCTTCAAGCCGGAGAACCTCGCCAAATTCAGGGACTGCGGCATCCACATGCTGGATTCAGCCGACGACATCCTGCCCGCGGCGCTCAGCTATCTCGGCATCGATCCGAACTCGACCAAGCAGGCCGACCTGGAGAAGGCCGCCGATCTAGTCACGAAGATCAGGCCTTATGTCCGGAAGTTTCACTCGTCGGAATATCTGGGCGCGCTGGCGTCAGGTGAAATCTGCTTCGTGGTCGGCTGGTCGGGCGACATCATGCAGGCGCGCAGCCGGGCGGCGGAGGCCAAAAACGATATCGAGATCGGCTACACCATCCCGAAGGAGGGCGCGCAGATGTTCTTCGACAATCTCGCGATCCCGGCCGACGCCAAGAACGTCGCGGAAGCCTATGAGCTGATCAATTACCTCTACCGTCCGGAGATCGCCGCCAAGAACTCGGATTTCCTGTCCTACGCCAACGGCAATCTGGCGAGCCAGAAGCTGGTCGATCCCAAAATCCTCAATGACAAGAACATCTATCCGGATGAGGCGATCCAGAAAAAACTGTTCGTGATCAACGCCCGCGATCCCGCGACCCAGCGCATCATCAACCGGCTCTGGACCCGGGTGAAGACCGGGAAGTAGAATCTACCGGCACGATCGCGCGCGGCGAAATATTGCGGGTCAGCCTTCACGAGAAAAGTCGGACCGTCACAACAGCTGATTAGACACAGATGTGAATTCGCCCGATAAGCGGCGATGTTCATTCGCATTTGCCGCTAATGCCTGGTCCTTCGGTCGTTCCGTCCCCCGGCGATCTCCAATTCATTGCTCGCCATGCACTAAAGACTCCTTTGCGAACTTCGCCCGTGCTGGACGCACAGGTCGGGCGAACGATCCACGTCAAGGATGAAACCGTTCAACGCAGCGGATCGTTCAAGTTTCGCGGTGCCGTACTTGGGGTAGGAAACGCCGAGCGCGGTGTTGTTGCTGCCGGAGCAGGAAATTTTCCAATTGCGGTCGGTTTGGCGGCTCAGGTGCTCAACAAACCTGCATGTCTGATGGTGCCCGGCGACGCGCCAGATCTCAAACGGGAACAGGCGCGCAAAACCGGAGCTGAGATAAAGATCGCCGAGCGGTCGGAGCTGACTGCACATGCGCAGGCGGAAGCGCGAGGACGCGGTTGGCGTAACCTGCATGCCTTCGAAGACCTCGAGATGATTGCGGGAAGCTATACGCTTGGTTCTGAGGTGGCAGCCGCTATTGAGGCGAGCAGTCCAGCTTCCGATGCGGTGGTCGTGGCCTGCGGCGGTGGCGGACTGGCTGCGGGTGTAACTCTTGCGCTGCGGTCGCGGTCAATTTCCGCTGCGATCTATGTTGTCGAGCCGGCCACCCACCGACGATATGCCCGGGCACGCGAAGCGGGGATGCCGGTCCGGATCGAGCCTTCAGGGGATACGATGTGCGATGCGCTGCGCTCGCGTCAGATTGGGACGCGCGCATTCGAAATCCTGGAACGCTCGAACGTCCGGGTGTGCGCGGTCGACGACGAACTTGTGCAGGGTGCAATGGCGCTGCTCCACGAGACATGCGGCATCCGGACGGAGCCGAGCGGAGCGTTGGCAATGGGCGCGGTCCTCGGAGGCGCCGTCGGCAGCGAGCATTCGCGCGTGTGGGTCATTGCTTGCGGAGGAAATGTGTAAAACCCTTCGCAAAGCACATGGCGAAGCTTGCCCCGGTAGGCAAGATTTTCCGGTGATCGAATCCGTTTGAGAAGGAGGACGCTAGCCTTTTCAATCATTCGCGTTGGCATAGTGGTTGCAACCATCCTCAATTGCTGTGGAAGGGTGTATTCATGATTACGAGTATCGCTGGTGCCGGGAGTTATTTGCGTCCCGCGCAAACCTCATCGACGACGGTGTTGACGCGGGCCGACGCGTTACCCGTGCCCCAGGCAGATGCAAGCACCACAACGGAAAAAGCGAAGCCGGGCATTCCGGTTTCGGACCTGAAAAAGCTCGACACGTCTGGACTGAAGGCCGTCTCGATCAAGGACCACCCCGAGCTTCGCGACCGGATGGCGATGATGTGGTTGGCGACGCAAGCCGCCAGCTCTGCCGCCGCCACCGATGTGCCCGACAATGCGCCGCAAAATATCTATGCGACCGTCAAGATCAACGGCAAGATCGTTGCCACCCTCTATAACGGCGGGTCGTCGGTGACGACGAACGCCGCCGCGGCAACGGTCGGAGACCTGCAAGATCCGCCCGGCCTCAACGGTGGCCCTGATCTGGCGCAATCGCGCGCGGAACGTATCGCGAAGGCCGTGGGCGGAACGATCGAGAAGGCTTCCACAGCGATCACGCAATCCGCATGGCGGCCACGTCAGAGCCTGTCGACAAGCTATACACGCCAGCAATTGGATGCGGCCTTCGAGGCGATGCAGGCGGAAGGGCAGAAGGCCATCGCGCAGCGGCAGACAGGGTATTCAGTTCCGCAGGGGGCTGCCGGCGCCTATGCGGACATCAACGTCTAAAGCCCGTCTGGCCGCCAGCGGCGGTGTAGCCGTCGCCCCGATGAGCGAAGCGATATCGGGCAATGCCGTACGATCCCGGATGTGGTCGCGCTTCTATTGCCGGAGCCCGGGGCAGATTCTATAGCTGCCGCCGGGAGCATCACATGACCAACATCCTTACGTACTTTTCAACACGCACGCTGCTGCAGATCATCTTTGTCCTGGGGGCGACCGTCGCGATGAAGGCGTGGAACCTCGGTTTGGTGTTCGGCGGCTAAGCCAGGCCACCGCAGATCGCTCACCGCCAGCGGCGGTGCAGCCACAGCCACTGGTCCGGATATTCGCGCACCCAGCCCTCGATGACAGAGGTCACGGCCTGCATCGTGCCGGCGATGTCGATCTGCCCCGATGCATCGCGCACCGGCTTGACCTCTTCGGAGAGTTCGGCGCGGAAGCGATGGTTGGGTAGGCGGATGATGCGCACGCCATGGATCGGGCATTCGACCTGGCGCACCAGCCGCGCCAGCGTCGGATTGGCCTTGGTCTTGCGGCCGAAGAAGGTGACGTCGACGCCGTTGGTCAAATACTGATCGACCAGCATCGCCACGTGCTGGTTGTTTTGCAGCGCCTCGGCGAGCTTGAGGGGCGCCTCACGGCCGGCCGGAATCAACGTGCCCATCTTGACGGCGCGGATCCGCTCGATCGCGCGATCGGCGGATTCGCTGTTGGGCCGCCGGAACAGGATCACGCAATCGAGCCCGTGCGCGACGGCGCCGAGCGCCGGTATTTCCCAATTGCCGAGATGGCTCGCGAAGATGATCGCCGGCTTGCCGTCGTCCCGCAGCTGATCGAAGATCTGCTTGGTCCGCGCGCCGAATTCGACCCGGCTCGGCTTGTCCGGATGATCGACGTCGTAATCCCAGATGTGATCGAGATGGGCAAATTCAGCGCCGATGCGGCCAAGATTGTCCCAGACGCCGGCCAGAATCTTCTCGATCTCTTCCGGTGATTTTTCCGGGAAGGCGGCCGTGAGGTTCTCGCGGCCGATCCGGTCTTCACGCAGCCTGCGGCCGATGAAACGCGTGACGCGGCCGAAGAAATTGGCGGTCTTGTCCGGATCGAAATAGCGCGTGGTGCGCAGCAACGCGATCGTCAGCGCGCCCACGGCGGCTTCTGTGGCCGGCTTGGCGGCGTCGCGCAGGCGCGCCTTGGTGCGTAGGAACAGGCGGTTCATGGGGGCTACGATAGCGTTTTCAAGCGAAGTGGATACCGGTTCGCGTCAAGAAAACGCGTCAAAACAAGAGGCCACGCAGCTGCTAGGCCGGTTCACGCGTCAGGATCAGCGAGGCATTCTGCCCGCCGAATCCGAACGAGTTGGACATCACGGCGGTGACGCGGGCGTCTCGCGCTTTATTGGCGACGACGTCGAACAAAATGGCCGGATCCGGAACCTCGTAGTTGATGGTCGGCGGAATCCGCTGATGCTCGAGCGTCAGCAGCGAGAACACGGCCTCGACCGCGCCGGCGGCTGAAATCGTGTGCCCGACCATCGACTTGTTCGACGACACCGGGATCTTCGGCAAATGATCGCCGAACACGACGGCGGTGGTGTTGTACTCCATCTTGTCGTTTTCCGGCGTCGCGGTGCCATGCGCGTTGATATGGTCGATCTGCTCCGGCTCGAGGCCGGCATCCGCCAGCGTCTTGCGCATGCAGCCGATGATCGGCTTGCCGTCCGGGCTGGAGCGGGTGCGGTGGAAGGAGTCGGTGAGTTCGCCGCAGCCGGCGACGACGCCCAATATCCTTGCGCCCCGCGCCATTGCGGACTCATAGCTTTCCAGCACCATCGCGCCGGCGCCTTCCGCCATGACGAAACCGTCGCGGTTCTTGGAGAATGGTTTGGAAGCTGCTTGCGGCGGATCGTTCTGCGTCGATAGCGCCGAGAGCAGCGAGAACCGCACCAGGGCTTCCGGATTGACCGAGCCGTCGGTCGCCACGCAAAGGGCCGCATCGGCGTCGCCGCGGCGGATCGCTTCGACGCCGAGCTGGATCGCGGTCGCGCCGGACGCGCAGGCGGTGGAGAGCGAGATCGGCGAGCCCTTGGTGCCGTAGGTCTCGGCCAGATGGCTTGCCACCGAGCCGAACATGAAACGGTGATGGAACGCCGAGAACCGGCCGCCGCCGCTGACGCGCAGCATGTCCTCATAGCCGAAATCGGTTTTTCCGATCGCGCGTCCGAGTTCCAGCCGCTGCGGCCACTCGACCTCGACGGGCGCCACCGCCAGGAACAGCGGCCCGGGGAAGTCGGCCTTGCTGCCGATGGCGGCCTGTTCGAGCGCTTCCTCGGTCGCCAGTTTAGCCAGCTGCTCGGTCAGTCCCGTCGAGGAGACGGGATCGACACTGACGAAGTCAACCGTGCCCGCCATCGTCGACTTCAGGCCGTCGATCGGAAAGCGCGTCACGGTGCGAATGCCGGATTCGCCGGCGGTCAGCCTGGTCCAGTTGTCCTTCTTGCCGGCGCCAAGCGACGTCACGACGCCCATGCCGGTGACGACGACGATCGGCCTGCCGAATTTATCGCGTGGTGCTGACATGTTTCCCCCGTCGATGCTGCGCCGCAACTGCAAGCGCTCGCGCGCTCATTTCATGGTCTCGGCGTGATCCCGCCCGAACAGCGATATGGTTCCGGATCACGCGCTACTTGATGGCCTCGACCAGCGCCATGCCTTCGCCCTGCCAGTGACCGGCCCCGAGCACCACAATCTGGTCCGGCACACCAGGCTTTTCAACCTCGAGCCCGGTCGGATCGTTGGGCGGAAACAGCGCGCCGCGCGACAGCGACAGTGCCGCCAGCGCCAGTCCCAGCGGAAACTGGGTTTCCAGCGTGTGGCCGAACATCGTCCCGGTCGCGCGCACGGCAAAGCCGGGATGCTGGCGCAGGAATTCCTTTTCTTCCGACGTCACCGGTCCGACGCCGGTCGCGCCGGTAATCAGGTTGCCGGCATCGCCGGTGACGCCGAGCTTCGGCCACAGCGCTTCCAGCGATTTCGTCACCGCGCCGGGTTGCTTGCGCTGGGCGAGGTCGGCGACCACCTTGGTCAGCCGGGCGTAGGGCTTGGCGCCGCGGGCTTCGGCGTGCTCGCGGGATTCCATCACCAGGAAGCAGCCGGCGGAGCCGAGCGCGAAACCGCCTTTGTCGTCGCGCTGCCACACCGGGGCGTATTTCTCGGTCAGATTGAAATCGCCGAATTCATAGAGGATCAGCAGATCGGGGCGCTCGCCATTATGCGCGGCGCCGACCAGCGCGATCTCGCTCTGCCCGGATTCGATCCGCGCCAGCGCGATCCGTGCCGCATCGATGGAGGCTGCTTCCTCGCCCATGAAGGTACGCGAGGTTCCGGACACGCCATGGACGATGGCGATGTTGCCGGCGAGCAGGTTGGAGAGCTGGGCCAGAAACAGCGTCGGCCGCAAATCATTCATCAGCCGTTCGTTGAGGAAGGCCGGACTCGAATTACCCTTGGCGTCGGCGTTCATGATCGCGAGGTCGACCGCAATGTCGCGCTCGCCGCCGCCGGCGGCCACGATCATGTCCATCCGTCCCAGGATTTCCTGGTTGCCTTTGACGCCGGCGGAATCCAGTGCCAGCCCGGCGGCATAGGTGCCGATGCGCTGCCAGGCTTCCATCTGGCGCTGGTCGCCCTTTTTCGGGATTTGGGCGTCGAAGCTGACCGGGGCGAGGGGATGGACGATGTAAGGCGCGAAGCGCTTGTCGTCGACATTGATGCGCTTCTGGTTCAGCGCATCCCAATGCGCGTCCAGTCCCTCACCGAGCGAGGACACGATGCCGATACCGGTGATCCAGACTTCCTTGGCAGGCGATGCCGTGGGTTCAGTCATGCTTCAGCACCTGCATGGGGAACCCGATCTTTTCGGCCATCGCGTCCATGTGGACGCGAAACGCAGGGTCGGGGAATGGGGTAAGGCCGAAGGTTATTTCAGCGCTGCACTTCAATTCCTTGCCGATGCGGCCCTTGGCCTTGGTGACCGCAAAGCCGGAACCTTCGTGCTCGACCTTGGCTTCGATCGTCAGCAACTGACCGGGACTGACGAAACCCCGCATCTTGGCTTCCTTGACGATGGCCAGGAACGGCATGCGTTCGAACTTCAACACGCCGAGCAAAAGCCAGCCTGAACTCTGCGCCATCGCTTCGGTCAGCAGGACGCCGGGCATGATTGGAAAGCCGGGGAAATGCCCCTCGAAAATGGTGTGCTTTTCCGGAACCTGGGCTTCGACCACAATCGTCCGTTCGCCGAGGTTGAGGTCGACGATCCGATCGATCAGCTGGAAATAATCAAGATTCATGGTGGGCGGTTACGCGCCCGTGCCCGCGTTCTTGGCTGCGACCAGTTCGTCGATACGATCGGCGAGGTTCTTCAGCACGAAGTACTGTTCGGTCGTGGCCTTGCCGTCGTTGACCTCCTGGGTCCATTTTTCGAGCGGCATCTTGATCCCGAACGCCTTGTCGATGGCAAAGGCGATGTCGAGAAAGTCCAGGCTGTCGATGCCCAGATCGTCGATGGCGTGACTCTCCGGCTTGATCGTGTCGCGCGGAATGTCGCAAGTCTCGGCGATAATGTTGGCGATCTGATCGAATGTAGAAGACATCATTAAGCCTTTGATATACTGGAGATAAATCCGGGACGGCTAGGAGGAGGCGGGCGCGGCGTTTTTCCCCCGGCCGGAGTCGAGTGCCCGTATATCGGAGCGCAGCCCTGAGTTCAATGGAGGTTGGCAACCCCACCGTGGACCGATTTATAGGCAAAAACGGCCGTTTAGGCCTGCCTTCTAGCTGTGCGGCATCGCGGAAATCCGGGCGCAGTCCCGGCGTCCCATCAGCACGCAATCCTGGGTCTTGCGCAGATCGGCAATGCTGATCGCGAGCCATATACCGATCACCGTCAGCGCCATCGTGAAGGCCAGGGCCGCAATGTTGGCCAGCATGCGATGACGGAAGTCGTCCGGTTCGTCACGGGAGCGTTCGTAGCGGGACAGATCGTTTGCCGCAGGTTCGGCATTGGCCGCGGCGGGCTCTTCCCGCCGGCTGGGGGGATGGGCCGAGGTGCGCGGCCGGAATTTGACCACGACGTGCTCGTCATCCCTTTGTATGGGCAGCTGGGGCTTCACTGCAGTCGGTCCGCAAAGGTTGTGGTACTGTTTAGCATGCCGGCCGTGCTTCCAACATAAAATGTTGGTGCGCATCCACGCAGGCCCATCCCCGCAGAGTCTCATGGAACCTGCGCTTGACGACCGCGTGGCTATTTCGGCAGCCGCCCCATCATGTAGAACTCGTCGTTCGGCCGCATCGCGGTAACGTTGGCCAGCCGGTTCGACAGCGCAAAGAACGCGGAGATCGCCGTGATGTCCCAGATGTCGTCGTCGGAGAATCCGTGGCCGGCGATCTCGGTAAAATCCTGTTCGGAAACCGTGTTCGCCTCCTGGCTCACCTTCATGGCGAAGTCGAGCATGGCGCGCTGGCGCGGTGTGATGTCGGCCTTGCGGTAGTTGACGGCGATCTGGTCGGCGATGACAGGGTTCTTCGCCCGGATGCGCAGGATCGCGCCGTGGGCAATCACGCAGTAATGGCACTGGTTGGCGCTGGACGTCGCCACCACGATCATTTCGCGCTCGGCCTTGGTCAGGCCGCTGTCCTTTTCCATCAGCGCATCGTGATAGGCAAAGAACGCACGGAATTCGTCGGGACGGTAGGCCAGCGTCAGAAAGACATTGGGGACGAAGCCCGATTTCTCCTGCACGGCAAGGATACGGGTGCGGATATCTTCCGGCAGCTTGTCGAGGGAGGGGGTAGGAAATCGCTTTGCAACAGGCTGCGTCATGGAATGGTTCCGGCTTCTGGCCGCGTGATGCGGCGCTGATGGCTGAACCATATAGAGCGTTTTCGAGCGAAGTGGATACCGCTTCGAGAAAGCGCGTCAAAACACAGCGTCTCCTGCTGAGCTATATGCCCGGACTTGATCCCGGCAGGTGGGTTCGCTGTCTCCGTAATTCCTAATTCCCTCCAGGATAACCTGTCACAGAAATTACCGTGTCTCACTTATGGGTGCAGTCCACCAACTGTCCGATTTCTCTTACAACCTGCCGCAGCCATTTGTGTCCAGGATCAGCATCGTTTCGCGCATGCCAAGCTTGAACCACTCGAAACGACGGGATATCGATCGGCGGCGGCGAGAGCTGAAGGGGTAATCTCCCGGCGAGTGGACCGAACAAACGCCGAGGCTCCGTTGCCACGAGGTCGGATGTGCCGACTAGATGCGGTGCCATCAGGAAGTGACCGACGGTGACCGTTACGTTTCGCTTCAAGTTCTTGCCGCGCAGAACCGCATCCACATAGCCGTGCGGCTCACCCTTCATCGACACCTGAAGATGACGGAGCGAAAGATAGCGTTCGAGGTCCAGCGAACGGTCGAGCGCAGGATTTCCGACCCGGCCAGCGCAAACGAAATCCTCTTCGTAGAGCAGTTCCTCGCGCATATGCGAGGGCGGCACTGGGAAGTTTCCGGCAATCAGTTCGACTATCCCGTCATCAAGCATCGGGAGGCCGACGCCTCGGCTGGTGTTGCGCACGATGAGCGCCACGCCGGGGGCCTCCCGCTCCAAGCGCTCCGTCAGGCGCGGCAGAAGCACGAAAGCCGCGTAGTCCGATAGGCCAAGCACGAATTGCCGTGTGCTTTCTTTCGGATCGAATACCCGGCCGCCAAGCAGGACACCTTCAACTTGCTCAAGGATGGATCGGATCGCCGGAGCAGCCTCCAGAGCCGCGGGCGTCGGTGTCATGCCACGCGGCGAGCGGACAAATAGTGGATCACTGAACAGAGCGCGCAGGCGATTGAGGGCGTGGCTTACCGCCGGCTGTGTGAGGCCTATCCGTTCGGCCGCTCGCGTGGCGTGTTCCTCGGCCATGAGCGCATCGAACACGACGAGGAGGTTGAGATCGATCCTGTGTAAATGAAGAACCTTCATAACGACCATAATATATATGAATTGGATTCATTGCGAGCTATGCGTGATTGTCTTCCCAAGATCATCATCCCGTCAGTTCAGGACGCTTAAAATCAGAGATTGCCGATGTCACATCGCACTACCGCAGCAGTGGAGATGCAACGCACAGGCAGATCTCGCCGTAGTCTATTTGAGGCAGGTCTTTTCGCCACGGCAGGTTTGCTCGCTGCGATCAGTCAGAAAGCCTATGCCATGACCGAAACATCCAAAGAGGATCGTTTTTCGCGCGGGATCGGAATCTTGCGCCGGATTGGCGGAGAGAACTTCGACGGACCGATCAACAGTCTCGCGGAGATATCCGCTGACCTGTCACGCTTCACTGTCGAGTATCCCTATGGAGACGTCCTGTCGCGTCCGGGCCTCGAACTGCCGCTAAGACAATTGTGCACTATCTCAATGCTCCTTGCCGACGGAAGCGCCCAGCCTCAGTTGAAGTTTCATATGGCCGGCTTCCTCAACGCCGGCGGCGAACCCAGGGCACTCGTCGAGCTGATGTTTGTGTCGGTCGCGCTGCTCGGCTTCCCGCCCACCATCACCGCGATCGGCATCGTTCGCGCCGTGTTCGCCGAGCGAAAGATCACGTTCGAACCAATCGAACCTGCTGCGGACGATGGGCGGACTCGCGGACAGGCCGGATTGGCGGCAATCCAACGGCTTTGTGGCGGCGATGTGCAGGCCTATTTCGACGGCATTGCCGCCGGCTCACCCGACTTGGCCCGACTTTCCATCGAATTCGCTTTTGGCGAGATGCTGGCGCGCGACGGCCTCGACCAGAAGGCCAAGCTGCTCGCCATTATCGCCATCCTTGCGGCCAGCGGCAATCGCGCGGCCACGCTCCGACTTCATATAGCGGGTGCGCTTGCCCACGGCGTGACGCGGGAGGAAATCATCGAAGTACTGATCCAGCTTAGCGTTTATCGGGGTTTCCCGTCAGCGCTCAACGCTTTCTCCGTCGCCAAAACTGTCTTCGCTGCCGGATCGCAAGGGATGGGGGCGGATATAGCCCTACCGATTGAGACCCAAAGCCGCACCGACCGGTTGCAACGCGGCCGGGCGACCCTTGCGAAAACCTCCGGTTCGTCGGGCGATGCCGTGGTCCGCAGTTTCGATGATGTCGCCCCGGATCTCGGCCGAATGATCGTCGAGCATTCTTATGGCGAGATATTTTCACGGAGTGGCATCGACATGAAGTCCCGAGAACTCAGCGCCTGCGCGGCGCTGGCGGCCATTGGGTCTGCCACGACCGAGATTCCGCTTCGCGTGCATATCAACGCCGCCTTGAACGTCGGCGCGACGCGGGAAGAGGTATTGGAAACGCTCATAAACCTAACCGCCTATTGCGGCTATCCAACGACGCAGCAGGCAGTTCGCATCGCAACCGAGGAGTTCGCCAAGCGCGGCTAACCAGCAAGTGGGCAGCAGTCCAAGAGCATCTTCCACCACCGAGCTGTAGACTGGAAATTAGAAAGAAATGAAATGATGGATCGCCGCACGATGATTTTTGCAGATTGCGTGATGATGCAGTAGTGCCGGTGATTTGCCCGACGTGTCAAAATGTTTTTGTGGGCCAGCATCCCTGCCAGCGAACCCCTTTTGTTTCCATAGGGTTCCTTTCTTTGCATGGGGTTGTTTTCGATATTTTGGTTTGGAGGGTGCCGGGTCGGCCTTCGCCTGTCCGATCAGCCCCAATGGGTTGAACGCTTGGGAAACCCATCGCCTCGCGGCACCGCAGCGCCGTTAGCGCAGCGGTTTCTTCAACAGCGAGAATCGGTCGGGATCAAGTCCCAGCGACGGCTGCAGCATCGGCGCCTCGATCGGGCGCGGTTCCAGCGTTCGTGCGGCCGGCCGTTCGTTGATCATGGGATCGTTGGGAACGTCGCGATGCGAGGTTGCGCCGCGCCAGCGGTCCAGCACGGCGCTGACGAAATGCATGTCGTGGCCGGCGGCGACCGACGGCGCGGTCGCAATCGTGGCCTCGCTGCGCGGCAACTGGTGGATCGGCACCTCCTTGAAGCGCAGCCGCGTCGGCAGCGCCACGCCTTCGCCGAAGGCCAGCACTTCGCGGGTGCCGAGCGAGGGCACGAACGACAACAGATTGGCGGCGGCGTCCGAGACGGCCGAGCGCAGCAGCGCCTGGTCGCGGTCGTTGGCAAGGCGCATCGCAAACAGCGTATTGCACTGGGAGATGATGGTGGCGTCGAGTTCGGCCGGACGCTGCGTGACCAGGCCGAGATAGACGCCGTATTTACGGCCTTCCTTGGCGATACGCGAGACCGCCTTGCGGGTCGGGCCGAAGCCGATATTGCGGTCGGCGGCGGCGTAACGATGCGCCTCTTCGCAGACGAACAGCAGCGGCGAGACGCCGTCGCTCCAGAGGCCGAAATCGAATGCCATGCGGCACAGCACCGACACCACGGAATCGACGACTTCGGCGGGGAAGCCGGCGAGCTGCATGATGGTCATCGGCCGGCCATTGGCGGGCAGGCGGAACAGGTGGCTGATGACTTCCGCCATGGTGTCGCCGCCGACATTGGCGTTGTCGAACATGAACGTGTAGCGCGGATCGTTGCGCACGGTCTCGATGCGCGAAATCAGCTTGTGATAGATGATGCGCGACGAACGGTTTTCCAGCTTGCCCATCCGTTCGTCGATCAGCGAAATCAGATCGACCAGGCGATACGGCACCGGCGTATCGACGGTGTAGCCGATCGCCTTGGGATCGATCCGCTTCAGGCCGACGCGGTCGGCGTTCTGGTATTGGGTGTAGATGCCCTTCGCCATCGGAATGACTTCGGCGAGAATATCGAGCTCTTCGGGCACGCCGGGGCGGCCGGCGAACAGCACGTCGACGATCTCCTCGAAATTGAACAGCCAGAACGGCAGTTTCAGGTTCCGCGGGTTGAGCACCAACGCCCGGTCGCCGAAGCAGCGGCCGTATTCGTTGTGGACGTCGAGCAGGAAGATGCGCAGGTTCGGCCGCGACTTGAGGATTTCGTTGAGCAGCAGCGACACGCCGGTCGATTTACCGACGCCGGTGGAGCCGAGCACCGCGAAATGCTTGGAGAGCATTTCCTCGACGTCGACATAGGCGATGACCGAGCGGTCCTGTTGCAGCGTGCCGACATTGATCTGGTCTGATCCGGTCGGCGCGTAGACCGTGCGGAGTTCCTGATTGGTGATCAGCTCGACGGCATCGCCGATGGTCGGATAGTTGGTGACGCCGCGCTGGAATTTCGGGCGATCGCCGCCGAGGATTTCGCCGAGCAGGTCGACGCCCGCGCTGGCAATGTAATTATCGGAGCTCGGCAGATCCTCGCAGGTTACGTCGGTGATCATGGCGACGATGGTGGAAGTTGCGCAGCGGATGCTGATGAAGCGGCCGACAGTGGCGCGTACTTCCGAGGTAGCCATCTGGCTTACCGCAAGAAGTCCGACCCGGGCGAGGGAGCCGCGCACCGAAATCACACGTCCGAAGGATGTCACGATGTTGAACCTGGCATGTCATGAAATTGGTCTGGCCGCATTATGGGCGGCCGGGACTAGCGAAACGGTTAAACCGGCGTCGTTCCAGATTGGCTAAATCTGTCGCATCCCGCTCGGGCTTCGTTTTGCAACAGGCGCCTGCCACGGCCACAACGCGCCAGTTGTGCAGGAAAATCAGCGCTTTTCTGCATTTGTGCGCGCACGTGCGATCGGCTCTGGATTAACCATTCGTTTACCACGTCGGGGGAGAGGCCCGGATTGGATCGGGGGCCGGCAACGTCCGGTACTGGACTCGAGATCAAGTATCAGTCCGCGTATCGCGGTAACCGATTGCTAACCGCATGTTGTAACCCGCCTTCCATTTGTCGTGCGTAACGATGTCACGCTGGGACGGACCAGGTGACTTTCGATAGCGGCATGCCGGGCGATTCTGCGAAGCCTGTAGAGAAGACCGGGACGGTGAGGCGCCTGGCGCTTTGTGCTGTCCTGATCGCGGTGGCGATCTTGGCTGGGATGGCGACATCGGCGTGGGAGCTTCGCGAACGCGTACTGCTTGCCCTCGTCGTGATCCTCGCACTCGTCGTCGCTCTGCTGCAGAGGCGCCATCGATTGTCCGACCAGCGGCTCGCGGCGGAACGGCGCCAGCTCACAGTTGCCGTGAACAATATCCCGCAAGGTCTTGTTCTTTATGATGCATCGGCACGCATCGTCATTTGTAACCAGCCCTATATTGATATGTTTGGCCTGTCGCCGGATGTCGCGAAGCCCGGCTGCACGATGCATCGCTTGATCGAACACCGCAAAGAAACCGGATCCTTTGACGGCGATGTCGACGCGTTCTGCAATGCCATCATTCGCACCGTGTCGCTCGGCAAAGCCACGCGGCAACTCACGGAAGCGCCGGGCGGCAGGGCGATCGAGATCGTCAACCGGCCGCTGAATGCGGGTGGCTGGGTAGCCACGATCGAGGACATCACCGAACGCACCCGCGCTGACGAGAAAATCGCCCATCTGGCGCATTATGACGGGCTGACCGACCTGCCCAACCGGCTCCTGTTTCGCGAGCGACTTGAACAGGCGCTGAAGGCGGTCCGACCGGGCGAACAGCTGGCGGTATTCTATATCGACATCGACGAATTCAAGAGCGTCAACGATGCCCTCGGCCATGCCATCGGCGATGAGTTGCTCAAGGGCGTAGGCGAAAGGTTGCGCTTGTGTCTGAAGGATACAGATGTCGCGGCGCGGCTCGGCGGTGACGAGTTCGCCGTGATTCAAACCGGTATCAAGAAACAGGCCGAAACCACTCAACTTGTTGAAGGAATTTACGCGGCGATCAGGGCGCCGTTCGCGTGCGCTGGCCATCTGATCACGACAGATGCCAGCATCGGCATCGCGCTTGCCTCCGGAGATGGGCTCGATCTCGACCAGTTGCTCCGGAACGCGGACCTCGCGCTGTACGGCGCCAAAGGCGACGGCCGGCGGACCTACCGCTTCTTCGAGGTCGGCATGGACGCCCGCGCCAAGGCGCGACGAGCCCTGGAACTCGAATTGCGTCAGGCGATATCAGATGGCGGCCTCGAGGCCTACTATCAGCCGGTGCTCAATCTCGAGGACGGCATGGTTTCCTCCTGCGAGGCGCTGCTGCGATGGCGCCACCCCGAACGCGGCATGATCTCGCCCGCGGAGTTCATTCCGGTCGCGGAAGAGACCGGCCTGATCAATGAACTCGGTCACTGGGTGCTCAACACGGCGTGCGCCGAGGCTGCCAACTGGCCGGCGGAGGTCCGCGTCGCTGTCAACGTCTCACCGGTTCAGTTCCGGAGCCAGACGCTGGCGCTCAACGTCGCGGCGGCCCTTGCTGCCTCGGGCCTCGCCGCATCCAGACTCGAGCTCGAGATCACCGAGGCGGTGCTGATCCGCGACGACGACGGCGCGCTTCAGATGCTGCATCAGTTGCGCAAGCTGGGGGTACGCATCGCGCTGGACGATTTCGGCACCGGCTATTCCTCGCTGAGCTATCTGCAGCGGTTTCCATTCGACAAGATCAAGATCGACCGCTCCTTCATCAGGGATCTGGCCGGCGCGGGCGCTTCGTCGTCGATCGTCCAGGCGGTGGTGAACATTGCGGCCGCGAGCGACATGACGACGACAGCGGAAGGCGTCGAGACCGAACAGCAGCGAAATCTGCTGTACATTCTCGGCTGCACCGAGATACAGGGGTTTCTGTTCAGCCCCGCGATAACAGCCGGGGAGATCCGGCGGCTGTTGCTCTCGCACCGCGCCAAGGTGGTATCCGCGGCTTGAATCCGGCAATTTGACGCCGGCCGGTTTCGCGGAAGCGATCCAGTTAATTGGTGTTAAGCCCGATCGGAATCTGTTCGGAAGTATTTTGATCGATCGCCTTGCGCGTGCGAAACCCGCGGCCGCCAAGCGTTTCCGATGGATACTCCCCGAACAGCGAGTGATAGTAGTGAGAGAAGCGTCCAAGCTCGATGAAGCCGTGCCGGATCGCCACTTGCGCGACGGTGACCGTCGTCGGATCGCTTTCCCTCAGAACGGAATGAATGGCGCACAGCCGCTTGTGACGCAGGAACGATATCGGTCCCAAACCAAAAACGTCGTAGAATGCGCGATGCAGAGTCCGTCGCGACACGTTGAGGTGAGCGCAGATTTCGGAAACGTGCACGGGGCGAAGGCCGGCGGCTTCGAGATAGTCGTCGACTTTCCCGACCAACTGTATCGCCGAGGGCAAAAGCCCTCTCGTGTCAGGCGGTAGCGATTGCACGATGGTTCCGGTCACGGCGTCGATGATCGAGCGCTTCCAGAAATCGGCGACGGTATCGGACAAGGCGGTCTGCTGACGCGCCAGACGGGAAATGATCAGGGGCAATCGCCGTGTCGCCGCCATGCCGATCGAAGGATCTGCCTGATAGACATTTTTAGTGAGCCATGCGGCGGGGTCGCTCAATCTTGCTTCGCCCCTGAATAGCGACGGGACCTCGGCAAGATCGAGGCGGATCGCGGCATACGCCGCGGCGCCATGGAAAATTCCATCATGCTCGGTACTGGGAGGCATGATCAGGACGTCCGCCGGGCGCATGTCGAACGACCAGTGGGTGACCCGGTCGCTGGCATTGAGCAGCATCCCGATAACGAGCTTGTCGTCGGTCGAAACGCGTTGGGTTCGAACGCCGACGGAGAACGAGCCGATGCTGAGCGAGAAGTCTCCAATCCCGACGTGGCTCAATGAGCCTTGAAACTTTCCACGGCCGAGTTGCGTCACCTCGACATGCGACCCTCTGATCGCGTTGTGAAGGCCCTCGAAGCTGTCCAGACTGCAGGTGTTGACCGCAAGCTGCCCGCTCATGGTTCGGCATCCCCCATTCGATGCCCCCATCCCCGACTCGATCTAGCCACAACTCCAGCGCGCTCACAATGAATTTCGTCGGTCAGGTCTCGCTCGGTTGCAAGGAGGCTTGCGCACGCTTGCTGTCGCGATGAGAATATTTGTCTAAAGTTTTGAACAGAACGGCATGCAGTTCGATCAATGCATTGATCGATTCGCGAAGTTCTGCATTAAGCCTGAAGTTGCGCCTTTGCAGATTGGCACAAACTGCACATCACATCGCTTCGAGATTCATCTAGCTTGCAAGGGTGCCAATACTTCGCGCCTCGTAAGCCTTTGAAGAGACGGAGACTGTGCGCCAATGCACTGCGCACGACAATCGCGCGGAAAAGGGAAGAGGGGCTGACTGATCTACGTCTGCCGTGCGCAACCACGACGCGAGCGGCTGTAATAAGAAAAAGGGTCGCCAATGCGCTCAACAAGAACCCGCTTCATCGATCTGGCTAACGCTGCCAACGGAATGCTCTGCGCGTTAGCCCACTCAACCTGCCTTACCCTGACGCCTTCACCGGCATTGGCGATAATTGTAGTGCCCTCCAGTTGGCAGCAACAGCAACTCAAGCAAGATAATCTGGTGACCGAAGTCCGCGCGCCGGTGCCGGGTTACTGCAGGTACTACTCCGATCCAAGCAAGACGCAGGGCTTCCGGGACGTTTGCCCGTAACCGCGCACGTCAGGAGTCAGGGTCATGACGCTGCTGCAAACCGACGTCCAGCAGGGCGACACGCCGTCGGAAGAGGGCCGGACCGCCGACATGGTCCGGATTCCCGGCGGCACATTCCGAATGGGCTCCGACCATCATTACCCTGAGGAAGCGCCGGTACATCGCGTGACGGTGGACGGCTTCTGGATCGACCGCACGCCGGTGACCAACCATCAGTTCAAGCAATTCGTGATCGCAACAGGTCACAAAACCTTTGCCGAAATCCCGCCCGATCCGAAGCATTATCCAGGGGCCCTGCCGCACATGCTGTACGCGGGCTCTCTCGTGTTCGAGCGGCCGCACTCGACCTATGATTTGCGCGACTGGAGCCAGTGGTGGACCTTCATGAAGGACGCCAACTGGCGGCATCCGTATGGACCCAGGAGCGACATCAACGTCCTGAATGATCATCCCGTCGTCCATGTGTCTTACTCGGACGCGCTGCTCTATGCGCGATGGGCGGGTAAGGATCTGCCGACCGAAGCCGAATGGGAGTTCGCCGCGCGCGGCGGGCTAGATGGCGCCGAATTCGCGTGGGGCGACGAGCTTACGCCCGATGGCGTGCATATGGCTAACACCTGGCAGGGCGAATTCCCGCTGCACAATCGCCATGAGGATGGCTACGAGCGCACCTCGCCGGTAACGGCGTTTCCGCCGAACGGTTATGGCTTGCACGACATGATCGGCAATGTCTGGGAATGGACCTCGGACTGGTACGCGCCCCGGCATGAAGCCGACGCGCCGAAGGCGTGTTGCATCCCGGAAAATCCGCGCGGCGGGCGGGAGGAGGGCAGCTACGACCCCCGCCAGCCGAACGTCAAAATCCCGCGCAAGGTCATCAAGGGTGGTTCGCATCTGTGCGCACCGAACTATTGCCGCCGCTATCGCCCGGCGGCGCGGCATGCCGAGGCGATCGATACCTCGACCAGTCACCTTGGGTTCCGGTGTGTGGTGAGGAAACCACTCGCGCAATGATTTCCAACGTCGTGCAACAAGTGGAGAGTTGAATGTCAGGCAGCAAGACCAACAACCCTACCGACGGCCTTAGCAACGCCACCGATAACCGAACCGTCAGCCGCCGCAATGTCCTGCTTGGAACCTCGACCCTGGTTGCAGCGGCTGCTGTGACAACCGGCGCACTCGCGCAGGCCCAGAAGGCCGCGCCGGCAACCTCCGCGGCGCCAACTCCGGCTCCGCCGCCTGCTGCTGCGGGGTCCGGCCGCAAGCCGAATATCCTGGTCATCTTCGGTGACGACGTCGGCCAGACCAACATCAGCGCCTATTCGTTCGGAGTGGTGGGTTACAAGACTCCGAACATCGATCGGATAGCCAAAGAAGGCATGATGTTCACCGACTATTATGCGGAGAACAGCTGCACGGCGGGCCGATCGACGTTCATCACCGGCCAGGCGTGTCTGCGCACCGGCCTTTCCAAGGTCGGCGCACCCGGTGCTTCGGTTGGCCTTCAGAAAGGCGACATCACCATCGCTCAGGCGCTCAAGCCGCTGGGTTACGCTACGGGACAGTTCGGCAAGAACCATCTCGGTGACCTCGACGAGTATTTGCCTACCAATCACGGCTTCGACGAATTTTTCGGCAACCTCTATCATCTCAACGCCGAGGAGGAGCCCGAGCAGCCATTTTGGCCGAAGGATGATCCGGCGTTCCTCAAGGCCTATCACCCGCGCGGGGTGATCCGCAGCGCTGCCGGCGGCAAGATCGAAGACACCGGGCCGCTGACCAGGAAGCGAATGGAAACGATCGATGACGAGACGACAGACGCCGCGATCGATTTCATGGCGCGCCAAACAAGGGCCAACAAGCCATTCTTCACCTGGATGAACGCGACGCGGATGCACGCCTTCACGCATGTGCGTCAGTCGATGCGCGGGCAGAGCGGCATGGTCGGCAACGAATATGCCGACGGCATGGTCGAACATGACGGTCATGTCGGCAAGCTCCTCAAGGCGCTCGATGACCTCGGGATCGCCGAAAACACAATCGTTGTCTACACGACTGACAACGGCCCCAATCAATGGTCCTGGCCGGACGCCGCCACCACGCCATTCCGCAGCGAGAAGAATACGAACTGGGAAGGTGCGTTCCGCGTTCCGGCGATGGTGCGCTGGCCGGGCAAGATCAAGCCCGGCGAAGTTTCAAACCAGATCGTCTCCGGTCTTGACTGGTTCCCGACGTTGCTCGCCGCCGCAGGCGATGCCGATGTCAAGGAACGGCTGCTCAAGGGCTGGCAGCCGGAGGGAAATCCAACCACCTTCAGGAACCACCTCGACGGCTACAACCAGCTCGACTATCTGACCGGCAAATCGCCGAACAGCGCCCGCTCGGACTTCTACTACTTCAATGACGATGGCGATCTGGTGGCGATGCGCTACGACGACTGGAAGATCGTTTTTGCCGAGCAGCGTCAACTGGGAGGCATGGTGGTGTGGGCCAATCCCTTCACGACGTTGCGCGTGCCGAAGATATTCAATCTTCGGATGGACCCCTATGAGCGCGCCGACGTCGTTTCAGACCAATACTACGACTTCCTGGCAAAGAACGATTACATGATGGTGAAGGGACAATTGAAGGCTGCGGCATTCCTGCAAACGTTCGTCGACTACCCGCCGAGCCAGCGCCCAGCCAGTTTCAATGTCGAGGGCGTTCGCAAAGAGGTCAACAAGGCGATCGACAAGTCATTCAAGGATCGCGGCATCGAGAAATAATCGAGGAAACGAAGTTGCCGGCCGGCTCCATGCTGCCGGCGCTTCGCTGTCTGCGACTGTAAGGTCTATGATGATGACCGAAACATTTCAGTCCTCCCGCCGCCGCGCCTTGGCGTTGCTTTTTATCGCCTCTTTGTCCGGCTTTTCAATCCAGGACTCGTTTGGGCAGACTGATGCACTGCCCTCCTGGAACGATGGCGCGACCAAGAAATCCATTACCGACTTCGTCGCAAAGGTGACGACGCAGGGCGGTACGGATTTCGTGCCGCCGGCGGAACGCATCGCCGTGTTCGACAATGACGGCACGTTGTGGTGCGAGCAGCCGGTCTATTTCCAGGCCGCCTTCGCACTCGACCGCGTAAAGGCGATGGCACCCAACCATCCGGAATGGAAAAGCCAGCAGCCGTTCAAGGCGTTCCTTTCCGGCGACAGGAAGGCGCTGGCGGAGCAGGGCGAAAAGGGCGTGCTGACGCTGATGGCCGCGGCGCATAGCGGCATGACCACGGACGAATTCGCAAAATCCGTCGCCGACTGGCTCGCGACCGCCAGACATCCGCGCTTCAACCGGCCCTACAACGAACTGATCTACCAGCCGATGGTCGAACTGCTGGCTTATCTCCGGGCCAACGGTTTCAAGACCTTTATCGTGTCCGGCGGCGGCGTGGAGTTCATGCGGGTGTGGGCTGAGAAGGCCTACGGCATCCCGCCCGAGCAGGTGGTGGGCTCGTCCGGCGTCACGCAATACCGGCTCGACGCCGCTGGCAAGCCGTCGTTGTTGAAGACGGCGAAAGTGCAGTTCATCGACGACGGCCCGGGCAAGCCTGCTGGTATCAACATGATGATCGGCCGCCGCCCGATCCTCGCCTTCGGCAATTCGGACGGTGACCATCAGATGCTGCAATGGACCACGGCAGGAAGCGGCGCGCGCTTCGCCGGCATCGTGCACCACACAGATAGCACACGTGAATATGCCTACGACCGCCCGTCCAAAATCGGGCAGCTCGACAAGGCGTGGGACGAAGCCAAAGCAAAAGGCTGGACGGTCGTGGACATGAAACAGGACTGGAAGAAGGTTTTCGCGTTCGAACCCTAGGACGCCTGAACCAGTTTTGAAGGAGATGACGATGAGCAAGACTTTGTTTGTTACATTTGTCCTTTCCTGCCTTGCGGGAGTTGCGATCGCTCAAACGCCGCAGGAGCGATTGCTTCGCAGCCGCGCCGTCGAAGCGGCAATCTGGGGCATGCCCGTCGTCAACTACGACCTGATGCTGCAGGAAATGCTGACCAAGACGCCAGGCAAGGTGAACCAGGTGATCTATTGGGGCAAGCCGCTCGACTGGAAGAACCAGACGCTGACGCCCAATCCCGACACGCTCTATTTAATGACGTTCCTCAACACCAGAGATGTCGGGCCGATCGTGATCGAGATTCCGCCTGCGGATGCAAACGGCTCCCTCAACGCCAATTTCGTGAATATCTGGCAGGCACCGCTCGAAGATGCCGGATTGCTCGGCGTGGACAAGGGGGCGGGCGTCAAGCTCTTGATGCTGCCGCCCGGCTACAAGGGACAAGTGCCGTCAGGCTATGAGGCGCTGCAGCCGGAAACGTGGGGCAGCTACGGCCTGATCAGGTCGAACCTGAAGAGCCACGGCGACGCGGACGTAGCAAAGTCAGTCGCCTACGCGAAGCAGATCAAGGTCTATCCGCTCTCGCAGGCATTCAATCCGCCTGCGACGACCTTTACCGACGTGAAGGATATCCTGTTCGATACGACCATCCGGTTCGACGAGAGCTTCTACACAAACCTCGACCGGATGGTGCAGAGCGAACCGTGGCTGGATCGCGATCGTGCCATGATCGACCAGTTGCGCTCGATCGGCATCGAGAAGGGCAAACCTTTTGCTCCCGACGCAAAGACGAAGCAGGCATTCAAGGAGGGCATCGCCGAAGCCCATGCGTGGATGGCCGCCAAATACGACGGCGGTTTACCACCGTTCTTTGAGGGGACGCATTGGACGTTCCCCGGTCATCCCGAGTTGATCAAGGCGGCAGGCGATAACTTTAACGATCCAAATGCCTACCCCGTCGATTGGCGCGGCGTCGCCTATCACTACGCGTACATTGCCCTCAAGCGAATGGGCGCCGGCCAGTTCTACCTCATCAACATCAAGGACAAGGACGGCGCCGATTACGAGGGCGTAAAGACCTATCGTCTCCGCGTTCCCGCGGGCGTACCGATCGAACAGTACTGGTCGCTGACAGCCTATGATCGCGACACCCACGCACTGATCAAGAATGTCGATCGCGCCAGCCGTGCGTCGAACGCTTCCGACGTGAAGAAGAATTCCGACGGCTCGGTCGACATCTACGTCGGTGCCAAGGCACCGGCCGGCCAGGAGGCGAACTGGATACCGACCGATCCCGCCCGCAAGTTCGAGCTGATGTTCCGCCTCTACGGACCGAAGAAGGAGTTCTTCGACAAGGTCTGGAAGCTGCCGGACGTGGAGGCGATCACGGCATCGACGATAGGGGGCAGCAAATGAGGGCAGAGGCTGATCGTAGAAATATCCTGCTTGCAGGAGCCACGCTTGGCGTCGCGTCGTTGCTCGCGGGAAGTACGTGCACCACGAGCGCCGAGACATCATCGCTCAATCCGCAACCCTTGCCGCCATCGCCGGGGTGGGGTCGCGCCATGCCGGCCGCTCCCGACGCACGGGTCAAGATCACGGAGGCGTACGCCGCCCACGTCGCGCGCGATGCCTTCTTCTGGGCCTGGCCGCTGGTCAATACCTATAACCGCCGGCTTGCATTCTCGAAGATGACGGAACAGCGGTATGTCGGCCCATTGCTCGAGGCGCCGCTCAACCGCCTCACCATGCTCACGGATTACGTCAATCCGGAAGAGCGCAATGTCGCGTGCCCGAACCAGGATGTGGTTTACGGCCTCGGCATGGTCGCGATGGATGTTTCTCCGGTGGTGGTCCAGGTGCCGGATTTCGGTGATCGCTTCTGGGTCTATCAGATCGTCGATCTGCGCACCGACAGCTTCGTCCAGCTCGGCAAGATGTACGGCACCACACCCGGCTTCTACCTCCTTGTCGGGCCCAACTGGAACGCTGAAGTGCCGAAAGGCGTCACCCGCGTATTCCGCGCATCGAGCAATACCGGCCTTGTCGCGCCACGTATCGCTCAGAACGACACGCCGGAAGACAAGCGCGCCATTCAGGACGTGCTGACCGGTATCGCGATGTACCCGGTCGCGGAGTACGACGGGCGTCTGAAAAAGGTCGAGTGGAGCAAGCTGCCCAAAGTCCCCGGCGCGCCTCCCGGCGAAGAGGAAACGCGCTGGGTGCTTCCTGAAAGGTTTTTCGATGAACTTCCTGCGGTGCTCGCCGATGCGCCGCCGCTGCCCGGCGAGGAAGCGCGCTACGCGCAACTGCTCGCCGTGCTGGCGGCCGCCAAGGACAATCCGAAAATGAAGCAGGTGATGATTGAGGCCGCCAAGGACGCCGAAGAGAAGGTGGTGAATCCGTTGTTCCAGTTCCGCAACTACGGCCAGCAGCTTCCGTACCACTGGAGCACGATCTCGAACGAAGCCGCCTTTGGCACCGATTACTTTACCCGCACAGCAGTTGCCAAATCGAACATCCTGGTGAACGCCCCGAACGAAACGAAGTATTTCTATCAGGACCTCGATGCTTCGGGGGCACGGCTCAACAACGCCAACCGCTACACGGTGACGTTCGCGAAAGACGGCACGCCTCCCGTGAATGGTTTCTGGTCGCTCTCGATTTACAATCAGCACCATTTCTTTGTTGCAAACCCGATCAACCGGTTCTCGGTCGGCACCAAGAACAAGGACCTTAAACTCGCCGACGATGGTTCGCTCACCATCTACGTGCAGGCCGAGGCGCCGGCCGATCCCACACAGCGCGCCAACTGGCTGCCTGCTCCCAAGGGAGACTTCTCGCTCTACGTCCGCGCCTATTGGCCGAAGGCGCCGGTGATCGACGGCTCCTGGACGCCGCCCGCGGTGCAGCGCGTCAGTTAGGAGAGCGTCATGACCGGCTACGACATCTTCGCCTGGATCGTGCTGATCATCCTGGCCCTTCAATATGGCAAGGATGGCTCCCTCACGATCTATGTGAGCAACGCCTCACCGGGGAAGGACAAGGAGAGCAACTGGCTGCCGGCGCCGGCGGCGAAATGCAGCCTGGTCGCGCGCGTTTATGGACCGAGCAAGGCGGCGATGACGGGGCAATGGAAGCTGCCACCGCTGGAGCCAGAAAAGTGAGGCCGTAAAATGAGAAGAGAGAACGTGGAAGCTGCCGGATATACAAGAGACCGACTAAAGGTGGATCATGAAAACGAAACTCCTGCTCGGATTGGTTATCGCGACTTCCGCTGCACTCAGCGGAAATTCTCTCGCGCAATCACCCCCCGCCAACGTCGTCCCCGTCACCGTCGAAAACTTCGCCCGTCCGGAATCTGATCTGTACTTCAACGCAATCGTCAAGAAAGACGGCTTCGGCAAGTTCGAGTTCACGCGCACGCCCTCGCTGATCGAAGCGCAAACAGTTGTCCGTATGAACCGTGACACCCTTTATGGCGGAGCGGTGTTCGATCTGGATGCCGGACCCGTCACGGTCACGTTGCCTGACGCTGGCAAACGCTTCATCTCGATGCAGCTGATTGATCAAAACCAGTACTCACCCGCCGTGTTTTATGGTGGCACCCATACGCTTACGAAGAAGCAGATCGGAACGCGCTATGTCATGGTCGCGAACCGGATACTGGTTGACCCGAACGATCCGAAAGATATCCAGACCGGCGTCGCTTTGCAGGACGCCATTAAGGTCGTCCAAAAGAGCCTTGGCAAATTCGAGGTGCCGAACTGGGATCCGGTCAGTCAGAAAAAGGTGCGCGAGGCGTTGATCGTTCTCAGCACGACGCTTCCCGACTCGAAGCGCATGTTTGGCAGTCGGGACCAGGTCGATCCCGTGCGCTTTCTCGTCGGATCAGCGGCCCTCTGGGGCGGCAATCCCGAGAAGGATGCCATCTATCTCAACGTCACCCCCGCGCGGAATGACGGCACGACCGTCCATAAGATCAGCGTCGGAAATGTGCCCGTCGAAGGCTTCTGGTCAATCAGCCTTTACAACGCCAAGGGCTATTTCGAGCCGAACAGTTACAACGCCTACACCGTCAACAATCTAACGGCGAAGAAAAGCACCGATGGTTCGGTCGCCGTCCAGTTCGGCGGCTGCGACGGCAAGATACCGAAGTGCCTGCCGATCATGCCGGGTTGGAACTACACCGTTCGGCTCTATCGCCCGCGCGCGGAAATCCTGAACGGCAAGTGGAAATTCCCTGAGCCGAAACCCGTGAGCTGAACCATGTCCGGCTACGACATCTTCGCCTGGATCGTGCTGATCATCCTGATTGCCTGCGTGGTCGCGGTGTTCTGCATCGCCGGCTGGCTGCCGGGGCACATTGCCAGGAGCCGCAACCATCCATGGGCGGAGGCGGTGACGGTGGCCGGCTGGGTCACGCTGATCTGCGGTTTTGCGCTTTGGCCGGTCGCGCTGATCTGGGCCTATGTCGACAGTCCCCGTCCGCGCGCGGAGACACGGCCATGATGATCGCGCTGATGGCGGCTTACCTGGTCTTTCTCTTCGCCATCGTGCGGCTCGGCATCGTGCGCTTCAATCTTTTCTGGAAGGCGTCGCCCTTCATCGTGCTGCTGCTTCTCAACCTCGGCCTGTTCATTCCGATGGGCTGGGGCGCGCCGCAGGGCCCGGCGCTGGTCGTGCGCCATGCCGTCTCGATCGTGCCTGATGTGGCGGGCGAGGTCGCCGAGGTCCCGGTCATGGCCAACACGCCACTCAGGACGGGTGATATCCTGTTCAGGATCGATCCCACGCCATACCAGGCGCAGGTCAGGACGATCGAGGCGCAGCTGAAGCTCTCGGCGACGCGTCTAGCCCAGATGACGCAACTGTTCGAGCGAGATTCCGGCCGCGGCTTCGATGTCGAGCAGCGGCAGTCCGAGGTCGACCAGCTCAAGGGGCAGCTCGAGGCGGCGCAGTGGAATCTCGACAAGACGACGGTCCGCGCGCCGGGCGACGGCTATGTCACCAACCTCGCGCTGCGCAAAGGTGCGCGCGTCACCAACCTGCCGCTGGCGCCGGTAATGGCGTTCATCGACACATCAGGCACCATCATCGGTGTCGAGATCAACCAGATCGATGCACGCTACGTCGAGCCGGGGCAGGAGGCTGAGGTAACCTTCAAGTTTGCACCCGGTCAGGTCTACGCTGGCAAGGTGGAAGGCGTGCTGCAGGCCCTTGCCACGGGGCAGGCGCAGGCGTCCGGCATCGCCGTCATGCCGAAAGCGATTGAAGCCGCTCCCTTCGTGGTGCGCGTCAAGCTTGATGATGCCGAGGTCGCGCGGAAACTGCCGGCCGGCTCGGTTGGCACGGCTGCGATCTACACCGAACATCTGAAACCAACGCACGTCATTCGGCGCGTGATCCTGCGCCAGGTCGCGATATTGAACTATGTCAATCCGTTCTAACCTACTTCAGGTGCCTTGGTCCGCGCGGCGTCACCGGTTTCTCCGGAGCGGCCGGCGCGAAGCTCAGGGTCGCCATGAATGTGGCATTCGCCGGCCGGTTCTCGGTGAAGACGTCCGCGTAGCCGCGCAGGTTCAGATAGCCGGTGTAGCCTTCCCACGTTGGAAAGAAGAAACCGATCTGCGGGCCAATGCCGATTGCCGTGCCCCTGTTGGCGCCGAGCTTTGCGCCGGTGCCTGTGTCGCCGGTGACCTGCTGATAGACATAGCCGACCACCCCTGCATGAACGCTCTTGCCGATAAACTGCGAAGCCGCCAGGTCGGCATGAAAGTCGATGCCGTTGCGGTAATCCAGAGCCGTGTTCGTGCCGCTGAAGCTGAAGCCCCCGACCACCGTAAACTCCTGGCCCGTCTTCGGATTGAGATAGGTGTAGCCGGCGCCGCTATCGACCGCGACAAAACCGGGACTGAGATTCGCGAGGCGGGTGGAATCATAGGTACCGGTCGGGATATTGCCGAACACGTAGGTCATGAGGTTGTGGACGCCGAAATTCCATTTCAGGGTACCGATGTAATACACATCGCCCCAGGTGACCCGGTTGTCGAACGCCGAGCCGGAAATCGTGTTGCCCCGCGGCCCCGTCAGCGTCGCGTTGATATCGACGCCGATATTGCCGGGCACGGTCGCCGCACCGATCGTCAGCTGGCCGCCGAGCACAGGTGTCGCAAAAGTATAGGTCGGCAGGAATACGCCGACATCCGCTTTTGCGCGCAGACCGGCAACGATGTTGGAATTGTTCTGGAGGGCCTTGCCTCCGCCGGCTGTGGCGTCGAGGTGAATATACTGGAAAGTATAGCTCATCCCGGGCTGGCCGGGCACTGCGGAGAGGCTGCCCATGGTGCCCGGCAACCAGAACCCGATGCCGCCGTTGTCCGCTTTTGCAGTAAGCGGCACCAAAGCGATCGCGGTGAACGTCAAGACTGCGAGCGCTTGTTGCGACCATCGGTCCATCATTTGGATTCTCCCGGAGGCGCCAAAAGACAGCTCATTCTAGAAGAAGGCGAAGCTGGTTTTGCACCTCATTTACGGTTCGGCCCGCACAACCGAAGATTTTTTTTGGGTAGTGACTTAATCGCCACGCGACCTTGCCGGTTAGAGTGTTCCAATGCTGCATTTCGGGACAACCAATATGCAGTTTGTGCCACCGCTGCAGTTTGCCGTCCTAATCGGTTCTCAACGATTGCCATGCGAAGGCATTCTGATGCCAGGCGTTGCGGAGCGTCCGCCTTCGAAATCGCGAAGACGAAGCTCGAGGTCCAGAGATGACCAGCAGTTCCGAAGAACAGCGCAAGATGCGTATCGGGTTTCGTACCTCGATCGTTACGCTGTTCGTGGCTGTGGTGCTGTTTGTCGGATTGACGCTGGTCTATCTCAGCTTCAGCCGCGTGTCGCGGATCACACAAACGGCGGCGAGCACCTTCATCGACAAGGTGGCGCAGCTCGGCGCCGATCGGATCGATTCGAAATTTCGCAACGTGCGCGACAGCCTCGAAATTCTCGCAGGTCTGCCGTCGATTCAATCGGCCGAAATCGAGGACAATTCGCGGCTCTATGGCCTGATGGCCTCGATGTTGCGCAACAACCCCCAGATTTTCAATCTCTATGTCGGCTATGAGGACGGCTCGTTCCTGGAAATGGACGTGATCGATCGCGCCAAGCCGGCCTTCCGTGCCAGCCTCGGTGTGGATGAAGATGCCGCTTTCCGGGTGGTCATCATTTCCCGCACCGGCGCGGCGTCGTCGTCGCCTGTCACATTGTTCCTTTCGGAGAACTTGATCCAGGTAGCGGAGACCAAGGCGCCGGCCAGCTACGACCCGCGCCAGCGTCCCTGGTATGTCGAGGCCTTCAAGGACGAGAAAACGCTGCTCACCGGGCCGTATGTGTTCTTCGCGACCGGGCAGCCCGGCTACACGTTGCGGACAGTTTTGAAGGAAGGCCGGCGTGGCGTGGTGGCGGCCGATCTCCTGCTCAATCGCCTCGAGGCGATGCTGGGCGAACAGGGGCTCGGCAATTCCGGGTTTGCCTTTCTGTTTAACGATTCCGATCGGATCGTCGGCCATCCCGAGATGAGCCGGCTGATGGACGAAATTCCCGAACGGGGCGACGAACTGCCCCGGATGAATGCCATCAAGCTGCCCGGTCTCATGCAAGCGGTCGGGGCTTGGCGAAAGGGCGGCGCTTCCCAGCACTTTTTTGCGGACGACGCCGGGCGCAGCTATGTCGCTGCCTTCCACGGCGTCGAGACGGCCGGCAATGCCAATATCAAACTCGCGGTGATCGCGCCGCTCGACGAGTTTTTTGCGCAGATCATCTCGGAACGCAGGGGCCTCTTTTTGCTGGCGCTCGGATTTGTGCTCGGCATGCTGCCGCTCGCCATCTGGCTCGGCTCCATGCTCGCGCGGTCGCTGCGAAACCTCGCGCAGCAGACCGACGACATCCAGCATTTTCGGCTCACGGATCGCCCGAGACTGCATTCGGTTATCGACGAGATCAACGAACTCGGCCGCTCGGTCTTCACGATGCGGACGGCAGTCCGCAACTTCTCGAGCTTCGTACCGCGGCCGATCGTGCGGCAACTCATCGAGTCCGGCGCGTCGATCGAGCTCGGGGGCACGCGGCGGGAAGTCACCGTGCTCTTCACCGATGTCGCCGACTTCACCGCCAAGACGGAAAAGGCCGATCCATCCGACGTCATGATTTTCACCTCGCGCTATTTCGCGGCGCTGTCGGAGACGATCATGAAGCATCACGGCACCATCGACAAATTCATCGGCGATGCCGTGATGGCGTTCTGGAATGCGCCTGATGACGATCCCGATCACGTCGTTCACGGCTGTGAGGCCGTGCTTGCCTGCCTCAGGCGCAACAACGAATTGAACGAACAGTTCCGCGAAGTCGGCTGGCCAGCCTATGGCACCCGCTTCGGCCTGCATGCCGGCGATGCCGTCGTCGGCAATGTCGGCTCTTCCGATCGCATGAACTACACGGCGCTCGGCGCGAACATCAATCTGGCTGCCCGCCTCGAAGGGCTCAACAAGAATTACGGCACGCGAGTGCTGGTGAGCGTCGCGGTGAAGGAGCGCGTCGAAGGGCGTTTCAGCTTCCGCAGCGTCGACGAGATCAAGCCGAAAGGATTCGCGGAAGCTGTGCGGATATTTGAACTGCGTGGCGAGACAGATGGAGCTTCGGAGCATGCCTTCTGCCAGCGCTGGGAAATCGTGTACGCTGCGATCCGGCAGGAGCAGCCGGCCGCAGCGCTGGTATGGGTCACCGATTTTCTCGCTTTGTATCCCGGCGACGGCGTTGCGCGCTACCATGCCGAGCAGCTTCGTGCCGGACTGTTGGGGACGCGTCTTGCAGCGCCGGCCGGAGCAATCAAATGAGGCGCGTACTGGGCCAGGTAAACAGGCGTCAGGTCCTGGCCGGCGGACTGGCGGCAGGCGCCTGCCTTGCGGCGCCGGCGATTGTGCAGGCGCGGACGCGAGTCCGGCTTGGCTATCTGCATGTCGTCGCCGTCGATGGCCAGATATTTACCGGTCTCGACCGCGGCTCGTTCGACAAGCAGGGCATCGATTTCGAACTGGTCGAACGCAACACCGGGCCTGAAGTGTTCGAGGCCATGGCGCGCGGCGAAGTGGATGTGCTGTCGGCCGGCGGGGTGATCTCGAACTATCTGGCGCTCGGCGCCGGGCGTGCATTCCTGATCAACGACATCGAAATAGCCACGACGCAGCTATGGGTGCGGCCCGACCTCGGCGTCCGCTCGTTCGCTGATCTCCGGGGCAAACCCATTGCGACGACCACCAGGACGACCGCTCACATCTTTCTCGATCGCGCGTTGCGCGCCAACAGCATCGACAATTCCGAAGTCGAGGTTCGCAACAGCAGCATGTCGGCGGCAGTAGCTGCGTTCATTTCCGGCGAGGTTCCGGCGGTTGCGCTCTGGGTGCCCTTCAACATCATGGTTCGCGAGAAAGTGCCCGGCGCCGTCAAGCTGGTGGATGCGTCGGCATTTTATCCGCAATCGGCCGTCGTTGGCGGCTGGGTCGCGCGCCATGATTACTATGGCAACAACAGGGATGTGCTTGGCGGGATCATTCGCGGCTGGGCGGACGCCAATGACTATATCCTGCGCAACAGCGCCGCTGCGGCGCAGGCTTTGCAGAAGAACCACTACCGCCAAGCGACGGTTGCCGACATTACCGAAGCACTCCGGGCGCAAAAGATGTTTTCGTCGCGGGAGTGGAAACGCCTCTATTTCGACGGCACCGTTGTCAAATGGCTTCAGCAGGTCAGCGACTTCTTCATGGCCGGCGCCGGTGTGACGAATGCGAAACCGGCCACGGAATATTTCGATCCCAGCCTCTATCTTGCGGAGATTCAGTGAGGGCGCGCCGCGATACCGGCAGTTCGTCCAGGCCTTGGTATTTCGCGACGCGGGATAGCCATGCCTCTGTTGCAGCGCAGGGGCCATCTTAATTGACATTGCCAATACCTGCGCGCTATCCAAGCTCTAGCAAAGAACAAGAAACAGGGCAGGGTGGAACGCGATGAATCGCGACGGCGCGTCTTGAGCGATTTGGCGCGGCCTTCCGCGCTCGCTCCATTCCGGATCCGGAATTATCGTTTCCAGTGGCCCGCCGATCTGCTCACCTCGTGGGCGTTCGAGATGGAGATGATCATCCTCGGCTGGTACGTGCTGGTCGAGACCGGTTCGGTGCTGCTGCTCACCGTGTTCGCTTCCCTTGGTTATATCGGCACATTGGTCGCGCCGATGTTCGGCGTCGTCGGCGACCGCATCGGCCACCGCGATCTCCTGGCCATGATGCGCGCGAGCTACGCGGTGCTGGCGACCGCGCTGATGACGCTGGCGCTGACAGGCCATCTCAGTCCACTCTTTGTTTTTATTGTCGCGGCCCTGATGGGGGTCGTCCGTCCGTCGGACCTCGGCGTGCGCGGCGCGCTGGTTGCGACCATCATGCCGCGCGATCAATTGATCGGCGCGATCAGCATCTCCCGAACCACGATGGATACCGCGCGCATCGCCGGCGCGCTGAGCGGCGCCGGATTGTTCGCCGCGCTCGGGATGGGACCGGCCTATGTGGCGATCGTCTGTCTCTATCTGATCGCGACCGTGCTGACGCTGTGCGTGGTGGTATCGGCCAAGCCGCATCCGACCGGCGATACCGAAAGCGAGGCGCTGCGGCCCTCGCCATTGCGCGACCTGATGGAGGGCGTGGCCTATTGCTGGACCACACCGCGCATGCGCGCCGCGCTGTGGGTCGCGTTCCTCGCCAACCTCACGGCCTATCCGCTGACCAACGGATTGCTGCCCTACGTGGCCAAGACGATCTACGGCACCAACCAGACCGGGCTCGGCTATCTCTCGGCAAGCTTCGCGATCGGCTCGCTGGCGGGCTCGATCGTGCTGAGCCTGATCCACGGCATAAGGGTGGCGCGGCTCATGATCGCCTCGACCGTGCTGTGGTACGCGACGCTGCTGCTGTTCGTGCAGATGCAGACGGTGCCGACCGCGATCGTCTGCCTGGTGATTGCCGGTTTCTCGCAGAGCCTCGCGATGATCTCGATCGCCGTCATCCTGATGCGCACGGCAGCCGAGAATTTCCGCGGCCGGGTGATGGGCGTGCGCATGATGGTGATCTATGGCCTGCCGTTCGGCCTTCTGGCCGCGGGCAGCCTGATCGACGAGATCGGCTTCGCCGCGACGGGAACGCTGTACGCGGCGGTCGGTCTCGCCTTGATGCTGGCGATCATGCTGCACTGGCGCGCCGATTTGTGGCCGGTGCATGCCCCGGCCAATGCGCGTTAGGCGTCGCGTTGGCGGCGCCTCACTGCATCTTGATGTTGGCTTCCTTGAGCACCGGCTCCCACTTGGCGGCCTCTGCGCGCATGAACGCATCGAATTCCTGCGGCGAGTTTCCGACCGGCGTCGCGCCCATCTTTTCCAGCGCGGTCAGAACCACCGGGTCCTTGAGAGCGGTCTTGAGATCGGTGTTGATCTTGGCTACCAGTTCCGGCGCCATGCCCGCGGGTCCAAGAAATCCCCACCACACCGACGCGTCGTAGCCGGGCAAGCCGGACTCCGCGACCGTCGGGACATCCGGCAGCGCCTTGGCGCGCTGCGCCGTTGTCACCGCAAGTGCGCGCACCGTAGAGCCCTCGAGCTGGCCGACGACCTCCGGCAAGGGATTGACGCTGATCGGAATCTCGCCGGCGATCACGGCGGTGAGGGCGGGCGCACCGCCCTTGTAGGGAATCGCGAGGATCTTCACCTTGGCCATGTAGTTGAGCAGTTCGCCGGCAAGGTGCGCCGACGTGCCGTTGCCGGACATGCCGTAGGACAGGGCGTCAGGCTTCTCACGAGCGATCGTCAGCAACTCCCCGAGATTCTTCACCGGGCTGTTCCTGGAGACGACGATGGCAAGCGGAGACGCGGCGATCTCGCTGATCGCGGTGAAATCCTTGAAGGTGTCGTAGGGCAGCTTCGGATAGAAGAACTGATTGAGCGGATGGCCGCTGGCGACCAGGATCAGGGTGTATCCGTCCGGCGCGGATTGGGTCAGTGCCTGCGAAGCGATGGTGCCGCCGGCGCCGGGCCGGTTTTCAATCACGGGCTGCTGGCCCCAGATCTTCGACAGCGACTGGCCGACCGTACGCGCGAGGACATCAACCGCACCGCCGGCGGCATAGGGCACCAGAATGCGCACCGGCATGCTTGGGAAACCCTCGGCGTTTGCCTGCGTACCGGCCAGCGAGAATAGTGCCGCGGCCAGAACGGATCGGATGAGTTTGCGTGGGGTAGGCATGGTACGAAAATCCTTCTTGTCCGGATCGATGGTTGGAAATGGGCGGCGTGCGCCGCTAATTCTGTGTTTCCGGCATCACCGCGCCGCGCAGTCCCGCACGCGCAATCGCTGCCTTGACCAGGCCTTCCGATTTCGCGGCTTCGGTGAACTGCCGGATGAACGCCATCCCGCCGTCGCGTCCTTTGGGGACGCCGATTGCGAAACGCTCGACGCCCCAGCGGCCGTCGAGCACTTTTGACCCCGGCAGCTTCTCCGACATCTCAAACAGGGAGGCCTTGTTGGTGGCATAGGCGTGGAGGGTGCCGGCCGTCAGCATCGCGATGGCGGCATCGAAATTTGCCGCGCGCACGATCTCGGCCTTCTTCAGGTCGCGTGAAAGCGTGGCATCGGACGAGCTTCCTGCCGTGACGCCGACGCGCATGCCCGCTGCATCCACATCGGCCAGCGCTGTCAGCGCCGAGCCCTTCGGCACGAGATAGCCGAGCTCGACTTCAAAAACGGGAGGGACGAAATCCATCTCCCGTGCCCGCGCGGCCGTGGCGTTGGTGAGGGCGATGTCGGCCTTGCCTGATTTGATCGCCTCAAGGACCTCGGCATTCACGGAGAAAATCACCGGCTCAAAGGGCACGCCGAGCCGGCTCGCGAGTTCCTTGCCGAGATCGTAGCCGACGCCCTTTGGTCCGCCAGCCTTTGCATCGGGCAGAATCGAAGTCGGCGTTCCCGTGTAAAGCGCGACCTTGAGCGTACCGCTCGGTGCGAGGATTTGTTTGACGTCGGGATCGGCCGCATCGGCCCTGAAGCAGCAAAGGATTGCCGCAACCGTCAGAACCGCAACAATAATCTGGCGCCTTCCGGCCATACCGCTCTCCAATGCCCAGTCCACGGAGTGACGTCATGTTTCCCGCCGCCACTCAGTTATTTGTTGACTAGACCTGATAATTTGTACATCTGTACAAAAGAAAAGGCGGAAAGCAAACCCCAAAGAAGAACCCAAAGAAAACTCATGACGCGCAATCCCAATATGCGGGAAGCCATCCTCAGCGCGGCCGAGAGCCTGTTCTCGACCCGGGGCTTCAACGCGGTTTCGATCCGCGACATCGCGCTGGAGGCGGGCGCCAACCCCGGCAGCGTCACCTATCATTTCAAGAGCAAGGACGGCCTGCTGCTTGAAATCTACAAGCGGCATTGCGGCCCCATGAACAAGCGCCGCATCGAGCTATTGGTGGCGGCGCGGCGCGTGCGCGACGTGCAGGACCGGCTCGAGGCTGTGGTACGCGCCTATGTGCAGCCGGCGTTTTCGTCGAGCAGCGATCTGGCCGGCGGCGGCGCGCGGTTCACGCGGCTGCGCGCGGTGATGTCGGCGGAAGGCAACGCCGTGGTCGGCCGCATCATTGCGGAGATCTTCGACGACACCACCAACGCCTTCATCGAAGCGATCGAGCAGAGCCTGCCGCATCTGCCGCGCAAGACGCTGGTCTGGCGCTCCCAGTTTCTGCTCGGCGCGCTCTATTACACCCTGGTCAACCCGGAGCGGGTGACGCGGTTGTCGCGCGGCGAGGCCGATGGCGCCGACATGGCCGAGGCGATCGAGCAACTGGTTTCCGCCACCGTCGCCTCGCTGCAGGCGCCTGACATCAACGGCCAGGCGGCCGCGGAGCCCGCTGCGAAAGCCGGAGCCAGAAAAGCCCCGGCCGGTTCCCGCTCACGCCCCGCATGAGAGTATGATGTCGAAGCCAACGATTCCCGGCCCGGATCGCAATACGCGGACGCCGAAATTTCGCCTGCCGCCGCTGGCGTGCGACGCGCACACCCATATTTTCGGCCCCGGCGACAAATATCCGTACGCGCCGGGGCGGCCGTACACGCCACCGGACGCACCGCTGGAGGATTTCAGGGCGCTGCATCAGAAGCTCGGCATTGGCCGGGCCGTCATCGTCAATGCCAGCGTGCACGGCACCGATAATCGCGTTGCGCTCGACGCCATCGCTGTCAGCAACGGGACCTTTCGCGCGGTCGCGAACATCGACGATACCATCACCGAGCGCGGCCTTCAGGAGCTTCACGACGGCGGTTTCCGCGGCTGCCGCTTCAATTTCGTGCGCCATCTCGGCGGTGTGCCCGACATGGCGGTGTTCCACAAGATCGTCGCGATGGTGGCGCCGCTCGGCTGGCACATCGACCTGCATTTCGATGCGATCGACCTGCCTGAATATGCCGACCTGCTGGCAAAACTGCCGGTGCGCTACACCATCGATCACATGGGCCGCGTCAAGGCGGCCGACGGTCTCGACCAGTTGCCGTTCCGCACCCTGATCGAGTTGATGCAGCGCGACGAGAAATGCTGGGTCAAGGTCTGCGGCTGCGAGCGGGTGTCCTCCAGCGGTCCGCCGTTCCACGACGCCGTGCCGTTCGCGCGCCGCATCATCGAGACCGCGCCGGATCGCGTAATCTGGGGAACCGACTGGCCGCATCCCAACGTCAAGGCGATGCCGAACGACGGCGATCTGGTCGACCTCATTCCACTGTTCGCGCCGGAGCCCGAGCTGCAGCAAAAGATACTGGTCGATAATCCCGCGCGGCTGTTTGAGTTCTGATGGATCAACCATGACGGTCAGGCCCAAGGGTTTTGGTTTGAACGGCCGCTGCGTATCGATCGCAGGCGCAATTGTGTTGGCAGTATTGCTGCTCGCGCCGCAGATCGTCTGCGCCCAGAATTATCCAAACCGGCCGGTGCGGTTGATCCTCCCGTTCGGTCCGGGCGGGGTTGCCGACGTCACTGCGCGGATCGTCACGGAGAAGCTTGGTGAAAAGCTCGGGCAGCGCTTCATCGTCGAGAACATGCCGGGCGCCGGCGGTATCACCGCCGCGCGCGCGGTGCTGTCGTCGGCCGCCGACGGCTACACGCTGGCGCTGCTGAGCAACGGCACCGCGATCTCGGTATCCCTGTTCAAGAACCTGAGATTCGATCCGGTCACGGATTTTGTTCCGGTCTCGAGCATGGGTTATTTCGACTTCATCCTCGTCACCCAGGCCGGATCGCCGTATCAGAAATTGGCGGACCTGATCAAGGCGGCCAGGGAAAAGCCCGGCGCGCTCAATGTCGGGACCATCAATGTCGGCTCGACGCAAAACCTCTCGGCGCAATTGTTCAAATCCACAGCCGGCGTCGAAATCACCATCGTTCCGTTCCGCAGCTCGCCCGATGTCCTGATCGCGCTGCTGCGCGGCGATATCCAGATGGGAATCGAGAATTACAGCGCGGTGCAGTCGCACATATCAGATAAGGCGGTGACGGCGGTGTCGACTTCGGGTTCGGTCCGCACGCCGTTCCTGCCTGACGTTCCGACGGTAAAGGAAGCCGGCGGCGGCGATTTCGAGGCGCGGTCCTGGAACGCGATTTTTGCACCCAAGGGTACGCCGCCGGAGGTGATCAAGACGCTCAATACCGCGCTCCGCGAGGTGCTCGACACGCCCGATTTGAAGAAGCGCGCGCTCGAGCTGGGAATCGAGGCCAAGTCCTCCACGCCGGAGGAAATCGCGCAGCGGCTGAAGGACGATATCGAGAAATGGGCTAAAGTGATCGAGCGGGCGGGCATCGAGAAGCAGTAAAGCGTTTTCCAGCGAAGTGGACACCGGTTCGCGTCAAGAAAACGCGTCAGATCAATAATCTAGAGCCCCGTTCCGATTTCATCGGAACGGAAAAAGGCTCTAGCCGGAAAACCGAAAGAGGAACAGCAATGACCAATACAAGCAAGACCGGCCTCGTGGTCACGGCGCATCCCGGCGATTTCGTCTGGCGCGCGGGCGGCGCAATCGCGCTTCACGCCAAAAAGGGTTACCGCATCAAGATCGCCTGCCTGTCGTTCGGCGAGCGCGGCGAGAGCCAGTTCGCCTGGAAGGAGACCGATGCCACGCTGGAGAAGGTCAAGGCGGGCCGGCGCGACGAGGCGCAGCGCGCAGCCGAGATGTTGGGCGCGGAAATTGAATTCTTCGATGCCGGCGACTATCCGCTGCGCACCACCGAAGCGCATTTCGACCGCATGGTCGATATCTATCGCGAGCTCAATCCGTCCTTCGTGCTGACCCATGCGCTGGAAGATCCCTACAATTTCGATCATCCCAATGCCGCGCACTTTGCGCAGGAGACCCGCGTGGTGGCGCAGGCGATGGGCCACAAGCCCGGCGCAAAGTACACCTACGCCGCGCCGCCGGTGTTCCTGTTCGAGCCGCACCAGCCCGAAATGTGCAATTTCAAGCCGCAAGTGATCCTCAACATCGATGAGGTCTGGGAGCAGAAGCGCAAGACCTTTGAAATTCTCGCCGCGCAAAAACACCTGTGGGCGTATTATGAGCGCGTCGCGCTGCAGCGGGGCATGCAGGGCGGCCGCAATTCCGGCAAGGCCATGACCTATGGCGAGGCCTATCAGCGGCTGTTCCCGATGGCGGTGGAGGAACTGGCATGAAGACCGTTGTTGTCAGGAATATCAAGCGCACCGATGCCGACCTCGTGAACCGCCTCGGCGCGCTCGGCGTCGCCACCGCGCATGAGGCCTATGGCCGCTTCGGCCTGATGAAACCCTATCTGCGTCCGGTATGGGCCGGCGGCGAGGCGGCCGGCACGGCGGTGACCGTGCTGGCGCAGCCCGGCGACAACTGGATGATCCATGTCGCGGTGGAGCAGTGCAAGCCCGGCGACATTCTGGTGGTCGGTTGCACCACCGACAATACTGACGGCATGTTCGGCGATCTGCTCGCGACCTCGCTGATGGCGCGCGGCGTCAGGGGCCTCGTGATCGACGCCGGCGTCCGCGATGCCAAGGCGCTGCGCGAGATGGCTTTCCGGTGTGGTCGAAGGCGATTTCCGCCAAGGGCACGGTCAAGGCGACCTTGGGCGCCGTCAACGTGCCGGTGGTCTGCGCCGGAATCAACGTGGTGCCGGGCGATGCGGTCGTGGCCGACGACGACGGCGTTGTGGTGATCCATCGCAGGGACGCCGCAGACGTCGTCGCCAAGGGCGAGAAGCGCCGTGCCGATGAGGACGGCAAGCGCCAGAAGCTTGCTGCCGGCGTCCTCGGCCTCGACATGTACAACATGCGCGAGCCGCTGGCGAAGGCCGGCCTTGTCTATATCGACGAGCCGGAGAGCGACTGAGATGGCAACGCGCCTTCGCACTTTGCTCGGCGACCATCCGGGGACATCAGCGCTGAGGAGCGGCGCGATTATATCCGATCTGGTCGAGTTCGACTTTGTCGACTATTCGCCGACCAACAAGGGCTTCAAGCCTATGGTCCGCGAGGCCGCGTTCGACGTCTCCGAGATGGCCATCGTCACCTATCTGATGGCCAGGAGTTTTGACAAGCCGATGGTGCTGCTGCCCGATGTGGTGATGGCGCGCTTTCAGCATGGACATGCGCTGTACAACGCCAAGCGGGGCGCGCTGAAGCCTACCGATCTGAACGGCAAACGCGTCGGCATCCGCTCCTTTACCACCACGACCGGCGCGTGGCTGCGCGGCATCCTCGCCAATGATTGCGGCGTCGACCTCAATTCGATCGACTGGGTGACCTTCGAGGACGCCCATGTCGCCGAATTCAAGGACACGACCAAACGGGCGCCGCCCGGCAAGTCAATCATCCAGATGCTTGTGGACGGTGAACTCGACGCGGTGCTCGGCGAGAAGTCGGACCATGCGGATTTGAAGCCGCTGTTCGCCGATGTCGCCGCGGAGGAGAAGGCCTGGGCTGCCAAGCACAAGGTGGTGCCGATCAACCACATGGTGGTGGTGAGCCGGGCAATGTGCGAGAAAAATCCGAATGCGGTGCGGGAAGTGCATCGGTTGCTGGCGGAGTCGGCCAAGGCATCATCCGCCGCGCCACGTTTCACGGTAGATGAGATGCGTCGTTCGCTGGAGCTGATCATTGGCTATTGCGCGCAGCAGGGGCTCATTCCCCGTGCCTGCAGCGTCGATGAGCTGTTCGACGACGTGACGCGTGCGCTGTAATTTGTAGGGTGGGCAAAGGCGCATAGCGCCGTCCCCACCATCTGGGTTGAACTGGTGGGCACGCTGCGCTTTGCCCACCCTACGAGAGAGACCACCTATGACCCTAGAGCCGATCTTCGATCTCGCCCATCTCGGCCACATGGAGATGCTGACGCCGAAGCCGGAAGAAAGCGAAAAATTCTTTGTCGACGTCATGGGCATGACCGTCAGCGGCCGCAAGGGCGACTCGGTCTATTTGCGCGGCTGGGACGACTACGAGCGCTATTCGCTCAAGCTCACGGCTTCCAAAACCTCAGGGATGGAGCACATGGCGTTGCGCGCGCGCAGCCCGCAGGCGCTGGAGCGCCGCGTCGCCGCGCTGAAGGGGTCCGGCTTCGACATCGGCTGGGTCGACGGCGACATGGGGCAGGGGCCAGCGTTCCGTTGCCGCGATCCGGACGGTCATATCGTCGAGCTCTATTACGAGACCGAATGGTATCAGGCGCCGCCCGAACTGAAACCTGCGCTGAAGAACCAGGCGCAGCGGTTCCCGGCGCGCGGCGTCAATGTCCGCCGGCTCGACCATCTCAATTGCCTCGCGGTCGACATCAAGGCCAACCGCCTGTTCTTCGAAAACTATCTCGGCCTGCGCACCACCGAGCAGATCGTGCTCAACGACGGCACGGAAGCCGCGATGTGGATGACGATGTGCAACAAGAGCTACGATTTTGCCTACACCCGCGATCACTACGGCAAGATGGGCCGCTTCCATCACGTCACCTACGCGCTCGACAGCCGCGAGGAAATCCTGCGCGCCGCCGACATCTTTCTGGAAAACGACATCCACATCGAGACCGGCCCGCACAAGCACGCGATCCAGCAGACCTTCTTCCTCTACGTTTATGAACCCGGCGGCAACCGCGTCGAAGTCGCCAACGCCGGCGCCCGCCTCATCCTGGCGCCCGACTGGAAGCCGATCGTCTGGACCGAGGAAGAGCGCAAAAAAGGCCAGGCCTGGGGGCTGAAGACGATCGAGTCTTTCCATACACACGGGACGCCGCCGGTGTGAGGGAAGGCGGTTCTACGTACTGCGTCGAATTCCGCTCGGTCGCACCTTTGAACTATCCGGACCGAAGCGTTCCGGTGTGCTCGACCGCGGAGGGTGTCCGGCAGCCGACGATCGCCGGCGCCTCCCTGACCAGGTCGTCATTCTCCAGAGCTGCGACCATGAACAGGGCAAAGTCGACGCGATGCGTCATGTTGCTGTTGAGGATGGGGTCGCCGACGTGGCGGCTCCACACGGGTAAGCAATGACTCTCGCCTTCCTGGAGGTCGCTGCCGCGCACGACGGTCCACCGCGTGTCACTGGCAAACACCCGCCGGCACGCTTCCACCTGATCGTTGAGATCCACGACGCGGAAAAGCCGCGCCAGACTGCCGGCAATCGTCACCAGCGCTTTGACTCTGAGCGAGTACACGTCAAGGCCGTCGCGTGTGATGTGCCACCCGCAGGAGAAAACGAGGCGGGCGCCCGGACGCGCATGGTCGAGCACCGCCTGGGCCGTTCCCGATGCGTAGTGGTTGACCCCCCACGGCACGAGCACGGTGAGCACCCCGTCGCATCCCGCGACAGCATTCTTGATCACCTCGCGATCGTTGGTCGCCCCCGGAATGATCGTCATGCGCTCCTTTAACGCGTCGAGCTCGCCGACGCTGCGCGCCCGGCAAACCCCAACGACTTCGTAGCCCCGCTCCAGAGCGTGCTGCACCATGTACCGTCCAAGTTTTCCGGAGGCCCCGACGATACAAACTTTCATTGCGCGCGCCCCGTACGCTTGGGTGATCTATGTGCTTCTCCCGTCATGGTAACACAGCGGACTCGAAGCATGGCCCGGGTTTGCGCTCCCGCAATTCGGAAGACGCCTTGGCGCGCCTGTCGCTGCCACAAGCCGCAGGGCGACGAAGTCAATCGCCGATCGCGCCAATGCCGCTCTTTTCATGCGCACGGAAAGGTTGTATGTTGTTTTTAGCGCAGCCATAGACTTGAAGTCATGTTCGCTGGCGATTGCCAAGGAAAATCAAAGCCGGGCGAATAGCCCAGGCCGATCCGGGTCGCTCCGATCAGGCCCAAGCAGCCAGCCGCAGCAAAGTCGCGAGCCCGGGAGGCACGGCAATGGATGTCGAACTGCAGATCAACAATGGCGCAACTGCTGCCACGCGATTCGTCTCATGGGCGCCTTCGCCCTGCCGTATCAGGGTGACCAATCCGTCCGGCGCCACGTCGCCGACCGTTAACGTCACCATCGCCGGCGTATCGTCGGCGAGCGGCGGTGTGGTCGTGTTCCGGGCAGGTGCCACGGGAGCATTTGCAAACAGCCTTACGCTTCCGGTTCCGACCAACGGCACCACCGTTCCGTTCTTTGTCGCCGGCCGGTTCGGCCGGCCCAGCGTCAACAATGGCGACGTGAAAATCGAGGCGCGCGTTGGCGCCACGCTGGTGGGATCGGTCCCGCTGATGGTGCGCATTCGAAAGAACGCCAACGCGCTGACCGCGGGCGAGCGTGACCGCTTCGTGTCGGCATTCGCGCAACTCAACAATCAGGGTCTGGGGCGCTTTGCGGATTTCCGCAACATGCACACCAATGTGAGTTCGCCGCAGGCCCACGGCGTTCCGGGTTTTCTGCCGTGGCATCGCGCCTACCTTCTGGATCTGGAGCGGGAGCTTCAGGCGATCGATCCGAGTGTGGCGTTACCGTATTGGCGCTTCGATCAGGCTGCGCCAAGGATATTCAACCGGGATTTCCTCGGCGTCTCCAACTCCCTGGGCACCGTCCAGTTCAACGCCACCAATCCGCTGCAGTTCTGGAAGACTGATGGGGTGCAGGGGATCAACCGCCGGCCGTTCTTCCCCACGACCTCGGCGCCGCCTGGCGTTCGGACCGAGCCCCAGACATTGGCCTTGGGCACGCAATATGCGGCGTTTCAAACCATGGAAGGTAACCCGCACGGGTCGGCCCATACCAGCTTCGGCGGTTCGATCTCCAGCATCGGCACGGCTGCGAAAGATCCGCTATTCTTCCTGCTTAATTGCAACGTCGACCGTCTGTGGGCAAAGTGGCAGCGCTAGAATGGCCGGTTCAATCCGGCGCTCGCGGCATCGTTCGCCAATAGCGGCAGTAACCCGATTGGCCACAATCTGCCTGATACGATGTGGCCGTGGAACGGGATTACCGGAGGTCAGCGTCCGCCGACGGCGCCTGGCGGACCGATGGCTCCGTCGCCCTGCGTCAGCGCGCCGGGGCTGCAACCGCGGGTGCAGAGCAGCCTGGATTATCAGGGCGCGGTCAACGCCACGTCCCGCATGGGATTCGACTACGACGATGTGCAGTTCTAACGCGCCTCGCGCGAGGAGATAGCAGCCATGGCCCCGACACGCAAAGCAGCGAAGAGGTCGAAGCAGGCAAGAAAGAAATCACCAAAGAAATCGGCAAAAAAATCGTCAAGCAAAAGGTCGGTGAAGGCGGAGTCGCCAAAGGTCGCCGCCCGGCGCGCGGCGTCGACCGCGACGGATTCGAAAGGTACGGTCAAGGCGCGGGTTGCGGCTGCCGCACTGTCGCCCCTTGCGGTATGCGAGAGCGACAAGGATCTTCAGGCGATGTTGAAGACCCTGCGCAACCAGGATGAGCCCGTCAAAGTGCGGCTTGCAGCCCTGCAAGCGATGCAGGCGGCAAGTTTCAGTGTCGTGGCATTCGAGTCGAGCCGCGGAGATTACATCGCCACGCTGCGGGCGATAGCGGATGACCCGGATCCGGAACTGCGTCAGCGCGTGCTCGGTATCCTGGCGCGCGAGAAGGACGGCTATGCGCAGAAAAAGCTGATCGAGGGGCTGAAGGATCCCAAGAAGGCGCTGGTCCCGCCGGAAAAGGCGTTGCAGCTCCTCAGCTATGATGTGCACGCGGACGCCTATTCGGCAGCGCGCGACATCGTCAAGAAGCCGCCGGATGAGATGGCGCGGCGCGAGGCCTTGCGGCTGCTTGCGGCGGACGCCACTGCAGCGCCGATGTTCGAGAAGCTGCTGCGCGACAAGAAGGAACTGCGCGAGGTCAGGCAGATTGCGGCCTCCGCGCTGCAGGCGCTCAAACCGGAAAAAATGCAGCAGCATGCGCGCGAGATCCTCCTCGACAAGTCGGACTACGACGACATCAAGGCAACGAGCCTTACGGCGTTGACCCAGTTCGGCGATCAGGAGGCCATCGGCAAGGACAAGGCGCTGCTCAAGAGCGTCGATCGGCTCAGCGCGGGCAAGGCGTCGGCGAAATACAGGCAAAGCGCCTCGCGATTCCTCGGCAAATACAGCCAGTGAGGTGAGGGGCGATGCCACGTGTCAAACCGGCGAGCCAGCTTTCGGAAGCGCAGTTTGCGGTATTGGTCGACGGGCTGGCCGACGATCCGGGTCGTCGCGATCTGCTGACGGAGCTGTTGCACGAAAATCACCCTGTTTATGCGGAGTGCGGGGCGGCGGCGGTCGTGCGGATGCGCGGCTGGATCCTTGTCGCCCTTGCGCGCGCTGGCGTCCCGGATGGCGCGCTGATCTTTCTGCTCGAAGAGCTGGACGCCGGGGTTGACCCATATCTGGTCGCGGCCGCCGCACGCGCACTGCGGTCGTACCCGCGTCCGACCGAAACATTCGCCGCGTTCGTCATGCGCGCTCTGTCAAACATCCGCTATCGCGACGAGCCCGTGTCGTTTGAAGCCTATGGCGAATATGCCATGTCCGCCGCCGGAACCAGCCCGGTTCAAGAACTGCTCGAGACGTTGGCGTGGCTCGGCCCGTTGGCGCGCGGCGTTCTTCCCGAACTGATGTTGCTTCGTGCCCAATGCGGCGCCGGCTCCAGGAAATTGCGCGTCGACATCGACCGCGCCATCCGGGCGATCTCCGCTGCCGATCAGGCTATTAGCAGTGGTACGCTCGCATGCTGCGGCGCGCCGCCAGACAGCTTGCCGAATACGGTTGCTTGGACGGCCAGTTCCCGCCGCGATGCCGGGCCGATCGGGAAGGTCGTTCTCGAGGATCACGACGGCAATCGGATTACCTTCGAGGAATTCTTCAAAGGAAAGCCGGCCATCGTCGTGTTTTTCTACACGCGCTGCGACAATCCGATGAAGTGTTCGCTGACAGTTGCAAAACTCGCACACGTTCAGGGACTGCTGGACGCGCAGGGGCTGGGTGAGCGAATCCAGACCGCTGCCATCACTTATGATCCGGCGTTTGACCTGCCCGAACGCCTTCGCATTTACGGGCAGGACCGGGGGGTGCGGTTGGATGCCCGCCACCGGATGTTGCGGGCGCTGGATAACGACGCGCTTCGCCGGCATTTCGAACTCGGCGTCAACTTTATCGAGTCGCTGGTCAACCGGCATCGCATCGAAGTCTACATTCTGGATTCAGAAGCGCGGATCGCCGTCTCCTTCGAGCGGATTCACTGGGATGAGCGGGAGGTCGTGACTCGCGCAATCGAACTGCTGGAGGAGCGGGAGCCCGGCGCCGGACAAGGCCAGCCGCGATCGTGCTGTTCGTCGTCCGTGGCAGCTGGACCGGCAGGCTGAGCCTGCACCGCGGATGTGATCCGGTTTTGTCCGGTCTCGGGAGGGCCGATTTTACGGCGTTAGCGCTGCTTGGCTTTTCGAGAAGTCTGGCTGGGGAACTAGGATTCGAACCTAGACAAACAGAGTCAGAGTGCATTTCTATAGTTTCAAGTAGTGCCTGCGGCACAAGCACTTCTCACCTACGGGGAAGTCTTGCCGTAACTTTTGCCGTAGCTTTTTTCAACGTCCCTTTGGCATAATCACGCTTGAGATCGCGCACCAGGTCGGGATTATGTTTGGCATAGTACCGTACGGTGGTTGAGATGTCAGCATGGTTGAGCATCTTCGACACCACAGCGATCTTGTCGGGGTGAGCCCAGTAGTACCGCGTTGCTCCGGTGTGGCGCAGGCAGTGCGGGTTCAGATCCGTGACACCAGCCCGGCCGCACGCTTCGGTCCACTTCGTGTAGAAATGATCGTAAGTCATCGGGCGACGCTCGCCCTTGACGTGCTTCACGCCGTTGTACTTCCGGGTACGCTCGGACAGGTAGGTGAACACCGCCATCGGATGCAGCTTTCGCGCCTTGAGCCGTTGCAGCCGTGCCACTTCGGCGGGTCCGATCGGATCGTCGAACAGTTTCTTCTTGCCCTTAAGACTGATCCTGATGGTCTCGCCGGGGAGGTCGACGCGCGGCCAGACCAGGGGTAAGATTTCGTTGATCCGCTTCGGGGCCTCCAGATTGAACTCAGCGACCTCGCGCATGTCATCGTCCAGCTCGGCCCAGATCAGGGCCTGCTCGGTCTCGGTCATGACGCGGATGTCGTGCTCCTCGTCGTCCTTCCTGATCCACGTCGTCCAGTCGAACATGCGGATGGCTGCACCCTTGGCCTTGCCCGCATAGTTTATGACGGTGCGCAGCGTCACCAGCGTGGCCTTGACCGCCCCAGGCGTCAGCGCCCGGTACATCTGATTGCCCTTGGCATCCTTGCCAGCGGCCCGCACGCATTTGGCACGCTCTTTCTTCACCCGGGTGATGTCGTCGGGCGTGATATCCTTAAGCAGTTTGGTCGCACCGATCGCATTGCACAGCCAGTCGAGTCGGAACTTCAATCCGCTCTCGATGTTGCTACTCCCAACATCGGCCCACCACGCATCGCAGGCTGTGCCGAACCGCATCGGACCTAGACCGGCGTCTAGATCTCGGCGCGCATCGACTTTCTTTGCCGCTTTGAGGTCGGCTGCGTACTTTTCCGCCTTCCGCTTGTCGAGAGTTTTGCATGGGCCGTAGTACGGTTGCCCTGCGACATTGAAGCGGTAGAACCAATCATCGGTGTCGCGGCGCCGCTCGATGTTCTTCCCGTGAAGGGGATTATGGTCGCGTTCTCCCCGTGCCATGCTCTCTCTACTTTCTGTTTCGACCGTTCCTGCATATTGCGGAGCAGTGTCATTACGTCATCCAGCGTGAAAATCCGACGCGGTGACTTCTGGCCTTGTCCCTTCTGGTGCCAAGGCAGGTTGCCGTTTTCCATTTCGCGGAACAAGGTCTCGACGTTCATTTCGAGCAGGCGTGCCAGGTCGGGGGTCGAAAGAAAAACCCGGCGCTGGTAAGCCTCGACGAGCGCCGGGGGGACAACTCCATATACATTTCCCCCGGTCATTTGTTCAATTCCGGAGCAGTTTCCCGCAGTAGTTCGGCTGTGGCCCAGTGAGACTTGGAAGGTAGGTTCTTCTCCTGTTCGGGGAACAGGCCCCGGTTCGCAAGAGCCTGCGCGTGGCGCAGGAAACGTTCAGAGAATGTCATTGGTGTACTTCATCACGCAGTAGAGCCACGCAGTGTTTGCGAATAACACTAGCGGGCGGCACCGAAGCTGAACAACTGGTCCAGGCTCAGGGTAGTAGGAGACTCAGCTCCAGAACGAATGGGCGTGGCCCATTCGTTCTGGTGCCGGGGTCAACACGATCGGGGCGTCCTACGGCAGACGATTAATCGTTATCGCCTGGGGGCTTCCATTAGTCGGCAGGCCGGGTAGCGCATCGGCATCATGCCACAACCCCGCTACGAAAACGTGGCCGCCGACGGGCTCCACAATGTCCTGCACCCAAAAGAAGAAGGACTCGTCGTCGAGGTCGCTGAGGGTCCAGGCGTTCACGCAAACCATCGACCGATCGTTATGATATTGCGCGTCGAAGAAACCGTGTTTGATAAGTTCGGCGCTCCCACGGTTCAAATCGTTCGAGTTGTGAAACACCACTATGGCGAGCAATTTTGTCAGCATGTTATTGGCCTCCTTGGTTGGGCGACGTGAGCGCAAGCTTTCCGCAGTTATTGCGGATGTCCGCTCCGGCACCCGGCAAACTTAAGTATTTGGTAGTCTCCTGGCGAGGATTGGTGACGGGGAGTGCATACATACTTCCCCCGAAAATTAAGCGAAGCTGGCTCGTCGATTGATTTCATTAAGCCAACTTGCAAAGCCTATAGTGCTCCAGCGTGGGAGCGCCGGATGGGAAACCACCTGAAGCGATTCAAGCTGAATGACGCTCGCAACCTGATCGGGATCATGAAAAATGGCGAGGCTATGGGCCTCGGTGTAGTTCTCTAGCTGTTGCCGAAAACTGCGACTGTCACCTGCCCAATTCAGGATGTCGGCCGCAAAGGTCCAGGTTGTACGTCCCTGAAACCAGTTCGATGGCAAAGGGGGAGGGAATTTTCCGCGCCACCGGGCTAATGCGATGAGCTGCGGGTCAACACCAGCAATCGAGCGCAAATAGGGGGTTGGAATAGGGGACCAGGGTGGGGCGGACGCCAACCCATGTCGAACCATCATCATCATTTCGCGGTCGCCGTTGAACCTGACGTTCATCACTATCTTGCCAGCTGGTGGGGCGCGAAGCGCCCCACCGTGTCTGCCAGTCTACCACTCTGCCACCTCAAATTTTGTTCAATTCAAGAGAGGAGGCAGAGAGGGGATAGGAAGCAGAAGGGACCTGGCAGCTTACCAGCTTGGCATGCCCAATCGCTCTGCTGATCACTGGCGATAGCGCAGGCGAGACCCGATCGGGCAAAAGTGGATCGTCAGCATCGTCAGGTGTACGGCGTTCAAACTCAGCCCGTAGCTCGTCCGGGGACGCGCTAAGCCACGTCTCGTGTTCGCGCCAGACCCACAGGCATTTCCTTCCCCGCTTTCCGCCCAGATTGATCCGCCCGTCGGGGATTCTGCGAGCCCCGGCCCGCTTAAGTGCAAGTTCGGCTGTCCGCCGACCGTTTTTCCGACCGGTGCGTTCCGCCACGGCTTCCATTACCTCATCGACATGGAATACAGCCCTGTGGAACGGCTGCGCCCGATCCTCCTGAAGCTCCGATATGGCCGCAGTGAGTGTGTCATTGCTCAAGGCCTCAAGATCAAGTTTTGCTTCGGTCATCGGTGGTTCTGCATCGGGCTTGAATCCAGAGAGATCGACGCTCAACAAGAAATGCTTTACAGCTGCGACGACGCTATCCGACAGCCCCTCGGTCCAAAGCTGATCGTAATAATCCGATGAGCGGCGCTGCGCGTCGACCTTGACAATGAATAGCCTACGGTCACGACGATCGATCACGAGAGGCCGATCCAAGTTGGTGTAGATGAAGAGCGCCCTCGGGGTACGAACCTCGAATTCGTCGACGCCCTTCCGCTCGACCTCCACCTTTTCTTCGCTGATCCAGCGCTTGATCCGCTGGTTGGACCCCGCCTTCTCCGCAATGTCGAGCTCGTCCAGCACCAGGATCTGGACGTTTCCGCAGCTCGCCTGCCAGCGCTCGTTGATAATGCCTCCGAAACGCTCACGAACATTGTGGTCGCCGAACAGTCGCTTCAGGAGGGCCGCGACGACTCCCTTGCCGATGCCCGGTTCGCTCTGGATCATCACCGCCGATTTGATCTTCACTGACGGTTTCTGGACGGAGTGTGCCAGGTATTGGATGAACCATGCACAGTGGGCATCGTCTGGAATCAACAGGCTGAAGTGACTCAGCCATATCGTCGGATCGCCTTCCTTGGCCTCTACGCCTCCGTTCCGCCACAGGTTCAACACCTGCCAGTCGTCAGGTCCGCACACCGGCGCAACGTTCCCAGGAAGATAGTCGGTCTCGTGGACGATCAAAGAGGTGCTGGAAAGCGAGAATTTCTCAGCGGCGTTGCGCCCGATATTCCTAGCGTAGAACCTATTGAAAGTCGCGGTGGTCATGTCGTGCATCCCGGCATACTCGTGGAACAAGCCGGTTTTGGCATCGAGGACAAGCTCGCGCTGAAGCTCCACAAGGGAGGGGGACTGCCCAAGCAGTACGGTCGGCGACTTCATGCGCGAATTGTATCGGAACGAACAGCTGCTGCAGCCATCAAACTCCTTAGAGATCGATTCGCATTTCCGTGGCGGGAACTCGGCAGCCCGTTCGACTTTCTTCTCTGATTCATTCTGGTCATAACGCGGATCGCGGCTCGACAGCCGATGAAATACCTCCCGTCCCATGGGCTGACGAGCCAGGATGTCGGCCAGGATTTTCCACCATGGCTCGGGCAGGCGGTCTGCCTGCTCGTCACATGCCGCAACGAACCTGCAGCCGGCGAGGAGGGCCCGCATACTCTCGATTTCGTCGGCCTTATCCGGGTCCGCCGCGTTGAAGAACTCGTTCTTCAACTCATCAGCGAGGAGCTTGCTTCCGTCCGTGCGGGCTGTGGGCCGAGATTTTGGTTTCGGCGGAGCGAACCGGGCCAGCTCGGCCGGCGTCCAGCGACGCACTGGGTGGTATTGGAGCAGCGTGGCCGGGCGCGGGTCCTCGAACTTGAAGTTCAGTGTCCCGATGGCTCGGTAAACCCGCCCCAGATCGCTCGTCTTATCGAGTTGGAGGTCATGGGATTTAAAGGCTTCAATAGCTTTGGCATTCCAAGCCTCCATGGCTGACGCGATCCATTCGCGGTCGGAGTCGTTGCCGATCGTGAAGGGCTCCGTAAACAGCCACTGAAAATAAGCGCCGCCACCTGAAGAAATGACGATGGTCGGCGGCGGGAGCCCGGCTGCGCTCAGGATTTCGAGTGCCTGCTCAATACTGTCCGGAAAGCGTGCCGCCTTCTTATGAACGCCGTGTGCCAGGTCGACATCGAGGGTGAAGCCAGGAACGGCAATGGCGCTGTCGTTGGTCCGCGTTTCCGAATCGTTGTGAAGCGCCCACGAGATGTACGTGTGGCAATTCCGACCTTTCTCGATAATCAACTTTGCAGCGGCCTCAGTTTCGGAAACGGGAAAACGCTGGTGCCGACGGTCGGGCAACGTAAAGATAACGATGCTCCCTGTCGTTGCTCCGCCATACAACGTCTTGAGGTAGTTTACCAACGTCGTTGTCGGATCTTCGCCGTTGAACAGATCCAAATCGGAATCGTGCTCGATTACTTCGAATTCGGCGGGGGGTGACTCGTTGTTAGACGAACTCCATGTCTTGTTCATTACTCATCAGGGACCTTCAACTGTTACCTCACCGCCAATGGTCCTTCGTCGGCTGTGAGGTTTGCTTCATGGCCAACCAGCCATGAGTAAGTGATCATTTCCGATACTTAATCGCCACATCACTAATCTCGGGGATGTAGTAGTCCCCCGGCGTCCGATTCTCTGGCTTGCAATGGGGGGTACGAGGTCCTGCCCCCCAACCGTGCTTATGCCTTTCACCACATTTCGGGCAGTCAATTTCGACGCCGTCGTGGTCGGATGGACCCGGATTTCGCGTCTTTAGCCGAGCAACCACGCTGGCAACCGGGATTTCGCGATCGCCATCAGCGTAGTGAACAAGTTGGCAGCCGAATGGAGCAGCGGATGGATTATTTTTGCAGAAGCACATCGAGATCTCCTTAACACCGGAGGATGATCGATGGTTCTGTTCTCCAGGCGTTTCCTTGTGAAAAAGCGACGCGGCGTCCCTGGAAGGGACCCGGAGAAGGCGACCAACGCGAACCAGTGAAATGTTTTTGGCCCGCAATCTGCGACGAACAGTCAGGGACGAAATGCCAAGCTTCGAGGCGATCTCTTGAATAGTCAGCAGGTCTTCCAACTTCACTCTCGCAAACCGGCTTCGAGGCCGTGAACCCGAGATGGTAATTGAAGCTCAAGAACACAAGGGGCTTCGACACTGCCTGTCAGGTGGTCCTGTCAACGTCGCCGTCTGCATCCGGCTGGAATGCGGTACCGAATGGAAAGAAGCTGGAGCCCCACGATTATACTGAGGCACTCCGCCATCATTTGGCATCCCACAGCGCTTTCCATTGCGCTCTCGTACTGCGTCCCTCCTGAGCGCCGCAGTCTCGCGCGGCCCCCGTTGCCTCGACCTCCGCCAGAACGTGAAAGCTGCCTGACCCAGAGCGGAAGACGAGATAGGTCGTCCCGGAGTTGCCCACGAATGTCTTAGTCTCGAGCCCAACCCCACTGCGCTTCGGGGTGAGACGCGGCGATGCAAGTTGCAGGACTTTGGGTTGTCGCCGGGCCAGTTGGACGGCCAGGAGGCGTCGGATCGCTTCGGGGCGCCCCGGGTTTTCCTTCTGCTCCGCAATCCAGAAATTGAGCGCTTCGAATAGGTCAGGGGGTAGACGCAGCCCGATTGGCTCGGCGTTCGTAGGCGGTCGACCCCGTCCTTTTTTTCCTTTGATATTGTTTATTCGCATAGAAACTAAATCCCGATATTGGATGTTAATCTGAGAGTGGTGACCGCGCGAGGCGGCCTCGCCAGTTTGAGAACCATTCCCAATATTGATCAAAACCGAAGGTGTTTTCAATGAAAGCAGACGAAATCGAACTGATCCGTGCCCTGGCCGAGGCGCTGGCACTCGAGTACGCGGACGTCGACGACGAAGATCTCTCCAGTATCCACGAGGGCATCGATCTTCTGACCCGCGCGCAGCAGTGTATCGAATGTTGCGGCCGTCAGTGTCCCGATCCCGTTGCAGATATAGTGCAGCTTTACCACCGGCGTGTTCAGTCATGACCATGGCCTATTCATGTAAGCGCCTGGACGCAAATGCTTTCGTTGATTTTAAGATGGAGTGAGAGAATGTTGTTGAAGCTTTTTGCGGTTCGCACTTTCGACACCAAAGAGGCTGTCGGTTTCTTTTGGACGCGGGACCTTGAGACTCTGTCGTTCATGGTGGATGCGGCAATCGATCCCGGTACCTGTGAGTATTGTTTAATCGACGCGCCCGCTGCCGTGATGTGGCTGGGCGACGCACCTGCGATGGGCGTCGAACGGGAGGACATCGAGGACCAGATCGATGATCGCGGGGCAATGAAACGCGGTGTATCGTTTGAATTTGCGCTCGAGGATGTCCTTTACGGCTACGGCGAGATCGTGAGTTGGACAGAACTGGCATAGTTGGAGAGGGCCCTAGAGACACTGGACCGCTCAAAGATCCGGCTGATGCCACTTGGGCCTCAGCCGGATCCGATGCCAATGCCGTACGGGCGGCGCAGAGCCGTTGAGCAAGTCATAGGATTGAGCGAGCATCGCTGCTTCGAGATATCAATCGAACTTCTGATGCACGCGGGTTTCAGGCCCCGCCCGGCAGCCGCAGTCCCCCGCCCATTGATGGTCCACCGTGACGTCGAAGGGGTGGAGGCTTTTATGGGGACAACGATCGCATCGCGCCGGCATAGTGCTGCGGAGATCACGCTAAAAATTTTTTAAATTCGGACACTAGTACTGGTCCAGAGTGCCTATTCACCAGGAGCGCTAGGCCCGTTCTTCATTACCGCCGTAGAATCAAGGTCCTCCAGGAACTCGAAGGCAGGCGCGACACCCGAAACCGGTGGATGATCCCGAGCGCGGGTACAGGCCACATAAAGTAGGATGGCTCGGTATCGTGGGCTTCCTGTAGATCAGTCTGTTGTCGTCGTTGGCCATCACGGCACGGTACGAAACTCCAGCCCGTTGCCGGATAGATCGTCGCGCGACAGAACGAATGCCTGAAATGAGTCCCAGCGCCGCCTTGGCTCGTACGGCAGCTGTTGGCGCAAAGCGGTCGTTGGGCTGTGCGAAATTAGATTTCGCGGGTTTTCATCGGTTTGACCTAGCTGAAATTTGTCCATGATGGATTGGTTTCAATTAGTTAGAAAGCGGCGTGTGCATCGGGAGATCAAAGAAAAGTTAGCGACAACCAACGTGGACAATGCGCTGCATTCCTTGATCGCCGCAAACCCAAATGGTCGCGCAGTGTCGTTCCGTGACGGTCGCGGAGCGCTAGTTCCGCTGAGCGGTCCAGTACCCTGAACAGCGTGAACTTCCCGAATAGCCGCTCCATTTGCCGCCGCCGGTATTGGCCAACTCGGTCCAATGAACTGTCCAAAGATGGTTGCGCCGCAAAGGAGCTGTCGCAACGCGATTGAACGCAGGTCCCCAGTTTAGGAGGGAGCTGTCTTTCAGACCGTGATGCGCTTCGGGACATTTGGCTCGCCGGGTGCCGATCTTTGTCGTGCGGGCTGTCCTTCATGTCACGCATTCAACTCGAAGACCGTCTGCTACCGCACGCTCGTGAAACCTTTGCAGTCGTCTCAAGCAGGCGCTCGATCGCCTGAGATCCAGCTTGTCCAACATCCGTGCGAGCGCCTACCAGCGTGACCGCGGCGATGGCTTCATTCTGCAGATCAAGAATGGGAGCGCTGATGGCGGCGAGGCCGGGGACAACGGTCGAGTCCGTGGTGTCGTAACCGCGTTTTCGGATACGTGCGAACCTTTCGGCTAACTTGTTGACGGAATCGTCCCCATGCCCAGGAGCATTGGAAGCGATCAACCGGTCTCTGATGCGAGCGGGGGTGAATGCGAGAATGGCGCGTCCGGACGCCGATCCTGTCAGCGGCAACACTGATCCTACGGCAAGCGTCGTAAAAAAGGGCACATAGCTGCGCTCCCAGCGAATGATCGTAGGGCCCCGATCGCCTAGAACAGTAAGCAACGCGGTCAAGCCGGTCGCGGCGACCAATTCCGGCATTGCTTCGCTCGCAAGACGCAGCGGGTCAACGCGCGCAAGGGCAGAGGCGCCAATACGGATTGCGTTTGGTCCGAGGTCGTACAGGCCCGTAGCCTTGTTCTGAATGGCTAGGCCACTTGCGATAAGGCTCGCCAAGTAGCGATGTACGAGACTTGGCGGCATATTGATCGTTTTGGCCAAATCGCGCAATTGAGCGCCTTGTCCAGCCTCCACGAGCGCCATGAGGACTTCTGCTGCTTTGTCGGCTGATTGAATGCCGCGGCGTTCCTTAGCCCCTCTACTCAAGGCCGATGATCGTCGCCCTTCGGTCCGACGCTTTGTTCGACCAGGCTGCTTTCGTTGTCCCGTCAAGCCCATTCCGACTCCTGTCGAGTATTCTGCAAGACACTCGCTCAGTGTATCCTGAACTTCAACGCCTGAGGGTTCTACGGAGACTGGATGCTACGCCCATCAGCCCAAAACGCCGGATCTGCCGGAGGTTTTCGAGAGCGGATTGTCAAGGGAATGCCGGTGAAATGGCAGCAATAGACTGACGCGGGTTTGCGTTAGCTGTTTTGGGTTAGAATCTCGGCCATGCGTTCGCCGATGAGTACGCAGGTCGCCATCGTCGCCACGCTCACGATTTTGGGCATGATCGAGGCATCCGCGACACGAAGGCCTCGCACACCATTGACCCGGAGCTTTGCGTCGACGACAGCTCCGCTGTCGTTGCCCATGCGACACGTACCGGCTTCGTGGAAATAAGTCGTCGCACCCTTGCGTACGAAATCGGCCATTTCCGCTTTGTCCAACTTTTTGCCAGGTGCGACTTCGCGCTTTGCAAAAGGTTTCATCGCCTTTGAGTTTCCGAGTTCGCGGCACACTTCAATACCCGCCGCCAACGCAGCAAGATCGTCCGGGTGGCTGAGAAACTTCGCGTGAAGGATCGGCTTGTCTGCTGGATTGGTAGACCTAAGGCGCAGGAGGCCACGGCTCTTCGGCGCGACAAGACCTGCACACAGCGCCCAGGACGTCGGCGGAGGGGTGTATTCCTTCGCTACGACATCGCTCGCATAGGGCAACTCAATCTGGACGATGTTGATGTCCGGCGACGCAAAAGATGACTGGCTCTTCCAGAACCCAGCCACGTTTGCACCGCTATTCTGCATTTGAAATGGCTCCGGAGCCTCCCAAAGACAACCGCCGTGCAGAATGTGGTCTTGGAAGTTGGCGCCAACTTCCGGCGAGTCAACCAACGTCTTGATTCCAAGCGCCTTCAGGCTCGCTTCTTCGCCGACCCCGCTCAACATCAATATCTTGGCGCTGTTCATTCCGCCTGCACACAGGATCACCTCCTTTGTCGCGGAGATTGTAGTGACCCTATCGCCGAGATCGACCTCAACGCCGGTAGCCCTACCGCCTTCCAATATGACGCGGTGCACGAGGGCCTTAGTCAGGAGAGTGACGTTTTCCTGTCCGAGCACGTCATACAGATAGGCGCGCGCCATGCTGCGGCGCTGACCGTCGCGGATGATCTGATTCATGTACGCGAAGCCGCCCGCTGCTTCCTCTCGCGCACCATTCTGATCCGGCAAGACCGGAAAATTGAGTTCCTTTGCCGCTTCCAGGAGTGCAGGAGCGATCAAAGGAGGACTAGCCGATGGCTGACACCAGACGGGGCCATCTTTGCCTCGATAGCGAGCGTCTGCCGGACCCTGCCAATTTTCTACTTTTCGAAAGACGTCCAGTGCGTGTTTGTATCCCCACGCAGGATCTCCCGTGAGTTCTGCCCAGTGATCGAGATCAGTCTTGAATGGACGTGCCCAGATCGTTGCGTTGATGCTGCTTCCACCGCCAACCACGCGCCCCATGTGCTCTGGGATGGCGCGCCCGTTCACGGTCGGAGAGGGCTCCGCGACTACACCCCAGTCCCGCTCTGTTCCCAGATTGGTGAACCATACTTTCGGATCAAGCACAGAAGGTGCTGTGTCCCAATCGCCCGCCTCCAGAACCAGAATATTGGCTAACTTGTTTGCCGCGAGGCGTCCGACCAGCGCGGAGCCCGCGCTTCCCGTGCCGCAAACGATGTAATCGTAGCCCGCCTGCAAATTCTTGCGCCGGGCATCTTGATTGGAACGAATATCGTCAAGCTGATCCGCCAATGCTGACAGAGTTGGGCCGGCAATGCCCATTGCTGCAGCCAGGGCCACGAAGGTTCGACGGCTGATCTTGTTGGTCAGGTAGCGAACCTCAAGCTGGTTAAGGCTGTTTGCGTCTTTCGGATAATCACGGCTCATAACGGGCTCCTCCCTAAAAATCTCGTGCCTTCTTTCGAGGCCTCTATTTGCGATGAAGCTCGAAGGCAGCCTCAGCGAGAACGGAGCCTTGGTGCTCTTCGTTTACAACGATAACCTATTAGACAAGACATTGTCTATAATGCAAGAACCTCTGCCCATTGGGTGGTCGGATTGCGGATGGGCAAGTGGCGGCAGGCCACGAAGTGTTAGAAGCGGTAGTTCTCAAACGGTCTCCAATCGATTCAACCGAACTGTTCTGCGCGCGGCCTATCCGGTGGTCGCGGAAATCCATTCTCGACCGCTAAGGGAGAGGCCATCGCGATCATGCCGGCGGGCGCGATGGCACCGCAGACGACTATGTCAATCGCGCCATGCCGTTCTCGGCTCCCCAATCCCTGACGCCGGAAGAAGTCTATTCGGTAGTGGCCTATCTGCTCTACATCAACGACATCGTGCCGCGCGATGCCGTGATGAACGCACAGGAGATTCCGCGGCCGGCTTCATCGCCGATGGACGGCCTGATACACAAGACCTGAAGGGCAGTCGCGATTGCAATTGACGCAGCGGGCGGGAAACCGGCGCCTACTGACTCTCGCGAATGCCGGCCGCTTCGATCACCGACTTCCACTTCGAGGACTCCGCGGCGAGGTGCGCGGCCAGTTCCTCTGAGCTGGACGCAATGACGCGGCCGGACACGAGAGTGATTTTTTTCTGCACATCGGGATCGGCGAGGACTTTGCGCAAGTCGATGGTAAGCTTTGCCGTGATCGCGGATGGCACTTTGGCCGACGTGAAAAGCGCCCACCAGTTGCCCATCTCGTAGCCGGGGATGCCGGCTTCGGCGACGGTCGGGACATCAGGCAGTGTCGCCAGGCGTACCTTGGTGGTGACCGCAATGGCGCGGACAGTCTTGGCTTCGATCTGTGGGAGTGCTGTCGACGCGTTGTCGAACATGACGTCCATGCGGCCGGCGATGAGGTCCGTGAGGGCGGGATTGCTGCCGCGATACGCGACATGCACGAGGTCAACTTTGGCCTGTTGTTTGAAAAGTTCGGCCGCCAGATGCAGCGATGAGCCGATTCCCGCCGACGCGTAGTTCAGGGGAGCAGCCTTCGCCTTGGCGATGAGGTCAGCCAAAGTCTCAACGTTCGAAGTGGCGGGCACGATCACAATGTTGGGGGTCTCGAGCGCCAGCGTGAGCGGAGCCAGGTCCTTGGCCGGGTCGAAGGGCATGCTCTTGTAGAGAAATGGATTGATCGCGACGGCGATCGCACCGAGTACCAGCGTATGGCCGTCTGGCTCCGCCTTCACGGCAGCGTTGATGCCGCTATTGGAGCCGGCACCCGCCATGTTCTCAACAATGATCGTCTTGCCATAGAGTGTTCCGAGCTTGTCGGCGATGGTGCGCCCGATGATGTCGGCGGCGCCGCCTGCGGCGAACGGCACGATCAGCCGCATCGGCTTGCTTGGAAACTCCTGCGCGCCGGCTGGCCGGCAAGCCAGCACGGACAGGGCAGCTGCGGCAAGAATGTGGCGGCGGGAAATGGACAGCATAACTGGAGGCTCGCTTGTCAGTCGATCGATGAGGGATGTTTGGAGAGGGGTGTCACATTGATCTTCAGGTAAGGCCACAGCGGCAGCCGGGTCAGCGTCTCGTGGAGCGCATCATGGCTCTCAGCATCGAAGATCGAGACGTTGGCGAAGCGGCCGGTCACGCGCCAGAGGTGCCGCCACTTTCCCTCTCGCTGCAGCTCCTGCGCATATTTGCGCTCTGCCGCAATCAGCGCCTCGGTCTTTTCCGCTCCGAGATCCGAGGGTAGCTCCACTGTCATCTCCACCATGTACAGCATGACCTCACCCGGCTTTCCTAGATGGACGACCGCGGTCGCGGCGATAGAAGTCGAACTTATCTGGATCGATCGTAACGCCGGTGCCTGGACCCTTTGGCAGGTGGATGGCGAAGTCGTGCATCGCCAACGGCGTTGCAATAATGTCGTGCTGCAGTAGCCGTGGTCCGAACAACTCGCATGCCCAGGCGAGATGGCTGAAGGTCGCGAACAGCTGCAGATATCCTGCTGTGCCGACACCCGTTTCCAGCATGCATCCGCCGTAAAGTCCGACGCCCGCCGCATCCGCAATCGCAGCCACACGCCGTGTTTCGGCGTAGCCGCCGGATTTCGTCACCTTGAGCGCGAATGCGTCGGCAGCGCGCAGGCGGACATGCGCGAGGGCGTCATGGCAGGAGGCGACGCCTTCGTCCGCCATGATGACGGTGCCGGTGGCGGTTGCCGACAAGCGGGCCATACCCTCCACATTCCAGCGCGGCAGAGGCTGCTCGACCAGGACAACGCCGGCACCCGCAAGCTTCGGCAGCAAGCGGCAGGCGGTGGGTTCGTCCCATGCCTGATTGAGATCGACGCGGATCGATGCGCGGCCGGCAAAGGCATGCGCCAGCTTCACGGCATGCGTCGTATCGCGCTCGGCATCACCAAAGCCAATCTTGATCTTGAAGTGCCGGTGGCGGCGGTTTTCCAGCATCTCCTCGCCTTCCGCGATGTCACGGTCGGTGTCTCCGGATGCAAGTGTCCAGATGAGTTCGAGCGACTGCGTCTGCGCACCGCCCAACAGCTCCGCGACGCTGACGCCGCTCGCGCGGGCGACCAGATCATGCACGGCCATTACCACGGCAGCGCGCGCGAACGCATTGCCACGCACCGCCTGTGCAACGCGCGTCTCGATAGCATTCAGATTGCGCGCATTCTGGCCGATGAGCACGGGTGCGATGTAGCCGTCGATCGTGGCTTTGATACCTTCCGTCGACTCCTCGCCCCAGCGAGGTCCGCCGATGGTCGCGGCCTCGCCAATACCCATAGCGCCGTCCGCGAAGACGCGAACGATGACGTAGTTCTGCTCCGCAACTGTGGCAAACGCCAGCTTGTGTGGGCGCGTCGTCGGGACATCGACCAGTATCGCCTCAATCCGATCGATAATCATCCGACCCTGTCCCTCGACGCTGTATTCATTTTCCCGCCGTCGTCTCCCACCACAATTAGCCCATCCGCAAAAGAACGATATCGAAGCGCGCCGCTAGCGCATCGCCCGCCTTGTCCAGCCCTACGATGCTTTTCGACTTCGACGCCCAGGGATCCCTGGCGATCTCGGGATCGCCCGTGAAATAGATCTGTGTGATCAGTGGCACGGTACCGTTATGGCTTGTCATCAGGTGGATGTGGGAGGGACGCAACAAGCCATCGAACGACTCGAAGCCTGGCAATTGCGGCGGTATGCGGTATTTGCCTGGTACGATCGTCTCGACTGAGTATTTGCCGTTGGCATCGGACTTGACGAGGCCGCGATACCTGTACTCGTTGGGCATCAAAGTCTGGAACGGGTTCTCCAGGTCGTATTTGCCGGCGTCGTCTGCGTTCCAGAAGTCGAGGATGACGCCCTCCACGGGCTTGCCGTCAGTATCACGAACCGTTCCGGAAACCGCGACTTTGCGCCCGTTGGCGCCCTTGGGAACGAGGCTTGTATTGAACGGCGCGCCTGCACGCCAGAACGGGCCCAGAATGTCATTCGCTGTCGCGACCAGCGGCTTCGGCAGGGCGTGTGCCGGCTTGTCGTTGATGAGGTCGATACCTGGAGTAGGCGCCAGCCTCATGCCGGGTAGCAGGCGCGGGGCCGCAGCAGCCGACGTGGCAACCGAGCCGACGCTGGCGATTCCGAGCGCGAGTAGAATCGAGCGCCGTGTGGCGCGGTCGAATTCTACGTCATGGTGATGGTGTTCATCGTCCTGCATGGCGGTTGCCTCCGTCCCGGACCGCGCGGCTGTCTCGCCTGCGTTTGGTCGGTGGCAGCCTGCAGCTTTCGGAGCTATTGGACAATCCGCAGTAGACTATCTGATCGATAAGAATTTATAATTCCTCATGGATTTACGGCGTTTGACATACTTTCTGGCGGTCGCCGAGCACGGCAGCATGGCCAAGGCGGCCGTCGCCCTCGAGGTTTCGCAGCCGACGCTGTCGCAGCAGATCGGCGCGCTCGAGCGCGACCTGGCAAGCGTGCTGTTCGACCGTACCGGGCGCGGCATGCAGTTGACCGAACCAGGGCGAGTGCTGTGCGACCACGCCCGCCGGTTACTGGCCAACGCCGAGGCGGCCCGCATCGCGATTGCCGAACTCGAGAGTGGCAGAGGCGGCATGCTGTCCGTCGGCATAATCCATACCTACAGCACGGCCTTCCTTCCAAAGGTCATCGCGGCATTCGGCAAGTTTCATCCGGGCGTCAGCCTCAAGGTCGAAGAGGCAACAGCACTTGGTGTCGAGCGTGCAATTCTTGCGGGCAGGCTGGACGTCGGTATCGCGTTCGCTCCTCCGGAACATCCGGAATTGGGCGTTGACGTGCTGTTCGAGGAGCGTCTTGCGCTGGTCCTTGCCAAAGGTCACGCATGGTCGTCGCGCCGCTCCATACCCATCACCTCTCTCAGGCAAATTCCTCTTGCCCTGCTGACGAGTGCTTTCGCGACGCGGCGGATTCTGGAAGCCGCGCTCGGCCCCGGCAGCAAGCTCGACATCAAGGTAGAGATGAACTCGGTCGAGGCTCTGATCGAGCTCGCCAAGGATGGCGGTTTCCCGACCGTGCTTGCGGATCGCAGTCTCGGCAGCCGCAAGGATCTTACCGTCGTGCCGATAGGGCCACCGTGGATCAAACGTTCCGGCGCTTTGCTATGGGACGCGCATCGCTATCAGACAGCGGCTGCGCGGGCCTTCATGGCCGTCGTTCGCCAGCACATGCGCTTTGTATCTTCGTGATAGTCATCGCTCGAGGGAAGAGGGTGATGCTAACCTAGTAGAGCGGCCTGCGGCGCCTGAGAGGGCCGCCTTCGACCGTCTCTGCGACATTTGGCCAAACGTCAATGTCCGCTAAGTGCGAGACGAGTCAGGAGTCAGAGCGATCCCCAACGCATTCGGGAGAGAGCCTGAGCAGCGGTTCCCAACACTGCTCCGATCGATGTTCGGTATACGGCACCGTCAACGCAGCGATCGCGCAACCCTAGGAAACCAACATAGGAGGCATAGAGGCCACGGACCTGAACGCTCGGAATCGATTCAAAGCCGCGCACCCTCACCATATCCAGCGTTGCACTGATTTGCGGATCGGCCTGATCCGGCCGCGGGGCAAACGATTCCTCGATACGGGCTTGCGGCGTCGGCTGGCTTTGCGCGCCACAAGTTCATGTACTGTTAAACAACATATTCTCTATTTTGCAAGAGTCGGTGCAGCCTTGCGCCGCCGACCTTCGCCCAGGCCGGCAGACCGTCCCGGGCTGCGCGTAGCTCAACTTCATGTTGCTCTCTTCGAGAGCAGGCATTCAGCTTGCGACGTCGCGGCCACGCAATTTCCTCTGGGCTCGGACGATCGATCGGGTACACCTGCAGCGATCGATTATCACGCCGTTTCGCCTGTACTACAGGCTACGATGTTGTGAGACCGCACAAAGACGCGCAGAGCAATGGAAGCGGGGCAGCGCGTCGAACCACCGCCAAATGAGTTTGGAGGCCGTCGAGAGGCGGTGCACATCAATCTGGGACAGCAACATCGCGATAAATGGAGGCCATCCATTGGGGTTATCGCGCATTTCCGCCGACAGGGTATGTAATACCGATTGCTCGTGTCGAAATCCGCACAACTGTCGTTGCCCTTACGACAGCACCTCGGATCTCTGCGCTATCGATTCCGCAGTCGCCGCACCAAATCGAATTGTTTCGAGCTGTTGTCAAGAATCGATGCTCGGACCCGTTCCGCTAAGAGTATAGCGGGGGGCGCTATTGATCCACGGTCCGCGATCCGCGCACGTGCCCGGCCATTATCCGATGTGCAACAGCTTGACTTATATTTTTGTTGTGTGATCTTGATGCAAAATAATGCAGGGTGGAGCCGTCCGGATGGCCAGCGTGGGGCCCTCGAACCATGTCTCCCGCGTATTATCGGTCGCTAATCCTTTGGCCGATACCGATGCTCAGTCGCGGATCGCTGAATCTTGGCGACGATGTCTGATCGATCATAAGCTGGATCCGTCCAGGAACGGTCCACCGCAGACCTTCACAGAACCCGAACTCAGGCGTCTCACCCAACCGATCGAACAATTGATCCAGGCCGCCATCCCGGAACTGGAAGACCTCGCGCGCGTACTGCGGGATTCCGGCTATTGCGTCAACTTTGCTGACGCAAACGGCACAATGCTCATCAGTCGTCTCCCGGGTGGTGATTACGAGCGCATGTTCCGTGATCTGAACATATACACTGGCTCGAACTTCGCGGAGGCCTGCGAGGGAACCAATGGAGTTGGCACGGCACTCGCTGAGCAACGACCCATTCTGGTCCATCGCGACGAGCATTTTCGCGAGCAATGGAGCATCTTTACATGCGGTGTCGCACCCCTGTTCGACCACGTCGGCAAGTTGGCCGGTGCCCTGAATATCACCTCGTGCCGCGTCGAGCTCGATAGAGCAGCTCATCAGCTTGCGTTTGCGATGGCGGTGGAAACCGCGCGTCGCATCGAGAGCTCCATTTTCTGCCGGGAATTCGGGGACTCCTGGATCGCGACGCTGCAAGGTGACGAAGGCGCCGGTTTGATTGCTTTTGATGAGGACCGTCGCGTCGTCGGAGCATGCCGCCGCGGCCGATCAATCCTGGGATTGACAGGCGCGATGATCCAGACGGGCATCGATTTGTCTCAGTTGGTTCAGGTGAACGGTCGTGCCATCCGGACTGAGATAACGTCGGTCGAACTCCGGCGGACGGATGGCGCTCGGCTAGGGCGAGGACAGGTCGCTCCGCCGAAGATTGCGAAATCCAGCGGCAGGCGAACGGAAATACGACACAACCCGGCAAACCGGTACGCCAGCCTTACTGAGCTTGCCGGAAACGATCCTGTGCTAATCAAAGGGGTCAGGCGACTCATGACGATCGGGGACCACAATCTCCCGATCTTGCTGCATGGCGAGACCGGGTCTGGCAAGGACGTGTTTGCTCGTGCCATCCACGCCTCGAGCGGCCGTGCACAAAACAACTACGTCGCTCTAAATTGTGCGGCAATGCCGGAAAGTCTGATCGATGCGGAATTGTTTGGATATGAGGCAGGCGCATTCACGGGTGCACGACGCGAAGGATCAAAGGGTTTAATTGTTCAGGCCGATCGCGGTACGCTATTCCTCGATGAGATTGGCGACATGCCACTCGCTCTGCAAACTCGCCTGTTGCGCGTGCTTGAAAATCGGGAAGTGTGGCCTCTGGGAGCCCTAAAGCCAGTAGCCGTCAACATTAGCCTGATTAGTGCGACACATCGCGATCTTGGTCGCATGGCTAGTGCCGGTAATTTCCGCGCCGATCTCTATTACAGGTTACGTGGCATGGAAATGCGGCTTCCTGCCCTACGTGAGCGGCTTGATAAGACTGATGTCATTTCCAAGATCGCCGGCGAAGAAGCGCCGAATTGCAGGATATCAGAGGAGGCATGGACCGCGCTACTCTCTTACCCTTTCCCTGGAAATATGCGCCAGCTCAGGCATGTGTTGCGACTGGCCGGTTGCACTGCTGAGGACGGAATTATAGTCAAAGCGGACCTTGATCTCCCCCCCGTTTGCAGCACCGTATCCGATCAGGACACGGAGCAGGCCGCGATAGTCGACGCCTTACGAAGTAATGGCGGACGCGTAGTCAAGGCGGCACACGCGTTGAAACTTAGCCGCGCCACTCTCTACCGCAAGATTAAGCTGTTGAAGATCAGCGTTCCAGACTAAGGCCGCGATGACTCGTTCAAGAGAACCTGCTCCAACTCAAGCGTCGTGCATCGAGATCGGCAAGCGAAAGCTGGCCTTGGATATCCCGCACGCCTTTGAAGCCACTGCGCAGATATATGAGTGGGTAAGTCTCGGCCGAGAGTCGCGCGTCTCGGACTTCTCCTATGAATACCGAGTGGGTGGTCGTTTCAAACTCCTGCGTTAGCATACAGTCGAAAGCCACGGCTGCATCCTCCAATAGAGGACTACCCGTCACGCTCGCGATCCAACGCCCGAGTGCGAAACGATCATCGCCGCTAATGCCCTTTTGACCGCTAAATGTCAGGGCGAGCGGCATATGCTCCTCGCTGAGGAAGTTGACCGCGAAGCAGCCTTCCTCGCGAATCCGAGCATGTGCGCTGGCGTTCCGGTTGACGCAGACAAGCAAGGACGGCGGATTGTCGGAGAGGGAGCAGGCCGACGTAACCGTCAAACCCGTTCGCAATCGTGGTTTGGTTCCGACAGTTACCACGGCGACCGCGCCTGCGCACTGGCGCATGGCTTGCTTAAAAATGGACGCCTCGATCTTCATGCCTGTCTCCCAACGCCGACCGCGGACCTTCGTCCAAGCAAGTGAACCCAGGTGCGAAGCTTCTCCGCACCTGGAGCTATATTTGTCACGCTGCTTCTGACAATTCCGCACCCAGATGCTTCAACTGCGGCATAACCTCCCGCTGCAATAGCTCGAGCGAGCGATGCCATGCCTGCGGCTTATGCTTGTAGTCGAAGCCGAACACGCACAGAACGCCGAAGCCGCCGACCTCGCGATAGATCTTTTCGATTTTTTCGACGGCCGTCGAAGGTGAACCGACGATCCAGTTGCGTCGGGCGCAGTAATCGACTGTAACGTCGCTATCGGGCACGTCGGGCATGTGCTTCAGATAATCCTTGAAACCAAAGTGCCCCAAGAGGGGAAGAAAGTATTCTCCCATCATGCGGCCCATCATGTCGCCGGCTGAGAGCTTCCATGCTTCTTCATCGGTATCTGCGATGAACACCTCGCGGACCAGTCGCCAATCCTTGCGACTGGGTTTGCGCCCGGTCTTTGCGGCGCCAGCTTCGACAGAATCCCAATGGCTGCTGACGTAGGCCGGGTTGAGATTGAGGCTCATCGGGATGAAGCCGCGCTCTCCCGCAAGCTTCAGGGTGTCGGAGTTCTTCGATAGACCCGCGACGCCGATTGGCGGATGCGGCGCCTGCAGTGGTTTGAGATGTGGCTTCAGAAAATCGAACATTGTGTCCGGCTTGGTTACCGTCCAGAACTTGCCTTTGTAGGTGAAGGGTGCGGGATCGGACCATAGCTTCAGGATGATCTCCAGCGCCTCGCGGGTCATGTCGCGGTTCTGTCCACTCATGCCATCAACATTGAACATCGCCCAGTCGCTGGGCAGGCCTGATGCGGCAACGCCGAAATTAAGCCGTCCCTCTGAAAGGTGATCGAGCATCGCGACGCGATTAGCGAGCTCGGCAGGGTGATGATAGGGCAGCAGGAAACCGCCAGGACCGATCCGAAGCTTCTTGGTCTGCAGCAGAGCTTGCGCGATCAGAAGGTCCGGCGACGGATTGGGTTCCCAAGGTGCGGTGTGATGCTCGCCGATCCAGGCTTCCTGATATCCAAGTTCGTCGAGCCAGCGCAGGACCTGTAGGTCCCAATCGTGGCCCTCTTTCAATCCGCACTCCGGTGGGTGCGAAGGCATGGTGAAATAGCCGACTTCCATAGGATCTCCTCCCTGTGAGTACCGCATCTCGCGATGCGTTTTGCTTTGCAATCGCTGGGTAGCAAGCGCCATGCCAAGCCGCTGTCCATTGAGTGATGGCCAGCATGGGGGTTCGGCGCCAAATTGTCGGAGGACCGAAGCCGAACCCGCCTCATCGTCCCGCGACGTCAGTGCAAATTGTGGGACGGCGCTACTAAAGCGAGCCCCGCCATATCGCCTTTCTGATTGGTTCAGGAAATAGCCGTCTCATGGCAATGAGACGGTCTTGCGACATTTGAGACGACCTGACCTCAATCTTGTTGAGTGTTTCAGCCGAAAATGTATGGGCCGCAGTTGGCAGTGCGCCCATACCATTGCGCTCAATGTGAGCCGTTGGCGATGGCACGGGCTTTGCTGTTTAGCCGTCAGCGAGCGTAGCGCGCCTAAACATCCGAGATACCTCCAACCGTCAAGAGCGCGACGCACGATTTGACCGACGAACGCAATATCTCGTGAAGGTACCGCGACGCAGCTACGACGATCCAAGCATCACGGTTCAACGTTGGGGAGACATGAGTCGCGCGAAATATTGGAACGCTTCGGAGCTACTTACATGACGCCGTTTGATGGCTTCACTCGCTAGGAACCGGGCGCGGATAGCCTACCGATATCAATTAAGAAACACGACAACCAGGAGGAACGCTCTATGAAATCGCGAAAGATGACACGTCACTACATTTTGTTGGTCGGTCTCTTGATCGTAGCAACACCGTTCATTGCCCAACTCGCGAGGGCGCAAAGCCTAGAGGCAATGGCAACGGCGTCGCCGAATGACTGGCCCCAATATCATCGAACTGGAGCGGCTTGGCGTTACAGCCCACTTTCCCAGATTAACAAACAGAACGTCGCCAATCTGAAGGTGAAGTGGATACATCAGCCGGGCGATGTCACGCAGGGACTGCAAGCAACACCGATTGAAGTGGATGGAGTTCTCTATTACATCGGTCCTTACAACCGGATGTATGCCCTAAATGGCGCAACCGGAGCAGTTTTGTGGCAGTATCAGCCGAAGCTCGCGCAAATCTCCAACGACGTGTTCTACGTAGCAGCGAGCCGTGGCGTCACTGTTGGGCGTGGAAAGGTTTTTCTTGGGACGCTTGACGGGCGTTTCATCGCTCTGGATCAGAAGACCGGGAAGGAAATCTGGTCTCGCCAGTTGACCGATCAGAAGAAGGAATATGGCGCGCTATTTTCATCACCTCCCCAGCTCGCCGGCGAAATTTTGTTCGGCGGTTCGACTGGTGGTGACCAACCGCATCGCGGAAAAATTTACGCGGTAAACGCTGACACGGGTGAACCGGCGTGGACGTTCGATACCATCAAGGATGATCCAAAGAGCTGGCCGAACGACTCCGGTAATACGGGAGGAGGCGGTGCCTGACTACCCGGAACATACGATGCGACAAGCGACACGATCTATATCGGCACGTCCAATGCGTCGCCGGACTTCTACGGAGCGGATCGGGAGGGCGACAACAAGTACACCGCGACGGTCCTGGCGCTCGATCCGAAGACGGGCAAGCTGAAATGGCATCGGCAGGAGATACCTCATGACGTCTGGGACTACGACTCCGCCTACGAAGCTGTCTTGATAGATAGGGATAATGAAAAATTGCTGATGCACCTCAACAAGATCGGCTACGTCTTTGTAATGAACAGAGATAACGGCGATCTCAAGAATGTCTGGAGACTCATCGACAACGTTAATTCGGTGAAAAGTATCGATCCTCGAACAGGGGAGTTGATTGGACGTAACGAGCCAAAGCCTGGTGAAAGAATGCTTCTCTGTCCCTGGTTGCTCGGTGCGAGAAGCTGGAATCATGGCGCTTACAGCCCGCAGACGGGGCTTTGGTACACCAACACGATGGAGGCCTGCAACGAAGTTGTCTCAAAGAAGGATGATCCAACTTCCCTAAAACCGATCAACGCACTATCGCTCGGCGTTGGAGATCTAAAAACCGTTGCGCCTCCAACGGGCAAGCCGCTTGGCCGTCTTGCCGCGCGCGACCCCGTCACAGGCAAAATGAAATGGAGTGTGGACTACGAGATACCAGCCTTGGGAAGCGTCCTGACCACTGGCGGCGGGCTCGTATTCAACGCCGATGTCGACGGACATATCTATGCTTACGATGCAGACAATGGATCCGTACTCTGGCAGTTCTCGGCGGGCTCTGGAACGCGCGGTGGACCGATCAGCTACTCAATCGCCGGCAAGCAATACGTCGCCGTTCCGACTGGTTTAGGCTCTCTCGCTGTGGGTTTCATGGCCAGTGCCTTCCCCAGAATTAAGGAGATTCCCGCGGGCGCCGCGCTCGTTGTGTTCGCTCTCGATTGAGATGCTCGTCGATAGCTGTTGCGAGTCAAGGTGTTTCTATGGGCGGGCGGACCTAAAAGTCCGCCCGCCGCAAATACGGATTTGGTCATGCGGTCAGCGGGTATTGCCATAGGCTGGTTATGCGTTATGTCGCTGTCGTCAGTGGTTGCGGCTGACGAGCGGTCTCCGTTCGATCTTTCGGATCCTCAGAGGGTTGATGCCGGAAAGCAGCGCTTCAATAGTTCGTGTGTGGGCTATTGCCATGGAAGTGAGGGAATGGGTGGTAGAGCACACTCGTTTAAGGGCCGGGGAGACGACTTTGATGTCGAATATGCATATCGGATCATTAAAAATGGCCGCAAAGGATCGGGCGCGGTGATGCCCCGGTGGGGGGAAACGTTCTCACAGGAGCAAATATGGGAACTGGTGGCTTATTTGAAATTTCTGAGTACGCAAAAAGAATAGAGGCAACAGAAGCCAACGCGTTAGTATTGTCCGGTGGACGATCGGGACGGCGACCTTCATCTTTGCGCCCCCGGTCCCTCATGGGGAACGAGGCGGTCTGTGTCCAGCAAAGCCCCAAGCCATCGCGCGCCGCGAGCTGATTCACGCAGGTGGGAGCTAGTTTGCGTGAGTCACGCGCAGGTGACGAAAGTGCGCAACGGTACCAGACTCAATCGAAATTCCAACTGCGCTGGTCCGAGCTGAGGTCGTTGCCATCAATGCGGGTCGCTCTCGCCGCATGGCAACAGCGGCACATGACTTGACCGGTGTCTCCCGCCGCAATCGATCGAAGTCATAGGCGGGATAGGCGAAATGACTAGATCGTATTGCCGCACCTCGGTCTGGCGGAGTATTTCTAGGCGAAGGGTTGGACGGCGCGCGCCGAGTGCTTCCGGTCGTCGGAACCAGCTGAATAGATGGTAGAGCCCATACGCTCGGATAATCTTCGGCTCGATGCAAGGAGAGCACGAGCCGTAGGACCCGTGAGCGAATCATCGAAGTGGCCAGCGGGTCCTAGTGCAGTGACAACAGCGGCCAGTTCATTGTCGTGATCATAGATCGGAGCCGCCAAGGCTAATACCCCAGGGAGGACACCTCCTGCCGTATGACCGAGGCCGCGTTTTCGCACTGTCTTAAGGGCTTCTTTGGCTTCATGCAGGGTTGGTGCCTTACCCTGAAGTTTCTTGATTTCATTCAGGTCAGCCTTGATCAGAGAATGGGTCATCGATTGGGGAAGCAGAGCAGCAAAGACTTGGCCCGTCGCGGATCGTAGCAGGGGCATGTTCGAGCCGACCCTGACGTTAACCGTCACAGGCCTTGCTGGCTCAAGCCAACGTACGATCGTCGGTCCGTTCGTCCCCCAGACCGCGAGTAGCAGGGACGCATCGACTGAATCGCGTAATTCCGCAAGTTCCACGTGTGCAGCCGCGATTACATCGACCCGTGAGAGGGCTACCAGACCAATCCTGAGAGCCATTCCACCGAGCATGTATCTGTTGTTGTTGTGTGAGCGCTCCACGAAACCCGCCCGAGTCAGGCTGGCGAGATACCGATGTGCCTTCGCGGAAGGCATGCCGACATGCTCAGCTATCTTTCCAAGACTTTCTTCGCCGCCTAGATCGGCGAGCGAACGGAGCACGCGCATGCCCACTTCGACAGATTGCACCCCCCCACTGGCATAAACCGCGCGCGGCCGTCGCGACTTGTCGGGAGATTTGGACATCCGGGAATCTCTACTCAGTTTGATCGAGAGTCTTGCTCCCGCCTATCTTGGATTAAGCCCTTCATATGCGGCGGGCAAGATCAGCGGCTTCCGAGGCCAGCGCCCTATGTCGCTCGCGGGTACATCTGCGCAGTGTGATGGCTTCCCGGGCACGGGCCGCGGAAAGCAAAGAGCGTGTTGAACTCAGTCGCAAATTACGATAGCCGTATCGAGTTACGTAATCCGAAATCGGTTACGTCAGGCCTTTTGAATGACCGTGTATCAGGCTCCATTGGAGGAAATTCGGTTCGCGCTCGGTGTAAGCCGTTGCATGAACGACCAAGCAGCCGCGTCTAATTTTGAAGCGGACGAGGTGGACGCAATCCTGTTGCAGTGCAGCAAGTTAGCGGAGAGAGTCTTTTCGCCCCTAAACGCTCTCGGCGATAGGGAAGGGTGCCGATTCGAGAACGTTGTTGTCACCACGCCTCCCGGGTTCAAGGATGCCTATTCGATCTTCGCCAAGGCAGGATGGAATGGTCTAGGATTGCCCGCCCGGCTCGCGGGTCAGGCCATGCCCTTTGCCGTGGCAATCTCCATTTCGGAGATGTTGAACTCCGCCAATCTCTCGCTTGCCATGGGCCTGATGCCGACGCCGGGGGCAATCGAGCTGATCGACCGTTTCGGAAGCGAGAGACAAAAGCAGATCTACCTTCCGCGTCTGATCTCAGGAGAATGGACCGTGACGATGGCCCTAACTGAGCCGCAGGCAGGAAGCGATCTCGGCGCCATCGCGACGCGTGCCTACGTGGAGGAGGGGTCGCTATTCATCAAGGGGCGCAAGTCGCTCATCACCTGGGGCGAACACGACCTCACCGAGAATATTGTTCACCTGGTGCTGGCGCGTAGCCCAAGTGGCGCTCCTGGGGTGAAGGGACTTTCCCTATATTTGGTGCCGAAGCTCCGCCTCGAAGGTGGTTCGAACGATGTGAAGTGCATTGGAATCGAGAAGAAGATCGGCTTGAAATCCAGTCCGACCGCATCCTTGGTTTTCGGCGAAAATGGAGGGGCGACGGCGGAACTGCTCGGAAAAGAAAACGGTGGTTTGGAGCAGATGTTCATTCTGCTTAACCAAGCTCGTCTAAGGGTCGCTGCCTTTGCCTTAGGGTCGGCCGAACGGGCAAGGCAAGCCGCCGTTGGATATGCGGCTGTTCGCGTGCAAGGTCGTGATGCGCAGGGGAAACCAACGGTTATCGCCAACCACCCCGACGTCCGAAGGATGCTGACGTCGATGGAAGCCAGAACCGAGGCAATTCGCTTCCTTATTGCCTACGCGGCATCTTTCGTTGACGGCGCTCATGCCTCGTTGGCGGAGACAAAAGTTCGCCTGGAGATATTGACGCCCATCGTGAAAGCCTGGTGCACCGAAACCGGTTTCGATGTGGCTTCTACGGGAGTGCAGATCTTCGGCGGCCTGGGCTACAGCGAGGAATGCGAGGCTTCGCAGTACTTCCGTGAGGCACGTGTGCACATGATATACGAAGGCACGACTGGTGTTCAGGCCAACGATCTAATCTTTCGCAAGATCCGTTTGGACGGTGGGTGCGGTGCACGAAAACTCTTCAGTTCAATCGAGACATCGCTCATGAGCGAGAGTTCCGTGGATGACCCCGGACTGTTATTCGTCCGCGAGAAGATATGCGCCTCGCTGGCGCTGCTGAAAGAGCTAACCGACTCGATCGTCGTGCAGAACGGCGCTCGACTAGCCCGCCTGCGAGCGAACGGTGCCCACTACCTGATGTTTTCAGGCACCGTACTCGCATGCTGGTTAACGTGGCTTGCAGCAACACGTGCGACGGCCTCGGACACGCGCGTCGCAGACGAATTCTCCCGAAGAAAGAGAAAGAACGCTCGTTTCCTGGCGGCGCAGTATCTGGCGCCTGCGGCGGCGTTGGCAGAAAGCGCTCTTTCCAGTCGGATGTTCGATCTCTGCGAAGCGGGCGAAATCGAATGAAAATGCGGCGGGAATCAAATCGACCCCTCTCGTCGGTTCAGACCTTGATGCATATGCTCTCCCATGCCGCGGAACGGAATCCGGATGGTGAGGCACTTGTCATTGTCGGCGGGGTTAGGCTTACCTATGCAGATCTCGTGACGAGCGTTCTCGAATTCACGGCGCACTTGAAGCGACTGGGCAGTCACCGTGATAGAGTTGCCGTTGCGCTGCCCAACAGCGCCGATTCCGTCATCGCCGTTCTCGGCGCAATGGACAGCGGCGCACAGGTCGTTCTGCTCAATCCATCCTATCCGGCCAAAGAATTGGGGCCGATACTGCGGGATGCGGATCCACTGGTTCTGGTTTGCACCCGATCGTTGAACGAACAGCTCTCCAACTCAGAAGGTGCAGAAATTCGCGGGTCGGTCGTCATCGATGAACCGTTCGCCTCGCTGGTTCGTCGATCTCGCTTCGCCGATTTCGCGGCCCTTTCAAAGCCTGGATTAGACGAACTTGCCGTGCTTCAATACACCGGCGGCACGACCGGTGGCGCCAAAGGCGTAAATCTCACCCACCGCACTACAGCACTCAACGTGACTCAGCGGGAGGAGCTCCTGCCGACGCGCTTCGGGCAGGAGAGATTTTTATGCATGACGCCACTCTTCCACGCGTATGCGACGGCGACTTCCTTTTTTCCATCCATCTATTCGGCGAGCACACTCGTGGTCCTGCCGCGTTACGAGCCGGAGCGCGCGCTTGATGCGATCTCGGCCGAGCGAATTACCCTGTTCTGCGGAGCACCGACCATTTACAATGGACTTGTCGCTCATCCCGGATTTACCGAGAAGGACTATGCTTCGCTCATAGGGGCCTATTCAGGGGCCGCGCCGCTCTTGGTGGCGACGCTGGCCGAGTGGGAGCGAGTCACCCATGTTCCCATTGCCGAGGGATATGGCCTTACCGAAGCGACCGCGATCCTTTGCTTCAATCCGTTGCTTGGCCTCCGAAAGCCGGGATCAGTGGGGCTCGCATTGCCGGGCACCGAGATCGAGATAGTGGACGCCGAGAACGGAACAACTGTGCTGGGCCCGTCGAGCATCGGAGAAATCAGGGCTCGAGGCCCCCAGCTCATGGCTGGTTATCGCGGTCGGGCGCGGGAGACCGCGGAAATCATTCGAGACGGATGGCTCTACACGGGCGATATCGGGGAGCTTGATGCCGATGGATACCTGTTCGTCAGAGACCGCAAGAAAGATATGGCGATTGTCTCGGGATACAATGTGTTTCCGAGGGAGCTGGATGAAGTCCTTTCGTCACATCCCGATGTCGTGGAAGCAGTCGCCGCCGCGGTGCCAGATACGTACCGGGGCGAAGTGATGCACGCTTGTGTAAAGGTCCGACCCGGTAGCAGCCGTGACGCGGCGGACTTGATCGCTTACTGTTCGGCGAGCCTAGCCCGGTACAAAGTGCCCGCGAAGATTTACGTGGTCGAAGAAATCAGCAAGACGGCAGCAGGTAAGATCGACCGGAAGAGAACCAGAGAATGGCTCATTACGATGATGAGCGACTAACGTGTCCACAACGGCAAATCAAATACGATAGGAGCAAGCGATGACTATGATTGATCGCAGATCGGTTGTTCTTGGGCTGAGCGCGGCGCCATTTCTGACGCGAGGCGCGGTTTCCCAGGGCGTGAGTACTACCTACAGATTGGGTTTCCTCATGCCGCTTACAGGGGGATCCGGAAAGCTCGGCCAAATGATGCTTGAGGGATCGCAGCTGGCGGTCGATGAAATCAATGCGGAAGGATCGAGAAAGATCGAGCTTATCGCCGAGGACAGCCAGGCACTTGCAAAGAACGGCATCGACGGCTTCAGAAAGCTGGCGGAGGTCGATAAGGTTCCGTTCGTTATCACCGGCTGGACTGCTGTCGTTGCGGCAATTGCTCCTTTGGCAACGGAATCGAAGGTCTACCTTCTCTCCGCCAGTTCGGCATCGCCTGCATTGCGGTCGGTGTCCCCCTATTTCCAGTCCACGTGGATGTTTGATGACGAAACCGTCAGGCTGATTCTTCCTTATGCCGCCCAAAAGCTAAATGTCGCGAAGCTCGGTTTGCTCACCGAGGTAAGCGACCTCGGCGCCGCTCTGGGAGCATCGATCAAGAAGGAGTGGTCGAGACTTGGCAAGGAGCTTTCGATCGAGGAAAGCTTTCAGTCAAAGGAGACGAACTTTCGCCCATCGCTGTTGAAGATATTGGCGACGAAGCCGGACGCCATTTACAACACGAGTTCGAACGGAAAGCTCTCGGCTCAAGTCGTACGCCAGGCGCGGGAACTCGGTTATGAGGGCATTTTCCTGTCGTATGGCGCGTTCGAAGATCCGGAAATCCTCGCGATCGGTCAAAAGGCCGAAAAGTGCTTCTACACTTCGCCGACCTTCGACACGACGGCCCGTAACGAGACGACCAGGAAATTCGTGGATGCCTTTACTCGAAAGCACAGCCGTCCTCCGAATATTCATCAGGCGAACCACTACGACCTCGTGCAGCTGTTTTCAGCAGTTGCAGCGAATCTGGCTCGCGAAAAGGCGCCGTTGACCGGCCAAGCTTTTCGGACGGAGCTCACGTCGAAGTTTCCTACCTATGATGGGGCGGCGGGACGCTATCGGTTCAATTTCGCGGATGGAAGCGTCATGCGTTCGACCGTTGTGAAGACCGTCAAGGACGGGGCGTTCGTCAAGATCGCGGACTTGGACTAACCGAAAGTTGCTCGACGATGACCAGTTCGATGCTCCTGCTGAACTTAATTGTTGACGGTGTAACGCTTGGCTGCATCTACAGCCTCATCGCCATCGGGTTTTCACTGCTTTGGTGGATTGCAGGAATAGTTCACATCGCCCACGGAGCCACGATGCTTGCAGGAGGCTTCGCCTTGTTCGCCGCGCTTGAAATGGGCGGGGCCGGCTTGTCCGTTGCCTTGCTGGCGGGGCTGCTTGGAGCCGTCGCGTTGGGGGTCATCGTCGAGATATTCATGTATCGGCCTCTTCTTAATCGAGGCACCGACGAAATGGGCATTCTGACCGCCTCGCTCGGCGCTCTCATCTTCTTCGAATACGCCATCACGATTGCCTTTGGACCTGAAGGGGCTACGCTCGATGCTGGCGGTCTGAGGACGCCGGTGATTCAGGGCCTGCCGCTGGTTTTCGATCGCTTTTCGGCGCTGATCGTCTGCGTGACCCTCCTGACGTTTCTTGCTCTTTGGTTCCTGCTGGCGAAGACACAGATTGGCCGCGAGATGCGAGCGATTGCTTCCAACCTGGATTTAGCGGAGGTGTTGGGGATCAATATCCGGCTGGTTCAGGTCTATGCGGCGGCAATTGCCGCCGCGCTTTGCCTGCCTCCGGCCGCGTTCCTTCTGTTCAATACGGGGCTTGTGCCATCGGAAGCCCTGCATGTTGTATTGGTCGCTTCGGTCGTTGCGATCCTCGGAGGCAGAGGCAGTCTTTTGGGTGCCTTGGTCGCCGGCCTGCTGATTGGAGTCGCCGAAAGCGCTATGACATGGCGTTTCGCTGCCGGGTGGCGTCAGTTGATCACGTTCTCGCTCCTCTATGTTTTGCTTCTCGTTCGACCTCAGGGTCTGTTCGGCGAGCGGGTCTAGGATTGTTGGATGGCCTACCTCGCTCACCTTCTGACAATCGCGAACATCTATATCGTGCTGGCAGTCTCACTGGATTTGCTCGTCGGATACACCGGTCTCATCTCGCTCGCACATGCCGCCTTCTTCGCAATAGGCGCCTATTCGACGGCAATCCTGCAGAAATCGGATATCGGCCCATTTGCAGCGATGGCGACCGGGATGGCGGTAGCTGCTCTCCTGAGTGTCCTCGCAGCCCTGCCTTCTCTTCGCGTCCGAGGCGTCTATCTCCTGATAGTGACGATCGCGCTTCAAATCGTGACAACGGTCGTGCTCCTGAACTGGGGTGAACTAACCGGAGGACCGGGTGGCATTGCGAGGATCCCCCCGCTCGTTGTGTTTGGGCAGCCCCTGCATGGACTGGCGTTCACTGCGCTTACTTCAGTCGTAGCCGCTGCCGTCTTCGCGGTCTGCTGGCGGCTCATGCATTCGCCGTTCGGCACGTTACTCCAGGCCGTACGAGACGACGAGTTGAGTTGCCTCATGCTGGGTAAAAACGTCGCCTTGGCCAAGATATCCGTATTCGCGTTTTCCGGCGCGCTGGCGGCGATGGCTGGAAGCCTCTATGCGCATCATACGTCCTATGTCGACCCCTCGGGCTTCGACGTGATTGTGTCCATATTGATTTTGCTCATGGTCATGTTGGGAGGCGCAGGTACGCTTTATGGACCAGTCGTGGGGGCAATTACGTTGACGCTTCTGCCGGAAGTGCTGCGCTTCATGCCCGCTCCACCGGGCGTCGCGGCGGCGTCCAAGCAACTCGTCTATGGTCTCCTTCTCGTCATCATCATTTTTTTTCGCCCGCAGGGATTGCTCGGTAAGGGGAGGTTCCATGCGCGAGGTTGATATCTCCCGAGCATCAAGTGCGCCGCCGGTGCTCGAGGTGCGCGGTCTTCGGAAACGGTTCAAGGGTAACCAGGTTCTGCGCGGCGTGACCGGATGCGTCACACGAGGCGCGGCGACGGCTCTGATCGGCTCCAACGGTGCCGGCAAATCGACGCTCCTGAACATCATATCCGGGCTGCTGTCCTCAGATGAAGGGACGATCCTGCTCAACGGGCGCGACATCACCGGGCGTTCGGGCTTCTCTCGCGCCAGGGATGGTATGGGAAGAACCTTTCAGCATCCGCGCGCCTTTACATCGTTGACCGTCCGCGAAGCCGTATTGATGGCGCGGACGCCACCGGGCGATGAAGGAATCGGCAGCAACCTCGCAAGAGCACTGGGTGTACTGAGAAAGGCACCGGAGCTCGACCGACAGCGCGTCCAGGAATGTCTCGAGATTTGCCGCCTCGACCATTTGTCGGACGTGACCGCTGATCGCCTATCGTACGGCGAACGCAAGCTCCTGATGTTCGCCCAAGTGCTGGCGTTTGATCGTGACCTGATCTGCCTCGACGAACTCTGCGCCGGGCTGGAGGCGAATGTTGTTGAGTATCTGATGGGTGTATTTTCCGAATTGGTCCGGAATGGAACGACCATTCTGTTCGTCGAACACAATCTTGAGCTGGTGCGCGAATTGGCCGACGAGATTGTGTTCCTGCACGAGGGTACCATTTATCGCAGCGGGTCCGCCGGCAGCGTACTTGAAGATTCCGAAGTGATCAGCCTGTACCTGGGAGAGTGAGGTGAGCAACAGCATTCTCTCGGCGACGCGACTGAACGTATCGTATGGATCCCAAGCTGTGCTTCGAGATATCGACTTCAGCCTCGACCCAACGGAAATTTGCGGCATTATCGGGCCCAACGGCGCGGGCAAGACGACGCTGCTCAGAAGCCTCTACGGCCTCCTTCGGCCTCGCGGCGGACGAATTTGCGTCGAGGGTCAGGATATCACGGAAAAAGGCGTTAGAGAGCGATTGGAGCGACGTATTTCCTATGTGCCGCAGGAACGGAGCGTCTTCCCGAATTTGACCGTGATCGAGAACCTCGATCTCGCGGTGGATGCTCTGCCCGCGTCGCGGCAAAGCGGTCGAGAAGCGCAGAAGGAACTCGTCCTTGAATTGTTTCCGCGACTGAAGGAGAGAAACCAGCAATTGGCCGGAACGATGAGCGGTGGCGAACAGCGCATGGTCGCGATTGCGATTGGGCTGATGTCTCAGCCGCGGGTGCTCTTGCTGGACGAACCCACGACCGGCCTGGCGCCTCAAGTCGTTCATAATCTAATGGATGTCATTAAGCGGCTCAACCGGGACTGCGGCATCGCGACCGTCATAGTGGAGCAGAATATACTATCGACGGCAAAGATCGCCGATCGCATCTACATCGTGAAGGACGGACGTGGCTCCGAGTTTCAAGGAAGCCCAAGTCAACTCACCAAACAGCAGATCATGGAATGCCTGTAGCTGCTGCGTCGACGCAATATAGGGAGGATCAATATGCACGTCATTATTGCAGGAGCGGGCATCGGCGGGCTGACCACGGCGCTTTGCTGCCTCCGCGAAGGTATGAAGGTAACACTGCTGGAACAGGCCCGGGAACTCAAAGAGGTCGGAGCCGGCGTCCAAATTTCCAGCAATGGGGCGATTGTCCTGCGGGAGCTCGGGCTCCTCGATATGGTGGAGCGGATCGCGGTAAAGCCGATAACCTTCAGGGTTCTGTCGTTCGATACGGACGAACTGATTTCCGACATGCCGTTAGGGCCCGAGGCCGCCGCGCGATACGGCGGACCATTCTATCAATTTCATCGAGCTGATCTGCTCGACATCCTCAAGAGCCAATTGCCGCCGCATGTGTTGAGGCTGGAAAGCAAGGTAGTCGACGTACTGCAAAACCAGCAGGGGGTAACGGTCGTTCTGGGTAACGGAGAGCGGGTCACCGGCGACGTGCTCGTTGGAGCAGACGGAATCCATTCTGCCGTTAGGGCCCGACTGGTGGGCGACGGTCCCACTACGTTTTCGGGCAAGCTGGTGTGGCGCGCTCTCGTTCCGGGAGATCGATTGGGAGACCTGTCGTTCAAGGAACGTTTCTATGGGTGGGCGGGGCTCGACCGGATGGTCTGGGCGTACTGGGTCAGACCGGGGCAGATGTTCAATTTCGGCGGCGTTGTACCGTCGTCGGAAGTCAGGCGTGAGACGTGGAGCCAAACCGGTGAATTGAGCGAACTGCGCGCATCCTTCTCAGGCGCGAATCCGAGGTTGTCCGCCTTGATGGAGCTGATTGACGAGGCCTTCATTACCGGCCTCTACGATCGGGATCCCCTGGCCAGATGGACCGTAGGTCGCGCTACGCTTCTTGGCGACGCTGCTCACGCGATGCTGCCTTATCTCGCTCAGGGTGCGACGCAATCGGTCGAAGACGGTTACGTATTGGCCAAAAGTCTGGCGCGAAAGAAAAAGGCAGGCGTTGCTGACGCGCTGGCCCTTTACGAGATGAAGCGACGTCCGCGAACCACGAAAGTGCAAACGGTGGCACGTTCGACCCATATCTTCTGGACAGAGGGAGATCCCGTGCAGGTTAGAGCGAGGAACGGCCGGATGAAAGGACTGGCTCAGATCGACCCGCTGGCGACGACGATCTGGAGATGGTTGTACGGCTACAATCCGGTCAAGGCCGGCGAATCTGATGAGATAGTGCCCGACAAGCGAGGAGTTAGGTCAGTTTTTGCCGAAGACAACCCGCAGCAAAAGCGGGCGTGGGATATGTGGCATGATCTCTTCACGTCCGAAGAGGAAGCTGGCGGGATTCGTGGGCTCAGGCGCGGGTACGACCGGTTCTTTGGTCAATTCAAGCCTGCAACAGACACGGACATCAACGAGGTCACGATCGGCGAGGCCACGGGTCTTTGGGTCGATGCCAAGGGCACGAAGAAAGGTCGGGTAGTGCTGCACCTTCATGGGGGCGGATTCGCTTTCGGATCCGCGCGTTGTTCGGTCGAGTATTGCGAACGTCTATCGAAAGCGATCGATGGCAGGTGCCTTGCGCTCGAGTACCGTCTAGCACCCGAAAATCCGTTCCCTGCAGCGCTTAACGACGCTGTGCGCGCGTATGAATGGCTTCTTGAGCAGGGATACGAAGCAGAACAGATCTTCCTGAGCGGAGAATCGGCCGGCGGAGGGCTCGCGGTTTCGACGGCGGTAGCTCTCCGCGATGCGGGGAGGCCGCGTCCGGCCGGCATGTTCCTGTTGTCTCCCTTTGTCGATTGTTCGCTCGCAAGCCCAAGCATCGAAACTTGCGAGGGGAAGGATCCAATCATAGACCGCGATATCCTGACCTACATGTCGACAAGCTACTTCCAGTCACATCAGGCCACGGATCCGAGGGTTTCTCCGGTCTATGCGGATCTCGCCGGGCTTCCCGCGATTTTGGTCCAGGCCAGTCGTCGAGAGGTGTTGGTGGACGATGCCGTACGGCTGGCTGATCGAGCACGAGATGCGGGGACGGACGTAAGGCTATCACTCTACGACGAACGACTGCATATCTTCGGTCTGTATCCCTTCCTGCCGAGCGCCGAACGCGCGTTGCTTGAAATCCAGGATTTCGCGAAAGACCCTCGTTTGTCCTCGGTGCCTCAGGTTGCAATCTCGGGGTAAGCAACGGGACGCGCCGGTCAGTCCGGCCAGCCATCGGCGGGCCTTCATTTGAAGTTTTACGCTGCGTAACAAGTTACATAATAAGAAATCAACTTTCCGCTGTTGACGGGAAGTTGAGGTCAGAAAGACCGGACCCCGACATGAAGAGCTCCGACCATCCAAGTGCATCGACCGGCCAAGGTATTTCTGCCTGCCCTTCGCATGCATACTCGCCGTCGACCCCCGACCGTGGAAGTCATAGCGGTGGGAGAGAACCACTTGGCTGTCCCGTCGGTGCGGAAGCCTCGTCTGGCACTTTGACTGGCGCGCATCTGTTTTCTTCGAAGGCCGCCGAGTTCGATCCTTTCGAAGGAGCGTATCAGGTCGATCCAGCAGACTCATTGCGATGGTCCCGGGACGAGGAGCCGGTCTTCTTCAGTCCGAAGCTCGGATATTGGGTTGTGACCCGATATGACGACATAAAGGCCATCTTCCGGAACAATATTCTGTTCTCCCCCTCGATCGCGTTGGAGAAAATAACGCCGGCGCCTCCCGAGGCGCAGGAGATTCTGAAGCAGTACGGTTACGCAATGGACCGTACGATGGTGAACGAGGACGAGCCAGCGCACATGGAGCGGCGCCGGCTCTTGATGGATTCATTCAGCCCCGAGGCGCTTGCGAAACACGAGACGTCGATTCGACAGCTGACTCAACGTTATGTGGATCGTTTCATCGACAAGGGCGAAGTCGATCTGGTCGCCGAGATGCTTTGGGAGATCCCCCTTACGGTGGCGCTCCACTTCCTCGGGGTACGGGATGACGACATTGATGAGTTGCGCCAATTCTGCGTGGCGCACACGATCAATACGTGGGGCAGGCCGAGCCTGGACGAGCAGCTCCATGTGGCGGATTCGGTGGGGCGCTTCTGGCGAGCCGCAAACCGGGTTCTCGACGGTATGATGGAAAATCCAGCCGGAGACGGTTGGATGTACGTCTCTATCCGGCAGCATCTCAAGCATCCGGATGTCGTGCCGCTATCCTACCTGCGGTCGATGATGATGGCGATCCTCGTGGCAGCGCATGAAACGACGTCCAAGGCCACCACGAACGCTATGCGGCTGCTGTTGTCCGACAAGGAGGCCTGGAGTCAAATCTGCGCGGATCCAAGCCTGATTCCCATGGCAGTCGAAGAGTGCTTGCGGCGTGCGGGGTCAATCGTTTCGTGGCGCCGTATCGCCACCGCCCCGACGAGGGTGGGGGACGCGGAAATTCCCGAGGGAGCCAAGCTCCTGTTGGTAATGGCTTCGGCCAATCACGACGAACGAAAATTCGAGAATCCCAGCGTCCTCGATCTCCATAGAGAGAATACGGTTGATCATCTTTCCTTCGGATACGGCGCTCATCAGTGCATGGGAAAGAACATCGCCCGGATGGAGATGAGGAATTTCCTCGAAGAGTTCGTGCGCCGACTGCCGCACATGGAACTCGTGCCGGACCAGGAATTCAAATACCTTCCAAATACATCCTTCCGGGGGCCGGAAAGTTTGTGGGTTCGCTGGGACCCAGGGCATAATCCGGAACGTCGCGACGAAACGATTCAGAAGTCTCGTCAGTCGTTCAAAGTCGGACCGCCCGCCCGAGCCGACATTGCGCGACCGGTTCGCGTCGTCGACGTTCATCAGGAAGCCGATCGTATCCTGCGGATCATCCTTGAAGCCACCGACGGCCGAGACCTGCCGGCCTGGGCCCCCGGAGCCCACATCCATGTGCTCCTTGGGGAATACGACCGGCGCTATTCCCTTTGTGGCGACCCGGAAGATCGGAAGCATTACGAGCTGAGGATATTGATGGAGACGGCAGGAAAGGGTGGTTCGCGCCATATCCACGAAACCTTGCGCACCGGCGACATGTTGCGGATCCGTGGGCCCAAAAATCACTTCCGTCTGGACGAATCCGCGTCGAGCTATTTGCTGATTGCCGGAGGCATAGGAATCACGCCGATCGTCGCCATGGCCGACCGCCTCAAGCACCTCGGCAAGCGCTACGAGCTCCACTATGCCGGCCGCTCCGCTTCGAGCATGGCGCTGTTGGAAAAGCTTCGCCGGGACCATGACAAGAATTTGCAGCTTTATCCCGCCTCCGAAGGAGCAAGAATGGATCTGCGAGCGTTGGTCGAAAAAGGAACCATCGTGGACCGAATATATGCCTGCGGTCCCGATCGTCTGTTGAGTGAGCTTGTTGGTTTATCCTTGGATTGGCCTGAAAATACTCTTCACAAAGAGCATTTCACATCTGCCCAGGCCGCCGCCGATCCGTCGCATGATCGTCCGTTTGAGATTGAGCTTCGCGATTCGCAGGTTACCCTGCAGGTTCCGCCCGATAGGACGGCTCTCGATGTGTTGGAGGCTGCCGGCATTGACGTAGCCTGTGATTGTCGAGAAGGATTATGTGGTTCGTGTGAGGTGCAGGTGATTGAAGGTGAAGTGGAACACCGAGATCGAGTGCTATCTCAGTCCGAACGCGCCCGGAATACGCAGATGATAACCTGCTGCTCGCGAGCGAGAGGGGGCAAGATCGTACTCGCGTTATGACGACGTTGTAGAGGACGTGGGACAATGCGATCCACCGTATGGGACGAGGCCTTCGTCATACCTTTCATCGCGCCGCGTTTAGTTTGATGACGCTCCGCGCTTGCAATTCTCGCCGGCGAACGTGGACAGGCGGGCGGCGGAGTCACGCCGAAATAAACGCTCATAATGCTCGATGCCCGATGGGAACCGCGTGATCTTCGGTGCGCAGCTCTGTGCTAACGGAACCGCCCGGCAGTAATATCTGCCTAAGCGTTATGTGGCGTCGCTACCTGCTGCAGCCTTTCTATTAAGTTTAAATGGTACCCCTGACAACGACTTCATATCCGACGTCTACAACTGTGTCCGACTGTTGGGTCTTATTGATCCGACGGAGGATCATCTCTGCTGCAGCTTCGCCGATCTTGTCACCAGGCGTGCGAACAGTGGTTAATCCCGGAGGAACTTCGGCCGCGATTTCATAGTCGCCATATCCGGCAATGGCGAATCTGTTTGGAACGTGCCAGCCGCGCCTCATGCATTCGAAAAGCGCACCGGTTGCCAGAACGTCCGTGAAGCAGAAAATGCCCTCAAGAAGCGGTTCGCGCTCGAGGATCCGATCCATCGCGAGCCGGCCGCCCGAGAAGCCGGACCAGTCGGGAACGAACGCCATCAGGTCGCTAGTCAGTCCGGCCTCTAACATCGCTTCCTGAAAGCCGGCAACGCGTTCCTGGAAGCGGCGGTTGTTCTCAATCGGGTAACCGGCGAGCCCGATGCGCCGCTTTCCGCTCGCTATGATTAGGCGCGTAATGTCTTTCGCCGCCTTCCGGGCAGAAAAGCCGACGCCCATATCAAGGAAAGGGCCTTCGAGATCCCACGTTTCGACAAGGGGAATACGAGCATTGATCAGCATATTGCGCGTTGCCTCGTCACGGTTGACGCCAGTGAGGACAATGCCATCGACACGGCGTCCGATCAGCGCGCGCACGGCCTCAAATTCTCGCTCCGCCTTCTCCACCACCGATATGATCAGGTGGTAGCCGTTCGCGCGCAGCGTGTTCTCGAGCCCAATAATCATGCCCGCGAAGTTGGAATTTTGAATGGAAGGCGCGATGACGGCGACGATGTTACTTCGACCCGAAGCCAGATTGCCTGCCATCAGGTTCGGTACATAACCAAGCCGTGCGGCCGCCGCAGCGACCCGGTCCCGCGTTTCAGGGATCACCTTGGATGGGTGCTTGAAGGTATTCGACACCGTCATAGGTGAGACGCCGGCTTCCCGCGCGACGTCCGACATCTTGACGGAACTCTTGTGCGTGACGTGGTCGTTCAAGTTGATCCGCCTGTGTAGTTGGGAGCCTTGGCGTCCTCGACACGAGGATGACCGCCCGATTCTGGTGCTGCCTCAAATACAGACAACAGCACAATTTGCCGCTTTTTTAGTTGACGGCCAGCCAGACACGTTTATTGTAGCGCTACAATAGCGGGTTTCAGGTTAAATTGGAGAAAATTTTGACATTTTCCATCATGGCGCGTGACGGCAAAACGGGGATGTTTGGGATCGGGATAGCGACGTCCGCGGTCGCGGTCGGCAACCGCTGTCCTTGGGTGAAGGCCGGGGTTGGCGCGATTACGACGCAGCATAGAACCGACACCCGGGCTGGTCCCCTCGGCCTCGACCTCCTTTCCAGAGGGTGTACGGCGCAAGAGACCGTCAACTTGCTGGCCGCAACCAACGATTTCCCGCAGGAGCGTCAGTTCGCGGCGGTGGACAAGGAGGGGCGTGTCGCCTTCTTTAACGGCCCTGAGATCAAATGTATCAATGCCGGCTTTACCGGCAAGTCCTGTGTCTCGACCGGGAACTTCATCGCCAATTCGGACGTGCCAAGGGCGATGGTCGAGGCGTTCGAAAGGAGCGTAGGCCAGGTTTTCGCGGAGCGGCTGCTTGCCGCCGTAGATGCCGGACTTGCCGCAGGCGGCGAAACCAAGCCCATCATGTCCGCTGCTCTCCTGATAGCCGATCGCGAGACGTGGCCGCTTGTCGATCTGCGGGTCGATTGGGCCGGGAATCCGCATCTCGAACTGCGTCGATTGTGGGAATTCTACAAGCCGCACCAGGAGCGCTTCATCAAGCAGGTGCTGACGCCGGGCGAGCTTACCTTGCTCGAGAATTCGCCCATGAACGTCTAGGACGGAATGTTTGGCCGACGGCACGCGAACCGTGGTTGGCATACAACACGACATTGAAGCGTAAGCCTGCTCGCTTCAACCAATGCGATACAACGAAGCAGCATCTGTCAGACATTTCGTTAATAAGACATTCGAAAGGAGAAGTGTAGTGAAAGCAAATCAGACGATCTTGGCGCTCCTGACATCTTTACTTGCCTCCGTCTCCAGCGCTGTTGCGCAAGAGACCCTCGTCGTCAATTCGTGGGGTGGTGCTTATGAAAAGCTGCACAAGCAGCTGGTGTTCGAGCCATTCGAAAAGGCCAACAACGTCAAGATCAAGGTAGTGACGGTCTACTCCGCCGATACGCTGGCGCAGCTGCGCGCGCAAAAGGGCGCCCCGCAATACGACGTGGTTCACTTCTCCGGAGGGCAAGAGGTCGTCGCGGCACGCGAAGGCCTCATCTCGCCGATCAAGCCTCAAGAGCTGCCGAACGCCGCTGACCTGTACCCGTTCGCGACCGAAGGCATGGCGCGCGGTGAAGGGCCGGTGCACCTCGTGACCGCGATCGGCCTGCTCTATAACGAGAAGAAGGTTCCGAACGCGCCGAAGGCGTGGAAGGATCTCTGGAAGAGCGAATACGGCGATCACCTCGTTCTCACCGACCTGTCCAATTCCTACGGCCTGCTCGGCTTCCTCATGATGAACAAGGTTTGGGGGGGCTCGCTCGACAATACCAAGCCGGGCCTGGAGAAGGTTGGGGAACTGCTCAACAGGTCGGTGATCATTTCGTCATCGCCGGAAGTTCAGCAGAACTTCGCCCAGAACGATGCCTGGATTGCCGCATTTTCGCAAGACTACGCCCACGTCATTCGCCAGAGCGGCCAGCCGGTCAAATTCCTGTTGGCCGAAGAGGGAGCTCCGGCCGTGTTCTTCACCGCCAATCTCGTTGCCGGACGCCCCAATCAAGCCCTGGCCAAAAAGCTGATTGATTTCGAGTTGTCGCCGGAAGTGCAGGCGGCTTTTGCGCGGGAGATGCGTTACTCGCCCACCAATCGGAAAACCAAGCTCGATGACAATGTCGCCTCTGAAGTGGTCTTCGGCGACGCCGTCAAGTCGCTGGTCCGGTTCGATCCGGCTCAGGTCGACAGCAGCAGGGCGACGCTGATCGAGAACTGGAAGAAGTTGATCGCACGCTGACCTGCATCAGACGAAATCCGGGGGCACCATGAACAAGTATCATGATGATTGGATCATCGCCGCCCCCGGCATTCTCCTGCTGTGCTTTGCCTTTCTGGTTCCTGTTGCGGGAATCATGGTTCTCGGCATCAAGAATCCAGACGGTTCGCTCACGATTTCATACATCGAGCGCTTCCTGACCGACGCCTATTATCTCGGCGTGGCGTGGCGGACGATCAAACTGTCCTGCATTATCACGCTGGTCTGCGCGATCGCCGGATTTCCGTTTGCATATGTGATGGCCCGGGCCAGCCCGAACCTGCGGGTCTGGCTGATGATCCTCATCACGCTGCCATTGATGACGAGCGTCGTCGTCCGGACATTCGGCTGGATGGTTCTGTTGGGCCGGGGCGGATTGCTACCGGAGGCATTGTATCTGATGGGATTTGTTCGACGCAATTACTCACTGATGCATACCGAGGCCGCCATTATCATCGGAATGATCCAGATTCTCTTTCCTTTCATGGTTCTTTCCATTGTCGGCGTCATATTAAGGCTCGACCCTCGTATCGAGGAGGCATCGCGCGTCATGGGATGCAGTTTCCTGGCTTCTGTGAAGCGTGTGGTTCTCCCGCTTTCCATTCCGGGTATCGTCGCCGGCTCTCTGCTGGTGTTCACTCTGTCGGTCAGTTATTTCATCACGCCGTCACTGCTCGGCGGTGCGCGCCTGCCGGTACTCGCCGGATCCATTTACGAGACCGCGACAAAATCCCAGGATTGGGCATTCGCCGCGGCCCAGTCCCTGATCCTTTTTATCGGCGTGCTCATCCTTCTCATCCCGTATATCAGCCTCACGAGGAAATCCCATGGTTAGGGCAGTTCCTCCATGGGTTCGCGGGGCCGCCGCGCTATTCGTGACGATCGTGATGATCTTCATCCTTGGGCCGATCGTGGTCGTGGCGGGAGTGTCGTTCACGGCGGGAGACTACATCGCGTTCCCGCCGCAAGGCCTGAGCTTGAAATGGTACCGCACGGTCCTCGACTCGAATGTTTACGTTCAGTCGGCCCTGAACAGTCTGCAGTTGGCCGCGGTCGTTACGGCCTCGGCGACGGTCGTTGGTACCGGCATGGCCATCGCGCTTCACCGTGGGCGCATTCCGGGTACCGGCATTCTGTCCGCGCTGATGCTGTCGCCGCTGGTGCTGCCGACCATCGTATTCGCGCTCGGGCTGCTGATGTTCTGGAGTTCGCAGGTTGGCCGCACGTCCTTCGTATCCCTGTGGGTCGGTCACACGGTGATTGCGGTTCCCTACGTCATTCGGACGACCCTTGCTGTCCTGTCGACCTCGGACAGGTTTCTTGAAGAAGCCGCGCGCACCATGGGCGCAGGCCGCTGGAAGACGCTGATCCATGTCGTTCTCCCGCAATGTCTTCCCGGTATCGCCGCAGGCGCCTTTTTCGCCTTCAACATCTCATTCGATGAAGCCATCGTCTCGCTGTTCCTGAGGTCGCCCGAGATCATGACCTTGCCCATTCAGATTTATACACAGCTGGAATTCAGTCCGGATCCGTCGATCGCCGCGGTCTCCACCCTCATGATTGGGTTAACGGTCGTGATGCTGCTGGCGATCGACCGGCTGCTCGGCGTTCAAAAGGTGGCAGGTTGATGGCGGCTGTTGTTCTCAACAATGTGACGAAGCTCTTCGGTGAAACGGCGGTCATCAAGGGCATTTCCATGTCGATCGCCAAGGGCGAGTTTGTGAGCTTGCTCGGCCCGAGCGGCTGCGGAAAGACGACACTGCTGCGGATGATCGCGGGACTTGAGCAGACCACGAGCGGGTCCATCATTATCGGCGAAAAGGACTCCACCGCACTTCCGCCGGAGAAGCGCGACATTGCCATGGTGTTTCAATCCTACGCGTTGCTTCCGCACCTGAACGTGTTTGACAACGTCATGTTTCCGCTCCGGATGCGCAACCTCGGGACCAGGCAGGAACAAGCCAGGCGGGTGAAGGACGTGCTGGAGATGGTTCAGCTCAGCCATCTGGCAACCCGCAGGCCCCGTGAGCTTTCCGGCGGGCAACAGCAACGTGTCGCGGTCGCCAGGGCTGTCGTATCGAGCCCGCAGGTGCTGCTGCTCGACGAGCCCCTATCCAACCTGGACGCCCGTCTGCGCGAGAGCATGCAGGAAGAGCTCATTCAACTCCATCGCCAAACAGGCCTGACAACCATCTTCGTCACGCATGATCAGGAAGAGGCGCTCAGTCTGTCGGATCGAATCATCCTGTTGAACGAGGGAACGATCGAGCAGGAGGGCACGCCGGCCGAACTTTATGGAGCGCCGACGACGCGTTTTTCGGCCGGCTTTATGGGCTCGTCCAACATTCTGGATGTCGAGCTGGTGATGGACGGAGACGCCTGTCGCGCCATGCTGTCGGCCGAGGATGTCCTTACTTTGGCTAAAGGCTACGTCCGCGGCGGCGCATCGACGATCACGTTCCGGCAGGAAGACGTGCAGTTGGCTCCCGCCGGCGATTCAACCTGCACGGCCAGGGTCGAAACGGCCATCTTTCTGGGATCGCGGGTTCGCTATGTGGTCAGGGCAGGCTTGCATTGCATCCGATGTCTTGCGACGGACGGCCAGATTTTCAAGGTGGGCGAAACCGTCGCTTTGCAGGTCGCGCCCAACCGCATTCGTGTTCTTGACTAAAACTCGAGTCGTCTAGCAAACCGACACAGGAGATAATCATGATTGGAAGAGTCTGGCGCGGATGGGCAAAGCCTGAGCAGGCTGACGCCTACGAAAAGCTCTTGACGACCGAAACCTTGCCGGCGCTGCATCGGGTACCCGGCTACAAAGGCTCGTATTTCATGCGCAGCGCAGAGAACGATGAAGTCGCCATTGTGGAGATTACATTCTGGGAATCGATGGCCGCGATCGAGGCTTTTGCAGGAAAAGACAGCACGAAGGCAGTTGTACCGCCCGAAACACAGGTTTTTCTGACAAGATGGGACGATCGATCGGCGCACTTCGAGGCCACGTGGTGCCCATGATGTCATCTAGGGCGGCTAAGGCAATTGACCAGCTCCGCGTTGAGGTGGTTGCCAATTAGGCGATCTTTCCTCGCGCCTTGTTCGCTGCGGACCATCGACGCTCGATTTCCTTCACGGCTATCCTCATGCTGGGCAGGTACTTTCGGGCGGCGACCTCGGGCGTCATTGATGACGAGAAGAAGATCAGATTGACGCTGCCGAGAACGGGGCCCCCCCCCGGAATAGCCAGCGCTATAGCGCTGATGCCGGCTTCGGAGCCTCCGACCGAGGATGCGTAGCCGTCCTTCTTCGTTTGCAAGAGGATGTCTTCAATGAAACGTCGGTCCTTTGCCAGGCCCGCGTCTTCCTCGACAAGCGAAGCGGTCAGATCAAGCATCTCGCGGCGCAATGCCGGCGGCGACGCCGTCAGGATGGCCTTTCCGAGCGCGCTTCGCACCAAAGACCTCCTGCGGCCCACCATGGACCGATGAACCGACAACGGACTGAAGGGGTGAGTGCTCTCCCGGATCAGCACAGAGCCCAGTTCGAAAACCCCGAAGTCGCTCGGCCATGATACTTGGTCGAGCAGACTAAACATTGCCGGAAGCGCCGCCTGGCTCGACAGGTCGCGCGATGACACGCCCTCGCTCAGCGTGCGCACTAGTGTCGTAAGACTGAATAGGGCGTTGGTCTCATCAAACGTGACGTAGCCGTCATCTCGCAACGTATCGAGCAGGCGATAACACGTGGTACGGTTGAGGCCGGTTCTTCTCGCGAGTTGCACGACGTTCGATGGTCCGCTCGCATTGAGATCGCCGATCAGCGCCAACCCGCGGGAAAGTGCTCTGACATTGCGGTGCATGGCCCCCCCCACGTGTTCGCACTGCGAACATTCCATAGACTCCGATGGAATCCAAGTCCGAATGGCTGCAATCCATCCCGGCACGTCTAAAAAGGGCGGCTACGGGAGGGAACGATGGTCTATTCAAGCTTCCAATTGCGTGCGGCCGTTTGTTTAGCCTTGGCGATTTCGGCGCCGCCGGCAGCGGCACAGACCGCTGGCGGAACCGCAAATCTCAGCGGTGGCAAGGTGAAGGTAGGCGTCCTGACCGACATCGCCGGGCCGACAGCTCTGGCGAACGGTAAGGGGTCCGTGATCGCGGCCGAGATGGCCGCAGAGGACTTCGGAGCCGGCATCAACGTTGAGGTCATTTCGGCCGATCACAGCGGCAAGCCCGACACCGGATCCCAAATCGCTGCGCGCTGGTTTGACGTCGAAGGTGTTGACGCGATCGCCGACATGCAAGGTTCGCCCATCGGGTTCGCCGTGCAGAATCTCGCCGTCCAGAAGAGCAAGATCATGCTGTTGTCCGGATCGACCTCGTCAGATTTCAATGGCAAGGCCTGCTCCCCGCTTACGGTGCAGTGGACAGTCGATACCTACAACCTAGCGAAGGGTGCGGCGAAGGCAATCATCGAGGCTGGCGGCACGAAGTGGTACTTCCTGACGGTCGATCAGGCCTATGGTCACGCCTTGTCGAGGGATACCTCAGAGCAAGTGAAACTCAACGGCGCGCAGGTGGTGGGTAGCACCGTGTTTCCGCCAAATACCTCAGACTTTGCATCGTTCCTGCTCACCGCATCCAACGCCGGAGCTAATGTCATCGCGATCGCGGCTTCGAGCGGCGATACGGTGACTGCGCTGAAGCAGGCCGACGAATTCGGCCTTAGCGCGAAAGCCAAGATCGTTCCGCTGCAATCGGTGCTGACGGACGTGCACGCCGTAGGTCTGAAGATCGCGCACGACGCCTACGAAGTCTCTCCATTCTACTGGGACCGTACGCCGGAGACGCGTGCCTGGGCTCAGCGCTTCTACGCCAGGGCCAAGATCATGCCGACTGGCTTCCACGCGGGTGTTTACTCGTCAGTCGCGCACTATCTCAAGGCCGTCAAGGCGACCGGCACGGACGAAGCGCCGACCGTCATGAAGCAGATGGAGAAGGAGCGGGTGAACGACTTCTTCGCGGCCGACGGCTACATCCGCGCCGACCGTAAGATGATACACGACATGTACCTGCTCCAGGTGAAGAAGGTCGGAGAGAACAAGGGTGATTGGGACCTTTACAACGTCCTGCAGACGTTACCCGGCGAGGCGGTCAACCGGCCGCTCTCCGAGAGCCCGTGCCCTCTGGTGAAGAAATAGGCCGCAAGCTACCATCGACAACAGCCACGCTCGTTCGAAGGAATCCGATCATGTCAGTCGCAATCGTCTGCGCATCCCACACGCCTCTGATGTACCGGGGACCCGCCAGCAACGAAACCGAGCAACGCGTTCGCATGGCGTTCGAACGGCTCGGAACCTTCGTGAAGGAGTTCGAACCCGACTACGTCATCCAGTTCGCGCCCGACCACTTCAACGGCTTCTTCTACGATCTGATGCCTTCGTTCTGCGTGGGCGCGGGTGCGGTCTCCCTCGGTGACTGGGGAGGGGGGACGGGTCCGCTGGACGTTCCGGAAGAAACGGCTCTTGCGCTTGTGGATCACGTACGGGCGGAGGATTTTGACGTCGCGGTGTCGTACCGCATGCCGGTCGACCACGGTTTCGTCCAGATGTGGGAAGCAGTCCTAGGCCATTTCAAATCCGTGCCGATCCTGCCGATCTTCGTGAACGCCGCAGCTCCGCCTATTCCCACCTACCGGCGGGCGAGGCAGCTGGGTGAATCCGTCGGTCGCTTCGCGATGCGTTCCGGGAAGCGGGTGCTGTTTGCCGCATCGGGTGGCCTGTCGCACGATCCGCCGGTGCCGTCCATCAAGGGGGCCCCACCGGAGATTCGCGAGCGCCTGATCAACGGACGCAATCCAACCCAGGAAGCCAAGGAGGCGCGCGAAAAGCGGGTCTTCGAGGCGGCTGTTCTGGCCGAAGCGGGCGAGGGCCCCTGCAAGCCTCTTAATCCGGATTGGGACGAAGAATTCATGGAAATCTTGCGCAGCGGCCAGATCTGGCGAGCCGATGCGCTCAACACCGACAAGGTGCGCGAGGCGGCCGGCCGGGGCGCCAACGAAGTCCTCGCGTGGGTTGCCGCCTTTGGAGCGTTCTCGACGGGTGGCCAGTTCACCATGGAGCAGGAGTTCTATGAAGCTATCCCCGGCTGGATCGCCGGCATGGCGATGATGGCGGCAAGACAAGCGGACGCCTCAACTGAAGATTTCCCCGCGTGAAAGCGGGAAGTAATCGCGGAGGTAGGTATGGCATACGAAACAGATGTGCTCATCATCGGGGCCGGACCGACCGGATCGACGACGGCGCTTTCGCTCGCGAATTGCGGCGTGCGCTGTCACATCGTGTCACGCGGCAACTGGATGGCCGATAGCCCGCGCGCGCACATCACCAACCAACGAGCCAATGAGGTCTTCCGCGATCTCGGTATCTCGGAGGACGTGGCCCGGTACGCGAGCCCATGGGAATTGATGGGTGACACTACGTTCACCACCAGCCTGGCCGGGCCCGAACTCATCCGGATGCGAACGTGGGGAACGGGGGATGACCGCCGAGGGGACTACCTGAGGGCAAGTCCGTGCGGCATGGTGGACATCATCCAGCCGTTGCTCGAGCCGATCCTGTTCCAGAAGGCGGCCGCGAAGGGCGCCACGTTCGCGTTCAACACCGAATACATCCGTCATGAGCAGGATTCCGGAGGCGTCACCGCCACCCTGCGCGACCGATTGGACGGGCGCGAGTTCACCGTCCGGGCGCGCTACATGGTCGGGGCCGACGGCGCGAGATCGACCGTGGTCGATCATCTCGAGCTTCCGATCGAAGGGCGCATGGCGCGCGCTGGCACCGTCTATACGGTCTTCAATGCCGACCTCTCCAAGTACAGCAAACATCGTCCCAGCATCCTGAACTGGATTGTCTCACCGGACGCGAGCTTCGGCGAAATCGGAATGGGCCTTCTCCGCGCCGTGCGGCCGTGGACGCAATGGATCGCAGGCTGGGGGTTCGACATCAACAAGGGCGATCCCGATCTCTCCGAAAGCAGCGTCCGCGAAAAGATCAGGGTCTTAATCGGGGATCCGGCGATCGAACCTGAGATCGTGAGGACGTCGGTCTGGTACATCAATCAGGCGTACGTGACGCAGTATTCCAGGGGGCGGGTGTTCTGCGGTGGCGATGCCGTCCACCGGCATCCTCCGTCCAGCGGTTTGGGCAATAACACCTGCGTGCAGGACGGCCACAATCTCGGCTGGAAACTAGCCTACGCCATCAAGGGCTGGGCCGGGCCGAAGCTACTGGAAAGCTATTCGCAGGAACGGGCGCCCGTTGGAAAGCAGGTCGTGCAGCGAGCCAACCAGTCGCGGCTCGACTATGCCCCGCTGAATGCCTGTTTCCGGGTGCAGGGGGCGGAAAACCCGGTCGCGGCGGGCATCGCACGCTTCCGCGATCCGGGACCGGAAGGTGTTGCCGCCCGCAAGGCGGCTCAGGCAGCTCTCGACCTCAAGCAGACAGAGTACAATGCGCAAGGCGTGGAGATGAACCAACGCTACGAATCCTCGGCCGTGATCGCCGATGCCGTGGCCGAGCCCGAAAATTGGCGGCGTGATCGCGATCTCTACAATCAACCGACGACACGACCAGGAGCCAAAATTCCGCACGCCTGGCTCGTCGGTCGGGACGGCACCCGCATCTCGACACTTGACGCAACAGGAAAGGGTCTCTTCACCGTCGTGACCGGTATCGCCGGCACCGCATGGAAGGAGGCTGTACGCCGCCTCGATCTTCCGTTCCTGCGGATCGTCGTGACCGGCTCGCCTGAAGCGCAGGACCTTTACTGCGAGTGGCAGCGCGTCCGCGAGGTCGAAGAGGCCGGCGCGCTGCTTGTGCGACCGGACGGAGTGGTGGCTTGGCGCGACAAGGAAGGGACGCCGGAGCCCCTGGATGCCGCGGACAAGCTCGGGGCAGCCATCCGTGCCGTTCTCGACCTGCCGACCCTCTCGATGATCCCGCGTGAGAAACAGGCTGAGCTATCGAACCCCACTGGTTCGCCACTCTTCGCATAAACTCTGGAGGCAAACTTGGCCGAGAAAGGTTTCTTCGCGAAGATTTTGCACGGAGAACTTCCTGAAGCTCCGATCAGCAAGCTGCTTGGCTGGAAATACCTGGAGTTCGATCCCTCCTCTCAGGTGTTAAAGGTCGAAATGCAGGCTCGCCCGGACTTCGTGAATCCAGCGGGTTTCATCCACGGCGGTATGCTTGCAGCCATGCTGGACGAAACGCTATCGCCAACGTTGGCCTTGACCCTAGGCCCTGGAGAGTTTGCACCGACCCTCGAGATCAAGGTGAATTTCATTTCGCCGGCAAGAGTCGGTCGAGTGCTGGGTACCGGTCGGATTGTAAGCCGAGGACGGTCCATCTGCTTCTTGGAAGGCCAGTTGCATGACGAACAGGGGAAGCTCCTAGCGACCGCAATGGCGACTTCGAAGATCAGGCGGATAATTGAAACTGAAGACGCGTAACTTGCCGAAAGCGTTCACCACAGCGATAGCGCCGACATCTATTTGCCTGTCTGATGTACTTCGATGATGTTGCCGTCGGGGTCATGAAAGAATATCTGATACCAGCCGGCCATCGCCCATGTTCCGTAGTCCGAGTATGGGATTTTCTTTTCTTCTAGGCGCCTCTTAAAGGCTTGAATGTCGTCCGTTCGAAAGCAGAAGTGGCCCCGATCCAGCGGATTGATGATGTGCTTCATGCGGAAGCCGAGGTCAACATCCCTGCGCGCCAAGTGAAATTCGACCGCTCCATCAGTCACGAAGTCGACGTTCCCACCGTATCCATCGGCGGTATTGACGCGCTGATAGTCGACCGAACCGAGGTCAAATACCGAGCGATAGAACTCGGACAGGCGTGGCACGTTCTCGGAACACAAATTCATGTGGTGGAATTTCATATTCATCGTTGATTCCTTTCGCGCTCGTTCTGCATTGGTTCAGGCGGGCAGTCCGCCGTCGATCATGAAGGTGGCGGACGTCACGTAGGAAGCTTCATCCGAAGCAAGCCAAAGCATCGGGTAAGCAAGCTCGATCGGTTCGGCCCAGCGCTTTAGCGCGCAGGGCGGAACGAGATCGTCTACGGCTTCCTGTCCCATGCGGTTGATGTGAAATGGCGTCCGCGTAAAGCCAGGACAGACGGCGTTGACCCGAATGCCGTGCTCTGCCTCCTCAAAGGCGAGCGTGCGCGTCAGGGCCAGGATTGCCGCTTTGGTCGCATCATAAGCACCCATACCTTTTCGGCCGTAGAGGGCGTAGGTAGATGATACGTTGACGATGCTGCCGGATTGCTTCGATCGCATGAGCGGCAACACCGCACGGGACATTGCGACAAAGCTCAACAGATTGACGCGCACGATCGCGTCCCATGTGCTCCATGGGGCGTCTGCCACCGGCTCATAGCGGCGAATGCCGACATTGTTGATCAGAACATCAACGCTCCCGAAGGCCGACGCGATTTCCCCCACGACGCGATCGGATTCCGCCTCGACGCCGAGGTCGGCCGCAAATGCGCGGATGTCGGCGTCGGTATTCTCGCGTTGAATAGCCACTGCTGTCTCTCTTGCCGTTACGGCGTCGGTATCGATCAAGGCAACGCGGGCGCCCGCTTCGCAGAACAGCCGGCATGCCGCCGAACCAATCCCGCCGGCGCCGCCGGTGATGGCAACGGTCTTATTCTCCAGTCGGGAGGACATTTTCTCCAGTCGGGAGGACATTTTACCTCTACTTGTGTGTTTTATAAGCACCGCACAATATCCGCTAATAAAAAGATCATCGTCGAGGTGGACAAGCTCGTCAAATGATTTTATGTATGAATTTGTAAATTTATATATGAGCATACGCTATGGCATAGCTCGGGAGGGCATTCGTTGCTTTTGCAGGGAAGGGTCTGCGTCATCGTCGGGGCGTCCTCGCTCAGAGGGATCGGCTACGCCACCGCCGAACTCTTCGCGCAAAGCGGTGCGAAGCTCGTACTCGTGGACCTTGCCATGGAGGACGAGATCTTCAGCGACATCGTCAAGTCGATCGCGAGCAACATAGGCTCGGAACCCACAGTCGCTGGTCTCAAATGCGACATCACGAATCTTGCGGATTGCGAACGCGTCATAGCGGAAGCCGTTGCCAGGTTTGGAACCATCGATTGCCTGGTGAATTGCGCAGGTATCGTGCTGGCGCAGTCGATGCTCTCGATTGCTGAGGCCGACTACGACCGAATTCTCGACGTCAATCTGAAGGGTACCTTTAACGTCTGCAAAAGCGTGTTGGCTATCTTCGCCGCCAAAAAGTGTGGCGTCATTGTCAATCTGGCTTCAGTCGCAGCGCAGCGGGGCGGTGGCCTTGTAGGTGGCGCTCACTATGCCGCCTCCAAAGGCGGTGTCGTCAGCCTGACAAAGACCATCGCGCGCGAGTTCGGGCCTCAGGGGATACGCGCGAACGTCATCTGCCCTTCCATGGTCGAGACCGCGATGCTCGACGGCAACCTTTCTCGCGAGAAATTCGACGAAATTGTAGCGGGTATTCCGCTGCGACGGCCGGGAAAGCCGTCGGATATCGCGGGTGCCTGCCTGTTTCTGGCCTCAGAACTTTCAGCCTACGTCACCGGAGCAACGATCGACGTGAATGGCGGCAGTCACATTCACTGATCCGCAAATCGCGGAATTTCGCATACGCCAACAACATGAGGGGACGTCCAATGAGCATCACCGACCGGAGAAAATTCCTTAAAACGTCGGCTTTGGGAGCAACTGCGGCGGCCGGCGCTGCAATCGCAGCTCCCGCGCTGGCCCAATCAACACCGGAAATCAAATGGCGCATGCCGGCCAGTTGGCCAAAGTCACTCGATACCCTGTACGGGGGGTGTGAGTTCCTGGCGCAGCGCGTCAACGAGCTTAGCGATGGAAAGTTTAAAATCCAGGTGTTCGCGGCCGGAGAGATCGTGCCCGGTTTGCAGATATTGGACGCGGTCCAGAACAATACGGTCGAATGCGGTCACACATCGCCATATTACTACTTCGGCAAGGACCCGACCTTTACGTTTGGAACTGATCTGCCATTCGGCATGAACGTCCGGATGCGCAACGCGTGGCTCTATCACGGAGGCGGGCTTGACTTGATCAACGAGTTTCACAAGACCTACAACGTGATGTTCCTGCCCGCGGGTAATACCAACTGCCAAATGGGCGGCTGGTACCGCAAGGAAATCAATTCCCTGAACGACCTCAAGGGCCTGAAGTTTCGCGTCGGCGGCTTTGCCGGCATCATCTTGTCGAGACTCGGCGTTGTCCCTCAGCAGATCGCTGGCGGAGACATCTACCCCGCGCTCGAAAAAGGCACGATCGATGCTGCCGAATGGGTAGGCCCGCACGATGACGAGAAACTCGGCTTCGTGAAGGTGGCAAAGTACTATTACTATCCAGGTTGGTGGGAAGTCGGGCCAACCGTGGGGCTCTTTGTAAATCAGCAGAAGTGGGGCGAGCTTCCCAAACTCTACCAGACCATCCTTCAGTCGGCCTCTGCGGAAACCAATCAATGGATGTCCGCCAAGTACGATGCACAAAACCCGGTTGCCTTGAAACGCCTTGTAGCAGCGGGCGCCGTCCTCAAATCGTTCCCACTTGAAGTCATGGACGCCAGCTGGAAGGCCGCTAATGAGGTTTTCACGGAGATGTCGGAGAAAAATGCCTGGTTCAAGCGTGTCTACGAACACTTCGTTGCATTTCGGGGAGACCAGTATCTCTGGAATCAGGTCGCCGATCACACGATGGACACCTACATGATCCGCTTCCGACAAAGAGGTTAAAATCAAAGGGCAAGCCGTGGCGATACTAGCAAATGTTTTGCGTTCTGTTGCGGCCGATGTCGCATTCTGTTGACGTCGGCAGGTCATCAATCGGCAAAGGGAGATTTGAAGGGAAAGAAGGTAACGCGCGGCTTGCAGCGCTTTCCCTACATGGGATCCGTAAATGACAACTGGATGCAACTGTCCGTCGCATTCTCCCGTCGAATCCTTGGATGAATAGGCATGATTGGCACGTGTAGGGCCGACGGCCGCATCTACCTCGTGCTCAATGAGGTATGATCTCCGAGAATTGCGTCCGTGCGCCAGGCCGAAAGGCGCCGCTACCAGCCTGTTCGAGCCTGCACGCTTGAATCCTTATCTCGCAATGCAATTATCGAATCTGGTGTTCAACAATCTATCGGCTTGCAGTTTGACGGGCCCGCGTTCGCTTTTTCGCGGCAAAAGTCGAGCTTTCAGTGAAGCCTGTCTCGGTATGCCACGCGTCTGCTTCACGCCATCCCATGCGACTAGACAAGACATCTGCCGCTCTTCCAACCGCGGCTTCAATCTCGATCACCGTCTTTCGGCTATGTTGGTCTAATCGTTCTGCATAAGGGACTGTCAATGCTGCAAGGGCGTGATTTTTGGGGTCAAGGATGGGACAGCTTACGGCATACAATCCCTTGATTTGAAGACTCACCATCGACGCGAATCCACGCGCTCGAATCGTCGAAAGAATTGGTCCAATATCGATGTCGGAGTGTTGAGGGCGACGCTGGATCGACTCCTTGATCCTCAGTTCGGTAGTATTGGGATCCTGAAAAGCCAAGAGCGCTCGTCCAGAAGCAGATACCAGCACGTCCAGCTCGGCACCAACGCGGATACTAAACCCCATTCCACCAGGATTATCGACCTTAGCAATGACGATCTGGCGTCCCTGGTTGTAAACAGTTAGGTGGCAGGCTTGCTGAAGATTAGATGATAGCTCTTGCATGATCGTTCCTGCTTCAGCGAGCAAGCGGTTTGTTGGCGGATTGCTGTGCGCAAGCTCGAATAGCTTGGGCGTTATCGCGTAAGTATCGTTGATGCTGACCAGGTAGTTTCGCTCAACCAGGCAAGCCAACATTCGATAGATTTCGCCAACGCTGCGATCGAGCTGGTCGGCTATTTGGGACAAAGAAAGGGGCGTGTTGCTGGTACATAACGCTTCAAGGATATCGAGTCCTTTCTCGAGTGCAGGCGCCGCGTAGGTGGGACCGGATGGTTCGACCGCCTTCGAACCCTTCCTCGGTTTTTTGAGGGCGTTTATCGACTTTTTCATTCCTAAATGATCTCCCAGAATACAATTACAATGACCCGCTTTAAGCAGGCGAGATTGACCGTATTGCTAAGCCTGTCCCTAGCGAGTCTTGCGCCAAATCAGGTTATACTAAAAAGCCGAGCAGTTGGAATGTTTTTTGCATGTGAATGGATACATCTATATATAAAAACATAAATCTGACCGCTCCGTAGTTGGGAAGTGATCATTCACCCGCGGAACAAAGGACAGATTGGTCGCTGCCGGAGCTGATCGAGGCGGCAATTTGCTCGGACTTTGCTGCGAAATCTCGTGCGCGGAATTTGACTAAGCAGACGTAGCGTTATACTATATGGTATGTCGTTCCAACATATGGAACGAGATGTAAGTTTCCAAGGGCCGTTATTCTAAAGAAGGCCTCGGGAATCGCATGGCAGCGGAAATAATGCTCAACGGGAGATTGGCGTGCAGAAAAGTGAAAAGGCGGGCCTCGTAAACGGAAAGTTCGATGCGATTGTGATCGGTGCTGGGTCCGCCGGTCTGTACCAACTCCATCGGCTAAAGGAACTTGGTTTGAACGTGGCGCTATTCGAAGCCGGCACGGGCGTAGGTGGCGCATGGTACTGGAATCGATATCCCGGTGCTCGGTTTGATTCCGAGAGTTACACTTACGGCTACTTCTTTTCCCAAGATCTGCTTAGGGAATGGAGTTGGAGCGAGCACTTTGCCGCGCAACCAGAAACGGAGCGCTACTTCAACTATGTTGCTGATAAATTTGATCTCCGAGGTAACATCCAGTGTTCCAGTCGCGTTACAGAAGCTCAATACCGGGAAAATGATAATAGGTGGGAAATTGCGCTGGAAGATGGTGCGCGTTACGAAGCTCGATACTTGATTGCGGCGGTTGGACCTCTAACGGAGCCGACGCTTCCTGCATACGAGGGCGTAAGTTCGTTTGCGGGTGAAGCCTACCATACCGCACGCTGGCCCAAGGCTCCTATCAGTTTTGTAGGAAAGCGCGTCGCGGTGATCGGCACGGGCGCTTCTGGTGTGCAAACGATCCAAGAAGTAGCGAAAACAGCGAGTAGCCTGACCGTATTTCAGCGGACGCCGAACTATTGCGTTCCACTTGGAAATTCATCGATCGACGACAAGACGCAGAAGAACATTCGCGATAATTATCCCAAGATCTATTCTCGTTGCCTCGAATCCGCGGGTGGATTTATCCACAATGTCGATCCTCGCTCAGTATTCGAGCTCTCTTCAGAAGAGCGCGAGGCGCACTGGGAGAAGATCTACCACGAGCCTGGTATGGCAATGTGGTTAGGTAACTTTCATGATATTTTCATTGACGAGCACGCCAACAATCTCGTTTCAGAATTCATGCGCAAAAAAATTCGCCAGCGCGTGAAAGATCCCAAGGTTGCAGAACGGCTAGTGCCAAAAAATCACGGTTTTGGAACTAGACGCGTTCCGTTAGAAACAGGTTACTACGAACTTTTCAACAGCCCCAATGTCAAGCTAGTTGATCTTCAGGAAACTCCAATTCTGCGCATAACACCCGTCGGCATACAGACCACTGATGCCAATTTTGAATTCGATATGATCATATATGCTACCGGATTTGACGCGATCACCGGTGGCTTTGACAAGATTGACATTCGTGGAATTGATGGAACGAGATTGAAGGAAAAATGGTCTAATGGACCGATAACGTTTCTCGGAACCACTACTGCAGGATTTCCAAACTTTTTCATGCCTGGGGGTCCTTTAACCTGGTTAGGCAATATCCCGCGGGGGCTTGAGTATAACGTTGATTTCATCACGGCGCTGATCGCGCACATGCTCGACAAGAAGTTCATTGCCATCGACGCCAAACCGGAGTCCGAGGCGGAGTGGACTACGTTCTCAACGGAGGGAGCCAAGAAGTTTCTTTCGTCCAAGGTTGATTCTTGGTTTACGGGTGTGAATACCAACGTGAAGGGAAAGCAAAAGCGCACGAGCCCGTTCTATCGCGGAGGTGGTCCGGCCTATCGTGTCAGGTGCGAAAAGACCATTCGCGACGGCTACAATAAGGATTTCAACTTTTACAGTGACGCCAACGAGCCGAACATTGAGCCGGAATTAAAGATAAGTTTGCGGAGCGGGGGGGATGCCATCGGAAGAGCCCCGCAAAAGGCGGTAGCGGGCTGACAGCGATTTGTTCCAATCGGTTTTATCACGGTGAACATTTCTGTGGCCTGGTCAACGGACTTGCCTGTGTTTGCCGGGATACTGTCGTACGATCCTGGCTTTACTGCGCGCGGTCGCGGCAATGTTCTTTCGAGCTTGCGTGCGGTGCCCAAACTATGATTGACGATCATGCCCTGTTCTGATAATTGGAACAACGGATCAAAAATCATTGGGTGGTTGCTTGGACAAAACGCTCTTAAAAGGACTCACGCTCGTTGAATTGTTGGCCCACAGCGAGGAATCTCGAGGGGTGACGAGTCTTGCACGCGAGTTGCAACTCTCGAAGAGTAACGTTCATAGGATTTTGCTTACGTTGCAGTCTAAGCAGTATGTTCGTCGCGTCGATTCCAATAGCACTTACGAGCTCACTCCAAAGATTTGGGAGTTAGGCTCGCTGGTGCGGGGACGATTGAGCCTTCTGAAAGTCAGTAATGAGTACATGATGGAATTGGCGCGGGCTACTGGCGAGTCCGTACACCTCTCGATTCTTGAGGGCGGTGAGGTCGTTTACATCGACAAAATCGAAAGCTCTCAGCCCATAGCCGCATATACGCGAATTGGCGGGCGGGCTCCTGCCTACTGCGTCGCGACTGGAAAAGCTATGTTAGCGACGGTCCCGGGTGAAGAGCTGGACAGCTTGTTGCCCAAGCTTAAGCGCTTCACGGATAGCACGATTACCGCCCACGATAAGTTACGTTCCGAGTTAATCAAAACTCGCGAAGCCGGATACGCCGTCAATCGCGGCGAGTGGCGCGAAGACGTGTTTGGCGTTGCTTCACCAATTTGGGATGGTGCAGGCCGAGCTCTTGGCGCTATTGGAATTTCGGGGCCTTCGGTAAGGTACAAGGCAAAGCAGGTTAAAGTGTTTTCCGGTCATGTTGTTAAAGCGGCTCAGAAAATTGCCGGCGCTTTGGGACACAATAGCCGTTATCCGTCCCCGGTGGGACCGAGATAACCACTCGACAAGCTTGCATTAATGCAATGTTCCGCGGCGGTTGACTTGCATGCCGCCTAGCCGTGAGCAATTGTCGTTACTAAAGCAGCCGCCCCGTAGATAAGTTGGCATTGGATGCTTGCAGGCTTGTTGCAAGCGCGTCGCGGGTATCGCACCCCTCTTACGCTAAGTGGGGTCTACAGTTTTATGCATTCACGGCCGGAAATATTCGCAGCTTATTGCCAGCGGTCCATTCGTGCGTTATGATATGTGGAGTGTCGTTCCAAATAATAGAACGGCGATGCGCAACCGGGAGGATACCAAATGAGCTTGTCGAATTTCAGCCGACGTTCGGTGCTAAAAGGGGTTGTAGCTTCCGCCGTTGCGGCGCCTGCTATCTCGTTAACTGCAAGGACGGTGAATGCAGCCGATCCTGTTCAAATCATCTTAAATCGGTACCCCGCGCAGGAATTCTTTGCTGAACGAATGAAAAAGGTGCCCGGCATCGATGTGAATGTTCAATTGATGCCCAATGACAAAATTCTTGAACTGCTGAATATCAATTTGGCGTCTGGCTCTTCAACTTTCGATATCATGCCATGCAATGATACGCAGGTGATCCGATACGCGAAGAACGGCTGGATTCGTCCGCTCAATGATCTCTGGGACAAGTATAAGGACGAGTATCAACTGGGGGACATTGAGAAAAACTTCGTCGCCGGCTCGACTGTCGACGGTAAGCTCTACCAGTTGCCTAACGAATTTAACTCCCACATCACGATGTATCGAAAAGATCTCTATGAAGAGAAGGGCTTTCGTCCGGAGCAAACGATTCAAGAGTTTAAAGATCACGCCAAGGCTCTCGCAACCGACAAGATGGCAGGGACTGTGCTTCTATTTCGAGTAGGTGACCAATGTGCGACGGGAGCTACATACTATTTGAACAATGTCGGCGACGGCTGGTTTCATGATGATTGGCGTCTCGCAGTAAATACGCCGAAGGGCGTGCAGGCCGTTGAATTCATGCGGGACATGGCAAGGTACGCCCAGCGAGGCTTTACCACGGCTTCTGGCGATGAAGGTTCACTTGCCCTTTACCAAGGCTTCGCCGCGATGGGGCATATGTGGGTAACCAGGGCAAGCTCGATGGAGGACCCTAAGAAGTCGCGGGTCGTCGGGAAGATTGGTTATGCTGCTCCAGCTCAAGGTGGCCAGCGCCTGAGTCTCACCGGCTACGCCATCTCGAAATTCAGCAAAAAGGATCCTGACGTCCTGTTCAGAGTTATGCTTGAATCGGTGAAGGAGCAGGCAGCGCGTGATAATATCACGAACAATGTACCTACACGGACGTCCGTCCTAAACGATCAGGAGCTGCAATCCAAATATCCATACCTCGTTGCTGCGAACGGCGCAGCCAAGTATGGAAAAACATATCCCGCGGCGCCATTCTTCTCTCCTGTCGCAGAAATTGTGACGAGGCGCATTGTTCAAGTCATGACAGACGAAATGAAAGCCAAGGAAGCAATGGATCTCGCAGCACAAGAGGGAAACAAGTATCTCGTCGAGAATGGCTTCCTTAGGGGCTAGCTAGGCGATCCATCGCGAGTCGAATGGGATTTGTTATTGCGTATCGTTGGGCAGATCGAATGGGGCCAAGTCGGCCCCGTTCGGCCCCTCCCTTGGTGGTCATGAGCCTCTTGAAGCGTTTCGTTTATAAAAATTGACATTCAAGAGTGAAAAGATCTATCGTCGTGCCATTCCACTAATGAAATCGTCATGCAAGATCGAGCGGGTCCCGTATATGACTAATGTTCAGGAAGTGGCGGTTGGCACAGTTGCTGACGGAGCTATTGTGAAAGGAATGGGCAGATATTCGAAGGCGTCAAAGCGTCGTCTTGCGAAGCAAGGCGGTGATGCCGCTTTGCAGAACGACTCCGCTTGGTTTTTGTTGCCGAGCGGGCTCATCCTTGGTCTCGTAATGATCGCTCCTCTGCTCTTTGCGATTTATCTAAGTCTGTTCAGCTACTTCTTGGGGCAGGACAAGACATTTGTCTGGTTCTCCAATTACGCCTCACTACTCGGTGATGCACGTTTCTGGTGGTCCTTGATCAGGACGGTATGTATCGTTTTTTCAGCGGTCCTACTGGAGTTTTGCTCCGGGTTGCTCATCGCGTATGGGCTTTACAATTTGAGCTCCGGGGCCCGCTTTTTTAACGTTTTAATTATGTTGCCAAACATAATTACACCCGTCGTCTCGGGAGTATTCCTGCGCTGGGTGTTTGTTCCTGACTACGGTCTCATTGACGTTGCTCTCAATACCATCGGAATAGTCGGCCCCGATTTTCTAAGCACCCCCTTCTGGGCGCGCATCACGATCGTCCTCGCCGATATGTGGCAGTTCACGCCGTTTATGGTCTTGGTGCTCTTTGCGGGATTAAACACCGTCGATCGCAGTCAGATCGAGGCTGCGCAGATCGATGGGGTTGGATCGTTCGGAATGCTCCTCCGTATCATGCTGCCAAACATCAAACCTCTGATCGTTTTTGTCTTAGCGATTAGGTTGATGGATTCGTTTCGGTTCTTCGATCAAATCTTCATCTTGACTAGCGGTGGTCCTGGAACAGCGACAGAAACCCTGACGATGTTCACTTACTCATTAGGTTTTAATCTCCTAAACATCGGGGCGGCCTCGGCGCTAGGTGTCATGACGCTAGCGATCGAACTGTTGGTCGTTCTCCTCATGATTCGATTAGTTTATCGAAAGGAAAAGGGTGCATTCTGATGTCACAGATCAACTGGAAGCAACCGGCACTCTTCGTGTTGCTTTTGGCCTTTACCGTGGTGAATTTGTTGCCGATCATCTGGGCAGCGATGATCTCGGTCAAAAACCCTGTCGATGCATTCATGACGACATTATCGTTCAACTTTGAACCGACGTTTGAGTATCACCTAAAGGTGTGGCGCGACAGCGAGTTTCTTCGTTCGTTTTTCAATAGCATCGCCGTTTCCGTCTCGACGGTCCTGATTTCGGTTAGCTGCGGCACAATGGCGGCGTATCAGCTCACGAGAATGCCGCCAGGAAGATCCCGCGTTATTCTTCTGTCGATACTTGGAATGCGAATGTTTCCGCATATCCTGCTGGCTCTGCCGTTCTTTGTGATCGCGCAACTGTTCAATCTGATCGATACCTATTTCCTTTTGGTGCTGGCTTTTGTTGCGATCAATCAGCCATTCACGATCTGGTTCATGCGGAGCTTTTTCGCTGATGTTCCTCGGGAGATCTATGAAGCTGCCGCTATCGATGGCTGCAATGCGTGGCAAACGTTTTATCGCGTTGCGCTTCCGATAGTTAGGCCGGGCCTTTGGGTGACTTCATTATTCTCGCTGCTGCTCGCATACAATGAGTTTCTATTCGCAAGAGTGCTGACCGGAGCCAAGACAAAAACACTTCCCGTTGCTATCTCATCGTTTGGCACAGAAGACGTCAGCTATTGGCCATTGGCAGCAGCTGCTGCAATCGGAATTACTCTTCCGATCATTCTGTTCATGGTTCTCTTACAGCGGCATTTGGTTCGAGGAATCGCAATGGGCGCGGTCAAGGGTTAAGTTGTTTGGGCCAGGTCATCACTCAGGCGGTGACCCAAGTGCACGGGGATTAGAATGTCAGGCGTAAGAATTCGGAATCTAAAGAAGCTTTATGGGCAGATAGAGGTCATCCACAGTATCTCGTTTGATATCGCGGATGGGGAATTCGTGGTGTTGGTGGGGCCATCAGGCTGCGGAAAGTCAACTCTGCTTCGTATGATCGCGGGACTTGAAGGGATCACGGAGGGGGAGATTGCAATTGGTTCGAACGTGGTCAATCGCGTTCCTCCCAAGGACCGCGATATCGCTATGGTGTTTCAGAACTACGCTCTCTATCCCCACATGACGGTAGCCGAAAATATGGGTTTCGGACTGACGATGCGTAGCATCGCTAAGTCTACGGTCGCACAACGAGTTAAATCAGCCGCTGAGATCTTGGCTCTCACCGATCTCCTTGGCCGGTATCCGAAGGAGCTTTCAGGTGGTCAGCGACAGCGAGTTGCAATGGGGCGGGCCATTGTCCGCGATCCGCAAGTGTTCCTGTTCGACGAGCCTCTGTCCAATCTTGACGCTAAGCTTCGCGTCGCGATGCGTAGCGAGATCAAGTCGCTTCATCAACGATTAAAGACGACGACGGTCTACGTCACTCACGATCAGGTCGAAGCTATGACGATGGCTGATAAGATTGTTGTTATGAACAAGGGATTTATCGAGCAAATTGGCACTCCCTTGGAGCTCTATGACACTCCCAAGAACGCGTTTGTGGCTGGATTCATCGGATCTCCCGCTATCAACCTTCTGCAAGGTGAAATCACTGATACAGCCTTTATTAGCGAGAAGGGACTGAAGTTCAGCATTGGCCCGGACACTTGTCGGATCGCCCGGCGCCCGGGTATCAGTGGCGTTATATCAGGCATTCGACCTGAGCATTTGGTGTTGTCGGATAGTGGACTGCCGGTGAAGGTTGAACTTGTTGAGCCGATGGGTTCAGAAACGCAGGTGATCGTTCAAGCGGAAAGCGGAGAACAACTGACGTGTCTTTTTCGCGACAGGATTGGCGCAAGCCCTGGGGAAATCATTCACGTCGCGCCCGCGGCGAACTCCATGCATCTCTTCGACACGGGTACAGGGGCGCGTCTACACTAGAGCGCGATGAATTTGGTTGGGGCTTATCCGGCAATTTGGAACTAGCTAGGGCGCGGACTCATTAACGCGCAGCCATAGCCTGATTGACGCGAGCTGGACGAAGGCAAGGTAGTTGATGGCAAGCCTGTCGTAGCGCGTTGCAATCCGACGACATTGTTTAATTCTGTTGAAGAACCGCTCGACCCGGTTCCGGTCGCGGTAGAGATAAGGGCTGTAGCAGATTGAGTCGCGGCGATTGCTTTTTGGCGGGATGTTGGCCCACGCGCCCTTCTTCATGGCAAGCTCTCTGATCCAGTCGGCGTCATAGCCACGGTCGGCAAGCAGCATTGATCCGGATTTCAGACGAGACAGCAGTTTTCCGGCAAGTCGAACGTCGTGGGCTTCACCGGGACTCAACGCTAGCCGACCGGCAAACCATTGCTATCGACCAATGCATGAATTTTGCTCGTCAAACCGCCGCGTGACCTTCCCATCGATTGGCGCAGGTTCATTGTGATGCATGCTCCATGCTGATGCACGCGGACAATGGAGATGTCGATCATCTGGACAGCGGCATCGTGGGCAGCGGCAAGTACGTTTATGATGCGGCCCCAGACACCAGCCCGCCGCCAGCGAACGAATCGGTTGTAGCAAGTGGTGTATGGGCCGAACGCCTCCGGCAGATCACGCGAGGGTGCTCCAGAGCGCGGAACCCAGAAATGCCGTTGAGGATACGACGGTCGTTTACCCGAGGAACTCCACGCGGCTTGTTCGGCAGCATCGGCTAGATGGCGGTCCATTCATAGTCGGCGAGTTCATAGCGCATGGTTCGAAGCCCCTGTTTGGGAGCTTGAATCACAGGCGTAAGGCCAAGCACAATGCCCCTTGGCCGAGCCCGGCACCGGGCGCTTTGGGGCAAAGCGAACATCGACCGGCCCACAAATCTCCGCGGAATCGGTCAAAAATGACCCTTCCCGACACGGCTCGCTCCTTCATAATAACCTCGAAAGTACAATGGAGGTAAAAAGATGAAGTGCCTGCGCATTTTCGCTACGCCTGATGGCGAATCCCATTTTGGGGAAGTTGATATCCCCACGACACTAACGCGATCGTTTCCGAATGGAGCGCCGGCCGCTAACTATGAATCCTCGCGTTCCGCTTTCTACGAAGCCTCGCGAGTTCGTTTTGTTCATATCCCTGGAGGGGCGCGCGAAGCGGACTTTCATAACCCACCGGGTCGACTCCTTGCCATTTGGTTGGATGGCGAGGTTGAGTTTGAAACGAGCGACGGAGAGATGAGACGTGTCTCCGCTGGAAAGGCGGTTCTAGTCGAGGATACGCATGGGAAAGGGCATATCTCGCGCCATCCACCGGAAGGGCAAAATGTTATACAGGTTTTACTGCCGCACGGCCTTGACGCGCCTTCTGCGTAGTCGGTTGTTGGCCCATCGCATCACATCGCGGCGACGTGGCAATTCACTCGCTGTCGGATCGAAGCGTCATTCGGCGAAGCAGCTCCCACCGAGCCGGGTTTATGTGTACGCGCCCTTAGTTGGCGCGTCTGCCGGTATGAAGGATGGGAGCAACTGGCCGATTGCGGCGTAGCCGATTAGACCGTTCGCGCTGCAGGTGCCAGAGCCGAAAACTTGCTCGATGGAATTCAGGTCGGCGAATACGTCGGCGGAAAGAACAGCTTGGCGCCTCGTAAGCGGATGAGCGCCCGCACGCCTTTACCTTTGTGGCTGCCGGGATTGTCCATGATGACGATGTCACAGGGATGCCGGGAGGGGAGGAGAGAGGCTTCTTTACGTTGATTGCGAAGCTCTCACCGAGCTTACACCCAAGCCCGCACGGTCACTGGAAAGGCCACAACGTTCCTCGCCGCATTGTTACAGTCGAATGCGCATCCTGGGTTCTCGATGGCCCGAACGACAGGTGCGGCACGGCGCCTCCGGTCTCGGAAAATCGGATCAACCTAAACTATCGCCGCTGCATCCGCTGCCAAGATTCGTCTACAGCCCAGCTGCTTTGAGGACGTCAAGCGCCTTGGGATTGTTAACAAGGTGGCGAACGAGTTTCATCGCGCCGGCGGCAACGAACCCTCCATCAATGGTGATTTCGGTTCCCGTGATGTAGTCCGAATCATTTGAAGCTAAAAACAGCGCCAGTCGGGCAACATCGTCCACGGTGCCATGCCGTAGCATTGGCGTTGCAACTCGCATTGCCTCGGCAGAGGACAGGCCACTTCCCATGTCGGTTGCGACCACACCGGGACAAATAGCGTTCACCCTGACGCCAAGGTCTGCGAGTTCGGTTGCTGCGGTCCGTGTCAAGCCGAGCAAGCCAGTCTTGCTTGATACATAAGCAGCACATTTAACGCCGAGATGCGAAGCGGTCGAAGCAATATTGATAATCGAACCTCCGCCAGCCCTACCCATTATAGGTGCTACGTGCTTTATCCCGAGAAATGGCCCTGTGATGTTTACATTCATCACGCGGTTCCACTCGTCGATCGACGTTTCAAGCACGCCAAGTTGATTAATAATGCCGGCGTTGTTCACGAGGATCGTGATCTTATCGCGCCACTCGACGACTTCCGATACAATTGTCTGCCACCGCTGTTCGGAACTTACATCAAGTGGAAAGAAGCGGGCGTGCCCTCCGGCGGCGGAAATCTCGGCCGCAAGGCGATTTCCTTCAGTTTCGAGTACGTCACAGATCGCGACTGCCGCACCTTCCAGCGCGAAACGGCGTGCTTCTTCTGCGCCCTGACCACGCGCGCCACCCGTGATGATCGCGACCTGATTATCTAGTTTTCTCATGACAACTGCCTACGACATTTCGGGATGGATTGGTTGTGAAAAGTTCGGCGACCGCTCAAGCAAACACTGGAGGATCAAATGCCGAGATGTCTGGAAGGTCGTTTACGGGGCCGCGCAGTTCAACAAGACACGTATGTGCTGAACAGCCTTGCGACAGCCCTGAGGAAGGAACATCAAGTGTCAAAGCGTTTGGATTGCCATGAAGCTCAAGGTCCGTATCCGGATCTGGATCGTACCAAGCCCCAGTCGAAAGCCTGACAACGCCCGGCATAATCACATCCGAGACGATCGCGCCGGCAAGACATCGACCTCGCGCATTTGAAAGCTCGACCACATCGCCATCTGTTATGCCGCGAATAGCTGCATCCTGAGTGTTGATGTAGACTGGTTCGCGCCCGTTTACTTTTCCTTCTCGACTCCAAGGACTTGGGTCGAGTTGACTGTGAAGGCGCCTTGTCGGCTGGTCAGAAATGAGATGAAGTTGAGCGGGAGTAACGGAACGACCGCCAAGCCATTCTTTTGGTTCTATCCAGGTCGCGTGTCCAGGGCAGTCGGCCAAACGAAAGCTGTCAATTGTCGCAGATCCTATTTCGATGCGACCCGAAGGGGTTTGAAGCGGGTTCGCGATAGGATCTTCGGCAAAGTCTTTTAGCATGATGACAGGTTTGTCGTGCTCTGAGAAGTCGAGCAGCCCGGCAGACCAAAAGTCATCGAAGCTCGGTACTGAAATTCCGATCGTATCCGCTTTTGTAGCGAATTGCGCGTATAGTCTGCGCAGCCAATCACCGCTGGAATGGCCCTCGGTAAATAGGTCCTTCGTTCCGAGCCGCTCAGCTAGCCCCGCGAAGATGTCATAATCATCCTTGGCCTCTCCTGCGGGGGGGATCACCTTGGCCATAGCGACCAGCCGTGCCTCCTTGGTTGCGAAACCTAAGTCGTCGCGCTCAAGGGTGGTTGTTACGGGAAAGACGATGTCGGCGCGCTTTGCCGTAGCTGTCCAAAACTGCTCGTTGACGATGATGGTGTCTGGCTTCGCCCAAGCTCTGCGAAGGCGGTTCAAATCCTGGTGATGATGGTAGGGGTTGCCGCCAGCCCAATAGATTAGCTTGATATCTGGATAAGTGTACTCCGCACCGTCATAAGTGAACGTCTTGCCGGGATTGAGCAACATGTCGGCAATTCGTGCGACAGGTATGAAATCTTTTACTGCATTCGTACCTTGGGAGAATGTTGGGCCAGACATGCGGAGATGCGGGCTGCCCATCTGATTGGTCGGACCATAGCCCACTCCAAAGCCCCCGCCTGGTTTGCCAATCTGACCAAGCATCGCCGCAAGCGTTACTAAGGCCCAAAATGGCTGTTCGCCGTGCGTGGCTCGCTGCAACGACCAAGCGATACTTAGCATCGTTCGATGAGAGGCGGCATCGCGGGCGAGGCTCGCGATTTTGTCAGCTGGGACCCGCGTAATCCCTTCTGCCCACTTCGGGGATTTTGGTAGATTATCGTGCTTTCCAAGAATGTAGTCACGAAACGTTTCATAGCCGACGGTGCACCGAGCCAAGAAACTTCGATCCAGGAGTCCTTCAGTTTCGAGCACCCAGGCCATGGCCAGCATGAGCGCGGTGTCGGTATTTGGGCGTATAGGAACCCAATCTACCGCATCACCGGTTTTCAGATTGTCTTCGACCGGGCTAACATTGACAAATCTTACGCCCGACTTTGCCATCTGGCGCAAGCCGCCCGGCACCCGATGATCAGCGACGCCGCCGGCGGTCACTTGAGCATTTTTTTCCGGTACACCCCCGAACGCGATAAATAGCTGGGTGTGCTCCGCCATTACGTCCCACGACGTATGGATGGACTGAAGATACTCCATTTCGCCCACCAGATGGGGCATGAGCACACGAGCCGCACCCAGGCTGTACGAGTCCATGTGTCGTACATAACCGCCAATTCCATTCAGGAAACGGTGAACTTGGCTTTGTGCGTGGTGGAAGCGACCAGCGCTGGCCCAACCGTACGATCCTCCAAAAATCGAACGATTTCCGTTTTCTTTCCTGGTTTTGTCGATTGCTGCAGCAGCTAGATCGAGAGCTTGATCCCATCCCATTTCAACAAAGGCCTCGCGGCCGCGCAAATCGGTTCGACTGCCTGGTCCTCCATCAAGGTAGCTCTTGCGTACTGACGGGCGTTGCACCCGTGCGCCCGAAAGTTCAGGAGCAAGTTGATGAAGACCGATCGAGGAGGGCGCTGTATCCTTTCGGTAAGGCTTGAGTACTGGCGCGCCCGCTTTCTCCTCTACCTCATAGATGCCCCAATGCGATGCTGTGTATCTGGTCATGTGCGGGTCGACCTATGTCTCAGTTGTAGTTGATCCAAACGGACTTTGTATTCAGGTAGTCGTCTACGTGCTCCACGCCACCTTCTCGCCCATAGCCACTTAACTTGTTACCGCCAAAGGGAACCGCGGGGTCCATCACATTATAGCAATTCACCCAAACCGAACCTGCTTTGATTGATTTTGCAAGTCGGTGCACTTTCTTTACGTCACGAGTCCAGATGCCGCTTCCGAGACCAAAAGGCGTCGCGTTCGCGCGTCGCTCGACTTCGTCCATAGTGTCAAACGGAATAGCGCAAACGACGGGTCCAAAGATTTCCTCGCGTACAATTCTCATGTCATCCTTCACGCTTCCAAAAACAGTTGGCGGCAGAAAATATCCATTAGCAAGCGGCGCATCCAGCATCCGTTTACCACCGGACAAAGTAGTCGCTCCCTCATCGAGGCCGATCTGTATGTAGGACAAGATTCGATCGAGCTGTTCTTTTGAGACAACGGGGCCGATCTGCGTTTTAGGGTCTAGGCCGTCACCGACCACGAGATCGGAGCCAAACTTAGCGACGCGCGCTATAAATTCGTCGTATATCGACCTCTCGACGAACAAACGTGTTCCTGCACAGCAAACCTGGCCGGTGTTCCCAAATACACCCATGGCTGCGCCCATGACGGCTTTGTCAAGATCTGCATCGGCAAACACGATATCTGGAGATTTTCCGCCAAGCTCAAGAGTAACTCTCTTTAAATTACCAGCTGAGGCCTGAATGATCTTTTGGCCAACAAAGTGCGATCCAGTGAATGCAATTTTGTCAACGTCCGCATGCTGCGCCAATGCGGCGCCGGCGCTTTCGCCGAAACCCGTAATCACATTTACAACGCCTGATGGAACGCCAGCTTCGATGATGAGTTCCGCAAGGCGAAGACAGGACAGGGAAGCTTGCTCTGCTGGCTTTAGAACTACCGTGCAGCCTGTCGCGAGCGCAGGTCCTATCTTCCAGATAGCCGAGGTCAGGGGGGCATTCCACGGAATGATTGCACCTACAACGCCGATAGGTTCGCGCGCCGTATATGTAAACATCTCGCGCGAGGCAGAGTTCTCGATTGTCTGCCCGTGGATGGCAGTAGCAAGACCGGCATAGAAGCGCAGACGGCCAATCGCTCTCTTATGGCTATTGGCTCGAAGCCGAGAAAGCGGCGCCCCCATCTCAAGTGAATCAAGCAGGCTTAGTTCGTCGAAGTGACGATCGACCAGATCGGCGAGCTTCAGGATACAAGCTTGCCGCTCGTAAGGAGTGAAATGGCTCCAAGGTCCTTCAAAAGCGCGTCGCGCAGCGCTTGCCGCCATCGCAACGTCGGGAGCGGCGCCAGCTGCGATTCGAGCGAGAACTTGGCCATTTGAAGGATTGATCGTCTCAAACGTTTCGCCAGAGATTGCGGGCGTCCACTTTCCATCAATGAACAGCTCTTTCGGATGCTCGCTAAGAAAAGCTGGCCGCTGCACTTTGAAGTCTGAGGCAATATTCATCTGTGGCTCGCGTCCTGTGGACATCAGTCGGGATGGGTTTTTATTTAAGGACCGGAGGTGACGTGGGTTCGCCAGTTCGGCCACAATCGTCGTCGGAAGGAGGGAAGCGCCGTAGGGGAGACTTGCTGGTTCTCGCTTCGTTTCCTTGGCTCGCTACCGTTGTCTAGGCGGCGCCGCTGAAATCGCGCACTCCCATTGCACAGTCGTGTTCTAGTTGGTGTTCTAATATATAGAACGATGTTCTCATTGTTGGAGTGTGCGCAGAACACGCGGGATTGTCAAGAAGTCTGGGCAGGCTTCGTCAAGCAAAAGGCACTGCCTGGGCTATGTGCCCGTCTTTCACTTGACGCAGCTCGGTAGGTGGATTATTAAGAATATGATACGGCGTTCCAAATAATGAAACGACAGAGAATCGGAATTGAGTGCATGATATCCAGCTCCAGCTCCAACTCAGCTCAGCTTCCTCTCGCCGGAATCCGAGTAATCGAATTTTGTCAAATTGCGGCTGGCCCATTTTGCGGAATGCTGCTCGCTGACTTTGGCGCCGACGTCGTTAAAATAGAGAACCCGGATGGCGGCGATGGTTTGCGCAGCTGGCCTCCGCACCGGGATGGCTACAGCGAAAATTTCGCATCCTTGAATCGAAACAAGCGGTCTGTCGCTCTGGATCTAAAACATCCTGACGACCTTCTGGTGGCCAAGCATCTCTGCCGAACAGCTGATGTTGTCGTTGAGAATAACCGTCCGGGCGTAATGGACCGGCTTGGTCTAGGATACGCCTCCGTAGCGTCAGATAATCCCAAGGTTGTGTATTGCTCGATTTCGGGATTTGGACAGGACGGGCCTCGCTCTCAAGAGGGTGGATTCGACGTCACTATACAGGCGATCGCTGGTGTAATGAGTGTGACGGGTGAGCCGGATGGTGGGCCGGTGAAGTGCGGCGTACCAATAAGTGACTTCTCGTCCGGACTATACGCGGCCTTCTCTGTCGCCGCAGCACTCCGACTTGCTTCGCAATCGGGACAAGGACAGCACATCGACATTTCTCTTCTCGGGGCAACGCTTGCGATCGCTGCGCTACAGACGTCCGAATATTTCGGAACAGGACGGGTGCCAAAAAGGTTGGGCGCAGCTCATCCGCGCAACGCGCCATACGAAGCATTTCAGGCGAAGGACGATTGGTTCGTGTTGGCCGCCGGAAACAATAAACTTTGGACGACAGTTTGTTCTGTTGTGAAGATGGAAGAGTTATCGCGGGATCCGCGGTTCTTGACTAATTCTGATCGAGCGAAAAATCAGCGTGAGCTGCGAGCAATTCTGGAAGGCGTCTTTGGAACTCGCAACGCTGGAGAGTGGGTGGCTCAATTTCAACAGTTGGGTGTGCCTTGTGGGCTAATTAATAGCTACGCGCAGGCATTGGACGACCCTCAAGTCATTGCAATGGATTGGGTTCAGGATATTGCACTGCCGTCGGGCAGTAGGACTAAAACGTTTGGCTGCCCTGTTCGAATCAATGGGGTTTCACCGCCAATTCGTCTGGACCCGCCGGCTCTTGGGGCTCACAATAGCGAATTCCTACTTGAAGGGGGCCAGCTCCAACGGCGCGCAGGGAGTTAACCAATGAGCATACGGCCATTTCGTGACTTCGTCTGCGAGCTTACCAACCTTGCCGATCGAGGGCTTGCCGAGTCCACTATGCTGGAAGCTGCGCGCCCTTTGATGAGTGATCTCTTGTTGCGAGATACTTGGCTGCCGGATGCGTATTCGCAAGCGAATCCGAACTTCTACCAGCAGTATTTACTCCATTGTGATATTAAGCAGCGGTTTTCAGTCGTTAGCTTTGTCTGGGGACCCGGCCAAGAAACACCCATCCACGATCATACCGTATGGGGACTCCTTGGGGTTTTACGTGGCTCGGAGGTGTCTCAGCGGTACGAATTTGAAGATGGCCAACTACAGAAACATGGCGATCTCGAATTCCTGGAAGCTGGTGCTATCGACGCTGTGTCGCCAACAATCGGGGATATACACAAGGTTAAGAATGGCCGGGCGCACAACGTTTCAGTGTCGATCCATTTGTACGGTGGCAACATTGGGTCAATCTCGCGCCATGCATTCAAGCCGGACGGTGAGGTAAAGCCGTTTACCAGCGGATACTCGCTAAGTACGACGCCTAACCTCTGGACGCCATAGTCAAGCTTATCCGCTGATGAAAATCCGACGTGCTTCGATGGAATGCGTTTAGCGTCGCTCGACAGCGCCGCTTTGCCGCTCTCAAACCTAGTAACTCGCTCTAAATAAAGTCCTTGAATGGAACAATTTCCGCGCTTCGCCAGCATCAAGATGGAGCTGAATAGCGGTTTAGGCCGTTTGATTCTTTCCAGGCCCGAACGCGGAAATGCGCTCAGCCCGATCATGGTCCAAGAACTTTCGCAAGGTTTAGCCGCACTGATTTCAGCGGGCGCGTTAGGCGTTGCGTTCATGGGAGAGGGAAGGCACTTCTGCACCGGATTTGACTTGTCGGATGTCGATGAATGCTCGGATGGTGATCTGCTCCTCCGATTCATTGAGATTGAGGAGTTTCTTCAGAGCGTCTATGAGGCCAAATTAACAACAATAGCCGTCGGAAAAGGGCGCGTAGTTGGAGCCGGCGCAGATCTGTTTGCTGCCTGTGATAGAAGGATCGCTATTGAAGGATCGACCTTTAGCTTCCCCGGCGCGGGCTTCGGACTGGTTCTCGGAACCGCGCGACTACAATCTCGTGTAGGAAGAGATAATGCGCGGCGCATTGTGACTCTTGGCGAGGTCTTGAGCGCAGAAGATGCGCAGTCCATTCGGCTCACCACCGACGTAGAAAAAGAAGAATCCGTCGAAGGTATCGTGACCGGCATTGTTGATAGACTTCAATTGCTTGGCGGGACGACATTGGCTGCGGTAAATTGCGCGACTAGCTCGAGCAATAAAGATACGCAACTCGCGTCTCTCGTTCGATCCGCGGCGTTGCCAGGGCTGCGCGATAGAATCTTGTCATACAAGGCGCGCGTTACAGCAAAACAGAAGACTTGAGGAAACGGCGAGCCTCGTACGTGCGCCGAACAATAGGGGGACGCTTTTGGGGAACGGTACTGTTTACGATTTTATCATAACCGGCGCTGGCTCAGCTGGTTGTGTCTTGGCCGCTCGACTAAGTGAATCCGGAACGCATAGCGTATTGCTGCTCGAAGCCGGCGGTGAAGATAAAGGATTCTGGATTCACACTCCGCTCGGCTTCCCGTTCTTATTCAGCAATCCAAAAGTGAATTGGATGTTCGAAAGTGAGCCCGTGGCGGAGCTTGGCAATCGTACAGCTTATACACCACGCGGGAAGGTTCTTGGAGGGTCGAGTTCCATCAATGGCATGGTTTACATTCGCGGACACGCCCGGGACTACGATGAATGGCAACAGTTAGGATGCTCCGGATGGAGCTACGACGAAGTACTGCCCTATTTCAAAAAGGCAGAAGATCAGAGTAGGGGGCGCGATCATTTTCATGGAATTGGTGGTCCGCTGAAAGTCTCGGATCACCAAGAGACGCATCCCCTGGCCGACGCGTTCATAGAGGCTGGAATTCAGGCCGGCATATCGCCGAACGGTGATTTCAACGGCGCCTCCCAGGAGGGAATTGGATACTATCAAACCAACAGCTTTCGCGGGAAGCGTTGGAGCACGGCGACAGCTTACCTCAAATCGGCGCGGAATCGTCCGAATTTGCACGTCGTTACAAATGCTCACGCAACTCGCGTCTTACTCGAGGAACGACGAGCTGTCGGTGTAGAATACCGAACCGCTGCTGGATTGGAGACAGCACGCGCGCGGCGCGAAGTATTGGTATCAGGTGGCGTTTTTGGTTCCCCTCAGTTGCTTATGCTTTCAGGAATTGGTCCCGGCGATCACCTTCGAGGGGCCGGTATCGACGTTATCCATGACTTGCCAACCGTTGGGAAAAATCTGCACGATCACTTCTTTGTTCAGCTAATGTTTCGATGCAGCAAACCGATCACCTTGAATGATCTCTCGCGTAGCTGGCCAAAGAAGCTTGCAGCGGGCCTTCAGTATTTAGCTCTCCGATCGGGTCCGCTTTCCATCAATGGAATCTTTGCGGGGGCATTTGTCCGCAGTGATGAGCGGCTTGAGCGGCCTGACCTACAGCTGAACATGAATGCTTGGAGCGTTGCAAAGCGAACTCGCGATGGCGCAGTGCCACATCCCTTCCCGGGGCTGACCATAAGCCCTGTCCACCTGAAGCCAGAGAGCCGCGGGGAAGTGCTGCTAAAGAGCTCTGATCCTATGGCCGCACCCGCCATACATTTTAGATGCCTCTCGACCATCTACGATTTAGACGCGATGGTTGGCGGGATCCAAATGATCCGTAAGATTGCCCAGCAACCGGCTCTAAAGCCGTTAATCACGGAGGAAATCCAACCCGGTCTGAATGTTGAGAGTGAGCGGGACCTGGAAGCCTTTATTCGCCAGTTGGGTTATCCCAACCTCCACCCAGTCGGAACGTGCCGTATGGGCTCGGATCCCGGCGCAGTTGTCGACGCAAAGTTGAACGTCAATGGAGTGCGATCGTTACGTGTCGTTGACGCGTCGGTTATGCCTCGGGTCGTGGCAGGAAATACAAACGCACCCACGATCATGATTGCGGAAAAAGCTTCGGATATGATCTTGAAGGAAGCTTCGACGGGGTGAAGATCCGTCGCTGATTGAAACACGAGAGCGTCACGTAAAGCCGGGTTGTTGAACTTGCTGTTCATGCAACGTGAGCGCCCGCGTTTTGGCAGGCACCCGTCCGCTAGATTGACACTCATTCAAATAGGGTGTTAGTGCTGTGGCAAATCTTGATACAGCGTATCAAATATTGGAACAACGGGTGAGGCGATGAATTCTGCTTTGCAATCCATGATTTCCCCAAATATCGTGGCCGTCATCGGAGCGTCGGAAGGGCTCGACAAGTTTGGTGGTCGCATTGTTCACTATTTAAAGAAGCATGGCTTCCCGGGCAAAATTCTCCCGATCAATTCCAAGGCCACCGAATTGCAAGGCTTGCCTTGCTACCCCAGCATCAAGGACGTCGGTTGCATACCTGATGTTGTAGTCATTGTTGTTCCGGCAAAGGCGATGTTGGAGCAGATCGAACTTTGCGCCAGCGTGGGCATCAAATCCGCTGTCTTGATAACGGGCATGCTTGATGAGGTGGATGCTGGCGGGGACAGCTTACAAAACAAGGTAGTCAGAACAGCTGCGGCGGCTGGAATGCGCTTGTTGGGTCCGAATTGCCTCGGAATAGTAAATGCCATCGATAATGTTGCGTTGACATCGTCGCTGGCGATGGAAGTTCCGACATTAAGACCTGGTGGGGTTGGAATCGTTAGCCAGAGCGGTGCTTTAATGGGCACCATGATGGCAAGGTGTAGTGACTACGGCGTGGGATTTAGTCGCTGCATTTCAGTCGGGAATCAAGCCGATCTCGAGCTCTGCGATTTTTTCGAGTATCTTATCGCGGATGAGAAGACGCAGGCTATTTGCCTCTATATCGAAGGAATCAAAGACCGTGGTCGATTCTTCGAGCTCGCTCGCCGTGCATTCGCGGCCGGAAAGCCCGTGCTTGCAGTCAAGGCGGGACGTAGTGTGGCAGGCGCCGCCATTGGCCAGTCCCACACCGGCAGCCTGGCAGGTTCGTACGATGCGTTTGAAGCGTATTGCGCTGCCAATGGCGTTGTAGTGGCCCAAGATCCTTACGTGATGATTCTGGCTGCCGACATGTTGGTTAGGTTGCCAAACGCAGCCGGTAAGCCGGCGGGTATTGCGGCCATCGGCTCATCTGGAGGAAGTACTGCTAATTTCGCAGACCAACTCGTTGGTCGCTCTCTCCGATTGCCAAATGTGAGTGACGTAACCAAGCAGAAGCTTGAAGAGTGGATGCCGGCTGAGGATGCGCATATTCCTGTTGATACTGGGGCGTTCCGTGGCGGCACCTCACGTCAGGGCATCATTAGCGTCTTGGAGACCATGCTGGACGACGATGATGTCTCATCAGTTGTCTACGCGATGACAACTTCGCCCCGCATGACCGACTATGCTGCCATTGTTCCTGAAATATCGCGACGCACGAAAAAGCCGATTCTATTCACACTTCTCGCGGGCAGCATGGCTCAGCCGGTACGGAAGGTGTTGCATGAGGCCAACTACCCGTTTGTGGACAACCTCGCAGATGCATTCACAATACTGGAGCTGCTGCATGAGGTGGGAAACCAGAAATTGGAAGGTCTGCGCGCTTTAACAACTCGTCCTCCGGGCGTATCGGCATTACCTGATCCGCGGAGCGGCCAACTAACTGAATCCGAGGCAAAAGCGCTCGTAGCCGCTTACGGTATCAGTACCGCAGGTGAGGTTCGCATAGCCAACGAAGCCGGGCTTAGCGGCCTCAAGCAGCTGGCTCTACCCGCTGTCGTGAAGGGGGTATCTCGTAACATTCTCCACAAGTCGGAGGCCAACATCGTAAGGGTCGGCTTGGAGTCCGAATCGGAAGTACGTTCGGCTTGTGAAGACGTATTTCGCATATTACGCGACAAGGACCCCGAGGGAGCGGAAGGCGTCACCATTCAGGAAATGGTAATAGGTGAAGCGGAGCTTTTCATGGGAGCGCGCTTCGATCCCGAATATGGGCCTTTAGTCACCGTAGGGTTTGGCGGAATTTTTGTTGAAATCCTGCGTGACGTAGCAATAGCAGCTGCGCCGATTGATACTGCCACAGCAAAAAAGATGATTATGAGCCTTAAGTTGTGGCCATTGCTGAACGGAGCTCGCGGCCGCAACGTAGCCGATGCAGATTCTGCTGCTCAAGCAGTATCGCGCCTCTCGTGGCTCGCCGCTGACATGGGAAGCAAGCTTATCGAGATCGACGTCAATCCGCTTATTGTGAAAAAACAAGGCGAAGGTGCAGTCGCAGTCGATGCTGCCGCAGTGATCGCCTAGCATGGAGGAAGCAATGAATGACACCAGTGTAATCAGCTACGAAAGCAACGAAGGGGTCGCGGTTGTGACCCTTAACAGACCAGAGAAAAAGAATGCGCTGAATCCCGCGATGATCGATGGACTGCGGTCGGCCTGGATTAGATTCCGTGACAGTGAAGATCGTGTAGCTATCTTAACGTCGTCAGACGACAACTATTTTAGTGTAGGGGCGGACTTTAGGGATCTTCCTCCCAACCTTTGGCACGGTATGCCCGTTGCCGGCGTTGATATTGGGAAGCCGGTGATCGCGGCGGTGTCAGGATGGGTTGTAGGAGGCGCATTCATACTTCCTCAAATGGCGGACCTCTGCATCGCTACTGAAAACACAAAGTTCTACTATCCGGAGGCTAAGGTCGGCGTGACAGGTGGACTCATATCATCTGTCGTGTCACGGCTCCCGCATAAGGTAGCCATGGAATTCCTTTTGTGCGGCGACGAACTATCCGTAGAACGCGCCTACCAATGTGGATTTGTGAATAAAATCGTGCCGGTTGGACAGCAGTTGGCGGCCGCGAAAGTCATGGCGGAGAAGATTGCGGGAAGTGCACCGCTGGTAATTCAAGCGCTAAAGCGGCTTGCTGACGAAACTCTTCCCAAGAGCCCTCTGGATCGTATGTGCGATGCTCGTCGCCTACTGGAAACAGTATCGTTGAGCGATGATCGCAAAGAGGGCGTCCTTGCGTTTAAGGAAAAGCGCAAGCCAGTTTTTAAGGGTCGATAATCAGTCAAATCTAACCGCTTTCGGGAGCCAAATCTTCTGAAGGAATCGGCCTCCGAGTGCGAGGCCGGCTGAAACGTTCGCTGGGGGTTCCTGCGCACCGTTGCTTTCGTCGGGAGAGCCAAGTGGCCTAAAGTGGGGTTTGTTGAATGGCCATTGTCAGGTCCACTGCCCGGGCGCAAGCGACGGCGCTTATTCCGGGCATCCTTCTCTGCACGGGCGTCGCTTGCGTTTCTGCCGTGTTGGAAGCAGCTGAAAGGCATGCTTTCGGGCACCCCTTTGTCGAGGCGCTAGTGCTGGCGATCCTGCTCGGTATGACGATCCGCAGTTTTTGGATGCCGCCGGAACGCTGGCGGTCGGGTATCGCTTTTAGCGCTAAACAGCTATTAGAATTCGCGGTGATGTTGCTTGGTGCTTCCGTGAGCTTTGCAGCCATTGCTGCATCCGGCATGACTCTGCTTGTCGCGATTGCGGCCATCGTTTCACTGTCCCTTTGCGCTAGCTTCTGGCTCTGCCGAATGCTCGGGCTATCGGAAAAGCTGTCGATTCTCATTGCCTGCGGAAACTCTATTTGCGGAAACTCTGCGATCGCCGCGGTCGCTCCGATTATCCGCGCTGACGGGAACGAAATTGCCTCTTCCATTTCGTTTACCGCCGTACTTGGCGTGATTATGGTACTTGGTTTGCCGTTATTCATTCCTCTTCTGCATCTGTCTGAGACGCAATACGGCATTTTAGCGGGCCTGACCGTTTACGCTGTTCCCCAGGTCTTGGCTGCAACCGTTCCGGCAGGAATTGTCAGCACGCAGATCGGCACACTCGTAAAGTTGATGCGCGTCCTGATGTTGGGGCCGATCGTCATTGGGCTTTCGTTGCTCGCCCTACGCCGCTACGGTGGCGCAACGCACCCGCACGGAGGCCGCGTCTTTCGTCTAGTCCCCTGGTTCATCGTAGGATTTCTTGTATTGGGGACATTACGATCGTTTGGGCTCGTTCCCAGCAGCTTAGCCGGTCCCCTGACAGTGATCACCAGCTTATTAACTATTGTCTCCATGGCTGCGCTCGGACTTGGTGTAGATGTTCGTGTACTTGCCAATGTTGGAGGCAAAGTAACCGCCGCGGTCACGCTATCTTTAATTCTTTTGCTTGCTCTTAGCCTGACGCTTGTTCATCTTTTTAAGTGACCGCGAGTCCCGGTACCGTTTGACGGTCTAGAGCAACATCGGATAGCACGTGATCATGCGCTCCCGCTTCAGCATTCTGTTGGGTCGGTCCAAGCGCAACTATTAAGCGAAGGCAATAACCAATGCGCCGCCTCTTCTTCGCTCGCGCTGCACGGCCTCGCTGAACGGGTTTTTTTGACTTCAGCCAGACCTTCGAGGGGCCACGCGGTAGGGCGCGCAGAGTCCTAGGTCTGAACAGGCGGTATTCAACCTGTACGAACAGTAATTTAGTTCCGATTGCACTACGGCACTTTCGCACCATCTCCGCCGTGCGCGGAGAACAGCCGGGAGTAGGTCTGAATTTGTCTAACGCTCCCAAGAGAGTACTCTTGACCGGCCGCTTCTGGCGCAAAGCGGTCGTCAAATTTCGTCCTGACTCGCGGGGCATGACGCAGCTCAGTTAGATTGAAAACGCCCTATCTACGTTATTCTTGGCCTTCATCAGCGGCTGCACCGTTAGGCGAAGAGCTACATTCACATGGCACAGACCAGGCAGCGGAAATCGCAAATGGTTCCATGCCAACGCTTCAACACTAGACTGTGGAAAAAGCCCGTTGATGCTGGCCGGCGCAATTTCATCAGTCCGATGGTGCTCGACCGCGACACTTTCGTAGCGCTGCATGCCGCCTGCCGCGTGCATGACAATGTGGCGCCGGAGCCCCCTAACTAACTATGCGGTACAAAAGCAATGTCACCGCCCGCAGTTTCTCAATCGGGGGTGCCGGTCTTTGTGGGGCTCTCAAGGGTGTGGGCGGCGGCTGCATTTGATCCGCGTAGCGAGCGTACCCGATCCAACTCGATCCATCGCTCCCGCCGGTGCGATACGGGATGTCTTTGAAAAAAGCCCGCCGGTTTACCCCGGCGGTTTTTTTCCATTAGGCGGCTTGGTGAGTGACTGAGCGCGACGGGGTGACGGGTTTCCAAACCATATCGTCAATATCCGGCACGATTGACGGAGCGGGTTCGCGATCCATCAGCAAGTCGATCCATGAGAATTTGAAGTCGAGTTGGAAGATCGCCGTTTTCTGGACGCAAAATGGTGCGGAGCCGTTCCCCGATTTCTTCGCAGATTGCGCGGCAGTGTAAGCTGTCGATCTGTAGGCTGTCCGAAGTTCTCATTGTTCCGCCCTGGTATTCTTGCGGAGACAATAATCATTAAATTTTAAGGGGTAGGTCTCGTTTCGCGCTGGATTTGATTGGAGGGCTTAACGAGAAATTAACCGCCCTCGCTTGCGGGGTCGCCTCAGCGGTAATGAAGGACATCAACGTTGTTTGGCGCGCCTTCAATCGGTTGAGGAGAAACCAGCGGATCGCTCAAAAGTAGATGGTCCATGGCCAAAGCCAACTGAAGATTCAAGGTGGTAATGGTGAGATATCGCGGCTCCCTAATGGCGACGCCAACTGAATGAATGGCGCGATACCAATGAGTTTGTGCGCGCACATCCCGATCGAGCGTTGCCAGGAACCTTATCGCATCGCCAAGTGTCTCGATCCTAGTGAATGGCCTAGCGATCAAAGAATGATCTAGCAGCACTAGGTTGGGCCATTGGATCGGGCCCTTTAAAGGGAAAATCTTGCTCCTGAATGCCTGCTTCACGACGATTGACGCATTGACTCCTGGTGACGTCGTATCACAAACGTCAGCACCCGCAGTCCTGGCAACGAAAGTGCCTCGTTTTCGTCTACAATGCCAAGCATACGCAACCTAGTGACGACTGCAAAAGCTTCATTTCGCAAACTGCCACCGCCGAAAAGCTTGATCAGCGCGCGTTGCTCTGGCCGGGTCAATTTAGCCCAGATCGCAGCTTCAGAAACTTGTCGCTTGATGTCCATATGATCAACATCTTGCGAGACGCCAATACAGACTTGCAAAAGCAAGCGCGATGAGATTGACATCCGTCTCAGTCTTCGACCCTACGTCAAACTTCTTAGACCTTCATTGCATCATGTTTTGCTGATTCGCGTAATGTCGTTGGGACATTTAGCTCGGGATGCGAATCCACGATGTGAGGATTCGAACCTGCAACCCACGGAGAGAAATCCGTTACTCTGGGATCTGAAGTAAAAATGGACTCGGTTTTCAACCGTGGGCATTGCTGCAGTTTGTCAAAAATCCAGGTCGATCGTGTTGACCACTGCTCAGGCGGGATACGAGTGGTACCGGGCACGAGGGCAAGACGCTTCTGTATCGCGCCAGCAAGCTCGAGTGCGATGTACGCCAGATCACCCCCCCGTGCTGCCGTAAGGCCGTGTGCGCAAGATCCCGCGCGACATCCACAAACCCGCCTGAGATGTTGCTCGTTCGCTTGCGGACACTGAAGATCGAGATGAGGTCCGCACACTTGAAGCGTATCTTGAACCTGGGGTCGGCTTCGACTGCGAGGTGCTCAGGATGAGTTCATTCTGGCCGCAATCGCCCAGAACCTGCGACGGCTCGCATCGCTGGTTGCTCGGTCACCACCCGCCGAAGTTCTGTGCGTCGCGTAGCGTTGGAGTTGCGTAGAGGGCGTTAGGGCCGGCAGATCAACGCCGGCACTTCCAACGAGGTGACTGACGATCCACGATCAGCAGCAAGCGACTTTTGCAACAAATCTGCCAACAACAGAAGGCGCTTCTACTGCGGAATCCTACCGATGGAGTAGTCTTTAGAGCAAGATTTGAAAGCTGTGTTGCGCACGCCCGCGCGACCCAGTTTCGATATCACCGCATTGCTGAATTGTAGCCTTGGCCTTATGGCCGGGCTTAGATTTAAGTGGAGGCGATCACTATTTTCAGTTGTCAGAACACAGTGCGAACACTTGCCGTAACTCTGCCGTAACTTTTCACCAGCGATGGACCCTTTTTGTCCATTTTGGTCGGGCTGTATTCTAGTCGCTCAAAGTTCCAGAATTGAAAAGTCTTTGTTTTCAAATGGCTTAGCTGGCTGGGGAACTAGGATTCGAACCTAGACAAACAGAGTCAGAGTCTGTTGTGCTACCGTTACACCATTCCCCAAGAATTGCTCAACGAATCAATGACTTAGCGAGTCGGCTGGCAATTTCTCGCGCCCGGATTTCAAGAATCCGGCGAACTGGCGCCCTTCTACTCGCTACCTTGCGCCCTTGGCAAGCGCGCGGGGAAGGCGTTGTTGCATGGGGACCGGAAAATCCGCCGGTATTTTACGACGCGGCCGGGCCGCAGTCAGGCCTTGGCCGATGAGCCTTTCGTTCGAAGAACTGGACTTTCGCCCGACGCCGATGGGCGTGCTCAGCCTGCGGCGGCGCAGGCGGCCGATGTCCGATATCGATGTTTATGAAATCAAGCTCGGCGACGAGTTTCTGATGTCGAGCCAATTCACGTTGGCCGAAATCGAACTGGCCCGGCTTGGCCTCGCGGCGCATGGTCGCGCGGATCTGGACGTGGTGGTCGGTGGCCTCGGGCTCGGCTACACCGCGCGCGCGGTGCTCGAAAACGCCGGGGTGCGATCGTTGATCGTGGTCGATGCGCTTTCCGAGGTGATCGAATGGCACGAGCAGGGATTGCTGCCGCTCGGCAAGGAACTCACCGGCGATCCGCGCTGCCGCCTGGCCCATGGCGATTTCTTCGCGATGTCGTCTTCCGCCGAAGGCTTCGATACGGCTTCACAGGGCCGCCGTTTCGATGCTGTGCTGGTCGATATCGATCACTCGCCGCGCAAGCTGCTGCATCCGCGGCACGCCGCGCTGTACGAGCCGGAAGGGCTGGCACAACTCGCCGGCCATCTGCAGCCGGGCGGGGTATTCGCGCTGTGGTCGAACGATCCACCCGACGATGCATTCGAACGCGTGCTGGCCGGCGCCTTTGCGACCTCGACAACCCATGTCGTGACTTTCGACAATTGGCGCGGGGATCACGATGCCAGCAACACCGTCTATGTGGCCGTCAAAGCGGAGTTGCCGCTGCCGGGGGCGGTCGCCTGAGCCGTCGCGCCGTTACTTGATCTTGTCGTAGGCCGCGGCGAAGTCGGCGAGCGGCATCGGAATGGTGATGCTTTCCTTGGCCATGTTCTGGAACGACACTTTGAGTTGCTTGCCGGATTTCATCGCCGCCAGCATATCCGCCGGGATCGGGCTGTTGGCGTAGCAGCCGCGTTGCTCGCAGGTCTGGATCTGCAGATCCGAAACCTTGCCGTCGTCGACCTGGAGCTTGGCGCCCGCCGGCAGGTTTAATCCAAGCGGCAACTGGATGATGGCGATCGGCTGGCGGTTGTCGCCGGCGACGCGGATGTTGAGCAGCACGATCACCTGTCCGGTCTTGGTCAGAACCGCGCTTTGTTCGACCGCGCATTCGAGCGGCGCGTCGCGGCTTGGGCTAGAGCAGCGCGCAACCCAGCCGGGAGGGGCGGGGGTGTTGGCCGGCGCTGCATCGGCCTGCGGGGTAGGAGTCGGCGATGGCGTTGCCTGGGCTGCACGCGGCGCCGACTTGGCCTTGGGTGCCTGCGGCGCCTGGGCGAAGCCGGGCGAGGCAAACGAAACGGCGACGGCGAATGCGAGCGTTGCTGAAATTTTCACTGTGATCCGGCTCCGAAATATGTCGCTCTCGGATGTGCCGTCAGGGGCGCAAAGTCAAGTAACTCGCCAGCCAGATCGCTTGCAGGGTTAAATCACTGGCAATCCATCACGCGCAAAGCCGGTTCACTCGGCGGCTTGCTTGACCGCGCCCTGTTGTTCCGGATCGGCTTCGTGATCGGGATGCGCCGGTCGTCCCCAGCGCGCAAACGCATTGGAGAGCCGGTCGAGATAGAGATAGATCACCGGCGTCGTGAACAGCGTCAGCGCCTGGCTGACGATGAGGCCGCCGACCATGGCATAGCCGAGCGGCTGGCGGATTTCCGATCCGGTACCGGTGCCGAGCATCAGCGGCACGCCGCCGAGCAGGGCTGCCATCGTCGTCATCATAATGGGGCGGAAGCGCAGCAGCGCCGCCTTTCGGATCGCGGCCTCCGGCTCCAGCTGCTCGTCGCGCTCGGCCGTAATCGCAAAATCGACCATCATGATGCCGTTCTTCTTCACGATGCCGATCAACAGAACGATGCCGATCAGCGCGATCAGGCTGAAGTCAAATCCGAACAGCATCAGGATCGCCAGCGCCCCGACGCCGGCCGACGGCAGCGTCGACAGGATCGTGATCGGGTGGATATAGCTCTCATAGAGAATGCCGAGGATCAGATAGACGACCACGAGGGCCGCGAGGATCAGCAGCGGCACGGTGCCGAGCGATTGCTGGAAGGCCTGCGCGGTGCCCTGGAAACTCGAGTTGAGCGTCGTCGGCGCGCCGATCTCGACCATCGCCTTCTGAACCGCGTTGGTCGCCTGGCCCAGCGCCACGCCCTGGCCGAGGTTGAAGCTGATCGTGATCGCCGGGAACTGGCCCTGGTGGCTGATCGACAGCGGCCGCACCGGCACGCTGGTCCATTTCGCAAACGTCGACAGCGGCACCTGGTCGCCTGTCGTCGGGGACTTCACATAGATCTTGTTCAGGGTGTCGATGCTGCCCTGCAATTCCGGCAACACCTCGAGGATCACGTGATAGCTGTTGAGCTGTGTGAAGTACTGCGTCACCTGGCGCTGGCCAAAGGCGTCGTACAGCGTGTCGTCGATCAATTGCGGCTGGATGCCGTAGCGCGAGGCGGTGTCGCGATTGATCTTCAGTTCCACCGTGGTGCCGTTGGTCTGCTGGTCGGTCGCGACGTCGCGCAGTTCGGGCAGCGTCTGCATCTTGGCCAGGATCTTCGGCGCCCATTCGTTCAGTTCGGCCAGATTGGCGTCCTGCAGCGTGAATTCGAACTGGGTTCGCGTCGGCCGGCCGCCCAGCCGCACGTCCTGCGCCGCCTGCATATAGAGCCGGGCGCCCTCGACCTTGTCCAGTTTGGGGCGCAGCCGGGCGATGATCTCCTGCGCTGACGCCTTGCGCTCGTTGCGCGGCTTCAGCGTGATGAACATGTTGCCGTTGTTGCCGGCCCTGCCGCTGCCGCCAATGTTCATGGCGATGGTCGCGACGTCAGGGTCGGCCATCACGATCTTGCCGAGCTCCTCCTGGTGGCGCTTCATGTCGGCGAACGAGATGTCCTGGCTGGCCTCGGACGTGGCGGTGATCAGGCCGACGTCCTGCTGCGGGAAGAAACCTTTCGGGATGATCACGAACAGGTAGACCGACAATCCGAGCGTGGCGAAGAAGATCATCAGCGTCGTGAATTTCCAGCGCAGCGCAAGATCGAGCCCGCGCTCATAGGCGCGAAGCATGGCGTCGAACGCGCTTTCGCTCCATTGGTAGAAGCGGCCATGCCTGGTCTCATGATGCGACCTGAGGAAGCGCGAGGCCATCATCGGCGTCAGCGTCAAGGATACGATCATCGATACGAAGATCGTCATCGCCAGCGTGACCGCGAATTCACGGAACAGCCGGCCGATGATGCCGCCCATCAGCAGCAGCGGGATCAGCACCGCGACCAGCGAAATCGAGATCGAAACGATGGTGAAGCCGATTTCGCTGGCGCCCTTGAAGGCGGCGGCCATCGGCGTTTCGCCTTCCTCGATATAGCGGGTGATGTTCTCCAGCATCACGATGGCGTCGTCGACGACGAAGCCGACGGCGATGGTGAGCGCCATCAACGACAGATTGTCGAGCGAATAGCCGAATACCCACATCAGCGCGCAGGCGCCGAGCAAGGCCAGTGGCACCGTGATGGTCGGGATCACGGTGGCCCAGAAGCTGCGCAGGAAGATGAAGATTACCATCACGACCAGCGCGATGGTCAGAAGCAGCGTGAATTGCACGTCCTCGACCGCGGCGCGGATGGTCTGGGTGCGGTCGCTGATGACCTCGATCTTGATCGCAGGCGGGATCGCCGCGACCAGCCGCGGCAGCGTCGCCTTGATCTTGTCGACGGTGTCGATGACGTTGGCGCCGGGCTGTTTGAACACGACGAGGAACACGCCGCGCTTGCCGTTGGCCCAGGCCGCCTGCTTGGCGTCTTCCGGGCCGGTGACGGCCTGGCCGATATCGCGAACCCGCAGCGGACCGCCATTGCGATAGGCGATGATGACGTCGTTCCAGTTCTTGGAATCGAGCAGCTGGTCGTTGGCATAGATGGTGTAGGCGCGGGTGGCGCCGTCGATATTGCCCTTCGGGCTGTCGACGGTGGTGATCGCGATCTGGCTGCGCACATCCTCCATCGACAGGCCCTTGGCGACCAGCTTGGCGGGATCGATCTGGATGCGGATCGCGGGTTTTTGTTGCCCGCCAATGATGACCTGGGCGACGCCCGAGATCTGGCTGATCTGCTGGGCGAGCTGGGTGTCGACGGCATCGCTGACTGATGTCAGCGGCAGCGTGTCCGACGTCGCCGACAGCAGCAGGATCGGCGAATCCGCCGGGTTGACCTTGCGATAGGTCGGCGGCGAGGGGAGGTTCTTCGGCAATTGGCCGCCGGCGGCGTTGATCGCGGCCTGCACGTCGTTGGCGGCGCCGTCGATCGAACGGTTGAGATCGAACTGGATGGTGACCGCTGACGTGCCGAGATAGCTGGTCGAGGTCATCTGCGCGATGCCGGGAATTTGCGCGAGCTGGCGCTCCAGCGGCTGCGCCACCGACGAGGCCATGGTCTCCGGACTGCCGCCCGGCAGGCTGGCGGAGACCTGGATCGTTGGAAAATCGACCTGCGGCAGCGGGGCCACCGGCAGCAGCGGATAGGCGACGAGACCGATGAACAGGATGCCGGCCATCATCAGCGAGGTGCCGATGGGGTAGCGAATGAAGGGTGCGGAGATTCCGCCGCTCATTTTTGGCCGACCTTGGCCGGCACCGGGTCCGAACTTGCGACCGCGGTCGAAACCAGCGTGCCCGGCTGCACCTTGTATTGGCCTGCCGTGATTACCTGCTCGCCGGGCGACAATCCCTCATCGATCACGGAGCGGCCGTCGATCGACCGCGTCACCTTGATCTTGCGCAGGGCGGCCTTGTTGTCCTGGTCGACCGTAAAGGCGTAGAGGCCGTCGGCTCCATGCTGAACCGCATCGTCGGGCACCACGGTGGCGTCCTTCAGCGTCGCAATCAAAAGCCGGGTCGAAACCGACTGGCCCGGCCACAGCGCATGATCCTTGTTGTCGAACAGCGCCTTGAGCCGGATCGTGCCGCTCGTGGTGTCGACCTGGTTGTTGATCAGCGCCAGCGTTCCCGTCGACAGCACGCGCTTGCCGTCGGTCGACAGCGCGATCGTCTCCGGCGGCGCCGCCGCAAGTGCAGCCCTGATATCGGGCAGCTGATCTTCGGGGGCGGTGAAGATCACGGCGATCGGCTCGATCTGCGCGATGGTCACGATGCCGGTCTGGGTCGCGGCATTGACGATGTTGCCGACGTCGACCTGGCGCAGGCCCGCAACCCCGGAGATCGGCGCCTTGATGGTGGCGTAGTCGAGCTGGGTTTGCGCATTGAAAATGGCCGCGGCATCGGCCTCGATCTGCGCCGTCAGCTGCGCGACGGTGGAGCGCTGGGTATCGGTTTGCTGCCGGGTCGCGAATTCGCCGAGCTTGGTAAAGCGTTGCAAATCGAGACTGGCGTTGGCGAGATTGGCTTCGTCCTGGGCTTTCTTGGCCTTGGCCTGATCGAGCGTCGCCTGGAACGGCCGCGGATCGATCTCGACCAGCGTATCGCCCTGCTTGACGAACTGGCCCTCCTGGAAGGCGATCCGGTTGATCTGGCCATCGACGCGGGTGCGGACCAGGACCGTATTAAAGCCTTGCACCGTGCCAAGGCCGGTCAGATAGACCGGGAAATCCGCCTTCTCGACGGCGGCGGTCTTGACGGCGACGCGGGCCGGTGCGCGCTGCTGGGAACCAGCCGCCTGCGCGGCGTGGTCTTCGCCATGCAAACGCTGCCAGCCGAAATAGCCGAGCCCGGCCATTGCACCGATCAGCAATAACAGACGGATCGCGCGCGATTTGGACATCGAGGCTTCTTGGGTTCGGGAGGGTATTCAAACGAGTCCCCAGCGAAGTCCGGTGTAATATGCGCGCCGTTTGGCTGTAAACACACTAAGACTTGAAGAATCCTAAACAATTGGAAAGGTTTGAGAGGCTGGCAGCTTGATCAAAAATGTAGCTCCGCAATGCCTGCCGATTGCGCAACTCGCCGGGCGTTCGCCCACCGCATCGCGGTGAATGTATCAAGCGTCGTGGCGAGACGAGTTCTGTTGAAGCCGGACGACATCGCCTCTGCGCTTCGCGCGATGCGATCGACCGCTCGTCGAAGCTCCCGCACGGTTTTTGGTCGCGTCGTTTTCGAAATGGTTGAAACACGACTGGATGTCGTCCATAGCGCGCGAGCAACGTTGCGACATTGGGAGCATGTGATGGACGAGTTGAACGGACGCATGATGGCCTGCGAGATCCTGGTCACGGGATTGATCGCGCGCGTCGCCAACAGCTCGCCCGATCCGTTGCGGTTTCTCACCGATTTCCGCGACGAGATCAAAGCGGTGGTCAAGGGCGTCAACATCGCCGGGATGGAAAACACCGAGCGGGTGCGGCAGGTCGCGCAAGCGAAAGTCGATGAGTTGTTTTCGCTGATGAAGCCGCCGATCTCGGATTGATCAAAGCCGGAATCTGAGAAAGCCTTGTGTCCCAGCCGTTTCTTGCAACAGTTTAGAACGTTTCAAATCTAAGTTTAGAACGCTTTCAAACTGCAGTTTAGAATCTCTTTTAACTGGTGCGATTCATTTCTCTGTGTTGCTGCAATCACATTGACCCCGGTTCCCCCGCTCGATAGCACCCACAATGGGACGGATTGTCGCGCGACAAAATGCGCGCAACCCAAGGTTTCATTCAAGGGCGCGTCATGAACAAAGCAAAAGCACCGAAATCGTTGCGTTTCGAGGCAGCGATCAACTCGGTCAATCAAACCATTGAAAACAATTCCGGAAAGGCGGTCACGGCGGTCGCGGGTTTGATCGCCGTTGCGTCGTTCTCCGGCGCCGAAGCCCAGCAATCCAGCCTCCCGCCGGTGACGGTCGATGCCCCGGTCGCTCGCCCGCGTCCTGCTGCTGGGAAGCCTTCGGCGGCCCAACTCCGCGCACGCACCGCCTTGCGCCGTGCTGCGCAGCGCCCGCAGGTCGCGCCGGTGGCGGCGGTGCCGTTCCCCAATGCCGGTGGCTTGCGCGCGGACCGCGACCCCTACGCAAATCCCGACGCGCCCTACATGGCCACCCGGGTGCAGGCGTCAGGCAAGTTCCCCGAGCCGATCCTCAATACGCCAAAGACGATTACGGTGCTGACCAAGGATGTCCTGGCCGACCAGAACTCGACCACGTTGAAATCCGCGGTGCTGAACACCGCCGGCGTCACGCTCGGCACCGGGGAGGGCGGCAACGCCTTCGGTGACCGCTTCTTCATCCGCGGCTTCGATGCCCGCAACGACATCTTCCTCGACGGCATCCGCGACGCCGGCGTCAGCGTTCGCGAGAACTTCTTCACCGAACAGGTCGAAATTCACCGCGGGCCGGGTTCATCCTTTGCCGGCCGCGGCACCGCCGGCGGTGCGATCAACATCGTGACCAAGCAGGCGACGACTGAAAAAAGCTTCTACAACATGGACACGACGTTCGCGACCGACCACACCAAGCGGGTCTTGCTCGACGTCAACCAGGTGATCAGCCCGACACTGGCGATCCGCGCCGGCGGTCTGTTCCAGGACGCCAGCATCGCCGGCCGCAACTACAGCAAGGACGACCGCGATGGCGGTTTCGTCGCGGTGAAGTGGACCCCGCTCGACTCGGTCAAGCTGTGGGCCAACTACATTCACACCAATCTGCACGGCATGCCTGATTTCGGCGTGCCGTATTATCGGCCCGGAACGCCCGCACCAGCGACAGGGTTCACCAATACTTCCGGTGGTCCGTTCACGGATTTCGGTGTCAACCGCAACACGTTCTACGGTGTGGTCAACCGCGACTATTACAGCATCAAACAGGACATCGGCACGGTTGGTGGCGAGATCACCATAACCCCCGATCTGACGTTGAGCAGCAAGACCAGGGTTCAACGCTCGGTGCAGGACTACATCGGAACGCTGCCCGAGGCGCCGATCACGGTAACCGGCAATGCTCTCCCGCAATGGACGCTCAGCCTCAATCCGCAGAGCCGCTACCAGGCCAGCGAAAACGTCGCCAACGTGACCGAAGCGGTCTGGAAGACCCAGCTCGGCGGCTGGAGGAACACGTTGGCCGCCGGCATCGAATACTCGCGCGAGCTTTCCAGCATCGACAAATATTTCGGCCTCAGCTCGGAGGGTGCCACGGTGGGCGGCAACTATACGGGTGTAAGTATTTTCAATCCCCAGCGCACGTTTGCGCCTTTCGCCGGCAACGCGCAGTGGACTGGCCTGCCGACCAGGATCTCGATCGATACCACGAGCGGTTATCTGATCGACACCGCCAACTACAACGATTTGGTCATCCTCAATGGCGGCGTTCGCTACGACAACTACAACGTCAAGGTGAGTGGTTTCGGCACGACCGGCCCCAATCCCAACCCGGCGCTCTGGGGTAACCAGCAAAAGGAAGACGGCATACCGAACTTCAACCTCGGTTTGACGCTGAAGCCGCTGCCCTATGCCAGCGTCTATGCGGCCTATGCGACGTCGTCGAACCCGGTCGGCGCCGAATTCGACGGTACCAGCTCGCAATATGGCGGTCTCGCTCCCTTCCTCCCCGGCAATCCAAATCAGTTGTTTGGACCCGAGAAGAACAAGGCGATCGAAATCGGTACCAAATGGGAACTGTTCGACCGTCGCTTGCTGGTGACGGCGGCGCTGTTCCAGACCGAGAAGGAAAATGCGCGGGAATCGCAGAACTTCAACAACACGACGGATGCCGCGACACTGGCGAAACTAGCGGCTCTGGGCTGCACTTATAACCTTCCGATTACCGCTCCTCCGACAAACCAATCCTGCATCTCCGCGGGTGCCGCCTATCGCATCCAGGGCATCGACCTTGGCGTCGGTGGCAAGATCACCGACAAATGGAGCGTGTTCGGCGGTCTGGTGCTGATGAAGTCCGAGGTGACGAAGTCTCTGGTTCCGTCGCCGCAGCCGACGCTGTACCCGAGCAATGTCGGGCTCAAGCTTGCCAACGTCGCGCATCAATCGTTCAGCATCTTGAGCAAGTACAAGCTCACCGACGTCTGGGAGCTTGGCGGCCAGGCGGTGTACCGTTCGGAGATGTTCGGCGGCACGTTCCTCGCCGCAAACCAGGGTACGTCGCTCCCCAGCTTCTGGCGCTTCGATACCTTCGTCGAGGCGAAGGTCGACAAGAACTGGACGGCAAAACTGTTCGTCTACAACATCACCAACAAGCTCTACTACGATGCGCTGTATCAGAGTGCGACGCCGTTCGTGTTCGTGGCGCCGGGCCGCAGCGTGAGCATGGTGATTTCGGCGCGGTTCTAGACAAATTCTAAGGAAGCAGGTGGCATGCTGATCTGCATCCCCGCGGTGCTTGATAAGGCTGATGTGGCGGACTTCCGCCGCATCATGGATGAGAGTGCGTGGGAGGACGGTCGTTCCACCGCTGGCGCGCAGTCCGCGTTGGTCAAGCGCAACGAGCAATTGCCGCCGGACAGCGAGGTCGCCCGCAAGCTCGGCCATCGCGTGCTGTCGGCGCTGACGGCGAGCCCGAGATTCATCTCGGCGGCGATCCCGCTGCAGATCTTTCCGCCGCTGTTCAACCGCTACGCCGCCTCGGACGGACATCATTTCGGTGTCCATGTCGACAACGCGGTGCGGGGCGACACCCTGACCGGCTTGCGGATCCGGACCGACCTGTCGGTTACGTTGTTTTTGTCGGAACCGGACGAGTATGACGGCGGCGAACTGGTGGTCGAGGACCGCTATGGCTCCCAGGAAATCAAGCTCCCGGCCGGGGACATGGTTCTTTATCCTGCTTCTAGTTTGCATCTGGTGACGCCGGTCACACGAGGTATGCGTGTCGCATCTTTTTTCTGGCTGCAGAGCATGGTACGGGATGCTCACGCCCGCAGCCTGATCTTCGATCTCGATACCGCGATCCAGGCCTTGGTACAGCGACTTGGGCGGGATGACCCTGAAACGGTCAAATTGACCGGTATCTATCACAACCTGATCCGCTACTGGGCCGAAGTATGAATTCCATGATTGTCCGCACCACAGTTGCCGTGATCGCCGCCCTGGCGATGCTTTCGTCGACCGTGCCTTCGTCGGCCCAGCAGAAGATGGCGCCCGCAGCGCCGCCCGCGCCTGCGATTCAGCAAGCTCCCGCGGCGGGGCAGCCGCCCGCAGCGCCGGCCGCACAACCTCCGGTCGTTCAGGCTCCCGCGCCGTCGGCGGCCGCAGCGCCAGCCGCCGCATCCCCGGGTGCAACCGCATCCCCGGGTGCAGCCGCATCCCGGGCTGCAGAAGCCACCGCGGCGCCGGCCGAGCGTGACAAGCTGCTGAAGGCCGCCGCTGCGGAGCTCCGCGAATTGTCGCCGTGGTCGATGTTCAAGTCGGCGGACGTGCTGGTCAAGGCCGTCATGATCGGTCTCGCCTTTGCCTCGCTGCTGACCTGGACCATCTTCATCGCCAAGATGATCGAGATGACCGTCATCCAGCGCAAGCTGCGCAATGCGCTGAAAAAGATCAGCGACTCCCGCTCGCTTGCGGAAGCGCAATTCGCGCTGGGCGCGAAGGGTAGCGTGCTGTCGTCGTTGCTCGCGGCCGCGATGCGCGAAGCGCGCCTGTCGGCGGGTATCTCGAGCGACGCCGGCATCAAGGAGCGCGCGGCGTCGAGCTTTGCCGAGATCGTGCGCGCCGAGGCTCGGCGGATCCGGCTCGGCATGGGCCTGCTCGCCACCATCGGTGCAACGTCGCCCTTCGTCGGACTGTTCGGCACGGTCTGGGGCATCATGAACAGCTTCATCGGAATCTCGAAGTCGCAGACGACCAATCTGGCCGTGGTGGCGCCCGGTATTGCCGAAGCGCTGCTGGCGACGGCGATCGGTCTCGTCGCCGCGATCCCCGCCGTCATCATCTACAATCACTTCTCACGCGTGACCAAGGGCTACCTGGAACTGGTCGGCCGTGCGTCGGGCGCCGCAGGACGGCTGCTGTCGCGCGATCTCGATCGGACCCATGTCGGCGGTTCGCATTCCCGCGCGGCGGCGGAGTAGACGATGGGCGCATCGATCGCAGACAGCGACGTTGATGACGACAGCGATTTTGCCGAATCGCACGAGATCAACGTCACGCCGTTCATCGACGTCATCCTGGTCCTCTTGATCATCTTCATGGTGGCGGCGCCGCTGTCGACCGTCGATCTTCCGATCGACCTGCCGACATCGACGGCGATCCCGCAGAAGAAACCGGACAAGCCGACTTACGTGAGTATCAAGCCTGATCTGACGATTGCGATCGGTGAAGACTCGGTCAAACGGGTCGACCTTATCCGTTCGCTCGATGCGATGCCCGATAGCAATAAGGATCGTCCAATCTTCATTCGCGCCGACCGTTCTGTGCCGTATGGCGAGTTCTTTGGCTTGATGGAAATCCTGCGCGCGGGCGGCTATACCAAGGTGAAGCTGGTGGCGCTTGAGCGTGCTCCCGACGCCCCTGCGCCGGCAGCCAGTCCGACGCCCTGAGTGACGATGATCGATGTCTGAATTCGACGAGCAGAGGCCATCACGCCGGCTGTGGATCTTTGCCGCAGTCGTTGCGCTCGCGCTGCATGTCGGCGGGGCCGCACTGGCGATCGTGCATTTGCAGTCGGACGACGAGGGGGGAGATCTCGGCGCGCAGGGGGTGGAAATCGGCATCGACCTGACGTCTCCAACCACCGAAGTCTCGGAGCTTCCGCCGGGCCCGGAATCGGAAGCGGCGCAAGCTTCGCAAGCGGCACCCGACCAGAAGGCTGTCGAAAAGGAAACCGATCTTCCGAAGGCGGAGGTAACCGAGACCGAGGATCCGGACCGGGTCGTCACGCAAAACGACTCGAAGAAACCGGAAAAGGAGGAGCCGGAACCTGCGGCCGTGCAGACCACGGCGGCGGCGGAACAGGCGGCTTCGGAAGCCTCCGCGCAACAGGCCATCGAGGATGCGCGCGTCACTGAAAAGGCGACAGTCGTCAACCAGGGACTTGGCAAGGACAAGGGGCGCCTCACCGCGGATTGGGGACGCAAGATCAGCGCCTATCTCGAACTGCACAAGAAGTTTCCGACCGGCAAGGCGAAGGCGGCATCGGTCAGGTTGAGCCTGGTGCTCAACCGCCTTGGTAACGTGGTTTCCGTGAGCGTAATGGAGTCGTCCGGCGATCCCGCCTATGACGAAGCGGCGATTTCGATGGTCCGCCGCTCCGACCCGGTGCCGCGCCCACCGGCAGGTCTCACCGAAGATCAGTTCACCTTTGCTTTGCCTGTAAACTTCAACAAGCCGAAGTAATTGCTCAATCTGATGGAATGGATGCGAAACAAAAATGCCGGCGATCACTCGCCGGCATTTTCATTTGAAACCCTCATCCGCCGGATCAGGTCTTCTTCAGCATCGGACAGACGCTCTTGTCGAGCGGGATGAAGGCCTCGTCAGTCGCGTCGGAAGCAACCGCCACTCCCAGTTCCGAGGTGATCCCGGAGGGGCCGCGCTCGATCGCACCGGCCATCGGCACCGGCGAGACGGCGCGCCGCGTGCGTACGACCTGGCAGAAGGAATTGTCCGCCCATCTCGACAAGCACAAGAAATATCCAAAGGGTCGCTCGCAACAGGCCGCCGAAATCGCTGTTCGGTTCACGCTGAACCGGATGGGGCGCGTGCTTTCGGTCAGCATCGAAAAAGGATCCGGAGACGCCGCGTTCGACGAGGCCGCACTCTCAATGGTGCGGCGTTCCGATCCCGTGCCCGCGCCGCCGCCATTGATCGCGGACGAGGGGTTGAGCTTTACCGTGCCGGTGATCTTCCGCGTCAAATCGAAGAAGGGCTGAGCGGGGTAGGGCGCCGCGGGGCCTACGACGCTGGCTCCGTTTGGAGCGCGCGCATCGCAGCTCTGATCATCGCGACGATTTCGAGCCCGGCGGCGCCGTCCTCAGGCTGACGCCACGCGCTCTGGATTGCGACGACCACCTGCTCAGCCGGATTGACGACGATGATCTGGCCATAGTCGCCATTCGCCGAAAAGGTGCCGTTGCTGACGCCGTCCGGTAAGTGCGGCATCACCCACCATTGGTAGCCGTATCCCAACGGCGAACCGGGCATGAGCCGACCGAAGTCGGTGGCCGCGCTGTCGGGCTGTCCGGCGAGATCGCGCCAGCCGGGCGGAAGGACCCGCCGCCCATTGAAGGCTTCGCCATCCTCCAGCACCAGCTGGCCGAAGCGGCCGAAGTCGCGCAGGCGTGCGCTGACGCCAAACCCGCCCAACTCCATGCCGCCTTCGGAATCAAGTTGCCAATACCCGTCGGCCTCCATGCCGGCAGGGCCCCAGATCGTCTCGGCGCAGTAGTCGGCCAGGGGCCGGGCTGTTGCGGCCGCGACCAACGCGCCAATCAGATAACTCTCGCCGGTCGAATAGTTGAAGACTGTGCCCTGCGGCTGTGCGCGCGGCAGTTTGCACAGGAGGTCGAGGACGGAGCCTGGCCACCGGCTCACCATGGCCTTGACCAGGCGAGTGCAGTCTGACCGTCCGTCTGCATCGTCGTGCTCGCGCCAGGCCACACCGGAGCACATCCGCAGGAGATTACGGATCGTGACGCCCTCGTAAGCCGAGCCGCGCAGCCGCGGCAAATATTGCTCGCAGCGATCGTCAAGGCTGCCGATCGCGCCATCATGGAGTGCCGCCCCGGCGAGCGTCGCGGTGATCGACTTCGCGGTCGACATGCTGGTCCACCGGCTCTCCGGGCCGTTACCCATGCCGTAGCGCTCCAACGCAATCTCGCCATGCTTCAGGATCAGCAGCCCGGCCATGCGCCGGCGGGCCATGTGGTCGCTGAGGCCGAGGCGCACCCCGCCCACCTCAAAGGTCAGGTCCGCGAGCGAACGGGCGTGCGGTGGGAGCGGCCGTACCGCGTCGCCGCGCCGGATGACGCGCACCGGCCAGACCTGGTCCTGGTTGCGGAAGGTCGGCGCCTGGTTTTCGGGTGTCGTGTTCCAGTGGTGCGGAGCCGCCCGCTCCGGATCGGTGTCATCAGCGGCATTCGTCGGTGCAGGATTGGCCATGAATACCCCCTCGTTCGTTGAGACGACGCCAAATCGCCCGGGAACGGCGCGTTTGCAAAGCAAATCAAGTTGGTTTGACGTGGTCTGGTCCCGCTGGCATGCTGACGGCCGACGATACGGAGACATAGCCCCGTCAGGGGATGTGCGAACGTCCGCTCAGGGTCAATCGCGTCGTTTTTAGCGTTGGCCGACGACTCCGGTCTTCCCCCGAAAGCGGACATAGTCACTGCCGCCCGGCAGGTCCGTTTCGTGCCAACAGGCGACATTGGCCGTAATCCCGCCGAAGCAAATTCCGCCGCCCCCTGGCAGCCAGAATCAAACTCCAGGTCGCCCGCAACCGCATCTAGAGGACGAAGAAGTCAGCGCTGGTAATATTTAGACCGACATCCACGCTGGCAAACTGAACCGCAGCGGCCGCGCCGGATCCGTCGCTGTCGTAAAGAAGCGCGCCGGTCTGGTTGTTGTAGATGATGTGGTCGTCGCTATCGAGCGCTGATGCGCCCTTCCTGAATTCGCTGCCATGAAGCGAAGCTATATCGACGCCCGCACCCAGCGAGAGCGCCGTGAACACCGCGTTGTCGAGGAAGATTTGGTCGTCCGCGACATTGAAATCGAGAATGGTGTCGACGTTACCGTGCCCGAGTGACGTGTCGAATATGAAGGTGTCGGTACCGGATCCGCCCGAAAGCGCATCCGCAAGCGATCCGCCGTTCAGCTTGTCGCTGCCCTCGTTGCCGTAGAGTCGGTCAGCGCCTGCGCCGCCCAGAAGCGTGTTGTCCTGCGCATTGCCGGTGATCTTGTTGTCGAGTCCGTTGCCGGTTCCGTTGGCGGCGTTGCCGGCCAGAACCAGGTTTTCGACGTAGGCCGTCAGCGTGTAGCTGACCGTGGATTCGACAGTATCCAGGCCTTCGCCGTTTTCTTCCACGACCACGTCGCCGGCCTGATCGACCTTGTAGGTGTCGTTACCGGCTCCGCCGTGCATTTCGTCGGCGCCGGTGCCGCCGTTCAGCGTATCGGCGCCACCCATCCCGTAGAGCGTGTCGTTATCACCCATGCCTAAAATGATGTTGGCGTCGTCGCTGCCGACGATCTGATTGCGCAAGGCGTTGCCGGTGCCGTTGATCACGCCATATTCCAGCACAAGGTCCTCGACGTTGGCGGTCAACGTATAGTCGCCGAGGTTGGAGAACACCGTGTCGCGGCCCTCGCCGGCGTACTCGATCACCGTGTCGCCGGACTCCCGGACGATATAGGTATCGTCGTTGCGGCCTCCGAACATGACGTCGTTGCCGTAGCCGCCGTCGAGCGTGTCGTTGCCACTTTCGCCCCAGAGGGTGTCCTCCCACGATCCGCCATACAGCCAGTCGTTATGGTATCCGCCGAAGAGGGTATCCATTCCGGACCCGCCATAGAGGTGGTCTTCGCCATCCATGCCCCAGAGCGTATCGGCCCCGTCGAGCCCGCTCAGCGTGTTGCCCAGCGCGTTGCCGACGATCTCGTTGTTGAGCGCGTTGCCGGTGCCGTTGGTCGCCGAGCCGTACAGCTCCAGCCGCTCGAAGAAATCTTCAAGGGTATAGTTGATGTACGACTTCACCTTGTCGAAGCCGCCGTACTGCTCGTTCCCCGCTGGTCCATCCTCGTGCTCGGATAGGCTGTCACCTGTGTTGTCGACGATGTAGGTATCGTCACCCAGGCCGCCGTCCATCAGGTCCGCGCCCTTTCCACCGTCGAGCCAGTCGTTGCCTCCCAGACCGAAGAGGTGGTCGTCGCCGTCATACCCGAAGATATTGTCGGCTTGCTCCGTCCCAAAAAGGCCGAGGGTGCCCCAGCCATTGGAGCTCGATTTGTCGTTGCCATTGCTGCCATAGATGTTGGCCATTTCGTCTCCCTTTGTCCGAGCGCCGAAATATTCGGCTCGCATGGGGACGCTATGTCAGTAACGGCTGGCGCCGCGTGTTCCCTGGGGAACAGGCTGCTTTTGCATGCGTGCGGAAGATCACATAGGCGGGCGCGCGCGGAGACAAATGTCCGCTTCGGGTCAAGCGCGTCACTTTGGTCGTCGGCAGACTACTTCCGGTTTTCCCCCGGAAGCGGACATGCCAGGGCCGATCGACATGTCTCTTAAGTGCCACTTCCAGACGTCAAGCCACGTCAGCGCCGCCCCGTTATCTTGCTCAATTCTTTCGATACGCGCTTCACAGCCGTCGGGCCGTCTGGATCGGACGGAGCGAGTTGAGCGTGCATCTTGAAGTCAGCCAAGGCCGCTTGCAGACTGCGTTTCTTCTCCCACGCCATGCCGCGGTTGTAATAGGCTTTGGCAATTTTCGGATCGAGCCGTATCGCCTCGTTGAAATCTGCGATGGCCCGGTCGAAGTCGCCCCTGTTGCCCCAGATGCTGCCGCGGTTGACGTAGGCGGGCGCGTATTTCGGATTGAGCTGGATCGCCTGGTTATAGTCCGCGACGGCCCGGTCGAGGTTGCCCTTGGCTCCCCAGGCTTTGCCGCGGCCGTAGTACGCTTCAGCGTCTTTCGGGTCGAGCTGGATCGCCTGGTCGAAGTCCGCGATGGCCCGGCGGAAGTCGCCCCTGGACCCCAGGGCGCTGCCGCGGTTGGCGTAGGCGACCGCATATTTCGGATCGATCTGGATCGCCTTTGTATAGTCCGCGATGGCCCGGTCGAAGTCGCCCTTATGGAACCAAATGTTGCCGCGGTTGCTGTAGGCAGCCGGATACGTCGGATCGATCCGCATCGACTCGTTGTAGTCAGCCACTGCGCGGTTGACGTCACCCCGTGCCTGGTACGCCCCGCCGCGACGCGTATGCAGCCGCGCAAGGCTTCGACCCGTGTATTGTTGCGAGTCGATGGCGCGCGAGCACTCTGTGACCGCGAGGTCATCTGACAGCTTTATGCAGAAATCCAACTCGTCTGCGGCGGCCACTCTCGGCAACCCGGCGAGAACCACCGTGGCCATGCATGCTAACAACCGGTATGTTGAGAAGCGCATCTGCATCGCACGTGGTCTCCGCACGTTGGTCGGAGCAGTCGGAACAAGCGACCGCCATTCTCCGGACGTTCATTTGTCCCTTAGTCGGGGTCGCAGAACAAATGGTTCATCAGCGATTGGACGCTCGGTTTCCGCTTGGGGTCATTCGCGTCGCTTCGCGAGCAAGCGTTATTTTGCGGCCCGGGTGCGACAAATCAACCCGACGGGCAAATCAGTTCCGATTTACAGAAATCATGTCAAGCCCCAAAACAGAAAATATTTCTGTTTACCAGAATCCAAATCAAGTGCATATGTTTGCCCATCCCGTCCCACTCAGAGGGCGTCGGCCGTCGTCACGGACGTTGGACGGGTTGCGGTGGACGCTGGTTTACGCCTCGACGATGGCGTGGATAAGCGTACGGCAAAACCGTGTGGTCCTGGCACCCGTTGCAGGTGTCAAGCTGTCGGGTAGGCGAGAGCCGAACGGCAGCGACGGAGTCAACCAAGAACTCGTCTCCGGGGAGATCACGGCATAAGCCGTAAAGCCATTGCGCAGGG
>NZ_JAFCLS010000019.1 GCF_018131075.1 Bradyrhizobium sp. JYMT SZCCT0428 | reverse complement strand
GAGTCAACCAAGAACTCGTCTCCGGGGAGATCACGGCATAAGCCGTAAAGCCATTGCGCAGGGAAGGCCGGGTGTTCACCGCTGCCCTGTATGCTCGTGTGCACTTTGTTTTGTGCAAACCGCACACGAGACCGCGGGTGCAGCGCGCACCCGGTCTTCCCTGCGCCCTCATTTTCGAGGGCAAGGAGATTTCTGGCAAACCTCGGGCGCATCGCGTCGCGAGAACGTAGTCACACACCCTCACTGTATGCTGGTTAAATCAGAATCTCACCTCTCGTCATCCCTGCGAACGCAGGGACCCATAGCCACAGGGTGACGTTTTGCGGAAGGTCTCTGTTACCGAGCCTCTATTGAGAGATCACGCGGTATGGGTCCCTGCGTTCGCAGGGACGACGAGAGAATTGGTTATGCTATCCTGCGCGCATCCACCCTCCCCGCCCAACGGAATTTGCAATTGACCTCCACCTCCCTCACGCCGCTCAACCGTCTCCGTCAGCAATGGCGTGAGAAACGCCCGACCTTCGGCGCCATCGCGACCATCCCCTCGATCCAGACGGTGCAGATCATGGCCCGCACCGGGATCGACTGGATCATCGTCGATCTCGAACACGGCCCGATCGATCTCGGCTCCGCGCATGCGATGATCACGGCCACTTCAGGCACGCCCTGCGTGCCGATGGTGCGGATTGCGGCCAACGAGCCGCATCTGGCAAAGGCGCCGATGGACATCGGCGCGCTCGGCATCAATTTTCCGATGATCTGCAGCGCAGCCGATGCCGAAAAGGCGGTGCGCAGCGTGCGCTATCCGCCGAAGGGCGACCGGCTGTGGGGTCCGTTTCACGCGCCGTTCCGCTGGGGCGTGTCGATGCCGGACTACATGACGACCGCGGACGATGACATGATCTGCATGATCACCATCGAACATGTCGAGGCGGTCAACCGCATCGACGAGATCATGGCAACGCGGGGCATCGACCTTGCGGTGATCGGCCCCGGCGACCTTGCGACATCCATCAACAAGCGTGGCCTGCCTGACGACCCCGAAGTGGTCGCGCTGATGCAACGCGCCGAGGAAGGCATCCTCAAGAGCGGCGTGCCGATCGGCGGCGTCGCGCGATCGGCCGAACAGGCCAATAAAATGATCGAGCGCGGGTATGTGGCGCTCGCGCTCGGCTTCGACTGGTCGCTGTTCCAGCGCGGCATCACCGCGAGCTTTGAAGGGATCAAGCGTTAGCTGCACGCCCTGCTTTGCCCACCGCGGTGTCGCTGCTAGTCTTTCCTGACAGGGAGAACAAACATCATGATCAGAAAAATTCTGCTCGGACTAACCGTCATTGCCTATGCCGGCGCCGGGGTCGCGATTGCCCAGCAAAGCGGCATCAAGCGTACGCCGCTGCAAAAACTCGACTTCCCGCCCGGCTACAACACCGTCACCGCGATTGCGGAAGTGCCTGCCGGCGGCGCGGCCGGCCGCCATACCCATCCCGGTGCCGAGACCGGCTATGTGCTCGAAGGCGAGCTTGAGCTCATCATCGACGGCCAGCCGCCCGTGAAGATCAAGGCCGGCGAATCCTACCAGATCCCGGAAGGCGCCGTTCACGACGCCAAGGCCGGCGACAAGCCCTTCAAAGTGCTTGGGGTTTACGTCGTCAAGGCGGGCGAACCATTGGCCAAACCAGCGCCATGAGGCTGTAGCGTTTTCCAGCGAAGCATGCCCTCGGACTTGATCCGTGGGTGGACCCGGTTCGCGTCAAGAAAGCGCGTCAAAATAAGGACCTGGAGCCCCGTTTCGATGCAATCGAAACGGAAAGGCTCTGGCGTCAAACCGGCCGGTTCGTGCTACATCAAGGGATTGGCGGGTCGTCGGGCCCGCCGGTTTTCTGATTTGTTGATTGCGGGAACTTGAGCGGAGCCATGCGCGGAACGGTTCGAAAAATAACATTGCCGCGCCGTCTCATCGCTGACCTCATGCATGCGTCGAACCGCGTGCCGTTTGTCTCGCTGGCGCGGCCGCTCAATATCCGCGGCCTGTCGGAAGCGCGTGCGCAGGCCGCAGCAAAGCCCGGCTGGGCGGCGATCTTCGTCAAGGCCTTCGCGCTGGTCGCCAAGGAACAGCCGGTGCTGCGCACGCTGTACGTCAAATGGCCAACGCCTGCGTTCTACGAACTGCCGCGCAGCGTCGCGATGGTGGCGATCGCGCGCGTCGAAGACGGCCAGGATTGCGTGCTGCCGCAAAAGGTCACCGCACCCGATGAAATGTCGCTCGCGGACGTCGATTCGATGATCCGGCATGCCAAGGAGGCTCCGATCGAACAGGTGCCGGCGTTCCGGAAAATCCTGCGCACGACGCGGCTGCCGCTGCCGCTGCGCCGGCTGTTCTGGGCGATCGGACTCAATTTCGGCCGCCAGCGCGCCAATTATTTCGGCAGTTTCGGGGTCACGTCGGTGGCCGCCTATGGCGCCGGCCAGCTCCACGCCCTGAGCCCGGGCCCGTTCGTCCTGAGCTACGGGGTCGAGAAACCGGACCAGACGATCGAAGTCGTGCTGCGCTGGGACCACCGGATCACCGATGCCGCCCTGATGGCCAAGGTGCTGAATCGGCTGGAACAGGTGCTGAACACCGAAATCGCAGGCGAATTGCGCTCGAATCGGCAGCAAACCGAGCCAAAAGTGGTCCGGGCGGTGGCGACCTGAGGGGCACCCGGCCGTCGTTCCGGAACGGCCCCTTGTCATTGACAGAACGGCGCTTTCTCCCTAATAACCCGCTTGCTCGCGGGCCGTTTTCGGCCCGCGTTGCGTTTCGCGACCCGTGGTTCTCCTTGAAGCTTTTGAGGCGGACCTGTCGGCACCGGGAAGTTCCCGGCGCACAGGAGGGCGCGTCTCCTCAAAACTCAAACTTATCAAGAGGACGCGATGACTAAGCGCAGTGAGGCGAAATACAAGATCGATCGCCGTATGGGCCAGAACATCTGGGGCCGCCCCAAGAGCCCCGTGAACCGCCGTGAATACGGCCCCGGCCAGCACGGCCAGCGCCGCAAGGGCAAGCTGTCCGACTTCGGCGTGCAGCTCCGCGCCAAGCAGAAGCTCAAGGGCTATTACGCCAACATTTCCGAGCGCCAGTTCCACGGCATCTATGTCGAAGCCGGCCGGATGAAGGGCGACACAGGTGAAAACCTGATCGGCCTCCTCGAGCGCCGCCTCGACACCGTGGTGTATCGCGCCAAGTTCGTCGCCACCATGTTCGCCGCGCGCCAGTTCATCAACCACGGCCACATCAAGGTGAACGGCCGCCGCGTCAATATTTCGAGCTACAAGGTCAAGCCCGGCGACGTCGTCGAGATCAAGGAATCCTCCAGGCAGCTCACCCCGGTGCTGGAAGCCGTCCAGCTCGGCGAGCGCGACGTGCCCGACTTCATCGAGGCCGATCACTCCAAGATGACGGCGAAGTTCACCCGCATCCCGGCGCTGTCGGACGTGCCGTTCGCGGTGCAGATGGAGCCGCATCTGATCGTCGAATTCTATTCGCGCTGATCGGAACGCATTTTCGAGCTATTAAAGGCCCCGGGAAAACCGGGGCCTTTTTTCTGCCCCCGGCGGGAGCACCCCATGCGCCTGAACGACTGCTACAACTTCCATGATTTCCGCAAGCTGGCGCAACAGCGCCTGCCCGGCCCGATCTTCAATTACATCGACGGCGCCGCCGACGACGAGGCAACGCTGCGCCAGAACAGCGCGAGCTTCGAGCGCTGCGACCTGGTGCCCAACGTCCTGCGCGGCGTGGAGGCCATCGACATGTCGGTGACCGTCATGGGCCAGAAACTGGCGATGCCGGTCTATTGCTCCCCGACCGCGCTGCAACGGCTGTTCCACCATACCGGCGAGCGCGCGGTGGCCGCAGCAGCTGCGAAATACGGCACGATGTTCGGCGTGTCCTCGCTCGGCACCGTGAGCCTCGAGGAGTTGCGCAAGGCGCACGATACGCCGCAGGTCTATCAGTTCTATTTTCACCGCGACCGCGGCCTCAACCGCGCCATGATGCAGCGCGCGAAGCAAGCCGGCGTCAACGTCATGATGCTGACGGTGGACAGCATCACCGGCGGCAACCGCGAACGCGATCTGCGTACCGGATTCTCGATTCCCTTCCGCCTGACGCTTGCCGGCATGGCCCAGTTCGCGATCAGGCCGATGTGGGGCATCAACTATCTCACCCATGAGGGCTTCAAACTGCCTCAGCTCGACGAGCACGTCGATATGAGCGGCGGCGCCATGTCGATCGGGCGCTACTTCACCGAAATGCTCGACCCTTCCATGACCTGGGACGACGTCGCCGAAATGGTGAAACTATGGAACGGACAATTCTGCCTGAAAGGCATCATGTCGGTGGCCGATGCCAAACGCGCCGTTGAGATCGGCTGCACCGGCATCATCCTGTCCAACCATGGCGGCCGGCAGCTCGACGGGTCGCGGGCGGCGTTCGATCAACTGGCTGAAATCGTCGATGCCGTCGGCGACCGGATCGACGTCATCATGGACGGCGGAATCCAGCGTGGCACCCATGTCCTGAAAGCATTGTCGCTGGGGGCCAAAGCGGTTGGCGTCGGCCGCTTCTATCTTTATCCTCTCGCCGCAGCCGGCCAGGCCGGCGTTGAGCGCGCGCTCGGCCTGATGCGGACCGAGATCGAACGCGACATGAAGCTGATGGGGTGCAGATCGATCGACCAGTTGTCCCGCGAAAATCTGCGCTTCAGATAATTCCCTCCTCTCCTCGCCGTCTTGCAACTACCGAGAGCCAGCCAATGACCTATTACACCCCTCCTCCGCGCGATCCCAAGGCAGCGCCGGTCCGTATCAATCTGCTGTCGGATACCCAGACCCGCCCCACACCGGCGATGCGCGAGGCCATGGCGCGGGCGGAAGTCGGCGACGAACAGATCGGCGACGATCCGACCGTCAATCTGCTCTGCGAACGCGTCGCCGACCTGCTCGGCAAGGAAGCGGCCGTGTTCATGCCGTCGGGCACCATGTGCAACGTCGCGGCGACATTGGCCTGGTGCCGGCCGGGCGACGAGATCCTGGCGCATGCCAGCGCGCACATCATTGCCCGCGAAGGCGGTGCGCATGCCGCCCTTGGCGGCTTCCAGATCACCCCGCTGCCGGGCGACGACGGGCAATTCTCGCCGGAGACGTTTCGTGCCGCGCTTCATCCGCGCTCGCGCTACCAGCCGCCGCAAACCGTCGTCAGCGTCGAACAGACCGCCAATATCGGCGGCGGCACGATCTGGAAGAAGGCAGCCCTGGATGAAGTCGTCGAAATCGCCAAGGCCAACGGGCTCGTCACCCATATGGACGGCGCGCGGCTCTTGAACGCCTGCGTCGCGTCAGGCATTTCCGCGCGCGACATGGCTGCGGGTTGGGATTCGGCGTGGATCGATTTCTCCAAGGGCCTCGGCGCGCCGGTCGGCGGTGCCATCGCCGGCTCGCGCGATTTCATCGACAATGTCTGGCGCTGGAAGCAGCGGCTCGGCGGCTCGATGCGGCAGGCCGGCATTTGCGCAGCGGCCTGCGTCTACGCGCTCGACCATCACGTCGATCGCCTCGCCGACGATCACGCCAACGCGCGGGCGCTGGCGCGCGGGTTGTCGCAGATCAATGGCATCGAGGTGCAGCAGCCGGAAACCAACCTCGTGTTCTTCAAGCCTGACGGCGCCGGCGTCCCGGGCGACAAGATGATCGAGGCGCTGCGCAAGCGCGGCGTGCTGCTCGCGATGATGGACGGCAGGATCCGTGCCTGCACCCATCTCGATGTGACGGCCGCGATGATCGAGGAGACGGTCGGTTTCGTGCGCGAGATCGTGCGCGGGGCTTGACGCTTACCTTCCCAAGGCCTGATAGATCAACGTCTTCAATGCAAGCTGAATCCGTCCGCGCTGCGATGGCGTCTGCACCATGAAGATCGCGAACATATCGTCCTTGGGGTCGATGAAGAAGAACGTGCCCGCGACGCCGTCCCAGCGGTATTCGCCCAGCGGCCACGACGTGTTCGGCGGCACCGACGTGCGTACTGCAAAGCCAAGCCCGAAGCCGCTCGTTTCGCCGGGGTAGTAGGCGTAGTCGCGCGCAATTTTGGTTTCCGCGCCGATGTGGTCGGACGTCATGAGCGCGATCGTCTCGGGCCTGAGATAGCGACGGCCTTCGAAAGTGCCGCCGTTCAGCAGCATCTGCGCGAAGCGCGCGTAGTCGCCGATGGTACCCACCATGCCGCCGCCGCCGGACTCCATCCTCCTCGGCTCCATCGGATCTCGAACGTTGGTAACCGGGCTGATCGCGCGATCGGTCGGCATCGGCTCGGCAATGCGTGGCCGCATGGCCGGATCGGTGACGATGAACGCCGTCTCTTTCATCCCGAGTGGGCCGAGCAACCGCTCCTTTTCGAACTCAAGCAGGGATTTTCCCGACGCCACCTCGATCACGCGACCGAGCACGTCGGTGGAGTAGCCGTAGTCCCATCGCGTGCCTGGCTGCTCGACCAAAGGCAGTTCTGCGGCTTGCTCGGCAAATTCGGCATTGGTCAGGTTGCGGCGCATGAGACCGGCCTCGGCGTAGCGGGCGCGTACGAGACCTCCTCCCATGTAACCGTAAGGCAGGCCGGAGGTATGGCGCAGCAAATCGGTGATCGTAATGGGCCGTTCGAGCGGCTCCTCGACCAGCGTCAATGTGCCGTCGTCGGCGCGCTTCTCGACACCGACTTTTGTCGCCGCAAAGGCCGGGATGTATTTCGAAATGGGATCGTCGAGTTTTAATTTTCCGTCCTCGACCAGCATCATCGCCGCCACCGAGGTGATCGGCTTCGACATTGAGTAGAGGCGGAAGATGGTATCCGGGCTCATCGGCAGTTTGGTCTCGACGTCGCGGACGCCGAAGCTCTCGAAATAGACCGGCTTGCCGTGCTGCTGGATCAGCAGGATCGCACCGGGGATCTTGCCGGTCGCGATTTCGTTGCGGATATAGTCGCCGACGCGCGTCAGGCCTTCGCGCGAAAAGCTTCCCTCGCGCGGCGCAGGCTCGCTGGCACGCACGACATGCGCCGAGACCAGGACGACGAATGCGGCCAGCGCCGCGACGAAAGCACCGCGGAGCCTCACGCCCTCAATTCTCCATCGCTTCATAAACCAACTGCTTGAGGGTGCGCTGGACGCGCTGCCGTTCGGTGGGGGTCTGTTCCAGCAGCACGAAAAGCATTTCCTGCTTGCGGTCGATCACCATGTAGCAACCTGAGGCGCCGTCCCATTTCAATTCGCCCAGCGATCCCGGCGGAGGAGGCTTGGCGTTGCCGGGATCGGTGCGCACGGCAAGCCCAAGCCCCATGCCGAAGCCGTCACCGGGAAAATAGAAATAGTCCCGCTCGACGCCGGAGCTCTTGCCGGTGTGGTCCGACGCCATCAATTCAAACGTCTTCGGGCTGAGATAGGTCTTGCCCTCGAACGTCCCGCCATTGAGCAGCATTTGCGCAAAGCGCGAAAAGTCGGCCATGGTCGAAACCATGCCGCCGCTGGCGGATTCCCATTTCTGGCGAACCTCGGTCCGGTACTGGCGGCCGACACGGAAATCACTGTCGTTCGGCACCGGCTGAGCGAGCCGTTGCAACCTCTCCGGTTCGGTGACGAAGAAGCCGGTGTCGGTCATGCCGAGTGGATCGAGCAGCTTTTCCTTCTCGATCTCGAGCAATGATTTTCCGGATACGATCTCCATGACCCGCGCCAGAATGTCGGTGGAATGGCCATATTGCCAGAGCGCACCCGGCTGGTTGTGCAGCGGCAGCTTGGCGATCCGTTCGGCGAACTCGGCGAGGTCGAATTCGCCCGCGTAGATGCTGGCTTCCTTGTAGGCCTTGCGCACCAGACTGTCGCCATAGAAGCCATAGGTGATGCCTGAGGTGTGGCGCAACAGGTCGAGAATGGTAATCGGCCGGGTCATCGCCACCAGTTCGAGCGTCCTGTTGCCGTCGTCGGCCTTTTTCTCCACGCCGACCTTCATGTTTGCGAAGGACGGTATGTATTTCGAGACGGGGTCATCGAGCTTGATCTTGCCGTCCTGGATCAGTTGCATCGCCACGACTGACGTGATCGCCTTGGTGAGCGAAGACAGGCGGAAGATGGTCTTGTCCGTGATCGGCGTCTTGGAGACCACATCCTGCACGCCGAAGGTCTGGTGATAGACCGGCTTGCCGCGCTGCTGGATCAGGACGTTCGCGCCGGCGATCTTGCCGGTTGCGACCTCGTTTGCGAAGAACTCGCTGATCTTGGCGAGTTTTGCTTCATTGAAACGTGCGCCCGCCGGCATGTCGAAGGTGCCTTGAGCGCGGGCGAGCGGCGGCACGCCTAACATCAGCGCGCCACAAACGAGCGCGCGCAGCATATGACGTGAATTCATTGGACCCCTCCCCGGAATTCGCCCGGGGAGTGTAGCGGCCGCGTGTCATCAGGCACAAGGGCTACCGAAGGCTTCTGCAGCCTCCTCATGCAATTGGCCGCTGTCGCGGGAAAAGCAACAGAATATGACGCGGGTCAGCGAGGGCGCCGACGGCAGTACTGTTACCGTCGTGGTGACCGCAATTTTAGCTGCGAGGTCTGCAGGAAATCGGAAGGCGCCGGTCGAAATCGCGGGGAAAGCGACAGATTCCAGACTGCCGTCGCGGCAAAGTTCGATTGCGCGGCGATAGCAAGAGGCGAGATGCGCTTCCTCCCCACGGCTGCCACCGTACCAGATTGGCCCAACGGCATGGATCACATGCCGCGCGGGAAGCAGATATCCTTTGGTGATCTTGGCGTCGCCGGTCGCGCATCCATTCAGTGTACGACACTCGGCCAACAGCTCGGGGCCGGCTGCATCGTGGATCGCCCCATCGACGCCGCCCCCGCCGAGCAGGGACGAATTCGCGGCGTTGACGATGGCGTCAACGCGCAAGCTGGTGATGTCGGCAACGATGACTTCCAGCCGCGCCTTGCCGATCTGGCGCGCGGTCGAACTCAGGCTGAGGCCGCCGTGTTGACGGCGACGCCCTTGTCGGCGAACAGCTGCTGCAATTCACCGGCCTGGAACATCTCGCGGACGATGTCGCAGCCGCCAACGAACTCGCCCTTGACGTAGAGCTGCGGAATGGTCGGCCAGTTGGAGTAGCTCTTGATGCCGTCGCGAAGGTCGGCGGACTCCAGAACGTTCAGGCCCTTGTAGCCGACGCCCACGTGATCGAGGATCTGGACCACCTGCCCCGAAAAACCGCACTGAGGAAACTGCGGCGTTCCCTTCATGAACAGCACGACGTCGTTCGACTTCACTTCGTTGTCGATGAATTGTTCGATGCTCATATTCGCTTCCTTTTGGGGCACGGCCCCCTGCGGCTAAGCCTTGCGGGCCGGCTCGTCCGATTCAACCCGATCCTGCCCATATATGTAGCCCAAACCGTTGTGCATCCAAAGTAAAATGGCGAGGAGCTGGCATGCGCAACCTTGCCGCGGGGCCCAAAAGGCCGGGCGGCTCATAGTCTGATGGCATCAATATCATGGCGCCGGGAGGCTTTTTTCCCGGATGGGAACCCCTATCTAGGACGGACTGTCCGTCAGGAACCTGTCTGCCAGAGAAACGTTCTCTCCCGAACCGGAGCCACCAGTGACGAAATCAGTAGCCGCGGCCGCGTTAGCCACCCCCACCCCGTCACTCTTTTCCGATTCCGGCGCCCTCGCCCAGCGACTGGTCGACGCCTATCTCGCAGTCCGGGACGAGACCGAGCGCCGGGCCGCCCCCCTGTCCCCCGAGGATCAGCTGATCCAGTCAATGCCGGACGCCAGCCCGGCAAAGTGGCACCGCGCTCATACCACCTGGTTTTTCGAGCAATTCCTGCTCGGCGAGCATTGCGAGGGCTATCGGGTTTTTCATCCCGACTACGCCTTCCTGTTCAACTCCTATTATGTCAGTGCCGGCCCCCGCCATGCCCGCCACCAGCGCGGCCATCTGACCCGTCCGAGCGCCGATGAAGTCACCGCCTATCGGCGCCATGTCGATGCCGCCGTCGTCAAATTCTTCCAGACCGCGCGCGAGGACGTCCTTACCGGACTGGTGCCGCTGGTCGAAGTCGGCCTCAACCACGAGCAGCAGCATCAGGAATTGATGCTGACCGACATCCTGCACGCCTTCGCCCAGAACCCGATCCCGCCGGCCTATGATGCGGCGTGGCGCTTCCCTGCCCCGACACAGGGCGGTGACGAATGGATCGCCCTCAACGAAGGCATCCATACCGTCGGGCATACCGACGACAGTTTTCACTTCGACAATGAGAAGCCCGCCCACCGCGCGCTGGTCGGACCGGTGAAACTCGCCCGCAGCCTCGTCACCAACGCCGAATGGCTCGCCTTCATGAAGGACGGCGGCTACGCAACGGCGACGCTGTGGCTGATGGACGGTTTTGCCGCCGTGAACAACGAGCAATGGCAGGCGCCCGGCCATTGGCGCCAGGTTGGCGGCGAATGGAAGATCATGACGCTCGGCGGATTGCAGTCGATCGATCCGTCCGCTCCGGTCAGCCATGTCAGTTATTACGAGGCGGATGCGTTCGCGCGCTGGAGCGGAAAGCATCTGCCGACCGAGATGGAATGGGAAGTCGCGGCACGTGCCGGCCTGTTGAATGATGCGTTCGGCATCGTCTGGCAGTGGACCCGCAGTTCCTACTCCCCCTACCCCGGCTATCGCGCCATCGAAGGCGCGCTCGGCGAATACAACGGCAAGTTCATGGTCAACCAGCTGGTGCTGCGCGGCTCCTCGCTTGCAACTCCGGCCGGACACAGCCGTATCACCTATCGCAACTTCTTTTATCCGCACCACCGCTGGCAATTCACGGGATTGCGCCTTGCAGACTACGCCTGACTTTTCTCAAGCATGATCCGGAATGGCGCGTAACGCCTTTCGAGACCAGATCATGCCCAACCGATGATCAAAAGCGCGCCGGGAAGCGCGTTCAGGAGAGTATCATGAATGTGCATGCCCCCGCTTTGGCCCAAACGCACGACTTCGACGAACAGACTACCGCATTTGCGGAAGACGTGATCGGCAACCTCGCGCAGCATCCGAAACGGCTGTCGCCGAAATATTTCTACGACGTCACGGGGTCGGAGCTGTTCGAACAGATCACGGTGCTGCCGGAATATTATCCGACCCGTACCGAACTCGGCATTCTGCGCGACCGTGGCGATGCGATCGCCGCCATCATCGCGAAGGGGGCGGCGCTGGTGGAATTCGGCGCCGGCGCCACCACGAAGGTGCGCCTGCTGCTGGAACGCAGCGACTTCGGCGCCTACGTCCCGGTTGATATATCCGGCGACTTCCTCAAGGCGCAGGCCGATGCCCTGCGCAAGGATTTCCCCGGTCTCAACGTTTATCCGGTGGCCGCGGATTTCACTGCACCATTTGCGCTGCCGGCCGAGATCGCCAATATGCCAAAGCTCGGCTTCTTTCCGGGATCGACGCTCGGCAATTTTGAGCCGAATGAAGCCAGCGCCTTCCTGCGCACCGCCCGCGAGATCCTCGGCGACGGCGCGCAGATGATTATCGGCGTCGACCTCGAGAAGGATGAGCGCGTGCTTTACGACGCCTACAATGATTCAGCGGGTGTCACCGCGCGCTTCAATCTCAATGCGCTGGTGCGCATCAACCGCGAGCTCGGTGGCAATTTCGATCTCTCCGCCTTCACCCACCGCTCGATCTACAATCGCGACCGCCATCGCATCGAGATGCATCTGATCAGCCGCAAGGCGCAGAACGTGCGCGTGCTCGGGCACAATTTCTCGTTCCGCCCCGGCGAGAGCATCCACACCGAGAATAGCTACAAATACAGCTTCGAGCGCTTCACCGCGCTGGCGCGTGGCGCGGGCTGGAAGGTGCGGGAATCCTGGACCGACAAGAACAGGATGTTCTCGGTACACGCGCTGGCGGCCTTAGACTGAGCCCTCACGTTTTCGCCCCGGACTTGCCGCGCGCCGACCGCGGCTTGCGCGTGGGTATGATCCGTGGCGAAGGCATCATCCAATGATCGGACAATCGCTCGGCGCCTAGCAGCCAGCCGTGAATGATCCGCCATTTGTCTTGCCCGCGAGATTGGAAATCCAACAGCGGCGAACCGTCGTCCTGCAGCTCGTAGAAGAATCGCAGCGAGTCCTTGCCGGTGGGTCCGCCAGGATCGATCGCCTGCGTCAGTATCCAGTCATCCCACTGCTGGAGTATGAGGGCACGTGCTTCGCTTTGTTTCATCGGCGCGCATTCTCGGCCACGGGCATGCCGTGGGAACTGAGTTGACCGCGCCGGTCAGATTTAACTTGCAAAAAAGGTGTCCGCGCCGCCGCGCTACCTGCACCCTCGTAGTCCGTATGAAAGCAAATGCTTAACAAATTTGCAATTTCGGCAATCTACGCCAGCAATTCGCTGCAGCAGCGCTGTCGTTTCCCCTTCGAAATGTCCAAATTTTGACGCCGACTCAGCCAATCCTGCGCATACGACTTGGCTGGGGTGAGTTCGTGCCAGGGGATCTAGTTATGGGGAATGCGTATCCGACGTCCGGGAACCAGAAGCACCGCTTCGGACCTTCATCGGCGCTCGACGATGAAGACGAGGGACCCGATTCCGACGCGAGCGCCGCGCTGGCGTCGCTCATCGAGGAAAATGTCAGGCTTCGTGCCCTTGTGGTCCAGTTGTCCGACCTCGTCCTGAAGAACCTCGTCGCCCAGAAGTAGTGCTTGCAGTTGGCGATGGCGTGCCGGTCACCCGACCGGCCCGCACGGATTGGCTATTCGGGCGTGTCCGACCTGAGCGAGATCGATTCCCACACCGCGACCACCACCATGATCGCGGTCGTGAGCAACGAGAGCCATAGTGGCGACAGGTCGTGCGCGAACCAGGCGATCCCGCACAGCACGATGATACCGACGCCGTGCGAGAGCTGCAGAAAGCCGCGAAAACTGTGCTTGAACAGGATCGTCCCGATCAGGAACAGCAGCGGTCCGCCAGTCGCGCTCAGGACCGTCCTGAGATCGGAATGCCCGCCCGGGTGCTTCAGCACGAGTTCGTCGGCCACTGCCGTGACGATAATCCCGGCCACGATCGGCATGTGCAGGTAAGTATAGGCGAGCCGCGCCAGCCGCCCCGGTTCGCTCGATTTTGAAATCTCCTCGGATCCCGCTTCGGCGCCCTTGTTGAAGTAGATCCACCACATCGCCAGGGTGCCAACAAAGGCTGACACGAAGGCCGCGACGTTTTCGATCGTCCAGGTCAGTTCGGCAAAAGTAGCACCCGTCACGATGATGGATTCACCGAGCGCGATAATGATGAACCCCGCGCAGCGTTCGGCCATGTGGCCGCCCTCGATCACCCAATCGGCGACCGAAGACGCGCCGTACCGCGGTATCCAGAACCGCACCGCCGGCGACAGATATTCGATGACAAGCGCGATCCCCCACAGCACCAGCCGGGTCTCGCCCTTCGCAAATCCACCCGCGATCCAGAACACCGCCGACAACGCCAGCCACGACGTGATGCGGATCGCATTCATCCGCGCCAGGGGACGCGACGGTGGCGTCGCGACCCACAGGAAAACGGTCTTGCCGACCTGCATCGCAGCATAGGCCAGCGCGAACCACAGCCCGCGGTCGTCAAATGCCTTCGGGATCGAGGTTGAGAGCACGAGCCCGCCGAGCGTCAGCGCAAACAGCAGCAGCCGGACCGGGGTCTTTTCGGGATTGAGCCAGTTGGTGATCCAGGAGGTGTAGACCCACACCCACCAGACCGCGAGGAACAGCATCGTGACCTGCAGCGCGCCCAATGGCGTGAAATGGCCGAGCAGGTTGTGCGAGATCTGTGTGACCGCAAAGACGAAGACGAGGTCGAAGAACAGCTCGGCGTAGGTCACCCGGCTGTGCTGGTGCGGCACGATCGGTCGGAACAGCGCGCCGTGTGCATCCGCCGCCATCGGCGCGCCCCGCTGGTTCAATTAGCCTTCCGGTCCGCCAGGTACCCCGGTTTGCAGCGCCAGCGCGTGCAGCACGCCGCCCATCTGCCCCTTGAGCGACTGGTAGACGATCTGGTGTTGCTGGACCCTCGACTTGCCGCGGAAGGACTCTGAAATCACGGTCGCGGCGTAGTGGTCGCCGTCGCCGGCCAGATCGCGGATCGTCACCTCGGCATCGGGTATGGCTGCCTTGATCATCGATTCGATATCGTGGGCGTCCATCGGCATTCCAGCATGTCTCCATCAGATGTTGCGAATCACGGCCAGCTCTCGCGACCGTGACGGCCGAACCTAGCGCGTACGCCCTTCTAGGTCATCCTGCCCGGCACTATATCCCGGGTTCAAACCTTTTAAACCTTTCAGGTTGAGGCGTCCGGTCACATCCGGCTGACCCAAAAAGAGGCAAAGAAGCATGAAACTTCCCGGTCCCGACCATCCGATCACAATTGCGGCCAACCCCAGGCGCGTCCGGGTTTCGGCCGGCGGCGTGGTCATCGCCGACACCACCCAGGCCCTCACTCTCAAGGAGGCGCGCTATCCGGCGGTGCAATATGTGCCGCGCAGCGACGTCAATATGGCGCTGTTGGCCCGCACCGAGCGGACCACGCATTGTCCCTACAAGGGGGACGCGAATTATTTCAGCATCAACGCCGACGGCAAGATATTTGAGAATTCGATCTGGACCTACGAGACGCCGTTCCCGGCGATGGCAGAGATCGCCGGCCATCTGGCGTTCTATCCGGACAAGGTGAAGATCGAGGAAGTCGTCTGATGGCCTGATCGGCCGGCCGAGGCGCGCACGGCCGGGTCATCTGGCGCGAAGACGCGTTTCGCACTTTTGCCGTGCGAAGAAATTCCTGATCAAGTTCAGCCGCGTGACCGCGACAGTTTTATCGAACGAGCGACGATGCCGAACTGCGGGGTTCGATGATTGGCCTTGCTGATCGGGTTCCCGGCTGCAACACTCTGAAAAATAGCCTGGCTGGGGGGCGCGCATGACATCGATTTCCACCGTGGGCCATGCCGACGCCCAAGCGGTGCCAAAAACCAAAACGCGAAACCTTTCGCTTGATCGCGCCCGCACCTTCCTGACGCTGGTGGTGCTGCTGCACCACGCCGTCATCCCATATACTTACTACGGTCACACCGACCCGAAGTCATTCTTCGGCTTCGACATGATCGTGCTCGCCACCGACAGTTTCTTCATGGCGATGTTCTTTTTCCTATCTGGCCTGTTCGCATGGTCCGGCATTGCGCGAAAGGGACCGCTGAATTATTTGCAGGATCGCCTGTTTCGGCTTGCCCTGCCATTCGTGATCTGCGCGCTGACCGTCATTCCGATCGCCTATTACGCCATTTCCCTGCGTCAGCATCCCGAGGTCAGCTTCGCCTCATTCTGGTGGAAAACCGTCACCGTCGGACCCTGGCCGAGCGGACCGATCTGGTTCCTTTGGGTCTTGCTCGGCTTCGACCTGGTTGCCTGCCTGCTGTATCGGCTGTCACCCAACCTTCTCGATCCGATCAACCGCCTTTCGCTGCACGGTCGCCGCCGGCCCGCGGTGTTCTTCGCGGTCATGCTTGCCGTCACCGCTGCGTTCTACATTCCCGGTCGGATTTACTACGGAGCAGGCAGCTGGTTCGAGTTCGGGCCGTTTTCCGTCCAGCACGGGCGCGTGATGCTCTACGCAACCTACTTCTTTTTCGGCGCCGGCATCGGCGTTGCGATGATGGATCGCGGGCTGCTCGCGGCTGACGGCCGGATGGCGAAGGTCAGCTGGGATTGGATGATCCTGGCGATCGTTCCGTATTACCTCATGTGGGTGCTGATCTCCATCAAGCGCGAAAACCTGGGGAATCCAGCAGAGCTGCCCGACTGGTATGAAGGGGCCTATGCTGTCTGCTTCACCGTCTTCAGCGTGGCCATCCTGTTCCTGATCCTGGCCTATTTCCTGAGGTTCGCCAACTCCGGCAAGAGCATACTCGATCCGATGCAGACTGATGCCTACGGCATGTTCCTGGTGCACTATCCGATCGCGCTGTGGCTGCAGTATTGGCTGTTCGATTACAATATACCTGCGACCGTGAAAGCCCCCATTGGATTCGTATTAACGGTCGCGTTCAGCTGGGCGCTGACGCGCGCGCTGCGGCAAATTCCGGGTGCGAAGCGGGTGCTATGATCCGTCAGGAAACTTTGCCGCTCATATAAGCCGGCAACCAAGCTTCGAACGCCGTATTGAGCGACGTCACCGCGACCGGTGCTTCGCCCGCGACCGCGATCGCATCACCACCTGTGGTGCCGATCCGTGCGCAGGGCACGCCGGCGCCCTTCATTTTCGCCAGCACCAGTCCGGCATCGGCCGCCGGCACCGTCACGATGTAGCGGGCCTGGTCTTCGCCGAACCAGTAGCCGTGCGGCACGATCGAGGCCGGTGCCGCCAGCAATTGCGCGCCGATGCCGCTTGCAATCGCCATCTCGGCGAGCGCGATCAGGAGTCCGCCGTCGGAAACGTCATGCACCGCGGTTGCGGTGCCGGCGTGGATCATGCCGCGCACGACGTCGCCATTGCGCTTTTCGGCGGCCAGATCGACCGGCGGCGGCGCGCCCTCTTCGCGGCCGCAGACATCGCGCAGATAGACGGACTGTCCGAGCCAGCCCTGCGTGTCACCGATCAAGAGGATCGCCTCGCCTGCCGCCTTGAAGGCGAGCGTCGCGGACTTGGTGAAATCGTCGAGCAGCCCGACGCCGCCGATCGAGGGCGTCGGCAGGATGCCGCGGCCGTTGGTCTCGTTGTAGAGCGAGACATTGCCGGACACGACCGGGAAGTCGAGCGAACGGCAGGCTTCAGCGATACCCTTCAGGCAGCCGACGAACTGGCCCATGATTTCGGGCCGTTCCGGATTGCCGAAATTCAGATTGTCGGTGATCGCGAGCGGCCGTCCGCCGACCGCCGTGATGTTGCGCCAGGCTTCGGCCACCGCCTGCTTGCCGCCTTCGAACGGATCCGCTTCGCAATAACGCGGCGTCACGTCGACGGTGAGCGCCAGCCCCTTCGGTCCGTCCTGTACGCGCACGACGGCGGCGTCGCCACCCGGGCGCTGCACGGTATTGCCGAGAATGACGTGGTCGTACTGCTCCCAGACCCAGCGCCGCGAGCAGAGCTCGGGCGTCGCGATCAGCTTTTCCAGCGCCGCCGAAATCCCGATCGGCGGCTTGACGTCCTGCGCGCGCACCACCGGCAACAATGCTGACGCGACATGCGGCCGGTCATACAGCGGCGCCTCGTCGCCCAATTCCTTGATCGGCAAATCCGCCATGACGTCGCCGCCATGCTTCACCACGAAGCGTTTGCTCGGCGTGGTGTAGCCGACGACGGCGAAATCGAGCCCCCATTTGCGGAAGATCGCCTCGGCCTCTTGTTCCTTCTCGGGCTTCAGCACCATGAGCATGCGCTCCTGGCTTTCCGAGAGCATCATCTCATAGGCGCTCATACCGATTTCACGCGTCGGCACCGCGTCGAGATTGAGATCGACGCCGAGATCGCCCTTGGCGCCCATCTCGACCGCCGAACAGGTCAGCCCGGCCGCGCCCATGTCCTGGATCGCGATCACGCAATCGGCTTCCATGATTTCGAGGCAGGCTTCCAGCAGCAGTTTTTCGGCGAAGGGATCGCCGACCTGCACTGTGGGGCGCTTCTCGGCGGAATCATCGTCGAATTCGGCCGACGCCATCGACGCGCCGTGAATGCCGTCACGGCCGGTCTTGGAGCCGAGATAGACGATCGGCATGTTCACGCCGGAGGCCGCCGCATAGAAGATCTTGTCGGTGTCGGCGAGGCCGACGGCCATCGCGTTGACGAGAATGTTGCCGTCATAGCGGGTGTGGAAACGCACCTGCCCGCCAACGGTGGGCACGCCGAACGAATTGCCGTAACCGCCGACGCCGGCGACCACGCCCGACACCAGATGGCGGGTCTTGGGATGCTCCGGCGCGCCAAAGGAGAGCGCATTGAGGCAAGCGATCGGGCGCGCACCCATCGTGAACACGTCGCGCAAAATGCCGCCGACCCCGGTGGTCGCGCCCTGATAGGGCTCGATATAGCTCGGGTGGTTGTGGCTCTCCATCTTGAACACGACCGCCTGGCCGTCGCCGATGTCGATCACCCCGGCGTTCTCGCCCGGGCCCTGGATCACCCAGGGCGCCTTGGTCGGCAGCCCGCGCAGATGGATGCGCGAGGATTTGTACGAGCAGTGCTCGTTCCACATCGCGGAAAAAATCCCGAGTTCGGTGAAACTCGGCACCCGGCCGATCAGCTTGAGGATGCGCTCATACTCGTCCGGCTTGAGACCATGGCTGGCGACGAGTTCGGGGGTGATCTGGGGCTCGTTCATGGGTCCCTTAATAGGAAGATCGGGGGGCTGCGAAAAGGCCTTTTAGGACGCATTTCCGCCCTGTCCAGAGCTTTACGGCAGGCCAGCCGGGATCGGCGTTTGCACATCACGCCTGGATCGGATTTAAGGGCTTAAATCTGCAAAGGAAGGCCCAATTTCGTGAATGACCTCTCCAATACTGCATTCATCAAACGTCCCGACCTGCACGTTGAAACCGAGGGCGAATTCGCCGGCTGGCGCACCTGGACCCGTGACAATTTCGAGACCCATAGCGGGCCGTTCTGGCACCGGGTGGAGGAAGACGGCCGGGTCCGCTGCGCCTTCCGAGTCGAGAAAAAACACCTCAACGGCCAGCGCAACGTCCATGGCGGCTGCTTCATGACCTTTGCGGATTACTGCCTGTTCGCGCTGGCCTCGCCGGTGCTGCAGGGGTCGGGCGTGACGGTCGCATTTAGCTGCGAGTTCCTCGATGCGGCACACGAAGGCGAGCTGGTCGAATGCGAGGGTGAGATCACCCGCGCCGGCGGCTCCCTGATCTTCCTGCGCGGGGTGCTGAAATCGGGCGGGCGGTCGCTGTTCACCTTTTCCGGCACCATCAAGCGGGTAAAGCGGAAGCCGCCGACGGACGCAGGCGCCGTTGCCACCTAGCATTCCCCCGAGGAAGCACAGCTGGCGCGATTATGCCTTGCTGCTGGCGCTGGCGTGCTGCTGGAGTTCGACCTATCCGCTGACCAAGATCGGCCTCGGCTCGATCCCGCCGATCACCTTCATCTCGGCCCGTTCGCTGATCGCGGCCGCATTCCTTCTCGTCATCCTGTACGCGCGCGGATTGCGGCTCCCGATCGATGCCAAGGCCTGGAAGCTGTTCGCCTTCCAGCAGAGCATCAACTCGACCATCCCGTTTTTGATGATCACCTGGGCGCAGCAATATGTGCCGGCATCGAGCGCCGTGGTGCTGGCCTCGACGACGCCTATTTTCGCCTTCCTCATCACCTGGGGCATCACGCGCCACGAGCCGGCAACGCTGTTGAAGCTGGTTGGCGCCATCCTCGGCCTCGCCGGAACGGCCGCGATCATCGGGCTCGACGCGCTCGGCGGTCTCAGCAAAGACGTGTTCGCAGAAATCGTCATCCTTGTCGCCACCCTCTCCTTTGCCTGCGCCACCATCTTCGGGCTGCGGTTGACCGACTACGATCCGATGGTGGTGGCGGCAGGCTCACTGCTGTTCGGCGGCTTCGTGCTGCTGCCGGCATCGCTGATCGTCGATCACCCCTGGACCTTGCAGCCGACGGCGGAGGCCCTGGCGGCGACCGTCGCAATGGGCATCTTCTCGAGCGCGTTCGGGCTGATGCTGTTTTATATGTGCCTGAGCCGGCTCGGCACGCTCACCACCAACGCGCAAGGTTATCTGCGCATACCGATCGGCGTCGGTCTCTCGGTGCTGCTGCTCGGCGAGAGCGTGCCGGCGAATCTCGCGCTTGGACTGGTACTGGTCATGGCCGGCGTCGCCGCGATGACCATTCCCGGCGATCGCTATGGCCGGGTTCTTGCCAAGCTCACCGGCCGAAAAGATCCGCCTGTCGCCGGGTCAGACCGATAGCTGCTGTTCGGCGATCGCAAGCCATTCGGCCTGAACCTCGCGCACATACTTCGGCGCACGTCTCATCTGCAGCAGCAATTCGTTGAAAACGACCTTGGCCTCGGCAGTGCGGCCCACCATCCGCAGCAGCAACCCGCAGCGAACCCGCGCCTCGGCGCCAGCGGAATAGGCTATCAGCGCGGCGTATTCCTCGATCGCCTCGTCGACGCGTCCGGCCTCGGTCAGCGCGCGGGCATAGAGCAGATGACCCTCCGACGATTCAAAATCAGGCCAGCGCTTTTGCAGTTCGTCCAGCGTCGCAATGGCATCCGCCGGACGGCTGCGGGCGAATTGGGCCTGCGCCTTGCCGAACGCATAGACGGGTTCATCGCCCATCGGGAGCTTGAGGACGTGATCGTAGTGATGTTCGGCTTCGTCGAAGCGTCCTACGTTCTGGCATTCGGCAGCAAGCGCGGTACGGTTTGCGATCGTATCGGCGTCCGCCAGCCGGCTGCATAATTCGCGATACCGTTTTTCCGGATCGAGCTTGCTCGCGACGCGCTTGCGCGCCTGTTGGGCGCCCGGACTGCCGAGCCATTCCGGGATCAGTTCCACGACAATATAGGCAAGACTGCCGATCAGCGGGGCCATCAGAATAATAAAGGCCCAAGGCCGCACACGACCGGTTTTCACCGCGTGGTAGACCAACGAGATATCGAGCAGCACGATGACCAGGACAACAGGCATAACGAATTCCAGCAAACCATGTGGACGGTCGTTAGTGCGCTTGATAGCCTAGCAAGTTCAATTGAACATTCCTAAGTTGCAATTGAGACGTGAAATATATCGGCGATGGCCACCTACTTCTTCACTTCCAACAGCTTGCGGTACTTTCGACGTCGCGCGTCAGGCGTGGGAAATGAATCCGGACGTTTGTCTATTGCAAACTGACCAGGGACATATCGACGAACCACGACTGCGGCGAGACGAAACCCTTGACCTTCGGGCTCATCGCACGCGGGTTAAGATCGTGGACGATGAAAAGCCAGGGAGGATTATCGACGATGCGTTCGTGCGCCTTGCGATAGGCGGCCGAGATGGCTTTCGGGTCCGTCGCCTCGGAAATCGTCTTCAGCGCATCCTCGAACTCATCGTCCTTCCATTGCTCAAAATTGAATCCGTTCGGCGAAAAATTGGCCGCCGCAAAGTAACGCGCCATGACGCCGGCATCCGACGATGGCGAGCTGATGTTGAGCACCATCGCGCCCTGCAGGCTTGCGTGATCGGGTGTGGCGCGGGCCGCCGTCAACAAAACCTGCCATTCGATCACGCCGACTTCCACATTCACCCCGCAATTTTCTTTGAGGTTCTGCTGCAGGAATTCGTTCATCGGCAAAGGCAACATTTGGCCCGAACCGGAATTCGAGATCAGCGCCTTGAAGGATAACGGCTTCGCCGGCGTGTATCCCGCTTCGGCTAGCAGCGCTTTGCCTTTGGCCGCGTCGAATTTGTAGCGGTTGACCGGGCTTCCGAAATCGGGATCGCTCGCCTTGAGCCAGCCAACCGACGGCTCCGCGGTCCCGTTGAGAAGCGACACCAGCCCTTCCCGATCGATGCAATAGTTCAAAGCCTGGCGAACCCTGACGTCCTTGAAAGGGCTGTTGGTCGCGCCGATGTTGTAGAACCAGGGCCAGACATGCGGATATGAACCGGTCGTGATGGTGAAGCCCGCCGATTTCAGTGAGGCGAGACCATCGGGCGGTGGCACTTCGATCCAGTCGACCTGGCCGGCGCGCAACGCAGCCAGCCGTGAATTCGCTTCGGGGATCGGCATCAGCACGACGTTGTCGACCTTCGCCATCCGGCTGGGGTCCCAGTATTTATCCCAGCGGGCGAGATTGGCTTCCTGCCGTGGCACGACCTTGGTGATGCGGAATGGACCGGTGCCTGCAGCGGGCAACGTCGCGACCTTGGCCCACTCCCGGCCAGCCTTCTCGAACGATGTTGGCGACGTGAACAGAAGGTACACCGCCATATAGGGAAAGTAAGACGCTGGCTTGGTCGTGGTGATGGCGACGGTATCGTCATCGACCTTCTTGTAACTTCCCATGATCGGGACGCGGGCCCGCGAAATTGCCGAGCTTGGCGGCTCAAATTGTGGGCTGCTATTGTTGAAATAGCGATCAAGGTTCCAGATCACGGCATCCGCGTTGAAATCGGTGCCGTCGTGGAATTTCACACCGCGGCGCAGATGGAATATCCATGTCTTGTTATCGGCCGGGTCCTGCTCCCATTTCTCCGCGAGCCCGGGGCGCAACGTCGCCAATCGGTCGGTCCTGGTCAAATCCCACAGCACCAAGCCTTCAAAGATCGGATACCCCAGAAAGCGCATGCCTTCGAAGCCATTATTTGGCATTCCCGTTGCGGTCGGGATATCGGACGCCGTCATCGCGATGCGCAGCGCAGTTTCGGCCATCGCCGGTTGGTACGACAGCAAAACGGCCGCAAGCGCAAAGGTACGGGAAAGCTTGATGAGCATGACATTCCTCCGTCCGACGATCGGAAAGGCCGCGTTCAGCGGGTAGGCAGAGGATGCAGGAGCAAATTTCAGGCCAGCCGGGCACGTCGGCGGTGGAATGGCTGGAAGCCCGAGCCCGCAGATTACGCCTCAGAACTCGCGTATGCTCCGCGGAAATATCGAGACCGGGGAGAGCGAGATGGACGTCATTGCAGCGATCCACGGGCGCCGGTCGGTGCGCTCCTATGATCCCAAACCAGTCGAGCGCGAGCTGATCGAAAGCGTGATTGAGGATGCCGCACAGGCGCCGCCACCGTTTCGCGGTCAGGTCCCCTGGGCGTTCAATGTCGTGCAGGGCGTCGAGCGCATCGCGGCCTGTGGCACGCGCGCGTTGGACTATGCGAGAGATCATCGTCCCGACGAACCCGGCTGGGACTGGATCGAACGGCCCGGCTTCAAGATCTTCTGGGACGCGCCGGTCGTCGTCATCATTTCCGGACCGGTAGGAGATTGTTGCCGCGCCGGTCAGAACCTGATGCTGTCAGCGCATGCGCGCGGATTGGGAACCTGCTGGGTCGGCTCGCCGATGCTCTGGCTCAGCACCCCAGAGGTAAGGAAGGAGCTGGGAATTCCGGCCACGCTGGCGCCGGTTGCGGTGTTGTGCCTCGGTTATCCCGCGGCGATTCCGGAAGCGGTAGTCCACGACAAACCGTCCATCGTATGGGTGTCGTAGTAGCGCTACTTCTTCTCTTCCAGCAGCTTGCGGTACTTCTCGACGTCGCGCGTCACGAGTTGCTGAAGCACTTCGGGGGCTTGCTCATTGGCATCGGGGGCAACGGTCGAGAGATCGTGAAAGCGCTTCTTGACGGCATCGCTCTCCACCGCGCTCTTCGCCGCGGCGTTCAATTTCGCGATGATCGCCGGCGGCGTGCCTTTTGGGGCGAACAGGCCGTTCCAGCCCTGCGCCTCGAATTCGGGAAGCCCCGCTTCCGCGGAAGTCGGCAGCTCCGGCAAGGTGGCAAGCCGCACCGTCGAGCCGACCACCATTGCTTTGACGAGCTTGTCGTCGATCGCCTGCGACACGGACGCTGCGGCATCGCAGACGCCGTCGATCTGCCCGCCGATCGCATCCGTCAGCGCGGGCGCGGCGCCGCGATAGCCGACGAGCGTGACGTCGATGCCGGCGGCCTGCGCAAAACTCTTGCAGATCAGAAAATTCGACGAGCCGACGCCGGCATGTCCGAGATTGATCTTGCCGGGATTTTTCTTCACGTAGGCGATGAATTCCTGAAGATTCCTGGCCGGAAAATCCTTGCGCAACGCGACGATGCCGAAGGTCTTCGCCACCATCGCGATCGGCACGAAGGAGTCCGGTGTGAACGACAGTTTCGGATAGATCGTATAGGTCGCGGCGCTGGTGCCGGCATTGCCGATCGCGATGGTGTAACCATCGGCTTCAGCGCGCGCCGCCCGCGCCAGCGCGATCGAGCCGCCGGCGCCCACGATATTCTCGATCACGATCGGTTGTCCGAGTGGCTTGGCCATCTCCTCGGCGACCACGCGCGCGATCACGTCAGAGGTGCCGCCGGCCGCGAACGGCACGATCATGGTGACGGGACGTTTTGGGTAATCCTGCGCGTGGGCGGCAGACGCGTATGACAGCGCCGCAGCGGCGATCAAGAGCCGCTTGGCGAAAGAAATCACGCCGCTTTTTCCAGATGCGCAACGAGGCCCGCGAACAGCCCGCGACCGTCGGTACAGCCCATGATGTCTTCGACGTGGTTTTCCGGATGCGGCATCATGCCGAGCACATTGCCGCGCTCGCTGACGATGCCGGCAATCGACTGCGCGGCGCCGTTGATGTTGGAGCTTTCGTCTACCACGCCATCGGCGGAGCAATAACGGTACAGCACCCGCCCCTCGCCTTCGAGGCGCTTGACCGTCTCTTCATCGGCCTCGTAATTGCCCTCGCCATGCGCCACCGGCACGCGGATGACCTGGCCGGCATTGTAGCCGCGCGTGAACGGCGTGTCGGAGCGTTCGACCCGCAGGTGCACATCCTTGCAGATGAATTTCAGCCGCGCGTTGCGCATCAGCACGCCGGGCAGAAGGCCGGCTTCGCAGAGGATCTGAAAACCGTTGCAGACACCGAGCACGAGCCCGCCACTGGCCGCAAAATCCCGCACCGCGTCCATGACAGGCGCACGCGCCGCAATGGCGCCGCAGCGCAGATAATCGCCGTAGGAAAATCCGCCGGGCACCACCACGAGGTCGGTGCCCTTGGGCAGCGCGGTCTCGGCATGCCAGACCATCGCGGCCTCGTTGCCCGATGCAAGTTTGAGCGCCCGCGCCATATCGCGCTCGCGATTGATGCCAGGGAAGACGAGAACGGCTGATTTCATGGAGATCGCCTAGAGCAGTTCGACCCGGTAATTCTCGATCACGGTGTTCGCCAGCAGCTTGTCGGCGGCGTCCTTCAACGCCGCCTCGGCCTTGGCCTTGTCCGAGCCTGATAGTTCGATGTCGAACACCTTGCCCTGACGGACGCTGGCGACACCGTCGACGCCGAGCGATTTCAGCGCCCCTTCGATGGCCTTGCCCTGCGGATCGAGAATGCCGGACTTCAAGGTAACGGTAACACGTGCTTTCACAGGACCTGCCTCAGCTCTTCACCAGCACCGGACCCGTACCCGCCGGCCGCTCGTTCTCCATCAGGATACCCAGACGTTTTGCCACCTCGGTATAGGCCTCCAGGAGACCACCGAGATCCCTGCGGAAACGATCCTTGTCGAGTTTCTCGTTCGACTTGATGTCCCACAGCCGGCATGAGTCGGGCGAGATCTCGTCGGCGACGATGATCCGCATCATTTCGTTCTCGAACAGGCGGCCACATTCCATCTTGAAATCGACCAGACGGATGCCGATGCCCAGAAACAGCCCGGTCAGGAAGTCGTTGACGCGGATGGCAAGCGCCATGATGTCGTCGATTTCCTGCGGCGTCGCCCAGCCGAACGCGGTGATGTGCTCTTCGGAGACCATCGGATCGTTGAGCTGGTCGTTCTTGTAATAAAACTCGATAATCGAGCGCGGCAGCTGGGTACCTTCCTCGATGCCGAGGCGCTGCGACAGCGATCCCGCCGCCACGTTCCGCACCACCACCTCCAGCGGCACGATCTCGACCTCGCGAATCAGCTGCTCGCGCATGTTGAGGCGGCGGATGAAATGGGTCGGCACCCCGATGTCGTTGAGGTGCTGAAACAGGTACTCCGAAATCCGGTTGTTGAGGACGCCCTTGCCCTCGATCACCTGGTGTTTCTTGGCATTGAACGCGGTCGCATCGTCCTTGAAGTGCTGGATCAGGGTTCCCGGCTCCGGGCCTTCATACAGGACCTTGGCCTTGCCTTCATAAATACGGCGTCGACGGCTCATAGGGATGTACCGTGTTTTGTTGAAATCCATGAATTTGGTGTGCTCCGGATGACAAGGGTTTACGACCACGACGGAGCTGCCGTGAAGGCCAGGAACCTGATCTTAACCATCTGGAAACAGAACAAGAACCTAGCCTGTTGGCAACCTATCCGATTGGCCTATCCAGCACAATCGACACGGCCCAATTGGGCCCAACTTATACCTGTAGACTGCGGCTTAACGGCCCGTTGTTTTGCCGATTCGCCCCCTCTATCTAGGTAGGCGACGGGGCCGCCACAACGCGGCCCCCGCGTGCATCTGGCAGGGATTGGAACTCAAATATGAGCACTTTCGACAAGCGCGAAGAAGGTTTCGAGAAGAAATTCGCTCTCGATGCGGATCAGAAGTTCAAGGCCGAGGCGCGCCGCAACCGGCTGCTCGGAACTTGGGTCGCAGAAAAGCTCGGAATTACCGGCGACGCCGCCACTGCCTACGCCAAGGAAGTGGTCGCCGCCGATTTCGAGGAAGCCGGCGATTCCGACGTCCTTCGCAAGGTGATGGCCGATATCAAGGCCAAGGGCGTTGCCCTCACCGAGCAGGAAATCCGCGCCAAGATGGACGAACTGATGGCGACGGCCGTCGCCCAGGTGAAGGCGGGGACGTAACGCGGTGTCATTCCGGGACGGTGCGAGACACCGGACCCGGAATCTCGAGATTCCGGGTTCGCGTCTTCGACGCGCCCCGGAATGACGGTGTTAACGCTTTGACGTTTTAGTCCCGCCGTACTCAGCCCGGACAATCTCCAACAACCGCCGCGAGGCCGCGCTGAGAAAGCCGCCGCGGCGGGTCACCGTCACGACGTCCTGGCTTGCCTTGAGATCGCCGACGCGGATGGTCGCGATCGAGCCGTATTTGAGTTCTTCGGCAGCGTTGCTCTCCGAGAGCAATGCGATGCCAAGGCCGGCTTCGACCAGACGCTTCTGGGCGGTGAGGCTGTCGACCGGCGTCCAGCCGACCTCCCCCAATCCATGGGTTTGAAACAGCGCGAACACGTGTGACGCCGTGATCTCGCGCCGCTGCGGCAGTACCGGAAACGCGATCCAGCGTTCGCCGCGCAAATCGGCCAGTTTCGCGACCCGCCGGCCGGCGCGCGGATGATCGGCCGCGCACACGACCTGAAGCCGTTCGGCTTGCAGCAATTCGCAATCGAGATCGCGCGAGCCGTCGCGGTCGTAGCGCAGCCCGATGGTCGCCTCGCCGCGCCGGATCAGATCGCTGACCTCAGCGCTGGTCGCGGTGCGCAAGGTCAGTTCGACGCCGGGATATTCGGCGGCAAACCGCTTGAGGATTTCGGACAGCCTGCCGCCCGCCAGCGTGCCGACCACGGCGAGCGCGACCGGCCCCGAATCCGGCCGCGCCAATGCACGCACCGCATTCTCCGCATCCTGCGCGGCGGCGACCGCGCGCTCGGCGTACGGCACCATCACCCGCCCTGCATCGCTCAGCATCGTCCGTCCCGCGATCCGCTCGAACAGCGGTACGCCAAGCTCCTGCTCCAACAGCGCAATGCGCCGGGATATCGCCGGCTGCGAACGGTGCAGCGCCTTGGCGGCGCTCGAGATTCCGCCGCGGCGGTGAACCGTCAGGAAAGTGCTGAGCGCGTCGCTGTCCATTTTCCCGTCCATGCAAAAAGCTGATGATATGAAGAGAAATAACAAATTAGGCTGATGGACGGAAGCCTCCTATGTTTGGCTGCGAAGCAACCAATTGAGGGAAACGAAGCGATGCGCAGCCAGATGGAAAAAGCCGAACTGTTCCGCGCCCTGCACGCGCGGCCCGGCGCCTTCATCATTCCCAATCCATGGGATGCCGGCACCGCCAAGCTGCTCGCGGCGATGGGTTTTGAGGCGCTCGCGACCACGAGCCTGGGGCTTGCCAACACGCTCGGCAGCGCCACCGTCAGCCTCGATGCCATCATCGAGAATTGCCGCGCCATTGCTGACGCGACCGACCTGCCGGTCAATGCGGATCTGGAGAATTGCGGCGCGGATGACCCGAAGACGGCCGCGAAAGCCATTGCGCGCGCGGCCGAAGCCGGCGTGGTCGGCGGCTCGATCGAGGATTCAACCGGCGATCCCGGGCGGCCGATCTATGATTTCACGCTCGCGGTCGAGCGGGTGCACGCGGCGGTCGAAGCCGCCCGCGCGCTGCCCTTCCCGTTCACGCTGACGGCGCGGGCCGAGAACCTGCTGTATGGCCGCAACGATCTCGACGACACCATCAAGCGCTTGCAGGCATTCGAGGCCGCCGGCGCCGACGTGCTGTATTCGCCCGGCGTGCACGACATCGACACCATCCGCACGGTCGTATCGTCGGTCGGAAAACCCTTCAATCTGGTGATGGGGTTTGCCGATCCGACATTGACCGTGCCGCAGATTGCCGCCGCCGGCGTCAAGCGCATCAGCGTCGGCGGCGCGATGGCGCGCGTGGCGCTCGCCGCCTTCCTCAAATGCGCCCGCGAAATGAAGGATCAGGGCGCATTCACCTATGTGCGTGAGATGGCGCCGATCAAGGAAGTGAGGGCTGCGTTCGCGGCGGCGTGAGGGGTGAGCGCCGTCATTGCGAGGAGCGTAAGCGACGAAGCAATCCATTCTCTCTTCGTGTGGCGATATGGATTGCTTCGCTGCGCTCGCAATGACGGTCAGGGTTGGTTCAGCCCTCCTTGAACCCGTACTCCGGCACGTTGCCGCTGGCGCCGTAATATTTGTAAGGCAGGAATTTGCCGGACATCGTGATCTTGACGCGGTCGCCCTTCGGATTGGCAACGCGCTCCATCGCCATGTCGAAATCGATCGCCGACATGATGCCGTCGCCGAATTCCTCCTCGATCAGCGCTTTCCACGCCGGGCCGTTGACCAGCACCATCTCGTAGAAGCGATAGATCAAAGGATCGGTCGGCGGCATCGGCGTGCCGGTGCCGCGCATCGGCACTTCGTTCAGCATCGCGGTCTCGGATTTCGACAGGCCGAACAACTCAGCCGCATTAGCCGCCTGCGGTTTTGTGAGTTTCATCTGGCCGAGGATGGCGCCGACGATCAGCACTTCGGAATAGCCGCCGATCTGTTCGCAGATGTGCTTCCAGTTCCAGCCCTTCTCGCGCTTGATGTCGAGCAGCTTTTCGGTGAGGTCTTCGCGTTTCATGTCTCGTCTCCTGGTGAATGTTAGCGCGCGATCGTCTGGGGTGGACTGGTCTCGATCATTTTCGGCGCGGCATAGGCGACATTGCCGAGCACCGTGCGCCACGGCAGCAGCGCGTGGCTCTGGAAGATCACGGCGCGGTCGAGGCTGGTGCCCTCGATCGCCTGCCCATCGACGATGACAGCGCCCTCGCTGGGCTCGTCGAGGCCCGCGAGGATGTTCAGCACCGTGGTCTTGCCGCAGTCGGCCTTGTGCGCGAATGCCGTCGCCTCGATGATCGATTTGAGCAAGGCGCTATAGGTGTTCGGCATCGAGGTGATGAATTCCTTCGATGCGGCAAAGGCGCAGCAGGGATGCCCCTCCCAGATATCCTTGGTCAGGATGTGGATGAAGCCGACGCCGTCATAGACCGCGCGCTGGTTCATCGGATCGGGGCCGAGGAATCCGTCGATATTGTCGGCGCGCAGATTGGCGACCATTTCCGGCGGCGGCACGGCGCGGATCTGCACGTCGGCATCGGGGTCGATGCCGTGCTCGGCCAGATAATAGCGCAGCAAATAGTTGTGCATGGAGTAGTCGAACGGGACGGCGAATTTAAAGCCCTTCCAGCTCTTCGGGTCGCGCTTGTCCCTGTGCTTGACCGCGAGCGTGATCGCCTGGCCGTTGATGTTCTCGACCGCCGGCATGGTGTAGGGCAGCGGGTTGGAGCCGACGCCCATCGTGATCGCGAGCGGCATCGGCGACAGCATGTGGGCCGCGTCATATTCCTTGTTGATGGTCTTGTCGCGAATGACGGCCCAGCCGGCGGTCTTGATGACTTCGACGTTGAGGCCGTTCTTGGAGTAAAACCCCATCGGCGCGGCCATGATGATCGGCGTCGCGCAGGTGATCGGTATGAAGCCGACCTTGAGGTCCTTCTTTTCCAGCGGCCCGCCTTGCGCGAAGGCTTCGGTCGCGGTCTTCAGCGGGAAGAATTGCGACAGCGCGGCAGCGGCGGTCGCGGCGCCGACCGATTTCAGGAAGGCGCGGCGCGCCACATCCTGCGGAAACATCGCGCGCATCACGGCGGATGCGACCACGTTCTCAAAGCGGGCCTCTTCGGAAGCCGCCACCGTCGGCTGCAGCGCAAGCTCGGCGTCATGTTCGGCATCGCTAATGTGCCTGCCGCAGCTGCAACCCTGGGCATGGAGTCGGCGGGCGGGATCGAATGGATTGTCGAACGTGGACATGAAACCTCCTGCGTGACGCTGAGCTCAATCACGCAAGGAGTGTGCCAGCCCCATCCGGTCGCATTTGCCGAATTAATGCAGCTATTTAGCCGGATTGTTGGTGATTACGAGAATTCGTGGTACACGAAAAATCGTAGTCAAATTACGAGTTCTCGGAGTTTTGGGAATGGACCCGACGCCGCATTTGCATGCCGCGACGCCGCGCGATTCTGATCTGCGCACCCTCACCTTCGACTATCTGGTCGAGCCGACGTTGCTGCTCGACCCCGACAGCGACGAGATCATCGATGCCAATCCCGCCGCCTGCACCCTGCTCGGCTACGACCGCACGCTGCTGCGGGAAACCAAATTCAGCGCGCTGCATGCCGGGCAAGTGCCTGCGCTGATCGTGTTCAGCCAGGCCGTGCTCGACAAGGGCGCCTACTGGACCAACGCGCTGACGCCGCGCCACGCCACCAGCCAGAAGCTGCGGCTGGAATATACGGGATCGATGCTGCCGCATGACGGACGCGCGCTGATCCTGCTCACGATGAGCGACCTCGAGCAGCGCCGCCGCCGCTATGTCGATGCCACCGCCGAGGACCATATGCGTGGCGGGCTCGCCGCCTGGCAGCGCGTCGAGCGGGTGTTCCAGGACATCGAGCGCGAGAACCAGTTGATCCTGCGCGCCGCCGGCGAAGGCATCTACGGCGTCAATGCCGAGGGCAAGACCACCTTCGTCAATCCGGCCGCGGAAAGGATGCTGGGGTGGACCGCCGAGGAACTGGTCGGCAAGGCTATCCATCCGATCGTTCACCACAGCCACCATGACGGCAGTCATTACCCCGACGAGGACTGTCCGATCTATGCGGCGTTCCGCGACGGCGCGGTCCACAACGTCGATGGCGAGGTGTTCTGGCGCAAGAACGGCTCGCCGGTCTGGGTCGAATACACATCGACGCCGATCCGCGACCGCGGCACGGTGGTGGGCGCCGTGATCGTGTTTCGCGACGTCAGCCACCGCCGCGAGGCCGACGAAAAACTGCACGCCGCGCTCGCCGAAGTCGACCGGTTGCGCGAGCGGCTTGAACTGGAAAACGCCTATCTGCAGGAAGAAATCCGGATCGAGACCAACCCGCGCGGCATCATCGGCCAGAGCGAAGCGGTCCAGAAGACGCTGCGCCAGGTCAAACTGGTCGCACCGACCACGGCCGCCGTGATGATCACCGGCGAGTCCGGCACCGGCAAGGAATTGATCGCGCGCGCCATTCATGAAGCCAGCAACCGCCGCGACCGGCCGCTGATCCGCGTCAACTGCGCGGCGATCCCGCGCGAACTGTTCGAGAGCGAATTCTTCGGGCATGTCAAAGGCGCCTTCACCGGCGCGGTGCGCGACCGCATTGGCCGGTTTGAACTCGCCGATGGCGGCACGCTGTTTCTCGACGAGGTGGGCGAAATCCCGCTGGAGCTGCAGGGCAAGCTGCTGCGGGTGCTGCAGGAGGGTAATTTCGAGCGCGTCGGCGAGGAGCGCACCCGCACCGTCGATGTGCGCGTGATCGCCGCCACCAACCGGAACCTGAAGCAGGAAGTGCAGCGCGGCCGGTTTCGCGAGGATTTGTATTTCCGCCTCAACGTGTTTCCGGTGGAGTCAGTCCCGCTGCGCGACCGCCGCGAGGACATTCCGCTGCTGGCCCAGCATTTTCTGATGAGCGAGAGCAACGAGCTGAAGTCCGATTTGCGGTTGTCGGAAGGCGATGCGCGGCGGCTGCAGCGTTACGACTGGCCCGGCAATGTCCGCGAATTGCAGAACGTGGTCGAGCGCGCGGCGATTCTTTCGCAAAATGGACGTCTGCGGATCGATCTGCCGGACACGGTCGGCGCGCATTCACCGGCCAGCGCCAGCCGCCAGAAGAGCGACGTGCGGCCGGCCGTGATGACCTCAGCCGAAATGCGCGATCACGAGCGCGCCAACATTCTCGCCGCCCTTGCCGCCTGCAACGGCAAGGTGTTCGGCGCCGGCGGCGCCGCGGCGATGCTGGACCTCAAGCCGACCACGCTGGCCTCGCGCATGAAGGCGCTGGGGATTTCGGCTGCGCGGTCGCGGCAGGCCAGTGCCTGATCGGAGCTGACTTGTCTTAACTAGCCTGCCGCAGGCTCGCCTCGAGCCGCCCCAACTCGGCCTCAAGGTCCCGCTCCACTTCCGCCACCCGCATCTCGACCACCCGGTAGTCGCGGGCCTCGAGCCAGCTCCGCCGCGCGACGCGGTCGGCGACGATCGCCTCCGACTCGGTCGGGTTGACCAGCTCGATCGCGATCCGGTGCACGAAGGAGACGAAGTCCGGGATGTGGCGGCCGACCGGGGTCTGGCGTTTGAACTGGCCGGCGAAGCGGCGGTCCCGGGTCAGGGACTGCCACAGCATCCGCTCGGCGTCGGTCGGGTTCCTGCGCAGCAATCGGGCCAGCCCGCGGACGGTTCCGCCGCTGTCCGACGGCGAAGCCGCCTGGCCATGCTCAGCCAGCAGGGCGCGCAACCTTGTCGCCTGCTCGCCGTCGAGCACGCCGCCCTTGGCCGGACCCTTGCGGCCCTCGGCGATCGCCATGACGACCCCATGGAGGGTGTGCATGTCCTGCTTGGTCGGGTGAATCCGGGTGAAGATGTTGCGCATGTTGACCAGCATGGTCTCCCGCTTCTCCGGCGGGCGCAGGAACTCGACCCGGTCGAGTTCCTGGACAAGATTGTCGAAGAAGGCCTCCATCTGGTGCTGGGACGCCGGTTCGGACCGTTCGGGCATCGCGAACGGCAGCGCCCCGCCGGTCGACAGCTTGAACCACTCGTAGCCGATCAACAGCACCGCCTGCGCCAGATTGAGGGAAGCGAAACCGGGATTGACCGGGAAGGTGATGATCCGGTTGGCGAGCGCGACCTCCTCGTTCTGGAGACCGTACCGCTCGCGGCCGAACAGGATGCCGACGCCGCCTCGGTTGGCGACATGGGCTGCGATCTCGACCGCGGCATCTGATGGCGCGACCACCGGCTTGGCCTGGTCGTGGGCGCGGGCGGTGGTGGCAAACAGCAGGGTCAGGTCCGCGACCGCCTGCTCGACGGTGTCGAACAATTCGGCGCTCTCCAGAATCTGGTCGGCGCCTGCCGCCGCGCGTTGGGCGGCGATGTTCGGCCAGCCGTCGCGCGGATTCACGATTCTTAAACGGGAAAGAGCGAAGTTGCCCATCGCTCGCGCGGCCATGCCTATATTCTCGCCGAGCTGTGGTTCGACAAGGATCACAACAGGTCCAGCTAAGTCCAAACCAGACTTGGTTTTATCGGTCCCAGACCCGGACATATCCTGCGTCACTTTCTGATTCTAGTTCGGAAGCTGATTCAACTTCTGAAGGTTTTGAATCAGCATGCGAAGCACCTGATTCAAATCCTCATTCCATGTCTCGATGGTCGGCCACAACAGCGGCCAGAATTCCCAAGCCGGACAACGGGCTTAGTAGCGTTTCCGAAAGTTCGGTCAAAGCCTGAATTGGGCTTGACCGCTCGCGGCTTGTACGGGCACGGCTTTCGGATAGGCTAACAATCACACTCAAAGCGAAGCTGCAAACAAACAGGCGGCCGGTTCAACGGCTGAGGCCTCAAGAGGAGACGTCCATGCGCGGCAGATGGTCGTTGGCGATTGTCGGTATCCTCCTCATCCTGGCCGGCGGATTGCTGGCCCATCTCACCCAGACCTCCGGAGGCATCCGGATCCAGGACGTCAGGTTCAAGGGCGCCAAGGGCAACACCATGAGTGCCCTGCTCTACATCCCCGCGAATGCCACGCCGCAGATTCCGGCGCCGGGGATTCTGGCGGTCCATGGCTACATCAATTCGCGCGAGACCCAGGACGGCTTTGCGATCGAGTTCGCCCGCCGCGGCTATGTCGTCCTCGCCCTCGACCAGACCGGTCACGGCTACAGCGACCCGCCCGCCTTCGCGAACGGTTTTGGTGGTCCGGACGGGCTGGCCTATCTGCGCAGCCTCGACTTCGTCGACAAGACCAATATCGGCCTCGAGGGTCATTCGATGGGCGGCTGGACGGTACTGGCGGCGGCGACCGCGATGCCGAACGACTACAAGTCGATGGTGCTGGAGGGCTCGTCTACCGGCAAGCCGTTCGCCGCCGACGGCACCCCGACCTGGCCGCGGAACACGGCGCTGGTGTTCGCCCAATACGAGGAATTTTCCACCCTGATGTGGGGCGTCGATCGGGCCCGGGACGTCACCCAGAGCCCAAAACTGTGGGCGATGTTCGGCACCAAGGGGCCGGTCGAGTCCGGCAAGGTCTATGGCGACATCGCCCAGGGAACCGCGCGGGTGCTCTACACCCCCGCCATCACCCACCCGGCCGAGCACATCTCCCATGAAGCCATCGGCTACAGCCTCGACTGGTTCGCCAAAACGTTGAAGGGCGGCACGCCGCTGCCGGTCGACGAGCAGATCTGGTTCCGCAAGGAAATCGGCACGTTGATCGCCTTGCTCGGCTTCGTCGCCCTCCTGATCGGGGCCTTCGACGCCCTGCTGGAAGCCAAAATGTATTCCCGCCTGCGGCTCCCCGAAATCGCCGACGGCACTATGCCGGCGCATTCGGCGGCAGACGGCCGACGCTGGACTACCGCCTTCATCCTGACCGCGTTCATCCCGGCGCTGACCTACTATCCGGCCTTTGCGTTGGCGGGCACGTTTGTAAAACCGTCGGCCTGGCTGCCGCAGGGGATCACCAACCAGATCATGGTCTGGGCCGTCATCAACGCCCTGATCACGCTGGCCCTGATGCCGTTTGCGCCCAAACGCGCCAGCCGGGCTGGGATCATCGGCCAGTCACTGGTGATCGCGGTCGCCACCGTCGCGATCGGCTATGCGGCGCTGTGGCTGGCCGACCTCGCCTTCAAGATCGACTTCCGGTTCTGGATCGTGGCGCTGAAGCTGATGAGCGCCAAGCAGGCCCTGATCTTCCTGATCTATCTGGTCCCGTTCACCGCGTTTTTCGTGGTGGCGCTGCACGTGCTGCACCGGAATTTCTCGACCATGGCGGCGGGCCGCGCCACCCTCTATCTCACCAACATCCTGGCGCTGACGCTGGGCTTCATCGTGCTGCTGGTGCTGCAATACGGCACGCTGTGGCTGACCGGAAAACTGTTCAACCCGCTGCCCGATCCCGGCTTCGTGCCGCTCTCGACCATCGTCGCCATCCAGTTCGTGCCGCTACTCGCGGTCTGCGCCGTGGTCGCGACCTTCACCTGGCGGCGGACCGGCTCGAGCCTGCCGGGCGCCCTGATCTGCGGCCTGTTCGTGACCTGGTACGTGGTGGCGGGAACGGCAACCCAGGCGGCGTTCTGACCCTGATCCAGGAGGCAGGCCTCGGAGCGAACCGCGCCGGCTCGCGCCGCGACCAAGCCTCATGTCTTCGCAGCAACAGCCCTTTCCACATACCCCCATGCCCTCGCATGCGTCCCTGATCGGCCGTCAGCGGGCGGGACAGCTGGCGCCGACCGATACCGCCAAGGCGCTGGCGGCGGCGCGCGGCTGCCCCGATGCGTGGTATCGCGTCCAGGCGTTGACCTCGGTTGCGGAATACGCGGACCCGGCCGCAGCCTTGTCGATCCTGGAAGAAGCTGCGCGCGAAGCGCAATCATGCCACGCCTATGGCACGGTGGCCGTGATGGCATGGCCGATCCGCGTGGCACTCAAGCAAGGGCGGCTTGTCTTCGCCGAGCGCGAGCTCAAAAAGTGCCTCGATCTGGCCCCTCGAATTGAGCCCCACGCATCGAAGGCCTATGCGCTTGAGATTCTCTGGCGCGCCTGCTTCGCGGAGCATCCCAGCCATGCCAATGCGGTGTGGCGCAGAATTCTGGAGCTGTGCCATCCGGACCGCAGCTGGCGTGCCGCCCGGTTATACCTGCACATCGCTGAGATCCAGCACCGGCAGAACCGCAACGCCGCCGCGGTGATCCGCGCCATGCCACCCGGCAAGGCGCGGAGCTGGCTGGAACGGCGTTTCGGGCTCGCCTGAAAACCCGCCATATCTGCCCCGCCAATCGCCTTCCAGCCCGCGTTTTCGGGTGCTATAGCGACGGCACCACCATCCCATCCGCCGCTCAACGCGCGGTTTTCCAAAAAAGGCCCCCTCCGTCATGGCAAAAATCAAGGTGACCAACCCCGTCGTCGAACTCGATGGCGACGAGATGACCCGGATCATCTGGCAGTACATCAAGGACAAGCTGATCAACCCGTTCCTTGACGTGAACCTGATGTATTTCGACCTCGGGATGGAATACCGCGACAAGACCAATGACCAGGTCACGATCGACGCCGCCAACGCCATCAAGAAGGTCGGCGTCGGCGTCAAATGCGCCACCATCACCCCGGACGAAGCCCGGGTGAAGGAATTCGGCCTCAAGGAAATGTGGAAGTCGCCCAACGGCACCATCCGCAACATCCTCGGCGGCGTGGTGTTCCGCGAACCCATCATCTGCAAGAACGTGCCGCGCCTGGTGCCCGGATGGACCAAGCCGATCATCATCGGCCGTCACGCCTTCGGCGACCAGTACCGCGCCACCGATTTCAAGTTCCCCGGCAAGGGCACCCTGACGATGAAATTCGTCGGCGAGGACGGCCAGGTGATCGAGCGCGAAGTCTACAAGTCGCCGGGCGCCGGCATTGCGCTTGCGATGTACAATCTCGACGACTCGATCGCCGATTTCGCCCGCGCTTCGTTCAACCAAGGCCTCGCCAAGAGCTACTCGGTCTATCTCTCGACCAAGAACACCATCCTGAAAACCTATGACGGCCGGTTCAAGGACATCTTCCAGGACATCTACGACAAGGAATTCAAGGCCAAGTTCGAGGCGAAGAAGATCACCTATGAACACCGCCTGATCGACGACATGGTGGCGGCCGCGATGAAGTGGTCCGGCGGCTATGTCTGGGCCTGCAAGAACTACGACGGCGACGTGCAGTCCGACACGGTGGCGCAGGGCTATGGCTCGCTCGGCCTGATGACCTCGGTGCTGATGACACCGGACGGCGATACCGTGGAAGCCGAGGCCGCGCATGGCACGGTAACCCGCCACTACCGCGAGCACCAGAAGGGCAAGGAAACCTCGACCAACTCGATCGCCTCGATCTTCGCCTGGACCCGCGGCCTGTCGCACCGCGCCAAGCTCGACAACAACGAGGAACTGGCGAAGTTTGCCGACACGCTGGAGAAGGTTTGCGTCGACACCGTCGAGGCCGGCTACATGACCAAGGACCTTGCGCTCCTGGTCGGCGCCGACCAGCGCTGGCTCTCCACGACAGGCTTCCTCGACAAGGTCGCGGAAAACCTCACCAAGGCCATGGCGGCGAAGTAAGCCGCCTCGGCCGCTCCTCCATCGGCGTCATTGCGAGCGTAGCGAAGCAATCCATCCCTCTACTAGAGAAAGAATGGATTGCTTCGTCGCTTCGCTCCTCGCAATGACGATACCAACCTCAGGAGAGCGCGATGCCAGATTTCAGGAATGCGACGCTCGCTTTGTTCCTGCTGCTCGCGAGTTCAGTGACCACCCACGCCGCCGAGCCGCTTCCCGAAGCCATCGCCGCGCCGGGCCAGACCGTGGTCGTAACCCTGCATGCCGAAGGCGCGCAGGTTTACGAATGCAAGGCCGGCGCTGACGGCAAGGCAATCTGGTCATTCCGGGAACCGATCGCGACGCTGCTCGCCGACGGCAAGACCGTCGGCCGCCACTACGCCGGACCGAATTGGGAACACAGCGACGGCAGCGCGGTGGCCGCCAAGGTCGCCGGCAACGCCCCCGGCGCGACCGCCAATGATATCCCCTGGCTGAAGCTTGAAGTGACTTCCCGGCGCGGCAGCGGCGTCCTCGCCGAGGCCACCACAGTGCAGCGCATCAACACCAAGGGCGGCAAGCGCGACGGCGCCTGCGAGACCGTCGGCAGCTTCCTGAACGTGCCCTACTCGGCGGACTATGTGTTCCTGCGTAAACCCTGAGCGACGCGCCTAATTTAGTCGTCGGGCGCGTCCCCGGCTTTCACACGGCGCTTCGCTACGCGCCGGCCATCGCCTGTTCGATCGCCGTCAACGCGGCATCGGCCTTGGCGCCGTCGGGCCCGCCGGCTTGCGCCATGTCGGGCCGCCCGCCGCCGCCCTTGCCGCCGAGCGTCGCCGAGGCGATCTTGACCAGATCGACCGCGCTGAAGCGCGAGGTCAGATCGGCCGTGACGCCGACCACGACGCCGGCCTTGCCATCCTCGGTGACGCCGACGATCGCAACCACGCCGGAGCCGATCTGCTTCTTGCCGTCGTCGACGAGGCTCTTGAGATCCTTGGTCTCGACGCCTTCGACCGCACGCGCCAGGAGCTTGACGCCGCCCGCTTCGCGCACGCCGCTGGTAGCCGCAGCACCATTGCCTCCGCCGCCGCCCATCGCGAGCTTCTTGCGCGCATCCGACAGGTCGCGCTCGAGCTTCTTGCGCTCTTCCACCAGCGCGGCAATGCGCGCCGGCATTTCCTCGACCGAGGTGCGCAGTTCGCCGGCCGCGTTCCTGGCAAACTGCATGGTGTCGTTGGCGTGCTTGCGCGCGTGACGTCCGGTCAGCGCCTCGATGCGGCGAACGCCGGAGGCAACCGCGCTTTCGCCGGTCACTGAAATGAGGCCGATGTCGCCGGTACGGCGCACATGGGTGCCGCCGCACAATTCCACCGACCAGCCGAGCGCGTTCTGGCCCTGCTCGCGGGCCTGCCGGCCCATCGACACCACCCGCACCTCGTCGCCGTATTTTTCGCCGAACAGCGCGCGCGCCCCGGCCTCGCGGGCATCGTCGACCGCCATCAGGCGCGTGGTGACTTCGTCATTCTCCAGCACCACCTCGTTGGCGATATCCTCGATGCGCGCGAGTTCTTCCGCCGTGATCGGCTTCTGGTGCACGAAATCGAAGCGCAAGCGATCGGGCGCCACCAGCGAACCGCGCTGGGCGATGTGGTCGCCGAGCACCTGACGCAGCGCCTCATGCAAGAGATGCGTCGCCGAGTGATGCGCCCGGATCGAGGAGCGCCTGACATGGTCGACCTCGAGCTGCAGCGCAGTTCCGACCTTCAGCGTGCCCTGCTCCACCATGCCCTGATGCACGAACAGATCGCCGGCCCGCTTCTGCGTATCGGTCACACGGAATTTGACGCCCTCGCCGATCATCACGCCGGTGTCGCCGACCTGGCCGCCGGACTCCGCATAGAACGGCGTCTGGTTCAGAACGATCGAACCGGTCTCGCCGGCCTTGAGGCTGTCGGCATCCTTGCCGTCCTTCACCAGCGCGGAAACCACGCCCTCGGCGCTTTCGGTTTCATAGCCCAAGAACTCTGTGGCGCCGAGTTTCTCGCGCAGCGGGAACCAGATGTTCTCGCTCGCGGTATCCCCGCTTCCCGACCATGACGCGCGCGCCTTCTCTTTCTGCTTTTCCATCGCATCGGTGAAAGAGGCGAGATCGACGCTGATGCCGCGCGACTTCAGCGCGTCCTGCGTCAGATCGAGCGGGAAGCCGTAGGTGTCGTACAGCGTGAACGCGGTATCGCCGTCGAACATGTCGCCCTTCTTCAGCGAACTGCTCTTCTCGTCGAGAATGGAAAGGCCGCGGGCCAGCGTCTTGCGGAAGCGGGTTTCCTCCAGCCGCAGCGTTTCCTCGATCAGCTTTTCCGCCCGCACCAGATCCGGATAGGCCTGGCCCATCTCGCGCACCAGCGCCGAGACCAGACGATGCATCAAGGGATCGCGCGCGCCGAGCAACTGCGCATGACGCATCGCGCGGCGCATGATCCGGCGCAGCACATAGCCGCGGCCCTCGTTCGAGGGCAGCACGCCGTCGGTGATCAGGAAGGCGGAGGAGCGCAGATGGTCCGCGATGACGCGGAACGACGCCACGTTCTGCTCCTGCGGTCCGTCCCCGAGCGCGGAAGCGGTGGCATCGATCAGGTGACGGAACAGATCGGTTTCGAAGACGCTCTCGACGCCCTGCAGGATGCAGGCCATGCGCTCCAGCCCGAGGCCGGTGTCGATCGAGGGACGCGGCAGCGGCTGGCGCTCCTCCTTCGTCACCTGCTCGAACTGCATGAAGACGAGGTTCCAGAATTCGAGGAAGCGATCGCCATCCTCTTCCGGGCTGCCTGGCGGACCGCCCCAGATATGCTCGCCGCGGTCGATGAAAATCTCCGAGCAGGGACCGCAGGGCCCGGTATCACCCATGGCCCAGAAATTGTCCGAGGTCGGGATGCGGATGATGCGATCGTCGGAAAAGCCCGCGATCTTCTTCCAAAGCGCGGCCGCCTCGTCGTCGGTGTGATAGACGGTGACGAGCAGCTTGTCCTTCTTCAGCCCGAAATCCTTGGTGATCAGGTTCCAGGCAAGCTCGATCGCGCGCTCCTTAAAGTAATCGCCGAACGAGAAATTGCCGAGCATCTCGAAAAAGGTGAGATGGCGCGCGGTGTAGCCGACATTGTCGAGGTCGTTATGCTTGCCGCCGGCGCGGACGCATTTCTGCGAGGTGGTGGCGCGCTGGTACGGTCGCTTCTCGACGCCGGTGAAGACGTTCTTGAACTGCACCATGCCCGCATTGGTGAACATCAGGGTCGGGTCATTGCGCGGCACGAGCGGCGACGAGGCCACGATCTCATGACCATTCGCCTTGAAGTAGTTCAGAAATGTCGACCTGATCTCGTTGACGCCGCTCATGTTCATCCAATCGGAAATAGGACCGGGTCAGGCCGCAAATAGCCTTTTCTGCCGGCCGAACGCTTTTAGACAAGGCCAAAGGCGGTGTCCAGAAACTGTGCAGGCGGATCATAGGCTTGCCGCAGCACACAAGACTGGTTGATAGGCGCTTGTGCGCGTTGACAGCCATGGTGGCGCCGTGTTTTCCTTACCCCTGTTCAAGACGTCACGTCGGGAGAGATCGGCTTAAGCGCCGGCGCCGAAGGAGCAACCGCCCCGGAAACTCTCAGGCAAACGGACCCCGTGACGGACTAACATCTGGAAAGAGACGCCGAAGGGCTTTGGCCCAGGGGTGTCCGCCGACGGGATAATACTCTCAGGCACAGCGACAGATGGGGCTTTCTTTGGGTTTTTGGGGACTGGTCCCCGAACCCTGGAGGGTCCCTGAATGCTGGCACGCGACGAATCTCCTTTACATCACACACCCTTGCACGCGCTCCATGTGGCGCGCGGCGGCAAGATGGTTCCGTTCGCCGGCTATGAAATGCCGGTGCAGTACGCTGCCGGCGTGCTCCGGGAACACCAGCACACGCGGAGCGCCGCCGGGCTGTTCGACGTCTCGCATATGGGCCAGCTCGCGCTGCGGCCGAAATCCGGCAAGGTCGAGGACGCCGCACTGGCGCTGGAGCGGCTGGTGCCGCAGGACATCGTTGCGGTGGCGCCCGGGCGACAACGCTACGCGCAGTTCACCAATCCCGATGGCGGCATTCTCGACGATTTGATGGTGGCGAATTTCGGCGACCACCTGTTCCTGGTGGTCAACGCCGCCTGCAAGGCCGAGGACGAGGCGCATCTGCGCGCGCACCTTTCGGATGTCTGCGTCATCGATTCGCTGGCCGACCGCGCGCTGATCGCGCTGCAGGGCCCGAAGGCCGAATCCGCGCTGGCGAAATTTTGTGCAGACGTCGGCGGGATGAAATTCATGGACACCGGTCCGCGCAAGGTCGCGGGCTTTGACTGCTTCGTATCGCGTTCCGGCTATACCGGCGAGGACGGTTTTGAGATTTCGGTTCCGGCTGAACACACCGAAGCGCTGGTGACCGCGCTGCTGGAGAACAGCGACGTGCTGCCGATCGGATTGGGCGCCCGCGACAGCCTGCGGCTCGAGGCCGGACTTTGTTTGTACGGCCACGACATCGACACCACGACCAGCCCGGTCGAGGGCGCGCTGGAATGGTCGGTGCAGAAGAGCCGCCGCACGGGCGGCGCGCGCGCCGGCGGTTTTCCCGGTGCCGAAAACATTCTTGGCCATTTTGAAAAAGGCGCCGCGCGCCGCCGCGTCGGCCTGCGGCCCGAAGGCCGCGCGCCGGTGCGCGAAGGCGCGGTGTTGTTTGCCGACAGCGCCTCGGCCGAGCCGATCGGCAAGGTCACCTCAGGCGGTTTCGGCCCGAGCCTCAATGCACCCGTCGCGATGGGCTATCTGCCGTCACAGCTCGCCGCAGCCGGCACGCAGGTTTTCGCCGAAGTCCGCGGCCAGCGCCTGCCGCTGCAGGTCGCTCCCATGCCATTCGTTCCCAACACCTATAAACGCTGAGGAAGTTCCATGACGATCTTGTTCACAACCGACCATGAATGGCTCCGCATCGAGGGCGACGTCGCCACTATCGGCGTCACCGACTATGCGCAGTCGCAGCTCGGCGATGTCGTGTTCGTGGAACTGCCCAAGGTCGGCCGCAGCCTGAAGAAGGCCGAAGCCGCCGCCGTGGTCGAATCGGTCAAGGCCGCGTCCGACGTCTACGCGCCGATCTCCGGCGACGTGCTCGAGGTCAACGAAGAACTCGCCGCCGAACCCGCGCTGGTGAACTCCGACGCCGCCGGCAAGGCCTGGTTCTTCAAACTGAAGATTGCGGACAAGAGCGAACTCGACGGCCTGATGGATGAAGCCGCCTACGCCAAGCACACCGCGTGAGAGTTGAGGCGTTGGAGGTTCGTTTGAATCAGGCCCGACCCAACACACTCTTTCCGTCATGGCCGGGACAAGCCCGGCCATGACGGATTTATCGAATTCGACGTGACAAGGACTCACCCATGAACGCGCCCTTCAAGCCCCTGAACGAACCCGCTACCGATTTCGTGCGCCGCCATATCGGCCCCTCGCCCCGCGACATCCAGGCGATGTTGGAGAGCGTCGGCGCCAAGAGTCTCGGCGAGCTGATGAGCCAGACGCTGCCGTCCTCGATCCGGCAGAAGACGCCGCTCGATCTCGGGCGCGCCTTGAGCGAGACCGAAGCGCTGGCGCATATGGGGGAACTCGCAGCGCAGAACCAGGTGTTCACCTCGCTGATCGGCCAGGGTTATTCCGGCACCATCCTGCCCGCGGTAATCCAGCGCAACATCCTGGAGAATCCGGCCTGGTACACGGCGTATACGCCGTACCAGCCCGAGATCAGCCAGGGCCGGCTGGAGGCGCTGTTCAACTTCCAGACCATGATCTGCGACCTCACCGGCCTCGATGTCGCCAACGCCTCGCTGCTCGATGAAGCCACGGCTGCGGCCGAAGCGATGGCGCTGGCGGAGCGGCATTCCCAGGTGAAGGCACAGGCCTTCTTCGTCGACAAAGACGTCCATCCCCAGACGCTGGCGCTGCTGCGCACCCGCGCCGAGCCGCTGGGCTGGAAACTGATCGTCGGCGATCCCCTCTCCGATCTCGACAAAGCTGATGTGTTGGGTGCGCTGCTGCAATACCCTGGGAGCTCCGGCGCGGTGCGTGATCTGCGCCCCGCGATTGCGTCGCTGCGCGCCAGGGGGGCGCTCGCCGTCGTCGCCGCCGATCTGCTGGCGCTGACGCTGCTGGCCTCGCCTGGCGAACTCGGCGCCGATATCGCGATCGGATCGGCGCAACGCTTTGGCGTGCCGATGGGTTACGGCGGGCCGCATGCCGCCTATATGGCGGTGCGCGACGCGCTGAAGCGCTCGCTGCCCGGCCGCATCGTCGGGCTGTCGGTGGATTCGCGCGGCGAGCCGGCCTATCGCCTCGCGCTGCAAACCCGCGAGCAGCATATCCGCCGTGAAAAGGCGACCTCCAACATCTGCACCGCGCAGGTGCTGCTGGCGGTGATCGCCTCGATGTACGCGGTCTATCACGGCCCCGAAGGACTGACGTACATCGCGCGCCAGGTGCACCGACGTGCCGCCGTGCTGGCGGCGGGACTGACAAAACTCGGCTTTGCGCCGGCGTCACAGAATTTCTTCGACACCGTCACGGTTTCATCAGGCGCGAAGCAGGACGAGATCGTCGCCCGCGCCCGGACTGAGAAGATCAATCTGCGTCTCGGAGACGGCACGCTTGGAATTTCGGCGGATGAGACCACGACGCCGTCCGTGATCGAGGCGGTATGGCGCGCGTTCGGCGGCAAGCTGTCCTACGCGGAGGTCGAAATTGGTGCACGCGAGGCGCTTCCGGCCGAGCTGAAACGCGGAACTGCATTCCTGACCCATCCGGTGTTTCATGCCCACCGCTCCGAGACCGAGCTGCTGCGCTACATGCGCAAGCTCAGTGACCGCGATCTCGCGCTCGACCGCGCGATGATTCCGCTGGGATCCTGCACCATGAAGCTCAACGCCACGGCGGAAATGATCCCGCTGACCTGGGCCGAGTTCGGCAGCCTGCATCCGTTTGCCCCGGCCGAACAGGCCAAGGGCTATCACGCGCTGTTCAAGCGGCTGGAAAAATGGCTGTGCGACATCACCGGCTATGACGCGATCTCGCTGCAGCCGAACTCCGGTGCGCAGGGCGAATATGCCGGGCTGCTGGCGATCCGCGGCTATCACGCCGCACGCGGCGAGCCGCATCGCAAAATCTGCCTGATCCCCTCCTCCGCGCACGGCACCAATCCGGCCTCCGCCGCGATGGTCGGCATGGACGTGGTGGTGGTCGCCTGTGACATCAGAGGCGACGTCGACGTGGACGATCTGCGCGCGAAGGCCGAGAAGCATTCGAAGAATCTCGCCGCGATCATGATCACCTATCCCTCGACGCACGGCGTGTTCGAGGAGCACATCCGCGATATCTGCGACATCGTGCATGGCCATGGCGGACAGGTCTATCTCGACGGCGCCAACATGAATGCGCAGGTCGGCCTGTCGCGGCCCGGCGATTACGGCGCCGATGTCAGCCATCTCAATTTGCACAAGACGTTCTGCATTCCGCATGGCGGCGGCGGCCCCGGCATGGGACCGATCGGCGTCAAGGCGCATCTGGCGCCCTTCCTGCCCGGTCATCCCGCGACCGATGGCACGGTGCCCCATCCGATCGGGCCGGTGTCGGCCGCCCCGTTCGGCTCAGCATCGATCCTCACCATCTCCTACATCTACATCCTGATGATGGGCGGCGAAGGCCTCACGCGGGCGACCGAGATCGCGATTCTGAACGCCAACTACATCGCGAGCAAACTCGATCCGCATTTCCCGGTGCTCTACAAGAATGCAAAAGGCCGCGTCGCGCATGAATGCATCGTCGATCCCCGCCCGCTCAAGGCGACCAGCGGCGTCACCGTCGACGACATCGCCAAAAGGCTGATCGACTACGGCTTCCACGCGCCGACCATGAGCTTCCCGGTACCGGGCACGCTGATGATCGAGCCGACCGAATCCGAATCGAAGGCGGAGCTGGATCGCTTCTGCGATGCCATGATCGCGATCCGCAACGAGATCGCCGAGGTCGAGAAAGGCCGCTGGAAGATCGAAGCCTCGCCGCTGCGCCACGCCCCGCACACCGTGCATGACATCGCCGACGACGCATGGGCCCGCGCCTACAGCCGCGCCGAGGGCTGCTTCCCGGCCGGCACGTCGCGGACGGACAAATACTGGTGCCCGGTCGGACGCGTCGACAACGTCTATGGCGACCGCAACCTAGTGTGCTCGTGCCCGCCGGTCGAGGATTACGCGCAGGCGGCGGAGTGAGCTTGTGCGTTGTGAAAGGTGTTGGCTTCGCCGAACTTCAGTGAAGCCAACTCATTCGCATCGATCAAAGCGGCTCACGAGACGGGTGGGTTTTCGGCCCAGGTACAAAAGTCGATAAAGGTCGAGATGGCCGAGGCGCGACAAGCGCCGGATTCCAGCGCCACAGACAGTCATTGGTCAGCCTGGTCCCGCCCCACCAGCGATCGATCGGATTGTAGCGGCTGAAATCTTCCTTGTGCTCGACAATTGCCCAGCCAAGCTCAGTCAGTGACAGAAAGCTTCGTCGGTAAGCCTCGTCGCGGCCGCGCTCGTTCTCCTTGTCAAGCGTACGCAACTCATCGTCAAGGCCGGCGATCGCTGGATTAGGACCATGCGCCAGCCCTTCGAGCAGGAAACCGATTTCCCGAGTGTTGAAGACCCGCCGCTGCCGAACGGATGAGAGATAGAACAACGCATTCGTGAGCGTGTAGCCTCGCGCAATGAGTTCCAGCAAGCGCATTTCCGTCGCGCCGAGTCCAGTCGCGTAGGAAGGCAGTTCTTCGAGCAGGTCAAGCAACGCCGGTCTCAACAAAGGCAACGCGCTCAAATCCTTGGCCAACAAATCGAAACAGGCTTCCGGCGTCGCAGACCGATACGCCTGCCATGCCATGCTCGCTGTCTCGATCTCACTCTCGGTGACCTCGACGGCGGGCACCTTCCATCTGGCAAGTTCTTCAGGCTTCGCCATGAGAAGATCGAAATCGACGAGCCGCACCTTCAACTTAGCCACGACCTCCGGATGCGAGCTGAGAAGATCGAGCAGCCAGACCAGTTGCAACTGATCGTTCGGTGCCGGATCGAACCACAGCTCGACGGTCTCGAATGACCGGCAGACGTCGACAAGGCTGAGGGTCTTGAGACTGTCGTGCTGGCGATGCCAGCGGGCCGTGTAGACCGACCAGTGGGCTCCGGGACCGTGCTTCTCCGTTAGTTCCCGAGCATATGCCGCGAGTTCGTCCGCAGAGGGCAACTTCCCATCTACAAGGCGAAACAAGAATGTGGCAGGCGCTTCGGTCCGCCCCGAACGTTCGAAATTCCAGCCATACTCGCCGGCAAGGATTAGTGGCTTCATGGACCTCACCAATTCTACGCATCAGAATAAAGCAACTCAGTATATTTGAACTCTTCTCATCAGCGGCGAGGCAATTCACGGCGCGATCAACGCGCGATTCAGCGTGTCCCAACGCAACAAATTGTCATTGGTCAATTCCGTCCCGCCCCACCAGCGATGGATCGGATTGTGCCGGCTGAAATCTTCAGCCTGCGCCAAGACGGCCTCGCCGAGCGGGGTCAGCGACAGTTTGCTCTGCCTGTATCGCGCGAGGCGCGCAGCTTCATCGTGCATCTCGTCCGTGAACGGCCCCTCCTCAAGGCCGGCCACGGCAGGCGCCGGACCGCGCGCCAGCCCATCCAGCAGCCCACCAACCTCCCAATAGCCGAGTACACGTCGCGTGTTGCGCTTGTTGTGGCCCGGAAAGAGGTCGAACGGAGTTGCGTCACCGGCAGCGACCAGTTCCAGCATTCGCATTTCGGTCGCGCCGAGCCCGGTTGCGGGCTTGGGAAGCTCTTCGAGCAATTCCAGCACGGTCTGCCGAAGCTGCGGCAGGACGCTAACGTCCTTGTCGAGCAAATCAGCCCAATGCTGCGGCGTCGGCCGTCGGTAGGCGTCCCAGGCTATGCTGGCGGCTTCGAGATGTTCGTTCTGGATGTTGACAGCCGGAGGCTTCCATTCTGAAATCGCTTCCGGAACCTGTTTGGCAATGTCGACGTCTGCCTGGAATAGGGTCAGCTTCGAGACAATACGCTCACGCGAGCTCAGGCAATCCAGAAGCTGCACGAGGATGAGTTGCGCGTTGGGCCCCGGATCAAACCATAGTTCAACGGCTTCGCAACGCTCGCAGAGATCGAGCGCCCCCATTCCTTCCGAATGAAACTTTCCAAGCCGATGATCTGGGAAATGATCCAGCGAACCCGGCCCCAGCATGGCCTCCAGCTTCGCGTCGGATGGCAACTCGTCCCAGACGAACCGAAGACCAATCGGAATTACGATGTCACCGACGTCGGCGCGCAGGAGACACCCGCCTGCCGAGTCGCTTGACGTCAAAATCAAACGCGTCATGTCAGTCACCCACATACGCAAAACAAAACGGGCACTGAAAACGTCGGCAACTCAACGTCCTCAGCACCCGCTATGTCGAAACCCGAATCGTGCGATCCGAGATTTCGGAAAGTCCTATTCGTCGGCCGGCTCTTCCCCGTCTGCGTCGCGCTCGGGGGGGCCGGCGAGAATCTGTTCGGCGATCAGACCGGAGTTCTGGCGGATCGCCGCCTCGATCTTCGCGGTCATGTCGGGGTTGGCCTTGAGGAACGCTTTCGAGTTCTCACGCCCCTGCCCGAGCCGCTGGCTGTCATAGGAGAACCAGGCGCCGGACTTCTCGACGATGCCGGCCTTGACGCCGAGGTCGAGGATTTCGCCCATCTTGGAGACGCCCTCGCCATACATGATGTCGAATTCGACCTGCTTGAACGGTGGCGCCAGCTTGTTCTTCACGACCTTGACGCGGGTCTGGTTGCCGACGACTTCATCGCGCTCCTTGATCGCGCCGATGCGGCGGATGTCGAGGCGAACCGAGGCGTAAAATTTCAGCGCGTTGCCGCCGGTGGTGGTTTCCGGCGAGCCGTACATCACGCCGATCTTCATGCGGATCTGGTTGATGAAGATCACCATGGTGTTGGATTTGTTGATCGAGGCGGTGAGCTTGCGCAGCGCCTGGCTCATCAGCCTCGCCTGCAGGCCAGGCAGCGCATCGCCCATCTCGCCTTCGAGTTCGGCCTTCGGCACCAAGGCGGCGACGGAGTCCACCACCAGCACGTCGACCGCACCAGAGCGCACCAGCGTGTCGCAGATTTCCAGCGCCTGCTCGCCGGTGTCGGGCTGCGAGATCAGGAGTTCGTCGATGTTGACGCCGAGCTTGCGGGCATAGACCGGGTCGAGCGCATGTTCGGCGTCGATGAAGGCGCAGATGCCGCCCTTCTTCTGGGCTTCGGCCACCGTGTGCAGCGCCAGCGTGGTCTTGCCTGATGATTCCGGCCCGTAGATTTCGACCACGCGGCCTTTCGGCAGGCCGCCGACGCCGAGCGCGATGTCCAGCCCGAGCGAGCCTGACGAAATCGTCTCGATATCCATCGAGCGATCGTTCTTGCCCAGCTTCATCACAGAACCCTTGCCGAACTGGCGCTCGATCTGGGAGAGCGCGGCGGACAGGGCCTTGGTCTTATCCATGGAGGATCCTTCGACGATACGCAGGGCAGTGGCGGACATGGGTGCTCCTTATGGCGGGGATTCGCTAGCGGGACAAACGGACGACGAGGGATCTCAGGGATTCGACTGACGGTGAAAACTTGTACCACCTTTGTTCTCTGTTCGCAATATGTTCTTTCAAAGATCGAGGTACTGGCCCCCTTCCATCCCGTGCTAAGTTAATGATCCCTTTTGATTTTGAGGTGGCCCTTTTTGGCCCTCACCAGCGCCGCGATGTTGCCGTGCTCTGTTCATCCCCCAAAGTGGGTAGTCCGAACCGGCCGGTGTTGGCCTGTTTGGTCCCAATACCTGGGATGAGATGCGCACTTTTTGGAATGTTCACTTTGGAACCGACGCCCGGAATCGGAATTTTATAGGATCGGACATGCAAACCCAACGGTTAGGACCCGTAAGCAACGAGGTTGTATCATGCAGCGTCGCCGATCCATGCCCCACACATTTGAAGATCGAATTGCAGCTGAGAAGGCCCGCTTGGAAGCACAGGTAACCAAACTCAAACCCGGTCCTCAGAAGGAAGTGCTGCTCAGGAAGATCAGGCAGCTAGAGACGGCCTCTCACATAAACGAGTGGCTTTCCTCTCCCGGACTTCAACCACCAGAACCAGCCTAGAGAAAGCAAGGGCGCCTCGCTGGCGTTGGCGGCCCTCTCTCTTTTGCAGGAACGCTTTCGTGACGACTGTCACAGTCGCCCCGACAGCCGCCCGGCATGCTCGCCCCAGATCAACGGCGCACAAGGCGCCACAGCGCGGAGCGGGAACATGAACAACCAGAATGAAATTCGCGAACGGACCGATGCGGAGCAACTGACCGACGATGCGCTTGAATCGGTCTCAGGGGGTAAAGTCATTTCGAAGGGCGTCATCAATTCGAGTGCAATCAGCCTTCCAAAGCCCAGCTACCCGCCCGTCGCGTAATCGAGGCCGCTCGAGTCGGCACTGCCCGTAGTTCTCCGACCGTGAACAGGGTTCCGAGCCTGCCTCAGTTGGCGGCCCCTTTCTTCGTCATCGTCCTAAGACTTCCTTTTGCTTTTGGCCGCGAGCAACTTTGATCGGTTTGCCGATCTCTATCGGTCCATCCTCTCCTCGACCAACAACCGCACATTGATCTCGCGACCGACTTTGTTGCGCATCGAACCCGCAGCCAGCGTATTGCTATCCTGATCGTTGTCTCTCAGCAAAGGGCGCGCTGTGGTTGTCGAAGCACTGGCGCCTGCCCTGCCGTCGAAACTGTCTCGCGCCCAAAGAAACGGCCCCAGCCTCGGGGAAGAGGCACTGGGGCCGCTTGTGCTGCCGGGGCAACTGGGAACTGGCAGCACCTTCACAACTCCGCCCATTGCCACTTGTTCCCGAAATTCTGCGGCACTCTTTAGCAACCTTGTCCTGTCCCGGACGTATACTCCAGGCTGGGGCATTGCAATTTCCAGCTCTGGTGCAGCGCCGCTAAGCATTATTCAGCTTGGCAGCGCTGTGCTTTTTAACGGCCGACTTTGCCTTCTCGGGTGTTCCATTCGGCCAGTTCCGGCTCTGCGACGTCGGCGGGACCCCATTCTACTTTGCATGGGGTTGTTTTCGCGATTTTGCGTCTGAGCCGTCGTGTGACGGTCATCACAGCGGTGCGTCGAGGGGCAGCCTATCCCTGACATCCAGGGTGGCGGGAATGGTCCTGCCCACGCAAACAGGAGACGGACATGACCGAACTCAACAACGAAATCTGCGAAATGTCGTTTGAACAACTCGAACAGGTCAGCGGCGGCGCCATCCTCGACCGGATCGTCGACGCGTACCTCAAGGCGTTGGGCGCCCGCTTGCTGGACGCCGTGCACCAGCCGCTGGTACCGCCGCAGAAGATGACCCTGCACATGCGATAAGGCCGGTCCGGCAAACCGGATTTGAGAGGCCGCCTTGGCGGCCTCTTTTGTTTGAGGACGCCGCCAGCGTCATGCCTGACGTCCTCATTCGGCAAGTTGCGAGAAGCTGTGCTGACCGCGTATCCGCTCAACGCAAATTGTGCGGCGACGATCGGCGAATTGATCGGTGCCTTCGCTCGACGCGATTTCAGTACGGCACCGGCCAGATTTGAAACGTGCAGCGGCTCAGTTTGGAGTGTGCCAGCCATCACAGCCAACGGGAACATCCGAGCGCACCCTTGCAACGTGCTTGTCGTAATCCCCAATAACGGAGAGACGCATGATTGAGCTTGGCCAAAAGTCCATCGACGACCTGAACGCTTGCGAACTGACCATCGACGAACTGGACGCCGTCAACGGGGGCGGCCGTTTGAGCGATCTTTACCACCATATCGTGGCCGTCATTCGCTTCCATACCGGCACCATCAGGAACATCGCGACAACCCTGCCGTAACCGACGGTTGAAGAGGCCGCCTTTCATTGGCGGCCTCTTTCATTTGAGACTTTATCCGAAGATCAGCCGTCCGGGCTTGCAGCAGAACGCGCCCTGTCCGCGCCTTGAAGGTTGCCCGTGGTTCTCCGTTCAGAAGCTCGGGCATCGTTGTCCGATGTCGGAGGCAGGCTGCTTGTCCGCTTCGACCTTAAAAATGCGTTCAAGGACGGGATCCGCAAAGGCTCCGGCGAGCGAACAATAATGCGGCGCCAGGCCGTCGTTGCAAGGCGGCCTTCCCCCGTAGTTCTCCGGACAAGAACAAAGTTCCCAGCCGGATGGTCGCCAGTTTTTCGCCTTGTGTTCGCGCCTTACCCCCGCGCGAACCCCAGCCCACCATCCATTTGCGTGTGAATCAGCTATATTGGGGCTATGGACGAGACCCGGATCGCACTGCGGCGTCGCACGTTGAAGGCCGGAACCATCGAGTTCGGCGGCGGCGCGATCGATTGCACCGTTCGGAATCTCTCGACCTCCGGCGCAGCGCTCGAGGTCGTGACCCCGCTGTTCATCCCGGACCGCTTCACATTGTTCGTGCCATCAGAACAATTGAAGCGGCCGTGCCATATCGTCTGGCGCAAGGATAAGCGTATCGGCGTCACGTTCGATTGAGCCGCCGCGCCGGTCTCGTCGCCAGAGCAAAACGACCCCGCCGCATGGGGCCATACAGACGGGGTCGCCGACAGCGGGGAATAATCTGGAGGACCACCCCACCGTCAGACAGATACGGCGCCAGCGATCGCTTCGTTTCAGCATCGGATTTTTTTAACAGCAGACGTTGAACCTTTTGCAGGGCCGCCAAGACATATAGCTGCCTGGGACATTGCATCACTCGGGGTATAAGCCTGCGCCGCCAAGCGACCATATTCCGCTTGCGCGGCGCGGTGCGTTTTGGACAGGTCAGGAAGGCCAGAGACTGCCTCTGCGGGCATTCCAGGTCGCCGCCGGCAAGGCAGCAAGCCGCGGCTCGTGGGAGCGCCGGCAAGGCCGTATGCCGCCCAACTGCCGAACGCGGGATTGCCTCTTACGTAGCGATCACGGCGTGTCACAGGCGCGCTTATCGTTAGACGACCGTACAGTACGCCTATCGGACGAACGGAAACTTTACCCGCCCAACCCAGTTGATCCAGTTGACGCATGGGGAGATTCCCTATGAATCACAAAGGTATAGAATATACGCTGACACGATCGGAAACCCCGGGGATCTGGAACTGGCAATTCCGGATCGGTGACCTCGTCAGGTCGGGAAGAACGGAAGCAAGACTGCTGCTGCTCGCGATGCGCCGCGTTCAGCTGAAGATTGACCGCGAGCTGAGGCTCACCGGGCGCGAAGCGAGCTCCCCGTTCGGGGCCCCGCACCCACCCATTCCCTCAACGGGTATCAAATAATATTTACAATCTAAAGTGACAATCTCGGATTGAATGCGGCTTGGGTCGGACAGGGCTGCTTCATGATCTACAAGGGCGTCGAATACACCGTGACTGCGGTTGCTCCGGGTATCTGGAAATGGCAATTCCGGATTGACGACAGGGTCGTCACCGGCAAAACCGAAGCCAAACTCTATCTGCTCGCGGTGAGACGGGTACAGCTGCGGATCAACCGCGAACGGAAAAAAAGCGCATCTGGCTAGTTCGCCCTTCTAGTCCGCGCTGGGAAGCCGCCGCATCGTGAATTCGATGTCACCGCCGGGTAGTTCGCGCCAGCTTTCGACCGCACTCAAATAGGCCGCCTTGGGATATCGGTTGAGGAAATCGCGCGCCTTCGTCCGCGCTACCTCGCGCGGCAGTGTGAAGGTCTCGCGCAGATAGCCGTCATCCGGCTTGCGCCGGGCGGCCATCCGGCTGGCCAGATCGCGCGGACGCATGACCATGTCGCAACTCCGAAACACATGACGACACGTTCAATATAGGACCGGCGGAGAACAATTCCGAGTCTGCGTTATGGGGGCTTTCGGCTAGCGAGGGGTATTGGCCGCGCTGCCGGTCTTCGGCTTGGCTGGCGCAGCCGCCTTGGGCGTGTCGTTGCTGCGCACGGTTCCCCACGGATCGGAAGACGCCTTGGAGTCGGGAATCTTCTTCAGCGATTCCTTGTAAGCCTTATCCTTGATCGCATCCTGTTCCTTCTCTTCCGGAGTCCTGGTGACGACTTCCGGCATCAGGTTCAGGTTGGGCATCTGCGCGTAAGCGGGCGCCGTCAGCAACACCATCATCACGGCCGCGCTCAGAATTCTCATAACAGGCTCTCCTTTGGGACACTCTCCCCCGGCGTTTTCGGGCGGTATATCACCGCCGCAGCCGCGCCGCCAAGCACGCCCACGGTCGATCAAAGCCGGTCCGACTTGCAGGATTTGGGGGATTGCATCCAGTCGTCCCAGATCGGACCGCATTTGGTGCAGCCGCTAAGCGCAAGGCCCACGGCAAGCAGGCCCGAAATCAACACCACCCGGCGAAACATGAAGGCGCCCCACTCCCCGAAGCGGCGATCATGCCTCTCAAGTCTGGCATTTTCAAGCCAATGCAGGCCGGATGTTTGGGAATGCCGAGCGGGCTTGCCATGGTCATTGCGACCGAATGCCCCTTACAATGGGCGGATAAAATATCGTCCGAGGAACAACCATTCATGCAACAGCAACAGACCGCGGCATTCGGCATCACGGAAGCAAAGCGGGTGCTGGACGAGGTGTTTGCACCGTGGGTGCTTGACCTCAATCTGTCGATCGAGGGTTTCGACTTCACTCCGCCGCCGGATGGATCGGCCGACTGGCAGCCTGGCGCGATCCTGCGCATGCCGTTCTCGGAACGGCTGTGCCGCAATGGCGGCGTTGTCTCCGGCCAGGCGCTGATGGCGTTTGCCGACACCGCGATGGTAATTGCCAACGTCGCCGCCAATCGCGGCTATCGCCCGATGACGACGGTCGATCAGACCACGCATTTCATGCGCGCGGTCACCGCCTCCGACGTGCTGGCCGATGCGCGCGTGGTTCGTCTCGGACGCACCATGAGCTTCGGCCGCGTCACGCTCTCCATCGCCACCGACAACAAGCCGGTGGCGATGGTCTCGAGCGCGTTCGCGATGCTGTAGTTATTCAGGCGTTACTTGCCGAGGACCGATTCAGCGGCGTTGACGATGCTCATCGTCGGATTCTTTCCGCAATAGGTGCCGAACTTCTTGGCGTTCTCGACGAACACGTCGGTGTCGATGATCGCCTCGTCGGAATCGCCCTTGTACCAGCCGTCCATCCAGGTCAACACCATCTTGATGGTGTCATCACCACCATCGACGAACTGCTTGCAGGTCATGGTCGACAGATCGAGCACGACGGCATGCGCAGGAATGGATGACAGCGTGAGCGCCGCCGCAAACAGGATCGAAACAGTCGTCTTCATGATGCTCTCCGTTGGCGCATGGCGGCGAAAGCCGGCACCAATGCCGGAAAACCGCGCCAGCACGTTTCCCGGCCAAGTCGTAAACGAAATCCGAATGCATGCGCAAGCACCGCTTGTGCTGAATCGATTGTTCGCAATTACGCTGCGCTAGTTGGGATTCTCAAACAGAGCACGATTACGTTTTCTCACGGCGGCGGCGCCGGCGCCACGCCGCGAGCACCAGCAGCGCGACAACGAGAAGCGCCGCACCGGCGGCGCTCTCTTGCAACATCGATGACGTGATTGCCGCCTCAGTATCTGCCCCGGCCGCCCTGATGACCGCCGCCACCATAGCCGCCGCCACCGATGCCAATCCCGATGCCGACGCCGACAGGCGGCCCGACGGGCTCATACACCTCGCGCGGCGGCGGGCGGCGATAGACCACTTCATCATCATAGTAGTCGGGCCCGCGCGCCCGCTTCGGCGGCGCGCGCTCGACACGCCTGGGCGGATCCGGATCGACGCGCTTGATCGGCGCAATGTTCTTCTTCAGCTGCGGCGCTGACGCCGGCGGGGTGCAGGGACAGGTCAGCGCGACGTTCTGCGGTGTAGCGCCACCGCTCACCGCCACCGCCGGGATGATCTCGGGACGATTGCGCAGGCGTTCTTCCATCGTGCGCGCGGTCGGCGTCAGATCGCTGTCCGGGAAGCTCGTCAGGAAGACGCGATAGCCCGCCGCGGTGTTGGCGATGACAGCATTGTTCCACGCCACCATGCGCTTGTGTCGATTGAGCCAGTCGCGGGCCAGTGCACCGAGCGGCGTCTGCGCGTACAGATTGGCAAACGCCTCGTAGGATTCATCGGTGCCGTCGGCGACGATGATTTCATTCGCGGCCTCGACCGGTTTGCCCTTCAGTTCGCGCGTCCACTCCTCGACGGTTTTCTTGGTCGCGGCCAGCTTCGGGCCGGCCACCGGGGCGCCGGAAAATCTGAAATCCTCCGTCAGCGAGGAACTGTCCCACGGCGTCTGCCGCCCGTCGGTCGCCTTGTTGACCGACACGCGCGTCCGCTTGAAGGTTTCCTCGATCGGAATGTTGGTTTCCTTGGCCGCGGCGATCAGCGCGGTGGTGTAGGGACTGTTGCTGCCCGTGCCGTCCTCGGCCACCGCACCGGGCGAGGTCGAGAACGACAGGAACGTGTTCGGCGCGCCGATCTTGGCGTCGATGATCGCGAGCCCGCCGCCCGCGCTCTTGGCTATTCCGGGAAACGGATTGTTGCGGCAGGCATCGAGCAGCAGGATGCGCATCTTGCTCGGCGCCGAGGTCAGCGTGTTCAGGACGTCGTTCAGCCGCACCGCCTGGATCGGAATGTCGGATTCGCGCTTGGGATCGATGTCGACCGGCACCAGAAAATTCTCGCCGTCGATCTGCACGCCATGTCCGGCGTAATACACCAGCGCGATCGAATCGCCGCCCTTGGACGCGACCTTGCCGGCGAACTCCGAGAGCTGATCGCGAATCTGGCTTTGCGACAGATCGGAAACGGTCGAAACCTCGAAGCCGGAATCGATCAGCATCTGGCTGACCGCCTTGGCGTCGTTGATCGGATTGGGCAGCGCCGGAACTGATTTATAGGCCGACTGGCCGATCACCAGCGCGAGGCGGCTTTCGGCGGAGGCGGAATGCACGCCCAGCAGCAGCGCCGCCGGAAATACCAAATGGAAAAGCGCGTGACGAAACATGGGGCCACCTCCGGCAATGCAGGCTGCAAATTGGTCAAGGTCTTGGTGGTAAAGGTTCAAGCAAGTCAGGCAGTGTGAGGTGGGACACAGACTCACTTCAACGACGAATTTGTCGCAGGCATAAAGCCCGCGCGATTCGATGTAATCAATTTGATTTACCTGGATACTTGGATTGGATTACTTGGTTTTCTTGGCGGGTTCCGCCGGGCGCGCGACGCCCCAGGGATCGTATTTTTCCTTCGGTTCGGGAATGCGCTCGAGCGCGGCCTTGTAGGCTTTCTCGTCCACCTTCGGCTTGGTGTCCTGCTTCGCCCTCGTTTCCTCGCCACCACCTTGCTGTCGCCGGCCCTGGGCGTGCGCCGGCATCGCAAGCAACGCCAGAATGAATGCCGCAATCGTAATGGTCTTCATCGCCCTGCTTTCTTCGCCATCCCGGCGACGTTCCGTCGGGATGATGGCAATCCCGGGACCGGGGCATCATAGCCTGTCCGGACGCGCTGTTCAGCAAATGTTGATCGGCGCGGCCCGATCGGCCGCACAATTTGATCGCCGCCGGGGGGCGCAATTTTCGCCGTCCCGGGGTAGAAAGCCGACGATGGGGCGGGTCATTGTTCACATTGCGTTGATCGCGGGCGGAGCGCTTGTGCTGGCGGGCTGCGGCTTTGCCGACGTCCGCTCGCCGGTGCCGGAATTCCTGCGCGCCAAGGCGCCCGAACCGCCGCCGCTCGAGGCGCCGCCGGACCTCAAGCGTTTGCTCAGCGAAAAACTGGATTCGGTGTTCCTGGCGGCGTCCAATCCGAGGGGGGTGCAGTTCTCGGCGCCGCGCCCCGAGCTGCGCGGAACGGGCTGGACCGCCTGCGTCAAAGCCGATCTGACCTCGGTGAACGGCAAGCCGCTGGGCACGCAGACCTATCGCATCACGATTTCCAACGGCGCGGTTTTCGATCGCCGCCACGTCGAAGCCGACGACGCCTGCGCAACGGAGAGCTACGAGCCGGTTTAGCGGGGCTGTTTTGGGCTGGTCGGTTGCAACGGATTCGAATTTCAAAGAGCACTGTCGTCCCGGCCTTGAGCCGGGACCCATAACCACCGGCGGTAATTGTTTTGCGCGGTAGTCGTTATCTTTCTTTATTGACAATTGGAGCCGCGGCGTATGAGTCCCGGCTCAAGGCCGGGACGACGAAGATATGCGTCCGCCTTCTCGCGGCGCGATGCGCCCGAGGCTTGCTCGAAATCTTCTCGCCCTCTCAATCCAGAGGGCGCAGGGAATGCCGGATGCGCGCTGCACCCGCGGTCTCGTGTGCGAATAGTGCAAACAAAGCTGCACACGAGCATACAGGGCAGCGGAGAGCATCCGACATTCCCTGCGCAATGGCTTTACGGCTTATAACGCGCTCTCCCCGGTGAGACGGCCTCCATTGCCACCGTCGCCCCTCGGAAGCGTTAGCTCCCGAAAGACTTGACGCCGTTACGGGCGCCAGGACCACACGCTTTCGCCGTACGCCTCAGCCGCGACCGTCAATCGCAACTTCAGCGTCCACCGCGACCCGTCCCTCGTTGTGACGATGGCCAACGCCCCTCTGAGTGGGACGGGATGGCCATTGATGTGCAGGTGATTTGGGGTGGAAGGGAAGGAAAATGTTTTTGATTTTCGGAAATTTAGGACTTGACATGATTTCCGAAAAACGGAAGTGATTTGCCCGTCGGGTTAATTTGTCGCATCCGTCGCGCGCCGACTGCTCTTGCGCAGGAGGCGACGGAGTTTTCAAGGCATACTAGGCCGTGTACTCATAAATCGGAAAGCTTGGTCACGGCCGATCTGATGTCCGCTTTTCCCCCAACAGTGGCACAAGAGCGGACATGGTTGGAGGTCCGAAAAGGGCCAATAAGCGACATCAACGCGAGCCGACAATCGGCTGACGACTTCTGGATCGGTTCCGAAGTTTCTCTGATTGGACTATTCGAGCGGCACGGTAAGTCTTTTGATTGTGGTCCGGGTGTCGGGACGCAGGCCACGCCACCACACAAACGCCTCCGCCGCCTGCTCGACCAGCATACCGACACCGTCCGCAAGCCGCTTCACGCCGGCGTTCCGCGCCAGCCGGAGGAATGGCGTAAGGCCCTTTCCGTAGAGCAACTCATAGGCAAGGCAATCGTCGCCAAAAACCTCCGGGCTTATCGGCGGAAGCTCGCCGAGCAAGCTGGCAGAAGTTGCGTTCACGACTAGATCGAACCGGCCAAGTTTTTTGTCAGCGAGGGCCGAATAGCCGATAGCAGTAACGGGCCCATATTGCTCAAATTTACGGCCAAGCTCTTCCGCCTTGGTTACGGTGCGGTTTGCTATAACGAGCTCCGCCGGCCCCTGTTCGAGGAACGGCAGCACGACGCCTCGTGCAGCCCCACCCGCACCGAGCAGCGCTACCCGGCGCCCCTGCATCAAGCAGCCGAGATTGCGTGTGATATCGTTGGTAAGGCCGATGCCGTCGAAGTTCTCTCCGGTCACCCGGTCTGCCTCGAACTTCATCGCGTTGACGGCACCGGCGAGCCGGGCGCGCTCCTTGAGAACGGTGCAATACGCGAACGCATCCATCTTGAACGGAGCGGTGATGTTGAGGCCCAGGCCGCCTTCGCGCCGAAACCTGTCCACCACGTCGCTGAAGCCGCCGACAGGAGCTTCAATGGCGACGTAGTCGATAGTCTGCCCGGTCTCTTTTGCGAAGCTGAGATGGATCAGCGGCGATTTCGTGTGGTCGATCGGATTGCCGACCACGGCATATTTGTCAGACATCAAGTCGCTCCCCACGCCTTCGCCTCGTTGACGGCAGGCTCGCATACAGCACGCCTTCGCTGACTTCGGCTGCGTCCTCCTTTTTCGAGATGCGGCCTTTTCGATTGACACGCGTCCCGCGCCAAAATCTCTCCAATGCTACCCCTTCGAGTTCGACCGCGGCAATGTCCGCCTCGGGTCATGAACGACAAAACTCACCCTGAGCATAATAGGTCCGCTTTGCGGAGTGTAGCGGCCAGTTGAGCCTTGGCGGCGAACCATGATTCAAGCCCTTCGCGTCGCCAGGGGCTCGAATCATGCGCTACGAACTCACCGAACACGAATGGACCGCCATCAAGCCAATGCTACCCAACAAACCGCGCGGCGTCCCTCGGGTAAATGACCGTCGCGTACTCAACGGCATCTTCTGGGTTCTGCGCTCCGGCGCGCCTTGGCGCGATCTACCGGGCGCCTTTGGCCCCTACACCACCTGCTACAATCGCTTCGTCCGTTGGCGCCGGGCGGGCGTGTGGAGCCGTATCATAGACGCGCTCGCCGCTGCCCACGATGCGGCTGTCCAGATGATCGACACTTCTATTGTCCGCGTGCACCAGCATGGAGCATGCATCAAACGGAACCAACGGCAGCTGATGGGGCGATCACGGGGTGGATTGACCAGCAAGATTCATGCGGTTGTAGACGCCAACGGCTTGCCGGTCCGCCTTGCGCTAACGCGCGGCGAGACACACGACAATCGGCTTGCAGGAAAACTCCTGTCTCGCTTGAAGTCTGGATCGATGTTGCTTGCCGACCGCGGCTATGATGCCGATTGGATCAGAGGGCTCGCCATGCGGCGAGGCGCATGGGCCAATATCCCCCCAAAACGCAATCGCAGTAATCCGATCAACTTCAGTCCTTATCTCTACCGCGACCGCAACCGGATCGAGCGCTTCTTCAATAGGATCAAGCAATGCCGTCGCGTTGCAACGCGCTACGACAAGCTGGCTGCCAACTACCTTGCCTTCGTACAACTTGCCTCGATCAGGCTATGGCTTCGCGCTTATGAGTCCACGCCCTAGATTGCGGCGGTGAACCCATCCGTTCAAGCGATCACGGGACGTCGCTTTACCGTGCACTGCGAACCCGATTCAGGCATGGCACGGGTCCGAAAAGGTGCCAAGAGAGGACCTTCGACCTAGCTAGCAGCCAGATGACCGGTCCGCAGTATCATTTTGAGTTTCTGGCGAAAACGCCAAACGCTCGAGATTACAAGCGCCAGTACGTCCGCGAGCAATCGAACGCGTGCTGCTAGCGACGCCCATATACGTGGCTTTCGCGCGATAAATGGACTGTGACGGTCGGCTGTAACTGAGCCGGAATGTCTCGAATGGGTCAAAGAGACGACCTGACTGGAATGTCCGCTTCTGGTGCCGGAGACAAAGCGGCGAGCCGATGTTGCAGACCGAGGACTGAGTTACCGGACCTCGGCGATCTCCGGTCCAGATGACAGCATCTGCGCGTTAGTTGCCGAGGGCCGGTTCGGCGGCAATGCCGGGTCCGGCGATCGGAAAGCGGCCTCGGGCGGCGCTCCCTGGGATGGTCGACGGGCAGCGGTTGCCGGAAGCACGATCACTTTCGCTCCGACTTTCACCCGCTCATAGAGGTCCACGACGTCCTCATTGTTCAGCCGGATACAGCCGGACGAAACCCGCTTCCCGATCGTATCGGGCTTGTTGGTGCCGTGAATTCTATATTCAGTCTCGCCTAGATACATCGCCCGAGCGCCGAGCGGGTTGCCGGGACCACCTGCCATAAACCGCGGCAGATAAGGCTGACGCACAAGCATATCTGCAGGCGGACGCCAATCCGGCCATTCTGTCTTACGGGCCACCGTCTGTTCACCGGACCATGTGAAACCTTCACGGCCGACGCCGATGCCGTAGCGCATTGCTTGCGTGTCGTTCAGAACGAAATAAAGGAATGTGTTTTTGATATCGATAATCACGGTGCCCGGCGTCTGGTGGCTGGCGTAGTCAACCACCTGCCGAACAAATGCTCCGGGAGCGTCAGCGGCTTTTGGTGTTTCGAATTGAGGCGCCGGGACCGAAATCGGAGCCGGAGCTGCAATCGGAGCCGGAGCCGACGCTGATGCTGATGCATGAACCGGAGTTGACACGTAGACCGGAGTTGACGACGCCATGGCCTGGTGCGCGGACGGCTTCCGTGTCGGTTGCACGCTCGTCGGGCGAGACAGCAAGCTGTATCCCAATGCGGCGACGGCCACTGCGCCAATTGCAACTCTCCCGACCATTGGTAGTGCGAGCGTCTCTGCCTTTCCACGTTTAGCCCGCTTACTCATATCGTTCCCCATGTCACCGTGCCTGGAAGGGGTACACAGCAAAATTTAAGAAACTTCGAAGCGATTTCGCTCAGACTGGAACCGCTAGCGATGGTTAACGCCGAAATCTTGCTGGCAACAAAAAATTGGGCGGAGCAGACACGCTCCGCGCTTTCGTTAACGGCGGCTTTGGTCAAATGGCGCGAATGTCTGCTCCTGGCGCAAAAGCGGACCTTCGACAGTTTGCCCAGGTCCGCCAGGTGCCGACAGCAGACACCAAAGGGCGGACGTACAGGGATCATGAGTGCGTAGCCGGCAGTATGACGCGCCTTCTCATCAATTCGACATGTTCCGGCTGATGCAACACTTAGGAGAAGGCCGAGACTGATTGGCAGCTCCGCCTCAGACCGCTTCCGTCCAGCTCTCCGAAAATGCCAACGCCGACGTCGAGAATGGCCGTCCCTCGCGTTCCCGCGGCCAGGATCGCCCCTTGGCCTCGACGCCGTTGCGAACGAGACGGGTGCCGAGCGCCGGGATCAGCACGGTGCACACGCCGTAGCGCCGGTCGGGAATCTGGTTCGGCTGCGAGTGGATCAGCAGCGGCTCGCCGATATCGAACCAGGTAAGTGAGATGTCTTCGCCGTGCGACTTGATATGTTCAGTCCAGAAGTAGCGCGGATCTCCCGCCTTGGAGAATTGCGCGTCCGCACAGGGGATAGTTGTGTCGGAAAGTTCGGCATTGAGCATGCCCTGTACGGTAGATTGCAGCCACCGCGCCATCGCGATGTTGTCGGAGTAAATCCGCCAGCGACCTTCCGTCAGTTCGCTCTTCAAGTAGAGAACGTGGCCGGGACCAGCCGGCGAAAAGATGATCCGCCAATAGCTCGCCTCTGTCGAGTTCGGCTCGCCGTCCTTCGGGCTCAAGCGGATAAACGGGTTCTCGCCCGTCAGGATCGTCTTGTTGGGATCGGCGATGCTCATGTAACGGGTCTCCCTCTCAACTTCTCATGATACGTCGTTGTATGTCTGCTCTTCGCGCCAAGGCGGACATTGCGATCATTCCGCGTGATACTAACGGTTCGCATCATCGCTGCAAGGAGGACGGCTGACGGCCGCTTTGGGTTCGCGTCGGTTTGACCGGACCACGGCGACTTCCCGCCTACCCCGGTGAACGGGCATACCAGCAGCCAACCACCGGGGTAATCGGGCGCCATTCGTGTTGTCTGCGCGCTGGATACGATGATGCGCGGAGCCGTGCACCAAGGGGCGAGCAACAGTCGCTGGCCGGAAGTTACCAGCAGCAGTTATAGGGCTCCGAGCGATCGACTGCGCCAACCGCCGAGGCACGATTGGCTCGCAGACGCGGGAACCTGCGCGCAGCGGCGTCCACCGAAGCGACCTTCAACTGCGAAACGAGTGCCTGATTTGTCGCAGCATCGACATAGTACCGTCGGTGTACCTGCCGTTACAGAAGTACTGATCTAGCTGCGATGCACCAAGCATAAGCAAGACTGCAATCACGAAGCCCTTGAACATAGTGGGCCTCCTGTGGAGACCGCCAACCGGGCTGGTCGGATTAAAGCGTTTCGGAAATTCGCTATCGCTCGTCGCGACCTATCTGCAATGGCGGAAAGCTTGACAATGACTAGTAACTAAACCCTTAAGGGGCAGCACAGCACGTTTGGCATCGCAAAGCCCGGGCTGCCGTTTGGGACGGCCGGGCACACGCCGCGCTATCCCGCAGAGCTGGGTGAAATCGATCTAGCCGCACGACGAGAGACCCGCGCCTCTTTAGCATTTCCAATGCCGAGCGAGACCGGTCCGCGAACCTGAACTGGCACCTCGATTTTGTTCTCCCATAAATCAGCGACCATCCTCCGGCCAATTGATGGGCGTGAACCTAAGCCGCCGTCGGTCCATTTCTTCGCGAAGCTTATCCGCATATGCGCGCACTCCTTCGCCTGCGAAGCGATAGCGGCTTCCTGCATCCAATGCGACCTGCTGACGGACGTTCTCGTAAAACGCCAACAGGCGTTCGTCCTTCATTTGGGAATAATTCATACGTGGCCTCAAAAAAAAGCAGACCAAAAGAGAAGATTAGACACCAACCCGGCTATGAGCCAAGAGCTTTCACATATTTTCGCATCTCAGCTCAAAAGGGATTGTGAAACGAGAGGTAGGATCGAACCGCATACGCTCGCCGAAGCCAAATGCCGCGCCACCTGACGAGCGTAGCTGTTTTGCCACACGGTATGAGTTTCGCTTACTTGTGTTGTTTTCAGTGCAGACGCCATCGAAGGGATCATTAGCTTCCATAACCGGCGGCGCGGCGATAGTGGACTCGCTCGAGGGTCAGCGCGGTTCTAACCCTCCGAACGAGTCCGCTCGCGCGGCTGCTTCATGGCCGCCGCTTAGCCGATCACGTCAACACCACGGGCGCGGAAGAGCGGACAGCTTGTCGTCCTCGGATACGAACCCCGAACGACCAGGCCTTCGTTGATATTGATCCTACATCCATGCCATTAACTCGGAGAGTGCCGCAACGACGGCCGAAGTTGCAAGCATCCGTGCCTTCCGTCCCAGGCGGACAAGAACAAGCGACTCGATGAAAGTCTGACCAGCCGGCGTGAGCACATCGCCTGGAGGCGGCATGACATATTGGACCGCGGGTGTCGTCGCAATCTTGTTGGTGGTCTTTCCCGTCGTTGCGAGCGCGCAGGTAAATTGCGAAGCCATACCTCACGGACCCGCGCGCACCGATTGCTACCTCGGCCTAAGTCAGTTCTATCGTGGACAATCCAATCTTGCCGCTGACAGAGCGCGCGCACAATCAGACGCCGCGTGGTATCGCGCAATTACTGGAACAGACCCTCCTGAGCCCAAACCACATCGGCGACGGCACAGACCTGGCCATTGATTGAGATGTTGGGCTCCTGAGCCCCAAACAAGGCGAAAACGGCCCCAGCGGCGGGGCAGCGACTGGGGCCGTCTTTTCATCGGGTACACTGTGGGGGACGTTGCACCCGGTCTTCGCCGTCTATGAACTGGTCCAGATCAATCTGCAGGTCTCTCAGCGCGCCGCTGCGTAACCTCCGATAAGAGAATCCATCATTGCGAGAAAATCATGATGATCATGAATACAAATACGACCGCAGTCGCGACGACCCCATAAACTAGATCGCCGCGTTCGCGTTTCGTCATGCCAACGTCAGGCCCCGAACGCGACGCCGACGAAGTCAGCGTCCCGCCAGACCAAGCGACATTCCCGAACCGTCCGAAAATTATCGAACGACAGATCGAATTCCACCGGCAACACGTTTAGCTGCTCCAAACGAACGCCGGCTCCAGAATTCGTGACGTCGCGAACGCAACAAGGAAGGACACCGGCCCCGCCATGAAAATATAACAGCGCGCCCCGATTGATGTGCGTCCGGCCGATCGCGCGACGCTCTCGACCTGCGGACTTCAGCACTTGCTCGACAGTCGACATGGCAGTCCCGTGAAGCGTGCAGCAGGATCAATTTCAGCGGGACGCCGCCTACAGCGGCGCCCCTGGTCGAGCGGTACGCTTGATTGGTGATCTGAACACCTCTCAGATCCGCACGACTACCCGGCATGATAGGCCTGCGTTCGCACGCGGCAACGAAACTCGCGTATTAAGCTTGATACGCTCGCTGCGGGTTAATTCTGGAACCGGATGCGGTCGTGGCCTCAAACCTGACGTCCGCTGTTTCCCAAACAGCGGATATCACGCATCAAGGCCGCCACTTCGGAAAAGTGCCCACTAGCAGACACCGGCACATGGGGCTGTGATTATCTGCTTGACCTGCCATGACCGCCAGATCCGTCGCGTGCCTTTCAATCCCGGTGTGCCGTTTCCCAATCTTTTGCAGCCATCACCGACTCTTCGAAAGCTGCGCCGCTTTCGAGTAGCGCACGTTTGAGCGCAGGTTCGAGCGGCTGTTCGGCGCCGGTATCGTCCAGCGGCATCCTGTCCTCGCGCACCGCCGTCATTAACCGCGCAATCTCGCCTGCCGCGTGGGCCGGTGTGTGCATAAGCACCAAGCGGCGCATCGGCATGGGGTTGTTCGGCACGTGACAATTATCGCATTGCGCGTCACGCATCCGCAGCGCCAGCGTCCTGTAGGTGGAGTCGAGCTTTGGCAGATAAGGATTGTTCTGTCGGAACAAGCCGTCGAAGAGCGTCACGCGCGGCTGGATGCGTCCTTCCTTGTCCATCCACATCCATTTGCCGTCAAACCTGGGCCATATCGGTTCGCTGGAGACAACAGGGCTATCGCTGCCCCGCTCGGTAAATTGCCCGATGACGATCTTCGCGGTCTTGGGATTGACCCAGAGCAGAACCGAATTGGCGGACTGATAAACACCCCACTTCGCCTCTTGATGCCAGAACGGATACGGAAACTGCCCAGGCTGCAACAGGTTGCGGAACCCTGCGCGCAGACGGATCAGGTACAATCGTTCGCGCTCGACGTACTCGGTGCCGTACTCGCCGCTGTACATGAACAGCGGGAGGTAGAGGCCGGCAATCACATCGGGCGCAAATTGCGTGAGGTTGGTGTCGTTGAGCGATGCCCCGGCGTCCTGATTCCGGCGGCCCCACAGGAGCCTCGTCGCGAGGCTCCGCCGCAGCGCGGAGTCGCCGAACAGGCGGCGCCGGCATTGGTCGAAGGCTGCCTGGTCCGAGGGGGCAGCAGGCGGACAGATCTGCTGCAACTCGAGCGCGACCTCCGAGGCCATCCCTTTGACCCGGTCCGCAAGGTCGGGCAGATCGTCGTCGGTCTCCGCGGCATCGGCGGCAAGGAACACGGAGAGCAACAACGCGCCGCCGGTCAGCAGGCGCCTTGAGATGGCTCCGAGCAAGGGCCTACCTCGTCGGCTTCATGTAGTTTGCCACGAGATGATCGGCGACCTTGCGACCCATCGCATCCCCGACGTCCAGCGAATTGCGGAAATGAATGCCGCCCCAGATGCGCACCTCTTTGTGCTCCTGGGCCAGTTGCGCAAAGCTGGTGAACTTGCGTGAAAGGCGGGCGTCGGAAATGTCGGTCGCGACGAATTCTTCCGTCCCGTTGCCGAAAACGGCTTCCAGAACGGTTCGCGCCGCACCCGCGTTGATGCCCGCCTGCGACGGGTATTCCGGATGCATCGGCGTGGTGTTCAGAGGTTGCCAGCCGGCGTCGCGTTCAGTCGCATCGTTACTGTCCTGGTCGCCGTTGCGGATCGCGGTGATCGGCCGCCAGAAATTGTATTGGAATTTGGCGTCCCAATCGAGGATGAAGCAATTGGCGAGAGCCATCGACATCAGTGCGAACACTCGCGCACTTTCTGCCAGGGAGAGGTTATGACGAGCGGAAGCCTGCCTGGCGGCCTGGAACCATGCGGGCCCAAGGTTGGCCTGTGTCCAGAAGCGCACGACATCGGACTGCGCGTCGGTGCGCTTCGTGCTTTTCACGCCGCCCATTTCCCTGGTTTCGTTGTAATCAAGCGCATAAAGCGCACTGCTGAGTGCCGGGGGCGGACCCGGGCGGAATTGACTCGCGCTTTCCATGCCCCAGGGCTTGGCCGTGGCATATTGAGGAAAGAGCGGCGGCGTGGTCGGTACCCACACGCCAGGCGTCGTGAGCGGACGATATGTGTCGGGCGTGTTTGTCGCGTCACTCTGCCGTTCCGCGAAAACAGCGTCCGCAACTTTTGCGCCTAGATCAATACCCGCAGCCCGTCCGGGATTGTCCGGAACGGTTTTCATCGTTTCTGCGAAGGCTGCTTCAATCCGCTCCTTCTGGCCAGGATACTGGCGCATGAGTATTTCGCGGGCAGCCGCGGCAGCCGCGGCCTCCGCCGAGGCGTTCGGGTCAGTTGGAAGCTCCGGTATGTAGCGCGAATATCGGTTCTGCGCGGAGTTGACCGCGTCAGACATGGATACGTTCACCAGAGCCATGCTGCGCGTCCACGGATTGCCGGTGACGTTGACCGCCTTCATCACGTCAATTGCCGTGTTGTTCCAGTCGCCGATGACGTCCGCGCGGACCGGCGTATTGGCTGAAATCAGGACCATGCCGACGATTGCAGATTTCAGTACGTTCATCATTGCCTCCCTCAAAAAGTTTGGAATTTCGAACGACTGCCAATGTGGTGTGAATGTACCTCCCTGATCATCCCGTCGTGCATGCAGCCGCATACAACCGCTAAGGTCATTACAAATTTCGTCCAGCAGACGCCGATTGCGGAGGCACCTAGCGATCCGCGAGCATGCGCTCGGGCGTACCAGTTGTCGAAGTTGTCATCGCGGACCAGCGATCGTCAAAACTCGCGGCCGGAAGCTTGTTCGCGTCAACCACGAGGCCCTTCAACATGGTTGTGCCGGTAGGGTCGACAAAGCCGTTGGTCCAAACCGAGGACGACCTCATGGTGGCAGCGGTTGCGGCAACAGCGAGCAGAGCGACAGCGACGAACCCAGTAATCGTTCGATGCCTCGTCATCAGAACCTCCTATGGTCCCAACGCCCCTTAGCGTGGGTCACGGGAACTTCGCGAAGGTTCAACAGCAATGCGAAGCAGTATGGATTGTGAGAATGTACAGATCGGACAACGCAGGTGTCCCAAATTCAAATTGCCCCTGGCAGACGTCGGCGGCCGTGGCTGTGATCGTCTGCTTTATCCCCGTAAGCGGCCATCGTCAGCAAAATCGGCTCGCGGTAGAGGAAAGCGAAATGAGCAAGAAGACAGCTGGCAGAAACGCGCGCATTATCCCCTCCTCTGACCAGTCTCTCGGCGAACCCGGACGAATTCTGCGACTAAACAATTGCTGCAGCAAAGGACGAAAGCTCGGATCGGCAGAAATGTCCGTTTAGGGTCCCGGAAGCAGACAAGCCATCGATCGCCTGGCATCCATCGGCGACCAGGAGCGAAGGACCAATACCCCCGGACGCTGCTGAGTATGCCTCGTCAACGACGCTGGTTGAGCGGCCGGCACACCCGTTCACAACACTGTTATTGCGCCCTGTCGCGCCGTTCGCCTCCCTCAACTGGGCCTCTCGCGCTTGTTGTTGTACTCTTCCGCGAAGCAACTGCACGGTCGCAGGAGGAACTTACATGACCACCTTCGTACTCAACCGCCGCAACCTCCTCGCCGCCGGCGGCTCCGTCCTGGCAACCGGGGTTTCCGGGCTGCTGTTGCCCGCCCGCGCGGAAGGCCTCGCACCGACCGCTTCGATGCCGGGCGGAGCCAACAACTACCGCAAGGGGGCGGCGACCGTGGATCGGATCGGCAAGGGTGGCTTCTGGATGAGCGGCACCGTGCGCCGCGCCGGCGACGGGACTCCGCTTGCCGGGCAGCGCATCCAGATCTGGGCGCACACCACCGAAGGGCAGGAGCATGAACCGCAGAGTCATGGGGCCACGCTCACCGACAAGAACGGGGCGTTCCGCCTCGAGATGCCGCAGATCATTCCGATCTTTGGCCAGCCGCATGGTCACCTCGCCTATGACAGCGGCGAATTCAAAACCGTCTTTCTGCGTCCCGTGATGCGCAGCGCCAAAGATACCAGCCTCGAGGCGCACTTCGTCCTTCAGCCGGCCTGACCGAGTTGGGAACACGGGAATGAAATTGGCGAAGGTGACCCTGACCTGGGCCGCCCTTGCAGCAGCCATTTGCGTGCCGATCGCCGCCGCGGCAGCGAGCCCGCTGCTCGCATGGCGCGGTCCGGTCTACATACTGGCCGGGTTCGCAGGGATTGTCGCAATGGGTCTTGTGCTCGTCCAGCCCTTGCTGATTGGCGGATACTTACCGGGACTGTCGGCTTATCGTGGACGGCGTGCACATCACTGGATCGGAGGCGCGCTGGTCGTGGCGGTGGTGGTCCACGTCGCGGGCCTCTGGATCACCAGTCCGCCTGATATGATTGACGCCCTTCTGTTCGCATCACCGACGCCGTTCTCGCCCTGGGGTGTGATCGCCATGTGGGCCATCGTCGCCGTCGCGATCATAGCTGCACTTCGCCGGCGATTGGGACTGCGGGCGCGAACGTGGCGTATCGTCCATATGCCCCTCGCGATTGTCATCGTCGCAGGAAGCGTGGTCCATGCCATACTGATCGAGGGCACGATGGAGACGATGTCGAAGGCGGCGCTTTGCGCGCTGGTCCTCGCAGCGGCCATAAAAGTCATGGCTGACCTGCGGGCGCGGAGAAAGCGAGGAACGTTGCGCGGAGAGAGCATTGCGCGACAGTAGACCAGGCGGAATTGAGCGAGCTCCGTCGGACAAGTCGGCTAATCTACTTATGGGATATGAACCGGGAGACCACCCATGACCACTGCCCCCTACCCCGATGGCGCCGGCTACGTCCGGGGTCGCTATGTCCCGATCGCCGAGGCGACGCTGCCGGTGACCGATTGGGGTTTTACGCGCTCCGATGTCGTCTATGACGTCGTGCATGTGTTCAAGGGTGGCTTCTTCCGGCTCCGAGATCACCTCGACCGCTTCGAGCGCTCGATGGAAAAGCGCAGAATCCATCCGCAGGAAGACCGCGCCGCGATCGAGGCGGTCCTGCATCGCTGTGTCGCGCTGACCGGCCTGGCGGATGCCTATGTGGCGATGGTGGCCTCGCGCGGACGGCCGCGGGTGATGGGATCGCGCCGGCCGGCGGATTGCGAAAACCATTTGATTGCGTATGCGCTGCCCTGGATCGACGTCGTGCCGAAAGACGTGCAGGCGCGCGGCGCCCATGTATTCATCGCCTCGACGCCGCGGGTGCCCGACGCCTCGGTCGATCCCACGGTGAAGAACTATCAGTGGAACGACCTGACCTCCGGCCTGATGGAGGCGCACGATGCCGGTTTCGACACCGCCGTGCTGTGCGACGCGCAGGGTTTTCTCACGGAGGGACCGGGCTTCAACGTCTTTATCGTCAGGGACGGAAGGGTGAGCACGCCCGATCGCGGCAGCCTGCGCGGAATCACGCGGCAATCGGTGCTGGACCTGTGCGCCGAACTCGGCATCGAGGCGGCGGTCGAGCCGATCCCGCGGTCGGCGCTCGACCACGCCGACGAGGTCTTTCTCGCGACCACCGCCGGCGGCGTCATGCCGGCGTCGCGCATCGGCGCGCGCATTCTCGGCAACGACCGGCCCGGGCCGATCTCGACGCGGCTCAAGGATATTTATTGGAAGAAGCACGACGAGGGATGGCACCACACGCCGGTCCGGTACCAGCTGGCCGAAGCGGGCGAATGAGCGGCGCGCGTAGCCCGGATGAGCGATAGCGACATCCGGGTTCTTCCTCAGACCCGATCTTGTTCATGGGTTCGCTCCGTGGATTCGAAGATCCGATAATTCCCCATGGAACCCGACCGATGGTCGGTGACACCAGCCACAGACAGGCGCGGGGTCAACGACAGCCCCAATCCGGTCAAAACAGCTGGTTTTGGCCGCGCCTGCCGCCCGGCGGTTCGCTTCAGCAGGTTTTCTTTCCTTGCGCAGGACCCTCGGACCGCCCTAGGTTGTCGGCCTCGATCAAAACAGGGAGTGCGGACGTGGCGACAGGTACTGTGAAGTGGTTCAACGCAACCAAGGGATTCGGGTTTATCCAGCCCGACAGCGGCGGCAAGGATGTGTTCGTGCATATCTCGGCGGTGGAAAAAGCCGGACTGAGCTCCCTGAATGAGGGCGCCAAGGTCAGCTACGAAGAAAAAGAAAACCGCGGCAAGACCTCGGCTGAAAATCTGAGAGTTGGCTAACGAAGATATTTCCCGCCGGTTCACGCCGGCGGGGCTACGTCCCCACTCCTGCGATCCGGGCCGTAAAAACAGCCGCTTGCCCGGCCGGAGATGGTTGAACGCTCATCCTCGCAGCACCTGCACGCGGCGGCATGCTGAATCAGCCGTTAACATAACCGGTCAAATCCGGGCGTCGGCCCACCGGCATTTTCCATTTCTCTACGCTAGCGTTGCTCCCAGAACGTGATGGAAGCAGGCGGCACCCTGTTGGTGCCGCTCTCGACATCGCGACCGGGGAAACGGGGAAGTGGCCGAGATTGCAGAGACATCGGTAGTCCGTCGTGCATCGCCAGGGGATGCCGCACGCACGCGTGCGCCGGCGGCGCCTGCCGGTGCGCTGACACCGCTTGCCGAAATCCTCACCGCCCAATGGCGCGCGCTGTCGGAGCGCGTCGCCGAGCCCAACGGCTATTACCTCCCGGAATGGGAATTGGCGGTCAACGCTTCCGCGCGCGGACGCATCGGTGCTTCTGCATTGAGTGCCTGGAGCGATGCCGCCGAGCTGACCGGGTTGCTGCCGGTTATTTCGATGTGGCGCGCCTACAAGATTCCCCTGCCCGTTTGGGTCAGCGCCGATCCCTATGGCTCGCTGTCCACGCCGCTGCTGGGCCGCGATCATGCCGAACAGGCGGCCGGGCGCCTGCTGGAGAGCGCGCGAAAAGCCGGCGCCCACGCGCTGATGCTGCGCGACATGTCGCTGGACGGCGCCGCGATGAAAGCTTTCACCGAAGTGTTGGCCCGCGACGGTCGCGCGCCGCGCGTGCTGCAATCGCATGTCCGCGCCGCGCTCGATGCCACCCTCGACCCCGATGAGTTGCTGCGCGAGGGGCTGGGACCGAAGAAACTCAAGGAATTGCGCCGGCAGCGCAATCGGCTTGGCGATCATGGCGAGGTGCATTTCGACATTGCGCGCACGCCCGCCGAGGTTACGGCCGCGCTGGAGACCTTCCTCAAGCTGGAAGCCAGCGGCTGGAAAGCCAAGCGCGGCACGGCGCTGGTGCAGCATGCCGGCGATGCCGCCTTTATCCGCCGTGCCACTTGCGCGCTCGCGGCCACCGGCCAATGCGAGATCGTGACGTTGCGCGCCGGCGAAACGCCGGTTGCAGCAGCCATCGTACTGCGGCATCAGGATCGCGCGTTCTATTTCAAGCTCGGCGTCGACGAACGCTTTTCGAAATTTTCACCGGGCGTGCAGCTGACGCTCGACCTGACCCGGCATCTCTGCGCCGATCCTGCGATCCGCTTCGTCGATTCCACCGCCAATGCCGACCACCCCATGATCAATCCGATCTGGCGCGGACGGCTTGCGATCGGCGACGTGCTGTTTCCGCTGCAGCGCGGCGACGTGGTCGCTACGCTGGCGCAAACCGCCTTGACGCTGCGCCAGCTCGCCCGCGAGCCGGCGCGCCGCGCCATCCGCTTCATCAGGGAACGCCAGGAGAAATCCTCATGAATACCCAGACCGCCGTAGCTCCGGTCATTACGGCCGATAACGACGCGCTGCGCCGCGACTTTCCGCTAAAACCGTTCGCGATCCGCCACAAGCTGGCCGGCCATCCGCTTCTGATGCTGCCGCGCATCGCGCAATTGGCTGCTGAGTTGCCGCGCGATTTGATCGAATACAATTCCGGCAAGGTCGCGATCAGCCAGGATCCCGACGCCATTCCCTCGGTTGATCTCGACCCGGTCGAGGTGGTGAAGAGCATCGAGACCGCCGGCGCCTGGATGGTGCTCAAGCGCGTCGAAAATTCACCGGAATATCGACAGCTGCTGGAAGACACCCTGCTATCGGTGGCGCGCGCCCGCGGCTTCAACAGCTTAGACGACGCCGGCTTCGAACAGCTCGAAGGTTTTCTGTTCGTGTCCTCGCCGAATTCGACCACGCCGTTCCATCTCGACAGCGAAGACAATTTCTTCGTGCACATCCACGGCGAAAAGTTCTTCACCATCCTGGACAATACCGACCGCAGCATCGTCTCCGACGACGAGATCGAGCGCTCGATGACCAAGCACCGTAATCTGAAATATGACGAGAGCTTTGCCGCGCGCGGCAAGGAGTTTCATCTGTTCGCGGGCGACGGCTGCTACGTGCCGTATCAATGGCCGCATTGGGTGCGCACCGCTGACTCATTCTCGATTTCGATGGCGATCACCTGGAAGACGCGCGAGGTGCGCCGCCTCAACGATTTGCACTTCTTCAATTCAATGCTGCGCGGTATTGGTATGCCGCAGCAGCCGCCCGGCAAGCAGCCGGTGCGCGACGCGCTCAAGCTCGCCTTCTACCGCACGGTGACCACGGCGATCAAACCGCTCCGCGCCTCGATGGCGATGCGCCGCGTGCTCCGCCGCATCGCGCTGGGGAAGCGTGCGAATTATTATTTGAAGAAGGCGTAACAGCCTGCCTCTTCACCTCTCCCCGTCCTTTACGGGGAGAGGTCGGATCGCCCTTGCGATCCGGGTGAGGGGCGAGGCACACTGCCAATCGCGACACCGCATCAGCGGAGAGAGGCCCCTCACCCCGACCCTCTCCCCGCAAGAGCGGGGCGAGGGAGAAGAAAAGCCTTACCTCACTTCAGCGGTGAGTGCGGCGCCGGCAGCATGATGGTCGAGTGCATCTCTTCCAAAAACCCCGGGCCCTTGCCGAGGAATTCCTGCCAGGCCGGATCCTTCATGGCATTGCCACGCGCTTCCGCGCGCGCGTTGAGATCAGGATAGGCCCAGATGTGGCAGGCCTCGTTGGGCTGCCCCGCTTCGGTCGTCCACAGACCCACGATCTTTGAGTATTTTTCACGCGCCGGTAGCACCGCCGTGAATGCATCAAGCCATTGCTTGAGGCCGCCGGCCGGCTTGCCGCGATAGTTGCGCAGTTCGTAGACATTGCCTGAGGATGCCGGAGCCACCGGCGGCTTCACCGCGTTCATCAGGCGGACGTCCTGACGGACCAGCAGCGGACGGATCAGCGGAATATACTCACTGGTCCAGCGCGGGTTCTTGGCGAGCTCGGCACGAAGGCGTCCGCGCTCCTCGAAACTGTTGTAGCTCCACATATGCAGGACCTGGTTGAGCGGCCCGATCTCGGTCATCCAGTAGCCTTCAAGCTTGCCGTAGTCGTTCTTGCGGATGTCCGCCGACACGGTGCTCGCCGCCTTCACCATGTCGCCGAGCGTGCCGGGCTTTACGGTGTAGGTCCTCAACTCATAGATCATGGCGTTTTCCTGTGGTTTCTTGGTTCTGTGGAAGTATCAGGGCATGAAAGGCGCGCGGTGACAACTGTGGGGGGCGTAGCTCTCAGTTGTCATGGCCGGGCTTGACGAACTCAGCTACTCCGCCGCCTGCGCGTTGATCTCGCCGGACACCTGACGGATGGCGCGGGCGAGTTGGTCGGCGGGCTGGGCGCCCGAGATCGCGTATTTCTGCGCCAGCACGAAGGTCGGCACGCCGGAGATACCCTTCTCGGACGCTTCCTGCGCCTGGCCCGAGATCAGCGCGACATCCTCGTCGGTGGCGAGGCGCTTGCGCACGTCATCGGCATCGAGGCCGATATCGGCGGCGGCCTGCACCAGCACGTCGACGTCGGTAAGATCGCCGCCATCGCGAAAGTACAATTCCATCAGGCGCTGCTTCATCTCGCCGGATTTGCCCTGCGCTTCCGCCCAGTGGATCAGGCGATGGCAATCGGTGGTGTTGGGCTGGCGCTTCACCAGTTCAGGCCGGTAGGTCAGGCCCTCTTCGCCCGCGGCCGTGACGACGCGGCCGGCAATACCCTTATAGGCCTCGACCGAGCCGAACTTGGCGGTGAGATATTCGTCGCGGCTGATGCCCTCGCGCGGCACCCAGGAATTGAGGAAGAACGGCCGCCAGCGCACTTCGACCGGCACATCCGGCACCAGCGCCAGCGCGTTCTCGATCCGGCGCTTGCCGATATAGCACCAGGGGCAGACCACGTCGGAGACGATGTCGATCTTCAGCGGCTTTATGGTGCTCATGGGCGCGTCCTCGGGCTTCAAATGATGGCGGGAAAGTAAGCCGATTGAGGCCCGGGACAAGGGCCCGGGCCGCATGCCGCCATTACATAACCTCCGCGGTTATTGTGGCCGCGGGCGGGTCTTCGTAGAAATCGGGCAAGGATTTAACCGCGGAGCCCGATATGACCGCCATTTTCAAGCCGGAAGGCCCCCTCTTTCGCGCCACCGAACACGCCGGCGGGCCGTGGTCGCCCGATATGCTGCAGGGCAGCGCGACCACCGCGCTGATGACGCGCGAGATCGAGCGGCTGACCAATGCATCCGGATTCGCCGTGCGCCGCCTCACCTTCGATTTGTGGCGGCCGGCGGGCTTGCGCGCCTTCGGCCTGGAGACCGAGATGTTGCGCGACGGCCGCAAGGCCAAGACCATCCAGGTGCGGCTGACGGACGGCGAGAGCGAAATCGGCCGCTGCACGGCGCTCTTGACGGCGCAGGGCAGCGAGTCGCCGGCCGATCCTTTCCTCCAAAAATTCGGCCAGCGATGCACCGCCGGAGCAAGGCACACCGCCGCCGGCGTTTGCGCAGAAATGGAGCCGCTATTTCCAGAACGTGTCCGTGCGCCTCATTGAAGGCGCGCTGGAGAAGCCGGGACCCGCGGCAGCATGGATGAGGCTCGACGTACCCATGGTCGAAGGCGAGACCAACACCCCGCTGCTGCAGGCGGTGCAGGCCGCGGACTTTGCCTCAGGCGTCGGGCAGATCGTCGACATGCGCGAATGGACGTTCATCAATCCAGAGATTAGCCTGTATTTCTTCCGCCCGCCCGAGGGCGAATGGATCCTGATCCGCTCGCGCACCCGCGCCGGCGCCAATGGCGCGGGGCTGACCATGGCGACGCTCAGCGACCGCAAAGGCGCGTTCGCCGAAGTGCTGCAGGCGATGACCTTCGAGCGACGGGAAGCGCAGGCGCAGGCGTCTTGAGGGATAGTTGATAATGAAAATAGATTGGCGGAGCCACCGCACTTTCCCCGTCATCCTGAGGTGCGAGCCTCTTCGGCGAGCCTCGAAGGACGACGGCCCGACTGTGGCCGATTCATCCTTCGAGGCGCGCAAGAGCGCGCACCTCAGGATGACGGGGCACGCTGGATTAACCCGCATCACACCCTAAGGCGCCAGATACTGCAGCAGCCTTGGATCGTCGCGGACTTGCTGCGCCGATCCTGATAGCGCGACCCGACCGCGGTCGAGCACGAAGGCGCGGTCCGCGACGCGAAGCGCGAGATCGAGATGCTGCTCGACGATGACGATGGCGATATCTTTGGCGAGCAGGATCAGGCGCTCGGTGATTTCCTCGATCACGCCGATCCAGACGCCTTCGGTCGGCTCGTCCAGCAACAACACCCGCGGGTTGGACAACAGCGCGCGCCCGATCGCCAGCATCTTGCGTTCGCCGCCGGACAATGTGCCGGCGACCTGATCCATCCGCTGGCCGAGTTTTGGGAAAATCTCCAGCACGCGGTTGACGGCCTGGCTGTCGCGGTTGGTCAATGCGCCGACGGCAAGATTGTCGCGCACCGAAAGCCTGCCGAACACCGAGTGCTCCTGCGGGACGTAGCCGACGCCGAGGCGAATGCGCTGCTCGGTCGGCAGCGCGCCGACGCTGCGGCCATCGAGGCTGACGGCGCCGCCGAGCAACGGCAACTCGCCGACGATCGCCTTCATCAGCGTGGTCTTGCCGGCGCCGTTGCGGCCGAGAATGGCGACGCCGCCGCGCCACGGCACGGCCATGCTGACGCCGAACAGCACCTGGCTGCGGCCATAGCCGGCGTCGACGCTCTGGATATTGAGGTATCTGTCCTGGTCAGGCACGGCGAAGATAGACCTCCTGAACCCGGGCGCTCGACTGGATATGCGCAACCGATCCGCAATCGAGCACGCTGCCCTGATCGAGCACGGTCAAGCGGTCGCAGATGTCCCTGATAAAATCGAGGTCGTGCTCGACGATGACGAGGGAGCATTTCTTCTTGATCGGCTGCAAGAGCTCGCCGGTAACGCGGCGTTCCTCGAGGCTCATGCCGCCGGTCGGCTCGTCGAGCAGCAGCAGCTTCGGCTCGGGCGCCAGCGCCATCGCGATCTCGAGCCATTGCTGCTGGCCATGCGACAGCGCGGACGCCGGTTCCGCCGCGCGATCGACCAGACGGAACTGCTCGAGCATGGCCATGGCGCGATCGTGCAGCACGCCGCGGGTACGCGAAAACACCAGGCTGGGAAGCGAGCACTGCGCCTGCAGCGCCAGCAGGATGTTGTCATACAGCGTCAATGCCGGCAGCACGCTGGTGATCTGGAACTTCAAACTCATGCCGGCGCGCGCCCGCTCCGCCGGCGACGCCTGCGAGATGTCGCGGCCGCCGAACGTCACCGTGCCCGAAGTCGGGATCTCCGCGCCGGCGACGCATTTCATCAGCGTGCTCTTGCCCGAACCATTGGGTCCGATCAGGCCGTGGAATTCGTTTTCGGCCACCGTGAGATCGGCGCCGTTCAGCGCCGTCAGCTTGCCGAAAATCTTGATCAGGCCGCGCGCTTCAAGAAGAGCCACGATCGCCCTCCTCCGGCAGCCGGCCGAAATTGCCGACACGCTCGCGCTCACTCAGGATCAGGCTGATGAGGCCCGCGGGGCGAAACAGGATGACCAGCAGCAGCAAGACGCCGAGGATGATCGGCCAGATATCCTGATAGGAGTTCGACAGCCAGAAACTGACCGCCTCGATCGCGACCGTGCCGATCACCGCGCCGATCAGCGTACCGGAGCCACCGAAAAGCACGTAGAGCACCACCTGCGTCGAGATCACCACGCCCAGCATGTTGGGCCAGACGAACCCTTCGTGGAACGCATACAGACTGCCCGCGAGGCCCGCGACGGCGCCGGCAAAGGAAAAGATGATCGCCTTGAGGCGCTGCACCTGGTAGCCGAAGAAGGCGATCCGCTGCTCGTTCTCGCGCAGACCGGCGAGCGCCAGACCGAATTGCGATCGCACCAGAAAACGGCACAGCAAATAGACCGCCAGGAGAATACCGAGCGTCAGGTAGTAATAGACCGGTCCTTCGGTGATGTCGTAGCTGCCGAGGCTCATCGGCGGGATCGAGGGAATGCCGTTCTGGCCGCCGAGATAATACCAGCCCCGCGCCACGCGGTCGGCCGCGTAGGAGCCGGTCAGCGTGCCCAATGAAACAAAGATCACGCTGGATGGATGACGTCCGAGCAGCAGAAACCCGCCGAGCAGCAGCGCAAAGGCAAAACCGATCAAAAGCCCGGCCGGCAGCACGAGCAGGATAGATGTCACGCCGAGATCCCGCGCGATCAGCGCCACGCCATACCCGGCGGTGCCGAAGAACACGGCCTGCCCGAAGCTCATGATGCCGGCGTAGCCCCACACCAGATCGAACGAGAGCGCAAACAGGCACAGGATCAGGACCCGCGTGGCGTAGATCGTCAGATAGTCCTTGAGGACGAATGGCAGCAGCACGGCGATCGCCAGCACCACGATTTCAATGATCGGCAGCACTTGCCATCGGCGCTGGCGGCCGACCCGAAGGGGAAGCGGCAGCGACGTCGTCGGTGTCGTTTCTGTCATCAAAAGTCCAGCAAACCTGCTCCTGACTTGGCGGCGGCTTGCGGCCGCCGCGCGATGCTCAATGTTAGCTTTGGCATTAGCATTCCTTGGGATCGACGAGGCCGGCGCTACGCGCGACGATCTCATAATTGCCGCCCTTGGCAACCGCCGTGTACATCTTCATCTTGCAATGCCGCTTGCCGGGAACCATTTCGGCGGGTCCGCCGGGACCTTCGGCGATCTTGGCATGGTCCAGTGCCGCCGCGACCCCGTCGCGATCGATCTTGCCGGCCTCCTTGACCGCCGCCTCCCACAATTTGAGGCCACGATAGGTCCCGGTCGCGGCACTGCCCGCGGCGAACAGAAAGGTGCCCGGGAACTGCTTTTCGTAGGTCGCATGAAGCTTGGCGCTGAACGGATCTTCCGGCGTGAGCGCCTTGAAGTAGTCGAGGCAGCTCGCAAGGCCTTCGATCTCGGCCGCCTGGTTGATGTTGAGCGTGTTCTCGTCGTAGTAGACGCAACTCAGCCGGCCGCCGTTCTTGAGGAATCCTGCCTCGTACAGCTGCTTGAAGAACGGCCCGACCCCCGGCGGAATCACGGTGTTGAACACCACGTCGACCTTGTTGGAGATGACCCGGTTCACCGTGGCGCTGAAGTCGATCTGGTCGAGCGGGTAATACTCTTCGAAGACCACCTCGCCGCCATTGGCCTCGATCACCTTGCGGGCATAGACGTTCAGGGTGTGCGGCCAGACATAGTTGGCGCTCGGCAGCGCGAACCGCTTGCCGCCGTTCTTGATCAGCCAGGGAATGAATTCGTCGCACTGCTGCGCCGGCGTCGGGCCGGTGCAGAACAGATAGGGCGTGCATTCCTTGCCCTCATAGAGCTGCGGGTAGATGTAGAGCGTCTTGCCGCGCGCGACGATGACGTCCTTGATGGCGTTGCGCATCGAGCTGGTGATGCCGCCAAGCACCAGATCGACCTTGTCGCGCTGGATCAGTTTGCGGACGTTGCCGACCGCGACCGATTCATTCGACGCGGTGTCCTCGATAAACAGTTCCAGCGGCCGGCCGAGCAAGCCGCCGGAATCGTTGATTTCCTTGACCACCATTTTGGCGACGTTCGCATCCGCGTTGCCGGCGTAACCGATCGGACCGGTCAAATCGGTCGCAATGCCGACCTTGATCGGGGGGCCCGCGGCGTTGGCCCAGTCGGGGCGAATAACCCAGCTGCCGACGCCGGTGGCAATGGCAGTGCTGGCAAAGGCGAAGTTGGAGAGAAACCGCCTGCGGTTGAGTTGGCTGCGATCGCTGGACATGGACTAGACCCCTTTTCCTGAAATCAGGCCTTGCGGCCGAAACTTGATGAAGATGATGGCGAGTACGAACACGAGGACGTCGGCGATCACGGGCGGAATGATCCAGGGCAGTGCCGCGGCGAGCGTGCCGATCACGCCGGCGCCCGCGACGGGTCCCGCGAACGAGCCGACCCCGCCGACCATGACGGCGACAAAACCCTGGATCAGGAAGCGCAGGCCGAGATCGGCGAACAGCGAGAACACCGGCACGATCAGCGCCCCCGCAAGGCCTGCAAGCGCAGCGCCGAACGCAAAGGTGGCGCCATAGATCGCATTGGTCGAAATACCGGAGGCGCGGGCCAGCGCTGGGTTTTCCAGCGACGCCCGGATGCGCAACCCGAAGGCGGTGCGCGCCAGCAGCAGGTAGCTGCCGATCATCACCAGCGCCGTGATCAGGATGATGACCAGCCGCCAGCTCGAAAAGTGCATGGTCCCGATATTGACCGAGCCGCCGAGCGGCTCCGGGACCGACAGATACAGCCCGCCGATCAGGCCGCGGACGATTTCGCGGATGATGAGCCCGAGCGCGTAGGTGCCCAGCATCGCCACGATCGGTGCGGCGTAAAATCGCCGGACGATGCTCCGCTCCAGCACAAATCCCAGTGCACCGACGGCAAACGGTGCGGCGGCCATTCCGACCCAGACCGGCGCGCCGGCGCTGTGCACGATATAGGTGACGTAGGCGCCGAGCAGGACGAACTCGCCCTGCGCGAAGTTGAAAATGCCCATCATGCTGGCGATGATCCCGAGCCCCAGCACGACCAGAACGACGATCGCGCCAAAACTCAGGATCTCGAACAGTGCGACGAACAGATTATCCATTTGGCATCCAGCAGCGTTTGCAGGTTCGGCTGCTTACATTTTCTTCCAGTCTGCCGCCTGCTCGAAGGCGTGCGCCGCGCGATAGATGGTCATTTCATCGAAATGCCGGCCGACCAGCATCAGCCCGACCGGAAGTCCGTCGACCATGCCGCAGGGCATCGACATCGCCGGGTGGTGCGTGATGTCGAACGGCGCGGTGTTGGTGATCATCTCGAAGGCGCGCTGGCACACCTCCTCCCGGGAGGCTCCGGGCGCCGGCAGCGGCGTCGCCTTCATTGGGGTGGTCGGCATCAACAGCAGATCGTAGTTCGCCAGCACCTTGTCATAGGCGGCGGTGATGCGCCGCGAGATGTTGACGGATTTGCCGTAGTAGCGCGGCCCGAAATTATTGTTGATGTAGACGCCAAGCATCAGGAACAGTTTGGTCGTTTCCGACAGCGAGTCCGCCTGCCCGCGCCAGCCGCGATGGAAATCCATCAGCGACGTCGAGTACAGATCGGCACGGCTGAGACCATAGCCGTCGCCGAACATCATGGTCTGGGCGATACCTTCGGCGCCGATCGGCGTCCAGACCGCCGGTGCCACCATGTGCATCGGGATTGAAACCTGTTCGACTGTCGCGCCGAGGCTCGCCAGCCGCTTCGCCGCTTCCATCACGCTCCTGTTGACGTCGGCTTCGGCGCCGGCCTGCTCAAAACCTTCCTTGACGATGGCGATCTTCATGCCCTTGATGCCGGCGCCCAGCGCCTTGGTGTAGTCCTTCACCTCGGGCGACTTGATCCGGGGATCATAGCCGTCGTCACCGGCGATCACTTCGAGCAGCAAGGCATTATCCGCGACGTTGGCGGTCATCGGTCCGGTGTGATCGACGAAGATTTCGATCGGCATGATGCCGGTATAGGGCACGAGGCCCCAGGTCGGCTTCATGCCGTAGGTGCCGCTGAAGGACGACGGCATCCGGATCGATCCGCCCTGGTCGCCGCCGATCGCCATGTCGACTTCGCCGAGCGCGACCACGACCGCGCTGCCGGACGACGATCCGCCGGCGGAATAGCCCATCTTGTGCGGGTTATGCACCGGGCCGGTCGAATTGGTATGGCTGCCGCCGGAGATGCAGAACGATTCGCAATGCACCTTGCCGGCAATCTCCGCGCCGGCATCGAGCATGCGCGTGACGATGGTGGCGTCGAAATCCGGCACATAGCCTTCGAGCGTCGCGGAGCCGTTCATCATGGGCACGCCGGCCAGCATGATGTTGTCCTTCAGCGCCACGACCTTGCCCTTCAGCTTGCCGCTGGCGGCGCCCTTGACGGTTGATTTGCGGTACCAGGCGTTGCGCGTATTTTCTTCCGGCGACGGGCGATAGCCAGGGGTCCGCGGGTACTTCACGATCGGGACTTCGTCGGCCATCGCGCCCACGGCATTGTAGGCATCGACCGAGCCCTGCATTAATCCGCGGAAGGAAGCGACGTCCTCATCGGTCAAGGCCAGACCGCATTGGTCGGCAACTGCGCGCAGTTGATCGGGAGTAGGAAGCGCTACTGTCACGATGGATTCTCCTGTTTCTTTGACGGCTCGCGAAGGAAATTGCGAAGGGCCCCAACCCCATGCTCATCACTAGAAACGGAAATGTTTTCCTTTTCAAGTATTATTTTGCAACACCTCCTTTTGCGAAGCGTGACGCGTTCGAGGTCAGAACTGTTTGATCAGCCTGAAGTCCAACCCGTTGGCGGCTGCAAGATAGATCGGCATCCTGGCGCTGCCGCGGCGAATGCCGACGGTGCCTCGCGCGCCCTGATAGTCCACATTCGCGGCCGCCGAGAGCAGCGGCTTCCTCGCCAACGATCCTGCGCGCGCTGCGACCGTCTCGAGAAACCGCAGGCCTTCGTAGTTCGACTGCGCGATCGAGCCGATCGGCGGCGCGTGGCGACCGAACGAGGTTTCGTATTGGCAGCGGAAAGCGTCGTTCTCGCGCGAGGCCTTGTCGATGAAATAGCCGGATGCGCAGAACAGGTTTTCGGTATTGTCGGCGCCGATCCCGAGCAGCACCGTCTCGTCCATCGCACCGGCCAGACGGAGCATTCGGGTGCCGAGCCCCTGTTCGCCAAAGGTACGGTTGAAGACGACGCTGTCGGCGCCGATCAACGTGATCAGAACGACATCGGGCTTCGCGGCCCGGATCCGCGCGAGCTGGTTGCCGTGATTGTGCTCGCCGATCGGCACGAATTCTTCACCGACGACACGCCCGCCGGCGTCCGCGATGTATTTCTTGATCGCCTTGTGGGACAGCCATGGCCAGACATAGTCGCTGCCGATCAGGTACCAGTTCGTCGCCTGTTTGGTGTTGGCGAGCCACTCGATGGACGGGCGCCATTGCGCCCCCGGCGTCTCGCCGATGGCCATCACGCCCGGCGTTCGCTCGCCGCCCTCATAGACCGGCGTGTACAGGTAGGGAATGTGACCGGCGACGACCTTGCGCAGCGCCACCCTGACCGCGCTGATATGCGAGCCCATGATGAGATCGGCGTCTTCGGCCGCGACAATGTCGGAAGCCGTGCGCGTCACGTCGTCGATATCGCCGCCGGTGTCATGGAACGCGACTTCAAGTTCGCGGCCGAGAATGCCGCCGCGGCGGTTGATCTCGGAAATCCCCAGCAGCGTACTGTTGATGGAGGCCGGCCCCCAGATTCCGGACGGACCGGACAGCCCGACAAAATTGGCAATCCGCAATTTCTTGCGGTCGCGGGGCGCCCGGAACGGGCCAAGCGCCGGCTCCGAGGTGCCCGTCCCCATCCCCGGAAACCCCTTCAACAGCAATTCCGGCGGCATCGGCGGCCCGCCGAACTTTTCTAATTGCGACAGCGAGAGCAATTCGCTCTCCTTTCAGCTTCTTTTAGTCCGGCGCCATCAGACTACCATCGGCAAGGTGATCGGCAACAAAAATCCTAGTGGAAAATATTGAATATTCAACGATTCCCGTGCATAGAGTTCAAGCAAGAGCGCTAAATATTCATCCAAAACTCCATTACGCAGTTCAAAGCCTTGGCCAAATCGCCCAGTAAACCCATCACCGAACATCTCGCCTACCTGCTTGCGCAGGCGAACCGGGAGATCAATCGCCAGCTCGACGCGCGCTTCCGCAAGGAAGGCGTGCCGGTCGAGCAATGGCGCATCCTGAAGGTGTTGTCTGACGGCAAGGGCCACTCGATGGGTGAGCTTGCCGAAGCCGTGCTGCTCAACCATCCGACGCTGACCAAAATGGTCGACCGGATGGTGTCGGACGCCCTCGTCTACCGCGTCCAGGATGCCGACGACCGGCGCAAGGTTCTGATGTTCTCCTCCGACCGCGGCAAGGCGCTGGCCCAGCGCCTGAACTCGCTGGCGCTGAGCCAGGAAGCCTTCATCGCCGAGAATTACGGCAACAAGGCCACGGCGGATCTGAAGCGCCTGCTGGAAAGCCTGATCGAGAAGGCGAACTGAGCTACGCCGCCAACGCGGTGAGCGTTGTTTCCGAATCCGCATCCGCCGGCATGAACATTTCCACGCGCAGTTCCTGCAGCGTGACGTCCTGCGGCGTGCCCAATGTCAGCACCGCGCCGATCAGGCCGATCGAGACGTCGCCCTTGCGCAAGCGCACCTCGCATAGCGGGCTCGGGGTTTCGTGCTCGTCGAACTGCGCGACCGGCAGGTCGGGTAGTTTCAATAATTCGCGCCAGGTCGATTGCAGTGCCAGATCGAGCGGTGCGGCCATCGCCTCGTGGCGGGCGCGAACCAGCAGCGCGGACGCGACCTTCGGCCAGTTTTCGACATAGGGCCGCAATTCGTCGGGTGAGAGAAACATCCGCATGTGATTGAGTGGACGCGCCATGCGCTCTGTCCCGAGCAGCATCGTCATCAGCCGCGTCGCCGCGCCGTTGGCCTGCAGCACGTTCCAGCGCCGGTCGGTGACGATGGCGGGAAACGGTTCGTGCCGGCGCAGCAGCAGGTCGATGGCGCGTTTGGCGTCGGCGACTTCGGGCGCGGACAAATCGCGCTCGCCATATTGCCGCGCAAAGCCGCCGGACTCCAGCAGCGCATTGCGGTCGCGCAGCGACAGGCCGAGTGCGGAGGCCAGTTGCAGCAGGATCTCGCGGCTCGCCACGGCCTTGCCGGTTTCGACGTAGCTCAGATGCTTGATCGAGATGCCGGCCTCGAACGCCAGATCGGCCTGGCTCATGGCGCGGCGGTTGCGCCAGCCGCGCAGGAGATCGCCGACGGGATTGGCGGGCAGCGGTGCATGTTGGCGGGAGTCCATCCGCCGATTATGCGAAGGGCGGACGGCGCTGTAAATCGCAACTTTGTAGGATGGGTGGAGCGCAGCGATACCCATCCATTTCGGTAGTCTAGACTGCTGGTGCTGATGGGTATCGCTTCGCTCCACCCATCCTACGTGAGCGCCGCCGCGATCTCCCGCATCCGCCGTGCGGTCAGATCGTCGGCGGGGAAAAACGTCTCCAGCGCCAGTTCCGAGAGCGTGACGTCGACCGGCGTTCCAAAGATCATCGTGGTCGAGATGAAGCTCAGCACCTCGCCATTGAGCCGAAACTTGAAGGGAATCGCGACATTGTCCGGCGACAGCGGGCCGGAGCGCGCCGGCATCGGAAAGGCCTTCAGCTCGGCATAGAGCTTTAGCAGTTCGGGATCGGCGGTCGCCTCGCATTGGCGGTGCAGCCGTTCCAAGAGGTGACTGCTCCATTCGGCGAGATTGACCGTGCGCGGCGCCAGCCCTTCGGGATGGAAGGCCAGCCGCAGGATATTGAAAGGCTGGCCTAAGAGCCGCGCCGGAATGCCCTCGAGCAGCGGCGCCACCATGCGGTTCGCGGTGACGAGATTCCAGTGCCGGTCATAGGCCAGCGCCGGATTGGGCTCGTGCGCCTTCAGGACGAGGTCGATCGCCGTCCGCGCCGCTTTCAGCGCGGGATCGTCGAGCGAGCGCTGCGGAAAGGCGGGTGCATAGCCGGCCGCCACCAGCAACACGTTGCGTTCGCGCAAGGGCACCTCCAGGCGTTCGGCCAGCTTGAGCACCATCTCGCGTGACGGCGCGGCGCGGCCGGTTTCGACGAAACTCAAATGACGCGCCGAAATCTCGGCATCACCGGCCAGATCAAGCTGGCTGAGATGGCGGCGCTGCCGCCATTCGCGCAGGTGGTCGCCGATATGGACGGGCTGGGGACGTTCGGCTCGCGCCGTGGAAGCATGTGCATTCATGGTGGAAAACCTACCATGCGAATTTCTCAGCTTCCATTACCTCCGACGTAATCGAATTGGGTCGCGGACGGGGTCATCTTCGAAACCACAGGAGATGACCCATGCTGATGCTTCCTCTTTTTCTGCTCATCGTTCGTGCCCTGCACAGACTGGCGGTCTGGGCCCTAGCCCGTTCCCTCAACATGCCGGAACCGCTGGTGCACGACACCGGCGTTTTCGTCGTTGCGCAGGTGCAGACGATCGAAACCCGGATCGGCAAGGCGCTCTGTCCGATGCGGCGCTGGCGTCAGTTCCAGTCCTGGTTCCGCTAAATCCCAACCACCCACCCCGTAAAACCAAAGGAGAGAACTATGATCAACCCGTCCTCATTCCTGAGCCGCGCTCTACTTGCCGACGCCGTCTTCAGCGGCGTCGCGGCGGTGCTCCTCACGCTCGGCGCCGGCGTGCTCGCGCCGTTCCTCAATCTGCCGGAAGCCCTGCTGCGCGAGAGCGGGCTGTTTCTGATCGCCTACACCGCGCTGGTCGGCTGGCTCGGCACGCGGCAATCGGTGCTGAAGGCGCTGGTGCTGCTGGTGATCGTCGGCAACGCCGCGTGGACGCTGGGCAGCATCGCCCTGCTGTTCTCGGGCGCGGTCAGCCCGAACCTGCTCGGCATCCTCTTCGTCGTCGCGCAGGCGATTGCAACCGGTGTATTTGCCGAGCTGCAATATATCGGACTGCGCAAGAGCGAGAGCGCGGTGACCGCCTGAGCTTGCTGTGAATTGAGAGCGCGCCCGATGACAGCTCTTGTCATCGGGCGCGAATTCGCGTGGGCCGCTGGCGCCCTCCCGCTGGATGCATAACCAACAGGGTATGGTAATTGTCGGCCGACCCAAATCCTGTCCGAGGTACGCCAACCACCTTCAGCGCCTCATATTGGCCGCGGCCTGATGCAATTGTTCGGCTGCTCCTCATTCCCCGCTTGACTAACATATATCCAGACGGTTATACGTCTACCCATAGCCAACGGGTTATCGATACCAGATGCCAAACGTTCATGACGTGCTGTTCAGAACCCTTGCCGATCCAACGCGGCGGGCGATCTTCGAGCGGCTGTGCCGCGACGGCGAGCAGACGGTCGGGGCCCTGACGGCGCGCGCCGGCGTCTCGCAGCCGGCGGTCTCAAAGCATCTCGGCCTCCTGAAGCAGGCCGGGCTGGTGCGCGACCGCCATGAAGGACGACAGACGCATTACAGCGCGCAGCTCGGCGCGCTTTCCCCGCTGATCGACTGGACCAGCCAGATGGCCGGCTTCTGGCAGAACCGGTTCGACGACCTCGAAGATCTCCTCAAAAGGATGGACCAATGAACACTGCGACCGAAACGCGCTCCGTCGTCGTCGAACGCGAGATCCCGCATCCGCCGGAAAAAATCTGGCGCGCGCTGACGCAACCGCATCTGATCGAGGAGTGGCTGATGAAGAACGACTTCAAGCCTGTCGTGGGTCACAATTTCAATCTGCGCGGCGAATGGGGCGGCGTGCTGGACTGCGAGGTTCTCGCCGTCGAGCCGAATAAGAAGCTGACCTACACCTGGAATTTCAAGCACGAACAAGCGGCCTACAATCTGTCGAGCGTCGTCGCCTGGACGCTCACGCCGACGCGCACCGGGACCCTGCTGCGCATGGAGCAGTCGGGCTTCCGGCCGGATCAGCCGCAGGCCTATGGCGGCGCCAAGGCGGGCTGGCAGGAGTTCTTTGCAAAGCTGGAGCAGTTGCTGGAACGGGGCGAGTGAAGCCGAAGCTGCGGCTGAGTAAACATTCAGGCACGTAACAAGAGGAGATTCCATTGAACTGGAACGTCTGGATTCGACAGATCCACCGCTGGCTATCCATTGCCTTTACGGTGACCGTCATCATCAACTTCATCGCCGTGGCAATGGGGACGCATGCCGACTGGATCGGCTTCCTGGCGCTGCTGCCGCTGTTCCTGCTGCTGTTCAGCGGTTTGTACTTGTTCGCGCTGCCCTATGCCACCAAGTGGCGTAGCGGTTGACGCACCGGGCTAAGGAGTGGGCATGAAGGCGGGCAAGACGTCCAAGCAGCCGGCGAAGAAGGTCGCAAAGAAAACCGCCACCAGGCGGGTTGCCACGAAGCCGAGCTGCTGTCGGGCGACAATCCGCAGATCGCGAAGGCGGACGGCGACGCTCCGGTGCAGGCCTATATCGCCGCGATGCCGGGCTGGAAGCGCGACCTTGGCAAGCGGCTCGACGCGCTGATCGTGCGGACAGTGCCCAATGTGCGCAAGGCCGTGAAGTGGAACTCGCCCTTCTACGGGATCGAGGGCCAGGGCTGGTTCCTTTCGCTCCACGTCTACACGCGCTACGTCAAAGTGGCGTTCTTCCGCGGCGCATCACTGCGACCGCTGCCGCCCGGCGCCAGCAAGCACAAGGATGTCCGCTACCTCGACATCCATGAAGACGACGAACTCGACGAGGCGCAGTTGACCAAATGGCTGAAGCAGGCCGCCGCGTTGCCCGGCTATCTCGCGCCTTGATATCTTCGCAAACCAAATACGCAGCCGCATGAGGTGAAAACAATATGAAGAAGAGCGCAACGGTGAAGAAGAGCGCAGCGACCAAGGAGACCACCAAGGAAGAATCCCCTTCCCGGCTGATCGACATCAAGATCAAGGATCTGGGTGACTGGAGAGGCAAGACGCTCGCCGGTGTCCGCGCGCTGATCAAACAGGCCGTGCCTGATGTGGTTGAGGAGTTGAAGTGGCGCGGCGTTCCGGTCTGGTCGCACGACGGGATCATCTGCACCGGCGAGACCTACAAGAGCGCCGTGAAGCTGACTTTCGCCAAGGGCGCTTCGCTCAAGGACCCGTCAAAGCTGTTCAACTCCAGCCTCGAAGGCAACACCAGACGCGCGATCGATATCCATGAGGGCGTTGAAATCAATGCGGATGCGTTCAAGACGCTGATACGCGCCGCGGCCGCCCTGAACAGCTCAAAGAAAAAACCCCGCTAGCCGACTAGGCGTCGCTGCGCGACGCCTAACTCAACGCCAGCGCAGCGAACATTCCGGCCAGCGTCAGCACCAGCCCGATGACAAGCATTGGTACAAGGCTGCTGCCGGCATACGGATCAGCCTGATCCTTGCCTTGTATCGCACGCGTCTGGTTGGTCATTGCAGGCCTCCTGTTTCGCTGCGCCGAAATCTTTCGCCGGGTGCGAGCATGACGCCCTGCCCGCTGGCGACGCCAAGTTCAAGGCTTGCCGCGATCCGCTGCGCCCGTTCGACGAAATGATCAGCGGCCACCGGCGGACAGATTTCGTTCGCCGCAGCCTCGAACAGCTCGAGCCAGCGGTCGAAATGTGCGGCGTCGACCGGCAGCGGCATATGCTTGACCATGGGCGTGCCGTGGTAGCGGCCCGACATCAGCGCTACCGACGACCAGAACGCGCACATCTGTTGCAGATGCGGCTCCCAATCCCTAATGCGCGCCTCGAATACCGGCGCCAGCATCGGATCGCTGCGGACTTTTGCATAGAAGCCGCGCACCAGCCGTTCGATCATGGCTTCCGTGATGCCGGTTCTTTCCATGATCTCGGCGGTGATCGCCTGACGCCGTTCTGCCCCTGTCACAACAGGTCTCCTCAAATAGGTATTACAAATACCTATTTAGATTGCTATAGATGATCTGCCAAGTCACATTTCTGAGGGCCTCCCATGCGCCTGACATCGTTCACCGATTTTGCCCTGCGCGCCCTGATGCGGCTGGCGGGCGAGCCGGCGCGCTCGTTCGCCACCAGCGAAATCGCGGCCGAGTTCGGGATCTCGCGCAATCACCTCGCCAAGGTGGTGCGGGATCTCGCCGATGGCGGCTTCATTTCGACCCAACGCGGCGTCGGCGGCGGGTTCAGCCTGGCGCGGCCGGCGCAATCGATCACGCTCGGCGAAGTCGTGCGCGCGCTGGAAGGCGAAGCGCTGGTCGAATGTTTTCGTGAGGATGGCGGTTGTTGCTCGCTGCTGCCGCGCTGCCGGCTGAAGGGAAAACTCGCCGCCGCGCGCGAAGCCTTCATGCGCGAACTCGACGGCACGACGCTGGCGGAATGCGCCTATCCCGCGCGATCCAAAGCGAGCCCGGCGCGAGGTGCCGCATGAAGCCGATCGAATTTGCCGATGGCGAAGTGGAGATCGACGCGTCGATCGTCGCCGAAGGCCTCGGCATCGCGCTGCCGCGGCTCAGGGAAGGCATGCGCGCGGGCACGATCACCAGCGTTTCCGAGCGTGGCGTCGATGCGGATCAGGGCCGGCATCGGCTGACGTTCTTCTCGAAGCACCGGCGCTTTCGCGTCATCGTCGATGCGTCGGGCGCGATCGTTCAGCGCTCGGCGGTAGATTTCGGGGATTCGTCGTTGCCGCAGTCGGCGCGGAAGCCGGGTTAGTTGTTGTCATTCCGGGGCGATGCGAAGCATCGAACCCGGAATCTCGAGATTCCGGGTTCGCTTCGCGCCCCGGAATGACGGGAGAGCTTTACGCCGTCGCCCGATTTTCCTTGACCTGCTGCGGCTTTGCGAGAATGCCGGACTTTGCAGCTGGGGTCTTGCGGGCGTGTCCGTTCAGCGACTTGCCGTTCAAGGACTTGCCATTCAGCTTGGTCCCATTCGCCTTGACGCCGTTCGTCTTCGCCCCAAGCGTCTTGGCGACCAGCTTCTGCCTGTCTTTTTCCCTGGCCTTTGCTTTGGCCTTGCGCGCCCGGGCGGCTTTCGCCTTTTGCTTCTCGGCTTCCTTCAAAGCCTTCCGCTCCGCCTTGGCCTTGAGGCGAAGCTTCTCCGCCCTCGCCTCGGCGCGCTTCTTCTTGCGCTTCTTTTCGCAGGCCGCGCATTTGCAGCCGATCGGCTTCAGATAGGCTTTGAAATAGTCGGTGCCGTAATCGTAATTGATCTCGTCGCCCGGCTCGATGTTCTTGATGGCGCGGATGATGACCTTGCGCTTGCGCGGCTTGACGTCGGATTCCGCGTTCGGCTTGCAGGCATGGTTGATGTAGCGGGCGACGTTGGCGCGCACCGAACCGTCGATGGTCCAGCGGTTGGTCAGCTCGAACAGATATTTGTTCTCGATCGCGTCGTCTTTTTTCTTCTTCGAATCCAATAGTGGCCCAAAATAACGAACGATCTTGGCGCCCTTCTTGATCGGTTTGGTGGCGAAGAGGCCAAGCCCGGTGCGGGAGCGGCCGACGCGATAGGGTTTGTTCGCAGATACGGTAGCCATGACGATTGAATTACTGACACACTGGTGAGTGAAGGGAATGGCGAAGCTGCCCTTCTAGGACGATTCCGCGCCGATGTCAGGTATTTCGGTTGGCTTCCTTGAACCTTCCCCAGATTGCGCACGTCAGACTGTCATTGTTCCCCCAAAGGCCGGGGTGGCCCAAGGGACCTCAAGGGACGCCAAGGGATGAAACACCTCCGCAATCTGCATTTGACGGCATTGGCCGGTGCGGCATGCGCCATGCTTGGCCCGTTTTCACCGGCAAATGCCCAGACATTCAGCAGCCTCTATACCTCCACGGCGCCGAAGGATTGCCGCATGATCGGCAAGCCGAGCGAGCTCGACGGCAGCACGACGCGGGTCTGCCCCGGCACGGCGGGCCTGGTGGTGCTGATCAGCGAAGGCGACTTACGCGAAACCGTCTCGGTCGGCCGCAACCGCGCCGCGGCGGCCAAGGAGCCGGCCGCGCAAGGCTGGTTCGGCCCGTTCAACTCGACCACCAACACCGTCGAATGGCGGGCGGTGGACGGCAAGCCGTTCGCGATCATCCAGCGCTGGCACATCGCCGACAACAGCGATCCGGACAAGGAAGGCCGCCCCACCGCCAAGCCGATGCTGGCGGTGACCAGGCTGCCGCCCGGCGCCGTCTGCCACGTCGCCTATATCGACGCGCAGGCCAACCCAAATCCCAACGAGCTTGCCCGCAAGGCCGCAGATGAGCTCGCGCGCAGCTTCACCTGCGGCAAGGACGAAGTGAAGGTGATCGGCCAGACCGGCCGCGCCGTCAGCATGGCGAAGCGCTAGCGGATGACGTCTGGCGCCCGGCGCCGTTCTGACACGCGACCCCCACCCGCCTTCTCTCCATGGACGCGCCAGGGTTGCGGCGCCAAGTCGCGTGTGCAGGCGCTGTAAGACTACCGCAGGACCTCAAAAGCCGTTATGGTTCCCGACCAAAAGGGGGACGTGGATTTGCGGAAACGGGCATCCAACCCGGTTTGCCCTCAAAAAACACCCCTTCAATCGATTACGACACAGTCTGATTAGATCACCGTATGTGGTTTCCGATCATCGCCTGGATAGTGCTGTTCAGCGCTTGCGCGTTTTTTGCAGGCGCGACATTGGGACTCGATCCAGCCCAGATATCGGTTCAGCTTGCAGCGCTGCCAGGTCCCCAGCGGTTCGCGCTCGGCGCCATCATGCTGACCACTCTAGCGCTGATCGGCTCATCCGTCTGGCAGGCTTACGGCCTGGCGCGCCAGAACAAATTACTGCGGGACCGCCTCCGGGGCCTGCGACAAGGGGTTGTGGCCGCGCATGATGCGCAGGCTGGTTTCGACTCGTCGGTCCAGTCTCTCGCCAAGAGCGACCCCGAAGAAGCCATCGTATCGCTTCAGACGACGCTCGCGGACACGGAAAAGCGGGTAGCCGAACAGCAGAGCCGGTACGATTCCGTCGATCTTCATGAGCGGCTTGAAAGAGATCCGGCGCCGCCAGCAGGCCCTTCGCGAGACGGTCGGCGTCGTGTCGGAGAAGCGGCGCGTTGCCGAGCCCGTATTCAGCGAATTGAAGGACCGGCTGCGTCAGCTCGAGCGGTGGCTCACCGAGCTCGAGACCGACGACAACAAGAAAAATCTCGGCGATCGCGTCAACGAACTGGACCAAAGCGTATCCGCGATTCACAACCGTCACGGCGTGCTGCAGCAGTCGCTGGCGACGCTCAACCGCTTCAAGGAAGAGCTGGCCAAGACCCACGCCGAGCTGGTGCCCGTCCGCACGCCGGAAACCGGGATCAACGCCCTCATTACCGAGCTGCGCTCATCCGGCGACCAGCTGACCAGGATGCTGGATGAACTCGAATCCAGCGGGGATGAAAAGCTCAGCCTGCGGGTTGAGAACCTCACGAAGAACAAGCGCGAGATCGAGCAGCGGGTCGCGCAGGTTGATGATTGCTTCCATATTCTGGACGCTATTCGCCTCGACCTGGAAGAGCTCAGGGAACGTCGGACGCATCTGGAGCGCTCGCTTGCGGCGATTGAGACGGATTCCAGCGGCGCCAGCCTGCTCGACCGCCAGAACGCGCTGAACGAATTCATCGTCGACTGCCGATTGCGTCTCCGGAACCTGCAGGATTTTTCGGCGACGCTGGGCCAGTTCAAGGAGGAACTGGCGACGTCGCAGGCCGGACTGGCGCCCCTGCAAGGGCCGGTCTACGGCATCGAGGCGTTGATCGCTGAAGTGAATATCGGTCACGCGATCCTGAGCAAGACGCTTGGCGAGATCGAGCTAAAGGGCGATGAAGGCCTCGCCTCGCGCGTGGATGCGATCGCCACCAACAAGACCGAGCTCGACGCGAGAATTTCCAGGATCTTTGAAGATTTTCAGAAGCTGGATTCAATGCGCAAGAACATCGGCGAGATGTTCACCAGCATCAGGGGCACCCTCAATCGAATAGGCTGACCCGCTGGATTGCTACGACGATGTCCGAACTGCCTAGCAAAAAGGCATCGCGACGCAAGCCAGCGCGTGCGCTCTATCGTCACGTCCGTGCAACACTTGGCAGCCAAGGAAACCTAAGTTACGTTACCCGGCGTGAAGCTGCCCGGAAGTGAGGACAACAAGATCCACAAAGGGACATATCGACATGATCGAGCTCACGGTCAACGGGACCAAGCACCAGGTTGACGTCGTTCCTGAGATGCCGTTGCTTTGGGTGTTGCGCGACGAACTCGGTGTCACAAGTCCCAAATACGGATGCGGCGTAGCGCAATGTGGCGCCTGTACCGTCCAGATAGACGGCGCGGCGGTCCGTTCCTGTCAGTCGCGTATCGGCGACGTCGCCGGCAAGTCGGTCACCACGATCGAAGGGTTGCGAGATAGAGACCAGCACCCGGTTCTGCAGGCCTGGATCGAACATCAGGTCCCGCAGTGCGGCTATTGCCAGACCGGCCAGATCATGCAGGCCATTTCGCTTCTTGAACTGATCCCCAAGCCAACGGACGAGGAAATCAATGTGGTGATGTCCGGCAATCTATGCCGGTGCGGCACCTATCCGCGCATTCGCGCCGCGATCCATGCCGCTGCCGCAAAGATGGGGGCGAAGTAACATGGGCGTCATGCAGAACCTCTCTCGTCGCGCTTTCATCGTGGGCTCCGCCGCTGTAGCCGGCGGCATCGCTTTCGGTTCCTCCAGTCATGCCGAACAGGCCGCCACGACCGCCAATAGCAATCCATTGGCCGCCGGCCTCGGGCCCAACGCCGTGACCTTCAATCCCTGGGTCGAGATCAGCCCGCAGAAAATCACGCTCATCGCACAGCACGCCGACATCGGTCAGGGCGTCGGCTCCGTGCAGCCGATCCTGATCGCCGAAGAGATGGACCTCGATCCCGGTCAGTTCGAGATCCGGTTCGCAGGCCCCAGTCCCGCCTACTTCAACTCCGGCTTCGCGGATGAGTTTGCGCCGTTCGTGGCGGCTGACCAAAGCCCGGCCGCCGAAGCAGCCCGCGCTGCCACGCTGGAATATCTCAGGAAGACCGGCTTGCAGATGACGGGCGGGTCGAGCACGATTCCTGACACTTACGAAAAGTTGCGCGTCGCTGGCGCGGTCGCGCGTGAGACGCTGAAGGCCGCGGCCGCCAAGCGTTCGGGCATTCCTATCGCCGACATCCGCACCCAATCCGGCCACGTGATCCTGCCTAACGGCAGCAAGATTGCCTATGTCGACCTCGCGGCGGAAGCCGCGAAGATTGCGCCGGTGCTGGACGTCAAGCCGCGCGACCCGTCGACATGGCGAATGGTGGGCAAGCCGATGATGCGGCTCGATGTTCGTCCGAAGGTCATGGGCGAGCTGAAGTTCGGCATCGATCTGAAAATGGACGGCATGATGTTCGCCTCCGTCAAGCTGAACCCCAACAAGGGTCAGCCTATGAAGTCGTACAATGCAAGCAAGGCGCAATCGATGACGGGGGTCAAAAAGATCCTCGAAATCAAGAACGGCGTTGCTGTCATCGCGACCAACAGCTGGTACGCGATGCAGGCGGTCGACGCGATCGACTGCCAGTGGGCGCCCTCGGCCTATCCCGCCGAGCAGGCCGACCATTGGAAGGTTCTGGAAGCGTCGTTCAAGCCGGAATTCCTCGGCAAGGAGTGGCGGAAGATCGGCGATATCGACGCCGGGTTGAAGGACGGCACGCCGGTCCAGGCGGAGTATCGCGCACCCTATGTCGCACATCAGCCGCTCGAGCCGCTCAACGGGATCGCCATCGTCACCGACAAGGGGATGGAAATCTGGGTCGGCCACCAGAGCCCGCAGGCCGTGCAGTCGATCGCGGCGACGGCGATCGGCCTCAAACCGGAACAGGTGACCTTTCACAATCAATGGGCCGGTGGAAGTTTTGGCCACCGTCTCGAATACGAGAACATCCGTGTGCTGGCCGAGATCGCAAACCAGATGCGCGGCACGCCGATCAAGCTGGTGTTTTCGCGCGAGGAAGACTTTCTCCAGGATATTCCGCGACAGATTTCAATCGCCCGGCACAAAGGCAGCGTCAAGAACGGCAAGATCGTGGCGGCCGACCTGCAATCGGTATCGACTGCGCCGCTAAAGGGGCTGCTCGAACGTACGGGCACCCCCTCAAAGGATCCCGATGCGCAATTGGCCGCCGGGCTGTGGAACGTCTATTACGACATCCCGAATTTCCGGGCCACCAGCTATGAAGCGCAGGGGCTGTCGCCATGCACCACGTGGCGCTCCGTCGGCGCCTCGACCGCCGGTTTCTTCACCGAAAGCTTCATCGACGAACTGATCCATGCGGCAGGCCTTGATCCAATGAAGGCGCGCATCGAGATGTGCACCGTTCCGACCTACCGCAAGGTGCTGGAAACGGTCGCGCAGATGTCGGATTGGAAGGGACCGCTTGGTAACGGCAGAGGACGGGGCGTCGCGTTCGTCGAATCTTTTGGGACACCGACGGCCGAAGTCGTCGAAGTGACAGCTACGGACAGAGGCATCAGGATCGACAAGGTCTGGGTCGCGGTCGATGTCGGCAAGGTCGTCGATCCCGTCAACTTCGAGAACCAGGTGCAGGGAGGGGTCGTCTGGGGGCTCGGTCACGCGATCAATTGCGAACTCACTTACGCAAAGGGCGCGGTACAGCAGACCAACTACCACCACCATGAAGCCATGCGGATCTACCAGTGCCCGGTTATCGAAGTTCGTGGGCTTGAGAACGATCCCAAAGTGAGAGGTGTCGGGGAGCCGCCTGTTCCTCCCGCCGCTCCCGCGCTAGCCAACGCGATATTCGCGGCAACGGGAAAGCGTATCCGCGAAATGCCCTTCAACAAGTTCATCGATTTTGTTTGAGGGCGAGCCATGAAAACATCTCTGATCGCGGTCGCGTTCGCTGCTTCTTCAGTCCTGGCCCTCACGGGAATTGTCGTGGCCAAAGACGAGGCCGCCAAGGACGTACTGCCGGCGGGCAGCGTCAGCCGTGCCGAGGGGCTGGAAGCCTGGAAGAGGATTGAAGCAGTTGTCACACATCCACGTTGTGCCAACTGCCATGTCGACGCCAAGGCCATACCGATGTGGACGCCGGCAGGCGAAAACAGGACCCGGGTGCACGGCATGAATATTCAAGGCGGAGCGAGCCGCATCGGGGCCGAGACAATCCCTTGCTCGACATGTCACATGACCTCCACCCTGCCGAACGATCCCGCACCGGCGCCGTTGCGCGCCGGCATTGACTGGCAACTTGCCCCGGTCGCGTTCATCTGGTTCGGCAAGAGTGGCGCCGAGATTTGTGCGCAGCTGAAGGATCCCAAACGCAATGGCGGTCGGGACGCCGTTGGTCTCCTTGAACACTTGCGGCACGATGCATCGTTGAGCGGCTTCATCCCTCGGGGGTGGCACCCCGGGGCAGGCCGTTCCACGCCACCAGGTACCTTCGAGGACCATGTCAAAGACATGGCTCTGTGGGGAGCCGCGGGACAACCCTGTCCGAACTGACGCGCTCGTTGTCGCCGCGAAGCGATGCAGTACTTGCTGCAACTGCTCCGTCGATGCCAGATCCAGCCGGCCGCTTGCTAAAACGCCTTTGCGGCGTCCGGCCGGTGCTTGTTCTTCGGCACGAAGCCCGACCGCGTCGCCTCGCGCTGCTCGCGGACCCAGACCTCGCGGTTGGGGTGCAGGCCGCCGCCGCGGGTCGCCGGCACGGCAGAGAGCCGCGCGCGGTGCAACAGGCGGGTGTCGGCGACGCCGCAGTTCGGGTGCAGGCCGCCATTGGCTGCCACCACCTTGTCCCAGGCTGCCTTGCGCGCCTTCAAAACGGCCGGATCCGCCAGCGCCGTGCAGTTGAGTTCGTTCTTGTTGAGATCGGCGATGATCTCGTCGCCGTCCTCGACGAAGGCGATGGGGCCGCCGAGGCCGGCTTCGGGGCCGACATGGCCGATGACGAGGCCGACCGATCCGCCGGAGAACCGCGCATCGGTCATCAGCGCCACCACGATGCCGCGCTCGCGGCACAGCGTGGTGATGCGCGAGGTGGGATCGAGCATTTCCGGCATGCCGGGCGCGCCGCTCGGACCCTCGTAGCGCACGATGATCATGTCGTTGTTCTGGAAAAGGTCGGGCGTCTTGTCGAGCGCCTCGAGCAGTCCCCGCTCGCCTTCGAACACGCGCGCTCGGCCGCGGAACAGATTGTTTTCCAGCCCGCCTTCGACACCGGCCAATTTAAGGATCGCCGAGAATTCCGGCGACAGATTGCCGCCGAGAACGCGCAGGCCCCCGGTCGGCTTGTAGGGCTTAGCAACGGTGTAGATGACAGTGCCGTCGGCGGGCTTGGTTTCGAGGCGCTTGACCTGTTCGGCCAGCGTTTCGCCGGTGCAGGTCATCACGTCGCCGTTGAGCAGTCCGGCCTCCAGCAATTCACGGACGATCACCTGCACGCCGCCGACGCGGTCGATATCGACCATCGAATATTTGCCGTACGGCCGGGCGTCGGTGAGGACAGGCACGACGTATTGCGACAGATGATTGAACTCGGCCGGCGTCATGACCTCTTTCCAGAAGTCGGCGAAGCCTGCGGCGCGCGCGATCTCCGGCGCGTGCAGCGTGACGTTGGTGGAGCCGCCGATCGCCATCGCGACGATCACGGCGTTGCGGATCGCGTCGCGGACCACGATGTCGCGCGGCTTGAGGCCCTTCGCGATCATCTGCGCGAGGTAGCCGACCAGTTGATCCGGAAACTCCATGAGGCGGCGCGGATCGTCGGACGGCGGCGCTACCATGTGCAGCGGCTGCATGCCGACGACGCCGATGAAGGTCTGCATGGTGTTGTAGGTGAACATGCCGCCGCAGCTGCCGTAGCCGGGACAGGCGTGGCAGGCGATGTGGTGGCGGTATTCCGCATCGGGGTTGCCGGCGACCTGGTAGGCGCTGACGATGTCGAGCTTCTCGCCGGTGTTCGGATCGGTGCCGGGATGGATCGCGCCGTCGGACATGATGATCGCGGGCTGATTGTGCTCGAGCAGCGCGGCCAGCGTGCCGACCGGCGGCTTGTCGCAGGCGACGACAGCGATGGTGCCGAGCAGCCCGGTGGCCTCCAGATGCTCGCAGAGCGCATCGTGCGTCACTTCGCGCCCGATCAGCGAGTAGCGCATTTCGCGCGTGCCGTTGCGGATGCCGTCCGAGGTGGCGATGGTGTATTCCGGTTGCACCAGCCGCAGCTTCATCTGGCCGGCGCCCTTGCCGACATGGCTCTTGAGGCTGGCATGGATCGCATCGACCTTCGCCATCACCCCTATGTAGCACTGGCTGTCGCCCTTGGTGCCGACCACGCCGACCGACGGCTCGTGGATCAGGTCCTCGTCGGCGCCAAGCACGCGCGCGATCCCGATGGTCTGGGCCGTGCGGCCGGGATGGCGATCGATGAGGACGGCTTTGGAGTCTGTCACGGCTAGTTCCTTCCCGGCAGGGGGGCGTTCGGTCGATATTAGAAACGATTTAAGGCGCACCTTATAGAGCGCCGACCTGCGGGAAGTCACGCGGAAGTCACATGCCCGATAGCTGGTATGCTGCCACCTAGGCCCCCGGCGGGCGGGGCACGGCCCCGCGCAGCATCGCGTCCAGCAGCTTGTCGGCCGACGTCCCCTCGGGCAACCGCTCCAGAATGCCGGTGAGCCGGCCGTCAAGCAGCAGCGTGGTAAAACCATGCACCAGCGACCACGCACGCGCGATGGCGGCGGCCTGATCCAGCGCGAGCCCATCCTGTGGAATCTGCTCGTGCCGGCTGGCGCCGACACCGCGGGTCAGCCCTGCGAACGCGGCATCGGAGGCCTCATGCAGCGAGGGGCGCGAATAATCCAGCCGTGCGCTGCGGAACATCACGCCGTACATGCCGGGATGCGCCTGCGCATAGGCGACGTAGGCTTTGGCGCTTGCCAGCCCCTTCATGATCGGCAGCGTCTCGCTGTTGCCGGCGGCGTTCATGGCCTCGTTGAACATCCGAAAGCCGATCGCCGCGAGTTCGCTGACGAGGCCGGTGAGATCGCCGAAATGATGGGTCGGCGCGGCATGCGAGACGCCGGCCTCGCGCGCCACCGCGCGCAGCGTCAGCCCTGCCAGCCCGTCGCGCTCCAGCACCCGCTCGGCCGCCTGCAGCAGGGCCTCGCGAAGGTCGCCATGATGATAGGGGGTATCGCCTGACGATTTGCGCCGCCGCACGGCGGGCCGTTCGGCAGCCGCCCTCGCCGGCTTACGGGTCCGCGCGACGGTGCGGACCACTTTGTTTTCTCTCGATGTTTTGGCCATCTGAACCCCTTGCGGATCCTTATAGCCGCAATTTTTACACTGTAAAGATTTTGCTTGACGATGGCTGGCATGCCCTGTAGCCATATCTTTACGTTGTAAAGATCAAGCCGGGAGGAAGCGACGATGCTCGATCAAGTGGCGACCAACGCGGCGCGGACCAATCTGGCGCCGATACCGATGGAATGCGACGCGCCGTTCCTGAAGGTGACCGGCGAATTGCCGCGCGAGCTCAACGGCACGCTCTATCGCAACGGCCCCAACCCGCAATTCGAGGCGCCCGGCGCGCACTGGTTCGTCGGCGACGGCATGCTGCACGCCTTCCATCTCGAGAACGGCCGCGCCAGCTATCGCAACCGCTGGGTCCGTACCCCCAAATGGCAGGCCGAGCATGACGCCGGCCGCGCATTGTTCGGCGGCTTCGGCCGCAAGCTGCCGGGCGCGCCCGCCGATGTCACCAATGACGGCGGCGTCGCCAACACCAACATCATCTTCCACGGCGGCCGCCTGCTGGCGCTCGAAGAAGGCCATATGCCGACCGAGATCGAACCGGGTACCCTGGAGCGTATGGGCTACTGCGACTACAAGGGCGCGATCGCAGGCCCCTTTACGGCGCATCCCAAGATCGATCCGGTCACCGGCGAAATGGTGTTCTTCGGCTATAACGCCGCGGGACCCCTGACCCCTGCCCTCTCGTTCGGATCGGTCAACGCGTCAGGCGTGGTGACGCGGTTCGATCGTTTTGAGTCGCCCTACGCCAGCATGGTGCACGACTTCATCGTCACCGAAAATCACATGCTGTTTCCGATCCTGCCCATCACCGGCAGCATGGAGCGGGCGATGCGCGGCAAGCCGCCTTACGCCTGGGAGCCGGAGAAAGGCGCCTATGTCGGCGTCATGAAGCGCACCGGTTCGGCGAAAGACATCGTCTGGTTCCGCGCCGAGAGCTGCTACGTGTTCCACGTCATGAACGCGTGGGAGGAAGGCGGCCGCATCATCGCCGACGTGATGCAGTTCGAGGAAGCGCCGCTGTTCACCCACCCCGACGGTTCGCCGACGGATCCTGAAAAATCGCGCGCACGCTATTGCCGCTGGACCTTCGATCTCTCCGGCAATACCGACCGCTTCACGCAAGTGTATCTCGACGATCTCACCGGCGAATTTCCGCGCATCGACGATCGGCGCGCGGGCCTTGCCAGCAACCACGGCTGGTACGCCTGCGCCAATCCTGATCTGCCGATGTTCGGCGCGCTGTCCGGCATCGTGCATGTCGACGGCAAGGGCAAGCGGCTCGGCAAGTATCACCTGCCCGCCGGCGACACCATTTCCGAAGCCGTGTTCGTCGAGCGCGGCGAAGACGCCGCCGAGGGCGACGGCTGGCTGCTCGCCGCGGTCTGGCGCGCGCGCGAAAACCGCAGCGACTTGGCGGTGTTCAACGCCAAAGACGTCGAAGCCGGACCGGTGGCGCTGGTGCATCTCGGGCATCGCGTGCCCGATGGTTTCCATGGCAATTGGGTGAGTGCGGAGTAGACGGCGGCGAACTACCATGCTCGTCATTCCGGGATGCGCCCACTTGGGCGCAGGCCCGGAATCCATTCATCGACGTCACTTGCCGCCCGATGGATTCCGGGCTCTCGCTTCGCGAGCCCCGGAATGACGAGAGGTTGTACAATCGAAATTCCGGGTTCGCGCTAACGCGCCCTCAGATGCGCTATTGCGCATCGCGGAATGACGCTATGAGTCATTCCGGGGGAAACACACATGCACATACCCACGATCACCGGCTTCTATCTCGCCCTTCTCGCGCTGCTGTATCTCGTGCTCGGCCTGCAGGTCTCGCGCCTGCGGCGGGGACATCGCGTCGTGTTCGGCGACGGCGACAACATCAAGCTGCGCAGCGCCATTCGCGCGCATGGCAACTTTGCCGAATACGTCCCTGTTATCGTGTTGCTGGTCGCGCTGCTGGAAATGTCCGGCATGCCGACCGCGCGGGTGCACCTCTTGATGGGAATGCTGCTGGTGGCACGGCTGCTGCATCCGCTCGGCATGTATGTCGGCCCTCGCACCATGCAGTTTCAGATCTGCCGGGTCGGTGGCATTCTGCTTACCCTGCTTGTGCTGCTTGCAGCCGCGCTTCTCGCGCTGGCGCGTTTCTGGCCGTTTTAGTCCATTCGTTCAACACCACATAACCAATTGGATTATTTGATTATTTCGATCAGAACACATTTATTTTGACACTGTAAAGATTTTTCTTGACGACTCCCGCCCTTGCCCTTACGGTATCTTTACGATGTAAAGATGAAGCCTGAGAGGCTGCCATGACGATCTTCCTGATCCTCGCCCCCTACGGTGCCTTCGCCCTGCTGATGCTGGTAACCTCGACCGCGGTCAGCCTGTTTGCCGGCGCCGTGATCTGTCTCGCGGTGATCGCCTACGACATGGCCCGCGGCCGTTCGCTGAAGATTCTCGGCGCGGGCTCCGTGGTGGTGTTCGGCGCAGTCGGCAGCTACGTCACCCTGATCGATCCGCAGTTGAGTGTCTCCGGCGTCAAGTTCGCCGTCGATGCCGGAATATTCCTGGTCACGCTGGGCTCGATCGTGGGCAGCAAACCCTTCACGCTGCAATATGCGCTTGAGGTGGTCGATGCCGAAACCACGAAACTGCCCGGCTTCATCAAGGCGAACTACATCATCACCTGGGCGTGGACCGGCGCGATGCTGTTGATGATGGCCGGCAATGCCGCGCTGATCTATGTGCCGGGCCTGCCGCTGTGGTCGGGATTGCTGGTCGCATTTGCCGCACGCAACAGCGCGGCCTATTTCACCAAATGGTATCCCGAATACCGCAAGGCAAAATATGGCACCCCGCCCGCCAACGCTTTGCCCGAGGTCTAACTATCAACCGTCATTGCGAGCGCAGCGAAGCAATCCATAGCTATAACAAGAAAGATGGATTGCTTCGTCGCTTCGCTTCTCGCAATGACGTCATTCACCAAGGAGGATCGCGACAGTGAAGGACGTATTCGCAAGATTAGGCGCCGACTTTTTCTCCACCATCGTGTTCATCGCGATCTATCTCGCGACGGATAACGTGTTGCTGGCGACCGGCGTCGCGATCGCAGGCGCCATCGGCCAGGTGATCTACTCCCGCATCAAAGGCAAGGAACTCGGCTACATGACCTGGGCCAGCCTCGGGCTCGTGATCGTGCTCGGCGGCGCCACGCTGCTGACTCACGATCCGCGCTTCGTGCTGGCGAAACCCGCGATCGGGCATTTTGCGATCGGCCTCATCATGCTCAAGCGCGGCTGGATGCTGCGCTATATGCCGCCGATCGTGACCCAGACCATTCCGGAATATGTCACTGCCGCAGGCTACGTCTGGGCCGGGTTGTGCTTCGTGCTCGCCGCCGGCACCATCGGCGTCGCGATGACCGGAGACATGAAGCTGTGGACGTTCTATGTGACCGTCGTGCTGATCGGGGCCAAGATTGCTCTGTTCGCCGTGCAATATGTCGCGTTCCGCGTCCTGGTCGGCAGCCGCCTGCGCGCGGCCGCCCGCGCGTAAGTACCGTAGGCAAAGCGTTTTCAAGCGAAGTGGATACCGGTTCGCGTCAAGAAAACGCGTCAAAAGGAAGGCTACAGGGTTGGGCATGCGCGGCAAGATGGGTTATACCGCCGCCGGGAGAACTCAGAACCATTCCGGTTGCTGGGAAATGTATTGGGGAGACCAAGATGGCCGTTGACGGAAACTGGAATATCGTCATGACCACGCCGATGGGCGAGCGCAAGGCGACGCTGACCTTGTTGGCCTCTGGCGGTACGCTGACCGGCACGCAGGGCGCCGATGGGAATTCCGCCGAAATCTTCGACGGCGCGATCAGCGGCGACGCCGTCAACTGGAAGGTCTCGATCACCAACCCGATGCCGTTGACCCTCGAGTTTATTGGAAAGGTCTCCGGCGACAGCATGTCCGGCGAAATGGGCATCGGCCCGATGGGCAGTTTTCCGTTCACGGGCACCCGGGCCTGATACTGAGGGAGCAGATTCGCTCCCTCGCTGTTCGATCCATGCAAAAGACCGCACTGCTTTCAATCGCCGTCGTCGCCTCCCTGGTGACGGCGGCGATCGCACAATCCGCGCCCGAGCCCGAGCCGGCATGGCGCGCCAGCGCGCTGGCGCTGGTGCCGGCGGACTTTGTCGCGGGCGAAGCCTACCGCACCGCTGATATGACCGGATACCTCGCGGTCTATCCGGCAGGCTCAAACGACCCTAAATTCCCCGCCAGCGTGTTCGCGGCACGCCAGGTGCTTGTCGTAAGGCTCGACAAGGATGGGCGTGCGCTGTCCGCGGAATTGAAGCCGCGCAGCGACGCCACGCGGGGCAACCGCGACACCACGATGACCGATCCCGACGGTCAGGAAAGCGAGTTCGCAAAATCGCACGCCGAACTTGCGGCCAAGCGCGCGACGCTGCCTGATAGTACCGAGCCCTGCAATCTCGGCGCCTGGTCGGAAGATCGCGATCCCAAAGGCCTCAACGTCCGCGCCGAACCTTCGGTGAAATCGCGCGTGCTCGGCACACTGCCGCCGCCGTATCGCCTGAAGATGGGTGGCAGCGAGAACACACCCGAAGACGGCTGGTTGACCGAATTCCGCATCATCGGCTTCAAGGACGGCTGGTTCCTGATCGAGGGCGCGACGCCGCCCGGCAAGGATTATGAGGACGAGAAGAAATATCCGCGCAACGCGCCAAAACCCTATGCCGGGCGCGGCTGGGTCGCGGCCAACAAGGTCGGCGCGAATTACGCCAATGGCGGCACGCGCATGGGCGGGCTGTTTCAGGCCCCATTCGCCGATGCGAAGTGGACGCAAGCGATGCGCAAGCTCGGCGGCCCGCTCGACACCGATGGCGGCCCGAAGCGCCTCCTCGCCTGCAGCGGCTATTGGGGCCTCGTCGAAAGCCAGGACGGTGTACGCGGCTGGTGGCGTAGCCTGTGCTCCAGCCAGGTCACGAATTGCAGTTAAGGGGTGGGGCTGCTCGGGGCGAGCGCCGCTAGAACCAGATTTGCATCGGCAGGCCGTGAGCGTCCGGTGACGGCGATCCGACGCTGCCTGCAGGTTCGCGCGCGGCAAGCGCCACGGCGCAAGCGTCCAGAACATCATCACGCTTCGCGCCGGTGCCGATCCGCGCCTTGCCGAGCCATTGCTCGATCTCGCCAAGCCCGCTCCGCTTGAGCAACATCCGACGAAGCGAATCTCCTTCCCCGGATTTCTTCGACGGCAAGGGTTTGTTTGCGTTCAACCGCAGAAACACCAGTTCGGGATGGACCTCGCGGACATCAAGCGCGCGATGCGCACGCAGGAAAGCGTCTACCTCCATGATCTTCGGTCCGAGATGCCAGAGCTGGCGCGACACTCGCTTCTGGCCGCGGCGCAGGCATTCCCTGTTCGCTTCGTCGGGATTGTCAAAGTCTTGCCAAATCCAGCGCCGCGCGCCCGTAAAAACACGCGAGGTGTGCGGGCGCAATTTGTCGCGGGCGAGCAGATCACACACGCGCTCGCCGTCATCGACCATGCCGATGGGGATATCGATCCCTGCCCGATCGAATGGGAGCGACAACGCTTGCGAGACATCGCGATGGAAGGAAATTTCGTGTGTGCCGCCTTCAAGACGCACTGCGACCCAGCCGTTGCCGAATCCATCGAGGCCGACAGCTCTGCAGCTCCCGCCCCCGCTCACTTCGGCCGGCTTGGCAAGATCGCAATCGGATTGAAGGTGTAGACCGCCTCACCGCGCTGATTATAGGCCGTCCATTTGATGCGAACGACGCCGTGCGGTTTTGAGCGCGAGGGCGTCAGCTCCACCACCTCACCTTCAAGGTGGATGGTGTCGCCGGGACGCACCGGCTTCAGCCAGCGCAGATCGTCGACGCCGGCGCCAAACAGCGGATGCGGCCCGAACGGCTTTGCGTTGGCGGCGAGCCGCATCGCAATCGCGGCCGTATGCCACCCGGACGCGGCAAGGCCGCCGAGGATGGACTTCTTCGCCGCCTCCTCGTCGAGGTGGAACGGCTGAGGGTCATACTCCTGGGCGAAGCGGATAATATCTTCCTTCGACACCACAGCGGTGTCGGTCTTGAAGCGCATGCCGACCTTCAGGTCGTCGAACCACTCGACCATCCTGCCCTCGATGCTTTTGAATGATACGCCCTCACCCCAAATTCAATTCCTTGAAGAAATCATTGCCCTTGTCGTCGATGATGATGAAGGCCGGAAAATCCACCACCTCGATGCGCCAGATCGCTTCCATGCCGAGTTCGGGATATTCCACCACCTCAACCTTCTTGATGCAGTGCTCGGCGAGGTTTGCCGCGGCGCCGCCGATCGAGCCGAGATAGAAGCCGCCGTGCTTCTTGCAGGCCTCGCGCACCGCGACCGCGCGGTTGCCCTTGGCGACCATCACCATGGAGCCGCCCGCCGCCTGGAACTGGTCGACGAAGGAATCCATGCGTCCCGCGGTGGTCGGACCGAACGCGCCGGAGGCGTAGCCGTCGGGCGTCTTGGCGGGGCCGGCGTAATAGACCGGATGGTTCTTGAAGTAATCCGGCAGCGGCTCGCCCTTCTCCAGCCGCTCGCGCAATTTGGCGTGGGCGGAATCGCGCGCGACGATCATGGTGCCGGTCATCGACACCCGCGTCTTGATCGGATGCTTTGAAAGCGTCGCCAGAATATCCTTCATCGGCTGGTTGAGATCGATTTTGACCACCTCGCCGCCGAGCGCCTGTTCGACCGCCGGCAGATACTGCGCGGGGTTGTGCTCAAGCTCCTCGAGATAGACGCCGTCCTTCGTAATCTTGCCGAGCACCTGGCGGTCGGCCGAACAGGACACGCCGAGACCAATGGGCAGCGACGCGCCGTGACGCGGCATCCGGATCACGCGCACGTCGTGGCAGAAATACTTGCCGCCGAACTGCGCGCCGACGCCGAGCGATTGCGTCATCTTCAGGATCTCCTGCTCCATCTCCAGGTCGCGGAAGGCGTTGCCATCGGCCGATCCATGGGTGGGCAGTGCATCGAGATAGCGCGCGGAAGCCAGCTTCACCGTCTTCATGCAAAGCTCGGCCGAGGTGCCGCCGATCACGATCGCCAGATGATAGGGCGGGCACGCGGCGGTGCCGAGCGTGAGCACCTTCTCCTTCAGGAACGCCAGCAGGCGGTCCTTGGTCAGCACTGACGGCGTCGCCTGGAACAGAAAACTCTTGTTGGCGGAACCGCCGCCCTTGGCCATGAACATGAACTTGTAGGCGTCATCGCCCTCGGCGTAGATCTCGCACTGCGCCGGCATGTTGTTGGCGGTGTTCTTTTCCTCATACATCGAGATCGGAGCCACCTGCGAATAGCGCAGGTTACGGCGCAGGTAGGCGTCGCGCGCGCCTTCCGAAAGCGCGGCCTCGTCGTCGCCGTCGGTGATCACGCGGGCGCCCTTCTTGCCCATGATGATCGCGGTGCCGGTGTCCTGGCACATCGGCAGCACGCCGCCGGCGGCGATGTTGGCGTTCTTCAGAAAATCGAACGCCACGAACTTGTCGTTGTCGCTGGCTTCCTTGTCCTCGAGGATGCTCGCCAGCTGCTTCAGATGGCCGGGCCGCAGATAATGATTGATGTCGCCGAAGGCGGCTTCCGACAGCGCCCGCAGCGCCTCGCGCGACACCACCAGCATGTCCTTGCCCAAAACCTTCTCGACCCGCACGCCATCCGTCGTGATCTTCTTGTAGGGCGTGGTGTCCGCGCCCAGCGGAAACAGCGGCGTGTGCTTGTAGGGCGGAACGGGCTTTTGGTCGGGAAAGGCGGTCGGGGCGTTCATGGGCTGGGCTCGCAAGGTTTTGGGGGCGGAAGCGTCCACGGGACACCCCGGCATTTGAACCGTTCTAAGCACTTTTGACACAAAAGGAAGGTTCCCGAATGGCCATCAGCAATCGAAATCGAGAATGACGACTGTTCCCACCGCAGTGTCGACCGAGACAGTGGCCGCCCCTCCCCCGGTCCCGGCGGCAACCAGCCTGTCGGGCCTCAGCATCGCCCTGATCATCATCGCGGTGCTCGAACTCCTCGACGGCCTATCGGTGGCTTGGGGGATATTCGGTGATCCTGAAATCGAGGTGCCTGCCGTCAGCGGCGCTGCCAGCGTCATGCACCCGTTGCTGGCGCTGGCGGCCCTGGTATTCGCCGGTTTCGGGCGCGTGCGGCCTGCGGTTGTCATGCTCGGCGCGGTCATCTTCGTGACCTGGCTGAAATACATGCCGACAGTGGTGTCGTCAGGAATAGACGCGGTCGGCTTCGGCGCGATCTGGTCCCCTGCGCAGATCATCGCGTTTCCGCTCCTGGCTGTGTGCGCGATCGGCCTTGCCGCGCGCGACCTGCGGCTGCTCGTTGCCACCGCGCTGGTCAGCCTTCCCACCCTGTTCAACATTGCCGCCATCATCGCGATTGCCATCGGCCGCGCCATGCGCGGGACCTGATGCACGACGCCGGCAAGCCAATGGGGACACCGATGACAACGGCCGAGTTGCGCGCGCCTGCCCCGGCGGCCGGGATCGCGCCTGCCACGTCGGCGCCGCGCCGGATCGGCCTGCGCATCGCGCTGTCTGTGATCGCGCTGCTGGAGCTCTATTGGGGCATGTCGAGCGCGCCGACGCTGCTGGACGACATGTCGAAAGTCCCGGGTCACGGCATCGGCGCGGCCATCGTCAAGCTGCACCTGGCCGTCCATCCGGTGCTGGCGCTGTCGGCGCTGCTGTTCGCGGCCATCGGTTACGTGCGCCACGCGGTCATGGCGCTCGGCGCGGTCATGCTCATGACCTGGCTGAGCTACATGCCCTCGGTGATCAGGCACGGGCTCGCTTTCAACGGCCCTTACGCGGCGCTGGAAACATCAGTGCAAATCATCCTGTTCCCGCTGATCGCCGCCTTTGCCATCGCCTGTGCGGCGCGCGACCAGCGGCTCGGGGCCGCCACGGCGCTGGTCAGCACGCCGACCCTGCTCAACCTGTTCACCACGACGGCGTTCTTTATCGCAATGATGATGCGCGGCTTCTGATTGACATTCGAGCAGGCCTCTTGCAGGAAGCTGCCGCGCAAGCTTCAATGGGGCCCAGAGGGGCATTTACAAATGACATCAAGACGACAGTTTCGCCGATCGGTCCTGGTCGCGGCCGCGCTGGCGCTGGCCGCCTTCTCGGCCTCGCCGGCCCGCGCCGACCGCTGCGACGACGTCGCCAAGCAACTCGCCAGCCAGGTCGACGGGATCAAGGTCAACTTCAAGGCCGCCAACATCGTCTATCTGACGCATCCCTCCGCGAAGGAGCTCTCGATCGGCTGCCGCGGCAAGAGCTACTCGCTCGAGCTCTATGCGAAGACCGACCGGAAATTCAAACCGGAATTTCTCGACATGGTCGCGAGAGCCGGCGCGCTCGTCTTCACCATTCCGAAGCCCGACGTCGTGACCGGCTCGACGCGCTGCATGAAGCGGATGGGCATCCTGCGCGGCGACAAGGTTTCGATGCGCTTCCGCCGGCTCAACATGGAATGCACGCGGACCAAGACCGAGGCCTCGATTGCGGTCACCCGCGGCAAGGACGAGTAGCGGTGCCCCTTCCGGGATCCGCTGCATTCTAATGAATTTTCGAGCGCCCCGTTCACCATCGGGCGGGATCGCCGGCCGGGATTTACACATCGTTCGCTTCAATGCCTCCAGTGTCGGAGGCAACGAAAAGGATGATGCCGATGGATATCTCTGCTGTGTCCGCGCCGGTGCTGATCAAGCCGCCTGAAGCCAGCGCGCCCAAGCCAGAAGTGAAGCCCGCCGACGTACAAAACGGCGCCGCCGCCGACGGCACGCGCCTGCCGAAGCCGACGCTGCTTGCCGCCCTGCCGCCCGGACAGGGAACGCGGATCGACCAGTTCGCATAGAGGCTGCTCGCCCTTGGCCTGGTCGGGGCCAACAACAGCTTCGCGATCATGCGGGTATCCCCATTGCACGGGGCGTCATGATCGCGCGATTTTTCGGCAAACGTGCGGCTGCTGCAGAACACTTTCTTCGTCGTCGGGATGGGTGCGCTGCTGTTTGCCTCCGCCGGCACGCTGCATTGGCCCGGCGCATGGGCGTGCCTTGCGACCTCCGCAATGCTCGGCCCGGCCTGCGGCCTGTGGCTTGCGAAAACCGATCCCGCGCTGCTCGCCGAGCGGCTGCGGCTGACGGCACGCGAGGAACAGCCGGCCGCCGACAAGAAATTCATGCTGGTCTTCGCCGCCACGGGGTTGATCTGGTTCGTCGCGATGGGGCTGGACCGGCGTGCTCTCGACCGGCTTCATCATGTGGGTGTTTCGCGAAAACTCGTTCGCGGCCCCCGTGATCAAGGTACAGGCCGCGCGCGACCATCATGTGGTCTCGACGGGTCCGTACGCCTTCGTCCGCCATCCCATGTACAGCGGCATCATGCTGTTTTTCATCGGCGTGCCGCTGCTGCTGGGATCGTGGTCGGGCGTGGCGCTGGCGCCGCTGTTCGCCATCCTGTTCGCGGTCCGCGCCCGTATTGAGGAGCGCGCGCTGATCGCAGGCCTGCCGGGCTATGCTGACTACGCCGCGCGCGTGCGCTATCGTCTGATTCCGGGAATCTGGTGAGGGACACATGCCTGAAAACAAGACCTACACGGGCGGCTGCCATTGCGGCCAAGTTCGGTTCGAATGCACCACGGACCTCGCAATGGTCACCGCCTGCAATTGTTCGATCTGCACCAAGAAGGGCCTGCATATCACCTTCCTGGAGCCGAAGAGCTTTCAGCTCCGCGCCGGCGAGGACAATTTGCGCGAATATCTCTTCAACAAGCACGCGATCCGCCACCAGCTCTGCATCGATTGCGGCGTCGAGGTTTTTGCGCGCGGCGCCAGACCTGACGGCAGCGAAGTGGTGGCGCTCAATGTGAGCTGCATCGACGGCATCGAGCTATCGAAGGTGACGATGACGCCGGTGGATGGCAGGAGCAGGTGATAGCGCTCCCTCTCCCCGTTCTTCACGGGGAGAGGGTTGGGGTGAGGGGCTCTCTCCACGAGGTGGTGCGAGTTGATAGTCCGGTACCCCCTCACCCGGCGCTACGCGCCGACCTCTCCCCGCAAGCGGGGCGAGGTTAAGTCCGCAGCGACGCGCGCCTCTCACACATCCAGCGCCTTGTAGTGCCGGAAGATCCCGTCCTCGTTGAACGCAATCCGCCGCTCGCTGGCGAGATAGGCCTTGATGTTCGGCCGCGCGGCGACGTGGCCATGCAGCTCGACCAGGGCGGGAATGTTCTTTTCAAACGCTTTCATGCGCTTGGGAAAGGCGTAGCGCAGCCCTTCCACGATCTGGAACAGCGACAGGTCGACATAGGTCAGGCGCCGGCCGGTGACGTAGGCGCCGCCATTGGCGGCCAGCAGCTCCTCGAAATAATCCAGATATTTCGGCAGGCGTGATTTCCAGAATTCGGCGGTGCGCTTTTTGGCCGGCGCCTTCTGCTCCTCGTAATAGAGCGACGAACCAAGCGGATGATGGGTGTCGTGAACTTCCAGCACAAGATCCGCAATGGTGAGCTGCAGCTGGTGCACCCACAGCCTTGCCGCTTCTGCCTTCGGCGCCAGCCCATGGCGCGCGCCGAGATAGAGCAGGATGTTGGCGGTCTGGCCGATCACGAGGTTTCCCGCTTTCAGGAACGGCGGCGCAAAGGGCGGCGTGCCCTTTGCAGTCTCCATCATCTTCATCATCGCGCTGGTGCCGTTGCCGCTTCGCGCCACGTCGGTATAAGCAGCGCCGGCTTCTTCCAGCGCAAGCCGGACGTATTCGCCGCGGCCCTGAATATGTGGCCAGTAATACAGTTGATAGCGCATCGACGGCATCTCCAAAGACCTGCAGCAAGAGCCCTGCTCGCAGCCATAACACATCAGTCCGCATTTCGTTCGTCACAATGCCGGCCGGCCCTGACGCCCGATCGCCACGCCATTGCGTTTCGCAACCGCCTGAATTCTCCACAGGCGCGAATCTGTCCGAAGGCGGGAGGCCGTGTTAGGTTCCTCTTGGGTGCCGAATTCCTCAACACGACAGGAGCATGGGATGACGGATAACAAGAAGAAGCGCGGCGGCGCCGATGCCGCGCTGATCGCAATGGGCGAAGCTTACGAAGTCGCCTATTGGTCGAAGAAATTGAAGATCACGCCGGCCCAGCTGAAAGCCGCCGTCAAGAAGGTCGGCCACTCCGCCAGGAAAGTGGAAGCCTATATCGGGGAGCAGAAGCACAAGGCCGCCGACCGCGCGCTGATCGCCATCAGCCAGCCCTACGAAGTCCGCTACTGGTCGAAGAAGTTCAAGGTCACCCCGGCGAAACTGAAGGCTGCCGTCGCCGCCGTCGGGCATTCGTCGAAAAACGTCGGCGCCTATCTGGCCAAGAAGAAAACGACCAAGAAGAAAGCCGCCAAGACCGTCAAAGCGCCTGCCAAAAAGAAGGCTGCAAAAAAGAAGACCGCCAAAAAGGCATCAAAGAAAAAGGCCGCCTGAAAGGCGGCCTCAAAGCCGGGCATGGCTTCTTCGAGCAACTGCACCGCGATCGCGTGGGCACGTCGCCGGACAGGGCGACGGCTTCAGGCGATGGCGGCTTGCGTGAGGCTCAATAACCGCAGGTGGCGCAACGCGGCGCGACCGGCGCATAATAGGCACGGGCCGGCGCAACCATTTCAACGCGCTGCTGGACGGCGTATCGCGGGGCTGTCCGTTCATAGTGGACGCGGCCGGGCGAGACCATCACGGTCTTCGGCACCATCACGGTGCGATAGCGCGCCGGGGTGCGATACGCGGTGACGCGACCGGGCGAAACCATCACGGTTTCCTGCACCGTACGGTACTCCGCCGGGACCACCTGCTGCACATATTGCGGACCGCAGCAGGGCTGCGGCTGGTAGCAGGAATAACAGCCGGCAGAAGCGGCGGTCGGGATGACGGCTGCGGCGAGCGCGGTGGCGAAGGCGGCGGCAATAACGCGAGACATGATTATACCTGCTGGCTTGAAGAAAATTCGTGAAGTTGCACGCAACTTCGTCCGTTTGAATGATCTAGCCGAGCAACACCATGCGTCAACTTGAAAACAATATTTACCTTGACGAACATCGCTAACGACTTCTAAACGGCGCGCGCTTCGCTTGCGACGCTACCCGCGCACGCTCGCATAGTCCCAGCCGATCCAGTCGCAGAGCGCGCGGCCCATCACGTCCTCCAGATCGGCGCCCTTCAGCCACGGCAGCTCCTCGGTGAAGAACGTGACGCATTGCCGGTAGCTGCACGGCATCCGCGTGATGTCGGTGCCCCAGAACATCCGCTTCGGCCCATAGGCATCGAAGATGCGGTGCAGCCCATCATGGATGTTGCGGAACGGATAGGCCTCGGTCGAATAATGCGGCGCGCCGGTCGCCTTCACCGCGACGTTCGGCAGTTGCGCCAGCGCCAGCAGTTCATCGAGATGGATGAACGCCTCGGCATCTCGCCCGTGCCGGTTCAGGCCGCAATGATCCAGCATCATCTTCAGGGCGGGATGCCGTTCGGCGATCTCGCGAAATTTCGGCAGGAACAGTCCGCCCATCATCGCCAGCGGCAGCCCCTCCTGCTCGGCCGCCGGCCACAGCCAGTCGAGCGAGCCGTCGTAGAGCCATTTCTGGTGCGCTTCCAGTAGCAGCGGCCAGCGTAGCCCCATCATGCCGGGCTGCTTGCGCCAGCCATGGATCAGCGTGCGGTTGTCGGGATTCTCGAGCGCAAAATTGCCCATGATGGCAAAGCGGTCCGGATATTTCCGGGCCGCCTCGATCGCCAGCGCGTTGGAATCAGGATCCCAGCCGGCTGGCGGATGGATCAGCGCTGCATCCACCCCTGCCTCATCCATCTCGGCCAAAACTTCCTCGGCCGTGAACTTCGCGACCTTGCGATGCAGCCCCGACGTCGGCGTCACGGTTTGCGACCAGATGTGAACCTGCGCGTCGATGATCTTCATGAACCCTCCCCCGTCATTCCGGGGCGATGCGAAGCATCGAACCCGGAATCTCGAGATTCCCCGATGCGCAATTGCGCATCTGCGATATGGTGCTAACGCACCATTCCGGAATGACTTCGTCAGTTCGCCGCGAAGCAATACATCAGGCCGTCGCCGCCGGTGCTCTTCAGATCGTTCTGCGAACAGCCGCCGTCCGATCCGCGCGACGGATGCGACGAATTCCAGGACTTCGAGGCGTCGTCGTCGCGCAGGCCGACACGGTCGATGTGCCCGACCATCGCCGCCCCCTGCGTGCTGCTCGTCCAGTTCTTGCAGGTGCGGTCCTCGCCGGCTGCAAAGGCCGTTCCGTCCGGCTGCGAGCCCGTCAGCACGTCATGGCGGTTCGGCGTATCGCCGCGGCCATTGATGACATCGCCCTTCTCGCTGAGCGCAGTCTGCTTGGTGAGACCGTTGCTGCCGTGCAGCTCGGCGACATCCTTGGCGACCACCGCGCCCTTGGAATTCTTCCACGGTCCGTTGCCGATGCGGTCGCGCGCATTGACGGCGGGCTTGCCGTCGGCGGCCTGGGTCGAGAGATAAGCGCGCCAGGTTTTGGCGCCCGCGCCGGCCGCCTGCGCCAGCGTCTGGCATTGATTGTCCGCCCCGGCGAGACCGCCGAGATTGCCGCCATTGCCGATGCCGTTGCTGGTCACGAAGAAGCTGGTGTCGGCCGATTGCGCCTGCGCCGGCGCTGCGGCGAAAACCCAGATCGCCGCGAGGACGAAAGCGGCCGGTGAGATCATCCTGGAAACAAGGTTCATCAAAGCCTCCCATTTTTTCTTGTTGGCACGCCGTATCAACACGCCGCGGCAATCATTATTCCGGAGGCATAGCGGCAAAGCAAAAGGCGCCGCGGAATCAACCGCGGCGCCTTGTATGTTTTAGCGTTCAGCAGAAGATCAGTTGGTCTGCTGGATCGCCGAGAGTTCCCAGTGTCCGCCGGATTGCCGAGCGAAGGTCCACACCTCGGTCGCCTCGATCGGGGTCTCGCTGCCCGAGACCAGACGGTTGGTGCCGCGCTCGAGGGTCTTGTCGACCAGCGAGAAGCGCATCGCGACGCTCGCATAATCGGTTTGGCCTTCGCGCCAGGCTTCTGCGAGGTCGCCCTGCAGCAACTTGACGTCGGACACCTTGTTGACGTCGTTGTTGGCCTTGTTCTGCTCGAGGTCCTTGGTGAAGTACGACACCATCTCGGGCGTAGCGAGCGTATGCAGTTTCGCGACGTCCTCGTTCGACCATGCGGCCTGGACTTCGCCAAGCAGCCGTTCGAACGCCTCGTAGTCGGAAGGTCCGATCTCGAGCGGCGCGGGGGCGCTCGATCCCAGACCAAAGCCCATTCCGGAGCCGAAGCCGGTCTGCGGAGGGGCTGAACCCGCGGCCGGTCCGGCAGCGGAATTGGCATAGGCGGCCGCCGGGGTATGGCGGCGCTGCCACCACGACATTGCCAGCTTGACCACGATCAGGATCAGGCCGACCTGCAGGATCAAGCCGATGATCGACGCAATCCCACCGAGGCCACCGAGCAGCCCGCCACCGGACAGCATGCCGAACAAGCCGGCGCCGAGGAAGCCTGCGGCGAGACCGCCCATCATCATGCCCATACCGGGCCGGCTGAAGAAGCCACCCTTGGCTGCCCCTGCGGCGGCTCCAGCGGCCGCCGGTGCGCCCGGCTGGCTGAAGGTACGGTTCATGGGCTGCGCCGCGTTGGGCGCCGTGGTGGTGCTGGGCGGAGCCGAATAGGTCTTCGATCCCCGCGAACCGGAGCTGCTGCCGCCGCCAACCCGGGCGTCAGCCGACGAGACCGCCATCGCGAGGGGAACCGCCAGCGACAGGACGATGGCGAAAGCCCGAACAATTCCGCGCGTGCTTTGCGAGAAATTCATATCTTGTTTCCTCAATTCCCCGGCATGGGGAAGCAGCCCCTAAGATGGGCAGAGCTGCTTAAAAGTGAAGCCGTAAACGGGAACAAGCGCTGCGGCCCTCAGTCGCGGGGATGTGACGATTAGGCCGGTTGTGGGTTTGAACCCGTTGGAACTTAGGAGTTTTCCGCGTGGACCTGGCGAGTCGGTTGGGGATCGGCGGCGACGCGTCCGGGGACCGGTGCAAGGACCGGCCCGAGGATCCTTAACGCCACCTCACCGACCGGCGATGGATGCGATGTTTCCTCGGCCACGAGGGCCTGATCCATGGTGTGGGCCCCGAGCTCGCACATGGCCTGGGTCGCGACATCGCCGCGGCGAACGCATTCCTTGGCCAGAAATTCGAATTGCGCCCGCGCCTGGCGCAGGGTCTCTTTCGGCACGACCGCGCTGTTTTCTCCCGGCGCTGAATCCCGCTCTTGCGGTTGAACCGGAGGCGAGCCGCCCTGGGCTTCCGCGCGCGGGTCGGTGGCCGCAACGCCGAGCTGGCTGATCCGGTCAAAGGCCGACCGAAGCTCCTCGCGCTTGGCCTCGAGCGCCTCGATCCTCTGCTGCAGCTCCTCGTGTTCGTTCGCGGTCGCGACGCGGATCGTCGCAAGTTCGTCCTCGCGCGATCGCAGTCTGGATTGCCAATCGTCACGCTCACGATCAAAGGCAAGCCTGAACTCGGCCATGACGGCCTCGCTCTGCGACAGCTTTGCCGAGAGCTCGTCGCGCTCGCGCAGAAACTCGCTGCGCTGCTGCTCGATTTGCTTGATGCTCGCTTGCAGGCTTGCCTTCAGCGCGACACGCTCCTGATCGAAGCCTGTACCAAGCTCGGCCAGGGCGGATTCATGCGCCTGCTATTTCGTCGCGGCCTCCTCCTGTGCACCCTTCAAGGTTTCCTGCGCTAGCTTCAGCGTGTCGCCGAGTTCGAGCAGCTCCGCCTCCCGCCCCTGCAGCGTCGTCTTGAGCGTATCGCGCTCGGTGATGATGAAACTGGAAAGCTTTACATGGCGCTCGATGTCATGCCGCAGGCTTTCGCATTCGGTTTCCAGTTCGTCATTCTGGTGGGACACGGTTTCGTACTTGTAGCGCCACAGCTGTTCCTCATCGAAGGCGCCGGAAACGCGCGCCATCAGGCCGTCGATCAGGTCGGCCGCGCGCAGCAGATTTTCGGCGTTTTGCCCGTTGGACATCATGTCGGCGAAACGGCGCAGAAAATGCGCTGTTTCCGCGGCGTCAGCCGCCTCAGGAACCGTGGCAGGATCGGTCATGCAACTTGCCTTCGTGAGCAGCGTCGGTGCCGTAAGCGGACACCTTAACCCCGTTCAGAACGGCAAATGTATGGTGGCGTGGGTTTTCCGGCCCAATCGGCGGGAACAAGCGCCGTTCCTGCCTCGCAGCAAATCCTGAAATCCGGACCGAACACCGAAAGCGGCCTTACGATGCCGTCATCGTCTCCTTCACCTTCGCGACCAGCGCGCTGAGCGCAAACGGTTTGGCGAGGAAGGCGAACTGCTCGTTCTCCGGCAGGCTCTTGTCGAACGCCTCTTCGGCGTAGCCGGAGACGAAGATGATCTTGAGGTTGGGGTTGCGCAGCCGCATTTCCTTGAGCAGCGTCGGGCCGTCCATTTCCGGCATCACCACGTCGGAGACGACGAGATCGACGGCGCCGTTCTTCTCCTCCAGCGCTTCCATCGCCTCGATGCCGTTGGCGGCCTCGATCACGCTGTAGCCGCGCGAACGAAGACCGCGCGCGTTGAGCGAGCGCAGGCCGTCCTCGTCTTCGACCAGCAGGATGGTGCCCTGCCCGGTCAGGTCGGCCTGCGGCTTCGGCGGCTCGGCCACTTCCTTGGCGGCGCCATTGGTAACCTGCGGTTCGGGCGCGGCTTCCAGTTCGGGACGGTGCCGCGGCAGGAAGATGCGGAACGTGGTGCCCTCCCCCGCTTTCGAATCCACGTAAACGAAGCCGCCGGTCTGCTTGACGATGCCGTAGACGGTCGACAGCCCGAGGCCGGTGCCCTTGCCGACCTCTTTGGTGGAGAAGAACGGCTCGAAAATCTTGTCGACGATCTCGGCGGGGATGCCGGTGCCGGTATCGGCGACGTCGATGCGGACGTAATCCGCCGCCGGCATGCCCTTGTAGGACAACAGCGCGGCTTCATCCATTGTGACGTTGCTGGTCTTGACCGTCAGCTTGCCGCCATCGGCCATCGCGTCGCGGGCGTTGACGGCGAGGTTGACGATCACCTGTTCGAACTGCGAGACGTCGACCTTCACCGGCCAGAGATCGCGGCCGTGCACCAGGTCGAGCTTGACCTTCTCGCCGATCAGGCGGCGCAGCAGCATGGTGAGATCGGATAGCGCGTCGCCGAGGTCGAGCACCTGCGGCCGCAGGGTCTGGCGGCGCGAGAACGCGAGCAGCTGCCGCACCAGCGTCGCGGCGCGGGTGGCGTTCTGCTTGATCTGCATGATGTCCTGGAACGACGGGTCGGTCGGCTTGTGCGCGTTCAGCAGGAAGTCGTTGGCCATCATGATGGCCGAGAGCACGTTGTTGAAATCGTGCGCGATGCCGCCGGCGAGCTGGCCGACCATGTCCATCTTCTGGGACTGGTTGATCTGGTTCTCGAGCGTGCGCCGCTCGGTGGTTTCCAGCATGTAGACGATGGCGGCTTCGGTTTCGCGCTCGTCCTCCTCGACCGCGGTGACGAAATACTGCGCCCAGCGCTCCTTGGCACCGTCGAGCATGGCTTCGACCGGCGCGATGTCGCCCTGCCCTTCAGCCGCCTGGTTGATCGCCGCGATCAGCAGGCTGCGGTCGCGGGCGTTCACGCTGCGGAAGATCGACTTGTTGGCAGCCCCATCCGCACTCAGGCTTTGCGCCAGCTTGGCGAAGCGGGCATTGGCGCGCACCACCGCGCCGGCGCGGTCCACGGTCGCGATCGCCATCGGGGTATGGTCGAAGAACCGCATGAAGCGCACTTCGGCGGCGCGCTCCGGGTCGGAATGCTCGTCGCGCGCGCGGCTGATCACCAGCGTCCGCGACGCGCCGGGCACGCCGTCGGCGCCGAACGCCAGCTTGTGATAGAGCCGCACCGGCATGGTCTTGCCGCTGCGCATGCGCAGATCGATGTCGAGCACTTCGGTTTTGACTTCGCCCGGCACCGCCACGATCGAGGTCAGCAGCGACGCACCGTCGCCCGATACGATATCGGTCAGCTTCAAGCCGCCCGATCCGATCTCGGCAAGGTCGTGATCGAGCCAGCCCGCCAGCGTCGCGTTGACATAGACGACCTCGCCTGAAGGACTGACCGAGAAGAAGCCGCAAGGCGCGTGATCGAGATATTCGATCGCGTGCTGCAATTCCTTGAAGACGTCCTCCTGGCGTTCGCGATCCCGCGTGATGTCGGCGATCGACCACACCGAATATTTCGCCTCGCGCTTGCTGGCGCCGAGCGGACGCACCCGCATCCGCAGCCAGCGGCCATGGGCGCCGTCGGTTCCTGCGATCCGGACTTCTTCCTGCTTCCGCTTGCCCTCGCGCGCCGCCTTGAGCAGGCGGAACACCGCCTCCGACACGTCGGGATTGCCGATGAAGACGCGCTCGATCGGGCGCACCTCCTGGGCGGTCGCGGCCCCCGTCAGCGCCAGATAGGCGGCGTTGGAATAGACGACATGGCCGCGCGAATCGGTGACCGCGAGCCCGTCATGGGCGTGGTCGGCGATCCGCCCCATCACCGGATCATCGGTAGAGCGGTCGGTGAAGCGGATGATCCCGGCGGCAAAGGCGAACAGATTGAACAGGCCGACCATGGCCAGCAGCGCCAGCACGCCGAGGATATAGGGCTGGGCCTGGGCGCGACCGATGGTCATCAGCACGACCGCGATCGCGACGATGCCGGCGGCCACCAGCAGCACCAGCACGATGCTGCCGCTGCGCCGCGCCGGCTCTTGGGCCGCGAAGGGCTCGGGGGACGGATGGCTGTCGGTTTCGGCGGTCATATCAGGGGACGCAAGCCCGTCGGCATGGGATGGCGCGCTGATCTGCGCGCCTTCCTTGAGTGCCTGAATCGGACCGGCAAGCGCAAGTCCATCAGGCGGCTAATTGGCATCAATAGCGGTTTCAAGGGAAATGAGCACCGGTTCGAGTGAAGAAAACACGCAAAAAATTATCGCCCAGGGCCTTATCCCACGCATTTCAGGGCAATTTCCGCCCCATCCGTCAGTTGCGCCGGCCGGCGGCGTCGCGCTTCAACCCCATGACGAAGCCGATGATTTCGGCAACCGCATGATAGTGCTCGACCGGGATTTCCTCGTCGACATCGACGGTGGCATAGAGCGCCCGCGCCAGCGGCACGTTCTCGACGATCGGAATGTCGTGTTTCTTGGCGATCTCCCTGATCTTGAACGCGATATTGTCGACGCCCTTGGCGACGCAGACCGGCGCCGACATGCCGCGGTCGTAGGACAGCGCCACCGAATAGTGGGTCGGGTTGGTGATGATGACGCTGGCCTTGGGCACATCGGTCATCATGCGCTTCTTCATGTTGGCCTGGCGCAACTGCCGGATCTTGGCCTTGATGTGGGGGTCGCCTTCGGACTGCTTGAACTCGTCCTTGATCTCCTGCAGCGACATCTTCTGCCGCTCGAACCACTGCCGGTACTGGAAGAAGTAATCCGCGATCGCCACGGCAGCCAGCATCGCCACCACCGCGCCCATCAGATGCAGCGTCAGACTGGTGGTGACGCCCATGATCGCCGTCGGATCGAAGGCCAGGAACGACTCCAGCCGGTGGCGCTCCGGCCACAGCACCGCCATCATGACGGCGCCGAGCGCGACCAGCTTGAACACGCCCTTGAGGAAGTTCGCCAGCGCCTGCTTGCCGAAGATGCGCTTGAAGCCGGCGCCGGGCGACACCTTGCTGAATTTGGGCGTCAGCGATTCCGACGACCACACCAGCCGGTGCTGGATCATGTTGCCGGCGATGGCCGATATCATCAGCATCAGCAGCGGCACGCCGATCGCCGCCAGCACGGCAATGCCGAGCGTATTGCCGAGTTGCAGCAGCGCCGAGCCGTCGGCGCGCAGCGTGCCGGCATTGGCGATCAAATTGCGCATCGGCATCAGGATGCCGCCGCCGATCGAGCCCGAGAAGGTCGACAACACAAGCGTCGCGCCCGCGATCACGAACCAGGTGTTGACCTCCTGGCTCTTGGCAACGTCTCCCTTGGCATGCGCGTCGTCGAGACGCTTTTGCGTAGGGTCTTCTGTTTTATCGTCGCTATCGTCGGCCATCGCGGCGCCTTAGCTTTTTATCTTTATCTAAGCGGTGTGAGCTCGTGCATGACGCCGGTGAAGTAGTTCAGATAGGTGCCCATCATCGCCGTGAGGACGCCGGCGAAGATCAAGAAGCCGATCAGGATCGAGAGCGGCACACCGACGAAATAGACCTGCATCGCCGGCATCAGCCGCGCCAGAATGCCGAGCCCCATGTTGAAGACGATGCCGAACACCAAAAACGGCGCCGACAATTGCAGGCCGATCTTGAAGGCGGCGGCGAAAGCCCGGGTCGCAAGCGCCGCGACATCGCCGGTCGGCATCGTCTCGCCCGGCGAGAAGATCCGGTAGCTCTCGTTGAGGGCCGCAATGACCAGGTGATGGGTGTCGGTGGCGAACAACAGCGTGATGCCGAGGATGGAGAGGAAGTTGCCGATCAGAAGGCCCTGCTGGCCCTGGGTCGGATCGACCGCGGTGACGAAGCCGAGGCCGAGCTGCTGGGCGATCACCGATCCTGCGACCGCCAGCGCCGACAGCGTCACCCGCGCGGTGGCGCCGAGCACCACGCCGATGACGATCTCGTGCACCATCAGAACGCCCATCGCGCTCATCGAGGTCAGATCGACCTGATAGGCGGCGCGGTGCAGCGGCAGGATGATCAGCGTCAACAACAGCGCGATCGCAAGCTTGATCCGGACCGGGATGTTGCTCTCGCCAAATCCCGGCAAAAGCATCACCATCGCCCCCACGCGGGCAAACACCAGCATGAAGGTGGCGGCAAGGGCCGGCAGCATGGAGACATCGATGCGCATGGTCTACGCACAGTGCATCATCCGCCTATGATTCGCGACGATATCCGCATCATGTAGCCTTGCAGCGAATCCGCCATGAACGGCAACGCCAGCAATAATGTCACGAAGATCGCCAGGATCTTCGGCACGAAGATCAGCGTCTGCTCCTGGATCTGCGTCAGCGCCTGGAACAGCGACACCACGACGCCGACCACGAGGCCGACTACCATCAGGGGCGACGACACCACCACGATGGTCCAGATCGCATCGCGCGCCACGTCGAGGGTTTCAGCACCGGTCATTTTGGATTCCCTTTGTTCCTCATGGTGAGGAGCGCGCAGCGCGTCTCGAACCATGAGGCCGTTGTGCGGCCATCCTTCGAGACGCCGGCTGCGCCGGCTCCTCAGGATGAGGACAGCTCAAATCGGCATCTTCATGATGTCTTCGTAGGACTGGATCACCCGGTCGCGCACCGACACCAGCGTCGAGACCGCGACGTCGGTCTCGGCCACCGCCGTCACCACGTCCATGACGTTGGCCTTGCCCGAGGTCATCGCGATGGTCTGGGCGTCGGACTTCTTGCCGGCCTCCATCACGCTGCCGACGGCATCCTTGAGCAGCGCGCCGAAGGACGGGCCGCCGTCCGATTTCTGGCCGCCCTTCTCGGCGCCGCCGGTCTCCATTATGCGCGAGAGCGCGGCGTAGGCGTTTGCTGCAACTGTCGGTGAAGCCATGGTCTATGATTCCTGTTCAGGCCTTGAGAATGTCGAGCGTGCGTTGAATCATCCGGCGCGTAGCGCTGATGATGTTGAGGTTGGCCTCATAGGACCGCTGGGCTTCGCGCATGTCGGTCATTTCGACCAGCGGGTTGACGTTGGGGTATTTGACGTTGCCGGCGGCGTCCGCCGCCGGGTTGCTCGGCTCGTGCTTGATGCGGAACGCCGACTGGTCGGTGCGCACCTTGCCGAGCGTCACCACTTTCGCATCGATCGTGCGGTCCAGCGCCGAGGAGAAGGTCGGCACCTTGCGGCGGTAGGGATCGCCGGCGGAATTCGGTGCGGTGGAATCCACGTTCGCGATGTTTTCCGAGATCACCCGCATCCGCCCGGCCTGCGCGCGCAGGCCCGAGGTCGCGATGCTCATCGAGCGGGCGAAGTCGCTTCCACCATCATCTGCCATGATCCGGTTCCCCTAAATGCGGCGCGTCAGCGCTTTCCAATCGCGGTTTTGAGAAGTCCGAGGCTGCGGGTGTAGAGCGAGGTGGCCGCCGCGTAGTCCATCTGGTTGGCGGAGACCCGCATCATCTGGTCTTCCAGATTGACGGCGTTGCCGGCGGGCCGGGTCAGGAAACCGCTCTTGCCGCCATCGCCGTCGAAGGTCTGCCCGCTACCGGAAACGCCGATATGGCTCGCGCTGGTGCGCATCATCGCCATCGAACCGAACCCTCCGCCGACGGTGGAACCTTTTTTGTCGAATTTCGGTTCCACCAGATCGCGCGGCTTGAAGTTCGGAGTGTTGGCGTTGGAAATGTTTTCGGCGAGCACCCGCTGGCGCTCCTGATGCCACTGCATCTTAGTGCGCAGCGCCGACAGGATCGGAAGATCGTTGATGGCCATCGCGAGCGGGTCCTCGTTAACCTCTGGCAGACGCCGCGAGGTAGGCAGAATTTGCCCGGTGTATGGTTAACGGCTGGTTAAAATCCGCAGAATCAGGCCGTGGACAACGCGGTTGCACGGGGCCGGCGCCCAAAAGAGCGCATTTTCGCCACGAAACCTGCGTTAACCAGCAACGGCCGACGCGGCCGGGAGCGCTCAGAAGTCGTTTTGGATCAAGCGATTCTTGGTCTATTAATTAATGGGCGGCAGCGTTTGCCGTGGGGAATTAAGGAATTAGGGCTGATCTCGGGCGTGATTCGCCGGTCGACGGATCGCTTCGGAACATGAATATCGTTTCGGAACATGAATCCGGAAGAATCATGTTCAAGTTGGAAGATCAGATCCGCGCACCTCGAAGCAAGCATGTGAGAACGGCCTGAGGCCGGGGACTAGAGAATGCAGACAGCATATTTCATCTTCGCATTCATCGCCGTGCTGGCGCTGATCGGCGTCGCCGCATGGCTGGTGCGCCGCTTCGCCACCAACCGCCTCGGTACCAACACCAATCGCGGGCGGATGCCGCGGCTGGCCGTGATCGACGCCGCCGCCGTGGACGGCCGCCGCCGCCTGGTGCTGGTCCGGCGCGACAATGTCGAACATCTCCTGATGATCGGCGGCCCCAGCGACATCGTGGTGGAACCCAATATCGTCCGTGCCATGCCGGGCCGTGACCAGATGGCGCCGCGGCCTGCGGTCACCGGCGAGCAGCCGCCGCGTATCGCCCCGCTGCCGGATGCCGGCTGGAACGACGAGAGCGCGCGCGACTCGTTCGATCACGCCGAACCGCAGATGCCCGAGCCGCCGCCGCGCCCGGCGCGTCCCGCTTTCGCCGACGAACTCCGCCGCCCGGCGCCGCCGCCGATGGCCGAGCGCCGCACCGATCCGCTGGCAGGCTTTTCGCCGGAGCCGATGGGCGGCCGGCCGGAACCGCGTCCCGATCCGGTCCCGCAGCGCCCGGCCCGCACCGAACCCATGATGCCGCGGCCGCAGCGCCAGAGCGAGCTGCCGAAGCCACCGCCGCCGGTCCGTGCGCCCGAGCGTGCCGCAGCACCGCCGCCGCCACCTCCGCCGCCTGCGCCTCCGCCGCAGTCCGCCGACCAGAATCTCGCCGAGATGGCGCAGCGGCTCGAAGCTGCCTTGCGCCGGCCCGCCGATGCCCCGATTTCCCCGCCGGTCGCGCCGGAGCCGCCGCCTGCCCGCCCCTCGCGCAGCGAGACACCAGCCCCGCCCCCCGCGCCCGCGCCACAGAAGAGCGGGTTTGAGAATCTCGAAGACGAGATGGCCTCATTGCTGGGCCGCCCGAAGTCTCCTTCGTGAGATCGGCGAAAGCCCCGCGTAGAGTTTTATTTTTTGTCACACTGATAGCCGCCGGATCGCTCGCCGATCCGGTGCTGGCGCAGGACATCAGCATCAATCTCGGCCAGGGCGGTGGCGGCGTCACCGAACGCGCGATCCAGCTGATTGCGCTGCTGACGATCCTCTCGATCGCGCCGTCGATCCTGATCATGATGACGTCGTTCACCCGGATCGTGGTGGTGCTGTCGTTGCTGCGCACCGCACTCGGCACCGCGACCGCGCCGCCGAACTCCGTGATCATTGCGCTCGCAATGTTCCTGACCGCGTTCGTGATGGGGCCGGTGCTGCAGAAATCCTACGACGACGGCATCAAGCCTTTGGTCGCCAACCAGATCGGCGTCGAGGACGCGCTGCAAAGGGCGTCCGTGCCGCTGCGCGGCTTCATGCTGAAGAACGTCCGCGAGAAGGACCTCAAGCTGTTCCTGGATATGTCGCGCGAGCCGCCGCCGGCGACGCCGGAAGAGATGTCGCTGCGGATTCTGGTGCCGGCCTTCATGATCTCCGAGCTGAAGCGCGCCTTCGAGATCGGCTTCCTGTTGTTCCTGCCCTTCCTGATCATCGACCTCGTGGTGGCGTCGGTTCTGATGTCGATGGGCATGATGATGCTGCCGCCGGTCGTGGTGTCACTTCCGTTCAAGCTGATCTTCTTCGTGCTGGTCGACGGCTGGTCGCTGGTGGCGGGAAGCCTGGTGCAGAGTTACGGGACGTAGCTGATCTGATCCGCGCCGCTGTTACGGGCGGTCGGATAAGCGGTCGCGCCGGCCTTCTCGACGACAGCCGTCGTGATCATGCTGATGCCGTTGTCCGCGACCACGTCTTTGGTCCGCAATTCCACCGCGAAAAGCGCGGTGCCGATGACCGCGACCACGACAGCGATCGCGACCGGAACCAGCGCTCGGTGTGTATTCCTGGGATGCATAAAAATTAGTCCGTCTCTCGCGCTATTTGGCTTCTTGGGAAGCTACGATTTGGGATGGAAACGGTTTCAATCAAGGAGCTCACGGATGACAAGTGCGCGACTGGTAAATGCCGGCGATCTCGGCGCCTTGCTGGCGCTGTTTGCCGAGTCCGACGTCAGCCGGAGTGCGGAACCAGAACGAGCTAGAATAATTTGGGCGCAGATCCTCGCTCGCGAAGGAGTAATGATCTTTGTATCGGACGACAGCAGTAGAATCGTTTCAACCTGCACGCTCATCACCACGCCCAACCTGCTGCGGGGCGGTCGTCAGTTCGGCGTTCTCGAGAACGTCGCCACCCATCCCGACTTCCAGGGACGCGGCCACGGCCGCGCGGTGATCGCGGCAGCGCTGGCCGAGGCGTGGAAGCAGGATTGCTATCAGGTCTTGATGCAAAGCGGCCGGGCCGATCCGCGCGTGCACCGGTTCTACGAGGCTTGCGGCTTCGTGCCGGGACTTCGTACCGCCTACGCTGTGCGCAATCCTGCGAAATAGGAAAGGCGCGCAACGCCTCGCGGCCTACTCACTCCTTGAAATCATACTGCTTGCAGAGATGGTCGCCGATCTGCACCACCATCGCGACGCATTCGGGATAGCCCGGCCTGTCGATCGTCGCCTGTTCGGCACTGACGCGAAACTCCCAGGAGTCGCCGTCGCGAAGCACCGAGATCACCATTCCATCGGGGCAATCGGCATGGACCTTCAACTCGGCTACTGCCATCGCAATGAGTTCGGCTTCGGTCTTGGCTGGCTTGCTCATGGCGATAGTTCCCCCCGGTGGCGTCTTTGATTTTGTGCGCGCAGGTTGCCGGTTCGGAAGCGCTCTGTCGAGGGGACGAGCGCGAGGCGCGATACCTTGCCGCGCCGGGGCGCTATTTCGGGATGTGCTTGGTGAAAATTCTGACGACATAGCCCTTCACGGCCGGCGCCGCGTCGAACATGTCGGAGGCGATGCGCTCGACGGCATCTCGCAACGCCAAAAACTGCGCCTGTCTTGCCAGGCTCTCGGTTCCCTTGACGCCCGCAAGCTCGTCCATGGCGGCGTCACTGATCTGGCATTCGATCGGCTCGTCCCCATTCTGCATGGTGAACTTGAACGCCAATCGTTCGTTGTCGTGTCCTACAATTCGGCCCCGGGTCAGCGGCATCGAACGACAAACTTCCCATACGGCTTGATGTGTGGATTTCGCTTAACCGACGAAACGCTGGCGCGCAAACCCGCCGGGGTTGCCGGAACTACTATTTTGCCGCTCCGGCGGTTTTGTGTCCTGATATCGCGGGCAAGGACCCAGTATGGACCGGCTCGCCCCTGGCCATTTCGGGCGAAATCGGCGCGCGCGCGGTGGCGTCGGGGAAGCGGACCTTCATTTCCCGGATAAAGCCATCGAGCGTGTCGACGCCTGCCGCCATCTTGGCGATCGCGGCAAATTCGGTGCTTGAGGCAGCGGCGGGCTTGCTGGCGAGATCAAACGCCATCCGGTCGGTATTATCAGACATCAGCGGCGCATATTTCTCGCGGAAGCGCGACAGTCCGATGGCGTCCTCGGCGAGTGCATACCCGACGACGGCGCGGATCACGTCGCCCTTCTCCACCGCGTTCAGCGGTTTGAAGTCGCGCCAGCGATCGGCATAGTACAGTTCGATCTGCTCGGAGGCCTCGCGCCACTGCCGTGACGCCCAGTAGATATCGGAACGCAGGCGGATCGCCTCACGTCCGGTGATATTGGAGATGATGTCGAGCGCGAGATCATGGCGTCCGACGTCGCTTTGCGCGCGTGCCTCCAGCAACAGCCGCTGCTGGCGCAACTCACCCGAGAGATCGGCGATGCGCGTGGTGCGCAGCGCAGCGACCGCGCGATCCGGCTTGCGGTTGGTCAGATAGACCATGGCAAGGCGCGCCGCCACCTGCGCGCGCGCGGCACCCTCAAGCCGTTTATCGATCTGATACTGCAGCAGCTCGGCGGCCTGATCGAGCAGGTCGACCGCCACCAGGCGGTCCGCCAGACGGCGGATCATCTCGTCGCCGCGGCGGCCGATCGGCGTCAGCTCGCGATATTCGTAGAACATGCCGAGCGCATCGATCGGCTTCATGTCCTCGCCCTTGGGGCTGAGAAAGAGCTGCGCAAACAGCGCGGACGCTGCGTCCTGGCCTTGCCGCGCCAGTTCGGAATTCGGCTGCAGCCGGGTCGCGGTCTTGGCCGCCGCGAGCGATTCCTCGTAGCGGCCCGCATCGGCATATAGCTGCGACAATACCGCAAGGGTCTTCAACTCGATCGCGTCGCCACGCCAGATCGCCGACAGCGTTTCCAGTTCGCGCAGCACCTCGGCTTGCCCGATTTGGCCGCGCCGCTGGCGGAGCAAGACCTCCAGCAGCTTGGCTTCGGCAGCAGCAGGCCGATCGGACGAATTGGCGGCGAACCGGTAGGCATCGAGCGCGTCCTTGTCGTGGCCGAGCGCCTCGGCCAGCCGTCCGCGCAACACCGCGATCTCCGGCTTCATTTCCTTCGGCACGCCGACCACCTCGAGTTCGCTGCGGCGGCGCGAGGCTCCGGCATAGTCCTTCACTTCGAGCGACGCCCGCATCGCATCCGCGGTCACGATGCGCTGCATTTCCAGCGGCAAGGCCGCGATCGAGAATTCGGCGTTCTTGAACTTCTCGCGGGCGTCAGCCCACTTGCCCTGGCGTGCAAAGGCGAGCGCCTTCCACAATTGGGAATCATAGCCATTGCCGATCACCGGACTGGCCAGGCCCTTCAGCCCCCGCTCGGGATGGCCGATCAGGATGCTGGCGACCGCATTGACCATGACGACGGCAGCGTCCTCGCTTCCAGCCTTGGATTCGGAGAGGATGAGATTGGTCACTCCCCTCGCCTCCTGAAACATCCCCCGCGCCATGTAGAAATTGGCAAGGTCGAGCCGGGCTTGCGCCAGCCCGTCATCGCCGGCTGCAGCCGCCGCCTTGATCAGCGCATCCAGCCGGCCCAGAAAATTCTCTTCGCGGTTCTTGCGCCATTCCTTGGCGTCAAACAACGAGCGCACCGCCGCGGTGGCGCGTTCGGCAGAGACGTCGGCCGACGACAGCGTCAGCCCGCCCGGCCGGCCGAGCATCACCTTGTCGGATCCGACCTCGGCGGTGATGTCGTCTGAATTGGGATGAACGACGACGCCCTGGACGGATTCCAGCAGCGACAGCTCGACGAAGTCCTGCCGCTTGATGAAGCCGCGGGTCGGCGGCGGCGCGGTGACCACCAGCAGCGTGTCGCCGGCGTCGGGATCGACCAGCCGATGCATGAGGCCCGGATTCGCCAGCGGCACGGTGACGTTGGCCAGCGCCGGATCGGTGATGTTGCGCAACACCTGCAGCGGCAATGGTGGCGCCTGCACACGATCGGCAAATGTCAGTGTCCAGACCATGCCATTGGCGCGGCCATCGCTTTCAAGCGACGGCATCTGCGGCCGGTTGAGACGAATGCGGATGGCCTGGCCTTTTTCCAGCAGCAGCCGGCTGACATCGCCGATGATCGCGCCGCCCTTGGTGCGGATCTGCTCGACATCGATCGGCCCGGTCTGGTCGAACACCAGCCACACCGTGTCGGCGCGGCGGAACATGGCCGCCGGCGTCGGCGCGGCAAAGGAAAACATCACGCGCAGGCCGTCGCTGTCGCGCCTCGCCTCGACGGAAGCCGCCGCTGGTTCGACCTTCTTCGGAGCCTCGACGGCAGCAGCAGCCTTCTTCGGCGCCGCGGGTTTTGGCGTCTCGATCGCGGCGGCCGGCTTTGCTTCCGAAGGCGCTACTGCTTTCGGCGTCTCCACCGGCGTCATCTTCTCAGCCGCAAGCTCCGGCTTCTGAGTCACGGAAGGCAACTTTTCCACCGGCGGTGCGGGCACGGCAGCCTGCGGCGCCGGTTTCTCCGCGACAGGCGCGGGCTGCTCGATGACCGTAACCATCTTCTCGGAAGCGCGCGGCGCTGTCTCGGGGGCTGGCGGCGCATTTTCAATTGCCGGCGGCACCTGTCGCGGCTCGCCGGGCTTGATCTCGATTTTCGCCTGCTCGGCGATGGCCTCCGATGTCACCGGCGGAAGCTGCGGAGGATGCTGCGGCGGGATCGCGTCGCTAAGCGGCTTGCTGTGGGCGATCGCCTGCGCAGCGGCGATCTGCGCTGCGACTCCCGACCTAGCCGTCGGCGCATGCGCGACAGCAGGGGCTTGCGCGGCCGCCGGGGCTTGCGCCTGTTCCGCCGCCGGCTTGTCGACCTGCTGGAAGGCAACGTCGATGACGTAGTTCTTCTCTTCGCGGAAGGAATGCACGTCGACTTCGCCGATCAACACGATATCGACCGCGGAAGAATCGCCATCTGTCCGCTGCGTGATCGAGGCGATATTCGGCGGCGCCGCCACCTTGGCGTCGGCCAGATCGAACGCCAGCACGCCGTTGAACTGCAGCGTCAGCTTCTGCTCGTTCAGCACCGAAGAAACGTTGACCCCGTTGGGCATTTCAAAGACGAAGCGGACAAAGGTCGGCTGCACCGAGGCGCGGACGCGCACCGGCGGCTTCTTCTTGGCCGCGGCAACCGCCAGTTGGGCGCGCAGCGCGCGTTCGGCGGCGCGGGCCCGCGCGGCCAGTTCGCGAATGACGTCGGCCGGCAGCGTGGGCGGCGGCCCGGTCCAGCTGTCGGGCAGGAAGTCGACGAAGATGCGCTCGCCGGCCGTCATGGTGTTGATCGTTGCCCGCCGCGCCAGCGACAGCCGGATCGCCGAGCCATCAGGATCGCGCCGCGCCGAGCCGACATAGTCGGGCACGGCGTCGCTCAGCTTGTCGACGGGAATGTCCACCGGACGCTTGAAGCGGATCACGATGATCGAGCCGGCGGTGATGACGTCGGACTCGACGTCCTCGGCAAGCTTCAGCACCAGCCGCGCGTAGCCGCCGGACGCGGTGAACGTCGCTTCGCCCTTGACGAGGTCCTGCGCCCGGCAGGGCGGGGCCACCGTCAGGCCGGCCAGCAACAGCAGGATGGCAAGTGGCGAGCGGAGATCAAGAGATCGGTTAAGGGTTACATCAAGGCAGCGCCGGGCCATCCGCGCCAATGCGCGGCCTTGCGACCCAATTCCAGCGGCAGCCCTTTGCCCCATCCAGGATGTCTCTTGGCCTCAACGATTGCAGCAACGAGGCGCCCTCGCCTTCGCGGCTGAATCTTGAATTGGCCGGCTTAAGGTATTGTTAAATATCCCCGTCAATTGGGCTTTTGCGACAGCATCTTGCCTTCAATTTTCGGCAATTCGGCCGTCGACGCGGATTTGTCGGGTCCGGCGCGACGCGCCAGTTCCACGGTCAGCCGCTCGGCCGCCTCCGGCTGCATCAGGCCGAGAATGTCGGACATCTTGCGCGGCGCGATCTTGGAGGCGATTTCGTACAGCACGGACATCTCGAGCCGGTCGAATACCTTGGCGGCGTCCTTTGGCTTCATGCCCTCGTACATCGTGATGATGCCCTTGAAGCGCGCGGCGTCATCCTCGGCCTTTTGCCCGGTCGCGGTCGTGATCCGGGCCTCGGTGGCCTTCGCCTCCTCGACGCGCCCCTCGATGCGCTTCTCGGCCGATTTGAGCAGACTCTCGCGGATCTCGATTTCTCGCGCGCGCTGCTCCAGTTCCTGCCGCCGCGCCTGCAGCCGCTCGAGAATGGCGCGCTCCGATGGCGATACCGACTGCTGGTTGGGTTCAGGAAAGATCACCGTGCCACTTTGCTGCGGCGGCGGGTCGGCGGCGGCGGGGGCCGCCGGCTTCGGCGCCTCCTCCTTGGGCTTGGGCACCGAGCCCGTGATGTCGTCGGGTTCAGGCTTGGAGGCAATTTTGGAGGTGACCTTGGAGCCGCCGCCCGGGAAATTGAAAGTATCCTGCGCCCACGACTTCTTGGCCGGCTCCGGCTGATACTCGAATACGTAACCTCCGTCGATGACGAGCCCGGCCACCTTCAGCACCGCAAGGCCGAAGACGGCGACCAGCACCACCGGAATGACACGTATGTCGCGAAACGATTTCATGCAGCGAGGCCACTAGCCCTTCGGCGTTCCGAGAATGCTTCCGCGGCAGCAGCGACTGCTCTTGCGCTCGATACCTTGGGAGCGGCGGCTTGTTCCGGCTCCGACGTCAGCGGCCGCGCTGCAATGGCGATCTTCGAGAGGCGGCGGATGATGCCGTCGCCCTCGGCCAGCATACCCTTCAGCTGCGTCGACATCTGGGAGGCCGCGTTCAGCTGGCTGCCGAGGTGCTCGTTGACGTCGCGAACGGTATGCTTGAGGCCGCCGATCGCGCGCTCGGCGATTTCAGTGGCGGTGATCAGTTCGCCGATCGTGGCCTTGAGCGAATGCTCGTCCGCCTTCAGCCGCTTCAGGCGCGCGTTGAGCAGGACGCAGTAGCCGATCGTCACCAGCAGCAGCACCGCCACCAGACTCTCGATGATAATTCCGAGGGAATGACTCATTGTGCCTCCATCAACTTGGTTTGCTCGTCGGCCTTCTCGAACATCGCGAAGGTGGTATTCGGTTTGCGCAGCTGCTTGGTGACGCGGATGGCGACGCGGTCGCCGACCCGGCCCATGCGGCCTTCGGTCAGCACGACGTTGCCGCAGCGGACCGACACCAGCGCGTCCTTTTTCATTTCCAGCGGTAGCGTGTCGCCGACCTTCAGCTTCATCAGCTGCTTGAGCGGCACGTTGGCTTCATACAGCACGGCGTCGACGGAGATCTCGGCTTGCGCCACTTCCGTTGCGAAATGGCCTTCCCAGATCGGGTCGCGGCCGAACTTTTCGCCCATGAACATCTGCAACAGCACCGGCCGGATCGGCTCGATGGTCGCATAGGGCAGCAGCAGTTCGATATTGCCGCCGCGGTCTTCCATGTCGATGCGCAGCCGCACCAGGATCGCGGCGTTGGCAGGCCGCGAGATCGCGGCGAAGCGCGGATTGGTTTCCAGCCGGTCGATCGAGAAGGTCACCGGCGACAGCGGCCGGAACGCCTGCTCGGCGTCGGCCAGCACGACCTCGACCAGCCGCTTGACCAGATTGGTTTCGATCGTGGTGTAGGGGCGGCCTTCGATGCGCAATGAAGTCTGGCCGCGGCGGCCGCCGAGCAGCACGTCGATGATCGAATAGATCAGGCTTGAATCGACGGTCGCGAGGCCGAAATTTTCCCACTCCTCGGCCTTGAACACGCTGAGCACTGCGGGGAGCGGAATCGAATTCATGTAATCGCCGAACCGCACCGAGGTGATGCGGTCGAGCGAGACTTCGACGTTGTCGGAGGTGAAGTTGCGCAGGCTCGTGGTCATCAGCCGCACCAGGCGGTCGAACACGATTTCGAGCATCGGCAGACGCTCGTAGGACACCATCGCGGAATCGATGATGGCGCGGATGCCGGAATTGTCGTCGAGATTGACGTCGCCGACGGTGAAGCCGAGCAGATTGTCGATCTCTTCCTGCGACAGGACCCGCTCGCCGCCGGCCTTGTTGCCGAAATCGCGGCTGCCGTCCTCGACCATCGCGGCCCATTGCAGGGCCATACTCTCCGAGAGTTCATTGGCCGCAGCTTCTTGCGCCGCCGCCGCCGGATCCTCGGAATCGAGCGAGGCCTCCCATTGGGCGGCAATTGCGTCCTGGTCGAGGTCTTTACCGTTGGCCATGATTATGAGACCTGCTGAGTCACTGGACCAGGATTTCCTTGAACAGCACCGCGCTCACCTGTTGCGGCGCCAGCGCGATATTGACGCGCTTGGTCAGCTCCTCCTTGAGTCGAAACAATCCGGCCGAGCCGTTGATGTCGCTGGGGCGCAGTTCGCGCAGATAGGTCTGGAACAGATCGGTGACGCGCGGCAGCGTCGGCTTGATCGCCTCGAGCTGCTTCTCTTCCTTGACCTCGAGCACGACCTTGACCTTGAGATATTGCACGCGCTCGCCGGGGGCGCCGACCAGATTGACCATCATGTCCGGCACTTCGACAAAGGACGGCGGCTTCGGCGGCGGCGCCTCGGCGTGCTTCTCCTCGCCGTGGCCACGCATCAGGAAGAACCAGCCCGCGCCGGCGCCAAGGATGGCGACGAACCCGACAGCGGCAATGATCAGCTTGAGCTTGCCCTTTTTTGCCGGGACGGCTTCCGCGCCTTCGGCTGCGCCGCCGCTCTCTGCCTCGTTGTCCGCCATTGCCCCGCCCGATCCAATTGGGAACGAACACGGTTGCCACCAGCCGGGCCGCAACGAGGCCCCCAGACGCGATACAAAAGCCGCCAGCGCACACGCGCTCTCTTGAATGCAACGGTAGGGTAATAATGGTTAACGGAACCTTTCCACTGGCCCTCAACTAGGAAAAAGTTGCCGGGCAAACATGGTCAACAAGACCTTTCTGCCGTCCGTAATCGCCCCGGCAAAACACCTAACCCCTTTAAAAACCGTCACTTTCCAAACTGGCACGGCTTTCGCTGAGTAGTCGGCGGATCACGGGCTTGGGAGAGCCTGGGCGGTTCGAGAGATCGGCGGGCAGCTTGGGAGAGCAGCACGCGGGTCGATGAAGGGGAGAACCACCGATGGAGAATACGCTTCTCGTCGGACTATCGCGGCAGATGGTGCTGGAACGGCAGATGGATGTCGTCGCCAACAACGTCGCCAACGTCAACACCAACGGCTTCAAGGCCGACCGGTCGTTGTTCGAGCAATTTCTGCGCTCGCCGGCGCATGAAGACAATTTCCAGCGCCCCGACCGCCAGGTCGCGTTCGTGCAGGACCGCGGCACCTTCAAGGATTTCGCGGCCGGTGCCAGCGAGATGACCAAGAACCCGCTCGACGTCGCGATCGACGGCAAGGGTTTCCTGGTCGTGCAGACCCCTGCCGGCGAGCGCTACACCCGCGACGGCAATCTGCAGATCAATACTCAGGGCCAACTCGTCACCCAGAGCGGCTTTCCCGTGATGGGAGGCTCCGGCCCGATCGTGTTCCAGCAGACCGACAAGCAGATCACTATCGCCCCCGACGGCAATGTTACCGTCCTCGAAGGCTCCAACCGCATCGATTCCGTTCGCGGCAAGCTGCGCATCGTTTCATTCGCGGACGCGCAGAAGCTCGTCAAGGAGGGCGGCAATTTGTACTCCGCCGGCCAGGGCGTCGCTCCCCAGCCAGACACCACCTCGCGGGTCAACCAGGGTTACGTCGAGAAATCGAACGTCAATTCGGTGACCGAGATGAGCCGCATGATCGAGATCACGCGCGCCTACACGCAGATTTCGGCCCTGCTGCAGCAGCAGAGCGATCTGCACAAATCCGCAATCGAGAAACTCGCCGAAGTTCCGGCATAACCTGAAAGTTTTGATCGATGCGCGCACTCTACACAGCCTCGACCGGCATGGCGGCACAGGAACTCAACGTTCAGGTGATCTCCAACAACATCGCGAACATGCGCACCACCGGCTACAAGAAGCAGCGCGCCGCGTTCCAGGACCTGATCTACGATCACGTGCGCCGGGTCGGCGCGCAGGCCTCCGATCAGGGCACCATCCTGCCGGTCGGCGTCGACATCGGCGGTGGCGTCAAGACCGTCGGCACGCCGCGCCTGATGAGCCAGGGCACGCTGCTGCCGACCGGCAACGAGCTCGACATCGCGGTCCGCGGCGAAGGCTTCTTCAAGATCCAGATGCCTGACGGCACCTACACCTATACCCGCGACGGCTCGTTCCAGATGGACGCGCAGGGCCGCGTCGTGACCTCGCAGGGCAACCCGGTGCAGCCGACCATCACGATCCCGCAGAGCGCTTCCGGCCTCACCATCAACGCCCAGGGCCAGGTGTCGGTCTTGCTGCCGGGATCGACCACGCCGTCGACCGTCGGCCAGATCGGCCTGACCCGCTTCATCAACAAGGCCGGCCTCAACCCGATCGGCGACAATCTGTTCACGGACACGCCGGCCTCGGGGCCGCCGCAGGACGGCATCGCCAACACCGACGGTTTCGGCGACATGCAGCAGTCCAACCTCGAACAGGCCAATGTCGAGGTCGTCACCGAAATCTCCGACCTGATTGCGGCGCAGCGCGCCTACGAAATGAACGCCAAGGTGATCAGCGCCGCCGACCAGATGCTGCAGTCCACCTCCAACATGTTCCGCTGAGGAATTGTCATGATCGCCCGCGCGCTCCTCCTTGCCACCGCACTGCTCGCCGCCTCCGCGGCGACCACGGTCGCGCAAACCCGTGGCGACATCATCGCGGCCCCCGCGCTGCGCGCCAGCGTTGTTGTCACGGGCGATTTGGTGCGGATCGGCGACGTCATCGACAACGCCGGCAGTGCTGCGCAGATCGCGATCTACCGCGCGCCGGATTTAGGCACCACCGGTTCGCTCCCCGTTGCGCAGGTGCTCAATGCGCTGCGGTCGCATCACGTGATCGGCGTCGACACACGGGACCTGAAGGAAATTTCGGTGACGCGGCTGGCCCGCACGCTCGAGGGCAAGGACATCGAGCAGCAGATCGCGCGCGCGCTGGAGCGCAAGAACGGCCTCGGCGAGGCCGCCAATCTCAATCTGACCTTCGACCGCGATCCCGGCGATGTCAGGCTGGATGCTTCCAATACCGGCGGCATGCAGGCCGCCATCGTGCGCTTCGATCCGCGCAACGGCCGCTTCGACATCACCTTCGAAATATCCAACGACAGCGGAACGGCGCCGACAAAACTGCGCTTCACCGGCACCGCGATCGAGACCGTCGAGGCCGCGGTGCTGGCGCGCGCAATCGAGCGCAACGAAGTGCTGAAATCCTCCGACGTCGTGGTCGAGCGCCGCCCCAAGGCCGAAGTCGGCAGCGACGCCGCCACGCGCGACCGCGCGGTCGGCATGCAGGCGCGCCGCCAGCTGCGCGCCGGCCAGGCCGTCCGGGTTGCCGATCTCGCCAAGCCGGACCTCGTGCAGCGCGACCAGAACGTCACGCTGATCTACGAGACCCCGGGGCTTTATCTGACCGTGCGCGGCAAGGCGCTCGAGAACGGCACCGAAGGCGACGTCGTCAACGTCATGAATTTGCAATCCAAGCGCACGGTGTCCGGCACCGTGACCGGCCGCGGCCAGGTCTCGATCACGGTCGCCGCTTCCCGCCCTGCGCCTGCCGCCGCCGATACCACCTCCTCGCTCGGCAGCACCGGACCAGCCGCCCCCGTCGCCGTCGCCAAACTCAGTTCATCAGTCGCTCCAAAAGCCGAGTAATGTAAATGTCAGTCTCCCGTATCAACCGCTTCATTCTCACCGGCGCCGTGCTGGCCGTGGCAGCGTTCGCAAGCGGTTGTTCCTCGATCGACCGTCTCTCCCAGATCGGCGAAAAGCCGAAGCTGACCGAGATCGAGAATCCGACGACGCAGCCCGGCTACAAGCCGGTGCAGATGCCGATGCCGAAACCCGAGCAGGCCTCCTACAACGCCAACTCGCTGTGGCGGAACGGCTCACGCGCCTTCTTCCGCGACCAGCGCGCCGCGCGCGTCGGCGACATCATGACGGTGACCGTCAACATCACCGACAAGGCCAACATCGCCAACCAGACCCAGCGCAGCCGCTCCAGCAAGGAAGACTCCGGCGTTACCGACTTCCTCGGATCGCAGACGATCACGCAGGCCAACAAGATCCTGCCGGGCAAGATCCTGACCGCGGACTCGACCGCCTCGACCGACGGCAAGGGTTCGGTCAACCGCCAGGAAGCGTTGCAGACCAACGTCGCCGCCGTGGTGACGCAGGTGCTGCCGAACGGCAATCTCGTGGTCGAAGGCAAGCAGGAGATCCGCGTCAACTTCGAAATCCGCGAACTGATCGTCGCCGGCATCGTGCGCCCGGAAGACATCCAGAGCGACAACACCATCGATTCCTCGAAGATCGCGCAGGCCCGCATCGCCTATGGCGGCCGCGGCCAGATCACCGACGTGCAGCAACCCCGCTATGGCCAGCAGGTAATGGACGTGCTGCTGCCGTTCTAATTTGTAATCCCGAGCTCCCACACCTCGTTGCGAACCTAGGCGCGACGATGTGTTCTAACGCGGCCCTTGTCAGCTCCCCTGACGAGGGCCGCGGTCGTTTTGAGGAAATGACGGGAAGCCCGAACGTCAGGCCGACTTGCGCACACTGCGCTTGCGGACCGGCTGCGGCGTCTCGATCTCGCGCAGGTCCTGCGCGCCGGCGAATGCGGCGAGCACTCTATCGGCGGACACAACGCGGTTGCGGCCGGAATATTTTGCGGCGTAGAGCGCCTGATCGGCCTGGCCCAGCAGCCAATCCGCGCGCGTATCCTCGCTCGGCACCAGCGTGGCGATGCCGATGCTCAGCGTCACGAACGGCGGCACGCCCGGCGCGCCGTGCGGCAGCCGAACCCGCGCCAGCGCGTCGCGCAGCCGCTCGGCGAGTTTTCGTGCACCGGCGGAATCGGTTTCGGGCATGATGATGGCGAACTCTTCGCCGCCATAGCGCGCCGACAGATCGGCCGGGCGAAACGCGTTCTTGCCGATCGCGCCCGCCACCGCGCGCAGACACTCGTCGCCTTTCTGATGGCCGTGCAGATCATTGTAGAGCTTGAAATGGTCGACGTCGCACAACAGCAGCGACAGCGGTTTTTTGGTTCGCTGCGCGCGCGCCCATTCCATTGCCAGCGTCTGGTCGAACGAGCGGCGGTTGGCAAGGCCGGTCAGGCCGTCGCTCGCCGCCAGCGTCTGCAACGCCAGCTCCGCGCGCTTCTGATCGGTCATGTCGCGCAGCGTCTCGACCACAGCGATCAACTTGCCGTCCTCGTCGTGGATCGGGCCGGCGTCGATGGCGAGATACAATTGATTGCCGAGCTTCGGCATCACGCACCAGTTTTCGGCGGAGAAGCCGACGCCGTCGTCGGGAATGGTGTGCTCGGGATAGAGCTGGCTCAATTTGTCGGGCCGTCCGAGCGCGACCAGATCGGCCAGGCAATAACGCTGCTGCTGATAGAACGCGCGCCAATGGTCTGATGTGCCGATGACATCAGCCGCGACGACGCCGGTCAGGCGCTCACAGGCCCGGTTCCAGATCACGACGCGCCGTCTTGGATTGAGCACGAAGGTCGGCACCACCAAATGCTGCATCAGCCGCACGGCATAGCCCTGTGCGACGTCAGCACTTGTTTTGGCTCCGGTCTTCAAGTCCTCTACCCTCGGATCGACAACGCTGGAGGCTATGGGTATTAGGCCAGCGATGAATGGAAGCCCGGTTAGGAATCCCAGTTAGTGCCGGGTTAAAAGGGCCATGATTTCCCGGTGCAGTGCGGCAGATTGCCGTGTTTTTGCGGCAAAAAGTTCCATCGAAACGACAAAGAGTTCCACCAGAATGCGATTCGAACTGATATTCCCTCTGTGCCTGACCGGCCAACTCTCCTGAACCGGACATGACGATGCGCTTGTGCTGGCTGTTCCTTGTTGGCGTTCTCTGTGCGGCAACGGCATCGTTGACCGCGGGCACGGTGGAACGTGAAGAGCCCGACATCGACATGTACGCGCACATCTCGGGCAAGTGCACGAAGCTGAAAATCGCCGGCCGCGATTTCGGCTGCAAGGCGGTCGCCTATTTCCACGGCCAGCAGGGCCGCGCGCATTTCACGATCGTGCTCGACGATCCCAGGGATGACAGCCACATCGTTTCATTTTCAGGTGAAACCAGCCGCCGCGAGCAGGACAACATCTACGAACTGCAGGTCGACCGGATGCTGCTGAACTCCAAAGAGCGGCCAAAGGTCGACGGCCTGCCGGTGCCATTGGTTGAATCATCGACCGGCACCTGCCGTCAGGTGGGGATCATCGCGACGAGGCAGGTCTCCAGCATCTCCTGTGCGGCGACCGCCCGGGATGGCAGGAAATACGAACTGCAATTCGAGTCCGACGGCGAGCCGGTGACGCTGCGCCGGATCAGGCAATCCTCCCTCACCGAGGAGAAGGCGAATGCCAAGAAAGCCGAGCAACTCGAATGCCGGCGCAAGGCGCATCTCGCCAAGGTGTTGCCGCGCGACTGGACCGCTTTCGTGATCCGGTGCCTGGCGGATGACGATCAGCCCGCGACGGCGGAGCAGCGGTAAGGCTTGCGGTGGCGTTGATCCGGCGGATCGTTACCATCTCGTTAACCCTTCGTTAACCAAGCCGTCTCATCCTCGAAAGTCCAGGAGAGGATCCAAGGGATTGACCAGGTCGGGTCACCTGGCCGGCGCGCGCAGGCGCTCTCTCTCCTGCCCACTCGTATTGATCACGGCTGCAAACATGATCGCTGAAAGCAATAGCAACATCGCCTGGCACCGGGTTCAGCTCAAGAAGAACCGCGAGGCCGTCAAGGAACTGGAAATCGCCCGCTTCCGTGTTGGCGAGATGACCGGCGCGGCCGGCCATGCGCAACAAAAAGCCCTGGCCCAGCTCAAGCGCAAGATCGCTGAATCCCAGCGATGCATCGCCGCGCACGAAAGGCAAACCAAGCGGCCGCTGGCGACTGATCTGCGCAGCCTCGCGCAGGTGAGCTGGGGCAGCTGGGACGCCTACAGCGTATCGCGGCAGGCATCGTCGCGGGCGTAGGAACGTATCTTGCGAACTGCCATTTGAGCGCACTTTGCGCGAACCCGCTGGGGTTGCAATCGGCGAGCCCGATTGCATCGCGTCACTCGCAGTGACATAAACGTCGGCATCGCTATCGTCTCCCCAAGGAGAACCGCCATGTGCCGTATCTGCGATGCCAGCCGCGCCATTGAAGTTCGTGAAACGTCACGTCGCCGCTTTCTTCAATTCACAGGCGGGATCGCCGCAACTCTGACCTTTGCGCCGGCGGCCTTTGCCAAGGATGCAAAAGCCAAGGATGCAAAAGCGCCGCCGAAGCCGCAGAACCAGATGTCGCCGGCCGCGGCCCTCGATCGGTTGATGAAAGGCAATACGCGTTATGTCGAAGGCGTCTCGCGCCGGCATGACTTCAAGAGCGAGCGGGAAGCTCTTGTCGGCGGCCAAAATCCCTTCGCCAGCATTTTGAGCTGCGCGGATTCCCGCATCGCGCCGGAATATGCCTTCGACAGCAGCCGGGGCGATCTGTTTGTCTGCCGCGTTGCCGGCAATTTCGCCAATGACGATACCGTCGCGAGCCTGGAATATGGCGTAGCCGTGCTCAACTCGCCGCTGATCCTGGTACTCGGCCACGACAGCTGCGGCGCCGTCGATGCCACGATCAAGTCGCTCAAGGACAACACCACTTTGCCCGGCCACCTGCCGTCGCTGGTCAACGCGCTTGCGCCTGCCATCAAGGCCAGCGCGGACAAACCCGGCGACAAGCTCGCGAACGCCATCCGCCAGAATGTCATCGACGTTGTCGCCCGGCTCAAATCGGCGACGCCAATCCTCAGCGCCGCCGCAGCCGAGGGCAAGATCAGGGTTGTCGGTGGTGTTTATCGGCTGGACAGCGGCAAGGTCGAATTGGTCGGCTGAATGTCAGGGCCAACAGATGATGCAGCTTCACAGGGCGGGTTAGCAACCTGTCCGCCGTAGCTCAGAGCGAAGGTGGAAGGCGAAAGCGCAACACACCATCGTCGTCTTCAGGCCTGCCGCACGACAACATTGTAGTCCAATCGATACAGGCCGTGCTCTTAGTCGTCTAATCGGCCCAAGTGCGCTGTCCGCACTTGCATTCGAACATGTGGACGATGCAGCCGGTGCTCGGGCTCACCATTGTTCGAACCAGCTTCAACCTCTCACCACAAGACTTGCAATCCTTGTCCGTCTCACTCTCCACAACGGCCACCATCTCAGCCCGAAATAATTCCATGGCCCGCTCCGTCCCCGCTGGGTCTCGGAGATACACGCTTGGTCCGGGAAATACTAAGGAGATTTTCTTGGTCAAATGACATTCCGCCGGGGCGTTGCCTTTCTGCATCGCGTGTCCTTGGTAGACGAAAGTAGCGTCGTCGGTGGCCGGCTTTACTAGCCTTCCCGCGGCTGGCCGCGTGCTCACGAGTAACGATCAATGCTGCGCTGCGATACGCAGCTTACTTGCGTTTGCGGAGTCGGTATTACTCCGGAGATTGTTCACAAGATTGATCCGATCTAGTCTGATCCCTGCGCTTTGACGTTTTGCTTTATTGAAGACGATTTTTTTCGACTTATCGAATAGGCATAATGATTGACCAGAAAGCCGACGGATTTTTTGTCGGCACCCGTTTCAAGATGAGTAAACTTGGAGTCGCTCGGTGCCCAGAGCTGGCTGACCGGGCTGGCATTGTCATTGAGGTGAGCCCTCGTACCACTGGCATCACCGTGCTGTTCGATGGCGCCCAAAGACCAACTTGCCTGCACAGGGACTTTATATCTCCCGTCTTTGGTTGAAGAGCGTAGAAACTTCAACTTTCGAGCGCGTACCACCGCAGTGCACTACCGCTTTGCGTTGCCTTTCAGCCTACGGATGCGCCTGCCTTTGCCCGGCTGATTCCGAGGGCCAGAATGCGATTTAGCAGGTCGGGGTATTCTAGCCCGTCATGCCGGGCGGCTGTAGCGAACTCCTGACTCTTCGCTATTTCGGGATTGGGATTCGCTTCGATGAAATACGGAGTGCCGTCGGCAGCGAGCCGAAAGTCGATACGCGCGTATCCATCGAGCTTCAGTGTACGGTAGACGCGTTTCGCTGTTCGCTGAATGCGGGCGGATACTTCCGGCGCAAGGTTCTTGGCCGGCCCGTCTACAATTCCGACGCGTTCCTGGTAACTGGGATCGTGTTTAACCTTTTCGGTGGCAATTTGCCGTGCCCCCTGGCCACCCATGCTGCCGAATTTCAATTCCCAAACCGGCAGAACTCGCAGCCGATTGTTGCCGAGCACGGCGACATAGAGTTCACGTCCCTCGATGTACTGCTCGGCGATGGCGGCAGTTCCCATCCGTTCGTGGACGAAAGCTACTCTCTCTGCGAGTTTCTCGTCCGTTTCGACGATGGATGCTTGCGAGATGCCGAACGAACCATCCTCGTTCAGGCTCTTCACGATCAGCGGCAGCGCAAGACGCGTTGGCCGTTTGACTTTGCGGCGCATCGGAAACACGGCGAAGGCCGGCACCGCGATCCGGCGATGGTGCACCAGTGTTTTGGACAGGTCCTTGCCGCGCGCCAGGACCAGGCCGCGCGGGTTACAGCCGGTATACGGGACTTTCATCAGTTCGAGAAAGCTCGCGATGTGCTGGTCATACCCTGACGTATAGTGGAACTCCTCCAGCAATGTGTACACCACATGCGGCTTGAAGCTTTCGATCGCGTCCCGGACCGGCTTGATTTCCTCCTGCACGCCGAGCGGGCGCACATCGTGGCCTGCCGCGCGCAAGGTGCTCACGACGTCGAACTCGGTTTTCCATCGGTTGATTTCCTGCGCGGAGTATCCGTCGGTCGAGTCCGGCGGCAAGAAGTCCGGATGCATCAGGACTAGAACGCGCAGGCGTCTCATAGCGCGATCCATTTGCGGCGTGACGGGCCGAACAGCGCGTGCATGGTCTTGGCGGTCAACAGAATGGTGAAGTTGATCACAAGCTTCCGCTCCGAGCCCGGCGCCCGGAGATCGAGTTCGCGGCAGCGGGAGATCATGTCATCGAGAACGGCATCGAGCGTAAGCTGGTTCTCGCCCGTCCATCGCGCGACCAGCTGCCTGACTTGCGCGCGGTGCCGTCTGATGAAGGACGCCGCCGGCTGCGCCCGTCGATGTCGTTGTTCGGTGGAGAACAGACGGGACAGGTCGCGGTCATACGTCTTCGGCGGATCGAAAGCGTAGAACGCCTGCTTCTTCTGGTAATGCTCGCCAAGCGTTTGGCTGAGCCCGGACAGCGGATCGACACGCTCCCGTGATGTAATCGGCGGCCGCTCGCCTGCAATCTCGCCCATCAGCTCGTCGACATATTCGAGCTTCTTCAGCGCCGGCCAACCGGCATAGCGCGCCCGCCATTTCGACCGCGGTCGCAGCCACACCGCAAAGGTTTCGGCGAAATCCTCGTCAGGATGGCTCTGCGCGTACCAGCGCCGAAGATGCTGGACGTACCGCCGGCTGGCGGGATTGGGCCGGTAGTAGAGCGGATAGTGTTTCGAGGACGGGCCGAACAGCTGTTGCCAGCGTCGGCGGCGTTGCAACTGGTAAGCGTGCTGCATGGCATGGCCTGCCTCGTGACGGAGGATGGCCATGCACTCCGACCAGGTACTTCCCTCTACCTCGAGCATCATTTTTTTCTCGAGTTTCATCAGGCGGGGATGGGCGAGATAGAAGGGGATGGCAATGCCGGGTACATCTGCCGGACTGAACCATTCGCTCGATATCCATGTGTGCGGCCGCAGCCGGATGCCCCGCGCCTGGAGTTCTTCGTTCAGAACGCTGACGCAATCCTCGAGCCAGGTGCCCTTGACCTTGACCCTCAGGCTGCTGAGACGCTGCTTGAGCAACTGCTCGTCCGACAGATTCTCCCAAGTATACTTCCGAGACGGCATAGGCATCCAGAAATCATGAAAACGCAGTACCTGGATGGTGTCATAGGATGCTGCCGGCAACAACCGCCTAAGTCTTCGCGGCGTGCCGGTCGCGGACAAGCCGCGCGGCAACGTGGCCGCCCCGACGACCAGCCCCTCTCACCCCGGCTTGATCCCCGCCGCCTGCATGATCGGCAGCAGCCGCTTTTCCTCGTCGTCGCGGAATTTGCTGATCTCGGCTGATGAGGCCGGCCAAGGCGTGGCGCCAAGCTCGGCGTAGCGCTCCTGCAAGGCGCGATCGGCGAGCGCCTTGACGGTGAGCGTACTTACCTGCGCGACAAGATCGGTCTTCATGTTCGCTGGCCCGATCAGCGCGGTCCACGACGTCATCGCATATCCCGGCAGCACCTCGGCCATCGTGGGCACATCAGGAAGTTCGGGAATGCGTTTCAGCGAGGTGACGGCAACCGGCCTGACCTGGCCCGCGCGCACGCTCGGCAACGAGCCGGGCAGATTGTCGAACAGCAGGTCGACGCGGCCACCGAGCAGGTCGGTCAACGCCGGCCCGGCGCCACGATAGGGAATGTGGCTGACCTCCACACCGCCCATGCTGTTCATCATCTCGCCCGACAGATGCAGCGTGGTGCCGAAGCCCGCCGAGGCATAGGTGTATTTCTTCGGCTCCTTCCTGAACGCGGCCAGCAATTCCCTGATATCCGAGGAGAACAGATCCTTCCTCGCCACCAGGATATTGGGCAATTGCCACATGCCGCCGATGAAAGTGAAATCGCCGCGCGGATCGTAGGGAAGTTTTGCGTAGCTGCCGATCGCCAGCACGTTGCTGGCGATGCCGCCAAGGCCGAGCGTGTATCCGTCCGGCGGCGATTTCGCCACCGCATCGGCCCCCAGCACGCCGCCCGCGCCGGCCTTGTTCTCGACGACGAAGGTCTGTCCGGACAGGTCGCTCATCTTCTGGCAGATGATCCGCGACAGCGTATCGGTGGCGCCGCCGGCCGGGAAACCATTGACGTATTTCACCTGCCGCGCCGGCCAGGTCTCTTGCGCGAACGCCTCGCGCCTTACGAGATACGGCGCGACGAGCGAGCCGCCGAGCATGGCCAGCAATTTGCGGCGGTTGACGGACGTGAGCTGCGGCATCATTTTCCCTCCGTTGCGCAGGTGCCTGCTTGATTGGTCGGGCAAGGCTTGCTGCGCCGGCGACAGCGTAGTGCGTCGTCCTGCGGCGTGAAAGAGCCGAGTTGCGCCCTCTCAAGTCAAGAACATGCGGCTTATTGGCCCGACGGGCAAATCACTTCCGATTTACGGAAATCATGTCAAGCCCCGAAGTAAAAAATATTTCTGTTTATCGGAAGTTAAATCGGGGATATTTGTTTGGCCATCCCGTCCCACTCAGAGGGCGGCGGCCGTCGTCACGGACGTTGGACGGGTTGCGGTGGACGCTGGTCTACGCCTCGACGATGGCGTGGATAAGCGTACGGCAAAACCGTGTGGTCCTGGCGCCCGTTGCAGGCGTCAAGCTGTCGGAGAAGCGCAAGCGGGAACGGCAGCGACGGAGTCAACCAAGAACTCGTCTCCGGGGAGATCACGGCATAAGCCGTAAAGCCATTGCGCAGGGA
>NZ_JAFCLS010000180.1 GCF_018131075.1 Bradyrhizobium sp. JYMT SZCCT0428 | reverse complement strand
GTAAGGAGACGGTCTGACGTCCACGCTATCGGATTATTCCAATCTTCGATCATTGATGGAATCATGGCAGACGATAAAGCCCGCATTCAGAGCCTCATCAAATTTGTAATTCTGTTCTGACACGAGTTATTCGAGCGCTGCCGCGAAATCGTGCATAGCCCGCCGGCGTGACCCCCGGGCTTTCAATTGAGTTTAGACGGCTTTATCCTCTCGGGAACTTCAAATGTCACCGGGAGGTGCCAGCAGCCAAGGCTTGCTCTCCGGTCATGCGTCGGGGCGCTAATGGGCAGTCTCGATCTCCCGACCAGCATGCGCATGCTCGACCGAAAGGGCCCGATAGTGCGCAGCCATCTGGCGGTAATGTTGCCGCGTGATTGGATCTGCGGCTCGATCGGCGCGCTCTTCGAACATTCGCGCCCGTTCCAAAAGGCTTTCGGTGGTTGGCATGGGCAACCTCGCGCTACGCGCCCCACAGAATCAATTAGGAAAGCGGACGGCCAGTTCCAGTTTCCTCACTGAAATTTCAACTGGAAGCGGCCGGTGGTGCGTCGATCGCCAGGGCTGCCAGACTTCTCTTGGGCTTCCTAATCGCGCCGGCACGTCAAGCGGGTGCTCGTCAAAGAACGCCTCCTTGGCGCGCCATCGCACGAATTCGACCGCCGCGACGCGCAACGCCGCGCCAGCCGAATATGTTGGCTGGGCGGCGTTGGCTTAGGTACTGGGCCCTGAAATCCCCCAGCGCGTTAGTTCGCTGCGAACGTGCTGTGGGTTCGATAACAGGTCCGTGAACGAGGTGAGACGCCCGCGGGCCAGTTGCCGCCTGTTCCCCCGGTAAAAGCGCGCCGGCTGAGGGATCGCTAATGGTGAGGACGAAATGGATCGCCGCCACAGAGGAGACCGCGCCATGAAATACGATCAACTCAACGGGAGATCATGCGGTACCGGCAAATAGCGAGCCGGATCGCAGACGAAGAGTTTGTACGTCGCATCAATGAGCAGATC
>NZ_JAFCLS010000018.1 GCF_018131075.1 Bradyrhizobium sp. JYMT SZCCT0428 | reverse complement strand
TTCAACGCGCAGGTAGCCACCCAGCTTGATGCAGGTGTCCGTGCCGGGGATGTAGTAGAAACCAGCACCGTACAGGGAGCAGATCCTCACGTACTCGACCGCTTTGGCCTTGACGGGAAGATCGGCAGCCTGTGCTCCGCTCATGGCGACCAGACCCGCCGCTGAGCCGAGAATAAGGCTCTTAACCATCTTCATGATAACCTCCAAGTTGCTCTGTAGGGAAGGTTCCGGATCCGCCGGGTGCAAACACCCTAAGGTTGGTTCCCTTAATCCCATGAAACCCGCTTAGTCGCTTCGCGCCTTCGGACCACTCCCGCTTAACGCGAGGGACTTAAGCGATCTGGGGAACCGGAGCGTCGAGGTCTGTAAGATCAATAACTTATTGATTGCCAACGCCATTTGGATGCCGATAAGTACAAGGCGTCGTACAAATGGTGGTGCTTGTGGCTAAGCTGAAGCGGACGACCACTGGAGCGTACGTTGCTCGGAAGGTAATCCCGAAGGACATTCGGTCCGACTATGCTGCCCGCTACGGGATGGCCTGGGAGGAAAAGTTCTATCTTGGCCACCCCGCTTCCCAACACGAAGCCAAGGCGCGCTTCGGCGAGTGGTTGGCGGACATTGAAATGCGGATCGGCAAACTTCGTGCCTCAAGGCAGCAGGCCCCTGAGCCTCTCACCCGCCAAAACGCTTATGCCTTAGCAGGCGTCTGGTACGCTTGGTTCATCGCTCGCCAAGAGAAAGACATCTGCACGCCGGGACACTGGAACGCCTTAGCGAACAGCCTGATGTGGGACATAATCCGCCCTCATGCCCCCGAAGAGTACGAAAATCGTCCCGAAGATGATCCGCATTGGGATTGGCAATATGACGTAGAGGTGCGCGCAGCAATAAGACCAACGATAGCGACAGACGCTCAGACAAGAACCTTCCTGATCGAACACGGTAAGAGCTTGACGCCCGACGCGAATAATCTGTTTATTGATGCTGTCGCAGGCAGCCTGTACAGCGCATTCGTGCGCTTGGAAAACATTGCGCGCGGCAATTATGCGTCCGACGGCACACTCGCTTGGTTTCCGCAATACGAGAGACCTGCCGAGCCTGGCCACCGCCTTGGAGTGAAAGCCTTGTTCGAGGCTTGGGCAAAAGCAGTCCAGCCAGCGACAAGCACAATCGACCGATGGTCGGCTGTATTCAATGCTGCTGATGAACATTTTCCGGATGCCGCTGACATAGAGTTCGCCGGCGCTAAGCCGTGGATGAACGGCCTAATCACTGAGGAGCGTTCGGCGCACACGGTCGCCACGGTTTGGAAAACGGCGCTCAAAACCCTGTTCGCTTGGGGCATGGCGGAGAAACTAGTCAAGAGCAATCCGTTCCGTGACGTCCGGATCAGTGTGCCCCGCAAGAATGTCGAGCGAGAAACCAAAGCTTTCAGCCAGGATGAAGCCAAGGTTATTCTTGCCGCGGCCCTTACCTGTAACGATAGGAAATCCTTTGATGAACGAGCGCGACGCTGGGTGCCATGGATTTGCGCCTACAGTGGAGCGCGTGCGGGTGAGATTACGCAACTGCGCGGGATCGACATCCTGCAAAGAGGCAACGATTACTTCGCGCGCCTTACACCGTCTGCCGGAAAGATTAAAACGCGTAACGCGCGGACCATTCCTCTGCACGAACACTTGGTCTCACAGGGCTTCCTCGAGTTCGTCGACAGGGCAAAGGGCGGTCCGCTGTTTTATGATGTTGAGAGGATGACTGCTTCACCGCCTGGCAAGAAGAGGCCGCGACAGAGCGCGGCGGAACGTACGCGCGGCCGCTTAGGAGCATGGGTACGCTCTCTCGGGATCACCGATCTTGAGCTAAGTCCGAACCATGCATGGCGACATACGTTTAAAGCACAAGCGGCGCGAATTGGGATGGATGAGCGCTATAGCGACGCGATCACCGGCCACACACCACCGACGACGGGTAGGACCTACACCAAGCCAATTCCTGAGGACCTGGCCGAAGCGATTAGAAAATTCCCGCCATACAGCGTGGGTTGAACGGCTGGCCAGCCGTAACAAGACCCACACGGCAATTATGCAACTTGCGAGGCTTGAGGATGGCGAAGAAGATTAGACCGCAAAGATCACGCAGGCCTCCGAGGCTTCGCGGGTCCGAGATAGTTCAGCCCGGAGATACTGGGCACACGCTGGCCGACATTGCGGCGTTACTCGCAAAGACAGATGCCTCTTTTGAGCAACCAAAAGGGCGCTGCAACCTCAAGAGGGACAGCATCTTCGTTGCTGCTAAGGCCTTCCAATGGCGATTGCCGAATGAGAACGAGGGCGCACGCGATGACCACATCCAGACACTGGCGAACGCGATTAGAGATACAGGAAAGCCCCTGGACCCGATCCTCGTGTTCACCGTGGGAGACGCGTTCTACGTGGTTGATGGCCACCACCGGCTTGCAGCTTACGATACAGCACAATGGCGGAAGATGATCCCGGCGACGGTGTTCGAAGGAACGCTTGAGGGCGCGTCAGATGCTGGGCGGGCGGGCAACATCAGAGACAAGCTCCCGATGTCCCGCAACGATAAGCGAGAAGCTGCGTGGACGCTTGGGAAGCGCGACCCGCTGCCGACACGAGAGTGGATCAGCAGTGAGACCGCGGTGTCGCCCAGCAGCATCGACGGGATGCGGAAGGTGCTTAAGGCCCTCAAGGCCAAGGGAATTGAAGCGGCGACCATCGACGGCATGACCTACGCGCAGGCACTTGGCAAGATGAGCACTGACGATGGCGGAGAGCCATGGGAACCTGAGACTTGGATGCAGAAAGCGGCCGACAAGATTGTCAAGAGGATCGAAGCGGCAGGCATTGGGTTCCTGCTCCGACAGGATCATGAAATCGCGGCGATTGCCTTGGAGCGAGTGAACGCTGCCTTAGTCCACACGTTGGTCGCTGAGTGGTTGTGGAGACCCGAGAACCAAGAGTTAGCCGACGAGTTCATCGCAGACCAGCGGGAGCGCAAGGAACTGGAGGCGCGCAGGGTGCCGGAGGAGCCGCAGAGGTTCTGAGGAAGGCCTCGGGGGAACTCGTAGGTGGTTCATGAGGGGCTCACATGCACATAGCGCGTATTTTGTGAGGTCGGATACGAGCGTTTTGGTGGTCGTTGGACGCCGTGAGAAGCCCATGCAATTAACTGGCGGTACGGGGGTAGCCCTAGAATGTTGTCGCAAACTAAGCCGGAGGTCGCTCTTGTCGAGGCTCTGCTTAGCGCCGCCCAGAGGCACCTGAGGAACTCCCTAGACTCGTTTGCGTTCATTCCCGCTCAGGGTAGCGGCCTCTTCAGAGGCTCTGAGGGACTCTCCAGAGTCCAGCAAACGGCATCGGTGGAAATGCCCAAGAAACGTTTTGAAGCTGTGAGGGCAACCAGCAATCCAGTGCAACACACTGCAGCGTTCGGTCTAGCAGCAGCGGTTGTAAAGCCCCTGCAGTTTGAAGTCGCGCTTGGGAAAATTCGGGGAATTTGAGGGCGAGCATGGGACCCAAATCACCGGCTCATCCGGCTCCCTCGAGAGCGCGGTAAACAGACGCGCGCCCAATGTGGAGAGCCTTAGCGATTGCCGTTGCACCGAGGCCCTGCGCGGCCATCTCGCGAACCATCGAAGGATCAATGCTCGCTTTGCGACCCTTGTACACGCCCCGAGCCTTGGCATCGGCGATGCCCTCAAGCTGGCGTTCCTTCCTGAGATTGGTCTCGAACTCTGCGAACACCCCAAGCATATCGAGGAAGGCCTTGCCTGCTGCCGTGCTTGTGTCGATGGGTTGTTCGGAAGCCTTAAGAGCAGCGCCCTTCCCGCGAACAGTACGGACGATGTCCTGAAGGTCTCCAATGCTGCGTGCGAGCCGATCAATGCGCGTCACCATCAGAACGTCATCCTTGCGAAGGAACTCCAGGACTGTCTGAAGCTCTGCGCGCCCGGCTGTGGTCGTCCCGCTCCGCTTCTCTGAACGGATCACTTCGCATCCAGCAGCACGAAGGGCGGTCTCTTGAATTTCAAGGTTCTGATCAATTGTGCTCACGCGAGCGTAGCCAATGATGGTCATGGTGAGTGCCCTTTGTCTCGTTAGGTTCTAGACCCGCGACAATACTGTCTCAAAATTGGCAAGTCAATCCTATTGAGACGGAGATGACGTCTCATCTGTGTGTGTCGCTGGGCTATACCCTTCCGATACAACACAGCAAAAACCCCGGCAGTTTCCCGCCGGGGTCTCGCTTAGACGTTGATAAGACGACTGGATTACCAGTTGCGCTGAGCGCGGAGCAGCAGGCTCACGGTGTTCTGGTCCTTCAGCTCGTACACGGCTGCCGGCTTGGCTACACCGGCAATTCCTGCTGCCGCAGCAACCACTCCGACATGCTTCTGGTCGAGATGCATCCAGGTGGCATCTGCCGAGAACGTCAGGCCCTTCACCGGGGTCCAGCGAGTGATTATACCCGCCTGAGCGATGTTGAAGTCCGGGTTACAGGTGGTGATACCAGCGGTGACCGCGCCAAAGGTTCCGAGAGCACCGCAGATCAGCGCGGTACCAGCGCCCTTGTAGTTCACCGCAGCGTAAGCACCGTAAAGGCCCGTGCTCCAGTAGGGATCCCAGTTGTGGTTGTAACCACCGCGGAAGCCCCAGGTCTGCACCGTGTCAATTCCGGTTCCTGTCGCGTAGATGCCGTCAGCTGCGGCTGCGAGGCCAACGCTCTGATAGGCACCCGGCAGATTGGTGCCGCCGTACATCGCGAAGTTCTGACCAACCAAGCTTTGGAGGTTGTAACGCGTTGCACCGTCCGTGTAGACAGCTTGCAAGTTCAGAGTGTCACCCGCTCCGGTCGGGAGGTTCTTGATCTGCAAGGCACCCTGCACAGCCCAGCCCCACTTGTCGCCGGGATGACCGGTTGGTTCAAAGCCGCCGTAATAACCAGCATGGTTGTTATGCCCAACGGCCGACAACTGGAACAGACCCCAAGCCTGGTCGACCTTGAGCACGCCGATGATGTCGGGAGCCCTGGTTCCACCGAAAGCGCTGGCGCCGTAGCTACCGCCGGCGAAGCCCGGACCGGTGAAGAGACCGGCACTCGCGTTGATCAGATTGCTCTGAGTGTGAGCAGTCGGATCCTGGAGCGACAAGGTGCCCGACACGCCGTTTCCGAACTGAGCGGTGTAAGTCAACTGGTTGACGCCGGTGACTTGGCCGCTACCGCCGACGAGACCGTCGTAGTTGTTGGCGGGATAGTTAACCCAGGGAGCGTCGAACTGGGAAATCGTTTTACCCATGGTGAACCCAGCGAACTGGATGAACGCATGGTAGACGCCGAGCGAACCGCCCGCGATACCACCGTCAGACGGGTTACCAACGCCACCAAAACCACCGGACTGGGCAGCCGCAGAGTAGAAGGTGCCGCCAGCGCCAGTACCGGCGTATGTGCCTGTCGTCCAAGAGAACGTCGCATCGAAGTAGGTGCGGACGACGCCGTATTCGGTCGCAGTGCGCGTATCGATGTTGAAGTCTTGGCGAGAACGAGTGGTGTAGTAGTTGGTCAAGCGATTTTGCGCGCCCAGCTGCGCGGCGGTGGCGGAATTGTAAACTGAGCCGTTGAATGCCGTTTCAACGCGCAGGTAGCCACCCAGCTTGATGCAGGTGTCCGTGCCGGGGATGTAGTAGAAACCAGCACCGTACAGGGAGCAGATCCTCACGTACTCGACCGCTTTGGCCTTGACGGGAAGATCGGCGGCCTGTGCTCCACTCATGGCGACCAGACCCGCCGCTGAGCCGAGGATAAGGCTCTTAACCATCTTCATGTTAACCTCCAAGTTGTTGCCCGGTACGAAAGGTCGTACAAAGCTGATAAAAGCGCCGTTGAAACTACCAAGGAAAACAACGGCTCCTCGTAGCGCGGGTGGACTTAAGCGAACCACCTAACGGGACGACCTCGGGATGCCCCCCTCCGTCGCGTGATCACAATTACCGAGGACTTCTGCACACGCAACAAAGGAACCGCTTCCAGACGCATGACTCAGCGCCTTTTCCAAAGGGTGTTGCACAAATAACACGCGGACGTGATCGGGATTTCTCCATAACTAATTGTTTCAAATAGATATTTTTTGAAAGCTCCATTTGCCTCTAGAATTGTCGCTGGCGACGGGCCGACGGGCGGTTTTCCCTCTTCGGACGTATTGCGGCGTCGAATCGAGGACCCAAAATCACCGAATCCCGTCAGACCGTCACACTCGTGGTGAAATGAGGATCGGCAAAACGACCGCCGTAATGCCCGTTCGCCGCCATATAACCATCGCAGCCATATAAAGGCTCCGTGGCCGCGGGCGTCGCTTTACCGGAACGGCTGCGGCAACGAACGGCTCAGCGGAATCGCGCCCAGGATTGCAAAAGGCCCTGTTAGGGACGGCCGAAACGCGCCTTTACCCTGGCAGACACCCCGGCTCATCCGAATCCGCGGTGAATGGCGCCGAATCGCTGACAGCGTGTCGCCTGACACACGCGCGAAATGATCCCAAAGTAGCCGTTATTGAGCGGACGCCACCTGACCGCCTGTCCGCACGGGGCTCCGAAGCCCGCAAGGAAGCCTCTCAAACCGGCGCCGCCAGATGCGAATTGGCGTACCAGCCGCGCCAGGAGGCGGCAGCGTCGCTAAATGACCCCGGCGTAACCTGAATCTGCCGCTTGCGGCCCGCCCTCGCGTCGGGCATATCCGCCCTCACGGAGCTGTGGCCGAGAGGCTGAAGGCGGCGGTTTGCTAAACCGTTATAGGGTTGTAAAGCCCTATCGAGGGTTCGAATCCCTCCGGCTCCGCCAATTATTCGAACAACACATTAAAAATAAAGACTTATTCTGAATAACCCCAAGCATAACTACATCTGTACCCACATTCCATTTTTGCCCCTCAAGGCAATTCGTATTTTTTTCCAGTTGCGTAATTCTACGCAAAACGGCCATTCGCTTTGGTGTGAGTGGATTCGTATTTTAAGTGCCCTCGCCTATCTAAGCCGCATGCGTATTAGCGTCCGCCGCGGTAGGTGAGTGGCTTCCTTCCTTCCGCTTTATCCGGAGCGAAAGTTTCAGCTCGTGCGCTTTAACTGCGACGGCCGCAACACCCCTACCCACCTCGACTGCTATTTGCGAGCCCGGCATTTTTTGAGCCATGCCGCGAAGCCTGGCGATGTCATCTTCGGACCAGCGTCGACGATCCATTTCAACCCTCCTCACTTTCCTACCAAAACAAATCGGGAAAATTAGGAAAGTTCCTGTACGGCTGGCGAAGAAAAACCCGCCGCTGCTTTTCGTGATGGATCATTTGAGCAGCCTGTGATGGGCGCCGTCTGGGGAAACTGCGATGAAGCTGCTCAACGAATATTTGGACCACGCGCTCTCTTTTGAACGGTTGGCGGCCCACGAGGAGAGGCCGGAGGTCAAAGCGCAGTTCGAGGAGCAGGCAGCAGCATATCGAAAACTAGCCGATCGCGCGGCAAGGTATGGGCTTCCCGCCCCTAGCCCGCCATCGCAAGCCGCCGGATAATTAGCTGGCCCAATCGAAATTGCGGGCGGGGCATTCCAATGAAGGACTACCAAACCTATTGGAAAGGCTGCGCACTGACGCCGCCGAATGCGGGTTGATTTACGTATGAAACAAAAGGGCCGTGCCGGTCTTGGTTCAGGGGGCGGACTCAACTCGCGCAAATGCGGAGGCTGCCATGTGCGGCAAGTGCGTTGAACTAGAGAGGCAGATCGATAACTTTCAACGCCTGCATGCAACGCGATGACAGGCTAGCATCAGCTTTGACCGCAGAAGCTATCGGCGTCCTTCAAGCCGAAAAGGCGACGCTGCATCCAGAGGATAAGGAGCAATGCCGCCCATAGCACATTCGGCGTGAGGACCTTTAAGCCGCCGCACGCGTTCTGTGAATGTTGGGCGATCCAGAACGAAGCTTCAGCCATGAGCACTATTCCACTTGACGTACAAAGACGCTTCGAGCGCCGATGGGCTGCTCAATTCGGTTCGCTGGCAAAGCCGGCCTTATCAAAGACCGTCCGATTGAAAGTCCCACCGAACATTCCTCCGCGCGCGGCAAAAGCCAAAGAAAAACCCGTCGGGGTGAACCGGCGGGCTTGATTGGCTGACGAGCGGGGACTTAGGCAGCGAGTGAACTGTCACCGCCCTGCAACATGCAGATTGTTCCGCTGCGGGGACACAAACTAAGACTTCCCCGGCCGAAAGTCTTGCGCCAGCCTCGACGTTATCGGGACTGGGAGTATTTTTATTGCACTGACAATCAGTTTTCCCGGACAAGGCCGCAGCGCGCAACGCCTGCGGCCTTTTTCATTGGCCAGAAAAGCCGGCTCAAAATACCGGTTTGTGAATGCAAAAACGCGCGGCGCCACAACTCTCCCATCATCCGCTGTAGGAACCTTTCGCAGGCCGCGGAGTCGGACTCGTCGCCCTCCGGTCATCTTTCCCCGCTGGCCGGTTGGCAAATCCAAGTGACGGCTCCAGTGCACCGCCGCGCGCTGGGGCCGTTCTTTCCAATACTCCGAGGATTCGCATTCCCGCCCCCTCGCCTATCTAAGCCGGATGCGAATTAGCGGTTGATGGGTTTCAGAGGGCCGCCTTGCGCTTTTGCGGCAGCCGCTCGATCAAGCGCGGCGTTGAGTTCTTGCGAAAGCTTCGACCGTTCGTCAGGTGTCATGGCAGGTATTTTTCGCTTGGGCGAGGGATCAAACACCGCAGGATAACTGCTAGTTTTTTGTGACGTTGGCACTTCAGCTCGCGCGTCCATCAGTGACGAGCCAGCTGAACTCGCACATCCTCCGAGCAACAGGCTGGATAGCAAGATCACCGCTGGGGCGAACGGAGGCAGCTTTAGCTGATATGCAATACTCATGGTCCCGTCGTCTATGAGAATTACGCATCAATTGTGTCCTGCGAAGTTCCTTTCAGAAGTGAGCGTGAACCAGTACGCGCGATCGACGGGACCGCAGGGCGGGGCTGCACATGTTGCATGTGCATTTAGTGCCGGTCTCGCTGGCGGAGTTCCATCCAGTGCGCGCATAGTGCTCATCGAAACCTGCCCCGTTAGGGGACGAATGCGCCGGAAGAATTGCCATCCGCCGCCTGGTCGAGATCGGGCTGAGGGCGAAGAAGTGACCAGCAGCGCGCCTTGGTCGAAAGAAGAGGATCAACGCCTCCGCGATTTAGCGCAATCGGGCTTAGGAAGCGAAGACATTGCCACTCATATGAGGCGATCAAGATCGGCGATACGCGCAAATGCTGAAAGGCTGGATATCACCATTGCCTGTGGTCGAAATGAGAAGGTCACAGTCCGCCGGCTTTTACAGCTGGGGCTGAAGGCGAAGAAATAGGATGCTCTCAACGATACAATATCCCAGTAAATACGCTAAAGCTGTTCTCAGGCCGGTTTTAGGGAGGGAGGCGCGCATGAGGGCGATCGGCATCGCGGTAATCGTGGTTTCCTGCCTCGCGATGGTTTTCATCGTTTTCCATTACCAGCGCAGCCAGAACCAGATCGACCAGATGCTAGGAACAACAGCGGACACGAGGTGATGCGTTCGCCTGTATCAGCATCGCCTACTCTCACCATAAGTTATGTGGTCGTTCCGCCGACCGCTGTTCGGCACGCCGCAGCGCTGTGGGGCGGGGGCTAAAGGCGAAGGGAAAATGAAGAGGCGCATTATTCAGCCGTGGACGCCTGAAGATGACGATCGCCTTCGCAAGCTCGCCGCGGAAGGCCGCACCTCAGTAACGATCGCGGAACGGATGAAGCGGACACCGGCATCTGTTCGCGGCCGGGCAAAGGCCATTAACGTCGTACTGATGAAGGCGAAAGGCGTCACACGTCTCCCCATCACGTTGGGAGACCTGGGGCTGAAGGCGAAGAACAAATGATAACACGGCGGGCGCCATACAAAACGCGCCGCTGGACGGAAGCCGAGGTGGCTGCGCTACGGTCAATGGTCCAGGCCGGAAAAGACGCCCGGAGCATCGGTAAGGAACTTCACAGGTCTTTTATGGGCGTCCAAGCTAAGGCGAAGAAACTGAACCTAGCTGTGCGCCGCATGAGGGCATGACTGCCCGAACGCTGGGATCGCTAGCAATGCCAGAATACCGCGCTTATTTGCTCGACCGGGACGGCCATATTCTGCAAGACGCAGAAGCCGCCAGAGAGCAAGCGAAGCTACTCGTTGGCGGCCACGACGTTGAGCTGTGGCGTGGCGCCGAGAAGATCGCCACCTTCAACCATCTCGACGGCTAGCCGTTGCTGCGCCAGTTGGCGGCACGCTTAACTGGACGATTGTCTTAACGCTTCACGAGCCGCGCGACCCGCCGGTGGTCGTCAGACCACACCTCGATAACCGGATGCAGCTCTAGGTATTGCCGAGCTTCCTGCTCTGCGGTTTTCGTATCGGTGGCCACCAGGTCGTACCGGGCCAGCGCCGTGTGCCGCTGAGGTCGACGGCGTAGGCTACAAATTTCATGGCTAACGATCGTCCATCACCTTGCTGATATCAGGCTGCTCAAGGCCGTTGGCGCGCTGGCATTCGCACGGCATCCCCGCGCCGCACTCGCAGCCCTTGTCGCGGTCCCAAGCCTTGTACGGGTGGTTCTCGCACACCCAGCCTAGACCGTGGCAGATGGGGCAATCGGGATCGATCATGCCTCACCAATTGGTGCACGTTGCGCTTTGTTCCAGTCGCAAAATGGGTTTCGGAAGCCAATATCAGAGCAAGCGATTTGCCGAGCCGCTTAAATCTTCTAGCCTCAAAAAGCGGCCCCAGCAGGGGCTGGCTGTGCTGGGGCCGCCCATTCCAGCCGCAGCGCCGAAAAATGCGCCAGCGGTGCCCACAATTAACGCAGCTTGTTGGATCGTTCCGAGCTACTTTGGAGTACCTCCGCCGCCCCTTCGTAAACAAGCCGTCCGTTTGGAACAGCTGGGCCGGGACATTAGTTTAAAAATTTCATTCTAAGTCTGTTTTTTACCGTGGAGTAAAATTGTGAGTGACGTGGAAGAATTTAACAGACTAGTCGTCGGCGCTCGCTTCAAGATCAGTGAACTCGGAGCCGCTCGATTGCGATCGCTAGCCGGAAAGACTGGGATCGTTGTCGAGGTTTTCTTGTCGCTTGCTTGCTCGCTCTGGTTGCCGAAAACTGCGGCTTGTCGAGATCTTGGCTGAAGGGCTAAGAAATGACTAAGACACCGGGCAAAGCTGAACCACAGAAGCCGATCAGCAAAGCCGAGCGCGAAGCGCGTAAGGCATTCCGCCAAGTCGACGCCGAAAAGGCAATGACCGAGCACGAGATCGCGCAAAAGGCGTTCTCAAAAACCGCGAGCGTCTCAAGGCCGAGCGGCTGGGGCGCGAGGCTGCAGCGCCACCGCCCACAAAAGCCCAACCCAAGGCGAAGAAATGACAGCTCCGAGTCCAGCGAGACGGCGTTGGACCTCCGAAGAGGAGCAGAAGCTTGATGAGCTTCTCGATGCCGGAAAGGAAGCCGCCGAGATAGCTGTTGAACTGAATCGAACACGCCAAGCTGTCTATGCTCGATTGCAACGGCGGTACAGAAAACGAGCAAAGCAGTTCGGCTTGTCCAGCTCCGGCTGAAGATACAGCGCAATCCCGAGTATGCCGCGGCAGTTACGAACCCAAGCGCTGGGATCGTTTGCCTAGACGCCGCGAGCGCGCTTCAATGGGGGCATGTCCGCCCTCACCCGCCGCCCTCACCCCGAACGCTCCGACTGCTGGCACGTCTTTTACGGTGACGTTCAGGTAGGCACGATCGCGATCCAGTCCGGCCTGATGGGACGTCGGCTTCTACCCGGCATCACATCGCGGTCGTTCCCGCAGCGGCTACACGCCAAGCTTCGACGAAGCGAGAGCCGGCTTCGAACCGGGCGTGGACGGACTATCTGCCGCGGTGCACGGAAGCCGACTTCGTCGAGTACCGGCGCCAGCGCGCCTGGACGGCATGGAAAGACGCCATGCATGACGCGGGCCTGCCGCTGCCGACTCAATTGAGTCGTGGACGGGCGCGCTGTTTCTGTGGCGCGGCGATCGATATAGCGGTAACCGACCGTCACGTTCACGAAGCGCATATGGATTCGCAGCAAGCATGAAGTTCAGCACCGACCGCCCCTATTCCGATCCTGAAAAGGCTGCGCGCAAGCTGCTGGAGATCGCCAACGCGACCGAGCCGGTAGACGGAAAGATCTACATCGAGAAGATAAACGCGCCGATGCTGTACCAGGAGCGCGCCACCCCGGCCGAATACAAAGCTGGGCTTGATCTGCGATATCCCGCGGCTGGCTGTTGCTGCACGAGTCCGGAACCTTCGTGAAATTCACGCCGGCCGGCGCGGAGCTGTTCGCTTGATCGGTTGTGGCGGCTTCAGCTCGCCTTGCGCGGGGTCAATGGGCTAACGCGCCGTCTCATCGATTCCCAACTGCCACCTCGGCAATACCCGAAAGGATGTGTGCTCGACCGAAACGCGCGCGGCCTTATGCTTTTGCTTCCCGTTGATGTGGGAGGCCGGTTTTGCAAGCGCTCTGCAAGTCAGCCTGTCGCGTTCCATCACTCCAGGCAGGGTGCGTCGGGCCTCTCTCCAGCGACGCTCAGCCTCCTTCAGGAGGTCTTTGTCTAGCGGGTCGATTGGTTTGAAACGTTGCCCGTCAGTCATCATGCTCCTTTCAGGAGCGGTCCCAGCAAGGGCGGGAGGCCGCGCTGGGGCCGTTCATTCCAACCCGCGGGCAACGCGAAAAAGCGACCAACGGCGAGCCAAATTACCGTAAGTGGGTTGATCGTTCAGAGCTACTTTGGAGTACCTCCGCGCCAGAATCCCTCAGCGCCATCCGCCGGCTTCCGCCGGCTTGTAGAATTGGGCTTCACCGCGCGCGGTTGTTTCGATCCGGCATGCGCACGCGAAAACGTCCCGGCCCGCGGGCGCGCAAGAATGCGCATCAGATCGCGTGCAAGGCTAGAACATGCGCATGCTCGGTTTTCATGGGCCAGCGCACCCCTCGCCCGCCATCGGCGATGCGCTCAATGCGGGCAAACCAAGGGTGATGTACTAAACCGGCCGTCTATAATTTTGGCTTTTGCTCCAATGGTCTTGCCGACTCCGCCGGTAACGGCATCAAGCTCATCGTCTCGCAAGACCGCCATGTCGCCATTGCCGTGCGGCGATTTGTTCTCTAGAGCGATTTCATTCTTTCGGGCGATAATGTCCATTTTCGGCCGCTCCTCTCCTACAGCTCCACGGTGGGTCTGTTCCATTGATCGAGAACGAAATGTCAGATTGCTTCGCAGATCGCTGTGACCTCGGTCACGGATCGAAGACGCGGTAGCGCGATCCTGCCTAGGTGTTCCTGGCGCGAATGGCCGTCATGTGCACCGCCACGAGGCGCGGCAGTTCAATCCAAACGCCAAAGAGCATCACTGGGGGTCAAAGCCCTACCCGCGCCGGCGCGCGGCTGTCTATGATCTATCAAAATTGAAGCCGGCTTGAGGCCCGTGAGCGTGAATAATTTCCAACACCTCAAGAACTTCGGTCCCGTGCGTCCGCCGCGGTCGGTGCTATCAGTGCGATGCGACCGCACCCGGCGAGATACAGCGACCGCACCCAGCCGATGCCGGCGCGTGTCTTGCCAAAACCGCGACCGGCGAGCAGCAACCAGATTGACCAGTCGCCAGGCGGTGCCAGTTGCGACGGGCGCGCCTTCACTATCCAATCATTGGCGAGGGTGTCTCGCAGTTGCCCGAAGATGGACCTACGCTGCATGAGCATCGATGCCCTCCAGCGCCTTGGCATCGATCCTGGGCGAGTTGAGCCAGCCGTCCATATGGGCCGCCGCTTCGGTCTGCCGCGCCTTTCTCAGGGCCGCGTCGCGGAGCGGTCCATGAGGCAGGATCATCGCCGCGTCTCGCAGATTTTGCGCTTCTTCGAGAAGGCGCTCTGTTGGTGATTCTGAGTATCTGAAACGACGCCCTGTTTTCATGACGCTCTCCTTTCGATCGGAGGAAGGCGGGAGCGCTACCAGGCGTTCTCCTCACAGATAAAACGCCGCAAGACGGGCTGCGAACGTTGAGCGTGCGCCTCGGTCCGGGGGATAGCCAGTCTTATATTTTGTTTCGGGCGCGAAACTTTACAGGAATGGCTCAAGTGGCTGAAAGTGCTGCTTCGGCTCATCAGGACACTGCAAACTTTTCCGGCCACGTTCGGGAACAAGTGGCAATGTTTGACCTTATCCCCGCGTCTGAAGGATACGGACATAGAACCCCTAAACGGCCTCAGCGCGCTTCCCCCCGCGCGCTGAGGCCGTTCTTTTTCAAGATTACGCTGCAGCAGCGACCAACGTTGTCGTCAGCTCGCCGCCTCGACGACCTCGATCCCTCCCGGCCCGCGGACGTCTCACAGGTTAAACAGTTGCGGATTGCTCGTGACGTATTCGGCCCAAAGCTCGCGCATCATCCGCCTGACGTCCTCGGCCCTGAAGCCACTTCCATTCGGATGTTTGTTTGCGAGTTGACCTGAGCGTTCGATTCCCGAAAAGGGATCGCCCGGATATGGCGTGAAGGCTGCGTCGGTCGGCTTATGGACGATGCCTTGCGGAGTGATATTGAACTGGTCGCGCCTGACTAAAGTGCTCTCCATCGCCGACATCCTGCCGCCACAGGTCAAAAGGCTGAACGATACCGTGCAGGGAAAAGCGAAGAAGTGAGGATAAGTTCCTGGCATTCGGATCAGACGAAAGCTGCACGCTGGGTGCTGCCATTCCATCGGTTGGTAATGAACGCAAACAAGTGCGGTACCAATCGTTTCGTGGCTACTGATTTTGAATGGGCCGCCGCAAATCAAAAACAGCAAAGAAAAACCCTGCCGACCGCAGGGACTAACTTCCCCAATTGCCCCTTGTTCCCGGTCTAGTGCGCAAGCGGCTGCGCGGCGACTGTCCCCCTCATCGTGTGCGGTGGGCTACGGCTCTCTGGAACATTTGATCTTCTGTTCTGTTCTCCAAGAACTGTTTTAACACTGGAGGATGAAATGAAGACCCTCGTCACTGCCGCTCTCTTGAGCGTTGCCGTAATTAGCGCCCCGGCCTATGCCCAGACCGCCCAGCCCGCTGATCGCGCTGCCCCGGCCGCAACCACCAGCCCGGCGGCTTCCAACAAGATGATGCTGAAGGGAAACTGGCGCGCGTCGAAACTCATGGGCCTCGACGTCTACAATGAAGCCAATGAGAAGCTGGGTGATGTCAACGAAATCATCCTGGACAAGAACGGCAAGGTCAGTGCCGTCGTTATCGGCGTCGGCGGCTTCCTGGGAATGGGCGAGCACGACATCGCCGTTTCCATGGACAAGTTGAAGTTTATGGAAGAGCCCGCCCGCACCGCCTCAACCGCTCCGGCGACGACAACCGCTCCGGCGACGCCGCGTGATAGCACGACCGGCACGGCCACAGCCCCGGCGAACACGGCCCCCGCGCGCACAGCCGGCGCCAATGATTGGGTACCCGATCATGCCGTGATGAGCGGCACCAAGGAGCAGCTCAAGGCGATGCCGCAGTTCAAATATTCGGATTACAACTAAGCTCGAAAGTGAGGGGGTCCATCCTGGGCCCCCTTTTTCGTAACGATTCTTCCGCCGCTGCGCGGCAACGTCATTTTCTCCGGATCCTATCCGGATGACGAAAAACGCTAGCTTCGGGGGCTGGCCGGAGGCGTCGTCGACGTTTGTGGCGGCGCGGGCTGGGGCTCGCCAGTCCCGTGGGGCACACAGGTGCCGACATTGCTTAGCAGCCGTTTGGCCTGCAGATCACGCGCTCTGGCGTACTCGCGCCGTCGCTCGAAGGTGACGGCAGCCCCTCGATCCCAGGCCTCGAATGCATCAGCATAGTGCTTGCGCATCTGTTCTTCCGCGGCGAGACACTCGGAGAACTTCTCAAACACCAGGTTTGTATTCACGGGCGTGATGCCGCCGACCAGGACCACAAGCATCCATTTCATCATCCGCGCCCACTGTTGCCCTGCACACAACAGCGAGAACCCTGTTAAGTTCCAGAAGTCGGGAACAAGTGGTAATGAGCGGCGTTGAACGTTCCGTCTGGAGGATACCGGACATATGGAAACGGCCTCAGCGTCCTAACCCCGAGGCTGGGGCCGTTTCTTCTCGCTTGGTCATGAGACGTCGCCGACCTCCTGGCGTCGCCGGCCGGCACGGATTTGTTTGCCCGGACGCGATTCACAATTTCGGCGACGCGACAAGGCGTGCAGCCGTCGACGAGCACCCGGACGGTGTTCACATTTGAACCTGCCAGCCTTCACTCGTCACTCATCCCGGAGGTCTTCGTGGCCGATGGGAGAGTAAACTTGCCAAATTCGCCGTTCGAGACGATTGCGATCGCCGACGTGGTTGACCGGTTGGGACTGGAAAACCATTTTTCGTTCCACGACTATGACGACGACGGCCGCGCTATCCGGCACTATGCCGGGGACGCCATCATCGAGGGTGACCTCGACCTTGATGCGCTTTTTTGGAATGGCGTCGCGGGCATCTGGGCCGAGAAGGATTTGATCGTTGGCGGCACCATCTTCAACTGGGAGATCGATACGCCGGCCTGCTTCCTTGCCGTCGGTCGCGACCTGCGCTGCAAGAACCTGGTCGCGAGCAGCGCCGACATCAGGATCGCGGGGGATGCGCGGATCGATGGTCTACTGAGCTCGACCTACAATCACGGCTTTATCGAAGTCGGCCGGAACGTCCACGCACTTCGTCATTGATGATCACACGACGATCGTGCGCGGGAACGCCGAAGCACGCGGCTGGAAAGACGCCGAGCACGTCGAGGTCGCGCTGCCGGTCAGTTCCTGGATCGCGGAAGTTCGGCCCGAGTTCAAGGCGGAGTTCTTCGACGCCGACGGTGGCATGACTTGCCCCAACGGCAATGTCGAGCTGGTGCAAGCGCTGCTCGGAGGACGAGAGATCCTGCGCAACCTCTAGCGGATGTTAAGCCCTGATAGATCCGGCCCATGTTGCTGGAAGCGCGCAGGGAGTCGCCATTCGGGACGAAAAGCGGCGATCGACCGCGCGTTAGAACCCAAGAAGGAGCGGTTAGACCCGCCGTAAAGCTTGCGCGCTCGCTCGGGTTGCCGGATTCACGAATGTCCGGGGATTACCCCAAAAGGCCCACGCACGGGATCGAATATTCTTGTTAACGAATAGACCCGATGGGTGTTTCGAGTGACGGCTTCGGTGCCTCCTTCTGCAGGCTGGCATTGTCTTCTGGACCGGGAGTTCCGTTATGCGTCGCTCACCGTCGATCGTGCCGCGAGAAGCCGACCGGGACGTCTACCTGGTGCTGGACGATTTCGGCACCCGTTTAGGTCGAGCATGGCGCGAGACCGACGAAGCAGGTGCCGATCGCGCGACGCTGATCCAAGACCTTATGAACGACCAATGTGGACATCCGGCGCGCATCGTAGCGTTCAATACCGCCGACGGCTGGTCGCGGGACGTGACAATGGATATCGCCGACGAGCTGCGCCGGCGATATGTCGAGTACGATCAAGTGCCGCGCTCCGTGCAGGAGTTCTTGGAGACGGCTATCCGGCGCTAATTTGGATCCGCAATCGCGACAAATTCGGCCCGTCCGGGGGTGAAGGCCCAAAAAATGAGTACGGATAAACTTCAGGCGATGGACAAAGTTCTTGCGGAGATATTCCGCGAGCCTCCACTAATTTCGACCCAGATTGTGCCCCCGCCGGCAACTTCCTTTGACCAACCAAACGAAGAGGAGCCTTCTGTTCAAGCCCCTGCAGTTGACGCTCCATCCGATGCTGAAGATGCGGTGAGACGGGCAGGACAAGCAAAGTCATTGCTGGAAGGACTTAGCCTTGACACCGCGATCCGCCTCCGCTGGGCGATGCGCGATATCAGGGCCCAACGAACGAAATTGACGCCCGTCAGCGAAAATGACCTAGCGGCGCTCATGGACTTGGGCTTCGTCGAGATGCGAGAAGGTATACCGAATCTCACCGGTTTAGGTGTCCTCGTGCTCGATTGAGCCCTGCCGGTCGAGATCGGCCACAGCCTGTGAAGTTTACTACGGCCGGCGCCGATCTGTTTGCTTGAGCAGGCCCGCCGGGTTCAGTTGGCCATTAATCCAGAGATCGGCCTGGTCCATCGGGTCGCCCCGGTCACATCTCTCGCAGGTGTAGATGGCGCCTAGCAAGGCGCCGGCTCCCGCTGGCGCGGACCTCGGACAGGCCTTCGATGGCAAAAGTCGTTCGCGCCATCTCCCATCCGGAAGTATTGCAGCAACCCGACCAGTTGGAAGGCGTTCGCTCCTTCGACTGGGCCATTACCGGCCGCAATAATGCAGGTGAGTGCTCACTGGCCGTTCAACGTCGGCCCCGCCCGTTTCCTTGCGGTCTCGACGAATCCGGGGAAAGGCGCCTTCACGCCAATCGCCGCGGTCGAGGTCAGGGACGCGCTTTTTCAGAGCCAGCCGAATAGCTCCCCGATCTGATACCCGAGACCGAGGATATGAAGTCTCGGTGCAGGCAAGTCGATCTTTTGGCGCCATCGAACAACACGGTAACGCCCGTATTGCTATTGCTCACCTCGACAACGATTCCGGTCAGGTTTGCCAGCTCGGGGCATCGAGCAGCACCTAGCCTACTCATCTTGAAGCGAGTCCCGACAACTATCCTGTCGTTTTCCCGAGCCATCTCAAATCTTAAAAAAAAGAATTCGCTAAAGCGCAATAATAAGAATCAGCGGACACTTAATGCGTGCAAGTTGACAAGGATTAAACCTCTCAAGCCAAACTTTCCATCACCCTTTTGGGTGAGCTACTTCGGCAAAAATGAAGTTCTTGCGGGCCTCCGGACGATCCAGCAGTTCGGCGGGAAGATCCTTCAGCGGACTGGCGAAGGCGATGCGGAGCTTCTGCGTCCGCTTGTACCGATCGGTCGCGGGAGAACTGGATTTCCTTCTGCCACACGTCGGCTTTGCCGCGCGCACTCCACAGATCGATCTGGAAGGCCAGCGTGTCCGGCCGCGGCCGACTGTGGAGTGCCGAGGTGTGTGGGAAACGAGCCCACCGTCCCAATAGTACTCGCCGTCGATCTCGGTGGCCGGGAAGCGGGCGGCAGCGAACCGCTGGCGATGATATGCGCGAGATCGATGCGATGGGCTGCGGACTGCGCCGCGCGCAACAGCGATCTGGATGCGGCGGGTGCGACAAAACAACCCGACGGGCAAATCAGTTCTGGTTTTCGGAAATAATGTCAAGCCCAAGAATAAAAAATATTTCGCTTTTACAGAACGGCAAATCAGGTGCATATCTTTGGCCATCCCGTCCTGGTCAGAAGGGTGTCGGCCGTCGTCACGGACGTTGGGCGGGTTGCGGTGGACGTGACAGTTGCGAAGACGAACGCGGCTGAAGCGTACGGCAAAAGCGTGTGGTCCTGGTGCCCGTTGCTGGCATTAAGCTGCCGGAGAAGCGAGAGCTGAACCGGTGGCGACGGAGTCAATCAAGAACTCGTCTCCGGGGAGATCACGTCATAAGCCGTAAAGCCACTGCGCAGGGAAGGCCGGGTGTTCACCGCTGCCCTGTATGCTCGTGTGCAGCCTTTGCAAACCGCACACGGGACCGCGGGTGCAGCGCGCACCCGGTCTTCCCTGCGCCCTCCTCTTTCTGGGAGGTGCAAAGTGACGCAAAACTCGGGCATCTCATGCCGTGAGAATGTAGACCCATGCCCTCACATTGTTTGATTCAGATCAGAAGACCATCACCGCAATCGGGCTAATTTCGCGTTGCGGAAGACAAATCAAAATCGAAGCACTAACTCGAAACGACAACCCGTGCTTGCCAAGTTCCCGCATTATGCAAAGATGGCTGCGCCTGGCCGGGCGCCTGTCCATGCCTTCGTTTTGCTTGCTATTCGGCTTGCTCTTTCGGAATGGAGAGTTGCGTGAGCGAATCCCTTCACCCTGCCGCCCCACATCATCTGCCAGGGTTCATCACGGCGCCGGGAGACACCGACATTCTGATGGTCGTTGTCGGCATTTTCCTGATTGCTGCCGTCGTCGGGGTCGGCAATCTCTATTTGCACCTGCACACGATGCCGGAGCGGATGGCACACAAATCGCAGAAGCTGCAGTTTGAAATCGTGGCCGTGCTGGGCCTGCTGGCGCTGTTTACGCACAACCATTTGTTCTGGGTGATCGGCCTGTTCCTCGCCATGATCGACCTGCCCGACTTCGGCACGCCGCTGCGCAGGATTGCCGGATCGGTCGAGAAGATGGCCGGCGGTCCGCCCGAACCAGACCCGACCGAGCCGGCTCCAGAAACCGCAGGCCACGCCAGCACGCACGCCCCCGCCGCCAAGAGTGAGGCAAAGGCTCATGCTTGAGATCATCCTCTGCTCGCTGGTGACGATACTGCCGGACTATCTCTATCGCCGCTATCGGCAGGGAAAGCGCATCGGCCACGAAATCACGCTTTTTTCGGTCTGGTTCGAGCTGCGATATGGCATCATCACCTGCCTGATGCTCACGGTCGCGCTGATCACGATGATCTTCTATTATCATCCGTCGACCAATTCGGCGACGATGTACTACCGGACCGTCCCGATCATGACCGAAGTGACCGGCCGGGTGGCGGAGGTTAACATCGATGTCAGCGCGCCCGTCAAGCAAGGTGAGGTGATTTTCAGACTGGACAGCGCCAAGCAGGAAGCCGCGCTGCTGACCGCCAAACGAAAGATCGCCGAAGTCGATGCCGCCATGCTGACCGCACAGGCCGATGTTCTAAAGGCGGAAGGACAGGTCCAGCAGGCTCAGGGCGATTATCAGCAGGCAACCGATGAGCTGAACGTCAAGCGGGATCTCCAGCAACGCAATCCCGGCATCGTCCCGCAGCGTGACATCGAAAAACTGCAGGTGCTGCAGGCGGGCCGCCAGGGTGCGCTTGATGCCGCCAACGCTGCAAAACAATCGGCCGCGGTCCGCGTCACCGCCCTTCTCCCGGCCGAGAAAGCCAGCGCGGAGGCGGCGCTGGCCGAAGCGCAGGTCGATCTGGACAAGACCTTTATTCGCGCCGGCGTCGACGGGCGGGTCGAGCAGTTCGGACTGAGGCCGGGTGATATCGTCACTCCAATCATGCGGACGGCCGGCGTTTTGATTCCGGAGGGCGCGGGAAAGAGGGCTCTCATGGCCGGATTTGGCCAGATCGAGGGTCAGGTCATGAAAGCCGGAATGGTCGCCGAGGCCACCTGCATTTCCAAGCCGTGGGTGATCATTCCGATGGTGGTGACCAATGTGCAGGACTACATCGCGGCTGGCCAGTTCAGGGGCGGCGAACAACTGATCGAGGCGCAGAACACCGCGCGTCCGGGCACCATTCTCGTTTTCATGGAGCCGATCTACAAGGGCGGGCTGGAGGGCGTGACGCCGGGCAGCAGCTGTATCGCCAACGCCTATACCAGCAATCACGAACTGATCGCCTCAGGCAAGCTCAGCGCGTTCAAGAGCTTTGGGCTGCACGTCGTCGACGCCACCGGCCTCGTGCACGCTCTGCTGTTGCGGATTCAGGCCCTGCTGCTGCCCGTCAAGACGCTGGTGCTGAGCGGGCACTGAGCCCATTTTGGGTGCTGCCGATGGCCGGTACACGGCACCAGGCATTCCCGCCGGTCCGTCGCGGTTCGCGAACTCAGTGCGAGGTCATCCAGGCGCGGGCTTCGCGCTGCGCCGTGGCGATCTCGACATCCGACATCATCTCGGCGACTTCGCGACGCATCGAGATCGCGTCAGCGCGGCCCTTCAGGGCGGCGAGATTGAACCATTTATGGGCGGCGACCAGGTTGACGACGCCGGAACGGCCGCTCGCCCAGTACAGGCCGCGCTCGAACAGCAGATCGGGGATTGCGGTTTCCACCGGTGTCGCCGTCTCCAGATCGAATTGTCCCTGAAACATCGAAAGTCTCCCCTTTTTATTGTTGCCGCCCTCCCCCGAGCGCGGCCCCTGTCCACTGTCAAAACGTCCCGTTATTCCCCACGCCGTTTGCCGGCTTGTTGGGATGATCATGGCCCATCAAATTTGAAGGGCAGTTTAAATATCGCGATGAACGGGGTGTAAACGCGAGGCGCCCGGGTGCCGGTGGGGAATCACAGAAGTGCCTGTGCCGCAGCAACAAGTGAGGATTCGTGAAGACCGGTTTACCCTGCCGCTTGGCAGAACGATAACCATTGCAACGGCTCGCATCTCGCGCGCGTCGTGATCGGCGCGAACCGAGGACCCGGAATTACAGAAGTCCCAATGATAAGGATCGGCGGGGTGTGCGGCGGAACCGATGCCCGGCGGCGCATGAGCGCGATCTGCGACAGCCCGGCGCAGGCCGTGGGCAGTCGGGACAGACATGTCATGGATTGGAAGGCTCGAAGCGCCTGGCGCCAAGGGCGCGGCATTCGGAACGCAAGACGTTCCGGGGAACAGGAGGCGTTCCGGGGAACGAGGGCGTCGGCGAACACGTCAGGACCAGATTTCAATCGGGCTTTGGCCCGGTGAAATTGCGCAGCAAAGATTCCGCACCGAACGAAGAAAACTTGTTTCTTCTGCCGGACCGGTTTTGGAAAAGCGAACTCTTCCGAAAGTCGATCCAGCCGTTTGACCTGATGTCTCGCCGACACCCTCTTTCGTCGACCGAGCCGTCCGAGTTAGGTTTGCTCCGAGAAGCAAACCGTCTGAAGGCTCGAGTGACGCGCCGGCATCAAGCCGCCGGCAATTCTCTCAAAGACGAGAGCTTACTTCTTCTTCTTGGCGACCTTGCGGGTCTTCTTCGCAGTCTTCTTCACTGCGCTCTTCGCCTTCTTTGCCTTCTTAGCTTTCTTGGCCATGTTGCCCTCCTAATGTAAGTGAGATGGCTTAGTTCGCTGCGTGCACTCGGGAATCGATGTGCACTACATCCCGAATACACCAACACGTTCAAAAAAACAGCGTCCCGCTTAAGGAAGTGTTGACGCGGCAATGCGAGGGCGCGCTCGAAGCATCGTTCGGCGGCGGCGCAACATGCTCGCGCGACGATGCAAAAAGTGCAGCAACGACCGACGTCGGCGTTTGTCAATATTGAAGGAAACGCTTGCACTATAGATGTTTTGGCGATTCACGCATGTGATGATCATCGCACAATCGACGTCATCGCGACTCGGTGAGATGGCCCAAAAGCCGCTTGCGCGGACTCTGAGTCGCGAATTTTGGCAATAAAAAAATTTTCGTGGATACCGCCGTCACGTCTCATCGGCGCTCGCCAGAACCGCATTTTCGGACGAATCGCTGCGACCGATTCGCAAGGCCCGTTGTCCGTCGCGACGATGATTTTGATCCGTGATGCGAGATCGATGCACGCTTCTTCGCGTCGATCGCAACGTCAGCTACCGCAAAAAGCGTCCCGTTACGGGACGCTTCAGATGCCGAGCTTCGCCTTCAAGAGATCGTTGACGGCTTGCGGATTGGCCTTGCCGCCGGACGACTTCATCACCTGGCCGACGAACCAGCCGGCGAGTTGCGGCTTGGCTTTCGCTTGCGCGACCTTGTCCGGGTTGGCGGCGATGATGTCGTCGACCACCTTCTCGATCGCGCTCAAGTCCGTGACCTGCTTCATGCCGCGCGTCTCGACCAGCTCACGCGGGTCGCCACCTTCCTGCCAGACGATCTCGAACAGGTCCTTTGCGATCTTTCCGGAGATCGTGCCCTCGCCGATCAGCTCGACGATCGCCGCGAGTTGCACCGCCGACACCGGTGAGGCCGTAATATCACGGCCTTCCTTGTTGAGACGTCCGAACAGCTCGTTGATCACCCAGTTGGCCGCAAGCTTGCCGTCGCGCGGCTTGTCGCTAAGCCCGGCCAGCACGGTTTCATAGAAGTCCGCGCTCTCGCGCTCGGCCACCAGCACGCCGGCGTCGTAGGGCGACAGTCCGAAACCTTCGATGAAGCGGATCTTCTTCTGGTCCGGCAATTCCGGCAGATCGGCCTTCAGGCCGGCGACATAGGCTTCGCTGAACTCGAGCGGCAGCAGGTCGGGATCGGGGAAGTATCGGTAGTCGTGCGCCTCTTCCTTGGAGCGCATCGAGCGCGTCTCGCCCTTGTTTGGGTCGAACAGCCGGGTCTCCTGGTCGATCGCGCCGCCGTCCTCGATGATCTCGATCTGGCGCCGCGCCTCATACTCGATCGCCTGGCCGATGAAGTTGATCGAGTTCATGTTCTTGATCTCGCAGCGGGTGCCGAGCGGCCCGCCGGGCTTGCGCACGGAGACATTGACGTCGGCGCGCAAGGAGCCCTTCTCCATGTCGCCGTCGCAGGTGCCGAGATAGCGCAGGATCGAACGCAGCTTTGTCACGTATGCCTTGGCCTGCTCTGCATCGCGGATGTCAGGCTTGGAGACGATCTCCATCAACGCCACGCCGCACCGGTTGAGGTCGACGTAGGACATGGTCGGGCTCTGGTCGTGCAGCAATTTGCCGGCGTCCTGTTCCAGATGCAGCCGTTCGATCCCGATGGCGACGCTGTGGCCGCCGTCGAGTTCGACCTCGACCACGCCCTCGCCCACGATCGGCGACTTGTACTGGCTGATCTGGTAGCCCTGCGGCGAATCCGGATAGAAATAGTTCTTGCGGTCGAACACCGAGCGCAGATTGATCTTTGCGTTGAGGCCAAGGCCGGTCCGCACCGCCTGCCGCACGCATTCCTCGTTGATCACGGGCAGCATGCCCGGCATCGCGGCATCCACCAGCGAGACGTGGGTGTTCGGCTCGCCGCCGAATTCGGTCGAAGCGCCCGAGAACAGCTTTGAGTTCGAGGTGACCTGGGCGTGGACTTCCAGCCCGATCACCATTTCCCAATCGCCGGTCTGGCCCTTGATCAGCTTGCCGCTCGCCGCCGTCATGTCCGTTCTCCCAACAGCAGTGTAAAGACGATCCGGTCCCACTCTGCCTCAAGCGAATCGATCGCCGCTGGTTGGCCGGACTGGCGATACCAGTAACCGGCGTTGCCGAGATCACCTTCCACGCGGTGCAAATAGGCGTGCACCCACGCCGCTTCCGCTGAGGATTCGTCCTGAACGATCTTATGCGCCGCGTCCCAATTGCCCTTGGCAGCCCACCACAACGCGGTGAGTGACGGGCTCAGCGCCGGCTGCGGCGCGTCATCGGAAAGGCTGGCCTTGAAATCTGCCATGGCCTCACCACCATCTGGCCGGCGTGAAGCGTCCGGCCGCCTGCTCAACCACTTCGCCGAGCGAGAACAGCGTCTCTTCGTCGAAAGGCCGGCCGATCAGTTGCAGGCCGAGCGGCAGCCCCTGCGCGTCCTTGCCGGCGGGAACGGCGATGCCCGGCAGTCCCGCCATGTTCACGGTCACCGTGAAGATGTCGTTGAGATACATTTCCACGGGATCGGCGCCGCCCTTCTCGCCGATGCCGAATGCCGCCGACGGTGTCGCCGGCGTCAGGATCGCGTTGACGCCCTTCGCAAAACAATCCTCAAAGTCCTTCTTGATCAGGGTGCGGACTTTTTGCGCGCGCAAATAATAGGCGTCGTAATACCCGGCGGAGAGCACATAGGTGCCGATCATGACGCGGCGGCGCACTTCGTCGCCAAAACCTTCGGCACGGGTGTTCTCGTACATCTCCCCGATGGAGCGGCCGGGCACGCGCAGGCCGTAGCGCACGCCGTCGTAGCGCGCCAGGTTCGAAGACGCCTCGGCGGGTGCGACGATGTAATAGGCCGGCAGCGCGTATTTGGTGTGCGGCAGCGATATCTCGACAAGCTCCGCGCCGGCCGCCTTCAGCCAGGCCGCGCCTTCGCTCCAGAGCTTTTCGACTTCGGCCGGCATGCCGTCGAGGCGGTACTCCTTGGGAATTCCGATCTTCATGCCCTTGACCGATTTTCCGATCGCGGCCTCGTAGTCCGGCACCGCGCGATCGACGGAGGTCGTGTCCTTCGGATCGTGCCCCGCCATCGAGCGCATCAGGATCGCGGCGTCGCGCGTGGTACGCGCGATGGGCCCGGCCTGATCGAGCGAAGACGCAAAGGCGACGATGCCCCAGCGCGAGCAGCGGCCATAGGTCGGCTTGACGCCGACGGTGGCGGTGAACGCCGCCGGCTGGCGGATCGAACCGCCGGTGTCGGTCGCGGTCGCGCCCATGCAAAGCAGTGCCGCCACCGCGGAAGCCGAGCCGCCCGACGAGCCGCCCGGCACCAGCGAGGTATTGGAGCCTTCGCGCCGCCACGGATTGACCACCGGGCCGAAGCACGAGGTCTCGTTCGAGGAGCCCATCGCGAATTCGTCGTTGTTGAGCTTGCCCAGCATCACGGCGCCGTCGCGCCAGAGCTGCGAAGTGACTGTCGACTCATAGGGCGGCACGAAATTGCCGAGGATTTTCGAGCACGCAGTGGTGCGCACGTCCTTGGTCGCGAACAGGTCCTTGATGCCGAGCGGAATGCCGGCCAACGGACCGCCCTCGCCTTTGGCGATCTTGGCGTCGATCGCGCGCGCCATGGCGCGGGCCTTGTCCGGCGTTTCCAGCACGAAGGCGTTGAGCGCGCGCGCCGCTTCGATCGCGGCAAGGTGCGCGTCGGTCAGTTCAAGCGAGGTGAAAGACTTGTTCGCGAGGCCATTCCTGGCCTCAGCGATCGTCATCGAAATCAAATCGGTCATTTATTGATCGGGCTGCAGAAGAACGGAGACAGGGTCTTGTCGTTGGCGGGGTCGTCTTGCTTGGGCCGCGTCAGCTCGGAGGCTTCGAGCGCGTCGAGCACGGCGTCCATCGCCTTGTCGGGATCGGCGACCTTGCCCTGGCGCTCCATCGCGTCGAGATAGTTCATGTAGGCCTGGTAGGCCTTTTCATCGTCGCAGAGCATGCACATCGCTGACTTCCTTACTCGACGACCTTCGGCACCAGAAAGAAATGGTTCACGGTGTCGGGCGCGTTCCTGACCACATCGTCGGTGATCTCGCCGTCATTGATCACATCCGGACGTTTCTTCATTTCCATCGGGGTCACCGAGGTCATTGGCTCGACGCCGTCGACGTTCACCTCCGAAAGCTGCTCGACGAACGCCAGCATGGCGTTCAGTTCGCCCTGCAAATGGGGAACTTCGGCCTCGGCAACCGCAATTCGCGCAAGATGCGCGATGCGGCGAACGGTAGCGGCATCAACGGACATTAATATAAGGCCTCAATCGGGGGATCGCACCCGCCGTATAGCAGAGCCCGGTTTTGCGCCGCAACCACGGGGAACCGCTCCGTCGGCATTTTGGGGCCAAAATACCGCCAAACAGGCCCCAAAGGCCGCATCAAAGTGCCGCCATTGCTGTCCACGCCGGGAGTCCGGAGATTCGAGAGGGAAAAGCCGCCGACGAAACCAATTTGGCCGGCTGACGCAGTCGTTTTGAAACAGTTGCGGCGTGTACTCGGCCATCACCCTGGAGGCCGTGCCATGTGGACAACGGAACACGACAGTGTAACGGAAAGTTGGGATCCTGCTCTGTGGTCGATCGGTGGCGTGCTTGGCGTCGCGATCCTATATTTGGCGTGTCTAGCCTGACGAACGTGAGGCAACGCCATGTCCAAAGCGAGAGAACTTCAGGAAAAAGCCGAGATGTTCGAGCGGCGCGCAGAAGGCGCCACCGATTCCATCTCGCAACGTCACTACAAAGAGATGGCCGCGCATTATCGATCGCTCGCCGTCGAGCATCTGGACGTCGTCAAACGCGACGAGCCGGCGCATTAGCGCCATGACCCCGGTAGCCGCCCGACGTTAAGCCAGCGAACTCAGCCTAGCCAACGCCGCGCCCGCCAGCGCCCGCGTCAGTTCTGCGGCCGGCATCTCGCGGCCCATCCGCACTGCCTGCCCGGCCCAGAGATTGGTGAAATCGACCTTGCCGAGCTTTTCGGCGCCCGCCTTCAGCGGACCGAGCGCGGTTGCGGCGTGCGGAAAATCAGGCGCATCCGGCGAAATCGGCCCGACCTCGCGCATCACGCGGTTGGCGACGCCGCGCGCGGGCCGCCCCGTCATGACGTTGGTGATGACGGTGGCTTCATCGCTCGCCTGGGCAAGCGCTACCCGCGCCGGCGCGGTCACCTTCGATTCCGGGCAGCGCAGATAGGCCGTGCCGATCTGCACGCCCGCAGCTCCGAGCGCAAAGGCCGCTGCGATCCCGCGCCCGTCGGCAATGCCACCGGCCGCGATGACAGGCACTTTCACGGCGTCGACGATCTGCGGCACCAGCGCGAAGGTGCCCGGCTGCTGGGCGATATTCTCGGTCAGGAACATGCCGCGATGGCCGCCGGCTTCGGCGCCCTGCGCAATGATGACGTCGGCGCCGTGCTCCTCGAGCCAGATCGCCTCTTTCACGATCGTGGCTGACGACATCACGATGGCGCCCGCCGCCTTGACGCGCTTGACCAGCGCCTGATCCGGCAGGCCGAAATGGAAGCTGACCACTTCCGGCTTCATCTCCTCGACCAGCGCGCACATCGCCTCGTCGAACGGCGCGCGGTTCGCGGCAGTGACAGGCGCTGCGGGATCGAGGCCCAACTCCTTGTAATAGGATGCGAGCCTCACCTTCCATCCGGCTTCGCGCGCGGGATCGGCTGCGACCGGCGTATGGCAGAAAAAGTTCAAGTTGATCGGCGCCGAGACGCGCTGGCGCACGATGCTGATCTGTTCGCGCGCCTTTTCCGCCGTGATCATCGCGCATGGCAGCGAACCCAGCGCGCCACCCTGGGCCGCCGCGATCACGAGCTCCTGGTCCATCACTCCGGCCATCGGCGCCAGCACGATCGGGAATTCAGTCTTGAAGAGATCGAGAAGTCGGCGGTCTGGCCACATGGTTCTGCTCGCTTGAATGAGTGCAATCAGGCTCTTGATGGTGCGGAAGAGTTGCGCCGTCCAGCCAGTATCTGGTCGGCCTCTGTGGCGATCCTGTCAACGATCACGGCCGCCGGCGGAATGTCATGAATCAGGCCGACGGCCTCACCGGCGATCACAGCGGCGACGTCGTAATTTCCGGCAGCTCTTGCGGCGGCATATTCGGCCGCGACAGCGGAGACGTTCTGCATCAGTTCGACCTCGCGCCCGATCCAGCGGCGCGCGTGATCATTGATCAGGCAGCGGCCGTTGAACGGCGCCGGCCAGACATTGTTTCGGGAAATATCGAAGATGATGCTCCTGATGCTGCTGCCGCTGGTCGCGTTGCAGATACGCTTTTTGGCTTCATCGGCGCCGTCGCATTCCTGGCTGGCATAAAAGCGCGTGCCGAGCAGCACTCCGGACGCACCCAGCATCATCATCGCCGCCAGCCCGCGGCCGTCACCGATGCCGCCCGCCGCCGCCACCGGCACCCGGCCGGCCACCAGATCGACAATCGCCGGCACGATGTCGATGGTGGTGCGGGAGGCACCATGGCCACCGGCCTCGCTGCCTTGCGCAATCAGCAGGTCGGCACCGGCGTCGAGTGCCATCAGCGCCATGCCCTCGTCCTGCACCTGGCAGATCAGCAGCGCGCCGCTGGATTTGATCTTGGTCGCAAAGGGTTTTGGATCGCCGAACGAGAGCATGATCGCGCGCGGCCGTGCCGCGAGCGCGATGTCCATCAGCTCCGGCCGTTTGGCGAGACTCCAGGTGATGAAGCCGATGCCAAAGGGAGCGGATATGCCTTTGAGCTTGGCGGTCTCCTGCTCCAGCCAGGCCTTATCGCCATAGCCACCACCCAGAATGCCAAAACCGCCGGCGGCGCTGACCGCCGCCGTCAGCCGCGCGCCCGCGATCACGTCCATGGGCGCCGACAGGACTGGATGCGTGATGCCCAGGAGAGCCGTCAATGGCGTGCTGATCGACATGTCCAAACCCCTCTATCTGGACAGATACGATAAGCCGACGTATCATTCTCATAAAATGAATACTACAGAATGCTGCCATCGCTACAATGAAACGGAGGCCGGTCCATGGAATTGAGCGATCTCGTGACATTTTCGACGGTGGCCCGCCTCGGCGGCATCACCCGCGCCGCGGACGAACTCAACACCGTGCAGTCCAACGTCACCCAGCGCGTCAAAGCGCTGGAGACCGAGATCGGCACCGCACTGTTCGAGCGGCACAGCCGCGGGATGACATTGACCGGCGCCGGCCGCCGCTTGCTTCCCTATGCGCAACGAATGGCCGCCTTGTCACGCGAAGCCGTGCTGGCCGCGCGCGACGACGGCGAGCCAAAGGGGCCGTTGTCGATCGGCTCGATGGAGACCACCGCGGCCGTACGGCTGCCTTCCCTGCTCGCCGAATTCCACCGCCGCTTTCCAGCGGTGCGCTTGAGCCTGCGCACCTCGCCGACCGCAGACCTGGTCGCGGCCGTGCTTGACGGATCGCTCGACGGCGCATTTGTTGCCGGTCCGATCGATCACGCCGACCTCAGTTCGACACTCGCCTTCAGGGAAGAACTCGTGCTGGTGACGTCGAGGCGCTGGGCAAATCTGCCCGCCTTGCGCGCGGGCACGCCGGAATCCGGACCGACCGCCCTGGTATTCCGCACCGGCTGCAGCTATCGGCAGCGACTCGAACAGGTGTTTTCCGAGTTCGGCTGGCCGTCCTCTGCGCGGTTCGAGCTCGGCACGCTCGACGGCATGATCGGCTGCGTCGCCGCTGACATGGGTGTAACGCTGCTGCCCCGTGCCGTTGTCGGGAAAAACGAGACCGTCAACGTCCACAAGCTGAAGGCCGTTCAGTCTGGGGTTGACACCCTGTTCATCCAGCGCCGCAGCGCACATCAGTATAGCGCGCTGCAAGGCTTTACCGCCTGCCTGAACAATAGCGGCGAGGTCATCGCCGCCTGAGATTTCAGATCGAACCGAGTCCGCGGATCTGTCGTCTACCGTTTCACGAAATCCCGTGAGACATGGTGAGACCGCGATGCGAAAGCTATTCAGGACCGCAGCCGAGATCGATGGCTCGCTGCGCGCGGCGGGAGTTCATGCAGCCGACGCGACGGCCCTGGCGGCAGGGTCGAAGCCATACATCTGGCTCGAAACAGCACCGGTCCACGACGAAGCCGAAATTGTTTTGGGCGCAACCAAAATAGGCGGAACGCCCAGACCTTCCGGTCACGATGCCATGGCCCTGGCGTCCTCGATATCCCGATCATAAGCAGCGGATCGAAGAGATGCAGGCTGGCGTGGCACTCTTCAACCCGCAAGACATGATGGCTGAACCGGCCGAGATGCTCGAAGAGTTTCGGAAGCTATTGCCGCCCAACGAGTTTGAAGCCTTCGCGGCCGAATCCGCAAAGGTCGATTACAGCAAATTCGGTCTCGATTCTTTGGTCGAGGATATCAGGCGGACTGGGGAGCCGGCACCGCTCCAGTTCATCGCGCAGGTCGACCTCGCCGAAGTCTGGCTTATGGGACCCGTCGATCCGGACATCCCGCGCGAGGGACGGCTTTTCTTTTTCTATGACACCGACCATCGGCCCGGGGGCGATAAACCGGGAGATATCACGGGTGCGCGGCTGATCTATGATTTGACGCCCGTCGCTTCATTAAAACGAGCAAGCCCGCCGGCCGAATTATGGCTCACAAACAGACCGCCGGCTTCCGGCCGCAGCGGTGCGTGCTTCATGCCGGCATGTGGCCGCCCTATTACGGCTCGCCCGAATGGAATGCCTGCGAGATCAAAGCCAGGGCGGAGAAGTCCGTGCAAGCCTGGTGGTACGACGTCACCCGGGACGGTCATGACCACCGCTTCGGCGGGCATCCGCTGCAGATTCAGGGCAACATGCAAACCGAATGCGCGCTCGTCAGTAAGGGGCTCGACCTCAGCGCGTGGAATTCGAAGGCGGCCGAGCGGTTGAAATCCGACGCGGCGAACTGGCTGCTGCTGCTGCAAATCGCATCCGACGATCGTGCCGGCATGATGTGGGGTGACGTGGACAACCTCTATGTTTGGATCCATCGGAACGCCTTGCGCGCTCGGCGCTTTGAAGAGGCACGGGTGATCATGCAATGCTACTGACGCCAGCCCCTTCGGGGCAGCGGCCATTCAACGGCGCCGGAGTTGCGACACGACGGGGCGGCCTATGCAATCAGCCGCCGCCTGACGCTCCAGCGCCGCAGCGCAACAACGGCCCAGATGGCTTCGACCAGCCCGAACGGCCAGGCGCCCTGCAAGAAACCGTAGGCAGAACCGAGCGCACAGGCACCGGCGAAGCCGAGGATAAACCAGTGGCTGCGGTCTTCCACCGCATAACAAACGAGCATCGCGGTCACTGCGAACAGCCCAAACAATTGCAGTGCATCCATCGCGTAGCCTCATCAGGCGGACGTTCCGCTGTATGAAATTTCGTCGCCATATTTCTGCAACAAATCGATTTGCACCGCACACGTGCGGCTTTCCATCGCAGCGCGACCGCCGCTTCAAATATTTTTGGACGCCGCACACTACTACGTTAGTATGAGGCGCTGACTACCCAAAACCATAACGTCAACTCTGGGAGGATCTGCGATGCGCCACGCGTTCGTGCTGTGCTGTTCGGCTGCCTTGTTGGGATCGGTTGCAACGGCAAGCGCTCAAGACTGGACGAAATCGAAATGGGGACCGAACGACGAGATCGGCGCCGCCAACTATATGACCCCGGAGCTCGTTGTGAAGGCGGCCGGCCTCGTCAAGACCGGCAAGACCTACGCGCTCGGCTTCCCCGTCGACTCCAAGATGCCCGCCTACCCCCCGCGCGCCTTCAAGATCACCGTCGTCCAGCCCGGTCAGGCCGGCATTCCCGGCCTTGGGCCGAGCAAGACCACCTATAACGACGACATCATCGAAGGCTGGGTCGGCGTCGGCAGCCAGATGGACGGCCTCGGCCATATCGGCGTGGAGCACGTTTATTACAACGGCAACAAGCTGCTCGAATTCGCTGACCCCACCGGCCTGAAGAAGCTCGGCATCGAGAAAGTGCCACCGATGGTGACCCGCGGTGTGCTGTTGGACATGGCCGCTCACTACGGCACCGATGTGGTGAAGGAAGGCACCGCCTTCAACGTCAAGGAGATCGAGGAAGTCGCCAAGAAACAAGGCGTGGAAATCCGCCAGGGCGACGTCGTCCTCTTTCACACCGGTTGGGCCAGTCTGATCGGTAAGGACGACAAGCGCTTCAACTCTGGTGAGCCCGGCCTTGGCGTCGAAGGCGCCAAATATCTCACCGGCAAGGGCGTGGTTGCCGTAGGCGCCGATACCTGGGGGCTGGAAGTGATTCCGTTTGAATCGAAGAACGTGTTCGAGGTGCACCAGATCCTGCTGCCAATGAACGGGACCTACATTCTCGAAGTCATCAATACTGCCGAACTCGCAGCCGACAAGGCCTACGAGTTCCTGTTCGTGCTCGGTCAGCCGCGCTTCAAGGGCGGCGTGCAGAGCATGATCAACCCGGTCGCGATCCGCTAGGACGATCTCGACGGATGGCGTGGCGTTCCCGCATGGACGCCACGCCGCATCCGGCTTTGCATGTCAGACTAGCTGCGTGTTATGCGGGTCCATGCCCGCCCTCATCCTCCCTCTGATCGAAGCGGTCACGCACTGGCCCGAACGCGGTGCGCTGGTCGGCCTCGATCTCGGCACCAAGACCATCGGCGTTGCGGTTTCCAATGCCGATCGCAGGCTGGCGACCGGCGTTGAAACCATCCAGCGCAAGGCCTTCAAGGCCGACGCGGTGCGGCTGCTCATCCTTGCCGGCGAGCGCAACGCGGTCGGCTTCGTGCTCGGCCTGCCCATCAACATGGACGGTAGCGAAGGTCCGCGCGCGCAATCGACCCGCGCCTTTGCGCGCAATTTTTCCAAACTCACGGATCTGGCGATCGGCCTGTGGGACGAACGGCTCTCAACAGCAGCCGTCGAGCGCGAACTGATCGGGATGGATGTCAGCCGGGCCCGCCGCGCCGAAGTGATCGACGAGCATGCCGCGATCTTCATCCTGCAGGGCGCGCTGGACCGGCTCGCCACACTGCGCGGCGAGCGCTGAAGATGGCGGTGGTGGTGGCGGCGCTGCTGCCGGTGTTCTTGCTGATCGTGCTCGGCTTCATCCTGAAGCGGACCTTGATGCGGCTGGAGACGCAGTGGCACGGGCTGGAGCGGCTGACCTATTACGTGCTGTTTCCGGTGCTCTTGATCCAGACGCTGGTGAAGGCCGACCTCAGCAAGGTCCCGGTCGCAGGCGTCGGCGGCGCGCTGATGCTGTCGGCGCTGCTGATGTCGGTGCTGTGCCTGGCGCTGCGGCCCCTGCTCGCCCGCGGCGCGGTCGACGGACCCGCCTTCACCTCGGTGTTCCAGGGCGCCATCCGCTGGCAGACCTATGTGGCGCTGGCCGTCTCGGGCAGCCTGTTCGGCGATGCCGGACTGGCGCTGGCCTCGGTCGCGATGGTCGCCATCATCCCCCTGGTCAACGTGTTCAGCGTCAGCGTGCTCGCGCAGTACGCCTCGAGCGAAAAACAATCGGCCGGATCGATCGCCATGACGGTCGTGCGCAATCCCCTGATCTGGGCCTGCGCGATTGGGCTCCTGATCAACGTCACCCACCTTCCCCTGCCAAAGCTCTGGCATGACGTCGCCGACGCGCTGGGCCGATCCTCGCTGGCAATCGGCCTGCTGGTGACCGGCGCCGGCCTGCATCTCGAAGGCCTGTTCCGCCCGAGCCTTGCGTCGTCGGTCGCGGTGTTCCTCAAGCTGGTGCTGATGCCGGTGATCGCCGTCGCGCTGGCACTGTGGTTCGGGCTGTCAGGCTCGAACCTGGCGATCGTCACAGCGTGCGCGGCGGTGCCGGCCTCATCCAGCGCCTATGTGCTGGCCCGGCAGATGGGCGGCGATGCGCCTTTGCTGGCGCAGATCATCACGCTGCAGACCATTCTGGCGGCGATCACGATGCCGATCGCGATTGCGATCGCGGCGATGTGTTAATTGCCCGCCAGCCAGAAAGTTTGAATTGTCGCCGCGGTGTTGTTGAGACCGTGCAGCACGATCGTCAGCCAGGTCGAACCGGTGCGGTAGCGGAAATAGCCGAGCAGCAGTCCGATGGTGAACACCTCACCGAAGAAGAACCAGCTGTACTGCAGATGCATCGACGTCCAGACCAGCGACGACAGGAAGATGGCGCCGGGCACTCCGAGGCGCGATTCCGACCAGCCGCGGTAGAGAAAGCCGCGCGCCATAATCTCCTCCGAGATCGGTGCAGCGACGCAGAACGCGATCGCGAGCAGCCACAGCGCGCCGTCGGCCTGCGCCGATTTCAGCACATCGCCCATAAAGCCCGGCGTCACCTCGCGCCCCAGCGCACGCGACAGCAGGTCCCAGCCGCCGACCAGCACGGCCAGTGAGACGGCGCCGATCAGGAAATTCTGCCACGTGGTCCAGCGCAGCGCGAGATAGTCGACAAAGGGCGTGCGCGAGGCGCGCGTCGCGACCCAGGCTGCGAGCAGCACCGCCGGCATTCCCATGATCACGGACAGCGAGATCGTCAGCCCGGCCCCGACGACATGGATCGCAGCCGCAAGATCCCACGAACCTTGCCGCAACACGAAGTAAGCGATGACCACGGCCTGGCCGACAAACATGCCGGCAAAGATGAACAGCCCCCACAGCGCCGTGCCCCAGAACTTCCATATCCGGGGTGGACGCAGCGCGGACGCGACGGGAGGGGGCGATTGCGGGAGGCTGAGGGAATCCATCAACTGACTTTCAGGGCAGCGCCCGTTCCAGCAGACCAGCGACGTCGGCGCTGGCAAGATCGACCGCGCCGTACATGCTGGCGTGATTCCCGGCAAGGCGCGTGGCGGCAAACAGTTCCGCGTGCCGCGGCGACACCGCGTTGAGCGCCGCGGCGGCGGCGAGCAACGCCAGTTTTTCGACCGCCAGCCGCGCGACGCGCTCGCTGTCGGGTCGGCGGAAAGCTTTGCCGATAAAACCGACCGCCTCGCCGGCCCCCGGCAGGCCCAGCGTTTCGCCGGTGAGTTCGTGCAACACGGCGGATGCCGCCTCGGCCTCGCGCGACAGCGCCCGGAGCACGTCGAGGCACATCACATTGCCTGACCCTTCCCAGATCGCGTTGACCGGCGACTCCCGGTAATGCCGCGCCAAAATACCCTCCTCGACGTAGCCGTTGCCGCCGAGGCATTCCATCGCCTCATAGAGAAAGCCCGGGGCACTCTTGCAGACCCAGTATTTGATCGCCGGCGTCAGCAGCCGCATATAGGCGGCCTCCTTGGCGTCGGACGGCGCCCGGTCGAACGCCCGGCACAGGCGCATGACCAGCGCGATCGAGGCTTCGACATGCAGCGCCATGTCCGACAGCACCGCCTGCATCAGCGGCTGGTCAGAAAGATGCTTCTGAAACACGCTGCGGTGCCTGGCGTGGTGGAGCGCATGCGCCAGGCCTGAACGCATCAGGCCGGCGGAGGCAATCGCGCAATCCTGCCGGGTCAGTTGCACCATCTGGATGATGGTGCGGATGCCTTTGCCCTCGTCGCCGATGCGCTCCGCATAGGCGCCAGTGAATTCCACTTCTGATGAGGCGTTGGAGCGGTTGCCGAGCTTGTCCTTCAGCCGCTGAAAGCGGATCGCGTTGACCGAACCATCCGGCGCAAAGCGCGGCATGAAGAAGCAGCTCAACCCGCCGTCCGTCTGCGCCAGCACCAGGAACGCATCGCACATCGGCGCCGACATGAACCATTTGTGGCCGGTGATGCGATAGGCATCGCCGTCGCGCTCGGCGCGCGTCATGTTGGAGCGCACATCGGTGCCGCCCTGCTTCTCGGTCATGCCCATGCCGACCGTCATGCCGCGCTTGGTCCACCACGGCGCAAAGCCCGGATCGTAAGACCGCGTCGCCAACACCGGCATTACCTTCGCCAGCAGATCCGGCTGCTCGGCCAGCGCCGCCACTGATGCGCGCGTCATCGTGATCGGGCAGAGATGCCCGGTCTCGACCTGCGAGGCGATGTAGAATTTGGCGGCGCGCACGACTTCCGAAGCACCGCCCGCCGGCTTGCCGTCGGCGCTCCAGGTCGAATTATGCACGCCGGCATCCGCCGAGCGGGCCATCAGTTCGTGATAGGCCGGATGAAACTCGACCTCGTCGCGGCGGTTGCCGCGGGAATCGAAGGTCCGCAGCTTCGGAGTGTTCTCATTGGCGGCACGGCCTCGCGCCGCCATCGCCGCCGACCCCCAATGCTTGCCGAAGTCGGATAGTTCAGGGCTCGCCTCGCCACCGCCATTGGCGGCTGCCGCTTCAGCCAGCGGGCGGTCGGCCGTGAACAGATCGACATCTTCGAACGGCGGCGACTGGTTGAAGACTTCGTGGGTCGAAAATGATGCCTGGCTCATGGCGGGTCTTGCTCGAATCAATTCCGTCGCGCAATCGGGAAATCATAGGCCTGCCGGCCGACCCCCGGCAGCGAAAAGTGCCACCACTCCTTCGAATAGTTCACAAACCCCTGCCGGGCCATCGCAGCCACCAGCACATTCCGCGATCGCCGTTGCGCCGGCGTGATCGAGGGGGCGGCGGTATGCGATTTGACGTCCGAGCAATCATAGCCGGTACCCATATCGACGCTGCCTTCCGGCGCGCGCGCCTCGGCAGGCGCGGTGCAGTCGGCATAGGCCTTGGTGGAATCGAACTTCGCGGAATTGTCGGCGGTCAGGTCGACCAGGGTCAGATCGAGCGCGGCGCCGGTCGAATGTCCGGACCGGGTTGCGATATAGCCCAGACGGAACAAATCGGCCTTGCGGAAGGCCGGGTTATAGCGGCGGTCGGCTTGCGTCTCCTTGCCGTTCTTCGACCACGCCACCATGTCGGCGACCGCGCGTTCGGGCCGATAGCAGTCAAACATTTTCAACGACAGCTTTTGCCTGGCGAGTTCCTGCTGGATGTTCTTCAGCGCCAGGCCGACTTCGCGCTTCACGACGCATTCGGCGGCGTCATACCCCCTCAACGGCTTGCCTACAAAGTTGTTCGAGGTGGCGTAGCGCATGTCCTGGATGATGCTGGGATCGATATCGCGCAGGTAGACGAAGCCGCCCGGCAGCCCCTGCGCCTTTGCAGTCTGCGGCCCGGACAGGCCAAGACAGGTTAATCCGATCGCTAAAATAACGTGCCATTTCTGCATTGGACGCCTTCCCCGCGCGCCGAACGCGGCGCAATTGCGGCAACCCTCTTTACCCTGCGCGGCGACTGACCGGGGGATAACTCGCAAGCCCCCTATTCGCACTTGCCCCGCTTGGGAAGTCTGCCTATAGCTCTCGTTTTAATGACCCCTGCATCGAAATCGACCTTCGTCCTCGGTCACCGGCATCTGCTGGGAATCGAGGGGCTTTCCGCCGCCGATATTACCGGCCTGCTCGACCTTTCCGAGGAATATGTCGAGCTCAACCGCCAGGTAGACAAAAAGCGCACTTCGCTGCGCGGTCGCACCCAGGTGAACCTGTTCTTCGAGGCCTCGACCCGCACCCAATCCTCGTTCGAACTGGCCGGCAAACGGCTCGGCGCCGACGTCATGAACATGTCGGTATCCTCGTCCTCGATCCGCAAGGGCGAGACGCTGATGGATACCGCCGTCACGCTCAATGCCATGCATCCGGACATCCTGGTGGTGCGCCACCACGCCTCAGGTGCGGTGGAACTTCTGGCGCGCAAGGTTGACGGTTCCGTGATCAATGCCGGCGACGGCAGCCACGAGCATCCGACCCAGGCGCTCTTGGATGCGCTGACGATCCGCCGCAACAAAGGCCGGCTGGAAGGCCTCGTGATCGCGATCTGCGGCGACGTGATGCATTCCCGCGTCGCCCGCTCCAATATCCTACTGCTGAACACCATGGGCGCCCGGGTGCGCGTGGTGGCGCCCTCCACGCTGTTGCCGCGCGGCATCGAGCGGATGGGCGTCGAGGTGGCGCGCGACATGCGCGAGGGTCTCAACGGCGCCGACATCGTCATGATGCTGCGGCTGCAGCGCGAGCGCATGAACGGCTCGTTCGTGCCGTCGTCCGGCGAGTATTTCCATTATTTCGGCCTCGACCAGAAAAAGCTCGCCTACGCAAAACCCGACGCGCTGGTGATGCATCCCGGTCCGATGAACCGAGGCGTCGAAATCGACTCATTCGTGGCTGACGGAGCGCAATCGCTGATCCGCGAGCAGGTCGAAATGGGAGTGGCGGTGCGCATGGCGGTGCTGGAAGCACTCGCCCGTAACCTGCCGAACGCCTGACATGCTGACCGATCGCCGCCCCATCCTCCTGGCCAACGCCCGCGTCGTCGACCCCTCGCGCGACTTCGACGGCCCTGGTGACGTCCTGATCGCCGACGGCGTGATCCGCGACTCCAAGCGCGGCATCGGCGCTGCCGGCGTCCCCGAAGGCACTGACATCGTCAATTGCGCCGGCAAGGTCGTCGCCCCCGGGCTGATCGACATGCGCGCCTTTGTCGGCGAGCCCGGCGCCAGCCACCGCGAAACCTTTGCTTCCGCCAGCCAGGCGGCGGCCGCCGGCGGCATCACCACCATCATCTGCCAGCCCGATACCTCGCCGGTGATCGACAATTCGGCCACCGTCGACTTCGTGCTGCGCCGGGCGCGCGACACCGCGATCGTCAACATCCACCCGATGGCGGCGCTGACCAAGGGCATGGGCGGCGAGGAAATGACCGAGATCGGCCTGTTGAAGGCCGCCGGCGCCGTCGCCTTCACCGATGGCGCCCACAGCGTCACCAATGCGCAGGTGATGCGGCGCGCTCTGACCTATGCGCGCGATTTCGACGCGCTGATCGTACACCACACCGAAGACCCCGATCTGGTCGGCGAAGGTGTGATGAACGAAGGCGAGTTCGCCGCACGGCTGGGCCTGGTCGGGATCCCCAATGCCGCCGAGGCCGTGATGCTGGAACGCGACATGCGCCTGGTGGCGCTGACCGGCGGCCGCTATCACGCGGCCTCACTGAGCTGCATCGAGTCGCTGGAAATCCTCAAGCGCGCGCGCGACGCGGGGCTTGCAGTTTCGGCGTCGGTTTCGATCAACCACGTCACGCTGAACGAAAACGACATCGGTCCCTACCGGACGTTCCTGAAACTGTCGCCGCCGCTGCGCACCGAGGACGACCGCCTGGCGCTGGTCGCCGCCGTGGCCTCCGGCCTGATCGACGTCGTGATGTCCGATCACAATCCGCAGGACGTCGAGGTGAAGCGGCTGCCGTTCGCGGAAGCCGCCGCCGGCGCGGTCGGGCTGCAGACCATGCTGCCGGCGGGCCTGCGGCTGATCCACAATGGCGAGATGGACTTCAAGACCCTGATCCGCGCGATGTCGACGCGCCCGGCCGAGATTTTGGGCCTCCCCGGCGGCTCGCTGCGGGCGGGTTCCCCTGCCGACGTCGTCGTGATCGATGCCGACGTACCCTGGGTGCTCGACCGCGACGACCTCAAATCGCAATGCAAAAATACGCCGTTCGACGAAGCCCGCTTCTCGGGCCGCGTCGTGCGTACTATCGTGGGCGGACGGACGGTCTATGAACATGTCTGATAGAGCGTTTTCAAGCCAAGTGGACACCGGTTCGCGTCAAGAAAACGCAGACGTGCGTGAAATGCTCCGCGGCGGGAGCAACGCCGATGACGTTTGAGCCATTTCTCATCGTTGCATTTTTCGTGGGCTATTTCTTTGGCTCGATTCCATTCGGGCTGTTGCTGACCAAGTTCGCCGGCACCGAGGATCTGCGCTCGATCGGCTCCGGCAGTATCGGCGCCACCAACGTGCTTCGCACTGGCCGCAAGAGCCTCGCCGCCGGGACGCTGATCGGCGACGCGCTCAAGGGCACGCTCGCGGTCGTCCTCTGCGGCTATTATGGCGGCCCCAACGCCGCGATGCTGGCCGGATTCGGCGCCTTTCTGGGCCATCTCTATCCGGTCTGGCTCAAGTTCAAAGGCGGCAAAGGCGTCGCGACCTATATCGGCGTGCTGATCGGCTTGTTCTGGCCTGCGGCCATCGTGTTCTGCGTGATGTGGATCGCGACCGCCATCACCACGCGCTACTCCTCGCTGTCGGCATTGATCGCAGCCTTCGTGACGCCGCTGTTCCTGTGGTGGTTCCTCCACCCGGCGCTGGCTTCGCTGTTTGCGGTAATGACGCTCCTGCTGTTCTACGCGCACCGCGAAAATATCAAGCGCTTGCAGACCGGAACCGAGAGCCGCATCGGCGCGAAATAATCCTACTTCTGCGCCAGCGCCTCCTCGACGAACCGCGCCGCTGCCAGCGCCTTCGCGTCCTCGCCATAGCGCGCAATGACCTGCACGCCCACCGGCAATCCTCCCGCGGCGATGTGCGCGGGAATGTTGACGCAGGGCGTTCCCATCAGCGTCCACAGCCGATTGTAGCGGGCGTCGCCCGTTGAGCCCAACCCCGCAGGTGCTGCACCCGGGGCTGATATGGCCAGCAGCACGTCGACGTCATCAAAAACCTTCGTCAGCGCGATTCTGGCCTGACGTGTAACTTGCATTGCCCCGTCATAGGCAGCAGGCAGCATGCCCTTGCTTTCATCGAGCCGTCCGCGCAGGTTCGGCGCGACAGCGTCGTAATGCACGCGGTATTCCCACGCGAGCGCCTGATGCGCCTCGAATTCCTGCACTGTGGGATGCTCGCGCCACGCTTCGGCTACGATCTCCGGCATCGCCAGCGTGCGCACAGATGCCCCTGCCCGTTCCGCAGCCCTGGCGGCGATCTGCAGTGCCTCGGCGCCTTCGGCCTCAGGTGCACCGGCAAAGTCCTGGGTAACGACGCCGATGCGCGGCGTCGGCACTGACGCCTGTGGCAAAAATTCATCCCGGCCCGTCATCGCCGCAAGGCCGTGCGCAACATCGCGAACACCGGCGGCGAACAAACCAACGGTATCCAGCGTCCACGAATAGCACTTCACGCCGACGGTCGGCAGCAGGCGGTAGGACGGCTTGATCGCGGCACAGCCGCAGAACGAGGCCGGCCGGATCACCGAGCCACCGGTCTGCGTGCCCAGCGCCAGCGGGATCATGCCGGCCGCGACCGCGGCTGCCGAACCGGCCGATGATCCACCGGGCGTGTGAGCGTTGTTGCGCGGGTTAAGCGTCGCGGTCGGATCTGACGATGCGAACGCCGTCGTCGTAGTCTTGCCGACGATGCTGGCTCCTGCCGCTTTCAGCGCCATCACGACCGCCGCATCCCCGCGCGATCGAAATCCCTTGTAGATCGACGAGCCCATCTCGGTCGGGAAATCAGCGGTATCCATGATGTCCTTGATGCCGACGGCGACGCCGCGCAACGGCCCGGCGTTCTCGGCGCGGATGTTCGGATCATGGCAGACGAAGGCGCCGATCATTTTCTCCTGTGCGCCGATCGCCTCCAGCGACTGGGCAATCGCGGCATCCGCGGAAAGATCACCCTGCGCGATACGGCGTTGAAGGTCGGCGAGCGAGATCATGGACATTCCTCCTGCGGCGGACCAACGGGTTTTACGGAGCGGACCGGAACGGAGCAACGCATCGGCGGGCATGGCAGCCGTGAGAACAGGTGTTGATTGCAATCTCCGGTTGGGCAAAGCTGCACCGACATGCACGACCGTACGCCCAGCGCACCCCACCTCACCGATTCCGAGCGGATCGACCGGTTGCGGCTCATTCGCTCCGACAATGTCGGCCCACGCACCTTCGCCTCGCTGCTCCGGCATTTCGGCAGCGCCCGCGCCGCGCTGGAGCGGCTGCCCGATCTGGCGCGGCGGGGCGGCGCGCCAGGACCGGGACGCATCTGCAGCGAGGACGACGCGCGGGGTGAACTCGCAGCTGGCCGAAAGATCGGCTTAGCGCTCGTCGCGCCCGGTGAAGCCGGCTACCCGCCGCGGCTGGCCACGCTGGACGATGCGCCGCCGCTGCTCGGCGTCCGCGGCGCGCCTGAGGTGATGATGCGGCCGATGATTGCGATCGTCGGCTCGCGCAACGCCTCCGGCGCCGGATTGAAATTCGCGGGCCAGATCGCGCGCGACCTCGGCGATGCCGGGTTTGTCGTTATCTCCGGATTGGCGCGCGGCATCGACCAGGCCGCGCATCGGGCAACGGTTGCGAGCGGCACGGTTGCGGTGCTGGCCGGTGGCCATGACCGGATCTATCCGCCCGAGCATGAGGACCTGCTGGCCGCATTGCTCGAACAAGGCGGCGCGATCTCCGAAATGCCGCTTGGCCACGTGCCGCGCGCCCGCGATTTTCCGCGCCGCAATCGCCTGATCTCCGGCGCTTCGCTCGGCGTCGTCGTGGTCGAAGCAGCCCACCGCTCGGGCTCGTTGATCACGGCGCGGATGGCCGCCGAACAAGGCCGCGAAGTGTTTGCGGTCCCCGGCTCGCCGCTCGATCCCCGCGCCGCCGGCACCAACGATCTGATCAAGCAGGGGGCGACTCTGACCACGGAAGCCAGCGACGTCATCAACGCGGTCGCGCCGATCATGGAGCGTCCGCTCGCAATTGAACTGCGCGAGCCCGACGGCGAGCCGCTGGATTTCGACGCGGGCGTTAGCGAACGCAAGCGCATCATCGATCTGCTTGGGCCAAGCCCGATCAGCCTCGACGATCTGATCCGGATGTCGGACGCCTCGCCCGCGATCGTCCGGTCGGTGCTGCTCGAGCTCGAGCTTGCCGGACGGCTGGAGCGCCACGGCGGCGGGCTGGTGTCGCTGATCTAGAAGCGCCGTGCCTCGTCGGCAGGGACGAGACACAAAATCGCGAAAACAACCCCATGCAAAGAAAGGGTATCATATAACCACTATTTAACTACTTGTCGTTACGCGCGTCGAAACTGGTGCGCGCGCCCTCGATTTCCGGCAGATGCGCGAACGCCCATTGGCCGAGCGCCTTGACCGGCTCCGCCAGCCCGCGGCCGAGATCGGTCAGTTCGTAATCAACCCGCGGCGGAATGGTCGGAAACACCGTGCGTGTGACCAGGCCGTCGCGCTCCAGTCCGCGCAGCGTCAGGGTCAGCATTCGCTGCGAGATACCGCCAATCACGCGCTTGAGCTCGTTGAAGCGCTGCGGCCCACCGATCAACTGCATGATCACGAACACGCTCCATTTGTCACCGACGCGGGCCAGCACCGAAGCCACCGCGCGGCAGTCGCCTGACGCATGTGGGCTCGGGGGCAAGGCAGGCACATTGATGTGCTCGGGTCTCATAGATGTGCTCGGGTTTCAAAAATGTGCGTTCTTGCGGCGTTCTAGGGCAGTCACTCATATAGCGCCAGTTACAAATCAATACCAAGGGTGACCCAAATGAAACTTCTGCATATCGACTCCAGCGTCCTCGGCCCCCACTCCGTCAGCCGCCAGGTTTCCGCCGCCATCGTGGACCGGCTGCGCCAATCCACCCCCGGCCTCGAGGTCACTTACCGCGACCTGACCCTGACGCCGCTGGCGCATCTGTCGGGCTCGCATCTCGCGGCCGGCCAGGGCGCCACGCCCGAGGCTTCGCTGCAGCCGGACCTCGCCGCCGGCCACGCGGTGCTGGAAGAGTTTTTGGCCGCCGACATCGTCGTGCTCGGGGCGCCCATGTACAATTTCACCATTCCGAGCCAGCTCAAGGCTTGGATCGACCGGATTTTGGTCGCGGGCAAGACGTTCAAATACGACGCGCAGGGCGTCGAAGGCCTGGCCGGCAACAAGCGCGTCATCGTCGCGATCTCGCGCGGCGGATATTACGGCCCCGGCACGCCGGCCGCCGTCGGCGAACATCTGGAGACCTATCTGCGCTGGGTGTTCGGGTTCATCGGCAACAAGAATCCGGAATTCATTTCGGCTGATGGCATCCAGGTCGGTCCCGAGCATCGCGAAAAAGCGGTCGCCGGCGCGCTGAAAGCCGCGGGCAGTCTGAACGCAGCCTGAGTTGATGCGCGAGCGGTTGCCGTCACCATGCGAGTGACGGCAGCCGCTCCAATCAGAAAACGCCGTTGATGCGGAGGATAACGACAATCAGGGAGAACAGCAGACCGACACCCGAAAACAGCGCGACTGAAACGAATTGCGCGGTGTCCGAATTTTCCGCCGGGGTCGAGGAGATGCCAGTGGTCTTCGGCACGACTGGGCTCACCGGTTCATGGTTGTCTACAAAGCTACTATCCTCGAAATCTCAAGCAGTTGCACGCATGGTTCAATGCGCGTTCTGGCTCAGCGCCAATCCGCCGCAGGGCGTGAGCCGGCCAGCGTCCCGCCGGCCGGCCTCGATATTGCTGGGATTGCCTCAGCCCCGATAAATCGGCGCGCCACTTGGCGAAGCCGTAGCACCCCCGTCGACGAACAATTCCTGCCCCTGGATATGCGCGGCATCGTCGGAGGCCAGGAACAGCACCGTCTTCGAAATATGATCGGGTTCACCGATGCGGCCGAGCGGCGTGGTGGCGCCGATGCGCTGCTCGAACGCCTTTTCGGCTTCGGGGGTCGCCAGTGCCGCGCCCCAGATCGGGGTTCGGATCGCACCCGGCGAGACCACGTTGACGCGGATATTGCGCGGCGACAGTTCGGACGCCATCACCCGCGCCATCGCGCGCACGCCGGCCTTGCTTGCCGCGTAGGCGGAATAGCCGGGATTGCCGAGCACCGAAATCACCGAGCCGTTCAGGATGATGGAGGCGCCGTCGTTGAGATGCGGCACCGCGGCCTGCACGGTGAAGAACACCGCCGTGATGTTGGTGCTGATGACCTTCTCAAAGGTCTCAAGCGTGGCTGATCCAAGCGGCGTGCCACCGGCAATGCCGGCATTGGCGAAGATGACGTCGAGCTTGCCGAATTTCCCAACCGCCTGCTTGATCGCAGCCTCGGTGGCGGCGATGTCGGTGGCGTCGGCGACGATCGCAAGCGCATTTGGCCCGAGTTCTTTGGCAGCCGCCTCCAGCGTCTCCTTGTTGCGCCCGGTGATGGCGACCCGCGCCCCCTCCGCCACGAACAGCTTGGCGGTCGCAAGTCCGATGCCGCTGTTTCCGCCAGTAATGAACGCCGTCTTGTTCGCCAGTCTCACGGGAGCCTCCGATGGTTGCATTATTAAACTAGATTGCTTTCTAGATCATCTGGTTTTATAATGCAACCACAAAGCCGTGATGTCATCCGGAGACTGCCATGGTGAAACGGACGAGTTTTGACAAGGACGATTGCCCGATCGCGCGCTCGCTGGACGCGATCGGCGACTGGTGGTCGCTGCTGATCATCCGCGAGGCGCTGTTCGGAAGCCGCCGCTTCGGCGAATTTCAGAAAAGTCTCGGGCTCGCCAAAAACATCCTCACCGTGCGCCTGCGCGCGCTGGTCGATCAGGGCATTCTCAAGCTGGCTCCCGCCTCCGATGGCAGCGCCTATCAGGAATATCTTTTGACGCCGAAAGGCCGCGGCGTGTTTCCGATCCTGGTAGCTCTGCGCCAGTGGAGCGAGGAATTCGACGACCATCCCGAGGAAATCACGACCATCCTGGTCGACAAGGAAAAGGGCCGCCCCGTTCGCAAGCTCGAACTCCATTCGCAAGATGGGCGGCTATTGACCGCGGCCGATACGGCGCTCAAACCGCGCCCGGACACCAAGCCATCACGGAAACTCAGGTCTATTTCGGCCTGAACGGACGCGCCGCCTACGACAGCTTGCGCTTGCTCCGCAGCCGCAGGTGCTCCTGGGCTTCCAGCAGCGCCATCCCGAGCAAATGGCTGAGGACCTCAAGCCGGTGGCGCTCGGCGAGTTTTGTCAATTCGGCAACGGTCTCCGCGATGAAGGCCACGGCCTCGTCGGGGCCGCCCTCCTCGCCTGATTCAACCGCTTGATATCGCCGATTACCGCCCGAAGCGGTGCGCTTCCGGCCGCCCCCTGCCTTGCTCAAATAAAATGACCCAATCCCATATAATATGGACGAGAAATAACCTCTTTGCGGGCGCAACTCTAGGGCGCAATCCGCAACTTCCTGTATATAAGTCCGGACGTCCAAGACCCCTTTCCGGCCCCCACTCAATATCTGTCGATTTGACAGGGGCCGCCTCACCACCCATGTTCGGGTCGAAACGGCGGCCGCGAGTCTCGCGGAACCGGCCTTAATCTTTTCCCGTAAGCCATTGGAATGACATGAATATCGTCATTGTGGAGTCGCCGGCGAAAGCCAAGACGATCAACAAATATTTGGGCGCCTCCTACGAGGTTCTGGCCTCGTTCGGCCATGTTCGCGACCTCCCCGCCAAGAACGGATCGGTCGATCCGGACGCAAATTTTCAGATGATCTGGGAGATCGACCCCAAGGCGGCCGGCCGGCTCAACGATATCGCCAAGGCCCTGAAGGGCGCCGACCGACTGATTCTCGCAACCGACCCTGATCGCGAGGGCGAAGCGATCTCCTGGCACGTGCTCGAAGTCCTGAAAGAGAAGCGCGCGATCAAGGATCACAAGATCGAGCGCGTGGTGTTCAACGCCATCACCAAGCAGGCGGTGACCGATGCGATGAAGTCGCCGCGCCAGATCGATGGCGCGCTGGTCGACGCCTATATGGCGCGCCGCGCGCTGGACTATCTGGTCGGCTTCACGCTGTCGCCGGTGCTGTGGCGCAAACTGCCGGGCGCCCGCTCGGCCGGCCGCGTGCAGTCGGTGGCGTTGCGGCTGGTTTGCGACCGCGAACTTGAAATCGAAAAATTCGTGCCCCGCGAATACTGGTCGCTGGTGGCCACCTTGACGACGCCGCGCGGCGACACGTTCGAAGCGCGGCTGGTCGGCGCCGACGGCAAGAAGATCCAGCGCCTCGACATCGGCACCGGCGCCGAAGCCGAAGACCTCAAAAAAGCGATCGAGGCCGCCAACTTCACGGTCTCGACCGTCGAAGCAAAACCCGCCCGCCGCAATCCGCAGGCCCCCTTCACCACCTCGACGCTGCAGCAGGAAGCCAGCCGCAAGCTCGGCTTCGCGCCGGCGCATACGATGCGGATCGCGCAGCGCCTGTATGAAGGCATCGATATCGGCGGCGAGACCACCGGTCTCATCACCTATATGCGTACCGACGGCGTGCAGATCGACGGCTCGGCCATTACCCAGGCCCGCAAGGTGATCGGCGAGGATTACGGCAACGCCTATGTCCCGGACGCGCCGCGCCAGTATGTCAGCAAGGCCAAGAACGCGCAGGAAGCGCATGAAGCGATTCGCCCGACCGATATGTCGCGCCGTCCGGCCGAAATGCGCCGGCGTCTCGATACCGATCAGGCCAAGCTCTATGAGCTGATCTGGATCCGCACCATCGCGAGCCAGATGGAATCCGCCGAACTGGAACGCACCACCGTCGATATCGCGGCCAAGGCTGGCTCACGCGTGCTGGACCTGCGCGCCAGCGGCCAGGTCGTGAAGTTCGACGGTTTCCTCGCCCTCTATCAGGAAGGCCGCGACGACGAGGAAGACGAGGATTCCCGTCGCCTCCCCGCAATGAGCGAGGGCGAAGCGTTGAAGCGGCAGGATCTCGCCGTCACCCAGCATTTCACTGAACCGCCGCCGCGCTTCTCCGAAGCGTCGCTGGTCAAGCGGATGGAAGAACTCGGCATCGGCCGGCCCTCGACCTACGCTTCCATCCTGCAGGTCCTGAAGGACCGCGGCTACGTCAAGCTCGAGAAGAAACGATTGCATGGCGAAGACAAGGGCCGCGTCGTGGTCGCGTTCCTGGAAAACTTCTTCGCGCGCTATGTAGAGTATGACTTCACCGCCAATCTGGAAGAACAGCTCGACCGCATCTCCAACAACGAGATTTCCTGGCAGGATGTGCTGAAGGAATTCTGGACCGGTTTCGCCGGTGCAGTCAGCGACATCAAGGATATTCGCGTCTCTGAGGTGCTCGATGCGCTCGACGACATGCTGGGCCCGCACATCTATCCGCCTCGCGCTGACGGAGGCGATGTCCGGCAGTGCCCGACCTGCGGCACCGGCAGGCTCAACCTGAAGGCTGGAAAGTTCGGCGCCTTTGTCGGCTGCTCGAATTATCCGGAATGCCGTCACACCCGTCCGCTTGCCGCTGACAGCGAGGCCAGCGCCGACCGCGTCCTCGGCAAGGATCCCGAGACCGATCTCGACGTCACGGTGAAGGCCGGACGCTTCGGTCCCTATATCCAGCTCGGCGAGCAGAAGGATTATGCCGAGGGCGAAAAGCCCAAGCGCGCCGGTATTCCGAAAGGCTCCTCGCCCGGCGATATGGAGCTTGAGCTTGCGCTAAAACTGCTGTCGTTGCCGCGCGAGATCGGCAAGCATCCCGAGACTGGCGAGCCGATCACCGCCGGCATCGGCCGCTTCGGTCCGTTCGTGCGCCATGAAAAGACCTATGCGAGCCTGGAGGCCGGCGACGAGGTGTTCGACATCGGCCTCAATCGCGCGGTGACGCTGATCGCCGAAAAGATCTTGAAGGGTCCGAGCGGCCGCCGCTTCGGCGCCGATCCGGGCAGGCCGATCGGTGAGCACCCGAGTCTGGGCGGTGTCGCCGTGAAGAACGGCCGCTACGGCGCTTACGTGACCGCCGGCGGCGTCAACGCCACCATCCCGAGCGACAAGACGCCGGATACGATTACGCTCGCCGAAGCCATCGCGCTGATCGACGAACGCGCCGCCAAGGGCGGCGGCAAGCCGAAGCGTGGCGCCAAGAAAGCCGCACCGAAGAAGGCCGCCAAGGCCAAGGCGCCCGTTGATCCAGACGCGCCAAAACCCGCCAAGAAGGCCGCGGTGAAGAAGGCCCCGGCGAAACCGAAATCGGAAGCCGTCAGCAAGGCGCGCGCGCCGGTCGCGTCGGCGGCAAAGACCTCAGCAGCAAAGCCTGCAGCAGCACCCAAAACGCCTGCGAAAAAGAGCGCGGGCAAGGCCCGGGGATAAGTGAAGAGAAAACACGACAATGGCTTTCCGGCCCGGGACGCCATCGTTGCCTTCATCCGTGCGAATCCAGGCAAGATCGGCACCCGCGAGATCGCCCGCGAGTTCGGTCTGAAGAATGCCGACCGCGTCGAGCTGAAGCGAATCCTGCGCGAACTCGCTGACGAAGGCACCATCGCCAAGCGCGGCCGCAAGGTTCTCGAGCCCGCCGCCCTGCCGCCGACCGTGATGGCCGATATCACCGGCCGCGATACCGACGGCGAACTGCTCGCCACGCCAACCGAATGGGATGAAGAGGAGTTTGGCGCGGCACCGAAGATCCGCATTCACGTCCCGCGCCGCCCGCAGCCGGGCACCGCCGCCGGGGTCGGCGACCGGGCGCTGCTGCGCGTCGAGAAGACCGACGACACCGCTGGCACGCCCTATCGCGGACGCGTCATCAAGGTCATCGACCACGCCCGCACCCGCCTGCTCGGCATTTTTCGGAAGCTGCCCAATGGCGGCGGAAGGATGATCCCTGTCGACAAGAAGCAGGCCGGGCGCGAGTTGAACATCGCAAGCTCAGATACCGGCGGCGCCGAGGATGGCGACCTCATCAGCGTCGATCTGGTGCGCACGCGCGGCTACGGGCTGGCGTCGGGCAAGGTAAAGGAGCGGCTCGGCTCGCTCGCAACCGAGAAAGCGGTCAGCCTGATCGCGATCCACGCCCACGATATTCCGCAGGCCTTCACCCCATCAGCATTGCGCGAAGCCGAGGACGCAAAGCCGGCAATTTTGAAGGGCCGCGAGGACTGGCGCGAGCTGCCGCTCGTGACCATCGATCCCCCCGACGCCAAGGACCATGACGACGCGGTCCATGCCGCGCCCGATGACGATCCGAACAACAAGGGCGGCTACATCGTCCATGTCGCCATCGCCGATGTCGCGTTCTATGTGCGGCCAGGCTCGGCGCTCGATCGCGACGCGCTGACGCGTGGCAACTCGGTGTATTTCCCGGACCGCGTGGTGCCGATGCTGCCCGAGCGCATCTCCAACGATCTGTGCTCGCTGGTGCCGGGCGAGCCGCGCGGCGCGCTCGCGGTGCGGATGGTGATCGGCCCTGACGGCCGCAAGCGCTCGCACAGCTTTCATCGCCTGCTGATGCGCTCGGCCGCCAAGCTGAACTATGCGCAGGCGCAGGCCGCGATCGACGGCCGCCCCGACGATACGACTAGTCCCCTGTTCGAACCGATCCTCAAACCGCTCTATGCGGCGTATGCATTGGTAAAACTGGCGCGCGACGAACGCGATCCGCTGGACCTGGATTTGCCGGAACGAAAAATCCTGCTCAAGCCTGACGGCACCGTCGATCGCGTCATCGTGCCGGAGCGGCTGGATGCGCACCGGCTGATCGAGGAGTTCATGATCCTCGCCAATGTCGCCGCCGCCGAAATGCTGGAGAAGAAGGCGCTGCCGCTGATCTACCGCGTGCATGACGAGCCAAGCCAGGAGAAGGTCCATAACCTCCAGGAATTTTTGAAAACGCTCGACCTGCCATTTGCGAAAGCCGGCGCATTGCGCCCTGCTTTGTTCAATCGCGTGCTGGGCCAGGTCCGCGGCGAGGATTATGAGCCGCTGGTCAATGAAGTGGTGCTGCGCTCGCAGGCGCAGGCGGAATATTCCGCCGAGAATTACGGCCATTTCGGCCTCAACCTGCGGCGCTATGCGCATTTCACCTCGCCGATCAGGCGATATGCCGATCTGATCGTGCATCGCGCGCTGATCCGCGCGCTCGGCCTCGGCGAAGGCGCGCTGCCGGACACCGAAACGCTGGAAACGCTGAGCGAAGTCGCCGCACAGATATCGGTCACCGAACGCCGCGCCATGAAGGCCGAACGCGAGACCGCCGACCGACTGATCGCGCATTTCCTCGCCGATCGCATCGGCGCGACGTTCCAGGGCCGCATTTCCGGCGTTACCCGCGCCGGGCTGTTCGTGAAGTTGTCTGATACCGGCGCCGACGGGCTGATCCCGATCCGCACGCTCGGAACAGAATATTTCAACTATGACGAGACGCGGCACGCGCTCGTCGGCTCACGCAGCGGTGCCATGCACCGGCTGGGGGACGTTGTCGACGTACGTCTGGTAGAAGCAGCACCAGTAGCTGGCGCGCTGCGGTTCGAGTTACTATCTGAAGGCAAGGTCATTCCGCGCGGCAGAAAACAGGGCGGCCGCCGCGAAGGTTCAAAAGCCCCGGTCACGCCATCGAAGACGCGTCCGGGCCGTAGCCCGCATCCGAAGGATCGCAAGGGCAAAGCCACGCCCGGCAAATCGAAGAGAGGCAAGTCATGGAAACGGTGAGCCCCGCGACGACAGTCTGGACCAGGGAATCCGTGAAGGGCGAAAAGCGTGATCTCTGGACCGCGATGAAGCGCGGCTTCATGTGCCGCTGCCCGCGTTGCGGCGAAGGCAAGCTGTTTCGGGCGTTTCTGAAGGTCGACGACCACTGCAAGACCTGCGGGCTCGATTACACGCCGCACCGCGCCGATGATTTGCCGGCCTACCTCGTGATCGTCATTGTCGGCCACATCGTGGTACCGGTCGTACTGTGGGTGGAAACCAATTATTCACCGGCGATCTGGCTGCAGATGGCGATCTATTTGCCCTTCACCTTCCTCTCGTCGCTGTTGCTTCTGCAACCGGTCAAAGGCGCCGTGGTCGGTTTCCAATGGGCGCTGCGCATGCATGGCTTTGACGAAAATGCCCCTAGCGACATTCCTCCCGTCTAGCGTCTTATTTTGACGCGTTTTCTTCACGCGAACCGGTATCCACTTCGCTCGAAAACGCAATGCCTAAACCAAAAACAACAAGAGACTGAACGGGGATGGAATGACCGAAGCAGCGCCTGCAATCGTCGAAGGAAAAGAAGCCGATCACCATCCCTACTTCCGACCGAAGGACGCCGCGACGCTGATCCTGATCGATCGGAGCGGCGACAAGCCGAAGGTGCTGGTCGGCAAACGCCACGACAATGTGGTGTTCATGCCTGGCAAGTACGTTTTCCCCGGCGGCCGCGTCGACAAGGCTGACAACCGCATTCCCGTTGCCGCACCCATCACCGGCGAGCTCGAAGCCAATCTGCTCAAGGGCAGCCCGAAGATCGCGCCGTCGCGCGCACGTGCGCTGGCGGTAGCGGCGATCCGTGAAGCCTGCGAGGAAACCGGTCTCTGCCTCGGCCGCAAAGTCGAAAAGCCCGTGAAACTCGAAGGCGCCTGGCAGCCGTTCTCGGATGCCGGCCTGCTGCCCGATCCGTCCAGCCTGTTCCTGATTGCACGCGCGATCACGCCGCCCGGCCGCGTCCGCCGTTTCGACACCCGCTTCTTCACTGCCGACGCATCCGCCATCGCCCACAAGGTCGAGGGCGTGATCCACGCCGATGCCGAACTCGTAGAGCTGGTCTGGGTCGAGATCGGCTCCAAACCGCTCGCCGATGCGCATGCCATGACCAAGAACGTGCTCGCCGAACTCGACCGCCGCCTTGCCACCGGCCCGCTGCGCCACGACGCACCGGTGCCGTTCTTCCATTTCTACGGCGGCAAGATGCAAAAGGACGTGCTGGGGGCGTAGGGCCTCCCGGCTCGTTTCACTCACCGTCATTCCGGGGCATCGCGCAGCGATGAACCCGGAATCTCGAGATTCCGGGTCTGCGCTTCGCGCATCCCGGAATGACGATCATGTTGAGCACCCGCATAAAAACAAAAAAATCTTCTGCCGGCCGCCGATGGCGCGGCCTTCGCCCATGCCTATCTCTTCCGGCAACACCAACGAACACGGAAACGGGGCGATGGCACAGCGGCAACTCAAGCTCGGCGCGTTCATGCGGCCGGTCTCTATCCACACCGGCGCGTGGCGCTATCCCGGCGCATGGCCCGATGCCAATTTCAATTTCCCGCATATCAAGAAACTGATCCAGAAACTGGAAGCCGGCAAATTCGACGCCTTCTTCATGGCCGACCATCTGGCCGTGCTGAACATGCCGGTCAATGCGCTCAAGCGCAGCCACACCGTGACCTCGTTCGAACCGTTCACGCTGTTGTCGGCGCTGGCCGGCGCCACCGAACATATCGGCCTGATCGCGACCGGATCGACCACGTTCGACGAGCCCTATCACGTCGCGCGGCGCTTCGCTTCGCTCGACCACATCAGCAATGGGCGCGCGGGGTGGAATATCGTCACCACGTCCAATCCGGACGCCGCGCTAAATTTCGGGCTCGACGATCACATGGAGCACGCCGAGCGCTACAAGCGGGCGCGCGAATTCTATGACGTCGTTACCGGCCTGTGGGATTCCTTTGCCGACGACGCTTTTGTGCGCGACGTCGAATCCGGACTCTATTTCGATCCCGCCAAAATGCACGTGCTCAACCACAAGGGAAAATATCTGAGCGTGCGCGGGCCGCTCAACATCGCCCGCCCCGTGCAGGGCTGGCCGCTGATCGTGCAGGCCGGCGCCTCCGACGACGGCCGGCAACTCGCTGCCGAGACCGCAGAGGCCGTGTTCACCGGCGGCGGCTCTCTCGCCGATGCCCAAAAACTCTACGCCGACATCAAGGGCCGGATGGAAAAATTTGGCCGTAACCCCGAGCATCTCGTCATCCTGCCGGGTGCATTCGTCGTGGTCGGCGACAGCGTCGATGAGGCAAAAGAGAAGCGCGCAAAGCTCGACAGCATGGTGCATTACGACAGCGCCATCGCCTCGCTGTCGGTCCAGCTCGGCACCGACGCCTCCGGTTTCGATCCCGACGGCCAATTGCCTGACATCCCCGAGACCAACGCCAGCAAGAGCGGCCGCCAGCGCCTGGTCGACGTCGCGGCGCGCGACAAGCTTACCGTGCGTCAGCTCGCCCAGCGCGTCGGCGGCTATGGCGGGCTCTCCTTCGTCGGCACGGCCGTGACCATCGCCGACCAGATGGAGGAATGGCTGGTGAGCCGCGGCAGCGACGGTTTCAACATCATGTTCCCGTTCCTGCCCGCCGGGCTCGACGATTTCGTCGACAAGGTGGTGCCGGAACTGCAGAAACGCGGGATTTTCCGTAAGGAATATGAAGGCCGGACCCTGCGGGAGAATTTGGGGCTGCCGAGGCCGAAAAACCGCTTCTTTGAGGGTTAATTACCCTGATTCATGCAGGTTTCCGGCCTGAAAACCTTGACTTTGGGCGATCAGAAGCTAGGTTGCCGCACAAATGCGGGCCGATTTGGCCGGCACCCGATTTTCACACATCAAGGGTTCTGAACAATGGCCAAAGCGGTCACCATCAAGGTCAAGCTCGTTTCCACGGCGGACACCGGCTTCTACTACGTCGCCAAGAAGAACTCGCGCACCATGACCGACAAGCTGGTCAAGAAGAAGTACGATCCGGTCGCGCGCAAGCACGTTGAGTTCAAGGAATCGAAGATCAAGTAAGCGTTCGAAGAGCGCTGCTTTATGACTCGAACGGGGCCTCGCGGCCCCGTTTTTGATTCTGTGAGTGCTCTAAGCCGCCTGCATCTGTCGTGGCGGCTCGCTTGGCCTGATCAGCGCGAACGCCACCTGTATGATTCCGCCCGCAAGGCCCAGCGCGACACCGATCCGCCACGCCATGGTGTAGGAGCCGAGCTGGTCGTAGATCAGCCCTCCGCCGTAAGCGCCGAGGAACGAGCCGATCTGGTGGCTCATGAAGGCGAGGCCCTGAATCATCGCCTGCCATTTCAGGCCGAACATTTCAGCGACGGCGCCCGCCACCAGCGGGCCGACGCCCATCCAGAGGAAGCCCATGATCGCGCCGAACAACAGCGTGGTCGCCGGCGTTGCCGGCAGCATGAAGTACCAGGCGAGCGCGATCGAGCGGAAAATGTAGATGCCGCCGAGCAGCGCCAGCTTGTTCCAGCGCTGGCCGGCCCAGCCGAAGAACAGGCTGCCCAGCACGTTGAAGCCGCCGATCATGCCGAGCGTCTGCGCGCTCAACATCGGATCGAGGCCGCAGATCAAAAGATAGGACGGCAGATGCGTGGTGAGAAACACGAGCTGCATGCCGCAGACGAAATAGGCGCAGGTCATCACTGCGAATGATGCGTTGCCGAACGCGATCTTTGCGGCGGTTGCGGCCGAAGCGTCGCCGATGTCGTCGGTGGCCTTGGGCGGCAGCGGGATCTTGTCGGCCCTGCCTGCGTACCAGGCCGCCGGCAGCATGAACAGCGACAGGATCACAAAGCCGGCGACGCCGACGCGCCAGCCGAAACCTTCATTCAACAGCTGCCCGATCGGCGCCGACACCAATGCGCCGAGTGATCCCGCCGCCGAGACCATGCCCATCACGGTGCTGCGCACGGTGGCCGGTACCGCGCGCGCCGCCACCGACATCGCGATCGCATTAGCGGTGCAGGCGAGCGAGGCGCCGATCAGCACGCCCGCGCCGATCAGGATCGGGATCATCCCGTGCGCAGTCGCCATCAGGGCCAGGCCGACGATGTACATCAGCGTGCCCACGATCATGATCGGGCGGAAGCCGTAGCGCACCGTCATGGCGCCGGCGATCGGCTGCAGGAAGCCCCAGGCGAGGTTTTGCACGGCCAGCGCCAACGTGAAATCCGACACCGAAATGCCGATGTCCTTCGTCAGCGGCTGCATAAAAATACCAAAACTCTGCCGCAGGCCCATGCTCAGGGTCAGCATGACAGAGGCGCCGATCAGGATCGGGAGGGTTGGACGCAGGATTTGCAGCAGGGTCATTGTTTTTATTCTCCCTATCGGCCGCGATGCAAAAGCCGCGTCCTGCGTTTGCGGTCTGATTTAGGTACACAGACCTGTGTAACAAGGCTATAAGGGCCGTCTGCTGTCAAGGCTGAAGGATATCGCGCACGCGCATGGCACCCCTGCCCGCCAAACCGGACATGAAAGACCGGATTCTCGAAACCGCGGATAGGCTGTTCTATCTGCAGGGGATTCGCGCTGTCGGCGTCGATACGATCGCGGCCGAAATCGGCATCAGCAAGCGCACGCTGTACAACCACTTCCCATCCAAGGATGCGTTGATCTCGGCCTATCTGGCACGCCGCTTCGTGCAGCCGCGCCCGTCCGAGAAGCCGCCGGTCGAACAGATTCTCGGCACCTTCGATGCGCTGGAGCGGCGCTTTGCAGCCAAGGATTTTCGCGGCTGCCCGTTCGTCAACGCGGTCGCCGAACTCGGCAGCGAGGATAAATCCGTCCGCAAGATCGCAATCGCGTTCAAGGAAAGCCGTCGTCTCTGGTTTCGCGATCTGCTGGTGCAGCTCGGCGTGCCCGACGCGGAAGGCCTAGCCACGCAGCTCGCGTTGCTGGTCGACGGCTCGATCGCGCAGGATCTGGTGCGCAACGATCCGGCGATGGCGCGCGCGGCAAAAGCGGCTGCAACGGTGCTGCTGGCGAATGCCGGGGTGCAGGTCGGTGACGGCGGGGCCGCGCAAAAGCCACAAGCCAAAACGCGGTGAGATGCCCACTCTCCATCGTCGTCCCCGCGAACGCTCAGATGCGCAACTGCGCATCGGGGGACCCATACGCCGTGGCCTTTCGATGGGGCGATGTGGTAGCTACCTTCGCTACAATCAAAGCCGGTGGTTATGGGCCCCTGCGTTCGCAGGGACGACAGCAGACCAAACGGCGCAAGCAAGGAAACACCATGGAAGACTTGACGGTGACCGCGAAGGGTTACGACTTCAAACCGGCCCACGCTGCCATGCAGCGCTATATCGACAACAATCTGCTGTCCGGCATCTCCTGGGCTGTCATGGTCGGCCGCGATCTGGTTGATGTCAATTGCGTCGGCTGGGCCGACAAGGAAGCGCAGACGCCGCTACGCCCAGACCATATCTTTCGGATTTTTTCCAACACCAAGCTGATCACTTCCTGCGCTGCATTGCTGCTGTTCGAGGAAGGCAAATTCCGGCTCGATGACCCGATCGAGAAGTATATTCCGCAGCTTGGAAATCGAAAGGTGTTACGCTCTGGCGCAACTTCGCTCGATGACACCGAGCCGGCGAAGAGTTCGATCACCATCCGGCAACTCCTGAGCCACAGCTCCGGTCTGAGCTACGGGTTTTTCGATCCCGGCACCACGATCTTCAAGGCGCTCAACGAGCGCGGCGTCCACAACCCGATGACGACGCTGGCCCAGATGGTCGATGTGCTGGCGGACCTGCCGCTGATCTATCAGCCGGGGACGTCCTGGGAATACTCGCTTGCGATCGACGTGGTGGCGCGGCTGGTGGAAGTCATCAGCGGCCAGAGCTTCGACAAGTTCATCCAGGCGCGGATTCTTGATCCACTGGGCATGGTCGACACCGGTTTCGTCGTGCCGGAAAAGGATCAGGGGCGGCTGGTCGCGTACTACGCCGGCGCCGACATGATGGAGCCGATGAAGCCGGGCCTGACGCGAACCGATAATGCGCCCTTCCCCGGCGCCTACCTGCGTCCCATTGCGAGGCTCAATGGCGGCGGCGGCCTGGTCTCTACGATGCCCGACATGGTCGCGTTGATCCGAAGCCTGCTGCCTGGCGGCCGAACGCTGCTCAAGCCGGAAACGATTGCACAGATGATGACCAACCAGCTGCCCGACGGCCAATGGATCCGCTTTGCGCTGATGGGCGAACAGGTCGGCAAGGCACATACGCTGGCCGGCGGCCTGATCGTCAATCCGACGCCGTTCGACCACCCCGATGCTTCGGGCGAGCTCTATTGGGGCGGCGTCGCCGGCACGCAATGGTGGATTTCACCGCGCCATAACATGGCCGGCGTGATGATGGCACAGCGGCAGATGGCGTTCGTCCATCCGTTCTCGTTCGAGTTCAAGCGAATGGCGTATGACGCGGTGAAGCGCGGGCGGTAGAGCCTATCGCCTAAGACAACCAATCGTCGTCCCTGCGAACGCAGGGACCCATAGCCACCGGCGGATTTTTTGGGAAAGGTGTCCGCCACCCTGCTCTAACGAGAGATCACGCGGTATGGGTCCCTGCGTTCGCAGGGACGACACTTACGCCGCCGCCGAAACCACGACTCTGTTTCGTCCATCGTGCTTGGCGCGATACAGCGCCGTGTCGGCGCGCTTGAGCACGTCGGCGACCGGCTCGCCCTTGCGCTCCAGCGTGGACAGGCCGATCGAGACCGTGACCTCGATGCGCTTGGTGCCCTTGGCGATAGCGAACGTCTCGTTCACGATCGAACGGCGCAGCCGCTCCGCCACCATGCCCGCGACATGCAGGTCGGTCTCCGGCATCACGATGACGAACTCCTCGCCGCCATAGCGGCAGGCGAGATCGATGCCGCGGATCGACTTGCGGATGCGCACCGCGAATTCGCGCAGTACGTCGTCGCCGCCGTCGTGGCCGTAATTGTCGTTGATGGCCTTGAAGAAATCGATGTCGAGGATCATCAGCGCCAGCGGCTTGCCGCGGCTCGAGGCCTGCTCGGCGAGCGTCGCCAGATGGCTTTCCATGTAGCGGCGGTTATGGAGGCCAGTAAGCGCGTCGGTGATCGCCATTTCGATCGAGTTCTGCACGTTGTCGCGCAGATGATCGGTATAGCGGCGCCGGCGGATCTGGGTGCGCGCGCGCGCCAAAAGTTCGTTCTTGTCGACCGGGCGCAGCAGATAGTCGTTGACGCCGATCTCGAGCCCGCGGAGCAGCCGCGCATTGTTGTCGGCATCGGAGATCGCCAGTATCGGCACCTGCCGGGTCCGCTCCAGCGAGCGCGCCTGGCTGCACAGCCGCAAGCCGTCGTAGTTTTCGAGACTGAGGGATACGATCAGCAGATCGTAATTGCCTTCGGCGGCATGAAACAGCGCTTCGGCCGGATTGGCCTCGACATCGACGGTGTGCTCGGCGGAAAGCAGCGGTGCCAGCCGCTCGTAGGATGACGGGCGGTCGTCGACCAACAGGATGCGCCCGCCGACGCCCTTGTCGGCCACGGCGGTGCGCTCGGGCGCTTCCATGCCGATTTCCAGCGAGGTGATGGCGCGCATGCGCAGCTCATCGGTCATCATCTTCAGCCGCGTCAGCGAGCGCACGCGCGCGATCAGCACCACGTCGGACACCGGCTTGGTCAGGAAATCGTCGGCGCCGGCCTCCAGGCCGCGCACGCGGTCGGCCGGGCTGTCGAGCGCGGTGACGATCACGACTGGAATGAAATGCGTGGCCGGGTTGGACTTCAGCCGGCGGCAGACCTCAAAACCGTCCATGTCAGGCATCATGACGTCGAGCAGGATGATGTCGCATTCTGCGCGCGAACAGACATCCAGCGCCTCGGCACCGTTGGTGGCGGTCAGCACATCGAAATACTCGGCCGACAGACGGGCTTCCAACAGCTTGACGTTGGCGGGAACATCATCGACGACCAGGATACGCGCAGACATCGAAACTCACTCCCACTACCCAATAAAACGCCGTACTGTCTCAATAAACTTGCCGACCGAAATTGGTTTGGACAGATACGCTTCGCAGCCGCCTTCGCGGATGCGTTCCTCGTCGCCCTTCATGGCGAATGCCGTCACCGCAACGACCGGAATCGCGCGCAGTTCCGGATCGTCCTTGATCCAGCGCGTCACCTCGAGACCCGACACCTGCGGCAGCTGAATATCCATCAGGATCAGATCGGGGCGCAGCTTGCGAACGAGATCGAGCGCCTCGAAGCCATTGCTGGTGCCGGAGGTCTGATAGCCATGCGCTTCCAACAGGTCGCGAAAGAGCTTCATGTTGAGCTCGTTGTCCTCCACGATCAGGACGGTTTTGGCCATCCCGTCCCTCCCTCGTCCCAAGAACTGGTTTCCAGAACAGGCCCGGCCTTGGGGTGCTTCCGCACCGCCTTTCCGGGCTTGTAGAAAAGTGAAATCAAACTAGCGCCAGATTCGCTCTAACCCGTTAAATCCGAGTCCTGTTTTTCTACTAACAAGTGCCATCTTTTCGCGTAGCGGTTTCCACTTGCTTGAACACATTCCGCAGACTCGGGCATGATGGCCGTCAAACTAGACACCATAAGTTAACGGAAAGGCAAACCCGTCTGTTGAAAAAGCCTGTTCACAACCCCCGGGAAGTAGCTGAAATCGTTGCGGTTCAGGCGCTGTCCTTCATTGCGTCCGATCCGGAGCGGCTGGGCCTGTTTCTGGCCGAGAGCGGTTTGGGCCCGGAGACGCTCCGGACGGCTGCCGCCGACCCCCAATTTCTGGCCAGCGTGCTGGATTTCGTGATGCGCGATGACGCAACCGTGAAGGCGTTTGCGGCTGCCTCCGAGCTCCATCCGACCAACATCGCCGCCGCCCGTCAGGTGCTCGGCGACCCGCATTGGGAGCGCGACGTGCCGTGAGCGCGCTCGCGCAGGCAGGCGACGGTCCGCGCTGTTTTTGCCGGGATTGCCTCGGCGACCTCGACATCAAGGCCAGGCGGTGCGGCGAGTGCGGCTCCCCCCGCCTGATTCGCCACCATGCGTTGCCGTCGCTCGCGATGGCGCACATTGATTGCGACGCCTTCTATGCCACCGTAGAGAAGCGCGACAATCCAGAGATCGCCGACAAGCCGGTCATCATCGGCGGCGGCAAGCGCGGCGTGGTGTCGGCTGCCTGCTACATTTCGCGGACGTTCGGCGTCCGCTCGGCGATGCCGATGTTCAAGGCGCTGGCGCTCTGTCCCGCGGCGATCGTGATTCGGCCGGACATGGCCAAATATGTCCGGGTCGGCCGCGAGGTGCGCCACGCCATGCAGACGCTGACGCCGCTGGTCGAGCCGCTGTCGATCGACGAGGCGTTTCTCGACCTGTCCGGCACCCAGCGCGTCCACGGCATGATTCCCGCAAAAGTGCTGGCGCGCTTCGCCCGTGACGTCGAGCGCGACATCGGCATCACGGTCTCCGTCGGCCTGTCCTGCAACAAGTTCCTCGCCAAGATCGCCTCCGATCTCGACAAGCCGCGCGGCTTTGCCGCCCTCGACCAGGCCGAAGCCCGCGAGATGCTCGCCGACAGGCCGGTCGGCTTCATCTACGGCGTCGGCCCCGCGACCCAGGAAAAGCTGCTGCAGCGCGGTTTTCGCACCATCGCGGATCTGCAGCGCGCCGACGAGGTCGATCTGATGAAGCAGTTCGCCGGCGAAGGCCGCAGGCTGTGGCGGCTGGCGCGCGGCATCGACGACCGCCTGGTGGTGCCCGATCGCGGCGCCAAGACCATTTCGAACGAGACCACCTTCGATAATGACATCCGCGATTTCGCGACGCTGGAGCGAACGCTGTGGCGGCTGTCGGAGAAGGTGTCGTCGCGCCTCAAAAGCAGCAACCTTTCCGGATTGACCATCACGCTGAAATTGAAGACCGCCGATTTCAGGCAGCGCACCCGCTCGCAATCGATCCAGGCGCCGACGCAACTGGCGGCAAAGATCTTTGCGGTGTCCCGTGAATTGCTGGCGAAGGAGATCGACGGCACCGCCTTTCGCCTGATGGGCACCGGCGTCAGCGCGCTGCGCGCAGGCTCGCAGGCCGACGACACCGACATGCTGGATCGCCGCTCGGCCCACGCCGAACGCGCCATGGATGATCTGAGGAAGAAGTTCGGCAATGCGGCCGTGATCAGGGGGATTGCGTATCGGGGGCCGGAAAAGGATGAGGAGGAAGAGGAGGAGTAGTAACTCCACCGCCGTCATTCCGGGGCGATGCGCAGCATCGAACCCGGAATCTCGAGATTCCGGGTTCGCGCCAATGCGCGCCCCGGAATGACGGGCTTTCGCCCGTCACTTACAAGGCTTGGAATCCCTGACGTCAAACTTCCCCATCGCGCCGGAAATGACAAAGTCATTGTAATCCAGCATCAGCGCGCGGGAGACGCCGTTCTCGAACAGTTCGAACGACATCGCATAAACCGGCGTCTGCTCGCCGTCCTTGGCCTTGGCGTCGCGGTCGTAATAGCTCACGGTGACCGGCCAGCGCGTCAGCGATTTCATCTGGTCGTTCGCGGTAGAGGGATCGGGGGAAGCGATGGTCTTGGTTCCGGGAATTGGCTGCCCGATCACCGACAGCGTGTTGTAGACCTTCTCGCCATTATCCGAGCCGTCATAGACCATCAGTTCCAGCACCGACTTGCCTTCGCGGGCAGCCGCAATGATGAGCTGGATCTGCTCGGTCGGGAACACGATCTTGCCTTCGAGGTTGAACGTCTTCGCCACCGGCTGCTTCAGCTTGACCGTGATGTGATCGCCGGTCCGCTCGGCAACGCCGTCGACCGGGGCGGATTCCGTATCGTTCATCCGCGTGTCGATCTTGAAGCGGTAGCTCTTGCCCGCCGCATCCTCCCAGGAGGTCGAGCGCAAATCGCTGAGCGTCAGCTTGCCCTCGCCGCTGTCGAGCTCCGACACCTGCCTGAATTCGGACGTGTAGCCCTCGCAGGCGCTGCCGGAGAAATTGTAGAGGATGCGCCCGCGCGCGCCGCTGATGGCGTTGGAGCCGCGCGACTTGACCAGGTTGAGTTCGTAGAGTGCCTGATGGGCAAGGAATGGCCCGCTTGCGGCTGACAGCGCTGGCCCAACCTGGAAAACCGATCCTGTTGCAACGGCTGCGATTGTCAGCACCCAAGCACGAGGCGGAATCCGGAACGGTCGAGCCATGTGTTCTCCTTGTGAAGCGGAAGATTCGATACATTACTGTCCGCCCTATTGCGTCGCAACTAGGGCGGTGTCACGAAATCGCAGGAATTTGACGCCGGAATGCCACGTTTTCCGGCCTGTTTCTCGGAATTGCCGCCGCTTGCGGGTGCCTGCCTCCAATCCACCCTCGCTTGCAACCTCGAACGCGATGCGCGAAACAATGCGGACCTGAAAAGGTTCAGGTGTGGTCAATTCAAACGGGGACGAAACATGGCGGGCACGGTCGAACAGAAGCTGGCGGCACAAGGTATCACCTTGCCTGAGCCCCGCGCCGCCATGGCGAACTATGTCGGCTTCGTCCGCACCGGAAACCTGCTGTTCGTCTCCGGCCAGGTTTGCGCCAATGCCGAAGGCAAGCTGATCGCCAAGGGCAAGCTCGGCGCAGGCGTCACCACCGAACAGGGCTATGCCGCCGCACAGGGCTGCGCCGTCAATCTGCTGGCGCAGATCAAAGCCGCGCTCGGCGATCTCGACAAGGTGGTGCGCGTGGTCCGGCTCGGCGGCTTCGTCAACTCGGCGCCGGATTATTTCGACGGCCCGAAGGTGCTCAACGGCGCGTCCGACCTGATGGTCACGGCCTTCGGCGACAAAGGCCGCCATGCCCGCACCACAGTCGGCGTCTCTTCCCTTCCCTCCGATGCGGCGGTCGAAGTCGACGGCGTGTTCGAGGTCTCCTGAAAGCAGACGCGCGATGCGAGCGCCTGATTGGTTGACGGCACGGCCGGTCGCCCACCGCGGTCTGCATGATGCCGCGCGCGGTATCCTCGAGAACATGCCGGGCGCGGTGCAGGCGGCTATCGCGGGTAATTTCTCGATTGAGGTCGATATCCAGCTCAGCGCGGATGGCGAGGCGATGGTGCATCACGACAATGCGCTCGGCCGCCTCACCGAAGGCTCGGGCGCATTGCTCGGCAAGACCGCCGCCGAACTGAAAGCGGTCAAATTCAAGAACACGCCGGAGCGGATGATGACGCTCGGCGACCTCTGCGCGCTGGTCGCCGGCCGGGTGCCGCTGGTGATCGAGGTCAAAAGCCATTTTGACGGCGACCGCAAACTGGTGGCGCGGATGGCCGAGGTCCTCGCCACCTATTCCGGACCCGCGGTCGGCATGTCGTTCGATCCGGACCAGGTGCTGGCGCTGCGCGAGCTTATCCCTTCACGCCCCCGCGGCATTGTTGCCGAGCGCGAATATACCGAGGACGAATGGCCGGAAGCGTCGGCGGCGCAGCGCCGGGGAATGACGCATCTGCGCCACGCCTTCCGCACCCGGCCGCATTTCGTCGCCTATTGGGTCAACGAACTGCCGGCGGCCGCGCCCTGGATCGCCCGCAACATTTTCGGCCTGCCGCTGCTGACTTGGACCGTGCGCACGCCGGACCAGCGCGCCAGCGCCACCCGCTACGCCGACCAGATGATCTTTGAGGGATTTGTGCCCTGACGTCTTGGGCTCGAGGTTTCCCGCCGGGAACCTGATCCGCGCTGCATGGCCTTGAAGTCACGGGCGCAATGCAACATCTTTGCCTGACTTGGTCACCATCGCGATGGCTGATCGCAGTGTGGGACCGGTCCGAATTCTCGATGGCGTCATCCGAAATCACCCTCGAAGCCGTCCCCTCCGCCAGCGATATCCCGGCTGCGGAATGGGACGCCTGCGCCAATCCCAAACCCGATCCCAACAGCCTCGAGAACCTCGACACGCTGGCTTCACCTGGCGCGTCAGGTGATTCGTGCCTCGATACAAGAGTTGGCTATAACCCCTTCGTCTCTCACGCCTTTTTTGCCGCCGCCGAAGCCTCCGGCTCGGCCTGCGCCCGCACCGGATGGGGTCCACGGCATCTGCTCGCCCGGCTCGATGGCGGCATCGCCGGAATCGTGCCCTGCTATCTGAAATCGCATTCGCAGGGCGAGTACGTCTTCGACCGCGGCTGGGCCGACGCCTATGAGCGCGCCGGTGGCCGCTATTATCCAAAGCTGCAGGCCTCGGTGCCGTTTACACCAGCCACCGGTCCACGCCTGCTGATCCGCGGCGACGTCGACCAGGAGCGGATCGGCACGGCGCTCTCGCAAGGTCTGATGGCGCTGTGCAACGCCACCAACGCCTCTTCCGTGCACGTGACGTTTGCCCGCGAGGCGGAAGCGAAGTTTTTGGGCGCCCAGGGATTCCTGCAGCGCACCGACCAGCAGTTCCACTGGCACAATGACGGCTACAAGACCTTTGACGATTTCCTGGGATCGCTGAACTCCCGCCACCGCAAGGCGATCAAGCGCGAGCGGCGCGAGGCCGTGTCCGCCGGCATCACCATCCACCGCCTGACCGGCAGTGACATCACCGAGGAGGCCTGGGACGCCTTCTTTGCGTTCTACATGGAGACCGGCTCGCGCAAATGGGGCCGGCCTTATCTCACACGAAAATTCTTCTCGCTGATCGGCGAGAGCATGAGCCGGGACGTGATGCTGGTGATGGCGCGGCGGGGCGGCCGCTGGATCGCCGGCGCCATCAATTTCATCGGCTCCGATACGCTGTTCGGCCGCAATTGGGGCGCGGTCGAACATCATCCGTTCCTGCATTTCGAGGTCTGCTATTATCAGGCCATCGACTTTGCAATCGAGCGCGGCCTGAAAACCGTGGAAGCCGGCGCGCAGGGCGAGCACAAGCTGGCGCGCGGATATCTGCCGCAGACCACCTATTCGGCGCATTACATCGCCGATCCCGATCTGCGACGGGCAATCGCCGACTATTTGAAGCGCGAGCGCGCCTACGTGGCCGAGGTCGGGCGGGAACTCACCGAGGCGGGGCCGTTCCGCAAGGCTGCCGACGAGGCTTGACCTTTACAGCGCAGACCAGAGAATTGGACCAAACTGAGGGAGCCGCCATGTCCGCCACCTATGACACCAACAACATCTTCGCAAAGATCCTGCGCGGCGAGTTTCCCTGCCACAAGGTCTATGAGGACGAGCATGTGTTCGCCTTCCTCGACATCATGCCGCGTTCACCCGGCCACACGCTGGTGGTCCCGAAGGCCCCTGCCCGCAACATCCTCGACATCACGCCCGACGACTACGCCCATGTCGCCCGCGGCGCCCACAAGATCGCCGCCGCCGCGATGAAGGCCTTCAAGGCCGACGGCATTACCATCCAGCAATTCAACGAATCTGCCGGCGGACAGGTCGTCTTCCATTTGCACATGCACGTGCTGCCACGCCACGAGGGCGTCGCCATGCTGCCGCCCGCGAGCCGCAAGGAAGACGTCAAGGTGCTGGAGGATAATGCGACCAAATTGATCGCGGCGCTGAAGGGGTAGCGCACGTCTTCGCTTCGTCATTGCGAACCACCGGGTCGCGCGAATGCGCGCCCGATGACAGGCTCCGCGAAGCAATCCATCCTTCGGCATGCGAGGTGACAATGGATTGCTTGGCTGCGCTCGCAATGACGGTGAAACCAGCTACTCCGTCTCGAAATCGCCCGGCTGCGGCGGCGCCAGCGGTGTGAACTCGCAGCGGTCGGGTTTCAGGTCGATCAGCGGCGTCTCGTCAAGGCAGTCGAGGCCGCGCACCAGCACGACGTTGCCCTCGACGCCGACCAGCTTGACGATGGACGTGCCGATCGGATTGGGCCGCACCGGCGTGCGCAGCGAGAATGCGCCGCGCGTATTGCCGTTGTTCTTCGGGCTTTGCAGCACGAGGTCGCGGCGCGACTGGTGCAGCCAGTAGATCACTTCGAGATTGGAATAGAAGTCGACGCCCTTGATCGCGGGCACCCAGGGCTCGAAAATCTCCAGCCGGCAGACCGGGCCATCGTGACGGCCCTGCCGTGGGGTTTCCAGCCGCGATTTCCAGGGCGTGCGGATGCGCCCGATGAAGACAAGGCCGGCGTCTTTGGCCGGTGGCATATCGACGGCGAGTTCACCTTCGCGGATTTCGCTTTCCCGAACCATATCCTAATCCAGTGAGATGTTGAGCGCCTTGATCACGCCCGCCCAGCGCGCGCGGTCGGTTGCGATGAACTGGTCGATCTCGGCCTGGCTGCGCGGCCGCAGCGGCGGAAAGCCGACCTTCTCGAGCGAGGCGCGGAACGTATCATCGGCGAGCGCCTTGTCGAGGCTTGCGGTGATTTTTCGCGCGATATCGTCGGGCAGTTTTGACGACGCGGAAACGCCGTACCAGACGCTGACGCCGTAGTCGGGATAGCCGCTCTCGGCCATGGTCGGCACGTCGGGCAAATCTGCGATGCGTTGCGCGGAACTGACCGCGAGCGCCCGCAGCAACCCGCCCTTCACCGGCGGCAGCGCGGTGCCGAGCGTGTCGAACATCAACTGGATATTGCCCGAAATCAGATCGGTCAGCGCAGGGCCCGCGCCCTTGTAGGCGACATGAACCATGTCGACGCCGGCCATCTGCTTGAACATCTCGCCGGCGAGATGAATGGTGCCGCCGGTGCCGGCCGATCCAAAATTGAGCTTGCCGGGGTTTTGTTTCGCGTAAGCCACGAACTCCGCGACCGTCTTGGCGGGCACGGAAGGATGAACCTCCATGACCACGGGCAGATCGGTGATCAGCGCCAGCATCCGAAAATCCCGCTGCGGATCATAGGGCAGCTTCTTGTACAGCATCGGGTTGAGCACGAAGATCGATGCCGCCGTAAAGAACAGCGTGTAGCCGTCGGGCTCGGCCCGCGCCGCGGCCTCGGCGCCGATCGCGCCCTGCGCGCCGGCCTTGTTCTCGATCACCACCGGCTGCTTCAGGTCGCGGCTGAGATATTCGCCGACCATGCGGCCGAGCACGTCGGTCGGACCGCCCGCCGCATAGGGCACGATCAGCTTGATCGGTCGTGTGGGATATTCGGCCGCCTGCCCTTGCGGCGCGGCCAGAACCAATCCAAAGGCCAGAGCCGCAACTGCGCGCCAATTCATGCCGTTCCCCTTGCCGTTTCTGAGTTGAAGGGACACTACCGGATTATGCGGCGGCTGCAATCAACCGAGCCACCATTTTCCCGCCACCATCGCGACCTCGCCCGAAACGACGCCGGCAAAGATCGAGCGCCGCGTCAGCATGAACACCGCAAAGCCCGCGGCGACCGCGCCGTAGCGCAGCCAGTCCGGCACGCTCGCCAGCGCACCCGGCGGCTGCACCAGGATCTGCGCGATGACGCCGGCGAGGATCGCGGTCGCCACCGCCCTCACCCAGACCAGTACTTCCGATCCCTCGTCGACGCCGCCGCCGAGCCAGAGCCCGAGCATGCGCCAGACCTCGTTGGGCAGGAAGCCCGCGATGACAAGTACCAGCAGCGCCTGCGGATCACCCCAAAAGTTTGCGAGCCAGTCGCTCATGCGCGCACCCGCCACCAATGCGCGCCGTAAGCGATGGTGCCGGCGGTAATGCCGCTGATCAGGATGTCGACGCCGGTCTGCAGCGCTGCGACGAGCGGATACAGTGCGAGCCCGAGCACCAGCGCCAGCACGTCCGAAATCTGTCGACAGTTGCGCGCGGTAGAAAGCAGGAACGCCAGCGGCGTCAGCATCAGGATCGCGGCCGCGAACAGCACCGGCAGATTAGCGGCCAGGCCATAGCCGACCGTAGTCGCGACCAGACAGACCGAGAGAAGCCCGCAGCCGAGCCCATGCGTGAACGCGATGCGCCGCTCGCGTGGCACCAGCGGCAACAGCCGGTGGCACTCGACCCAGAGCGTGACGGCAATGAAATGCGCCGCGAGCACGAGATGACGACGCTTGGTGCCTGATGTCCGCATGGTCGGCAGCACCGACACCACCATCGGAAACAGCCTGATGGCGCTGACGGCGACGGCGATCGCGGCCTGCACCACCGTTGCCCCGGAGCCCAGCGTCGTGATCAGGATGATCTGCGCCGGGCCCGCCCAGACCAGAACCGTGCTGCCAAGCACCCATCCCAGGCTGAAATGGCTGTCATGCGCCAGCGCGCCGATGCCGAGGTAGGTCGCAAACAGCACCAGCGTCAAAACCGTCGTCGCAACCGAACGCATACCCAACGCGAAGGCGCGCAACGGGCTTTGCCATGTCACAGAGTCGAGCGGAGGGAGCGCCACGTATAGCCGGCCGGGGGTGAATCCTGGAAGGCATAACGGCGGTGAAACAAGGCGGCGTCAAGCGAGACCAGCCTCAGGGCTGGCATGCATCCGCCCGTCCGCGGCCCTACGACGCCGCCAGCAGCCTGACGGCGTCATCGTAATTGCCCAGCACACGCTCCTCCAGATCGGTATCGCAATATTCGACCACCTCGGCGATCTTGTCGCCGCGAAATTTGAACACGAAGCAGTATTCGTTGTTGTAGCGCTGGCCGCGCTTTGTCTGCACGTCGCCACGCACCTCGGCCACCACGTAATCGCCCTCTGCGACCAGATTGATGGCGTGCGCCCGATACTCGGTCGCGAACAGCGCAAACAGCGGTTTCAGCAGCCTGGTGCGGACCTCTTCCTGACCAGAGAAGCGTTTCGACCAGCTGCTGTGGCCCGGAAAGCGCCAGACATAGTCGGGGTGCACGGACGCGCCGAACACGCTGCGATCGCCGGTCTGCAGCGCCTGATAGATGCGCCGGATGGTGTCCTTGTTCTCGATGGTTCCCATTTGAATTCTCCGTTGCGGGGTGCAACTGACATGCCCGAGACGGGATCTATTCGTCCAATCGATCGATCATATAGTCGCCATTCGCCCGGTGAATTTCAGCAGGCTAGACGGCGCCTTCGAGTTTCGGCGCAGCAACGCCGGACAGGAATGACGCCAGGTACATCTTGCCGAGGATATGCCGGGTCCCGGCCGCACCGCGTATGAGCCGTCCTTCGTCGATCGCAAGGCGGAACTGCTCGGGAGTTGGGGCGGAAAGATCGGTGTCGTCCTTCGCCCATGACGCCGCGGCCGACGCGCTAAACATGACGCCCGCATAAAAAAGGCAGGTGAGCGCGCGGACCGACGCCAGCCGGGAAAGAAGCGCCTCGTCAGGCGCGCGGCCGAACCAGGCCGTGAGCAGCGCATCTTCCAACTCCCGGGAACGCGCGAACTGATTGAGCACGATCGCCGCATCGACGAGCGGATCGTTGCGGCAGGCTGATTCCCAGTCGATCAGCCAAAGCCGTTCGCCGTCGAACAGGATGTTGTTCGGGGTGGGATCGTTGTGGCTGGAGACCAGGGTGGACGCGCCTGCGTCGTAGGCTTCCCGGAGCAGTTCGAGACGTTCCACATGCGCATCAAGCACACCGGCGGCAAACAGACCGGTCCGCCGTACATGCGCAAACAGGCGCGCGACGATGTCGCCATAGTTGACGTAATAGGGAAAGATCGAGGTGGCCTGCAGCCGCGAGAACAGTTCTCCCAGCGCCTGCGCCAGTGCGGGCGGCCCGCCCGGATAGGTTTTCAGCGGCTGGTGCTCGATGAAGTCGATCACCACGATACGGGCCGCCTCGTCGAGATAGCGGATGGCAGGGGCAATCCCCGCCTCCGTCGCGATGCGCATCGAGACATATTGGTGCGGATTGCGCAGCGGGCTTGGCTCGCCCTCGATCCGCAGCAAATAGCGCCGTTGGCCTACTTCGACACGATAGACCGATGCCGTCGTCGCCCCACCTGTCATCGCCGTGATCGCGCCGACCGGAGTGGAGCCAAAAGCGGCAGCGAGCGCTGCGCGCGCGGTCTCGCGATGGGCGATCGAGAACACGTCGAAACCGTCTTGCTCATGATTCACCCCGGCACGCCCCTGTTTCGCAGCACAAAGCACGCCCCGCCGGCGCGGCGGATGCGGTTGCAGAGTTCATCCGCGGCCGGCCGCGTGTCCGCGCCAATCCGCACCTGGTAGAAGGCCCGGGTACCGCGGCTGCGCATCACGGAACTGAGCAGGCTCGGGTCCTGGTCGCCGATCACGGCACTCAGCCGCTTGATCGCGCGCGCATACATGGCCAGCGCCTTGTCGCGGTTGAAGCCGGCAGCGAGCTGCACACCCCACAATTTCGCGGCGGAGAGCGTGATGCGCTGTTCGAGGCCCGTCACGAAGGGATTGGGCGCGCGCTTGAGCAAGGCCATCAGTTCGCGGCAACTCGAGGCTGGTGCGGCTTCCGGCATCTTGCCATTCCGTCCCGCGGCTGCCCACTCCTCGACCGTCGAGCCGGTGATGGCGACGACATAGTTGCGGGTTTCCTGCGGCATGTATCCGGTGCCGGCGAGCCATTCCTGCACCCGCCGCGGGCCGGCATTATAGGCCGCCGCCGCGAGGCCGAGATTGCCGAACTGGTCGCGCAACTCGCTGAGGAACTCGGCGGATTTCGGCAATGCCTGCACGGGATCGAAGGGATCGAGCAGCCGCCGCTCGTTCGCGGTTCCCGGCATGAACTGCGCAATGCCCTGCGCGCGCTGGCCGCTCCTGGTCACTGGCCCCACCGCATCGGATTGAAAGCGGCTCTCCTGCCAGATCACGCGCGCGAAGAACTCCAGCGGCAGGTTTGCCGCCCTCGCCGCCGATTCCACCATCAGGCACAGCGCCTCGCGCGTATCGCTCTCGCGCGCGGTCTCCTTGGGCCGCTCTGGAGATGCCACGGGTTTCTCTGAAGGTGCCGCGTCTGGCTGTTTCGCGGGCTCCTCGACGCCGGGCGGCGCGGCATCGGCCGGCGCGGATGGCGAGTCTTGGGCGATCGCCTGCGCAAGCGACACCAGCATCGCCAGCAAGCTCAACCCGGCGCGGAGACCCTGACCTGTTCGCATTGCCGTCTGATTTCCATCGAAGGTAACTTAATAGCGGCCCGGCGCTATCGGTTCCAGAGCGCGGCTTAACCATGTTTGGGCCTCCGAAGCCCTGAATCGCCGCCGTCGCGGCCGATGTTGATTTACGTTAACGCCGCATTTTGCCGGCCAAAGCCTTTCGCGGCCGATAAAGCGGCGTAAAAGTCTTCCTTTGATTGGGAGATATCGATGCAGGACCGACGCGAGAACGCGCGCGACAAGGTGATTTACGGCGGCGTCGCGGAAATCGGCGAGAACGGCGCGAGCCGTGAATGCATCGTTCGCAACATCTCCGACAAGGGCGCCAGCGTCGAATTCAGCAACACCGCCGACCTTCCAAGGGAACAGATCTCGCCAAGAGAACAGATCTCGCTTCGCATCGCACGGAAAGGCCGCTCCTTCCTCGCCAAGGTGGTGTGGTGGCGCGATAATTTCGTCGGCCTTGCCTTCAGCGGCGAAACGCCTGCCGCGCCCGTCTCCGACCTGGAGGAGCGGCTGCGCAAGAGCGAAATCAAGAAGCGGCAGCTTCAGCGGCGCATCAACGAGTTGCTCGGCGAGCGCTGACCCCTCCGGTTAGATGCAGCCCAGCAAAAAGCCGGCGGTCACCCGCCGGCTTCTTCCATTCATAACGGTTAGACCCGCTCAGACCTTGACGAGCGGCCCCCGCGAAGCCGGCCCATTGGAGCCGCCCCCGCCATTGGGACCCGATTTCGGCTTCCGCGGCGTGGCGCGCTTGCGCGCCCCGGGCAGCTTCTCCGGCTTCGGCGTCACCGGCCCTTCGACGAATTCGAAGCCGATCTTGTCCTTGCTATCAGCCTCGTCCTTGATCAGCACGACGCGGACATGGCCGCCGCCCTTCAACCGGCCGAACAGCACTTCATCGGCCAGCGGCTTCTTGATGTGCTCCTGGATGACGCGCGCCATCGGACGCGCGCCCATCTGCTCGTCGTAACCATGTTCGATCAGCCAGGCCTTGGCGGGCTCCGACAATTCGATGGTGACGTCGCGATCGGCCAGCTGCGCCTCGAGCTGGAGCACGAACTTCTCGACCACCATGCCGATGACGTCGGCATTGAGATGGGCGAACGAGACGATGGCATCGAGGCGGTTGCGGAATTCCGGCGCGAACTGCCGGTTGATCGCTTCGTGGTCGTCGCCTTCCCGCTTGCTGCGCGTGAAGCCGAAGGCCTGGCGCGCGAGATCGGCCGCACCCGCGTTGGTGGTCATGATCAGGATCACGTTGCGGAAATTGACCTGCTTGCCGTTGTGATCGGTGAGCCGGCCATGATCCATGATCTGCAGCAGCACGTTGTAGAGATCCGGATGCGCCTTCTCGATTTCGTCGAGCAGCACCACGCAATGCGGATGCTGGTCCACGCCGTCGGTGAGCAGGCCGCCCTGGTCGAAGCCGACATAGCCGGGAGGCGCGCCGATCAGGCGCGACACCGTGTGCCGCTCCATATATTCGGACATGTCGAAGCGGATCAGTTCGACGCCGAGCGACGCCGCCAGCTGTTTTGCCACTTCGGTCTTGCCGACGCCGGTCGGACCGGAGAACAGGTAAGAGCCGATCGGCTTTTCCGGCTCGCGCAGGCCGGCACGCGCCAGCTTGATCGACGCCGACAGCGCGTCGATCGCCTTGTCCTGGCCGAACACCACGCGCTTCAGGGTCTGCTCGAGATGCTTGAGCACCTCGGCATCGTCCTTCGATACGCTCTTGGGCGGAATCCGCGCCATGGTCGCGATCGTGGTCTCGATCTCCTTGATGCCGATGGTCTTCTTGCGCTTGTTCTCGGCCACCAGCATCTGCGCCGCGCCCGACTCGTCGATCACGTCGATCGCCTTGTCCGGCAGCTTGCGGTCGTGGATGTAGCGCGACGACAATTGCACCGCGGCCTCGATCGCCTCGTTGGTGTATTTCAGCCGGTGGTAATCCTCGAAATAGGGTTTCAGGCCCTTGAGGATCGCGATGGCGTCTTCCACCGTCGGCTCGTTGACGTCGATCTTCTGGAACCGGCGCACCAGCGCGCGATCCTTTTCGAAATGCTGGCGGTATTCCTTGTAGGTGGTCGAGCCCATGCAGCGGATCGTGCCCGATGCCAGGGCCGGCTTGAGCAGATTGGATGCATCCATCGCGCCACCGGAGGTGGCGCCGGCGCCGATCACGGTGTGGATCTCGTCGATGAACAGGATCGCGTTCGGATGCGCCTCCAGTTCCTTCAAAACCTGTTTGAGCCGCTCTTCAAAATCACCGCGATAGCGCGTGCCCGCGAGCAACGTACCCATGTCGAGCGAGAACACGGTCGCCGCGGCCAGCACTTCCGGCACCTCCGAGTCGACGATGCGCTTGGCAAGGCCTTCGGCGATCGCGGTCTTGCCGACGCCGGCTTCGCCGACGAACAGCGGATTGTTCTTCTGCCGGCGGCACAGCACCTGGATCGCCCGGTTGATTTCGGAATTGCGTCCGATGACGGGATCGATCTTGCCGTCGCGCGCCTTCTTGTTGAGGTTGACGCAGTAGGTATCGAGCGCCTCGCCCTTTTTCTTGGCGTCCTCGTTGCCCTTGGTCTCGGTCTCCTCGTCGACGCCGCGAACCGGCCGCGCTTCGGAAACGCCGGGACGCTTGGCAATGCCATGGCTGATGTAATTGACCGCGTCGTACCGCGTCATGTCCTGCTCCTGCAGGAAATAGGCGGCGTGGCTTTCGCGCTCCGCGAAGATCGCGATCAGCACGTTGGCGCCGGTCACTTCTTCGCGACCGGACGACTGGACGTGAATCACCGCGCGCTGGATCACGCGCTGGAAGCCGGCGGTCGGCTTGGCGTCGTCGGCACCGTCCGTCACCAGATTTTCGAATTCGGTCTCGAGATAGTTGACGAGGCTGGTGCGCAGCTTGTCGAGATCGACGCTGCAGGCACGCATGACCGCGGCAGCATCCGAGTCATCGATCAGCGACAACAGCAGGTGTTCGAGCGTCGCGTATTGATGATGCCGCTCGTTTGCAATCGCCAGCGCACGATGCAGGGATTGTTCAAGACTTTGGGAAAAAGTTGGCATTCGCGTCCTCTGTGGCCCCCGGTCATCATGATCGCCATTACCCGGTCAGGCAACAACAACCTTCGTCGTCCCGTGTCATATAGTTACGCACGATCGTGGCGAAAGACAGGTTCCGTGAACAGTGGTTTTTCTCTAAACTATCGCACCACCGCGATACGAGAACCAACCCGAAAAACTACTGGGTTGCCGCCTGCTTCCCCCAGGGCGGAACAATGCAAGACCCGTTCCTTTTAGCCGGTCGCCTTTTAGCCGGTCGAGACTGGTGCAGCGGCTATTTTTTTTCCATCACGCATTGCAGGGGATGCTGATGCTTGCGTGCAAAATCCATCACCTGCGTCACTTTGGTCTCGGCGATTTCGTAAGTGAACACGCCGCACTCACCGATACCGTGGTGATGAACATGAAGCATGATCTTGGTGGCGGCTTCCGCGTCCTTCTGGAAGAATTTCTCCAGCACATGAACCACGAACTCCATCGGCGTGTAATCGTCGTTCAGGATCAGGACACGATAGAGATTCGGACGCTTGGTCTTCGGCTTGACCTTGGTGATGACCGAGGTCGACGGACCGTTCGTCCCCGCATTGCGGTTTTCGTCATTGCTCATCCGGGGAGCAGAGACGGCGGTCGCGGCCGGCGCGGACGAATAGGCTTTGGAGTTCAACTGCAACATGGCTCAGGTGTTCGATATTCCCATGGGAAACCGGACAGCGCATCGTCGCACGCTCGCGAAGGCCCCAAAACGACCACCACAAGGTACCCAGCAACGCTTTCCAGATCGCCGCTCCCGGTCCGATCCAGCGGCGGATCGGCTATTGGAATATGGGTCCAGTTGCAGACCACCGCAAGCGCATCAACGCTGCCCTGCCGCGCCCGCAACCGGCCCGAATCCCGGGTGCCGGCAATCCAGGCAAGGTTAATCGTTTCTGTCGGATTTGACAAAGGAAGGCCCCTGCCCGTTTAGCGGTCCTTGAGCATAGGCGGCAGTTCTGGCCGCCGGTTTCCCGATAGATGGGCTTTGACCCGTTTTTGCGGGAACCAATTTACCACCTGTTTAGCCGACCAGGCCGAAATACCGCTAGAAACCACTATTTCGGTGAGAGCCATGCTCAATACAGCCATTTTCAGTCGGGTTCGTAAGGCCGCCGGGCGTTTTGCCAGGGCCGATCAGGGCAACATCGCGGTTCTGTTTGCCATCGCCGCCGTGCCGATCATCAGCTTCGTCGGCGCCGCGATCGACTATACCCGTGCCAACAGCGCCCGGTCGTCGATGCAGGCTGCCCTCGATTCCACCGCCCTGATGCTGGCGAAAGACCTGGCGGACGGAACCATCAAGGCCTCGGACATCAACACCAAGGCACAGGACTATTTCAAGGCGCTCTACACCAACACCGATGCCAGGGAGATAAAGGTCGCGGCGGAATATACCGCCAACACTGGCAAGGGCTCGACCATCAAGATCAATGGCACCGGCAACGTGCCGACGGAGTTCATGAAGGTCGCCGGCTTCCCGAAAATCGGCTTCGACACCAGTTCAACCTCGCTCTGGGGCAACGTCCGCATGCGGGTGGCGCTTGCGCTCGACGTCACGGGGTCGATGGACCAGGACGGCAAAATGACGGCGATGAAGCCGGCCGCAAAGGCCCTGATCGACCAGATCGGCGCCCTCGCCAAGAACACGGGCGACGTCTACATCTCGGTCGTTCCGTTCGCCAAGGACGTCAACGTCGGCACCAGCAACTCCGAACAGTCGTGGATCGAGTGGAGCGAGTGGGAGGCTGCGAACGGCAAGTGCAGCGGCAAGAACTCCGGGAACTACCCTACAAAAAGCTCCTGTGAATCGGCCGGCAGGACCTGGACGGCGAAGAACCACGATAAGTGGAACGGCTGTGTGACCGACCGCGATCAGGACTACGACACCAGGAACACGACGCCGACTTCCGATCCCGCAACCATGTTCTACGCCGAGCAGTACGATGCCTGCCCCGAACAGTTGCTGCCTCTGACGACCGACTTCGCCTCCGCCAAATCCAAGGTTGACGCGCTGACCCCGAACGGCGGCACCAACCAGCCGATCGGCATCGCCTGGGGTTGGCAGTCCTTGAGCCAGGGCGCGCCGCTCAATGCTCCAGCTGAGGATCCCAATTACGAATACAAGAGGGTGCTGATCGTGATGTCCGACGGCCTGAACACCCAGGATCGCTGGCCGTCATACGGCAACGGCCAAGTCCAATACAACGGCGCCATCGACGCCCGCCAGCGCATCCAGTGCGACAACGCCAAGGCTAACGGCGTCATTATCTACACGATGCATGTCAACACCCGCGGCGATCCGACCTCCTCCGTCCTGCAGTATTGCGCCAGCGGCTTGGACAAGTTCTCTACCGTGACGTCCTCGAGCGAGATCGCGACGGCCTTTAGTGCGATCGGCACGTCGCTCTCCAAGCTGCGCGTCGCGAAATAATCGCCGCCGCCGGCAGGACAACAACGCAAAACGAAAAAAGCCCGGCCGTAATGGCCGGGCTTTTTGTTTTGGAAGGTATCGCGCAGCGCTTAAAGCGTTTTCGAACGAAGTGGATACCGGTTCGCGTAGTAATCAAGTTTACGCAGATTGCGTAGACTTATCTGCGGTAGAAAACGCGTCAAACAAAGAGTTTAGTGCGTGGCGGGAGCGAACTTCGCGACCAGGCCTTCGTAGGGCTTGAAGGTCTGCTTGGCCAGATCGGTATAGAGGCCGGCAATCTTCTGCGTCTCGGCGACAAAGGTCTCGTAGGACGAGCGGGCGAATTCGGTCTGGGCTTCGATCGCCTTGTCCACCGACTTCACGCCGGACAGCTTTTCAACAAACGACTTGGTGTCTTCGAACGACTTCTTGGCGTAGTCGCCATAAGCGGTCGCAATCGCCTGAACACCGCTCTGCAGGTTGCTCGCGGAAGCGGCGACCGTTTCGAGATGCTCTTTTCCGTAGCTCTGAATGTCTTCAACCTTGACCATCTTGGAGTCCTTTCCCAGACTGAATGTAATTAATCGCCGGGAGGTCCCGGCTCCCTGACCACCCCTCCCTTATAGTGCAACGCACAATGCCTGTCAAGGAATTTTGTGCACCGCACAAATATCGACGATTAACGCCAAACACCGGAGTGTTACGCAACGGTTACTTAACCTTTTGGAAACTCGCGCCGCCTAACCTGATTCCCGGACGTGTTCGCCTTCCGACAGACAGATCGAAAGCTGTTTGTGAACAACACCTTAGCTAGAACAGCGACCTGATCGGCCAGCCGGGGCCACATTGCCACCAGGCTAACCGCTTCGAACAGGCAGCGTCACCGGGCCGATGGGCACAATTTCGCCTCACGAACCGGTGATCAAGATAGAAATTGGGACGGGGAAGTAAATGCTTCGTACAACCTTAGCTTCCTCGCGCACCTTGCGAGTTTGCGTTCTCGGGCTGGTCACTCTCACCACTGCAGTCATCTATACCAGCGACAGCGCAGAAGCCCGCCGCTACCGCAAAAAGCACCAAACCGCCCACCACGTGGCGCGCGCGAGCTATAGTCCGCAATTCGCCTCCATCATCGTCGACGGCAATTCCGGCGCCACGCTCTCTTCCAACAACCCCGACGCCCTCCGTCGTCCGGCCTCGCTGACCAAGATCATGACGCTCTATCTGCTGTTCGAGCAGCTCGAGCGCGGCAAGATGAAACTCGACACCGAAATGGAAGTGTCCGCGTATGCTTCCCAGCAGGCGCCGACCAAGCTCGGCCTGAAGCCCGGCCAGACCATCAAGGTCGAAGACGCCATCAAGGGACTGGTGACGCGCTCCGCCAACGACGCCTCGGTCGTGATCGCGGAAGCCATTGCCGGCGACGAAGACGAGTTCGCCAAGCTGATGACGCGCAAGGCGCGTTCGCTCGGCATGAGCAAGACCGTCTATCGCAACGCCAACGGCCTGCCCAACGATGAACAACTCACGACCGCGCGCGATCAGGCGACGCTGGGCCGCGCGATCCAGGAGCGCTTCCCGCGCTACTATCGCTATTTCGCGACCACCTCATTCACCTATCGCGGCCAGTCGATCCGCAATCACAATCGCCTGCTCGGCAATGTCGAAGGCGTCGATGGCATCAAGACCGGCTATACCCGCGCTTCTGGCTTCAATCTCGTGAGTTCGATGCGGCGCGGCAACCGCCATCTGATCGGCGTGGTGCTTGGCGGTCGCAGCGGCGGATCGCGCGACGCCACCATGCGTACCCTGCTCGCGGAAAACCTCGACAAGGGCGCCACCATCCGCACCGCCGCTGCCATCACCGAACGTAATTCCGCTGAGGCCAGCGTCGAGGTGGCCGAAGTCGCCAGCACGCCGCGCGCGACCGAGGCGGTCCAGGCCAACAGCGCCGCCGCTGCCTCCGAGCCCAGCATGGCCGCAATGCAGGCGACGCGCAGCGTTGCCCCGGCCAGGCCCTCGCTGATGGCCGCAGCCGCGGCCGCCCTGCCGGCGCCGCAACCGAAACCCGAACAGTCCAAGTTCGCGGCGCAGGCCAAGCCCGAACCGGCTCCGCTGACCAGCGGTGTGATTCAGACCCAGGCGATATCGGCGATCCCCGGCTCGGCCGAGCCGATGAAGCCGGTCAAGGTCAAGACGGTTCAGGTCAAGGCCGGCACGATGAAGCTGGCTTCTGCTGGCCCGTCCCAGCCTGTTGCCCCGCCGATCACCAGCGCGATTGCGCCCTCCCGCCCGGAAGTGGCGGAGACCTCCAGCGCCGTCGTGGCGCGGGCTGAGCCGAGATCTGAAGCCGTCAAGGCCGAGGTGATCAGGCCCGATGTGGCCCGTGCCGAACTGCCGCCGCAGCCTGCCAATCACGGTACCGGCCATGGCGTCCTCGGCGTGCTGCCCGCCTCCAGCGTGCCGTCTGCCCCCGCACAGGCACTCGCCTATGCCCAGCCACAGACCGTCCAGCAGAACGGCGCCATCAAGCCCGCGGCCACCGTGACCCACACCGGCTGGATCATCCAGGTCGGCGCGCTGGAAAGCGAAAGCGAAGCCCGCGCCCGCCTCGATCAGGCACGCAATCAGGCCCGTGGCCTGCTCGGCAAGGCCGATTCCTTCACCGAGCCGGTCGTTGCCAAGGATAATCGCAAGCTGTTCCGCGCCCGCTTCGCCGGCCTCGAGCGCGATCAGGCCGAGGCGATCTGCAAGACGCTGAAGCGCGCCGACATCTCCTGCATCACCGTTCGTAACTGACCTTCTCTCTCTTGTTCGCAAAGCCGGCGCCGCAAGCGCCGGCTTTGTTGTTTCCAGAGCACAGTTGCAGACGTCGTTCGGTCGCGGGCGGCAAATCGAACCGGCGCAAACTTCTCGTCAAGAATTTACGGTTAAGTTTTCCGGAATGAAGGATCGACCACGCCGGAAAACGGCGGGCGACACGGGGCATCAACCAGAGAATAGGGCAGCGGCAGCTCTCGGTTTGTAGCGTTTGGTAGCGTTTGCCGGAGTTAGCTGAGATGAGCGCGAAGCAGAGTATCCTTGGCCTCGTTTACACGGGCGGCGAGGTACGTCGAGCCCCCTTGGTCGGGATGCAGTTTCTTCATCAGGGCGCGGTGCGCCCGGCTGATGTCGTCACGCCCCGCCCCCGGCTGCAGGCCAAGGATCTGATAGGCCTCCTCGTCCGTCATTTTTCCGCTCGGCGGCGCGCGGCGCTGCCCCCCTGCCGCGTCGCCCTGCGCGTTCTGACGCCAGGCGGGAAACCGGCGGTCCAGATAGCTTTCAAGTAACGCGACGCTCTCGGCGTCGAAGCCGGACATGATCGTCGTCAGCTGCGGCAGGTCGAACTCGTCGAGCGAGTGGCCGGCATAGGGCCCGTCGACGATCTGGCCCGACAGGGCGCCGCTGTCGTGATCGAGGCTCATATCGAGAAACTGCGATCGCACGCGCGAGGTCTGTCCGGGCGAGCGCTGCGTGCCGCCGCCGAATATCCCGCCGATGTTGCTGAAGCCCGACGGGCCGAACGGCGACCAGCCGAGCAGTCCCGCCCCGAAGATGCCGAGCGGGATCGCCACCGCCAGTTCGCCCCTGAGCCCGGTGAAGGCCGCGACCGCCAGAGCGATGATGCCGCCGCCGATCTTGAGCAGCCGCGCAAGCACGACCGGATTGGCCGCACGAAACATCTGCAGCAGCAAATAAAGCAGGACAACGGCGACGACACCGGCAATCAGGGTTGGCATGGGCCCAATATAGTCGCCCCGGCGGCAAAAAGCATGGCGATCCGCACCTGAAGAACCCAGCTGGCGATCATTTCATCTGGCCGATCAGCTTGGCAGCGCCGCTTCCGGTCTTCGACAGCCGCAGCAGCGCTTCGCGTCCGCCGGCGGCATAGGCCGCGGCAGCTCGCAACAGCTCGCGCAACTGGGCCGCGGCGCCGGGATCGAACCTGCACCATGCCCCGCCGGTGAGGCGCGCGATCTCACGGAAGGCGTGCTCGGCCGCAACGTCGTGGCCTTCCTGGAACATGAACACGGGCACCTTGAGCAGGCCGAGTTCACCGGCCTTGGCGCAGAGGTCGTCGACCGACTCTTCCATGGCGTCGCCGACGAACACCACGGCGCGAACGGCGGAAGCGACCGCCTCGCGGCGGGCTTCCGAGAGCACCTTGCCGATCTGGGTATTGCCGCCCTGGCAATCGATCTTGGTCATCAATTTAGCGAGTTGCGCCGAGTCGGAGATCCATCCCGTTGCGCGGCATTCATTGAGGCCGCGGTAGTAGACCAGGCGAATGTCGAGGCTGCCGAGCGACGCCGCTTCGCGAAACATATCGGCCTGCAGCGCACAGGCCATGTCCCAGGTCGGTTGCCGGCTCATGGTGGCGTCGAGAGCGAACACCAGCCTGCCCTTCGCGCCGGTGCGGTGCGGCGACATGGCGCGAGCCTTGGCGACAAAGGCAGCGATGTCTTCGGCCGCCGAGGGCCGGGCTTCAGGCAACGGAGAGCTGCGCGATTGAGGTTTCTGCGCCGAGAAGACGTCGGCGGGAGATTTCGGTTTGGTGGGTTCGCCGGCCATGAGCGCTCGCAATTACAGCAAGCTCTATGTGGGACTGTCCATACGGGCCGTCAATGCACCCGGTCGTGAGCCGCCGGGATCAGGCAGCGGCAGCTTAACAGCTGAGCCGTTAGTTGGTCGCCGACTTGTTGGTCGGTGGGTTGCTCGCCAGCGGCACCGGTCCGGGATTGCTCACGAGCGGATCCGGCACCTTGGTCGGCACCGGCTTCAGCGTACTGCTGTCGGTGTTATCAGCGATGAACTTGTCGAGCATCGTCTGGATCGATGACTTTGCCGCATCAGGCCCGGTATCACGCATATCGTTGTGCTGGTAGCCGGTGTTCACGACCGTAATACCCGCTTGTTCGCACTGCTCGTCGTCCGGCACGACGCCCGGATCCGGCTTGAACTGCGTGTCCTTCGAACGGAACGACAGGATCTTGAACTTGCCGTCGGTCAGGAACGGCACGCGCAGATTGTCCAGCGTCACCACCTTCTTGATCTCGTCGGGATATTGCTTGGCGAAATACATCGAGATATCGCCGCCCATCGAATGCCCGACCATCGTCACCTTGGCGTAGTCAGCGTTGGGCAGCACCTTCTTCATTTCCTCGATGGCAAAATGGATGTTGGCGACGCCGCGCTGAATTTGCGGCAGACGGCCGACATAGAGTTCGCCGACCTTGGTCACCATCGGCGGATCGGTCGGCAGATCATGCTGGGGGCTGACCGCAAGATAGCCCCGCGCGGCGAACGCGTTGGAGAGGAACGAATACTCGGTATGCTTGACGGTGTTGCCGTGATTGATGATCGCAACCGGCAGCGTGATCATGCCGGCATTGGCCTGCATTTCCTTGTCGCGCCGAATGGCGATATTGACCGCGACCAAACGATTGTCCCGCGCCGGATCATGGAATGCGATGGTCTCGTGACGAATCGCCCACTTGCTCGCGGTAAAGTACGCGACCGCAACCAGTACGGTAAGTGAAAGCAGAACGGCAATTCCACGTTTCATCGGCGTCCTCGGGGCCCCGGCAGGGGCGATGTCAGTCTCGAGACTCTTCGGCCTCGTTCTTGATGATATATGTCACAGCGGCGTGACATAAAGTCCAAATGTTGTGAATTGATCGCCTGATCGTTGTGCGATGCACCTATCCATTGTGCAACTGCTCACTACCCGGCGATCATCTCCTATTTGCCTATATATGACGGCCCCAACCAAGCTTCGGTTCGACCGATCGATAAAACTCTAATGAAAACGGTGTTCTAGGCAGTTAGTTCCCTTATTTCGCACGCCGCGTCTGCCCTGGAAATCCCGGAAAACCACTGGATTCAGCCCGCGGTATAGATGATCAGCTTCAGCGCCGGATCGTCATTGGCCTGGAAGCTGGCGTATTCCAGCTTCAGCCGCCCCTTCCTCGGATGGCTCAGGGATTTCCGGCCGGCTGCGGCGCCGCCAATATCATGGGCCTCCCACCAGCCCGAAAATTCGGGGCAGCCCTGCCGCAGCCGTGCAAGCAGTTCCTGGAATGCGGGATCGCCGGCCCACAAATCATGCGTGGCGCGGAATTGCGCCACGATGCGCCGCGCCTCTTCTTCCCATGAAGCGCCGAATAATTTTCGCGTCGCGCGGTTGGTCAGCACGGTGAGGAGAATGTTGCGGTCGCCTTCCGGCAGCCGGCTGAACGCAAAGATCTCATCCGCGGCCGCGTTCCAGGCCAGAATGTCCCAGCGGCGGCCGGTGACATAGGCCGGCAAATTGAGCCGCTCGACGGTGCGCCGGACCGCGGGAGGTACGGTTTCGGGGACGAAGGCGCGGCGGTCGGCATTCTGCGTCAACGCCCGCAGATGCTTGTGCTCGGCCTTGCCGAGCCGCAGTGCGCGGGCCAGCGCGTCGATCGTCGCCACCGACGGACTGACGGTGCGCCCCTGCTCGAGCCGGATGTACCAGTCGACGCCGATGCCCGCGAGTTCGGCGACTTCCTCGCGCCGCAGGCCGGGCGTTCGCCGCCGCCGCCCGATCGGCAGGCCGACCGCCTTCGGCGTCAGCTTTTCCCGCCGCGAGCGCAGGAAATCGCCGAGTTCGCTTTGCCTGGGATTCACAAGCCTGCACCTCGTCAGCGGGGGATCGCTCAATCCTAGGATAATACCAGGTCTTGTTGGCGAAATGAAGGGTTGCGAAAATGGGCTCCTCGTTGCGAAAGGATGCCCCATCATGAAAGCTGCTGTCTTGAAACAATTCGGATCGCCGCTCGCGATCGAAGCTCTGCCCGATCCCGTCCTCGGCACCGGCGAGGTGATCGTCGACGTGATGGCGAGCCGGGTTCTCGCCTATGCAAATGAAGTCCTGAGCGGCGAACGCAAATACCTGCTGGAATTGCCTGTGGTGCCGGGTCCCGGCGCGATCGGCCGCGTCCGCGCCACCGGCCCGGATGCGACCCATCTGGCCAAGGGCGACTGGGTCTATTGCGATCCGACCGTGCGTTCGCGCGATGATGCGCTTGCCCCCGACATCGCGCTGCAGGGCCTGACCGCCGGCAGCGACGGCGGTCTGCGGCTGGCGCGATACTTTCACGATGGGGCATGGGCCGGACAAATGCGGGTGCCGACGGAAAACGCCGTACGGATCGGCAGCATTGCCGAAGCGGACGCCGCGCGGTGGTGCGCGCTGGGCACGCTGCTGGTGCCGTATGGCGGCTTCCTCGCCGCCCAATTGCAGGCCGGAGAGACCGTATTGGTCAACGGCGCCACCGGCAGCTTTGGCAGCGCGGCGGTGGCCGTCGCGCTGGGCATGGGCGCGGCTTGTGTCATCGCAACCGGCCGCAACGAAAAGGCGCTGGCCGATCTCCTGCGCCGGTTCGGCCCACGCGTCCGTATTGTACCGATGCGCGGCAAGGAGGAAGACGACCGCAAGCGGATCCTGCAAACCGCCCCGGGCGGCATCGACTTCGTGCTGGACATCCTGCCGCCTGCGGCCAACGCGATGCAGGTGCGGACGGCCATCCTCGCGGTGCGGCCTTACGGACGCGTGGTGCTGATGGGCGGAGTCGGCATGCTCGGCGGCGGCGACCTCGACCTGCCTTATTCCTGGATGATGCGGAACTGCATCACGCTTCGCGGCCAATGGATGTACCCGCCGCACGCGGCACCTTTGATGGTCGGGCTTGTTCGCGCAGGCCTGGTCAGCCTGGATCAATTCGAGGTCACTTCGTTTGCGCTGGACGACGCCAACGCCGCGGTCGCGCATGCCGCCAGCAACAGCGGTCCGTTCCGGATGACGGTGATCGAGCCACCAAGATCACGCTGAGGCCGCGGCGATCAGGCGCCGAGGGCCGAGCGCCTGGTTCAGGCGCCGAGGATGTCGTGGACTTCGAGCGGCTTGTCGACCTGGCTGAACCATTCGGCGCGGTTGGCGGCCCGCCGCCGGCCGCGCTCGTCGAGCGGCAGCTTCAGCTGGCGGAGCAGGCTCGTCACCTCCTCGCGCGCCGTCACATGGCCCATGCTCGGCCGCGTGCCGAGCGTGGCCTCATCGATGTCGTCGAGCGCGGTCAGCCCGCGCGGGAAGAATTCGCGGTAGACCACCCGCTCGGCAAGTCCGTCGATCGAACGGAAGCCCAGCCGCAACGACAGATCCTTCAGACTGTCGGCGACGAGCTGCTTGTTGCGCGAGCCGATCATCGACAGCCGGTTGCGCACCACGATCCAGTCGGTCGAAGCGCCGTCGAGCTGGCGGCGCTTGCGCCTGACGTCGCGCACCATCTCGGCATAGTGGCTTTCGCCGGTCACCGAATAGGTGGCGGGGTCTACGGTGCCGAGCACGTCGAAATCGAGGAAGCTGTCGTTGATCGGCGTCACCAGCGTATCGGCCATCGAATGGGCCAGGCGCATCAGATAGGAATCCGACCCCGGCGTATCGATGACGATGAAGTCGAAGGCGCGCTCGACCGTACTTACCGCTTCCATGAATTGTTGGAACTCGGAATTTTCATTGTCGGCGATCTGCATCGTCTCGCCGAGCTTGATGCAAAAGTGGACGGGAACTTCGAGATCGAGGCCGGTGCGGCGGGCCCACGCAGTGCGGTTGCCGATGTACCGGGTGAAGCTTTGCTGGCGGCAATCGAGGTCGATGGTAGCGACACGCTGACCGGCTTTCATCAGAGCGACAGCGATATGCGGCGCGGTGGTGGATTTACCCGAACCGCCCTTCTCGTTGCCGAGCACGACGACGTGCGCCGAACCGGACTGACCCTGACTAGCCTGAACCAACATGACTCAACCCCAACCCCCGTTTGATATCTTCAAATCACGCGCGGCTGTGGTCAAGCGAAATGCGTGATAACGATTTTAAATCACTATCTGCCTGCCTTAATCATGAATCCGCTTGGCGACGTCGCGTTCATCTGTGATCGAGCGCACGTTTCCACGCGCCGACCCCGACTGGCGATACATGACCCATGCAGCTACGTCGGACTGCCGTGATGAGTTGCACAGGGTGATTACCTTGGCGGCAATGCCTCGGCCTTATAAGGTCGCATCGCCCGCCAAGAGGCCGCGGCCAATGGCCCCCTCACCCCCCAACATCGTGCAAGAGATCGAGCCCAGATGCCGCGAAGCCCCATGGTCGTCCGTACCGTCCCCGCATTGCGCCGCGCCCTTGATGGCCTTCGCGCCAGAAAGGCTGATATCGCGCTGGTGCCAACCATGGGAGCGCTCCATGACGGCCATGTGTCGCTGGTTCGGCTCGCCAAACGCCGCGCACAGAAAGTCGTGGTCTCGATCTTCGTTAATCCGACCCAGTTCGCGCCAACGGAGGATTTCGGCTCCTACCCGCGCACCTGGAAGTCCGACGTCGCCAGGCTCGCGGCCGAGAAGGTCGATCTGATCTGGAATCCCGACGTCAAGGCGATGTATCCGGAAGGCTTCGCCACAAGGATCGTGCCCGAAGGTCCCGCCATCGCCGGGCTGGAAGATCGCTTCCGCCCGCACTTCTTCGGCGGCGTCGCCACCGTGGTCGGCAAGCTGTTCACCCAGTGCCGGCCGGATGTCGCGATCTTCGGCGAAAAGGACTTTCAGCAATTGCGGGTGGTGACGCAGATGGCGCGCGATCTCGATCTCGGCGTCAAGGTGATCGGCTCGCGCACGGTTCGGGAACGCGACGGGCTGGCGATGTCCTCGCGCAACGTCTACCTCGCGCCCGAACAGCGCCAGGCGGCGCCCGAACTTTATCGCGCGATGAAGCTGAGCGCGGCCCGCCTGCGCGCCGGCGAGCCTGTCGACGCCGTCATGGTGGCCGGCGCCGAAGCGATCACGAAGGCAGGTTTCACGCTGGATTATTTCGAGGTGCGCCACGCCGAGACGCTGGCGCCGATCGCCTTGCTCGAGGACGGTCCGATGCGGATGCTGCTCGCCGCCAAGATCGGAACCACGCGGTTGATCGACAACATCGCGGTTTAGGCCGCCGAACCCCGCCCCACTTGCGCGAAGCAACCTCTGCGTGAAATATGTCCGCAGGGATAGCGGGGGAACTGCCAGCATGGGTGCGCGATCGATAGCTACGGTGATATTCGGCGGACTGCTGACGATGATCGCAGCCGGTTTCGCCCAGGCACAGGCGCCGACACCAGATCGACCGCCGGTCGGCGGCATCGGCCAACTGCCCGATGCCATGATCTTCTACGTCGCGCGCGGCACGGTCGGCGCTTGTGGGCCGGGCTGCTCGGAATGGATCGCCGCCGAAGGCACCGTGCAATGGGACACCCACAAGCGCCTGATCAACATTCTCGACAGGACCGCCGGGCGCAAGCTTCCCGTCGTTATTCACAGCTGGGGCGAGTCAAATCTCAACGTCGCCACCAGCCTTGGCCGGATTCTGCGCGGCCGCGGCATCGATGCCACGATCGGACCAACCGACGTCGAAGCTTGCCGGGGAGTAGCGGAAGCGGATTGCTTTGCCCTCAAACGTCCCGGCGGGCCGCTCGACGCGAAGGTGAAGGTGCCGGACGAGCCGTGCGATCTGGCTTGCGTGCTGATCCTGGCCGGCGGAGTCCATCGCACGCTGCCGGCCGGCGCCAAGGTGATGTTGACCGGCATGGCCATTCGCAACCGGTTGGCGCCCAACATTTCCAGGGAGGAACGCGTAGGCGCGACGGCGCGATTTGACGAATTGTTCCGCATCTACCTGCGCGACATGGGCGTTGAGACCGAGTTGCTCGATATCGTCGAGAAGACCTCTGACGTCCGCCGCCGGATCGAATTGCCGCCGTCCGACTGGACGCGGCTGCACCTCGTCACCGCGACATCCCTGTGATCAGCGGCGCACGGGGAAGAACACCAACTCATTCGAGGTTCAAAGCAGCCCGAGGTCGCGCAGTTCCCGCCGCATCGGCTCCGGCATCGACGCCACGACCGCGGCGGACTTGCCGAGGTCGGCCGGCGCGCCGTCCTCGGTCAGATAGCGCCAGCCCTGGAACGGGCGCATCGGCCGCGGCGAAACGGCAATGACCTTGGGCTGCATCACCAGGCGGCACCGTCCGATACCGTCCTTGTCGCGGAACGGCTCGATCGCGATCAGCTTTTCGCGCGCCGCGATCTCTCCCTTGATCACCCAGTAGAGCGAGCCGCCGGCAAGCAGTTCCTCGTCACGCTTCGGCGTCATCCGGGTGACGTGGATATGGCGGAGCGGCAAACCCTTTTTCTTGGCGGTTGCCATCCGTTCGGCAACCCAGCCCTTGAGTTCTTTGACCGACTCGCAGCCAACGGCGAGCTTGATGAGATGAAGCGGCATGGATCCGGGTTTAGCGGGCCGCGCGCCGTTTGAAAACGATCATTCGTTGGCGGGCGCAGCAGCTGTGGATGACGCCGTCGGTGCTCCCGGCGCCCCCGGTGCCGGCGACAGCTGGACCGGCGCGGCCGGCGTGCGTTTCGGCGCCGGCGGCTGTTTTTTGGCTGCCGCCAGCGCTGGCGACGCTGTTGCGGTCGGTGTGGCCGGCGCGGCGGTAGTTGGTGTTGCTGCGGCCGGGGCCGGACGCGGTGAAGCCGGTGGATTGGCAGCAGCCGGCGCGGCGCGTGCGGCGGGCGGCTCCGGGTTCATGATGCTGATGGGCGGGGTATTGGCCGCGCTCGGAAATTCGGCATTGGTGGGTTTGCCAGTGGGCATCGACGGCGGCAGCCCCGCGAGCAGCCCCGGGGATGTCGCAGCCAGGGGCGGCGCGTTCCATGACGGCGCATAGCGCGTGATCAGGTTCTCGTAGAGGCGCTCATCCATATTGGCGACGACCTGGCGCTTGTCAGCCAGCGCGGCGAACGCCGCGCATGCAGCCGGCGTGCAATGGTCGCGCGCCATCAGCACATAGGCCATCAGCCCGTAGCGGTCGCGCTCAACGGCGCGGCGCAGGGCCTGCAACTCGGAACTCGTCGCCTTGTCGGCCATGGCAGCATCGCCGAACCCGGTCAGGCGGGTGATCTGGGACGCCGCATAGGTGACTGCGGCAGCGACCGAGTCGGCGGACCCGAACAGCGTCTTCTCGCAGGCGTTGAGGACGGCATCGCCGGCGAGATCGTCGATACAAGAGAGCTGCGGCAACGCTGCGCTGACCGAAGCCACCCGGGTCCCAGCGGACGAGACGGCGCCATCCGGCCCGAAGCTGCGGATGGTCGCGGCGACAGCGACGACGATCGCGAGCAGCGTCATGACCGTCAGCACGCCATTGGCCACGGATTTCTCCGCGCGCAGCAGCGTGATCAGAACGATGATTCCCAAAAATCCCGCCGAGGCCAGCGTCAGCCACATCGGAAAAGTCGGTGTGCGCCAGATCTGATCCAGCGAAGAAGCCCAGTCCCAGCTCATGCGCGGTGTCCCTCACGCAGCATAACGCGATCAGCGAATGCGTGTCTGCCCGCATTCACTCCCGACAGAATGGTCCTGCGAACGGGGCCTTTTGACGGCGAGCGATATGGAACCGCATCAACCGCTGGTTTGCACACAGCTCTCTCAGGAGACCGTGAGCGGCTCAGGAGACCGCGAGCTGGCTTTCCTTGGCTACCCGTTCGAAGGCTTCCGTCGAGCTTTTGATGCGATACTGGCAGTCGTCACCGTCGGTCGGAAGCAGCCGGATCACCTCATAGGTGCCGCTGGCGGCCGGTCGGGCAACGTTGCTGGCAGTGAAATAGACAGTCTCTCCAACGGTGAACTTGTGCTTCAACGCCCTCTCCATCACGCAAGATTGTCGGCGGCGCTTAGTTGTCCCGCTAGCGATCGGCCGACTTGAGAACCCTGCGTCAACCTAGCACACCAAAGGCCCAAAAAGCCAGCAACATCGGGGCCTTACGAAAACGGATATTTTACAGATATTTCAGTGTGTTAAATGCCCGTTTGGGGGAATTTGCATAGCCGCTATTCCGGCCGCAATTTCCCCTCGCCCGGCCCCAAACCGCAGCCAGGGCGGGTACGGTCAGGACCATTGGAACCGGACGGGCCAAGCGCCGCCTGCCTCAGATCGCCTCCAGCCGTTCGATCAGCATGGTTTCGGCCAGCCCGTCGCGGGTCCACTCCTGGAACGCCGGCAGGGCGTCCATCGCATCGACGTAGCGCTGCGCATCGCCAGTGACCGGAATCGCGTAGGTGCGGAAGCGATGCACGACCGGTGCGAACATCGCGTCCGCGCCGGAGAAGGCGCCGAACAGGAACGGCCCCGCTTTGCCATAGCGCTGATGGCACTCGGCCCAGATCGCCTGGACCCGCGCCACATTGGCCTTTGCATCATCCGACAGCGCAACCGCACGGACCGGGCGATGCAGGTTCATGCCGCATTCGTTGCGCAGCGCCATGAAGCCCGAATGCATCTCCGCCGAGATCGAACGCGCATGGGCCCGAGCCGCGCGATCTTCCGGCCACAGTTTCGCTTGCGGGAATTTTTCGGCGAGATACTCGATGATCGACAGCGAATCCCACACCGTGACATCGCCATCGACCAGCGCCGGCACTTTTCCCGCATCGCTGAAGCTCAGGATGCGCTGCTTGTCGGCCGAGTTGTCCGTGTACAAGGGAATCACGACCTCCTCGAACGGAATATTGTTGGCGCGCAGCGCCAGCCACGGCCGCATCGACCATGACGAATAGTTCTTGTTGCCGATGATCAGTTTCAACATTTCAAGGAAATCCTGTTGGGATCGCCATCATGGCATAGTGCACCGCAATCGTTCAACCTGTACATCTGACCCGAGCACGCGACGACGACGGGGAATGCAGCATGACCGGATACTGGGTCGATATCGCGGCCATCACGTTCTTCGTCGTGGAGTGGACGGTTTATGCCTTCACCCTCGAACGTACCGCCTACGGCCGGGACAGCCTGTCCGCCCGCATGCATATCTATCGCGAGGTCTGGATACGAAACCTGCTCGATCGCGAAACCCGCATGGTCGACATGCAGATCATGGCTTCGCTGCAGAACGGCACCGCGTTCTTTGCCTCCAGCAGCCTGATCGCGATCGGCGGCGGGCTGGCGCTGCTGCGCGCCACCAACGACGCATTGGCGGTGCTTGCTGCGCTGCCGATCGATCTCAGCCCCTCGCCCGCTCTGTGGGAAATCAAATGCGTCGGGTTGATCCTGATCTTTACCTACGCCTTCTTCAAATTCTCCTGGGCCTATCGCCTGTTCAACTATGTCGCCATCCTGCTCGGCGCGATGCCGCCGGCCTCGGAAAAAGGCACCCCTGAGGCGGAAGCCCATGTCATCCGCACCACGCGATTGTTCGAATCCGCGGGCCAGCATTTCAATCGCGGCCAGCGCTCGTTCTTCTTTGCGCTCGGCTATCTCGGCTGGTTCGTCAGTCCCTGGGTATTGTTCGTCACGACAGCCATGGTCGTGATCGTGACCTGGCGCCGGCAGTTCGCGTCGAATGCGTGGAAGGCGATGGGAAGCTGAGGGAGACGCGAACTCTCTCCGCGTCATTGCGAGCGTAGCGAAGCAATCCATTCTATCGTTACCCGGCGCGATGGATTGCTTCGCTGCGCTCGCAATGACGGAAGATACAGTTTCGCCTTCTCGCGGCACTGTGCGCCCGAGGTTCGAAGGTAACTTTCGCTCCCTCTGATGACAGAGGGCGCAGGGAATGCCGGATGCGCGCTGCACCCGCGATCTCGTGTGCGAATTGTGCTAAGTAGGCTGCACACGAGCATACAGGGCAGCGGAGAACATCCGACATTCCCTGCGCAATGGCTTTACGGCTTATGACGCGCTCTCCCCGGTGAGACGGCCTCTATTGCCACCGTCGCCCCTCGGAAGCGTTGGCTTCCGAAAGACTTGACGCCGTTACGGGCGCCAGGACCACACGCTTTCGCCGTACGCTTCAGCCGCGACCGTCAATCGCAACATCGGCGTCCACCGCGACCCGCCCCTCGTTGTGACGATGGCCAACGCCCCTCTGAGTGGGACGGGATGGATGAGAATGTGCCGGTGATTTGGGTCAAAGGAAAGGGAAATATTTTTGCTTTTCCGAAATTTGGAGCTTGACATGATTTCCGTAAATCGGAATTGATTTGCCCGTCGGGTTGATTTGTCGCAGCCAAAGCAATCCCATCCGGCGTCATTCCCCGATGCGCAATCGCGCATCTGAGGGCGATGCGCAGCATCGAGCCCGGAATCCATTGAGCGACAATGTACGCGGCCTGATGGATTCCGGGCCCGCGCTACGCGCGTCCCGGAATGACGGGAGACCATCCGCCCTACCCTCTCTGGAGCCGCGATTGAACTTTCAAGCTGGCATGAGCGACAGACGACACGGATAATAGCGGGTTGGGATGGCCGACCGCATACCGGACAATCCATGCGCATTCTTCTTTCCCTATCGCTTTTGCTGTTTGCCAGCTCTGCGTCTGCGCAACCCGCGCCTGCCGTCGACTGCAACGCGATCAAGAACTCCACGGTTCCCGTCGAGTTGGCCTATCATGGTCAGGACGGGACGAGGAAGCTCGTTCAGGCCTATCGAGACTCATCGGGCGGTAACGTCGTCTGGATTCGGGAGATACCGCCGTCGACCCGCCCAAACCCACCCGTTTTCGTGTCGAAGGCAATTTATGTCGATGGAGCCCTCGCATCGTCGGAGTGGTGGACGACGTATGTCGGCAAATATTCGCATCGTACCGCGAAATATGCGGCCGATGGACTGCCCAGGAATTTTGATCGTCGATCGGACGTGACCTACACGATGCGCGTGCTGACAACGGACGGCGAGCATACCACCGAGGAGAAAACCAGCACGACCTCCTACAGATTCAGGTCAGAAGGAACAACCGCGGTTGGATCCTGCGTTCTCCGGGTGATCCGTGGCGAGAGCGAAAACACCAACGATGCCGGCCGCACCCGCCGTACCTTTCAACTCTACTTTCCCGAACTGCAGATATCCGCCACGGCGACCGATGCAGAGCCCATTGTGGATGGCCTCAGCACGGTTCTTTCCGAGATCAAGCCGGTCTGCGCCCGCAGGGCGGATTGAGCTGTGGAATTACCGAGCCCCTCTGCCCGTCATTGCGAGCGAAGCGAAGCAATCCATATCGCCTCGACCCACCAATGGATTGCTTCGTCGCTTTCGCTCCTCGCAATGACGGCAATCTGCGAAAGCATGCACGGCGAGTTAGCAACAGCGTAATCCGCCGTTCGTCGAAAACAAAAGCGGCGGATTACACCTTCGGCTCCAATCCGCCTACGGACCTGCAGATGATGGCCTGCCGCGTCGCGATGCCGCGATCTACGATTCCGACGAGACGTCGGTGATGGCTAACGCTCGAGGGCGCCACTACACGTTCCGTTGAACGAAACCGTTCTTCAACACCACGAAACGCTCCTGAAACAAGACCGTCGCAATCTCTGCCCATCAGCACCCGGAAAAGGAGGATGGAATGAGTAAATTCATTCTCGGAGCCATCTTGTTGGCAGTCGTCTCAGTGCCTGTTTACAATTTCATCTCGGCAGCCCGCGATACGAAAGCGGCAACGTTCTCCGAGCGGTTTGCTCCCATTCTCAAATCGCCGACCGCGAGCTGACAGGATAAAGGCAGTGAACTTGCTGGCATTTTGGCCGGTATTGGCCTCATGCATGCCGGCCCGTCTGCGCGCCTAGTTCTCGAAACCGACGAACACCGTCGCTTCCTCGACAGACTTGCGTTCGGACACGACCGCATTTGCCGGGAAACTTTCATCCGGCCAGCCCAGTGCGATACTTTTCATGATGACCTGATCGTCGGCTATTCCGGCGTGCTCGCGTACCACGGGTGATTGCATGATGCCCTGGCTGTTGATCACGGCGCCCAGCCCGCGAGACCAGGCGGCATTGACCAGGGCGGTCGCCACCGCGCCGCAATCGAAGGGCGTATCGTCGCTACCGTCAAGCACGCGGTCATAGGTCACGATCACGCATACAGGGGCGTCGAATTGACGGAAGCCGCGCAATACCCAGTCCTGGCGCCCTTCCTTGTCATCGCGTGCGATCCCCATTGCGGAGAATAGCTGCTTGGCGACCCCGACCTGCCTGTCGCGGTGCGGACCTGCAAAACCCTGACCGGTGCGGAATTCGCGCGACTGCGGTATGCCCGCCACCATCCGCTCGGTGTTGCCGGCGCGGATCCGGTCCAGCGGTTCGCCGGTGATGACATAGAAATTCCAGGGCTGGGTGTTCATCGACGACGGAGCGCGCATCGCCAGAGCGATGATTTCCGCAATCAGCTCCCTGGGTACCGGATCGGGCTTGTAACCGCGGATACTTCGGCGACCGAGAATAACGTCATCAAACTTCATGTGTCTAAGATTCCCCAGATGATTGCTGAACTGACCCGGATTTTCGCGGTTTCTTCGCCTTCGCGCAAGGAAGACGTGAGGTTCGGACGTACCGTCACCTCGGGCAGTCTGATCAGGCAGTGGCATCCGGCTTGCGTCAAGCAAGCCCGTAGGACCTCCTACCAGCTGTCACCGCAACAAGAGCCGATCAATGCGACATCAATGTCGGCTTGGTCATCGAGGCAAGCATACCACGCGTCGTCCCACCCAGAATAAATTCCCGCAGCCGGGAATGCCCGTACCCGCCCATGACAATGAGGTCGGCACCTGTATCGGCTGCATATGACAGGATTGCATTGTAAACATGGATCTTGCTGACGGGGATGCGCTCAATCGTGGCGTTTACTCCGTGACGAGCCAGGTGGGTCGCGATGTCAGCACCCGGAAGGTCTGCGCTTTTGGCGCTCTGAGTGTCCGCAACAACAATACTCGTCGTGCCGGAGCGGATAAGAAACGGCAGGGCATCGGCGACCGCTCGGGCGGCTGCCCGGCTGCCATCCCAGCACACCATGACATGATCGAGTTTGAGGCGCTCCTTCTGAATGAAAGGTACGATCAGCACCGGTCTTCCGGATTCGAACAGCGCGGCCTCAAGGACGATATTCGTGGTTCGATGATCCCGGTCCCCTTCAAATTGGCCAATGACGGAAAGATCGAATCGTCTTGCGATATGCGCAAACTGGGTTGGTCCGTCGCGGACGTCAGTTTCAATTCTGCGTGTTTCGGCTGAAACGCCGGCGCGACGCGTCGCCTCGTCAAACGCGGTCGCCACGGACTCTGCGCGTTTGTGAGCTTCAACTTGCTGGACTCGCATAAAGTTAGCGGACAGGTCAACGTCACCAACCACTGCCGGATAGAAGGCGGTCCCCATGATGTGTGCGCCGAATGTTTCCGCAACCGACAAGGCGTAATTGGAAACGCCATCTTGCGATGTACCGTAAGACAGGTTGACAAGAATGTCTTTGATCATGGCTCTGCCTCCAGTTAGGTGATCGCGCATCTACCAGTTCATTTATCCCGGGGCGGCTATTCCCGTTAGTTCGCGCCGGGAAAACGCATCGAAAAATATCACGAACCAGCGAAATCCTGCACCGTAAAACTGAGGTCGAGCACCTTCCATTCGCCGTAGCGGTCGGCCGGCAGCATCGCATAGGGCTGGCAGGCTTGCAGCGCGCTGATGGCGCTGCGCATCAACAGCGGGCCCTTGGCCGAAGCGCTGGCCTCGATCAGCTGCGGTTCCGCCGCGAGCTTGCCGTCCTGGCCCATGAACACGCGCAGCTTGACCTTGACGTCGTCGGAGCCTTTCAACGCGGGCGGAAGTTTCGAGCAGGTCCGCAAGTGCCGCCGGAACGCCGCGACGACGCTTGAATTGATGTCGGCGGACGTGGTCGCGGGCGCGTCGAAATTGTCTTTGCCCTTGTCGCCGGATGACGGCGCGCTCGGTTCCATCGGCGGCGGCAGACCGAGCATGACGTTGTATTTGACCGACAGATCAGGCTCGGGCGGTTTGTAGGCCGGCGTCTGCGTCACTCCCTGCGGTGGCGCGGCTGGCGGCGCCGGGCTCGGTGCGGCCACTGCCGCCTGCTTCTGTGGCGGCGGCGGAGGCGGCTGTTGAACCGCAGGTGGCTGAACCGCAGGCGCCGCCGACGCCGCGGGCTTGTCGAGCGCGGTGAAATCAGGCTGCGGCGTCGGCGTCGCAGCCGGTTCGGGCGTCTTCTCGATCTCGGCCTTCTGGGGGATGTCCTGCTTTTCAGGAATGTCTTGCGGCGCGACGATATCGACCGCGATCGATTCAGGTGCGGCCGCGCCGAACGGATGCACGTCGGAGAACACAAGCAGCAACGCCAGCAGCGACAGATGGGCAATCGCTGAAGCCGTCATGTCCGAAGGTATGATCTGGCGCAGGTTCATGAAAACCGAAGGGCCTTGCGACGGGCCTTGAGAATACCGCCCGGCGCGACCGCGGCTCAATCCCATTTCGGTGCGAAGCCGAAATCGGTGAGCCGGCGATTGGCGCTGCCCATCTCGGAAATCTCGCGCATGTCGGCGTCCGACAGTTCGAAATCGAAGATCTCGATATTTTCAGACAGCCGCTCCAGCTTCGAGGTCCGCGGGATCGCCGCCACGTTCTGCTGCACCAGCCAGCGCAGGCACACTTGCGCCGATGTCTTGCGATAGCGGTCGCCGATCCGCAGCAGGGCCTGGTCGTTCTTGACGCGGCCCTTGGCGACCGGGCTATAGGCCACGACAGCCATGCCGTGGCGCGCGCAGGCTTCGATTACTTTGGTCTGGTCGAGATAGGGATGGTATTCGACCTGATCACAGACCAGCGGCTCCGGGCACGCCGCCACCGCCTCCTCGATCAGGGCCACGGTGAAATTGGAAACGCCGATATGGCGGGCAAGCCCGAGCTGCTTGACCCGCGCCAGCGCACCCAGCGTCTCCGACAGCGGCACCTGCGGATTGGGCCAGTGCAGCAGCAACAAATCGATCTCGGTCAGGCGCAACCTGACGAGACTTTCCTTCGCCGATCGCTCGAGATCATTGGGCGCGAAATGCGTGGTCCAGATTTTGGTCGTGACGAACACCTCGCCGCGCTTGACGCCGGAGCCGCGCAGCCCCTCGCCCACTTCGCGTTCGTTCTCGTAGGCCTGCGCGGTGTCGATGTGGCGATAGCCGAGCCGCAGCGCCTGCTCGACCAGACGCGCGCAGGTTTTGCCGCGCAGTTCCCAGGTGCCGAGCCCGATCGCGGGGATTTTTGCGCCATTGGCTTCGATGAAGAGCATCGCCCCATTATGGGCTGAGGGAAAGGCCGTGCCAACACATTACGTTTTCGTGCGAAGTGGATTGCGGCTCGCTCGCCTCCAGGATGCGAGCCACACCGGCACATCCCTTGATTTGGCACGATTTCCGTGGTAGCTACGCTTCATGATCAACGTCGTATGCACCGCGAACCGTAAAAACATGACCCGCTCTCGCTGGGCCGTGGAAGGAGTCGCGCGCTAGAAATTCGACGACGCGATCTTTTCACCAGGCCCCGCCGGCATCGGACGGGGCCTTTTGTTTGGCCATGCTCCCTGCCCGCGCAACAGCAGGAGCATCCGATGCCACCCCAACAGACGAACATCACATCCGGGACCGAGCGCGATGCCGCAGGGCTCGGCCTCGACCTGCCCATCGCATTACCAATGGCCGCATCGACGCGGAACGTCCTCGGCTTGCTCAAGGGATATTGGCGTGCGTTTCAGGCGCGGCGCCAACGCCAGAGCTTGGCCGACATGAACGACAGAGCGCTGATGGACATCGGCCTGACGCGCGGTGAGGTCGACTACATCTCACCTCAACGCGCTATCGATAGGATCAGAGATAGCTACCTATTGAACCGTGTTGGGATGTAACCGATCAACCGTCACATGCGGACTGCGCTTTGCAAACAAGCGGCGGTCAGCGCGGCTGCTTGCCTTCGTTCAGCTAGTGTCAACCAGGCTATGGCTGCGCCTTGGTGAGTCCGCGTGCTAGATGGTAGGCGATTCCGTGGCGAGCGCCGCGAACACGGTCTCCGGCGAATGGGCGATGACGGCGAGCAGCGCCCGCGCCGGTCCGCGCGGCGCGCGTTTGCCCTGCTCCCAGTTCCGGATGGTCTCGACCGGCACGCCGAGGCGAGCGGCGAATTCGAGCTGGGTCAGGCGTGAGCGGCGTCGCAGGTCACGAACGGCCGGAAGCGGCGCATTTTCGACTGCCGCAGCGGCTGCAGGCACCGCAAGCGCGGGCCCGGGCATCGTAGGCGCGAGCGGGAACTCCTGCCCGTCGCGCAGTTCCACGATCCGTCCGTCTGCCTTTAGCCGCAAGCGCTTCATGTTCGATTCCCGATCCGGGAATCATCGGCCAAGCGCGTTAAGGCCCGATTAACGATAGCCAGAGCGTTTTCAAGCGAAGTGGACACCGGTTCGCGTGAAGAAAACGCGTCAAACAAAAAAAGCCCGCCTCACTTCAGCCCGAACCACAGCGTGGCGATGCCGAGGAACGAGAAGAAGCCGACCACGTCGGTAATCGTGGTGACGAAGGTGCCGGAGGCCACCGCCGGGTCGGCGCGGACCCGCTCCAGCACCATCGGGATCAGGATGCCGCCGAGCGCGCCGGCGATCAGGTTGACGACGATCGCAAGCCCGATCACGACGCCGAGGCCGGGGATCTTGAACCACGCCACCGCGGCCACGCCGGTGATCACGGCAAAGGCGAGGCCATTGACGAGACCGACCATCGCCTCGCGCAGGACCACGCGGAGCGCGTTGTTGGAATGGAGTTCGCGGGTCGCCAGCGCCCGCACCGCCACCGTCATGGTCTGGGTTGCGGCATTGCCGCCCTGGCTCGCCACGATCGGCGCCAGCACGGCCAGCGCCACCATCTTTTCCAGCTGGCCTTCGAACAGGCCGAGCACCGAGGATGCCAGAAACGCGGTCGCCAGATTGACCAGCAGCCAGTTGAAGCGGGCGCGCGCGATGGTCCAGACGCTGTCGGACAATTCTTCGTCGCTGGTGACGCCGCCGAGCGCCTTGAGGTCTTCGTCGGCCTCTTCCTCGATCACGTCGACGACATCGTCGATGGTGATGACGCCGACCAGCCGGTTGGTGGTGTCGACCACGGGGGCTGCGACCAGATTGTATTTGCCGAACATCCGCGCGACCTCTTCCTGGTCGTCGAGCACGGAGACGCGGCGGCGGTCTTCCTCGATCAGGTCGGCCAGCGGCACCGGCCGCCTTGCCCGCAGCAGCGTGTCGAGCGAGACCGCGCCCTGCCAGTGCTGGTTGGCGTCGACCGCGTAGATTTCATAGAACCGCTCCGGCAGGTCCGGGGTGTCGCGCATGTAGTCGATCGCCTGCCCGACGGTCCAGTCCGGCGGCACCGCGATGAATTCGGACTGCATCCGCCGGCCGGCGGAGTTTTCCGGATACAGCAGGCTGCGCTCCAGCGCGTCGCGCTCGGACGGCGGCAGCTTTTCGAGGATTTCTTCCTGGTCCTCCTCGTCGAGGCCTTCGAGCAGTTCGACGGCGTCGTCCGATTCCAGTTCGCGAACGCCTTCGGCAACCGTCTCCGGTTCGAGCTCTTCGAGAATTTCCTCGCGGACGGCTTCGTCGACCTCGTTGAGTGCGGAAAAGTCGAAATCGGTACCCGTCAATTCGACCAGCGCCACGCGGTCGTCGGGTTCGAGCGCGCCGATCAAATCGCCGAGATCGGCCTCGTGCAGTTCGGCCACAAACTCGGAAAGCGACGGGCGGTCGGCGGCCTTGATGGCGCGGGTGATTTCCTCGACAAACTCGTGGCGGATGTGGCCCTCTTCATCCCGCATCAGGGCGGGATCGAGCGTCCACCCGTCAACAGGCCGCGTGGCGGCGGTGGCAACGTCGATATCCTCGGCCATGCCGTGCCTCACCGGTTTGACAGAACTTGCGTTTGAGTTATCGCTGCTCGCATTACCCAATCGGCGACGCAAAGCGCAATGCTAAAGATGTACAACGGCTGATGACCCCGGGATTCACCAGGACGCTCTGCACAGCCGTCGCGGCCGCGACGGTGTGGACGGCTGCGGCCACGGCCGCCGAATGCCCGCGCAAGGACGCGCTCGGCACCTCACGGGTTCTGCGCGTCGATGCCGCTACCTCACCGCGCGTCGGCCTGAAGAGCTTTCCGCAGACCCTGCCGCTGCAAGACCGTGAAGTGGTCCTGACCTTCGATGACGGGCCGTGGCCGGGCACGACGCCCCAGGTGCTGGCCGCGCTCGCGCGCGAATGCGTGCTCGCCAGCTTCTTCCTGATCGGCAGGTCGGCTTCGGCGCACCCCGAACTGGTGCGCAGGATTGCAGCCCTTGGCCACACGGTCGGGCACCACACCTGGTCGCATCCCAACATCAAAACCATGAAGCCGGATGCGGCCGTGGCCGACATCGACAAGGGCTTTGCGGCGGTTGAAAAGGCGCTTCACGGCACCGCAAGCGCGACCCCGGGGATCGCAAGCGCGACTCCAGGGATCGCAAGCGCGACCCCGACGACGCCGTTCTTTCGCTATCCCTATTTCGAGATGACGCCGGCGACGCTGGACCTGCTGCAAAACCGCGGCATATCGGTGTTCGGCGCCGACCTCTGGGCCAGCGACTGGGAGCCGATGAAACCGGCCCAGCAGCTGAAGCTGCTCACCGAGCGGCTGCAGGCCGCCCGCAAGGGGATCATCCTTCTGCACGATCCCAAGGCGCAAACCGCGGCCATGCTGCCGGCGTTTCTGCGCTATCTCAGAGACAACCATTACCGCGTGGTCCATATCGTCCCGGCAGCCGCGGCGGCCACGGCCGCAACGGTCCAAAACCCGAAATAAGTGTGGTATTTCGGCCATTAAGGCGGCATTCATGGCCCGCCGTTAAGGATTGCAAACAAGGCATTTTTCGAGTGAACCGAATACCGGTCCGCGCGGACCAAAGTTCGATTGGGAATGAAGCCGGGGTTCAATGATCGCTAGCGCAGGTATGGGGCTCCGTCAGCGGGCATCGAATACTTTTTCAGTCGTATTTCTCCTGGGAATGCTGACCGGCGCCACGGCGCAGGCCGCGCCGGCCGTCTGTCCCGGGCATCCCGATGCGCTGGGCACGTCGCGCACGCTGGTGGTCGACCCGCGGCAGTATCCGCTGATCGGCACGATGCAATATGCCAAGACGCTGCCGCTGGAAGATCATGAGGTGGTGCTGACCTTCGACGACGGTCCGCTGCCGAAATACAGCAACCAGATCCTCGACATCCTCGCCGCCCATTGCGCCAAGGCGACCTTCTTCCTGGTCGGACGGCAGGCCAACGCCAACCCCGAAGGCGTGCGCAAGATGCGCGATGCCGGCCATACCATCGCCACCCATACCCAGAACCATCCCGGAAACATGAACCGGCTTTCGATCGATGGCGCCAAGAAAGAGATCGAGGACGGCATCGCGTCGATCACATCAGCGCTCGCCGACGGCACCGCGCCGTCGCCGTTCTTCCGCATTCCGGGTCTCGGCCGTTCCGACGTCATCGAGGCATATGCCGAAGCAAAAGGCCTGCAAATCTGGAGCGCGGATTTTCCCGCCGACGACTGGCGCCCGGTCTCCTCGCAGCGCGTCTATGACCTCGCGATGCAGCGGCTCGAGGCCAAGGGCAAGGGCATCCTGCTACTGCACGACATCCAGGCCCGCACCGTCGCCGCCTTGCCGCGAATCCTGAGCGACCTGAAAGCCCGCGGTTACCGCCTCGTTCATGTCGTGCCGGCGACGCCGGACCGGCCGGCGACATCGACCGATCCGTCGCAATGGCAATTGCATCCGGTTTCGGAGCAAGTGGCGACGTCACGCTGGCCCAAAATTCCGAATTTTGCCTATGCCGCGACCGCGGCCCTGCCCGCGCCCGCGCTGGCGGATTCCGATTGGCGCAATACGGCGCCTGCGGACCGCGCGCAGCGGCGCGCCTTGCGCGACGCCTTGTGGTCGCGGCAGGTGACGCTGGTGCTTGATCCGCCCGCGCTGCCGGTCCCGGCGCCGGGCGTGTTCAAGCTTCCGGAATCGATCCGCGTGACGATGCTCTATTCGCCGCCATCCGCACGCAAGGTCGAGCCGACCGCGCCTGCCGCGCACGAAGTGTCGGCCAAGCAGGCGGCACGCCCCGCCAAGCATGCAAAGCATGGCGGCAAGGGCGCCGCCAAACATGCTGCGCAGGTCAAGCCGGCCAAGAAGGTGCGCATGGCCGGCTTGAAGAAGCGTTAGAACTTCCGCTTTACCCCGCCGCCGACTGCGCACGGCCCAGCAACCCGCGTTGCTCGGCCACCGCGTGTGCTTCGTCGAGCGCCGCCGCCACCGCGTCCATCATCTCGTCGATCTGCTCCGCCGTGATGATCAGCGGCGGGCAGACGAACACCGCGTCGGGACCGGCGCGGACGATGACGCCGCGCGCCATCGCGCCCTGCTGGATCAATGCGCCGATGCCTTCGGCCGGCGGCAGCGGCCGGCGTGTGGCCTTGTCGGCGACCAGTTGCAGCGCGCCGATCAGTCCGACGCCGCGCGCCTCGCCCACCAGCGGATGCGAGCCGAGCGCGCGCAGCCGCGATTGCAGATGCGGCGCCAGCGCTTTCACTTGGCTGACGATGTCGCGTTCCTTGTAGATGCGCAGCGTTTCCAGCGCGACGGCGGCGGCGACGGGGTGACCGGCATAGGTGAAGCCATGGGCAAAATTGCCGAGCTTGCCGGCATGCTTGGTGATGGTTTCGGCGATGGTGTCGCTGATGATGGTGGCCGAGATCGGCAAATAGGCCGATGACAGCGCCTTGGCGACGGTCATGATGTCGGGCTCGATGCCGAACGTGTCGCAGCCGAACATCTCCCCGGTACGGCCGAAGCCGCAGATCACCTCGTCGGCGATCATCAGGACGTCGTACTTGCGCAGCACCTGCTGGATGCGCGGGAAATAATCCGCCGGCGGCACGATGACGCCGCCTGCCCCGTTCACGGGCTCAGCGATGAAGGCGCCGATCGTATCCGGCCCCTCGCGAATGATCATGTCCTCGAGATTGGCGACGAGGCGATCGACGAACTGCGCCTCGCTCTCGCCCGGGCGCCCGTACAAATAATGGCTCGGGCAGTCGGTCCGCAGGATGCCGCCGACCGGCAGATCCCATTCGGTGTGGTTGGCGGGCAGCCCGGTCATGCTGCCGGAAAACACCGTGATGCCGTGGTAACCGCGGACGCGGCCGATGATGCGCTTCTTGCGCGGCCGGCCCAGCGCGTTGTTGTAGAACCAGACGATCTTCGCCGCCTGGTCGTTGGCCTCCGAGCCGGAATTGGCGAACAGCACCTTGCCGAGCCCCTTGGGCACGATCTTCAGCAGTTCCTCGGCAGCCTCGATGCTGGGCTCGGTCGAGCGGCTGTTGAAGATGTGGTAGGTCGGCAATTGCTCCATCTGGCGGCGCGCGGCCTCGACCAGGCGCTTTTCGCTGAAGCCGAGCGAGGTGCTCCACAGCCCGGCCATACCCTCGAGATAGCGTTTGCCGGTTTCGTCGTAGACATAAACGCCCTCGCCGCGCGCGATGACGAGCGGCCCGTCGGTCTTGTGCTTGTCGAGATTGGTATAGGGATGGATGAGCGAGGCGACATCGCGAGCCGCCAGGGAGTTGGGTCTGCCCGTCATTGGATTGATGCTCCGATTCTTGTTGATGGGTGGGAGCAGACCACGAAAAGCATGTTCCCGCCATTTCGCATTCTAGAGCCTTTTCCGTTTCGATTGAATCGAAACGGGCTCTAGATTCTTTTTTTGACGCCTCAGCCTGCGCGGGCCGACAGAAATCCGCCAAGGAAGCTGCCGAGATTGCGGCGCAGGGCGTCGACGGCATAGCCGCCTTCCTGGATGATGACGCTGGGCAGCTTTTGCGCCCCGATCCGCGCCCCGATGGCGCCGAAGCCCGCGGTGGTGACCCGCATCATTTCCGACGAATCTTCCTCGAATGCATCGAGGCCGAGTGCCACCACGCAAGCTTCCGGCTCAAACGCCCTGACCGCCGCAAGCGCGTGGTCCAGCGCCGCCAGATAGGGCTCGTCCGATGTGCTAAGCGGCAGCGGCAGATTGAGGTTCTTGCCGAACCCTTCACCCTCGCCGCGTTCGCCGGCATAGCCAACCTGCCAGGGATAGCCGGTGTTGGGATCGCCATGGATCGAGACGGTCAGGACGTCGCCGCGTTCCCAGAAGATGCCCTGCGTGCCGTTGCCGTGGTGCACGTCGACGTCGAGCACCGCGACGCGGGCGAACCGGCCGCGCAGATGCTGGGCCGCCAGCGCCGAATTGTTCAGGTAGCAGTAGCCACCGGCGAGATCGGCATAGGCGTGGTGGCCGGGCGGACGGCACAGCGCGTAGCTTTCGGACGCGCCGCTGCGCACGGCGTCCGCCGCTTCCAGCGCGCAATTCGCCGAAGAGGCGATCGCCCGCCAGCTGTGCGGGCCGATCGGCACCGAATTGCCCGAGAGGAAGAAGCCGAGCTGGCCTTCGAAGCTTGTCGGCAGTGTCTTCATCTGCCGCATGGCGTAGCTGTTGGCCAGCACGAACGGGCCGCGCGGCTCGGGCAAGGTCTGCCAATTGTCGTAGGCATTGGCGAGGAAGTGGATATAGCGCGGGTCATGCACGCTGAGCAGCGCGTCGCGGCCAAAATCGCGCGGCGTGCGGATCTCGTGCGCGCCGTCGCGCAACGCCGCCAGCAACTGGTTGGCGCGCTCGGGCGATTCCCGCACTGCGATTTTCACGCCGCGCGAGATGAAATGATCGGGATCGTGCAGCGCGTTGTCATCGGAATAGACGGCCAGCATCGGGTCGGGCACTCCTCGCAATTCTTGTGCTGTGATCGCAGCAAGTTCTATGCCGCGCAACATTCACCGCATGCATGGCATGCCGGCAGAGCTGCCGACAACCATGCGACGTAGATCGAGGATGTCAAAAGCAGTGCGCGAGATTGGGGATCAGTTCGTCACGATCTTGGCGATGCAGAGCAGGATGACGAGGGCGAGGAACAGCAGGTCGATATAGGCCTTGATCTCGCCGGCGTGGCGAAGCCCGCTGACCTCAGCGACGATCTGCTTGCGCGAGGCCGCGGCGGCAGCGGCGGTGCTCGGCCCCTCGGCGGCGACCTTGGCCAGACGCCGCGCCTCGATCTCCAGCCGCTCGATGCGCTGAAAGAAATAAAACGAACGCAACGCCGAGGCGGCATGCATGGCGGCATAAACCAGCACGAGGATCGCCACCACCGCGCGCTGCGGATATTTGTCCAGGAAGTTAAGGGCGAAATAGACCAGCGCCAGGAACACGAAATTGGAGACGAATCGATAGGCGTAGCCCAGGAAAATCATTCACGTGCCCCGGATGGATTTGGAAGTGCCGAATTACGGTCATCGGACCGGGTAGCCGGCGATGTCCTGTTGTTCTACGCGAACGGTGTAACAGCAAGGCTGCTTCCGCCTGCCCCGGCGATCCCCAGCTGTTTCGCCCCTGCGGCACTGCGTAGAATCACGCGTTTCTCACCGAATCGAATGGGTTGGACCCAAACTGCATGATTTTGTGGTGCGCTCGGAGGGACTCGAACCCCCACGATTTTACTCACTGCCACCTCAAGGCAGCGCGTCTACCAATTCCGCCACGAGCGCTTGGGATACCGGCTGGAAGGATTTAAGGCCTGCCGGATCAACGGCGCCGATGTAACAAATCAGAGATGGAGGGACAAGGCGGTTTTGCGACCGAATAACTACCTAACACCCGGTAATTTCGGCAGCATTTGCTTGACTTCGACCGCGATCCGGTTGCGATCGACCAGGACCACGCCGGAAGCCACCGGAAGGTTGTTGGCGAGGATCTTGACCTCGTCCGCCTCGGTGGCGTCCAGTTCGATGATGGCGCCGCGGGAAAGCCGCATCACCTGGTGGATAGGCATCGTGGTGGTGCCGAGCACCACCATGAGATCGACGCTGACTTTATCGAGGGTGGCCACTACGAAACCGCCAAACTTGGACTAGATCTTGGACTAAATTGGGTGGTTTCACCTGACCACGTTATGGTTAGCCAATGGTTAATGACCGCCAAAGCCTTGATTTGACGACCTTCGCGCAGTCCCCTGATGGCAGCGATGTCGAATGGCGGATTGCGGCCAAACCGGTGCCCTACCCCGACGCCGTGGCTGAAATGGAGATGCGGGCGGCCGCGATCGCGGACGGGCAAGCGCCCGAGCTGGTGTGGCTGTTGGAACATCCGCCGCTCTACACGTCCGGAACCAGCGGCAAGGCCGGCGATCTGCTGGACCCGCGCTTTCCGATGTATGAGACCGGGCGCGGCGGCCAGCTCACCTATCACGGCCCCGGCCAGCGGGTGGCCTATGTGATGCTCGATTTGAAGCGCCGGCGGCCGGACGTGCGGGCCTATGTCGCTGGCCTGGAGGAATGGATCATCCGCACGCTCGCCGCCTTCAACGTGCGCGGCGAACGCCGCGAGGACCGCGTCGGGGTCTGGGTCAACAGGCCGGACAAGGGACCCGGCCATGAGGACAAGATCGCAGCGATCGGCGTGCGGCTGCGGCGCTGGGTCTCGTTCCACGGCATCGCCATCAATGTCGAGCCGGAACTGTCGCATTTTTCCGCGATCATCCCCTGCGGCGTCGTCGATGCCAGATACGGCGTCACCTCGCTGGTCGATCTCGGCCTGCCCGTGACGATGGAAGACGTCGACGTCGCGCTCCGGCAGGCCTTTGAGGACGTGTTCGGCGCGACCAAGGCCCGCCTGCCGGAAGCGATGATCTAGGATCGCTCCTCCGGCCTCTCGGGCATCAGGATAGCGCAGAAACTGCCAAGGCTTGGCCGCTCAAGGTGATGTTACGCTCGAAGGTCCGCAACTCGACCATGGCCTAGGCGCGATCGTTGTTGCTGACCTGCGCGAGGCGTGCACGCGCACCGTCCAGGAGAATTCGCGAGTAGAGCTTGTGAAACCAGAGCAACGACGCGAACAGTATGTCGACGCGTGGCTCTCCGGTCGCTTCGGTCGTTTCTGCCAGGACGGCAGACCCGAAAAACAGACGGGTTGCAGGTGTGGCCCCTCCCACTTGCGATGCAACCATGAGCCACGACCTCGTTTTGCCGCTGATGATATCGCGCAACAGCACCTGATTGGCGCTTCGGTCTTCCACTCGCCAGCCCGAGAAGTGATCGATTTCTCCGATCGCCAGCTGATTGACCTCAAGATCCGTCGAGGGCTTGGACAAGAACAAACCCAGCAGGAACCGTTCGATCTTGAACGCCGTGCCCGTGTAAAACGCCTCGACATACGCTGCGTGGGACACGGCCCCCGCCACGTCCAATGCATAGCAGTCCGTGTAAGCTCCAGCGCCCGCATATCTGGCCAACAGCGCATCGGCTGGCAGTGCGCAAGGTCGGATTGCGGCACCTAGCATGGTTGTCCCCTCACAAGATCGCGTCGAATGCGCTGCGCAATGTCTCATGCCGGAACTTGAATCCGTTCATCAACGCCTTGTTCGGCAACACCCTCTGCCCGCCGAGCAGAAGCTCGTTAGCAAAATCGCCGCCGACCCAGCGCAGCAATGCATCCGGAATCCGGAACACCGCCGGGCGATGCAGCCGCCGGCTGAGTTCTTCGGTGAACTTCAGATTGGTGACCGGGATCGGCGCGGTGGCGTTGATCGGCCCTGAGATGCCGGGGCTGGCGATCACATGGGCGATCAGCCGCACGAGATCGTCGCGCTCGATCCAGGACATCCATTGCTTGCCTGAGCCGAGCGGCCCGCCGAGGCCGAACTCGAACGGCGTCAGCATCCGCGTGATGAAGCCGCCATCGGTTCCGATGACGAGGCCGATCCGCAAGTAAGCTACACGCACGCCATGTTCGGCCGCCGGGCTCGCCGCACGCTCCCAGGCGTCGCACAATTCATGGCTGAAGCAGGCGTGAGATTTCGCGGACTCGGTCAGCACCTGATCCTGCCACAGACCGTACCAGCCGATCGCGGAGCCGGACACCAACACCTTTGGCTTGCGTTCGAGACGGCCAATCAAATCAACGACATCGCCGGTCATCTGAATCCGGGAATCGAGGATCTTGCGGCGCTTTGCCTCCGTCCACAGCCCGTTGCCGATCGGCTCGCCGGCGAGATTCACGATGGTGTCGATTTTGGCATCTGCTGGAATCTGGTCGAGGCTGGTGATCAGGGTGATTGGCGGCGACAGTTCCGCTTTCGTCGGGTTACGGACCAGCGCAATCACCTGATGGCCCGACGCGGTCAGGCTCGCGACCAGACGGCTGCCGATGAAGCCGGTGGCGCCGGTGACGAGCACGGTCTGGCTATCAGGCAGTTTCTCCACGAGGCCAGCCGCAGGCGCGCTGTTCATCCGCCCGAGACGCCGAGCCGCGGCAAAGTCCCTGATACCGCACAGTGCCGCGCCGACGGCGGCCGCCGCCGCTGTCATGCTCAGCCAGCCCGTATAGGCGGAATTGATCCCGGTTGGCTCGACTGCCCATGCGATGAGGACCGGCAGCAGCAACACCAGGATGGCGCCGTAATTGATCGCCAGCAGCGTATGGTTGATGCGCTCGCTCGCCGGCAGTCTACGGCTCATGTCCTCCTCGACGAAATCCATCAGGGTGATGATGACTTCCGCAACCAGCACCGCGATGATGGCCATCGCGAGAATGCCGTACACTTCCAGCCAGCCGAGCACGAGGAACAGGAACGCGTACATCATGTTGCGCACGCCGTGCAGCTGCAGCTCGTAGCGCTGCGACGGGCGCCAGGCCAGCCGCTCGGTCAGCTCATGGTGATAGAACGTGTCGAACACGCCCATCACGATCTGAATGGCGATCAGGGTCCATAGCAACGAAGTCATGACGCGGCCTCCCGGAACACGGCGGACTGACGAATGAGCCTGCCAAAGCGCGGATGAACGATATCGAGCGAGAAGCGGAACGTGCCGCCGCCGAGATCGGAATGGGTGACGGTGAGATCGCCCGGCGTCAGCCAATCCGGCAACTCCAGACGTAGCGGTCCGACCTGGAACGAGTAACCGACACTGCGAAACACCAGCGCTTCGTGCTCGACGAAGATCCGCAGCGCCATGCTGATGCCGTGGCCGACATATTCCTCGAGCCCGGTCGGCCCGGCGAAGCGTTTCGAGGAGTGAATGACCTGCGGAAATCCGTGCGAGCGGGCGCAGATGCGGGTCCAGATCTGGCCGCCGCTCGCCGCATCCTCCGTCACCGTCACCACCATCGGGACGCCGGTCTCGGCTCCGGTCGGCAGCGGCCCGCCGACCAGCCGCGCCAGCTGCGCGAGCCACCAGCCGATCCTGTTGAAATAGGCCTCCTCGACCTCGCCGACATAGACGACGGTTGCACCATCAACGTGGCGCTTGGAGAAACGCCGCCAGATCGCCAGCGGCAAACGTCCCCAGTCGGCATCGGAGAGCAGCGCGTGGAACCTGTTATCGTCGAGCAGTATATCGCTGGAAGGCTTGTGATGCGGATTGGACGCCGGAAGTCTTGAGATCCTGATTGCTGATGCCATCGAACGCTCCGTTACTCCCACCCGCTCCCAGTATTATTTGCCCCGCGCTATTTGGATTTTCCCATCGGCAGGAAGCTGACGATCTTCTCGCCAAGCTTGATCAGGGCGACCAATCTCGGTCGCGGCACTTTCAGCATCTGCATGTACCAGCGGTCGACCAGCTCGGTGAATTCCAGCATCTCCCTCAGCCGCTTGCTCGCGACCGCGCTGATGGTCGGATCATCGGCGGCATCGGAAACGCAGGCGCGCAGCGCATCGACCGCGGGGTCGATCTCGCGCTCCTTGCGGCGGGACGCGATCCGCGCCGCCACTTCCCAGATGTCGGTCTCGGCCTCGTAATGATCGCGGCGGTCGCCCAGGATCGGCACCCGGCGGATCAGGTTCCAGGACAGCAGCTCCTTGATGGAGTTGGAGACGTTGGACCTGGCCATGCCGAGCGTCTCGGCGATATCCTCGGCCGTCATCGGCGCCTCGGCGAGGTACAGCAGGCCGTGGATCTGGCTGACCGAGCGGTTGACGCCCCACTCGTCCCCCATGTCACCCCAGTGCAGGATGAACCGCTCGACGGCGGCCGGGAGTTTCTTCTTTTCGGTTGTTTCTGTCATGACAGAAATATCTGACATTTCTGGATCGACGTCAAGCCTCTTCATCGGACCGGACATATTCGCCAAGGCGAGCCGTGCCCTGCCCGATCGCGCCCCCGGCTAAAATGTGCCTAAAACTTGTCCATTGCCGGAACCATCCGGCATCCCGCGCGTTTCGGCCACTAGGTTAGGGGTTCAGATGGCCGAAATAGACCAACGACAGCAGCGGGATCTGTTCGAGAGCGAACGCAGTTTCCGGCTTCTGGTGGAGGGGGTCGCCGACTACGCGCTGTACATGCTCGACCCCACCGGCATCATCACCAGCTGGAACATCGGCGGTGAACGCATCAAGGGCTATTCGCCGGCGGAGATCCTGGGCCGGCACTTCTCCTGTTTCTACACCGAACCTGACCGCGCCAACGGCAAGCCAACCCGCGCGTTGCGCATCGCGCGCGAAACCGGCCGCTATGAGGAGGACGGCTGGCGCGTCCGCAAGGACGGCACCTTCTTCTGGGCCAGCGTTGTCATCGACCCGATCTACGAGGACGGCAGGCTGGTCGGCTTTGCCAAGATCACCCGCGACATCTCCGAACGCCGTGAGGCCCAGCTCAAGCTCGATCAGATGCAGGCGCAACTGGCGGAATCCCAGAAGCTGGACGCGCTCGGCCAACTGACCGGCGGCGTGGCGCACGATTTCAACAATCTCCTGATGATCGTCAGCGGCAGCCTGCATACGCTCAGGAAGGGAGCCTCCGACGATCCCAAGATGCAGCGCGCGCTGGCCGCTATCGACGGGGCGACAAAGCGCGGCGCCGCACTGACCAGCCAGCTGCTGACATTCGCCAGGCGACAAAGCGTCAATCCGCAAACGGTCGATGTCACCGAAAGAATCAAGGCGGTGCGCGATGTTCTCCACACCGGCGTCGGCGGCACGGTGACACTGCAGTTCGACCTCGACCGCAGCGTCTGGCCGGTCATGGTCGATATCACCGAACTCGAGACCGCGCTGGTCAATCTTGTGATCAACGCCCGCGACGCCATGTCCGACGGAGGCATCATCAAGGTTGCCGCCGATAACACCAGGCTGAGTGATGACGCCCATAGCGGCGACTATGTCGCCATCTCCGTGACGGATACCGGCACCGGCATCGCGCCAGACGTGCTGAGCAAGATATTCGATCCCTTTTTTACGACCAAACCGGTCGGCAAGGGCACCGGCTTGGGTCTGTCGCAGGTGCACGGTTTCGCCCATCAGGCCGGCGGAACGATCAGGGTTGCCAGCGAACTCGGCAAGGGTACGAAGATCACGATCCTGCTGCCGCGACAGCATGGCGGCCTGGCGGTTGACGATGTCAGCGTAACCGAATCCGGTGGAAGCGGCACCGTGCTGCTGGTCGACGACAATCCGGAAGTCGCCGCGGTCAGCACCAGCCTGCTCGAACAACTCGGCTACACCGTCCGCAGGGTAGCGAATGCCGAGGCCGCCCTGCGCGAGATCGAGAGCGACGGGATCGACCTCGTATTCTCCGACATTGTGATGCCGGGCAAAATGGACGGCCTCGGCCTGGCGCGCCGCCTCAAGGCGATGCGGCCCCAGCTGCCGATTCTGCTGGCGACCGGCTATAGCGATGCCGCCCTGAACGTGCGCGGCGATTTTCCCATCCTCCGCAAGCCCTATGAGATCCATCAGTTGAGCCAGGCGATCGCAAAATTGCCGCGGTGACCGGCGGGCCGCGCCTGTCCCGGTTCCACCGGATCCCGGCCGAAATCCCGGTTCCTCCGTTGTTTTCCTGACCGATTCATTAACCGCATCGCCACCTATTGGCCGGTAGATTCCGGCCACGCATTTCGCTTGCCGGTCAGAATGATTTGGCACTCCCCCATCAAGGCGGAAGATGCCCGATCGACACCTCGCAAACCAAAACGGCCTCCTGCGGCGGATCACGCCGGGAATGGTCGTGGTCTTCTTTGCGCTGGTCATGACGGCCTGCATCCTGGGCGTCGTGGTCTGGAAGGCGCTCGAAGCCAAATCGGCCGCGCTGTCGCGCGGCTCCACCGACATCAAGAACCTCGCCCACTCGCTGGCCGAGCACGCCGGGCACACCATTCAAGCCGCCGACATCGCGATGGGTGGCATGGTCGATCTGCTCATGTATCAAACCCCCCTGCCGGAGCGGTTCAACAAATACATGGCCGACACCGTGGCCGCGCTGCCGCAAATACGCGAGATCGGCGTGCTCGATACCAACGGCAATTGGCGCTATTCATCGCTGCCGGAAACACCACGCTACAACAATGGCGACCGGCCCTACTTCGCCTACCATCGCGACACCGCCGGCAAGGCGCTACGCATCAGCGAAATGTTTCAATCCCGCCTCACCGGGCGACCGACCATCCTGCTCTCAAAGCGTGTCACCAAACAGGACGGCAGCTTTGGCGGCGTGCTGACAGCCGCGATCGATAGCGATTACTTCAGCGCTTTCTACAGCGCATTCCAGCTCGGACCCGACGGCGGCATCAGCCTGCTGCGCAATGACGGTGCCGTCCTGTCCCGCTGGCCGTTCTCGAGCCAGAGCACTGACCTTTCCAGACTGGACCTGTTCACGACGCACCTCAAACGGAGCTCGGCCGGATACTACAAGATCATTTCACCGTTCGACGGCATCGTAAAGTATTTCGGATACGAGGCGGCGCCGCGTTATCCGCTGGTCGTCACGGTGGCGATGTCCGAAGACTGGCTGCTGTCGGCCTGGTCGATGGACCTGCGCACGGATGCGATCGTGGCAGTGGTATTGCTGTGCGTGATCATCCTGCTCGCAGCCCTGCTCTCGGCGCAGTTCAATTTTCGAGCCAGGACCGAGCGCGCGCTGCGGGAGAGCGAGTCGCACTATCGCCTGCTGGCGAACAATATCGCCGACGTCGTTATCCTGCTCAATGGCCGCGGCACGCTTCGTTATGTGTCCCACTCGGTCGAACAGATGCTGGGCGTTCGCCCGCAGGACCTCGTCGGCAAATCCTGCTTCGACATGGTTCACGCCGAGGACAAGCAAGGCGTGATGACCGCGAGCGCGCGGCTGAACGGTTCGGGCGCCGTCAGCACAGCCGAGTTCCGGACCTACCGTGCCGACGGATCGATCGTGTGGGTCGAAAGCAACTTCAAGCAGGCATCGGAACGCGACAATCCCGCCGAGGCGGAGTTTGTCGGCGTGCTGCGCGACATCACGGAACGCAAGCGGATGGAAGATGAGCTGAACCTGCTCAACCGCCGCCTGACCCAGCTTGCGGCCACCGACGGCCTGACCGGATTGACCAACCGCCGCACCTTCGATGGTTTTCTGGCACGCCAGTTTGAGGCCTGCGAAGAGATTTCGGTGCTGCTGTTCGACATCGACAACTTCAAAGGTTACAACGACACCTATGGACACCAGGCCGGCGACCGCTGCCTGCAGGCCGTAGCCAAAGCCATCGGCGATGCGACCTCGAATACATCGGGCCTCTCCGCACGCTATGGCGGCGAGGAATTCGCCGTCGTGCTGCCGAACATTTCCGAAGACGATGCATTGAAAGTCGCCGAATCGATCCGGCTGACCGTGCGCGCCCTCGGCCTTCCCAACACCGCCGCCAACCGCGGCTTCGTCACCATCAGCGCCGGCATTGCCACCCGGACGCGTTCGACGCCTGGCGAAGCGGCGCTGGTCGGCGAAGCCGACGCCGCGCTTTATGAGGCCAAGCGGCTCGGCCGCAATCGCAGCTTCGTCTATTCATCGCCGGTCCTGCGTTATGTCGAGGCCGGGTCGATCCAGCACGATCCAGAACTGGCGCCTGTCGAACGCAAGCTGGCGCATTAGCGCGCGTGATCACGGATCAAGGTCTTCGGCGAGACCGTCCACATATCAGTTCTGCATGTCAGCCCTGCTGCCATGACGACCGGATTTAGCGCGTGCGCACAAATTATATGCGGCCCGCGTCAGCCTGGACCCTTCTGGTGCCACATTGATCCAGAACAATCGTCCTGCTCAAAACACCACAGGTTCCGCCAATGAAAATATCCGATTTCACCTGCCCATCCTGCGCGTCAGCTTACGAAGTCGCGGAATCAAGTTCACCGATTGGACGGCCGGGCCGGATTGAATGTACGACCTGCGGCCAACTTCTCGATGTCTGGCAGGATTCCAAGCTGCGAGCTTATCGGCTGGTGATGTCGTCGGAACACAAGTACCGGCACATCGATGCGCCGCCCTCTCCGATTCGCGCGACCGCATAGACTGGCGATCGCATCGCGCCTGTCATGGAACGCGCGTAACCTCCGGGCATCGGCCTTGAGGAGACGGCGAGATGACCAAACCCGAATTCATTCCCGCTGAAATCGGGACGCGGGTCACGGCGCACGCGCTGCATGTCGGCGACCGCATCAATACGATCGGCTTCGAAACAGAGGCGCTCTCGGCGATCCCGCTCGCGATCAGGGTTGGCACGAGCGGCGTCGCGGTTCTGTTCCGCTACGGGGTGGCGGTCCTGATCGGCCTTGGGTCGGACGAACAAAGCCGCTTCCTGGAAACACTGAAACCCCGGATCGACGGCAAGCTGGCGCGCCGTGAAGAGGAAGCCGCCATTCTCGCCTTCGCCGGTGAGGGTGAGACCGAGGATCAGGTCCTGTCCGGCGGACCCATACAGTTGCGCGACATGTCGCCGGCAAGGCTTCTTGTCGTGGCCGACGTGCTGGCCAAGAGCGTCGTACTGGCGCACGACGAACGCGAAGTGGCGAAGGTGTTCGAGATCATCGAACCGTTTGCCAAGGAGCTGGCAGATCACGGACGAACCAGGCGTGATCGAAAGGGCGTCCTACAACTGATCGGAAGCGCCCTGCTGGTCCAGCACAGGGTCTCCGGCCGCGTTGCGATCGGTGAAAAGCCTGACGCATTGTGGGATCGTCCCGACCTCGAGCGGCTTTATGCCCGGCTTGAAGACGAATACGAGCTCAAGGAGCGGCTCGATGCGCTCAACCGGAAACTTGCTGTGGTCGCGGAGAGGGCCAACACCCTTGCCGATATTATCGACACGCGCCGAACCCTGCGCCTCGAACTCATCATCGTCGGGCTGATTGCGTTCGAAGTCATCACGCTGTATCAGCTTTACATGGGCAAGGCCCACTGACCCGGGCTTGGCCTAACTCCCCCTCGCTATCGCGTCCCCGGCCGCCACGACAGGTCATCCGACCACAGGTAGATCGCGATCGCGGCAAGGCACAGCACGAGGCCGACCCAGAACATCGGCGAATGATGGACACGCCTCCAATCGCGTTCGGAAGTTGGCGGCTTCATGGATCACCTCGTTGGCGGGTTTCGGCCAGTGCCGACTATGGCAACGAACTTGATCCGCGCCAATGTCAGATCGTCGGCAACAGCGAGAACCGCTCCCCTCTCCGTAGCAGTTTCAACGCGTCAGGATGGGCGTCCTCTTCCCTCACCGCGTCGACCCGCGCCATCGACGGGCCACGCCGGCACGCTGCGATCATGTCGGCGACGACGTCCGCAGGCCCCGCGAACAATGCCTCGACGCTGCCGTCCCTGCGATTGCGTACCCAGCCCTCGACATCACGCGTCATCGCCTCGTCCGCGACCCAGGCACGGTAGCCGACGCCCTGTACCCGGCCCGTGACCGTCACATGGCGGATCGCACTGGTCATCTATTTCTTCAGCCCGAGAAATTCGGCGCTGCGCGCCTTCACATCGGCTTCGCGCATGGCTCGCCCGGTCAACTCTGACGATGCGAGGCCTTTGAGGTTCTTCGGCGAGGCTCCCTCGCGCAGTGCTTTCAGCGTCTCGTAGACGGCTTGCGTGGCGGCGGCGAAAGGCGTGTGTCCCTGCAGTGCAATCTTCACCCGCTGACTACTGAGAAAGGCCGCGTCATCGAGTTCGCCCTGGGGGTTGCCGAGCACGATCGGCAGCGTCGTCACCGCTGCAATCGCCTCGACTTCCCGGCGCGTCGTCAGCCCGGTGAAGAACAGCGCATCGACGCCGGTGGCGCTGTAGGCTTTGGCGCGGACCAGGCATTCCTCGAAGCTCGCCGCCGACGGGCCACCGCCGCGCGTTCCGGTGCGGCCCATGATGACCAGCGCGGGATCGCGGCGCCCGTCGAGCGCCGCCCGCATCTTGCCGACGCCCTCCTCGAGCGGAATCAGCTGCGGCTCCGAGACGCCGAAGGCCTGCGGCAGCAGCGTGTCCTCGATGGTGAGGCCCGCAGCACCCGCGGTCTCCAGTTCCTGCACGGTCCGCCGGACATTGAGCGCATTGCCGTAACCATGGTCGGCGTCGACCAGCACCGGCAACGCCGCGGCGCGCGACATCCGGCGCATTTGTTCGGCGAGTTCGGTGAGCGTGATCAGCGTGATATCGGGATCGCCGAGCACCGCCAGCGAGGCCACCGAGCCGCCGAACATGCCAAGTTCGAAGCCGAGGTCCTCGGCGATGCGGACGGAGACCGGATCGTAAACCGATCCCGGCCGGATGCAGGTCGATCCGTTGAGGATGGCACGCAATTTTTCGCGGCGTTGGCGGAAGGCCATCGGGCTACCTCAGTTCTATCCACCGTCATTGCGAGCGGAGCGAAGCAATCCATTCTTTCTTTATGCCGCGCTATGGATTGCTTCGCTGCGCTCGCAATGACGGTGTATGTGTTGCCTGCTTACGCAAACTCCAAAATCAGCGCGTCCACCGCGAGCGTGGCGCCGGCGGCGGCGTGAATCTTCTTTACCGTGCCGTCGCGTTCGGCGCGCAGCACGTTCTGCATCTTCATCGCCTCGACCACGGCCAGCGTTTCGCCGGCCTTGACCTCCTGCCCTTCGGCAACCGCGATCGACACTATGAGCCCGGGCATCGGGCACAGCAGCTTCTTGCCGGTATCGGCCGCCGACGTCACCGGCATCAGCCGGGCCGCCGCCGCCTCACTCTCGGTGAAGACGTTGACCGGAACCTCGAAGCCCTGATGCGCCAGGCGGATGCCGTTCGGGATCGCGCGCACCTGCATCGCCACGTAATGGCCGTCGATGGTGCCCTGCCAGACCGGCACGCCCGGCGTCCAGTTCGAGACCAGTTGATGCGGATTGCCCGGCAGATCGTCGGCGCCGATGAAGCGCACCGCGATTCCATCGGCCTCGCGCGCGACGTCGAGCGCGATTTCCGCGCGATCGAGCCATACCGCGCGGCGGCGCTCGCGCTGCACCGGCCGGCCGTTCAACTGGCCGGAAATCTGCCGCTTGCGTTCGCCGAGCACGTGATCGATCGCAGCCCCGACCGCCGCCAGCCGCCGCGCGATCTCGCCTTCGGGCGGCCGCGCCGCAAATCCCTTCGGGAACTCCTCGGCAATGAAGCCGGTGGACAGATTGCCCTCGCGCCAGCGCGGATGGCTCATCAGCGCCGACAGGAACGGAATGTTGTGGCGGATGCCGTCGATATAGAACGAATCCAGCGCCGCCGATTGCGCCTCGATCGCGGCCGCCCGAGACGGCGCATGCGTCACGAGTTTGGCGATCATCGGATCGTAGTGGATCGAGATCTCGCCGCCCTCCTGCACGCCGGTGTCGTTACGAACCGTGATGCCGTCATGGCTCGCTTCCGCGGGCGGGCGGTATTTCACCAGCCGGCCGATCGAGGGCAGGAAATTGCGGAACGGGTCTTCGGCATAGACGCGCGATTCCACCGCCCAGCCGGTCAGCGTGACATCCTTCTGCGCGATGATGAGCTTCTCGCCGGCGGCGGAGCGGATCATCTGCTCGACCAGATCGATGCCCGTGATCAGTTCGGTGACGGGGTGCTCGACCTGCAGGCGGGTATTCATTTCCAGAAAGTAGAAGCTCTTGTCCTGGCCGGCGACGAATTCCACCGTGCCGGCGGAATCATAATTCACGGCTTTTGCCAGTGAGACCGCCTGCTCGCCCATCTTGCGGCGGGTGGTCTCGTCGAGCAGCGGCGACGGCGCCTCCTCGATGACCTTCTGGTTGCGGCGCTGGATCGAACATTCGCGCTCGCCGAGATAGATCACGTTGCCATGCTTGTCGCCCAGCACCTGGATTTCGATGTGGCGGGGATCGACGATGAATTTCTCGATGAAGACGCGGTCGTCGCCGAACGAGGATTTGGCCTCGGCCTTGGCGAGATTGAAGCCTTCGGCGACTTCGGATTTGGAATGCGCGATGCGCATGCCCTTGCCGCCGCCGCCGGCGGACGCCTTGATCATCACGGGATAGCCGATCTCGTCGGCGATCTTCACCGCATGCTTTTCGTCCTCGATGACGCCGAGATGTCCCGGCACCGTCGAGACCTTGGCCTTGGCGGCGGCCTTCTTGGATTCGATCTTGTCGCCCATCGCGGCGATGGCGCCGGGGTTCGGACCGATGAAGACGACGCCCGCCTCGGCCAGCGCGCGCGGAAAGGATTCGCGCTCGGACAGGAAGCCGTAGCCGGGATGCACGGCCTGCGCCCCGGTCTTGCGGCAGGCCTCGACGATCTTCTCGATCACAAGGTAACTCTCGGACGCGGCCGGCGGGCCGATCAGCACCGCGTCATCGGCCATTTCGACATGGACCGCATCTCGGTCGGCCTCGGAATACACGGCTACCGTTTCGATCCCCATGCGCCGCGCAGTCTTGATGACCCGGCAGGCGATCTCGCCGCGATTTGCGATCAGAATTCGTTTGAACATGTGCTTCTTGCTTGAGCTTTATTTTAAGGCTTGCTGTTTTAAGGCCTGGGGCAGGATCCTCACCCGCAATGTGACATGCGGAGACGCGGCTAACAAACCCGTACAGCAAAAATCGACCGAGGCAACGGTCCAGTTTCGAGCCGCCTGCTCAGGCAGCGGCCGACTGCAGCCCGTCAGCCCGAATAGCTTTGAAACCGGCCGCGCGTATAGGCGTGCGACACCGCTTTCATCAGTTCGCCGACCTCGGTTTCCAGATATTCGTTGGCCACGATCAGCGCGCGGATGGTCGCGCGCATATCGCCGCCGCAGGCCGAAATGGCCTGATCGACCGCCGTTTCCAGCTCGTCATTCGGTTCGGTGGCTGGCTGGGAGGAACAAGGCATGGCGCTGATCTCACGGCGGAGCGTTATGTTCCTATTTTGTTCTTGTGAAGTCAATGAATATGCGCGGCGCATGAGACGATGTCCCTCGCTTGTGGATGGAGCCGCACGGCCCCAGCCATTTCCGCCGCATCCGCATTGCATTACATCTTGTGGATGTCCAACGACGCATTGATCGCCGCCTATTCGGCTCCGGGTCGCCACTATCACAATCTGGCGCATATCGAGGATTGCCTCGATCTATTGTCGTCCGTCGATCACCTTTCCGCGGCCGAGCGTGATCTGCTCGTTCAGGCCATCTGGTGGCACGACGCGGTTTACGATCCCACAAAATCGGACAATGAAGAACAGAGCGCCCTGCTTGCCGAGCAAGCCGTGTCATCGGATGTCCGAGCGCAAGTCGGCCGGCTGATCCGCCTGACAAAGTCCCACCAGGTCACGCCCGGCGACCGCCTCGGCGCGATCCTGATTTCGATCGACCTCAGCATATTGGGGGCTGAACCAGACCGGTACGACGCCTATGCCTCGTCGATCCGGAAGGAATTTTCCCATGTTCCGGATGCCGCCTACCGGTCCGGGCGTTCCGACGTCCTCCAGCGCTTCATGGCGAGGCCCGTGATCTTCCCTGACCCCAGTTTTGCAACGCGATACGACCTGCGCGCCCGCGCCAATATGGCGAGAGAAATTGAGTTGCTGAAGGATGGTGACACATCGTAACGCTGGCCGCCCTTGGTTCCGGGATGCCGGCATGTGCTAGAAGGTTCGCGCGGATACGAAAGAGATTTGAAGTGAGACACATGCGGTCACGGGTTGTTCTGATTGTTGCGCTGTTATTGGTCTCACTTTCCTCGTCCCGGACCTGGGCCGCCACGGCGACCGTCAAGGATGGCGGCACGGTTCAATTGGGCAACGTGACCTACCGGCTCGACGGGATCGACGCCCCGGCGTTCGATCAGCTCTGCATCGACGAACACGCCGACAGCTGGGCCTGCGGCATCGAGGCGCGCGATCAACTGGTCAAGCTGATCGGCGGCCGCCAGATCCGCTGCGACGATCTCGGCGTCGATCCCACCTTCAAAAAGCGGCGCCTCGGCGTGTGCAAGATCGAGGGCGGCGACCCCACCAGCCTCAGCCAGTTGCTGGTCCGCCAGGGCTTCGCCCTGAATATCGACGCCTCTGCAACCGGGCGTTTCAAGACCGACGAGGCCCGCGCCAAAGACGACCGTCAGGGACTTTGGAAAGGCTGTTTCGCAGCGCCGCAAGATTTCCGCCGCGGCCAGAAGGACGGCACGCTGCTGGGCGCCGCATGCCGCGCCGACCGCGACCGCCAGATTCGCGAGGCCCTATTCCCCGAGGATTTCGTGATGCCGTCCGGCTGCAACATCAAGGGCAAGTTCGCGGTCCGCGCCCGTGTCACCGGCAATCTCGGCATCTATCATCTGCAGGCCTGCCGCAGCTATCCGGGACTGACCAATCCGGACCGGTGGTTTTGCTCCGAAGAGGACGCCCAGGCCGGCGGGTTCCGCAGAGCCTATAATTGCCGTCCCCCCGCCAAGAGCAAATGAAAGCAAATGATGCTGGCAAACCTTGCGCCTCTTGTGTGAGAGTGCCGCAAGAGGCTTGCGGGCGCGTATGACTCCTCCTGATCATTCCAACCCACTTCCCGAGGCAGCCGCTGCGGAAAGGCTGCGTCAACATCTCGAAGAAATCGCGCGCGAGCGCGACCGGGCTCATCGCGCGCTGCAGGAACGCGAGGCGGAGCTGGCGCGGATCCAGCGAATAGCCGGTGTCGGCGGCCTCGAAATCGATTTTCGCGACGGCGTCAAGAATCGCCGCTCTCCGGAATACCTCCTCGTTCACGGGCTGCCACCCGAGGCGGCCAGCGAGACCTATTCGGACTGGGTCAGTCGAATCCATCCCGAAGATCGCGAGCGGACGGTCAAACATCTGTTCGGCGTGCTGCGGAGCGACAGCCAGGACTATTCGGCCGAATACCGCATCATCCGGCCGAATGACGGCGACATCAGATGGATCCGCGTCGTTGCCAAGATCGAGCGCGGCCGCGACGGTCGCGCGCTGCGCCTGGTCGGCGCCGATCTCGACGTGTCAGGCCAAATGCTGGCCCAGGAAACGCTGCGCGAAAGCGAGGAGCGCTTCCGCCTGATCGCCGACAGCGCCCCCGTCCCGATCTGGGTCACCAAGCTCGACCGCACGCGCTCTTTCGCCAACCAGGCCTATGTCGATTTCCTAGGATTGCCGTTCGAGCAGGCGATCGGGTTCGACTGGCGCAAGGTGCTGCATCCGGACGATCTGCCGCGCATCCTGCAGGAATCGGTCGCCGGCGAGGCCTCACTGAAGCCGTTCGTGCTGGAGGCCCGCTACAAGCGCGCCGACGGCGAATGGCGCTGGCTGAGGTCGGAATCCCAGCCGCGCTGGGACCCGACCGGAAACCACATCGGCTTCATCGGCGTCGCCCACGACATCACCGCCGCCAAGCAGGCCGAAAGCGATCTGCGGAGGCTTAACGAAACCCTGGAACTGCGGATCACGGAGCGGACGGCGCAACTGGAATCCAACGAAGCCCAGATGCGCGCGATTTTCGAGACCAGCCATCAGTACCAGGCGCTGCTCAATCCACATGGCGATGTGCTCTACGCCAACAAGACGGCGCTGGACGGGATTCGCGCCGACGCCGCCGACGTCATTGGCAAGCCGTTCTGGGAAACGCCGTGGTTTGGCGCCACCGAGGGCATGCCTGACGCCGTCCGCAATGCCTTCGTCGCGGTCATGAGGGGCGATGAGGTGAAGACCGAGATGCGGCTGCATCTGCCGGTCGGCGAGCGCTATTTCGACTTCGCGATGCGCCCCTTGCGCGACCAGCACGGCGCGGTCATCGGTGCGGTTCCGGAAGCCATTGATATCACCGAGCGCCGCAAGGGCGAGGAAGCGCTGCGGCAGTCGCAGAAGATGGAAGCGGTCGGCCAATTGACCGGCGGTGTCGCGCACGATTTCAACAATCTCCTGACCATCATCCGCTCGGCCACCGATTTCCTGCGCCGCCGCGACCTGCCGGATGAGCGGCGCCGGCGTTACATCGATGCGATTTCCGATACCGTGGAGCGCGCCTCGAAACTGACCGCGCAATTGCTGGCGTTTGCCCGCCGGCAGCCGCTCAAGCCCCAGGTGTTCGATGTCGGCGCCCAGGTCGAAGCGGTCGCCCAGCTGGTTCGTCCGCTTGTCGGCCCTAGAATCAGGATCGAGGTCGATATTTCCGCGCCCGACTGCTTCGCGATTGCCGATATCGCGCAGTTCGAGACCGCGCTGATCAATCTCGCGGTCAACGCTCGCGACGCCATGGAGGGCGAAGGCCGGCTCGCGATCAGCGTCAGGAAGGCTCATTCCGTCCCTGCCCTGCGTGCCCAGAGCGCACGCAGCGGCGACTTCGTCGCCATCGCCATGACCGACACCGGCCTCGGTATCACCCCCGAGCACATCGAGGCGATCTTCGAACCGTTCTTCACCACCAAGGAAGTCGGCAAGGGAACCGGGCTCGGCCTCAGCCAGGCCTTCGGCTTTGCCAAGCAATCCGGCGGCGATATCGCTGTGATCAGCGAGCCCGGACAGGGCGCGACCTTCACCATCTACCTGCCGCAGGCCGCGATGCCGACGCAGGCGGCGGAAGCCGCGGCCGAAGGCCAGGAGCCCGGCCCGCGCGGACGCGGCTACCGCGTTCTCGTCGTCGAGGACAATGACGATGTCGGACAGTTCTCCACCGAGCTGCTGGAGGACCTCGGCTACATGGTGCGCCGCGCCGACAATGCCGACACCGCGCTGGCGATCCTGGCCGAAGACGAGTTTGCCGCCGATCTGGTATTCTCCGACGTCATTATGCCCGGTATGAACGGGGTCGAGCTCGCCGGCGTCATTCGCGAACGTTATCCGGGCCTGCCCGTGGTGCTGACCAGCGGTTACAGCAACGTACTGGCGGAAAATGCCCATCGCGGCTTCGAGCTGATCCAGAAACCCTATTCGGTCGAGTCGCTGTCGCGCATCCTGCGGAAGGCAATTTCAGACGCGCGGCTGTAGAGCGTTTCCGAGCGAAGTGGATCCCGGTTCGCGTGAAGGAAACGCGTCAAAAAGAATCCTGCCGGCAATCGGCGGCCGTTACGCCGCATCCTCGACCGCGGCCGGGCACGCGGCCAGCAGCGCGCGGATTTCATGCGCGGGGCGCGCCGCGCTGAACAGGTATCCCTGCATCTGGGTGCAGCCCAGATCCTGCACGGTTTCACGCTGCTGCAAGGTCTCGACGCCTTCGGCCGTCGTGATCATGTTGCGGTCGGCGGCGATGCTCACCACCGCCTTGATGATGGAGGCCGAGCTCGAATTGCAGGTGACTTCCTTGACGAAGCTGCGGTCGATCTTGATCTTGTCGAACGGGAAGCGCTGCAGATATTGCAGCGAGGAATAGCCGGTTCCGAAATCGTCGAGCGCGATGTGAACCCCGAGCGCGCGGAGCTGGTTCAGCGCAACAAGCGCTGCGTCATCGTCCGCGATCAAGACCGCCTCGGTGATCTCAAGCTCCAGCCGGCGCGGATCGAGCCCGGTGTCGGCGAGTACGGCGGCGACCTTCAGCGACAGCGACTGCGAGCGGAACTGGACCGGCGAGACGTTGACGGCGATGCGCACATGCGCGGGCCAGGTGACAGCTTCGGCGCAGGCGGTCCGCAGCACCCATTGTCCGATCTCCTCGATCAGGCCGGTCTCCTCGGCCACCGGAATGAAATCGGCGGGCGAAACCATGCCGCGCAGCGGATGCCGCCAGCGCAGCAGCGCTTCGCAGCCCCTGACCTCGTCGTTGCGCAAATCGACCAGCGGCTGGTAGTGCAGTTCGAACCCGCCATCGACCAGCGCCGCGCGCATATCGCTCTCGAGCTCGCGGCGATGGTTGGCCTGCTTTTCCATGGTCGGTTCGAAGAAGCGATAGGTACGGCGGCCCGCCGCCTTCGCCGCATACATCGCCAGATCAGCGCTCTTCAGCAGCGCGAACAGATCGGAGCCGTGACGCGGCGCGACTGCGACGCCGATGCTGGCGTCGCTGGAGAGGCGATGGCCGTTGCAATCGAACGGCGTCCGCAGCCGATCGTAGATCCGCTCGACCAGAATGCTGACGTCATTATCACACGTGACGTCACGCTGCACGACGGCGAACTCATCGCCGCCGAGACGGGCGACGAAGTCGTCGGGCCCGACCGACTGGCGCAGGCGATCCGCGACGCCCTTGAGGAATTCGTCGCCGATCAGATGGCCGAGCGAATCGTTGATGCGCTTGAACTCGTCGATATCGATGTAGAGGATTGCGAATTGCGCGCCGTCGGATTCCCCGAGCAGCGCCTCGGCATGGCGCTGGAACAGCGTTCGGTTCGGCAGATTGGTCAGCGAGTCGTAATGGGCAAGATGCTGGATCCTCGCCTGGACGCGCCGCCTCTCGGTCACGTCTTCCAGCGTGGTCGCCCAGCCGCCGTCCGGCGAGCGCTGGTAGATCAGCTGGATCGTGCGCCCGTCAGGTGTCGTCGTCTCGACGATCCGGACGCCGTCGTCCGTGGGGTTGAGAAATCTCGCGCAATAGGCGTCGACGTCGCCGACAAAGCTTCCCTGCTCCTGGCGATGCAGGATGATGTCGCGCAAATGGCAACCTGGTTTGACGATGTCGGGTGATACGCCGAACATGTCGATATATTGCTGATTACAGACGACGAGGCGGGCCGAGGAATCGAACAGCAACAGGCCCTGCGTCATGTTGTTGATCGCGGCGTCCAGATGCTGGGTCTTTTCCGACAGCTTGTGCTGGGCTGCCGCATGCTGGCTGCGCAACTGGCGCACGATCAGGAAGATCATGACGACAACGACGATGATCGCCAGCGCCGCCGCGCAAAACTGCAGCTTGGTCTGCGCCCGCCAGTCGGCCAGCGCGGTCTCGGTCTTGGTCGTCGCAACGATCAGGATCGGAAAATGCATCAGCGAGCGGACCGCACCGACCTTGTCCTCATTCTGGGACGAGCTGGTGAAGCGTCCCGAGATGTTGCCGTTCAGGACGAGCGCCCGCTGAAACGACGGCGACTTGGCGACGTTCACGCCGAGCAGCTTTGGGTCTTTCGGATAGCGGGCGATGATGGTGCCGTCACGGTGGATCATTGAAATCGCGGTATCGCCGTCCAGCGCCAGGGAGCCGACAAAATCCTCGAAATGCGAGGGCTCGACGCCGCGGCTGGCAAAACCGATGATCTCGCCATCGCGGCCGACGATCTTGCGCGCGAACACCGTGGTCCAGACCTTTGTGACCTTGCTGACGACCGGTTCGACGATCATGTCGGGCGTCGGCTTTCCCGACGTGAATTCCTGGAAATAGCGCCGGTCGGAAATGTTCACGTCCCCCACCGGCCACATCTGCGAGGTATTGATCAGCCAGCCCTTGGCATTGAATAGATTCAGGGCGCCGACATGCGGCAACGTCGCAAGCCTTGTGCGCACCATCTCATGCGCGCTCAAGGTCGACATTTTCTTCTCGAATTCGTCTGGTGTGTTGACCCCGTCCGCCCGGACATAGTTCAGGACGTCGTCGTGCACGTGCTGGAGATCGCTGAGCTGCTGGTCGAAATGGCGCGACAGCAGCAGCGCGGTGTTGTTGAGTTCGCGCTCGGCGACTTCCAGCGCACGCTCGCGGAATTGCAGCGCGAAATAGCCGGTGCCGAGCATGATCGCGATCACCATCGCCGCGGCGCACAGAATCAGCCACTGCACCACGCCGAGGCGTATCCGGGACAGCACGCCGGCGGTTGACCGCCGCAGGCTCCCCGCGATGACGCTATTCGATGCACTTCCCGGCATTTTGCCCGCCCCCACGGTCGCTTTTGTACGGGAAGACAACCCAAGAGGGCGTTAGCAAAATCAGTTATTGGGGGGTTAAAGCGCGGGTCCGGATCAGGCCATTTCCGGAACTTCCGCCTCTTTCAAGCTGCACTCGATCAACGCCCCGTCGATCGCGAATGCCGAGAACGGCGAATGCTCTGTCACGACCTGCAGCGCCGCGAAGAACTGCGCATCGCCGGGGCTCTTGAGGAAGAAGCGGACATGACCCGCCGACAGCGTGTCGCGCGACAACCATACGATCCCGGAGAACAGGGCGACCATGGTCTGCGCGTATTGGCCTGATGTAGCGACCCCGAGTTCATAGAGCGGCGAGACCACGACAAAGCGCGCGCGCAGGATCGGGGTCGGGAATTTGCTCATCATCAGCCGGCTGACCTGACAGGCCGCGTGAATCTTCTCTCCGTCCGAAAGGCAATACAGCGTCGGGTTGTCGCCGTCCTTGGTCAGGGCGTCGAACGCCGCGTAGCTTCCGTTCGAAAACGTGGAAAAGTCTTCGCCGACGCTTTCAGCGTCCTTCTTCCATTGCGCCTTGATCGAACGCCAAGACTTGTCGGAGCTCATCGGCAGGAGGCGCATGACTAACCGGTGGTTAACACAGGACGTGATCACCGGTATTTTATAGCCCTCGGCTAAACGTTTGCTTACGGCCTGGGTCCAGCGGCAAACATTTGTGGCGATCAGCCGATATCGATGAGGGCAATGCCGAGGTCGGCCTTCTTCTTCCGCCGCAACCTGGCGGGGACTTCGGTCAGGACCACCTCGAGTGTGGGCCGCACCGTGCCGGCAAGCAGATGGCCGCCCCGCGTCGATCCGTCGGACAATCCGAGCACGATGTGGACGTGAAGACTGGCCTTGCCGTCATCGCCAACGGCAACGTCGCCGAGCGCGCTCAGGACTTCGCATTGTTCGTTGACCTCGATCTTCTTGTAGGTTTTCGTTGCAAAATCGAACCAGCCGACGACAGCCCTTTCGAAGGCGCCTATCGCCGTGACGGACGCCGCGGTCATCTTTGCATCGTTCGCAAACCGCGTCAGCGCCGCAAACGTTTCTTCGCCGGAATCCAGAATGATGACGTGGATCCGCCCACCGGGGTCGTCGGAAACAAGCTGGTTTTTCATATCGACTTCCTGGTTTCGGGCCGCCGCGCACGGCTTCTCATCGGCCAGCGAGCGCCTAGGCCTTCTTGCCGGGCGGATCGCTGCCCTTGTCCACACGGCTCACCTGCTGGGCGCGCGCCTTGTCCTTTGGCTGCTCCTGTCCGCGCTCATCACGGACGATGCCCTGGTCCGCACCCTTGGCGCGATCCTTGGCGCGATCTTTGGCCCGATCCTCGGAAGGTTCAGCCTCACTCTCCGCTGTCCGCAACCGCGACTGGCCTTCTCTCACCAGCAGCTCATCGCCGGGCATCTGTCCAATCACCCGCTCGGTCTGCGCCTCTGCTATCTCTCGGAAGGTGCTCATCGCAATCTCCTTCCATGGAGAACGGCTCAAAGCAGCAATGTTTCCGGCCGAGCCAATCAAAGATCTGCATGCGAATGGGTTCCGTCTGCATACGAGACGGTTCCGAGCTGACTAACGATCCTCTGTCACGCGAATTGCGCGAGCCCGTGGCCGACGGACCAATTCTCCTTCGCGGCGTCGAGAATGTTCACGAACACGTCCTCCGGCCGTATGCCGGGGCGCTCGCCAAGCAACGCCGCGATCCGCCGGAACAGCGCCTTCTTCTGTTCCGCGGTGCGGGTGTCGAACACCGTGATCTGGATAAACACGAGGTCGTCGCTCCGGACGACGCCAAAGGCATTGCCGTAACGGAAGTTTGCTGCGTCATGCTCCGTGATGGTCATGAACTGGTCGTCTTCGGGCACGTTCAACGCTTCGCGCATCGCACGATAAAGGCTGTCGAAGATCGCCTGACGGTAGGCTTCCGGCTTTCCGGCGCGCAGTGAGATGCGAAGCAGCGGCACAGTTGATCCTTTCCATTTTGTCCCGGTCCATTTTGTCCTGGCCCGAACGCTAAACGCCATCAGGCTATTTTGGTATGCTATGGATACGGATATCAGCTATAATGGCTGGAAATGACCGAACGCCCCCTCGACCTCGATGCCGTCAAGGCTTTCGTCCGTATCGCCGAGCTTGGCAGTTTCACGCGCGCGGCTGAGGCCATGCGGACGACGCAGGCCGCGGTCAGCCTGAAGCTGAAGCGGCTCGAAGAGAGGTTCGGCTGCCGGCTGATCGAGCGGACGCCCCGCCACGTGCAGCTTTCGGCGCACGGTGCCACCTTCCTCGAACACGCCCGCGAACTCCTGGCGGTGCACGATCGCGCGCTCGCCGTATTTGCCGGTGCCCGGCAACGCCTCACCATCGGCATCAGTGATCATGTTGCCGGACCTGAGCTATCCGCGCTGATCGCGCGCATGAACGCGCAGGACCCGCAGCTGCTGATCGAAATCCGGATCGGATCATCGGCCGACCTGCTTCAAAGCTTCGACCGGCGGGAACTCGACACGGTGATCGTCCGCTTTGAGGCAGGCCGGAGCGACGGTGAAATTCTCGCCGAAGAGAAGTTCGGCTGGTTCGCAGCACCCGGCTGGCAGCATCGCGCGGGCGAGCCCTTGCCGCTTGCCACGATGGCCGAGCCCTGCGGCGTGCGGGCGATGGCCGGGCGGCTGCTCGATGCGGCGAACGTGCCCTGGACGGAAATCTTCGTCGGCGGCGGCGTTGCGGCGGTCGCAGCCGCCGTCATGGCCGGGCTCGGCGTTGCGGCATTGGCGCCGCGCATGCTGCCATTCGGCGCCGTCGAGGTCGGCCCCAAGCTCGGGCTTCCCGATCTGCCGCGCTTGCCGGTCTTGCTTCACTCCAGGGTCAAGGACGGCCGGCCGCGCGATGCGCTTGCCGCGCTTTCGGCTGCCTTCAGGAGCGTGGTCCGAGGTTAGCCAACGCCTCTGGTTCATGGGGCAAGACGCTCGCTCGCGAACCCGCCTCCGGCTCAAGCCGCTTCGCCGACGGCTGGCGCAGCCACTTCAGCAGCTCGCGGACGCTGAAGGCGATCACCACCTCATGGTACCGCATGCCCTTGCCGCCCTTGACGAGGCCGAGATCGCGCACCACGCAAAAGCGCCCGCTGCTCATGCGGGCCAGGCGGCAACCTTTGAAGAAACCGAACATCGCACAATGATGCATCGGGACGCGATCCCGTCAATTCTTGACGGTGCGCGAATCCCTTTTGCGCGCGGGGATTCGTCATCAGAACAAACACAGCACGGATGAGCGGGACGACATCCCGGAGACATCATGACCTGAGGTCATTTCCATTGATCGTCACGTGCGACGGGATTTGCGACGATTGCTGGCGTATCTCACGTGCCGCCGGCCGCTCCGACGGGTCACGCCCCAGCACTGGCTTCAATTCGGCAAGATCAATGAAGGCGTCGGCCTGACGCCGCAGGTCGTCCGCCACCATCGGCGGCTGGCTGACAATGGTCGAGATGACGGTCACGTGGACGCCGCGGCGCTGCACCGCTTCGAGCAGCGAGCGGAAGTCGCCGTCGCCCGAGAACAGGAACATCCGGTCGACATGATCGGCAAGCTCCATCGCATGGACGGCGAGCTCGATATTCATGCTGCCCTTCACCTTGCGACGGCCGCTGGGGTCGATGAACTCCTTGGTGAGCTTGGTGACGACGGTGTAGCCGTTATAGTCGAGCCAATCGATCAGGGGGCGGACCGATGTGTATTCCTGATCCTCGATAATGGTCGTGAAATAGAACGCCCGCAGCAGCGTACCGCGGCTCTGGAATTCCCTGAGCAGACGCTTGTAATCGACATCGAAACCAAGCGCTCTGCAGGTCGAGTAGAGATTGGCGCCATCGATAAACAGCGCGATCCTGTCGGACGATAACATCAGGCACCAGCCCCCCAGTTCGAGATGCGCAGCTCAGCAGAGTGACCAGCTTCGGCTCTGCGGACAAGTTGTAGGACACCGTAGCTGGCCGACGCGGGTGGCGTTGACGACCCGGAGCAAGGGATTGTCGATGCACCACGCATGGTTCGGGCGTGCCGGGTCAATCTAGCGGGTCTTTTCATGATTAGTCCACTTGGAGCCGGCGAGGATGGCTGCACTCGCCTCAAGGAAGGCAAGATAGTTTTCATAGCAAACCAAAACGCTAAAATCGACCAGATCAAGCGCGGCCTCCCATGAACGCTCGCCCGGCACGGATCGCGCGCCTCCAGGAATAACATATGGTTGGAAGCTGGTGCTGTCCTGCCGGCGTCTTGCGCCCGGGCGAATGTCGTTCGAACAGTGGATCAATTGCAGGCTTGGCTTTGGCATCTCAATCCCCGAATTTGTGGCGGCACGAGACGGCGGTCGTTACGCAAGCGATGTTTACAATGCGACTATCCCGGACAGCGGCGCCGAGGTTCAACGTTCAATCAGCAAGAGCGACGGCGCGAGAAACCTGCTGCTGCTCGGCTATCGCGCCAGCCTAGTCGCGGAGAATCGCCGAACCATTGAACGGAGGTTGATATGCACGTTACATTTGGGTGAGAGGAGCATACTTAGGTTTAGGATCAGCGGCCTGAGCCTTGCGAGGGACAACGAGCGCCCACCTCCTCCCGCAGTGATATCCAGTTGTCGACATTGCGCGTTCCGCGATCGTCAACCGGGGCTTGCAGGCGCGACGAACGGCCGCGACCGTCAAGCGCTTTGAGCCACCTGCGTATCGCGATGCACCATACCTCCGGGCCTGGAAAAGCTGTTAGGATACGGCCCACTCGTGGGGCCACGTGTTGCCGTCGATGGTGATGATCACCTGACGACGCGGCGCGGGGCCGGACGGCCGAATGCCATGCGTAACCAGATATTAAAATCCCGGCGCTCGGCCGAGCAATCGCTGCTCGGCGGCATGGCGCTGGCATCGTTGACGGCGGCTTGCATCTGGCTCGTGCTCGGTCCCGCCCCGGAGGTTGCCGACTATCTGATTGCCGTCGTGCTGCTCCTCGCCCTATTTCTCGCTTCATTGATCGTGATGCACCTGGTAGGGAGCACCCGCAGGCAGATGGAAGCCGCGCTTGAGAGCCGGGCAAGCGCGGAACAGCGCGCAATAGAAGCCCTGCGCGAGAGCGAGGCGCAGTGGAAGGAGGTCTTCGAGCATAACCCCGTGATGTATTTCATGGTCGATGCGGACGGCATCGTCCTGTCGGTCAACACATTTGGTGCCGCCCAGCTCGGCTATCTCGTCAGCGAATTGCGGGGACAACCGGTGCTCGGGGTCTTCTTTGAAGCAGACCGGGACACGGTGCGAAAAAGCGTTGAAATCTGTCTGGCGCATATCGGGCAAACCCATAGCTGGGAGATCCGAAAGGTCCGCAAGGACGGTTCGGCGCTGTGGGTTCGTGAAAACGCGAAAGCCGTGCGACGGCAGGATGACCGGCTGATCGTGCTGATCGCATGCGAGGACATCACCGAGCGCAAGGAAGCCGAAAACGCCTTGCGGCAGAGTGGAAACTACTTGGCCGAAGCACAGCGATTGAGCCACACTGGCAGCTTCGGCTGGCGCGTCGCCACCGGCGAAATCATCTGGTCGGACGAAACCTTCAGGATATTCGGCTTTGAAAAGTCGCCTTCTGTCGCACTCGACACGGTCATTGGACGCATTCATCCCGATGATCGAGCGGGCGCGCAACAGACCATCGACCGGGCGTCCCGCGACGGCAGGGATTTCGATCACGAATATCGATTGCTGATGCCCGGCGGCTCGGTCAAATATGTCCACGCAACGGCGCATGCCGTAACCGATGCATCTGATGGCATCGAATTTGTCGGCGCGGTGACGGACGTCACGGCACGAAGGCGAGCGGAGGAGAAACTGCACGAGGCACAGGCTGAACTGGCGCATGTCACGCGCGTGACGGCGCTCGGGGAGCTGGCCGCGTCGATTGCCCATGAAGTGAACCAGCCGCTGGCCGCCGTCGTTGCCAACGCCTCGGCCGCCCTGCGTTGGCTCGATCGCGACACTCCCGAACTGCAGGAAGCGCGCAGCGCCCTGGCCTCGATTGTCGATGACGGCAACCGGGCGGGCGAAGTGATCCAGCGCGTCCGCGGGCTGGTAAGCAAGACCGCCGATCAGAAAGCGCCTCTCGACATCAATGCGGTCGTCAATGAGGTGGTCACCTTGCTGCATCGCGAACTGTTCAGCCACCGGATCGTGCTGCGGAAGGACCTCGCTCCTGCTCTCAGCCCGGTCCTCGGCGATCGGATTCAGCTGCAGCAGGTCATCCTCAATCTCGTCATCAACGCCATTGAAGCGATGCAACCGGTCACCGACCGACCGCGCAAGCTGGCGATCCGGACGCACCAGGATGACGCCCACCAGATTCTGGTCACGGTAACAGACTCCGGTGTCGGATTGGCCATTCAGAATGCCGACCGGCTGTTCGCCCCCTTCTTCACTACCAAATCCGACGGCATGGGCATGGGCCTGTCGATCTGCCGATCAATCGTCGAGTCCCATGGCGGGCGACTGTCGGCCTCCATCAATGTCGGGCCCGGCGCGACGTTTCAGTTCAGCCTGCCGATGCATCCAGAGGACCATACGCCGTGACCCCCCGCTCAAACTCGCCTCGCAACGTTGGCGGCCCGGACGAGCCGATCGTCTATGTTGTCGACGATGACGTGTCGGTGCGTGAAGCGCTCCGGAATCTTTTCCGCTCGGTGGGCTTGCGCGTCGAAGTGTTCGGTTCGGGCGCTGAATTTCTGCAGAGCAAGCTGCCGGACGTTCCGAGCTGCCTGATCCTTGACATCAGGTTGCCTCGGCTGAGCGGCCTCGACTTTCAGGCCGACCTTGCCAAGGCAGGCATTCACATTCCCATCGTCTTCATGACGGGCCACGGTGATATCCCGATGACGGTCAGGGCCATGAAGGCCGGGGCTGTCGACTTTTTGACCAAGCCATTCCGCGATCAGGACATGCTGGATGCCGTGACGGCGGCCATCGAACGCGATCGAAACAGCCGGAATGAAGCAAAGATCCGCTCCGACCTGCACGCGCTGTTCGCGACCTTGACTGCCCGGGAGCGCGAGGTGATGGCACTGGTCACGACCGGGCTCATGAACAAGCAGATCGCGGCCGAAATCGGCATTGCCGAGATCACCGTGAAGATACACCGCGGCAACATCATGAGAAAAATGGCCGCGAAATCGCTGGCCGATCTGGTGAAGATGGCCCAGGCGCTCGAAATACAGCGCCCGGCGCCGCCGCAATAGCGGCGGGTCGTTGAGCGATCCACCCCCCGTCCTGCAAACCTAAGTATGATTTTCCGCCCCTGATTTGCGACGCACTCTGCCCTCAAGCGGCTTGCAGCAAGAGGCATTCTGCCGGCACGTCAGGAAGCACCGCTTTGGCCAACCCACCCGTGATTTCAATCATTGACGATGACGGCTCCGTTCGCACCGCGACCTACAATCTCGTGCGAACGCTTGGATACGTCGTTCACACCTTTGAATCGGCCGGGGCGTTCCTGCGGTCGCCTCATCTGCATGACACCTCGTGCGTGATCGCAGATATTCAAATGCCGGTCATGAGCGGTCTCGAACTGCAGGCTCACCTGGTTGCCGACGGATACCGGCTGCCATTCATTTTCATCACCGCTTTCGCGACCGAGAGCGCGCGCATGCAGGCACTGAAGGCCGGCGCGAGCTGCTTTCTCACCAAACCCTTCACGGGAGAGGCGTTGATCAACTGCCTCGACGCCGCGCTGCGCGGGCACGGCGAGTAAAAAAAGCAGATGACCCGATCCGATTGGGTCAACACGGCATCTGGCGCCGCTATCCCGATCGGTCCGGCAACAGGGCCAGAACAACAATTCCATCCCACCGAAATTGGCAGTTTCGGGCCGGTCATACCTAGGGATAAGCCGATCAACCATCTAGACAAGTTGAATATGGGGCGGGACGGAACGAGAGTGAGGCATCGTCGCCCTCCGGTAAATCCGACGGCACGACAACCAGTACACCACGATCAGTGAATGGCAATTCCTCAGGAGGAGGTCGCCATGCGTACAGGCCCACGCTGTTCCGAATGCGACAGTGAAGAACCCAAGATAGTATGTCTTCGAAATCCGGCGCGTGAACGTTATTGCGGACGTTCTTGCCTCGGCCAAGGCCAGGAAAAATTCATTCGCCTGATCCTGCGATCGAATGCGGAGGCCGCATCATGACAAATCGTTGCGACAATCCGAACTGCGACCGCCCGTTCGGGCTGGTCCGTTTCAGCTGGCGCTTCGGGCAATTCTGCTCGTCCAGGTGCCGCGAGCACAGCAAGCGTCAGCGGGATCGTAACAAGGCCTACTGGAGATGGCTCTACAAATGCCCCGAGCCGTCTGTCGCAAACCAAAAATGATCCAGCGATGCGGCAGCTCCGGACTGGAGGCTGTCTCTCGGACCGAGATGAGCCGAAACCGTCGAGGTGGAAATTGTCTATAGCGTAAGTGGAGGAGCCCTCATGACAAGCGCGCAAGCGATGTTGATCGGAGCACTACTCGCGTGGACGCCATCGGTTCTTGTGCTCGCCTGGCTCTTGCGGGACATTCGAGACACACGCGGCCCAGATTAGCCGCGATCCAGCTTCGGGCCGGCATCGATTTTCGGCGCGGCGTGTCGGCCGCGCCGCGCCATCATCCGGCAAGCCAGCGTCCCTTGTGGATGTCGAATTTCACCAGACCCTCATCGCGCATTTTCAGAAGCAGCGACTGGCAGGCTTCCTCATTCGGAAGGTTGGCGCGTTTCATGATCTCGTAGACCTTGAGCGGCTTCTCGCGAAGCGCATTCAGGATATTCTCGCGATCCTTGAGCATGACTTTTCCCTGTAGACCAAAACCGACATTGATTGTTGAACGGACTATAGCGTTTTCGAGCGAAGTGGACAGCGGTTCGCATAGCAATCAAGCTTACGCACAGATTGCGTAGACTTATCTGCGTAGAAAACGCGTCAAGACAAGAATCTAGACCATGGCCAGTTTGATTTGACCATCGTCAAGGATGCCGGTCGCGAGAGCCTCGCGCGCCATCCGCTCGATCACGGGCCAATTGGTGAGCAGATATTTGTGGGCCTGCGCCTGCGTCGGAAGATCGGTTTGCAGAATGCAGCGCTGCCGCGCGTTTCCGTTCGCGATCTGAAAGGATACCGCTTGCGGCCCCTCGATGATCTCTTGTTCGGTGGGTTTGGCAACCAGCCGCATACGCTATTCCCTGTGAAACTTGCGAGGCCAAGACGTTCGGATCGACCGCAACTGCCGCGGATATATCGTCGGGCGGCCCGTCAGGGCCGATCGTTCTCGACCTTCGGGGAGCGTTTCGGCTCTTGGTCAGCACCGGGCTGCGTGTTGCGGACCGCGTCGGTCAGCATCTCCCGCAGTTCCGCCTTGGTCATCGGTGGTTGCCGCGCGACAGATGCTTTCCATTGTGCCATGGCACTCTATATGGGGTGCCGGGTCGGGAATTAAAGGCCCGGAACTCAACTCAATGGCCCGCCCACGGCGCCGTAGCGGCGCAACAGTCCTTACGCCCTAGTGGCATTCCTCGCGTTGTCCGCTGTTAAGGGTGGTAACCCCATGCAGGCCACTACCCTGAACAATTCTGCACCCTTTTTGGACAGGCCTGCAGCCCCCCGAACCGCAAATGATTTGCCCCGAAGCCTGCGGCTTTTCTGCTGGAGTTGCTGCCTTCGCACGTTCCGACCTTTCACGCTTCGGCTCTTCGCGTTTTGCCGTCGGCTTTTTCACTTCAATCTTTTCGCAAATGTTGTCGTCGCCGACCTCGTAGCCTGGCCTGCACGTAATCCTTGTGCAGCGTTCGCCATCGGCCTTGAACCCGTGTTCGCAAATCAGCGGACAAACGCGCGCCGTATTGCTCTTGACAAGGTCGAGTGCGTCGACGCTGGCGACCCTCACATCAAGCTTCACGCCCGCGTACTTGCTGAATAGATCAAGCGACCGCTGCGACGCCGCGTTCCAGTTGCCGTCTACCGCGCCTGTGTTGCAACCAACTCTCCGCAATTCGACCTGTAAGGAACGTGGAAGATCAACTGCCGTTTGTTGGTCCGATTTGTCAGCCGGTGGCGTCAGTGCGGCAAGCTTTTCTTCCTTGGCCTTTTGTTCAGCAGCAGCCTTTTCTTCCCTGATTTTTAATTCGGCCGCCAGCTTCGCCTCTCTCGCAGCGTTGACGGCTGCGGCCGCCTTGACACGTTCGGCTTCCTTTTCCGCTGCCTTGGCCTGTGCCGCGGCTTTGACGCGTTCGGCTTCGGCAACTTTGGCATCTTCGGCTTTCTTGGCCGCTTCCGCCGCGAGCCGTGCCTTTTCGGCAGCCTTGGCTTGCTCGGCGGCCTTCACTTGCTCGGCCGCTCTGGCTCCCTCGGCCGCAAGCCTGGCCTGCTCCTCCTGGGCGGCTTTGGCCTTGTTGGTTGCATCTATCCGCGCAGCTTCCGCCGCGAGCTTGTCACGCTGTGCCTTGGCAAGCGCGGTAAAGAAGCCCGAAGGATACCTCTCGATGAAGGCATCCCATACGGGTTTTGTCCCGACCCGATCGGCAAATTCATAGTCGCGCCGCATCGTGGCGTCCTGATCGACCGGCGCAGCGACAGCGGCAGGCGGGGCTGGCACCAGCGTTACGTCGTTGCCGCCCAAGGAGCCATACACGAACGGCTCTTGCGCATTATTGGTTGCCTTCAAGACATCGTCACGCACGAAACCGAACGCCTTGCGAAGATCAAGGCCCGGCTTGGCAAGGTAATTGACCAGCGCGGCTGCGAATGGACTGTTCTTGCCATAGCCATCGGATGCGGTTGAACCGGCTTTAGCCGCAAATGCAATCATGGTGTTGGGGCTGGAAGGTTCGACCTTGGCAAGGCCACGCCCAATCGCGCGTGACGCGATCGTTCGCTTCATGCTTTTTGTAAACGGGTTGTCCCGGCAAGCGTCGAGGATGACCAGCCGCAGTTGTTTGGCCGGTTCGACCGCAACCAGCACACGGTCGAGCGACAGCGCCTCATCCAGAACATCTGTATCGGTCTCGAGCGTCGCGTCGACCGGAATGAGGTAGTTGGTGCCGTCAAGCTCGATGCCGTGGCCGGCATAATAGATGACCGCGACATCGGCATCGCGGCTCCTGTTGCCGAAGTCACGCAGCGTCTTGCGCAATTCGCCGACGGTCAGGTCCAGTTTGGACTCGACCGCGTCAAAGCCTGCCGACTTGAGCATCGCGGCAACGGCCGCCGCATCGTTCGCAGGATTGTTGAGCTTGGCCACGTTCCGGTAGGAGGAGTTGCCGATCACCAGCGCCACGCGCTTGTCCGCAAACGCGGGCTGGCCAGCCAGGAAGATGAGCCCAGCCGTCAAAAAGATGCCTAGCAACGCGCGCATCAAAAAATTTCCAAATCGGCAGTAAAAACCGACACTAACAACCGAATCTCGTGATCACAATGCACAACAGGCCGAGCAGCTAGCGTGATATACGTCACACTCTCTGGCGGCTGGTTTCGATTACCGCACCGAGCCAAAAATCCGCTCAGTGTCGCCCGTCGGGCAGACTACTTCCGATTTACAGAAACCATGTCAAGTCCCAAATTTCTGTAAATCAAAAATATTTCCCTTTCCTTCGACCCCAAATCACCTGCACATCAATAGCCATCCCGTCCCACTCAGAGGGGCGTTGGCCATCGTCACAACGAGGGACGGGTTGCGGTGGACGCTGATGTTGCGATTGACGGTCGCGGCAAAGGCGTACGGCGAAAGCGTGTGGTCCTGGCGCCCGTAACGGCGTCAAGCTCTGAGGAAGCTAACGCTTCCGAGGAGTGACGGTGGCAATAGAGGCCGTCTCACCGGGGAGAGCGCGTCATAAGCCGTAAGGCCATTGCGCAGGGAATGTCGGATGCTCTCCGCTGCCCTGTATGCTCGTGTGCACCATCTTGTTGCACAATCGCACACGAGACCGCGGGTGCAGCGCGCATCCGGCATTCCCTGCCCCCTCTGATCTTCGAGGGAGCGAAGATTACCTGCAAACCTCGGGCAGATCGTGCCGCGAGAATGCGAAACTGTATCTCCGTCATTGCGAGCGCAGCGAAGCAATCCATATCTCCGCAAGTGGCCTGATGGATTGCTTTGCTGCGCTCGCAATGTCCCATTGACCCCCCTGCCCCGCCAAACAAAAAACGGCGGGGAAAATCCCCGCCGCTTTGAATTCAACGATGCGAGAATGACGTTACATCATCCCCATGTCCAGCATGCCCGGCAGCTGCGCGAGCGGCAGTGCGGCGGCGCCGACCAGGGTCGCGACCATCGCGGCCAGCGCGTGGTTGGAGCGGCGCTTGCCGCGCATCTGGGCGGCAATCCACTCCAGCACCTTGGTGTCGATGTTGACGGCCTTGGCGGGGGCCCAGCTTTCGATGTCGGTGTCCGGCGACAGGGCAATCGTGCGCGGCGGCACCGGCAGGCCGGATTCGGACGCTGCATGATGGGCGATCGCCTTGGCCAGCAGGTCGTCGAAACGGCCATCGTCGCTGCGCTCGGCGGCGGCGTCGCTGATTTCGAACAACGCCTCGGCTTCGGCGCGGCTGACCGGCTGATGCTCGACAGCGGATGCGGTCAAGATGCGCGCGCACCAGGCGGCGTCATCGGCATCGAGCGCGCGGGAAAAATGGATACGGCCCTTGGTGGTCGGGCCCTCGCCGGTGATGACGCCGTCGCGCACGATGGTGAGCGCGTGGGCAGCGGTCTTGCGGCAGGAGGGCTGGAGAACGGCGGACGCTTCAATCAATTTGGTAGTACTAGGGGCAGACATAGCTTGCACTTCTCAATTTCTTTTTCTGGTCCAGCATTGCGACGCCGGCGTAAACGAGTGGTTAACGATTCGGAACTTGCATTCCGAGATTTTTAGATGGTTGCCATTTAGTCGCGGTGACTCCAGTTAGTCGCTGTGACTGATGTCACGGTTCGGTTGAACGACCGATGAACGCCCCCGGCAACCGGGACCGGGGTCTTGCGGACCATAAAAGGCGATATCGGGGCAATCCGGGCGATTACCGCCGCTGTGGATTTTTCGTCGCAGGGGCGCAGATCGAAAGAAGGTGCTAGGAGTTCCCTATTCGCGGAGAAGGATCTCGCCTTTTTTGGCGGGAGGTTCACTTCCACCCCGTTAGGGCTTATACAGATTAACAGAAATTCTCCTGCAACTTGAATAAGATGAGGTGTACCATGGCACTCCAGATTGGCGCAGTCGCCCCGGACTTCGAAGCCCAGACCACCGAGGGCAAAATCAAATTCCACGACTGGATCGGCTCAAATTGGGCGCTGTTGTTCTCGCATCCGAAGGATTTCACCCCGGTTTGCACCACCGAACTCGGCGCTCTCGCAAAGTTGAAGGGCGAATTCGACAAGCGCGGCGTCAAGCTGATGGGGCTCAGCGTCGATCCCGTCGACAAGCATTCGAAATGGTCGGAGGACATCAAGGAGACGCAAGGCGCGGCGCCGAACTATCCGATGATCGGCGACACCGATTTCAACGTCTCCAAGCTCTACGACATGCTCCCCGCTTCCACCTCGGGGGATGTCGCAACCCGGACCGCGGCCGATAACCAGACCGTGCGCAACGTCTTCATCATCGGACCGGACAAGAAGATCAAGCTGGTGCTGGTCTATCCGATGACCACGGGCCGCAATTTCCAGGAGATCTTGCGCGTGATCGATTCCCTGCAGATGACGGCCAAGCATCGGGTCGCGACGCCGGCCGACTGGAAACAGGGCGAAGACGTCATCATCGCAGGCTCAGTCACCGACGACGAGGCCAAGACGATCTATCCGCAGGGCTGGAAGTCGCCGAAGCCGTACATCCGGATCGTGCCGCAGCCGAAACAGTAACGGTTCATCGCGCTTTCAAGGCGTCAGAAAAATATGACGCCGGTTCTGATGTCATCAGAACCGGCGTCACGGAAAGATTGGCGATAGCCAGATTGCGATCAGGCCGCGCGAACGCGGTCCAGGAACTTCTCGACCTCGGCCTTCAGATGCAGGCTCTCGCCCGACAGCGCCTGCGCCGAGGCAAACATGCGGCTGGAGGTCTCGCCGGTCTCGCCCGCGCCCTGCGCAGCGTTGCGGATGTTGACGGCGACGTCGGCGGTCCCGCTTGCGGCGGCCCGGACGCTCTGGGCGATGTTCGCCGTCGCACCGCGCTGCTGCTCGACCGCGGCCGAAATCGAGGTCGCGATATCGCTGATGCGCTCGATGGTCTGGCCAATCGCCTTGATCGCGCTGACCGACTCTTCGGTCGCAAGCTGCATGCTGCCGATCTGACTCGAGATCTCCTCGGTGGCCTTGGCGGTCTGGCCAGCGAGGCTCTTGACCTCCTGGGCCACCACGGCAAAGCCGCGGCCGGCATCGCCGGCGCGGGCGGCCTCGATGGTCGCGTTGAGCGCCAGGAGATTGGTCTGCTCGGCGATCGAGGTGATCAGCTTCACCACGTCGCCGATCCGTGCGCCCGCCTCCGACAGCTCGTTGATGCGCTGGTCGGTGGCCGCGGCCTGCTTGACGGCGTCGGCCGCGATCCCGTTGGATTCCTGGACGCGGCGGGTGATCTCGGCAATCGAATTGGAGAGTTCATCGGAAGCAACGGCCGCGGTGCGGACATGCTCGGAGGCGGTCTCCGACGCGCCCGCCGACTGGCCCGACAGCCCGGCGGTGGTCCGCGCGGTCTCGGTGAGTTGCTTGGCCACGCGCTCGAATTCGCCCGAGGAATTCAGCACCTTGTCGAGGATACCACCGACGCTGGTCTGGAACTCGTCGACGAAGCCGCGCAATTCAGCCTTGCGCTGTTCGACGGCGGCAGAAGCGGCCGCGGTCTGTTCGTCGCGAAGCCGGCGGCGCTCGAGCGAGTTGTTCTTGAACACCGCGACGGTGCGCGCGATCTCGCCGATCTCGTCCATGCGTTCGTGATGACCCACCTCGACGTCGCTGTTGCCGTTGGCGATGGCCGTGAGCGTCGCCGTGACCGAGGTCAGCGGCTTGGTCACGCGGCGCACGATCAGCATCGTCAGCAGCATCACGAGAAGCGCTGCAATGCCCGCTGCGATCGCCATGTTCTGTATGGCATGCGACAGCATGGTCTCGAACTGCGCCATCGGAATGCCGACATAGAGGACGCCGATCACCTTTCCGGCCGAATTCGCGATCGGGTAATAGGCCGTCATGAAGGTCTTGCCGAACAGCGTGGCCGGCCCCTTATAGGCCTCGCCGCGACGCAGGATCGGCTGTCCGGGATGATCGGGCGCGAGCTGAGTGCCGACGGCGCGGTCACCATTTTCCTTCTTCACATTGGTGGAGCGGCGGACGAATTGGTTGCTGGCCTCGTCATAGACGAACAGCGTCGCGTTGCCGCCGACATAGCCGACCGAGCGATCGACGATCGCGTGGTCCTTGAATTCGGGCATCTTCGCCGCTTCGGCCTTGGCGACCATGCCGTCCTTCAGCGTGATCTTGGCGTCGGGGTAGGTCTCGGCAAAGGACAGCGCCAGCGTTCGCAGATTGACCTCGATGTCGCGCAGCGCCCGGTCGCCGAACTCAGAGTTGAGCGACCAATAGGCCGCGCCTACAACCAGCGCGGTATTCACCGCGATCAGGAGGACGGCGGAAATGACCGCCTTGGTGCCGAGACGAAGTTTCAGCGACGGCAGGAGTTTTCCAAACGACGGCAAGGACATGTGCAATTTTCCCCAAAATCGCGCTCAATTTGACGGTTCTTGCTTACGATCGCATTAATGGATGCAACCCTAGGCAAAGGTTCAGGAATTTGATGAAATTGATGCGTGCATGACGAGTCCTCGCCCTGCCATCGTCTGGTACCGTGAGGACCTGCGCCTTTCGGACCATCCCGCCCTGCATGCGGCCGCCAAAGCACAAGCGCCGGTTGTATGCATTTTCGTACTCGACGAGAGGACGCCGGGCATTCGCACACTTGGAGGCGCTGCCCGCTGGTGGCTGGCGCGGTCGCTGCGCGCCTTGCAGGAGAGCCTCCGGGATCGGGGCGCGTCCCTGGTGTTGCGCCGGGGGACGGCCTCCACGGTCATTGCCGCCCTCGCGCGCGAGGTCGATGCCGGCGCCGTCTATTGGAACGAGATTGCAGAGGCACCCCACCAGCGGGTGGCGGATCAGGTCGCGGCTGCCCTCGGTGGTGTTGCCACTCACAGATTTCCAGGCGACCTGCTGGTGGCGCCGAGCCAGATCCGCAACAAGGAGAACCGCGGCCTGCGCGTGTTCACGCCGTTCTGGCGGCGGGTGCAATCCCTCGGCGATCCGCCAAAGCCGCTGCCGGCGCCGAAGAAGCTGAACGGCGTATCCGATATCGCCAGCGATGCGCTGGAAGACTGGCATCTCGAACCCACCAGGCCCGACTGGGCCGGCGGCTTGCGCGAAAGCTGGCGGCCCGGCGAAGCTGCGGCGCAGACGCGGCTCAAGGCGTTCCTCGACGGCGGTATCGCCGGCTATTCCGGTGACCGCGACCGCCCCGACCGTGAGGGCACCTCGCGTCTGTCGCCGCATCTTCGCTTCGGCGAGATCAGCCCGCGCCAGGTCTGGCACGCCGCAAAGTTTGCTGCCGCCGAGCACCCTCGCCTGTCATCCGATATCGATAAATTCCTCAGCGAACTCGGCTGGCGCGAATTCTGCCGTCATCTGCTCTACGACCTGCCGGATCTCGCAACGCGCAATCTGCAGGCATTGTTCGACGCGTTTCCCTGGAAGGGTGACACCAAGGCATTGCGCGCGTGGCAGCGCGGGCGGACCGGATATCCGATCGTCGACGCCGGCATGCGCGAACTCTGGCACACCGGCGTGATGCACAACCGTGTGCGGATGGTGGTGGCCTCGTTTCTCGTCAAGCATCTCTTGATCGACTGGCGCGAGGGCGAGCAATGGTTCTGGGACACGCTTGTCGATGCCGATGCCGGCAGCAATCCTGCCAACTGGCAGTGGGTCGCCGGCTGCGGCGCCGATGCCGCCCCCTACTTCCGCGTCTTCAATCCGATCCTGCAGGGCGAGAAGTTCGATCCCGATGGCGTCTACATCAGGCGCTGGGTGCCGGAGCTGAACCAATTGCCCGATGACCTGATCCACCAACCCTGGACCGCGACACCGCTCGAACTTGCAAGCGCCGGCATCGAACTCGGCAAGACCTATCCGCAGCCGATCATGGATCACAAGAAGGGACGTGAACGCGCGCTCGCGGCCTATGCGAGCATTCGCAATCGCTAAACATCCTCAGGCAGCGCGCCGGTTGACCAGAAACACCGCCGCCGCGCACGCGGTCATGCCGACAAGCGCGATTCCATCGAGCTGCTCGCCAAACAGCACATAGGCCATCAGCGCCGTCACCGCCGGCACCAGATAGAACAGGCTCGCCACCGACGTCGCCGCCGAGCGGCGGATCAGCCAGTACAACAACCCGATCGATCCGATCGACAGCACCACGACCAGCCAGCTCAGCGCGAGCACGAACTCCGTGGTCCAATGCACCACATTGTTCTCGAACAGCCATGCCCCGAGCCCGAAGAAAATCGTAACCGCGATGTATTGCACGAGATTGCCCGCACGCCAGTCGATCGCGTTGCAGTACCGCCGCTGGTAGAGCGTGCCGAGCGTGATGCTGATCAGCGACACGCCGGAGGCAAGCCACCCCCAACCCGCGTCGCCGCTCATCGGCCGATTGTGCAGGATCAGCACCACGCCCGCGAGCCCGAGCAAGAGTCCGGCCCATTGAATCGCCGTGACGCGCTCACCGAGCCAGCGGTTGGCGATGGTCGAGGTCAGGATCGGCTGCAGGCCGGGGATCAGCGCGGACAGCCCAGCGGGAATCGAATGCGCAATCGCAATCGCGGTGCCACCGAGATAGAATCCGTGCACCAGAATGCCGGCGACGGCGCTGTGGAAGATGCCGATCCGATCCGGCCAGCGTGGCCGCGCGATCGCGACGATACCAGCCATCAAAACGACCACCAGCGCCATCCGGATCGCGAGATAGGTCAACGGATCGGCGTTGTTGACGACGTATTTGGTAGCGATGAAGCCGGTGCTCCACAGCACGACGAAAATCGCCGGCGCCGCCCGCGCGGCAAGATCTTCAAGGTCACGGTTCATTTGCGGAAGCGTAGTGCCCGATCATATGCTATGCGGCAAGGACTGATCGCGCGGATCCGTCGCGCCACGCGCGGCCGCACCGACGTGCCGAAGATCGTCAACAACGCATTCGAATTGATGAAGCGCGGGGAATCGATCCGTGGCGTGGTGACGTTTTAGGGAGTGCTGATGACGCGGAGCCGGCGCGATTGTGCTCGGTTCAAAACGCTTCGGGACAGGGATCGACGATCTTCCAGAGCTCGCCACCGTTCTTGATCTTCTTCATCTCGGTGGTGAGCCCGCCATTGCGACGGATCCAGTCCTTCACGGTATCCGGATAATAGGACATCAGGTCCGACGTGCCGTCGGAGCTTGTGACCTTGATGCCGAAGGTGAAGGCCTTGTCGTAATAGGCCAGGTGAAACCCGAGGCTCGCCTTCGGCGTCACGCAGATCTTGTTCATCGGCACGATGCCGAACACCAGTGTGCAGGCCGAGTTGCAGATGCCGTCGATGATGACGCGTTCCTTGCGGTCGCGGATCCGCTTGTACTTGACCTTGTATTCCTCGACGTAGCCGCCATGGTCGCGCGTGATGTGCAGATCGGCCCGCGCCGGGGTCGCGACCAGAACCGAGAGGGACAGCAGGGCGAGGGACGTGATGCGCATGGGTCGATCGGGAACCGGATAGCCTTGTCAAAGCGGAGGGTGGCCCTTGAAGTCCGAACCACACCGCAGAACCTTGGCCGGACTGTGTTGGGATTTCGTTAAGCATCCTTTAGGGGCCAAAAATGGGCAAGCTTCGGCCAATTTTCCGCAGCTTTTCCAATCGTTTTGCGTAAAATGGCCCCCGGACCGGCCAAAAACGTCTAGTTTCCTGGTGGGATCTTCCGGAGAATCAAAATGCCCAAAGCCAAGTTTTTAATCGCCGCCGCCCTCTTTGCCGCCGCGGCCCTGGCGCCGAGCCTGGCGGACGCCCGCCATAATCGCCACCACCGCCATCACTGGCCGCTGCCCTATCCGATCAGCTACCAGCACAATTACGGGCCCGGCGCCCAGCCCGGCACTTTTGCCTATTATGACGGCCCCTCGACCAACTATTGCCGCCAGGGCGCGGCCGCCTACTTCGGCCAGGGCGGCCGGCACCCCTGTTACTAAACGTTCCGCTGCTGGCCCTGCCCGGACAAGTCTGATAATCGGGCGGGCTACAGGCACTCGTAGCTCAGCTGGATAGAGCATCGGATTTCGATTCCGAGGGTCGGGAGTTCGAATCTCTCCGAGTGCGCCATTATAAGTGCTTGGCGAATAAGCACTCTTGCCCGTTATGGCTCCGTTCTCTTGCCTGTTCTGGTGTTGCAAGACGCTGCAAGGCCATACTAACGAAATCAACGGCTTACCAACCCTTCCCAACCGTTCCACGCAACACGGACGCAACATCGCGCTTCGCGCTTTGTTCTTTCAGAGGGCTGTTTGGCGTGTGTGCAGAGGCTTGCTCTTCACCGTTGTTGTTGCTCGGCACCGTTGTCTTGGCCGTGATCGTCATAACCGCGCTGCTGTTCCTGGTGGATCGATGGCTTGGCTGTGAAACGGGTGCAAAAAAGCGACCGCGGCCTGATTTGAGTTGTTAACGATTCCGCGAGGGTGAGCTGTTTTGACCAGTATGTCGGCCAAAACACATGCCAGACTGTTCCAATCACCGCCCGGCCTTCGGCTTCTATCGGTGATGAGAACGCACCGTAGCGCTCCCGCCTTCCTCAGGAATGGAGCAGCGCCATGCAACGACGCCGTATCCAACATGATGCCCCACTAGATCAGCGCCTAATCGAAGAGGCGCGGCGCTTGCGGAAGCAGGCTCAAGGCACCCGTCCAAGTTTCGAACGGGAGCGGTTAATCCGCAAAGCCCGGCAGGCCGAAACTGCCGCCCACATGCAGCAATGGCTAACATCGCCCGGCCTGCAAGCGCCCCGTTGATGCCAGAGTATCGCGCTTACATCGTAGGCGAGGACGGGCATTTCATCGGATACGAGCCGATGGTTTGCGCCGATGACAGCGAGGCCACGGAAAAGGCCAAACGCCTTTCAAACCGTGGCCCGGTCGCTGGAGAGCGGACCCCATCTGATCGTTCGGCTGGCGGCGGGAGCGACCAGCGACCACGCCATCACGCACGGCATACACGATGGCCGCATGGTTCCTAAACCCGCATAGCATCCGTAAGGGGCGCCTCATTTGGCGAAACCGGACAATCCTGTATCCTCGCCGGCATGTCCGAGGACGCCGCCAGATTTCGCAAGCTAGCCGACGAATGCCGCGATCAGGCCGACCGGGCGAAAAACCCGCTCGATCAAGAGCACTGGCTGAAGCTGGCGGGAGACTGGATAAAGATGGCGCAGGAAGCCGAAGCGCGGCACCGCTAATCCCCCGCCTGCGCACCATCGGTGTCAGGTCTCGATGGGCCGCGATCGCGCAAACGGCCCCGGCGCGGGGGACGGGGGTTTTCTCCCGGTGGCAGGCTGAGGAGAGACAACCGGGAGCGTCGAGTCGTTCTTGGGGCGTTCAAGAGTTCCAAAGAAACGGCCCCAGTGTCGCGGCAGGCGAACACTGGGGCCGACATTTCCTCGAATGAAGCGCGGGGGGGACGTTGCTTCCATTCGGTCGAGCACAACTAAGCGATCCGGTCAGGAATTGTTCCTCTCCCTTTTAACGGCCCTCCCGATCACGTTGATTGCGTCCCGTCACCCCGGGCGAGACTTTCCTACGGGAGTTAACGTCTCGGTGAACGAAACCGATTGCCTTCCCCCACGCAGTCGTCCGGAAACGAAGCCGGAGCAGTCTCCTCGTCACTGACAACAGGGGATTTTCAAAATGATTGCTCTCACAGTCACCGCCATTTTAGCCGTCTGTGCCGGAACATTGATCGCGCTGGCATCGAGCGATTTCGGCCCCGAATTAGTCCTCGCCGTTGTCAGCCTCGTATAATGGTCGGTTTGTGCGGGCAAGAAAAACCCGCCGGTAACTGCCCCCGGCGGGTTTCCTTACGCATCACTCTCGCGAAAGAACTCTCCCTTCGCCAGGATAAGGGCCTCGCCTCTGCTGCCGATGGCCTGGCGTATTCCTTGATCAAAAATCGTTAAACTCTTCGCAATCTTAAAGTCGCACACTTTCCCGATGCGAGCGCCCAAGAAACATTTGCGGGAAGTTCGGCGGGTCCGCCATCTATCGGCTTGGATCGTGTTCACAGGGCGTGCAAACCAAGCGTGTCAAATCTTGGACGTATCGAAGAACGGAGCCAAGGTCCTACCGGAAATACCGTCCGAGGTGCCGAGCCGGTTTGAACTAGCATTTAATGAGGGCGGCAGAAGGCACCGGCTCTGCGAGGTCATCTGGCGACGAGGGAAGATGATCGGCGTGCAGTTCCTTTAACTTCCGCAGGGCCAATACCGTAGCGCAAGGTAAGGCCCGCGCGTCAGGTTAATTGGCGGGGAACCAATTGCAACTATTTTGCTTAAAAGCCTTTGTTTGTGGGAGTTGCGGATGACCGACCAGCAATTAGCGCTCGAAGCTGTCAGCGAAGCCCAGCGCATCCTTGAAGAGTATCTCGAACCCCGACCGCACAATAACGAACTCCTCCTGGATAGGCTGGTTGAGGTGCTTGCGCGGCCCGAACTCATAGTAGCCGTTGATCGTCTCCAGCATGGCAATTGACTGGTGAAACCAAGAACAACCCGCCGGGGGTGAACCGGCGGGGCCTCGCTTCAATCCTCCGTATCGGAGCCGTCGATTTAGACTCGGGCTCAATCAGGTAGGTCCTCACAAGGCGCTCAGCCGCATGCTGAATATCCTCGCGAAAGACACAGGCGAGAAGCCAGTCAAGAAGGCGAAGACCCGATGAAGGAAAGTACTCAAGCCAAAATCACGGCTGCCGTAGCCGCTGCTGGAGGAATGGCACAGAAGGCACTAGCAACCAGTCCAAACCCCGAGTGGACCGAGTATGAAATGCGCTCAATTGACGAGTGGATCGCCCGTCAGGATGTGAAACTCGAGCGCCCCGAAGCCATCCGCCGGCTTGTGGAGCTGGGGCTCAACAGCAAGACCAAATGACCAAAGACACTCCGGTCGCCGCCAACATGAGCCAACGCGCGGTGATGCAGCATCTCAGTTTGACTGAATGGAAGGTGGTGGCTCACCTACCTGTGCCGGCTGGCCCTGGTATGCTCGATCGGGTACGGCGCCATGGTTGGATAGAACTTCGCGGAATGAAACCGCGAACCGAGATCCGTTTGACTGAGTTGGGACGGGCTGCAATGCGCGCCCCTGTTGTACTGTGGGCGAGGACGAAATGACAGACGCCACCCGATTTCGCGGAACGGGCACGCTGTTCGTCAAGGGCGCTGAAGAATCGCCCGTCGAGTATGAAATTACCCTCTTTGAGGTTGATACCATTTTACGCGCGGAAGGTTGGGTCGAAGCCGGTCCGGCCGTTTTGACGTATGCGCAAAGTGCGAGCGGAGCTCAACTCAGATTGAGCGATGGACGATTTGTCGATGTCAGCATCGGAGGCTTTATCGTGGAAGGCAACCCGAGCCGGGCCGAGCTAATTACCCACGGCGGCTTGTAGAGTTGGGGCTGAAGGCGAAGAAGTGATGAAGCGAAAGATAACAACAGCTGCAGAGCGGGAGGCCGAAAAGGCCTTCAAGAAGGTCGAGACAAAAACGGCCACAAGCGAGCATGAGAAGGCAAAGAAGTCCTTCGATGAAAATCGGGAGCGGCTAAAGGCCGAGCGGATAGCACGCGAAGTGGGGCTGAAGGCGAAGGGGAAATGAGCGGTCCCCGTCCAGCAGGCCGCCCCTGGACATTTACGGATGACGATCAGCTGCGGAAACTATTGGTTTCCGGAATGGCCGTCACCTTGATCGCGCTGAAAATGAAGCGCTCCATCGGCGCCATTTATTCGCGGAAAAGTTTTCTGAAGAAGGCGAGGAAAAAGTGACCTGCCGCGACGGATGCATTTCTGCGGCGCCGCGAAACCTTCATGTCTTAATTCCCCTCTGCGGATGCCCAAACGAAAGGGCCCCAGCCGGGGCTTGGCTGGGGCCCCATTCCATATCGCGCCCCTTCCAAGGCGGGGCACGATGCCCAGAAACTCACCATTCGATATGGCCCATCCTGTGTCCTAATTCGGAATGTGAGTGTTCTAATTAGGACAGCACCCAACGCCGGTCCCATGCTCACCATGGCGCGCGCTCGGTGACCTCGCTCACACTAGGGATTGCGACCTGTCACCTAGGGAACAGGTTCACGACCGGCACTCCTGCGACTACTCGGCTTGAGAAGGGAATGGTCTCTTCACGAAAAACAGGAGATTGAAATGAACACCACCGAAATCCGTGAGTTGAATGTTGCCGAACTCGATCTGGTGAGCGGCGGTTCGCGCGTTCAAATCCGCCTTCCAGGCCAAGTCAGTGTCCAGCTCAACACAGTGACAGGATGCTGGTCCGTGTGGCTCAGTGGCAAGGAATCCGCTTACGGCGGCGGCGGCCACTGCTAGGTTTGCAATGCGTCGCGCGCGCGTTGGAAAGTCGCACGAAAAGGGTCTCGCGTGGGAGGCCGCCTCACTTGGCGGCCCCTTTCATTCTTACCGACAGTGCCCTTAGCGCGCGGCGAATGAGTAGATAATCCAGACTATGACGAGAGCCGCCAGAACGAGTACCCAATTGGAAATTTGACTGCCGCCTATCGATGTTTTCCGGCTAAGCGCTCGATCTCCATGGCTCCGCTCCATCAGCGCGGAATGCGCCGGCAGATTGCAAACCTGAGTCGCGGCGGGCCGATGACGATGGCTGCCATCGCCTTTCCACAGTCGAAGCGGACCGCACTGAGTCGGTGACGCGATCTGGAGTAGCCTGCCGCTGTTCCGATCCCCAGGGAATTGATAATTTGCAGTAGGAGCACTGCGCCGCGCTTCAATAGCGCATGCCCGAACTCACCCGCCGCCCCTATCCCCAACGTTCCGATTGTTGGCAGGCTGCGATAGTGGCCTAAGCGTGTGTAGAACGGGCCTCGCTTACAGGGTGATGCTAACCTCCGAAGGACCAGAGGTCTTGTAAATCTCTATTAACGCCTTGGGAATACGGACATACAGCGGAGCATATCATGGGATTAAGGTCTAGATCCGGGAGGGCCTGGCCGGAGTCGGAAGATGCATTGCTCAAAACTCTTATCTGCTCAGGCAAGGACGCTCTGACTATTGCTCTATATTTAAATAGGACTACGCGCGCAATTCGACGGCGTGCGGAGATACTAAGAATTTCGTGGAAAGCCAATCGTGGATCGAGAACGCCCATTTGCGTGGCTTCAAGACGTTCGACTCATCCGCCATGGACTATCCAAGAGGATAATCTTATCCGTGACATGATCCTAGCTGGCTGCAACGAAAGCATCATTGCCTCGGAACTATGCCGAACAATTTCGGCTGTTCGCAATCGAGCTTACAAGCTAAAGCTTTCGCTTAAATCGCTGATAGCCTAATTGTGAAGCTGAACTGCCCCTACTATTGGGTGGCTGCGGTAAAAAAAAAGCCCGGCAATTTGGCGCCGGGCGCTTTATTTGCTTCGCTTGCTGCGGTTATTTCGCGACGCGCAGCTTGGATAGCGACGTACCGATCGCGCTAAAGGCTGTCGCGATCTGGCTCGACGACGTCACGGTAGAGAACTTGTCCGAGCCGCTGGCGCAATACTGCAGGACGGAGGAGGTCGGATCGCCGTTAGTGTTGACGTGCATCGTGTAGATGATGACGCCGTCGGCCTTGATGTTGTCGCACTGGATCTTCTGACGGGCGTCGATGGCGCCGTTGTATTGGACTTGGCCGTTACCGTATGACGGCCAGCGATCCTGGGTGTTCAAACCGTCGGACATCACGATCAGCACCTTTTTGTAGGTATAATTGGCATCTTCGGCCGGTGCATGGAGCGGCGCGCCCTGGGTGAGCGACTGCCATCCCCAAGCGAAGCCGATCGGCTGATTGGTGCCGCCGTTCGGGGTCAGCGCGTCAACTTTGGATTTGGCTGAGGCCATGTCGGTCGTCAGAGGCAGCAGCTGTGCGGGGCAGGCATCGTATTGCTCGGCGTAAAACTTGGTTGCGGGATCGGAAGTCGGCGTCGTGTTCTTGGTATCGTAGTCCTGATCACGGTCGGTCACGCAGCCGTTCCAGTTATCGTGGCTCTTCGCCGTCCAGGTCCTGCCGGCAGCCACGCAGGAGCTTCTTGTAGGGTAGTTCCCGGAGTTCTTGCCGCTGCACTTGCCGTTCGCAGCCTCCCACTCGCTCCACTCGATCCATGACTGTTCGTAGTTGCTGGCACCGACGTTGACGTCCTTGGCGAACGGAATGACCGAGATGTAGACGTCTCCCGGGTTCTTGGCGAGGGCGCCGATCTGATCGATCAAGGCCTTTGCGGCCGGCTTCATTGCGGTCATCTTGCCGGCGTCGTTCATCGATCCGGTGACGTCGAGCGCAAGCGCCACGCGCATGCGCACGTTGCCCCAGAGCGAGGTTGAACTGGTGTCGAAGCCGATTTTCGGGAAGCCGGCGACCTTCATGAACTCCGTGGGCACGTTGCCGGAGCCATTGATCTTGATGGTCGAGCCCTTGCCGGTGTTGGCGGTATATTCCGCCGTGACCGTCACCTCCCTGGCATCGGTGTTGGTGTAGAGCGCCTTGAAATAGTCCTGCGCCTTGGTGTTGATGTCCGAGGCCTTGATGGTTCCGTCCGCCAGGTCTTTCGACAGCATCAGGGCGGTGGAGTCCATGGCAGCCTGCATCGACGACCGGGCGCTGTTGGCACGGGTATAGTCGATCGCGGCGCCGACGAAGCTGATGATCGGGACGGCGGCGATCCCAAACAGAACTGCGATGTTGCCCTGATTGCTAGCGCCAAACTTCCGAAGCAAACTCCGTCCAAACGAATTTCTCGAATTAGATTTCATTGCCGTAGCCCCTGTAATTTGGAGATAGGCTAACCAACCGACGTGAAGGGTGGGTAAAATTGGTCACGCTAATCGAGCATGCCGGAGAGCATTTCATTAACCAAGTGATCTCGCGTCTCGCGCGGCCGGCTGTTGCTGACGAGTCCGGAACCTTCGTGAAATTCACGCCGGCGCCGAGAAGTTCGCATAGGAACGCATGCGCACCCACCGCTTAACCGACTGGAAGCGGTGCGCTCAATGCGGGCAAACCAAGGGTCATGTAAACCGGCCGTCTATAATTTTGGCTTTTGCTCCAAGGGTCTTGCCGACTCCGCCGGTGACGGCATCAAGCTCATCGTCTCGCAAGACCGCCATGTCGCCGTTGCCGTGCGGTGATTTGTTCTCTCGGGCGATTTCGTTCTTTCGGGCGATAATGTCCATTTTCGACCGCTCCTCTCCTAAAGCTCCACTGTGGGTTCCATTGATCGAGAACGAAATGTCAGATTAGTTCGCAGATCGCTGTGACCTAGGTCACGGATCGAAGACGCACCCTTGATGGACGGGCCCGGCTGGACGCTGCAACCGACACGAGGGTGCGGGAATTCAATCCCGACGCCAAGAACATCATTGGGGAAAGCGGAGGCTGAAGCGGGATCAATGAAAGAGGCCGCCAACTGAGGCGGCCTTCAATTGAGAGATTTCCTGCGCAGTTTTTCGATGACCTCGCACAGGCCGTAGGGGTACTCCTCCTCAACGATTGGGAAGGCTTGATCCGTGCAGAGCGCCTTATCTTTTAACTCATCGACGGCGTACTGCTCTCGAGACGGCGGAAGGTGGCAATCTTCTTGGTACCCCAGCCACAGCTCAACGTCGTGGCCGTCAACCAGTAGCTTCGCGAAAAAAGCGGCCCCAGCAGCGGCGTTGGCCCTGACTAGTACCGCGATCTTGCCGGGCTCCGTTCTTACGCCGAAAGGGGTACTCCGAGCGACCTCTATTAAGCTTTGAACAATCGGACTTGTCGGGACGTCATATCTGAAGCTTCCAGCCAGCCAAGGTAGCCCCCCGACTGCTGGAGGAAAACCCGGACCCTTCGGGTTGGCGGCCCCCCGGTTGGGGCCGTTTCTAAATTCGGGAGCTGGATACCGATGCTCACGCTTTTCGCATTGAACTGAGATCCACAAGATTCGCGAAGGAAACCCGCCCTAACCGGCGGGTTTTTTCTTGATCTGAAAACCCAACCTCAGGCGTCGGGGCGGCTGTGGAGGCCGTCGAAGTCCGAGCGACCGTCGACACCCAGCAGCACCGCTTCCCCGTCCAGGACAAACGAAACGCACCTCTGGCGCAGCGCCGCCTCTTGGATCAAGGGGTACCGGCCGGTTCAGTCGTGGCCGTTCCGAGTGGAATAGCCTCACGCGGGCGCCGTCCCGTTGGACGATCATCCGGTACCCGTCGTGCTTAATCTTATGAATCCGGTTCTTGCTCGACGGGACCGCCGTGGCGCGTGTCGGAAGGCAGGGTGCAAACCTATTCATCGTCAGCGCTGGCGGTTGGGATCAGATTAACCGGCTTTTCGCTTGGCCGGCTTGGCCACTTTTGCCTTACTGGCTGCCTTGGCCGGCTTCGCATCGGCGGCGGGGGTGCGGGTGCTGCCTTTAATGCTGGCCGTGAGTGCATCCATCAAGTTGAAGACGTTGTTCGGAGCGGCCTTCTTGGACGCGGTGATCGGCAGCCCCTTCTGCTTCTTCTCTAAAAGCTCTTGCAAGGCCGCCTCATAATGGTCCTCGAATTTTTTTGGCTCGAAGTGGCCCGCCTTGCTCTCCCTCGTCCCTCCACAGGTTTCCAGGTTAAGACGCCGGATATGGCGAGAGCCGCCATCCTCACCGAGATGCGGCCCGCGGGCGCACGCACTATCCGGCCTGTCGTTCAGGAACTCGCCGATGAGGGGGGCCTACGTCATCGTCAGCTCACACGGCTCCACATCGGACAGCGTCCTTCGCAATCGCCGGAACGCGTTGCGCGAAGCCCTAGCAGGAGTTGCCAACGCTGATAAGCTCCACACGGACTTTTTCGATCGCACACGCGCGACATCTTCGGAAACGTCTTCGGACCACCGCTCGCCAGTGTTGAAGGCCACGACCCGGATCGGGTTGCTGTATTGGCCGGTGAGCAGGATGACCGTTTCAAGATCAGTCGTTTCATAGTCGGCTTCGCACCAGGCGCGGCCAATTTTGCCGAAGTCATTGGCAACCAGATAGATGGTCTGAGCCTGATCGTCGGGCACGATCGAGGGGGTACGCATCACAAAAACTCCTACGCAACAGAACCGGGATCCAAGCGAAACGCTGCTGATTCGTTCCCCACACTGGAAGGGATGCCGGCAAAGCGATTGCCTGCGCCGTGGACATCAGCGGCACCGCGCTTGCCCGCTATGACCTAGCGGCGACCGATGAGAAATCTGCGGAGCAGGAAGCCCGGCAATTCCTAAGAACAGCACCCAGTAATTGAGGTTTGGTCTAACGACCATCGGCGCGTTGCGCGGCTCGTCAGGAAGGAAGCCGCGCAATGCTGCCTTTTTCTGTTCCGGGACTACTCACTCTGGAGCATGAACAGAGCGCGGTCAAATCGCGGCGCTCGCGAGATCAAAAAGGGCTGGCCAAAAAGTGGCAACGGACCAATCACCTAAGCAGATGACGGCAAGACAAAGGTCCGTAGTTCTACCGCTCGTGCGGGAGCCGTGCGTTACCGCGAAATCGGAGCGATAAAATCCCTGTGCAGGCAAGTTGGTCTGTGGGCACCATCGAACAACACGGTGACGCCTGTATTGCTTCGAAAAACCTCGACCACGATCCCTGTCTTGCCGGCCAGCGATCGCAATCGAGTAGCTCCGAGTTCACTGATCTTGAAGCGAACGCCGACGGCCAACCTATTAAATTCTTGCACGTCACTCACAATTTTACTCCACGATAAAAAGACCACTTAGAATGAAATTTCAAACTACTGTGGGCCGGCCCCAGCGAGCTTCCCGCCCTTGGGGCCAGCTTCTCTGCGGCCCCAGAAATGAAAAGGGCCGCCAGCTGGGCGGCCTTACGGGCGATTGGAGCTAGTGGATAACAGGAACTCGCTCATATCAAGTGCCGTTTCAATCTGCCGAAGCTTCTGGACTAATTCGTCGCGCTCGCTGCATGGCGCAAGCGTCTCCACGTCAGACCGAACCCGTCGAGCCAAATCGATCAGACGTTCTTCAAGTGTCGAGCTGTGGCTGAAACGGCGGCGCTGCATAGCTCACTCCGAGGCTTTGAGGTTGCTGTATTGCCAGCCCGACTTGTCCGACATCGGATCGCACGGGACGGTGCGCGTCATTGTGTGATTGCAATTGGCGCACCCGAAGGTGCGGCTGTCATAGCCCTCGGAGGCTGGGCTGATCCTCGTAAGCATCATTCGTTTGAAACATTGGGGGCAGCGGGGCCGCTCAATTGGGATCAGCGACGGTTCAGGACGGGCATAAGGTTGGGGCAAGTGATGTGCATCTCTTTGGTCGGGCGGGAGCGCAACACACTCTCAGTCACCGATGGAAGCCGAAGGCCGAGCGGTGATCAGGTAATCTGGCATGTCCGGCAGCCTGCACAGTGGTCAATATTGCTCACCCCGGAAAAGTTAATGAAGGAACTGACGCCACTGCTTGGCGTGGATCGGCAGCCCCGACTGAACCGCGAACGTCGCCGTAGTAGACGTGCCAGCAATCAGAGCGCTCGGGATGAGGGCGGCGGGTGAGTTCGGGCATGCACTATTGAAGCGCGGTATGTCTGGTTGGGCAAATCGTCAATCGATGTCAGCGTGTAGCTGGGTGATGCTGCGCAGTACAGCGTCAAAATGAAAGAGGCCCCGCAACTGCAACCGCTTTCGGCTGATGGGATTGAAGGCTCTCCCAACTCAGACGATCTCCGTCGTTACGGCATATAAATCCATAGATCACGCTTTGGCAGGTCGGGCTAACCGACAGGAACGTCATTTTTTCGTTGCATGTCGGGCAACGCGGGCAAACTGGTGGGACGCTGTTAGTAGATACACCTGCTGTAGGCATGTCCGCACTCCGTACTACCCGTTTGCTGGGCTGCCAGAGCCCCAACGGCCGGATGCGAAATAAGTTCATCGCGGAGCGCAACACTACGCAAAGAAAGAGGCCGCCAACTGAGGCGGCCTTATGTGATTGCCCATCGTGGCACGTCCGGCAGCCGACATACTGGTCAAAACAGCTCACATCGCGAAGTAGTAAACAACGTAAATCAGGCCGCTGGCGATTTCAAAACTGGCCACTAAGGGTCGAAACAGGCCACTCGTATTAGGAACGTAACCAGAGCAGTTCTGTTGAACGTTGTTCCTCCTTCAAAGGAACGCCTGATGGCCGACGACAATACAAGAAATCCAAATGTGAAACACCCCGGCGAAAACCCTGAAGGTAAGTTCCATTACAACCCCGGCAATATGGCCGGGAAAAAGCCCGGCGATCCGGAAGAGACTGCCGAGAATCGTGGCGAGCTTCCGCAAAAGACCAAAGAGGAGCCCGGCGCGTAGTGCCAGCAGACGACCCCCGAAGCGGCCCTAGTGCTCTCCGGAGGCGCTTTGATGGTTGAGTTTTTGTGAGCACGCTACTGTCGGTGCATGGGAATTCAGCCGCCAAAAGCGGTACGTAGAGCAAGCGTGATCATCCAGGCTAACAAGCGGCGATCGTCGCGATCATGATGTCGTTTTCCCGAAAGGGGCCTTCATCCACGATCATGCCCTCATGCCGCAAGACAAGGTTCAGTTACTGCAAAAAATGACCCACTAACGAAAATTAGGAACCTTGGGGTCAGGCCAAAGGTTTCGGTTCCGTGCCGGAGCCGCCTCCGGCACCAATCCAAGGCGGCCCCAGCCCCGCCCCCGAGTGCTGGGGCCGTTTCCTTTGCGGCGAACTCGTGAAGCCATCCAACCGCGCGCATCGCGAGATCGAGCCCGGCCTTCAGAAGAGCGGTACGGCCGACGCCCCATAGAGTTGATTCATTGGCGCAACTACCACATCGGCGCCGGTGAGATTGATCTTCGCCGGCAAACCCTGTTGGACGCTGGCGAAATCGATCCGGCCACGGTCGAACAGGAGTATCTCGACGCCAAGGCGCGCTACGAAGCGAAAATAGAGGCCGGACGGGCCTGGGACGAGCGTACCGGGCTCGCCAGGCTCCGCGACGAGCGCGACCGTGCCATAGACGCGGAGTGGCAACATGTGCAGCGGCTGGCCAATACGCCCGGCCACGCCGGTCGGCGCAGCTGCGCTTATTGAGTATGCCATCGATGAGGACTTAAGTACCGATACGCGATGGTGGCATATGACGGCGCTCCGAAGCGCGGTCGCAGCGCTCAAGGGCATGGGCGGATAAGGCCGCTCCGTGGGGTCGAGCCCGCCGGTTCGCGCCGGCGGGCTTTGCGATTGAGCCGCCCCCTAAAGGGAGCGGAACAATTCCTGACCGGATCGCTTAGTTGTGCACGACCGAGTGACTGCAACGTCCCCCCGAGCATCATTCGAGGAAATGTCGGCCCCAGTGTCCGCCCGCGCGCACGCTGGGGCCGTTTCTATGGAACTCCTGAGCGCCCGACGCTCTCGGTAGATTCCTCAGCCCTGACCGGGAGATCCCATTGGCGGCCTTTGCGTTGGCGTTCTCCGCGCCGGGGCCGTTTGCATTGCGGAATCGAATAGGTTTGTCTTCTCAGCAACCGAACATTAGCCTGCGAACCTGCGCTGGCTCCTGCTGCCCCAGCCGCGCATATACGGCCCCAGCGCTAGCCCGCACTGGGGCCGTTGCTCTTGTGCGGTACGGGGCGTCCGAACTAGGGTGCCTGCATTGTTTTGCAATGGGAGAGCGGACGTGGCGACAGGTACGGTGAAGTGGTTCAACGCGACTAAGGGTTTTGGTTTTATTCAGCCGGACGGCGGGGGCAATGACGTATTCGTCCACATCTCGGCCGTGGAGAGGGCCGGCCTCAGCAATCTGAACGAAGGCACCAAGGTAAGTTATGAAGTGCAGGAAAACCGAGGAAAAATGTCGGCGGAGAATTTGAGGGTCGGCTAGTTCTGCGAGACTATCGTAAGATGCCGCCCATTGAGACGCCTTACCTCTTCTTTGTTAGACGTTTCGCCTGCTTTGCACCCGCTGCTTGAGCGGCGGCATAGCTATTGGCTAGGCCTTTGGCGATCACTTCTTTCTCTGCATCGCGCAGATGCCATTCGTATTCATTTCGGTGTTTCCAAAACACCTCCACTTCGACTTCCTGTCTAACCCTCTTCGGTGCCTTGCTCATTAATTTCGCGGAGTTGCCGCCCCATTTCTGCGATCTGCTCATTGATGCGACGTACAAACTCTTCGTCTGCGATCCGGCTCGCTATTTGCCGGTACCGCATGATCTCCCTTTGGAGTTCGACACGTTTCTTTTCTGACGGCACGGCACCGGTTCCAGCATCTCTCTTATTAAAACGTGGGATCGGTGCGATTGTTCAAATCGGGACGAACGGTTCAACACAAAGCCGTTTCTAGTTACACCCCGCCGCCAAGCCTGAAATACGATTGCTTGGCGACGAGGGCTTTAGGCCTGGATTAGCAATTCCTCCAGCGCATCGAGGTACGTTCGCCTAACGTGACAGGTTTTGATGAGCACTATGCGCGCACTGCATGGAACTCATGTTGAGATCGCGCCGGCGAGATTGTCGTCCTCAGGAGAACGCATCTTTGGCCCGCAGCATAGCGGGAGAGGCGGGGTTTTTGATCTTTACCCAGTTGGGTGACCGGCCCGGCCGGTACGGTCGATCGGCGAGCTTCGACACCAGACCCTCAAGCCCCATCATGCAGGCGTGCCGGAACAGCTCTGGGCCGATTTCACCGCGCTCGAAGTCGGAGATGAAGATGCCGTCCACACGCCGCGCCAGGAGTCGGGCGAGGTTTGTCTTCCTCATGGTGAGCGGTAGCTTGCGGATATCATCACCGTCTGCCACCAGCATATCGAAGGCATAGAACTGCACTTCGTCATTGTGCTTGCGGCTGTGTAGGCCGTCGAAATCGGAGATCCCATCGACACCAAGCAACACGGCTTCGCCGTCCAGGACGAAGGACGTTGACCGGATGCGCAGCGCGGCCTCGGTGATCAGCGGGTAGCGGTCGCTCCAGTCGAAACCGTTCCGTGTGAACAGGCGCACGCGCTTGCCCTCGCGGTGCACGATCAGCCGGTAACCGTCATGCTTGACCTCATGGAGCCAGCTTTTGGAGGTAGGGACCTTGGTGGCGCGGGTCGGGATGCAGGGTTCGAACGACGAGCTTCGCATCATCTCTCAATATGGCTTGAACTGGATTTCGCCCGGGCAGCCCGGGCTCGGACGATACACAGGCGATTTCTAATTGCAGAGACCGACCGTCTCATAGCCACGGATATCGATAGTGTAGACCTCCCGCTGTCTCGCAGTTCAAGCAGCCGGCGATCGTCTTCCTCCGTCCAAGGCCTGTTATTATCTCCAACCATCGCAAGTTCTAAGGCGTTTTGACGTTAACAGGCTGAGGCCCGGTTGCCGGCTTTGAGGGACGGGCCCGCCAGTCTGCCGTTACGAGGATGCCTTGCTCGGACTCTTCAGCGATCTTGTGCAGCAACC